>CAWDTM010000004.1:0-248493 GCA_963805305.1 uncultured Chloroflexia bacterium
CCAGCGGGGTGCGGCCAGCACGGTTGCGACCGACGCCGCGAGCCAGCCGTAGGGTCCGCGAGCAACCAGCAGGGAGATGCCCGCGGCGACCAGCGCTGCGGCATACATCGCAAGCTGGCTGATGGGGCCGGTGGCCGCTCCGGCGCTCAGCGGATAGTGCGACAGGTCGAAGAGGAGCATGGGAGCCACCAGCGCGGCGGTCAGGGCCATGGTGATCGCCGCGCGCCGCCATTGGCGGCGGCCAACATAGACTGCCACCAGCACCAACGGCATGGCCTTCAGTGACGCGGTGGCGGCGATCCAGAGCGGACCGGTTGTCCGCTCGACCCCGTAGAGGAGCGCGGCGACCACCAGGGGCTGAACATTTCCCGTCGCGGCCGCCGGCAGGAGCAGTGAGATCGCGATGAGGCTGGTCGCCACGCCGGCAACTGTTCCTGCGCGGATGGCCGGAAGCGCGCAGGCAAGCACGGCGGCGAGCTCAGCGGCGATCCACAGGACCATGGCGGCGGATTTGGGGAGGAATGTCAGAGGTACCCATGCATAGGCGAACCAGGGAGCGTACTTGTAGACGTCAGAGGCGTCGACGTTGGGAACCGCTGGGTAGAGGGGGGCGCCGGCGCGCACCCGCATTGCGGCCTCCCAATACCCGTTGGCGTCCTGGAGCCACCACCCGCCGTGCAGCATCTGTGACAGGCTCAGGATTGCGAGCGCCAGGACTGCGGCCAGCCCTATCGCGCGGGCGGCCCTGCCGATGGTCCCGGCTCGCGCGGCTTCCGCGAGAATGGGATCCGAGGCGCGTCGGGTCACCCGGGCCAGTTGCATGATGCGTCCTGCGTGGTCGGTTGCATGGAATAAGTATTCCGCTGGCCGCCGCGCGCGAACCATAGCGGAATCGGGTGGCCCAGGCCGATGCGCGACCGCTCGGAAGTACCGATGACAGAGGACCGGCAACCTGTGATCTTCGAGCCTTGATGAAGCGCGCAACCCTGTACAGCACGGCCGTTGCCGCGCTCCTTCTCCTCCCGGGGCTGTTCGTTGGCCCGTCCTTCGACGCAGCGGTCTTCACGGAGTTTGCCGCGCGGGTGCGGGACGGCGTCGTGCCCTACGCCGGCGTCTGGGATCACAAGCCGCCGGGGATCTACGTCCTTGGCGCCGCCGCGCAGCTCGCGCTTCCCTGGCCGAACCCCTGGATCGTGATGTGGATCGTGGGACTCGCATGCGTCGCCGGCGGCGCGGTCGCTCGTGGCCTGACGCTGCATCGGCTCGGGTTCCGGGGCGGCGCCGTGTTCGGCGGGATGGTTGCCGCGGCGGTTCCGAGCATGTTCATCATCTCGCTGGGTGGCGGCCTGACAGAGCCCATGGCGACGCTGCCCCTCGCTGCGGCCCTCCTCGTGGTTCTGTCGGAGGCGGATCCGAAGCGCTGGCGCGCGCGCAACCTCCTCGCCGGCGCACTCCTTGGCGTTGCGCTGCTCATCAGCCTCATCGCCGTGGCTGGAGTTGCGGCCATTGGCGTGCTGGCGCTGGTTCGGAACACCTCCGGAAACCGGGCGCAGCGCGACGCTCCTGCTGGCCGCCGGGGCGGGCGTGCCCTGGATTGCGGTGTTCGTTCCGTTGGCTGTTGCGGGTGGCATTTCCGGCGGCCATTGACGCACTCGTGACGTACGGTGGCGCGTACCGGGCGGTGAACCTGTCGCACCTCCGGGAGTACGCCAATGCGGAGGCGGCGGTGGCGGTCCTCGCCCTCCTCGTCGTCGCGGTTCCCGCGCTGGTGGGCCTCCTGCGCGCCGTCCGGCTGCCGGATCCGTGGCCGGCGGTCTGCCTGGCCGGCGCCGTGTGGACTTTGGCGACAGCCGCCATTGCCATCTACCTGGGCCGCTTCGAGACCCACTACGCGGCGCTGCTGGGGATTCCCATTGCCCTGCTCGCTACGGTGGGGGTCGTGGACGTCCTGCGCCGCATGCGCCGCCGCCGCGCCGTGGGCATGATCATGATCCCGGCCATGGCCGCCGCCGCGGCGCTCTCCCTGGCGGTCATCGCGGCCAACTCCTGGGCGCTCGTAGGGCCGCTTCAGGCGGAGACCCAGCGGGCGGATGCGGTGGCGGCGTACCTGCGGGAGCACGCCCCGCCGGGGACGTCTCTCTTCGTCTGGGGCAACGAGCCGCAGCTGTACTACCTGTCCCATCGGGCGCCTGCCAGCCGGTTCATCTACATGCTGCCGCTGACCACACCGGGATACGCGACCCCCGACCTGATCGACGGCGTGCGGGAGGAGCTGGTCGCACGTGCGCCGTCGCTCATCATCGACGCGGGGTCCCTGGAGCCCGGCACACCGGGAGACCCGCCGCTGCTCATCCCGCGGCCGGTCACGAACGAGGACGGGCGTGCCTACGACATCCTTGACCCGTTGCGCTCGTACATTGCCCAGCACTATGCCCTGCTCGACATCGTGGACGGCTGGCCGGTGTACCAGCGGCAGGGTGGCGGCTGATGCCATCCAAGCCGCGCTCGGTGGCCATCCTGGGGGCCGGGGCGCTGGGCCTGGTTACCGCCTTGCGGCTGGCGGAACGCGGCCACGACGTCACCGTCTACGAGCGCGAGCGGCTGCCCGGTGGACTGGCCAGCGGGTTCGAGATCGAACCCGGAATGTGGCTCGAGAAGTTCTATCACCACCTCTTCCGGTCCGATCGCCAGGCCATTGGCCTCATAGAGGAGCTGGGGATGGGTGCCCAGCTCCGCTGGTCGGCACCGCCCACAGTCACGCTGCGAGAGGGTCGCCTGCATCGGCTCGATTCTCCCACCAGCCTTCTCCGCTTCACGCCCCTGCCCATGGTGGATCGGGTCCGCATGGGGGCCGGGCTCGCGTATCTGCGTATGACGTCGTCGGCACAACGACTCGAGGGGTACACCGCCGGCCGCTGGATCACCCGGACCATGGGTCGAAAGGCGTACGAGGTCGTGTGGGGACCGCTCCTGCGCGGCAAGTTCGGCGCCGCGGCGGACGAGATCGCCATGCCCTGGTTCTGGGCGCGCGTTCACGATCGCACCACGCAGCTGGGGTACCTCGCGGGTGGGTTCCAGCAGCTGTACGAGGCGCTCGCGGCGCGCATCGTCGAGCTGGGAGGCACGGTCCACCTGGGGGCGACCGTGGAACGGATCGAGCTGGCGTCCACCGGCCTGGACGTCACCGTCCGTGATGGAGACGGCGTGCACGCGGCCACCTTCAGCGAGGTGGTCTCGACCCTGCCCACCCGGCTCACGATCCGGCTCACGCCGTCGCTGCCGGACTCCTATCGTGCCCTTCACGACTGGGGTCGCGCGTACGGGGCACACTGCCTGATCCTCGCGCTGGATCGACCGCTGACGGATGCCTACTGGGTGAACGTCAACGACGCGGGGTTCCCCTTCATGGCGCTCGTGGAGCACACGAACTACCAGCCGGCGACGGAGTACGGCGGTCGCCACCTGCTTTACCTGGGCAACTACCGGCCCATGGACGATCCGCTGCTCTCCCTCTCGACCAGCGATGCGGTCGCGGAATTCGCGCCCCACCTGGCGCGGCTGAATCCGGCCTTCGAGGAACGCTGGATCTCCGGCGCGTGGAGCTTTGCGGCACCATTCGCCCAACCCATCGTCACCACGGACTACCGTGCTCACATTCCGCCGTTCCGCACGCCCGTCCCCGGACTGTGGGTCGCGAACATGTTCCAGGTCTACCCGCACGACCGCGGGCAGAACTACTCGGTCGCGCTCGCCGAGCGGCTGGTCTCCGAGCTTGTTGCCGGGATGTGAACCCCGCCTGAACGTGTGGAATGACCGCCACCCTCCGAACGGGTTGAACGCTGCCGCGTAGGGGTTGCGCCAGGACGGTCAGAGTCCGCGCGAGAGGCTCATTCGGCCGCCGGCGCAAGGGGTGTCTCTTCCGTGGATGCCGCCGCAAGTGAGCGATCAGCCAGGACACGGACCCTCGTGGCGAGGAGGTATGCGCCCAGGTAGAGCGCCGCCACCACGAGAATCAGGAAGCGGTATCCGGTCAGCAACGCCAGGTACTCGAGCACGCCACCAACCATGGCGCCAAGCAGGTTGCTGGCGAACGCCATGTCAGCAGCGCGAGTGCCACGGAAGGAGTACGTGAAGACGAGATTCGCGAAGAAGACGGGCGCGAAGGCCACCACTGCCGCAAGCACATACCGGAGCAGGGGTGGGTCCACCAGGAGATGCTCCGGCGGTAGTACGAAGGCGACGCCCAGGGAAAGCATCAGCCCTGCATAGAGAGGCCAGGCCCTCCCCGGCCTGACGACCGCCGTGACTCCGATGGCGACGAGCACGCTGGCCAGGATCGCGAAGAACGCCATGGCGTTGACGATCCACGTCGTGCCAAAGAGCAACGAGAAGCTGACCAGGCTCTTGGTCTCGAGCAGCAGGAACGCGGCCCCCAGAAGGAAGAAGTGCGGACTGAAGGCGCGCAGGACCACACCGGATCGGCGCCCGACTGCCCAGATGCCGAGCACGGACAACACGACCATGAACGCCAATGCCGCGAGGTAGTACGGAGCAATGAACGGATCGCGGAGATAGAGGAATGGCCAGTCATCTGTCGCGGCCTTTGGGGCCGGCCCTGTGATGGCCGGCACCGGGTCAGACCGGTCCCCCGGGGGGCGTATTCCGCTCTCTGCCACGAGCGGGCCGGCCGCAAACGCAGCCTGGTTCGCGGCGTAAAGCCGCACGTATGGAACTCCGCCGAAGGCCGTCGTGAGCTGCGCGTCAAGCTTTGCGATCAACCACGGCTCCCGGTAGTAGTTGTAGAGCACGAAGACGCCATGCGGGGATAGGTGGTCACGCACCGCCGCAAAAGCCTGGCTTGTGAAGAGGAACGACTCGAGCCTGAGGTTGGCCGTGCTGCTCACCAGCGTGAGCGAGTCGGGGAGCGCAAACACCACCAGGTCGTAGCGCTTATCCGTCGTCCGCAGATATGCACGCCCGTCGTTGATGATGGGGTGCACGCGTGGGTCGCTGTACGGCTGATCCGGGTGCCGCGCGCGCCCTATGGCCAGGATTGCGGGATCGATTTCGACCGCGTCGACAGTTCCCGCACCGTGCGCGAGCGCGACGGCGACATCGGTTCCGCTGCCCGCCCCCACCACGAGCACGCGGTCGAAGGTGCGACCGGGGAACCACCGGTAGACCTGGTCGTAGAACCCTTCCTTCTGCGGGTTGCTGGCACTCCACAGGGTTTGGTGCGGGATGCCGTTCACGCTGAGCCCAAGCGTGCCGGAGGCGTCCGGGTAGACATCGATCCGGTAGTACGGCGACCAGACCTGGCTCACGTTGGCCGGGCTGAGGAGGCCGCCCATCACGACCGCCGCCATAGCAACCCCGCCGGCGATGGACCACAGGGTCGGACCGGTGCCCAGCGCAGAGACGAGCAGGAGGCACGCGAGGAGAGCAAACCAGGCCCCAGGGGGAGTCTGAAACCAGGACATTGCCGCGAACACAGCGATTCCCGCCATTGATCCGCCGATGTCGACCGAGTACGCGTGCAGAGGCGGCATCGAGCGCAACAGCGGACCAAGGGGCATCGCGAGCGCCGCCATGAGTGCCACCACGAGCACTACGAGGAACGGAAGAACAAGGAAGTTGATATCAGCGCTGTGGCTTTCCGCGAGGCCGAAAAAGATCTCCCCGGGGGACCGGATCTGGACATTCAGCTGGGCGGAGGTCGCGAGAGCCATGGTGGCCAGCAGGAAGAAGGGAAACGGCGACGCAACCAAACGCCGTTGCGACCGTCCCAGCAGGATCCCAAGCCCTATGCCGAGGAAGCTGGCCATCAGGAGGAAGTTGCTGAAGAAGCCCACGTAGGTGACCAGCGACGGGATCCAGCGGATCAGGATCAGCTCGGCAAACAGCAGGGTGAAGCTGGTCACGAACAACCGAACCGCCGGTCTTCCCAGGAGGCGCACAGGCCGAGCGTGCCGTCGCGGATTGGGCAGCGCTAACCGCATGGGGAAATCTTAGGCGCCGCCGGGGATCCGTCCTTAGTCCAATCGTCCTCCACGAGGAATACGCACCAGGACGAGGATGCAGTGAGCGAAAGGGCCACGAGGTGGACGTTTCGAATCACCAATACCGCCAGGGGCAGGGCTCAAGCGCCAGGAGACCGTGGTCCGGGAACGGGAGAGGCGCCCCGCTGCGCAGGCTTGCGAGTGCCCCGAGCGTGGGCGGAGCCCACCTTCGCCGAATCGTGTGGGGGACGACCCGGTGCGCCGGCGCCGACCAGCAGGTAGGTCAGGTCGTAGATGAAGAACCGCGGCGCGGCGAGCACTACGGCAGTGGCGGCCGAGAGCCACCGGTAGCGCGATCGCGCCAGCCCGGCCCCTACCAGTGCGGCGCCCACAGCCACGACCGCCCAGGCAAGCGTGTTCCCGAACAGCCCGGCCTGGCCCGCATCCGTCACATATCCGTGCAGGTCGTAAAGAAGAAGGGCTGGTGCCCAGAGGACCGCCGCCACCGCCACCGCCGCAAATGCGCGTCGCCATTGACCGCGCACCAGCCATGTGACCGCAAAAAGGATCGGGAAGATCTTCAGCGACGCAGCGACCCCCACCGAGAGGGGGCCGCTCGGTCGCTCAACGGTCAACACCATCGCGGCAATGAGCAGCGCGTGGACGTTGCCGTACGCGCTGATCCCCACCAGGATGGGAAAGAAGAACGCGACCGGCACCCACGCCCCGCGGCGGGCGAGGGGGACGACCGCCAGCACACTGCCGGCCAGCAATATGGCGGACCAGATCGCCCCAGCCACCTGGACCGGCAGGTACGTGAACGGCACCGTCAGCCAGGCAAGCCAGGGGGCGTAGCGGTACACGTCGGAAGCTTCCACGTTGGCCACCACGGGGTAGAGGGCCTGGCCGTTGCGGAGGCGCATGGCGGCATTCCAGTAGGCACCGGCGTCTGACTGCGTCCAGGCGGTGACGGCGAAGTACAGCTCGCTGATGCCCACGCCCAGAATCACAGCCAGGGCTACGATCCGCGCCAGGCGCACTACGCGGACCGGGATGCTGATCGCCACTCTACGGTTGAAAGGGCCGAATGGGGAGCAAAATCGCCGGCATGGCCGCCATCATGCGCCATGCGGACTAAAGCCTGCCGCAGTACGGAGGTCACATGGCAGGAGTAGGCATCGTGCGTGCTGCCAGGCTGATCACCTTGGCGATCTTGATCGCCATTGGCATCGACCACGTCTTCTACGCGATCATCCAGTGGCCGCTGGGAGACCTGTCGATCTATCTCGACGCTGCGACGCGGCTTCGCGACGGCCAGGCCCTCTACCCCGGCGGTGCAGCCCCGTATGCGACGTACTGGTACGCACCGTGGTTCGCGGCCGCGTTCGTTCCGCTGACCCTGGTGCCCCGGTTGGCCGTCGCCATCGGCTGGTCAGCGGTCCTCGTCCTCGCCACGCTCCTTGTCGGGTGGCGACTGGTTCGCGTGGGCGGACGTGCCGGCAGCGTCCTCGCGTTGCTGGTCGTTCCGCCGCTCTTCGCGGTGGCAGCCGGTGGAAACGTGCAGCCGCTCCTGGTGCTCGCCCTGCTGGCGGGACTCCACTCCCGGGCTGGCCCGCTGCTGGTCGGAATCGCGGCCTCTCTCAAGATCACTCCCGCTGCGTTCATCCTGGTATACGTGGCTCGCCGGGAGTGGGGGCGGGCGGCCGTTGCGGTCCTGGTGACCGCCGCCTTGTGGCTGCCAGCCCTGCCGCTCGGATTCCCGCCGGCGGCGAGCTCATGGACGGGTGTGGCCGGTGGCCTGATGGGCGTCTATTGGATGCTGTATGCCCTGGTGGTCGTGCTGGCCGCCGGAGCAACCATTCTTGTCCCGCGGCGCTATGCGCCGCTCGCGGCCGCTGCCGCTGCAGTGCTGGCTTTGCCGCGGCTCTTTGTCTACGACGTGACGATGCTCGCCGTGGGTGTCGTGCCGGAGCGTTCGGCTCCGGAGTAGTGCGACCGCACCAGCGGGGACGTGGCCCAAACAGGCGCGTTCGTCAAGGGAGCGGCACGTTGTAGCCCGGCGGTGTGATCCGTATCTCCGGGCCAAACCATCCTCCGAAGCCGCCGATGTTGTAATCGATCAGCGGCAGCGCATGGCCGGTTGCCCGCCAGATAACGGCAATCAGAAGCGCCGCGAAGAAGAGGATCGCCAGCGCACGCATGGCGACAAGGTACAGATCGCGAGCAAGTCAGCTTGATGGCGCCGCGGAGAAGTGTGGTGCGCCGGAGACCTCAGGACGGTGTATCGGTTGTCTCGGCCGGCTGCTCGGACTGGGCCGCGGACATGGCGGGTGGAGCGGCCTGCTCGGCGGGGGTTACGGGCGACGCTGGCTCGGTGGTGCGCGACTCCATGGTCGGTGGGGCGGGTGGAGGCGCATCGGCGCCGGACGTCCGGGACTGCGCCCGCTTCATGTAGAAGTAGCCGAACACGACGGCGACGACCAGCAGAAGGATCACGTAGTAGAACTCGACCGGCATAGTTCACCTCGATGGCTGGCCACCCGGCGGGCGACCGGAGGCGCAATGATCCGGGGTGTGGCTCCCTGGCACCATCACCCAAATGGGCCATGGTGGGGTCTTGGCCGGTTTTGTGCTCTACTGGGTGGTATGCAGGTACGCCTCATGCTCCTCTTCCTGGTGATCGTCCAGCTGCTGGATGCCATCACCTTCAGCCTGGGCGTCAACCTGCACGGGATCCAGCTCGAGAGCAACGGCTTCGCCGTCCTGGCCTACCGCTGGGGCGGCATCGACGGTGTGCTGCTGCTGAAGCTGTTCGTCATCCTCGCGGTGCTGGCCCTGCTGGTGCTGACGGCACGCCGATTCCCGCGCCTGCTGGTCTGGGGCGCTGCCGCGGCCACCGCCATGGGGCTCCTGGGGGTCCTCTCCAACATCGGCTCGCTCCTGGTGCTGGCCGGCCGCCTGTAGGGGCCGGAGGGTCGGTCACCAGATGACGGAGACGCCGCCAGAATCCGCGGCGAAGGCTCGCATCCGTTCGTCCTTGCTCACCAGCGGCACGCGCAGGTCGCGCGCGGTGGCGAAGATCAGCCGATCCGCCGGATCGCCGTGGAACGCCTCCGCGGGCCAGGTGCCCGCATCGATGGCCGCCTGGGCCGAAAGCGGCGCCAGCCGCACCTCGTCCGCGAGCAGGTCGCCAACCCAGGCGTAGAGATCGCGGTCGAGCGTGATCCGGCCCTGGCGCAGCAGCGTCGCGACCTCCCAGAACGTGATGGGGCTGACCAGGACCGGCAGCTCGCGGGCAATGGCGCGCCGGGCGTTGCGCGACAGGCGAGCGGGCTCACCCTTCCACCAGAGCAGGACGTGCGTGTCCAGCAGGACGCTCATCCCTCCGCGGACCAGGACTCATCCGTGGAGTAGTAGGCGGCGTCCTCCGCCACGTTGAGCGTCACGGATGCCTCCGTATCGCGGGGAGCCTCCGGCTGGTCCATGGGCACCACCCGGGCGATGGGGCGCCCGTGCTTGGTCACGACCAGCGGCACCTTCGTGCGCTCGACGCGGTCCAGGAGCGCCAGGCACTCCGCCTTGAAGCGGCTGGCCATGATGGTCGTCTCTTCCATGATGACCACTGACTATAGTCAGAAGTCGCCTTGAGCGCAATGCCGCGGGCAGTGCTCATCCGTCATGGGCCTTTGGTCCATTTGACTCTCGGCCGCCATCGGCCACACCATGCGCTGCCGCTGTTGCGGCCCATCACATCAGAAGGGGTCCCGCCCGGACATGCGCAAGTTCGTCGCCCTGGTGGCCGCGGCCGCCATTGGTCTCCTGGCCGCCTGCTCCAGCCAGCCGACATCCACCGACCCGTACCAGGTGGTCGACCAGGCCAGCCACGCCACGTACGGGGATCTTGTGCAGGTCAACCTGGGCGTCGACGTTGCCGGCGCGCAGCCGGTCCATGTCGATCCATCCGCCATCCAGCTCGTCGTGGACACGAAGTCCGGCAAGGCCGATGTCGCGGTGTCCCTGCCCATCGACGCCCTCCAGCTCGATGCCGCCACCCGCGCCCAGATGGGCCTGACCGGGAGCACCCTGGACCTCGACATCCGCTACGACGGCACCGCCCTGTACACCAAGAGCCCGCTCCTGCAGCCGCTGCTCACCGCCCTGGTGGCAGGATCCGGCGGCACGCCCGGCGACTACTCCGGCTGGGTCCGGCTGGGCACCACCGCGGAGCTGGCCGCCCTGGCCGGGGGCCTGGTTCCCCAGGTCAGCATTCCCCCGCTGGCGTCCGGTGGCCCGATCCCGAGCCACGACGCCGCCAGCCTGAAGGCGGACCTGGAGTCCGCCGGCGATCACCCTGACCTTCGTCGGCCGCGAGCAGCGCAACGGCCAGTCGACCGACCACCTGACCGCCAGCCTCGACGTTTCCAAGCTGGAGAACAGCCCCATGGCCTCGGAGCTGCCTGCCAGCCAGCTCGGGCAGGTGAAGGACGCCCTGGGCCAGGCTGACCTGGCGGCGGACCTCTGGTTCGCCGCGGACTCCCATGCGCTGACCGAGGTGGACGTCACGGCCACACCCAAGGCCGGGACCAATGCGTCCGCGCAGCCCAGCGCCGGCGACAAGCTCTCGCTCGTCCTGCTGATCAGCACGCCCAAGGACGCGAGCGCTCTCGCGGCGCCCACCAACTACAGCGAGCTCCCGCTGGCGCCCATCATCCAGTCCCTCATGCAGTCATTCGGCCAGGGCCTGCTCACCGCTCCCTGACTCGGGCGTCGCCCGGGGGCGCCACCGGCGGGCAGCACCGCCGGTCCGGCGCCGCGTCGGCGCATTTCGTGCAGTCGTGCAGTCGTGCAGTCGTGCAGCACGAAATGGCCCGACAGCGCACGCCCGCCCACCTGCCCGGCGCCCGAGCCCGCGACACCCGCTTTGACGAGCCGACCCGCCCGGCGTACGCTCCGATACGTGACGATGCAACTATCTTGCGGCGCACCCCGGGCGTGACCACCCACCGTCGCCAGCGCCTGGGCACGGAGTCGGGCTCTGCCGCCGCAGCGGCCAGGCCGGACCACGAGGGCGCCATTGCCGGGGCGGAGTATGGGCGCCATCGGCGCACCCATCGCGTTCGCGGGCACCTGCGCCCGCGCATCCTCCAGCTGCTGGCGACCGGTGGCAACGGGGGAGCGCAGGAGAGCTACTCGGGCCTCCTCCTTCGCCTGGATCGCGCCCGGTACGACGTCCGCGCCCTCTCCCTGAGCCGCGGCTCGGCCGTGCAGCGCCTCCATCGGCTTGGCCTGGAGGTGGAGGTGATCGACGAGGCCGATGACGAGGCCGCCATCCGCGAGCTGGCGGCCTACCTGCGTCGCAACGAGATCGACCTGGTCCACGCCCACATGTTCCGCGCGGAGGTCATTGGCACCCGCGCCGCCGTGGCGGCCGGCACTCCCGTGGTGATGGCCACCGTCCATTCCTCGCGGGTCCGCTCAGCGGAGGACGTGGAGACCCTGGCGCAGCTCACGACGTTCATGGACCACCTGCTCATCCCGTCGGACGCCATCGCGGAGAAGGTCCGCGCGGAAGGCCGCGTGGCCACGTCCACCGTCATCCCCAACGGCGTCGACCTGGGGCGATTCGCCCTGCCCGCGCCGCCCTGCGGCCTGCGTGACGAGCACGGCATCCCCTGCACGGATGTCCTCCTGGGCGTCGTCGCCCGCCTGGAGCCGGAGAAGGGACACACCCACCTCGTGGCGGCCATGCCGGCCATCGTGGAGCGAGCCCCGCGCACCTGGCTGGCGATCGTGGGGGAGGGGTCGGAATGCGAGTCCCTGCGAGCCCAGGTTGCCGCCCTGCCGGAGCCCGCGCGGGATCGGATCATCTTCACCGGCCGTCGTGACGACATCAGCGCCATCACCGCGGACCTCGACATCGCGGTCCTGCCCTCCCTGCGCGAGGCGCAGGGGATCTCCATCCTGGAGGCCATGGCCCGTCGCAAGCCGGTGGTCGCGTCCGCGGTCGGCGGCATCCCCGAAGTGGTGACCGATGGCGTCTCCGGCATCCTGGTCCCGCCAGCCTCACCCGCCGCACTGGCCGATGCCGTGGTCACCCTGGCCCGTTCTCCGCGCCTGCGCCGCGAGATGGGCGAAGCGGGGTATGCCACCGTCGCGGCACGCTTCAGCATCGATGCCATGGTCCGGCGCATCGAGGGCATCTACGCGGAGGAGCTCGAGCGCGCCGGCGTGTCGGCCTCCCTGTCATCCGCTCGCGGCCGCACCGTGGCCCCGTCCGGTGGCTCGCGCCGACCCGCTGGGCGTGCCGCCCTCGAGGTTCCGCCCCTCTAGATCCCTCCGGGTCCGCGGTCGCCGCCGCGTGGTGCGGTCCTGTAACCGATTGTCGGCCGGGGAGACTGCAGACGACGCTGTGTTGCGGCCCCGTAACCAATGGGGGACCGAGGCGGCCGCTGCGCCTCTGTATCCCCGGTTGCGGGCCGGTTTGGTTACGGTCACGTGACCGGACATCGGGGAGAGGCCGGCCGGCCATGGAATGGTTACGGTCGCGTACCACCCGACCGCTCCCTTGCCGGGTAGAACGAGACGGCGCCCGGGGGCGGGGCGCCGTCTCGCTGGTTCCCCCTGCGTACGGGGGATGGTCCTACACGGCGGCCGGCCGGTCCGCGATGCGCAGGATGGAGTCCACGAGAACCGCGAGGAGCAGGTACGCCACGATGGCCACGATGGCCGCCACGTCGATCACGCTGCTGCCCGTGGGATGGACGTGGTTGATGCTGAAGACGCCGATGAACGGCGCCACGAACGGCTCCGTCGCGTTGTAGATGCCGTCCACCAGGCCGTTGCCGGAGTTCGCCCCCAGGGCCAGGAGGATGACGCGGAGCGCCAGCAGCACCTCAAGGATGCCGAAGAGCAGCCCCACAATGCGGCGGACCACGGTGAGCGGGCCCGCCGTCGTGGTGGTGACGTAGCCCGGGTTGCTGTTCACGTTCACCTGGTCCGCGGGCCGCTCGACCGGTGCCGGCGCGACCTGGCGCTCGCGGATCACGGTGCGATCGTCGTAGGTCATGAGTCTTCTGCCTCCGAGAAGGTGAATGCGCGACTTCGCTGCACGATCCGTGCCAGTGCGCGCCGCTACGCGCGGAAGCCGTGCTCGCCAAGGAGGGGGACGAAGACGACCGGCTCCAGGGCCTGCCGGTCGAACGTGGCGCCGTGCCGCTCGACCAGGGTCAGCCACTGGTGGTCGCGGGTTCCCACCGGGATCACCAGGCGCCCACCGTCGGGATCCAGCTGGTCCATGAGCGGCTGGGGGACCTCGGGCCCGGCGGCGGTGACCAGGATGGCGTCGTACGGCGCTCGCTCGGGGAACCCGGCCGTGCCGTCACCCACCACCACGCGCACGCCCGCATAGCCGGCGATGCGCAGCCGCTCGGCTGCCTCCGCGGCCAGCGAGGGGTGCCGCTCCATGGTCACCACCTGCGCGCCAAGCTCGGCCAGGATGGCGGCCCCGTAGCCGCTCCCCGTGCCGATCTCCAGGATGCGCGCCGCCCGCCAGCCGTCGCGTGGCCGGGCGTGGTGGGTCATGGCCGCCACGACGTACGGCTGGGAGATGGTCTGACCCGAGCCAATCCCCAGCGCGCGGTCCCCGTACGGGTCGTCCGCGGCGACGAAGGCGTGGCGCGGCACGCTGCGGAACGCGCGGAGCAGCTCCGGGTCGGTGAGGCCGCGCGCCTCGATCTGCTCGCGGACCATGCGGTCGCGCGCGGCAGCCCAGGGTTCAGGGGGCGGTTGGGCGGGCGGTCGTCCGGCCGGCAGCCATCGGCGCCAGCTCATGGCCTCCGTCAGTCGCCGGCCGGTCCGCCGGCCGCGGCCTCCGCTGTGTCGCGCCCGAATGCAGAGTCGCCCCGGGCGCCGTTGCCGTCGCCATTGGTCCGGCTGGCGCTGTCGTACGCGCCAAGGGTGGCCGCGTCGAGCAGGTCGTTGAGAAGGCGGTCCGCGCGCTGCCGAAGCAGGTGCCGGGTCTGGATGCCGCTGCGGGGTGCCAGCAGCACGCCCACCGCCAGGCCAAGGAAGAAGAACCGGATCGCGACGCGAACGCGGCTGAACATGTGCGCGTGCTCCTCGTTGTCGTTGGGGGACTGCCGGTCAGGATACCACCGGCCCCGCTCCGACCCGCCGCGGGCTACTCGCCCAGGCCGTACTCGCGCATCTTGGCGTACAGGAGGCGCCGATAGATCCCCAGCTCCTCCGCGGCGCGCGTGCGGTTGCCGCCGGCGCGCTCGAGCGCCTCGAGGATGAGGCGCCGCTCCAGCGCCGCCACCCGCGCCTTGAACGGGCCCTCGCCCACGCCGGCGTCCGTCATGGGGATGGCGTCGTCCGCCCGCCCTCGGTCTTCGCAACGCCGTCGTCCGCGGCGTCCGTCGCGCGCCGCTTTCGCGGGGCGACCGGGGCGGAGCCGAAGGGGAGGTGCTCCGCGGTGATGGGGGTCCCGCGCGAGAGGACCACGGCCCGCTCGATGGCGTTCTCCAGCTCCCGCACGTTGCCGGGCCAGTCGTAGCCCACCAGGCGCTGGAGCGCCTCTCCGGTGATGGTGGTGGGGATGGCATCCGGGGTGGATCGGTACTTCGAGAGGAAGTGCTCGATGAGCGGCGGGATGTCGTCCTTGCGCTCGCGCAGCGGCGGCATGTGGATGTGGATCACGTTGAGCCGGTAGTAGAGATCCTCGCGGAAGCGGCTGCGGGCCACCTCGTCGGCGAGATCGCGGTTCGTGGCGGCAATGACCCGGATGTCGACCTTGATGGGGCTCGAGGAGCCAATACGCTCGAACTCGTGCTCCTGCAGGATGCGCAGCAGCTTGGTCTGGGTCCCCAGCGTCATCTCGCCGATCTCGTCGAGGAAGATGGTGCCCTTGTCCGCGGACTCGAAGCGGCCCTTGCGCATGGTCATGGCCCCCGTGAAGGAGCCCTTCTCGTGGCCGAACAGCTCCGTCTCGAGCAGCGTCTCCGGCAGCGCGGCGCAGCTCACCTTCACGAGCGGGTGGGGGTTGCGCGGGCTGGCCCGGTGGATGGCCTCCGCGACGAGCTCCTTGCCCGTTCCGGACTCCCCGGTGACGAGCACCGTGGCGTCCGACGCCGCCACCTTTCCGATGAGCTTGTAGACCTCGAGCATGGGCTTCGAGGAGCCAACGATCCGTTCGCGGTCCGCATGCTGGCGGCCCAGCTCCAGGCGGAGCGCGCTCACCTCGCTGGCCATGTCCTGCTTCTCGAAGACTCGGCCCAGGGTGGCCAGCAGGTCGTCGAGCTCGAACGGCTTGGTGACGTAGTCGTAGGCGCCGGCACGCATGGCCTTGATGGCGGATGAGCTCCCGCCGAACGCGGTCATCACCAGCACCTCGAGCTCCGGCTGCTCGCGCTTGATGCGTCCCAGGATGGTCAGCCCGTCCTCGTCGGGGAGCTTGACGTCCATCATCACCAGGTCCGGCCGCTTCTTGCCGATGGCGACCACCGCCTCCGCGCCGGTCTTGGCCTGCGCCACGGTGTAGCCGGCATCGGTCAGGAGCTCGTTGAGCAGGGCGAGCATGTCCTTGTCGTCGTCGACGACGAGGATGTCACGGCTGTCGCGTGCCTTGGACATGTGCTCGCGCAGTCTACGCGTTCGCCGCGGCCCCGCCTATATGCCAGATCCGGTGGCTACGGGGACGACGACGGGGCGAGCGAGGGACCCAGGGACGCCGACGGTGCCAGCGGCACGGAGGCGGACGGCACGACCGTGGGCTCGGCGGTGGGGGTCGAGGTGAACAGCTTCGACGGCAGGCTCAGCGCCGAGAGGACCAGCACGAGCACGAAGATCGCGATCACGAGGATGACCCACGGGCCGGCCAGGCGGTCGTTCCTGGGCGGAAGGCTGCCGCGGTAGCCCTCGCCGCGCAGCCCGGTGGCAACCTGCGGGCCGCCCCGGCGACGGGGGTCGCGCTCCTCCCGAGGCTCCTCCTCGTTCCTCCTCGTCCTCCTCGTCCTCGTCCTCGGCGCCGAGGTCTTCGGCGTCGACCTGGGGTTCGGAGTCAGCGGACGCGGGGGCCCCGGGTTCGAGAGCGGCGGCATCGGCCTCCGATGCGGGCTCCTCCGGCTCGGGATCGGGGTCCTGCGGCCCCCTCGGGTTCTCGGTGGTCATACGGCCGCGAAGGGTAGCACGCGACCGGTGTCCGCGAGGGCCCGGACTAGCGGGCGTTGCGCATGGCGGGCACGAAGGCCGCCGCCAGCGCCGCCACGGAGCAGACGGCCCCGCCGATTCCCAGCACGATGGCCGGCCCGTTGGCCGGACCCAGGATCTCGGCCAGCCAGCCGGAGCCGGCCATGGATGCGGCCATCACGCCGTAGACCAGCGCCTGCCGCGTCGATACCACGCGGCCCATGAGCCGCTGGGGCGTGCGCTGCTGGAAGAGGGTGATGTTGGGGATCAGGAAGACCATGTTGGCCGCGCCAACCCCGAAGAACAGGACGATGGCCAGGAACGGATCGCGCACGAAGGCGGTGCCCACGAAGAGGAGGCCGAAGGTGAAGAAGCCCACGATCGACATCGGTCCCTTGGGGAAGCGCTCGGCTACCGCCCCGATCAGCACCCCGCCCACGATGCTGCCCAGGCCAATGGCGGCCATCAGCAGCGAGTAGTTGAACGGGAAGCCAACCCGGGTCCTGTCCAGGACCGTCTGGGCGTAGAGGAGCGAGCAGGCGACCTCCGCCCCCACCGCGATCTGGGAGAAGGCGCTGACGATGGTGTTGCTGAACAGCTCCGCCTGGCGGCGGAGGAAGAGCCAGCCGTCGGCCATCTCCGCCCAGATGGCGCGGATGCTGAGCCGGTCCGCGACATGGTCGGAGGCTCCCATGGCCATGCTCCACAGGAGGAGCGCGGAGATGACATACGACGCGCTGTCGATGACGAACGCGACGCCGATGAGCGAGGAGAGTGCCGCCACCAGCAGGCCGGCGGCAGGGTAGCCCAGCAGGTCGGCCATGGTCTCGGTGAGCGTCACGGCGGAGTTCGCCGCGACCAGGTCGCGGTCGGCGGTCATGAGCGGGATGATGGCCACCTTGGCGGGGCGGAAGACGAGGCTGACGGTCGCCACGGCGAAGGCGACCGCGTAGACGTAGCCGATGTTGATGTCGATGACGACGGGCACCACGAGCACCAGCCCGGCGCGCAGGACGTCGCAGATGATCATGGTCACCCGGCGGTCCCAGCGGTCCGCCAGCGCGCCGGCCAGCGGGCCCAGGATGACGTTGGGGGCCGCGGTCATGGCAAACGTGATGCCCACCTCCAGCGCGTCGCCGCGGGTCGCCACCAGGAAGCCCAGCGCGACCTGGTGCAGCCGATCCCCGAAGACGCTGATCAGCTGCCCCACCCACAGGAGCGAGAAGTTCGCATTGCGGGCCAGGCGCAGGTACGGAGACTGGGCACGGCCGCCGGGGAGCGCCTCACCGGGGGCCGGGAGGGCGGGGGAGGGGACCGCCACCATGGGCCCCGGAGAAGCCGCCTGGGGCGTCGCGAAGGCTCCTGCGAAGGCCACGCCGGCCTGGAACTCACCGCCGGTGGTGGGCCGCAGCGGGCCGGCGGGCAGGGCCACGCCGGCGCGAACCGGGGCGTTCGGCCGGGTCATGGACGAGACGATGGCCCAGAAGATCCCCAGCGCCAGCAGGACGTCGCCAATGCTGACGACGTCACGGATGATGGGCACCGGGAAGGGAACCACGTCGCCGAAGATGCCCCCGCGCTGGACGAAGTCCGCAACCGAGGTGGCGCTCATCAGGAAGTGGAAGGGGTCCGTCCCCATGTCCGCGGGGGTGAGGCCGGCGGCGGTGAGGGCGCCTGTCCAGACCGGCATCTGGCCGGAGTTGAGGAGGACGGCCAGCGTGTTCAGGCCAATGCCGACCGCCGCGATCTGCAGCCCGGGAACGCGCCAGTTCCCCCACAGCCAGGCGAAGATCAGGACGTAGGCCGCTATGAATGCCCCGCCCAGTGGCACGGACTCGTCGACGCCCCAGTTGCGGGCCAGGTAGGCGAGGATCCGCAGGGCCAGCGCCAGCCCAAGCAGCCAGAGCCAGCGCAGCCGGAGCTCGGCCAGGCGCGGCAGCCCTCCCCCCGCCAGCGCCCCCACCAGGAGCGCCAGCGCGATGGCGCTAAGGAACATCGTCCGAGGCCAGTGCCTGCCTCGGCGCGCTTCCCTTTTGGGTGGATGGTCGGGTGCTCATCCGCCCCTGGTCGGGCTGGCTCTCATCGGCCTGTGGGTCGCTCGGCGCCGTTGCCGTCGTCGCGGCGGCGATCTGGGGCGGAGCGTTCCCGGTGCCCTGCGGCGCGTCGTCGCCCTTGTCGCGCGGGTCATCCGCGTGAAGCATGGTGGGCAGCTCGTCCGGGCTGTCCGGTGGGCGATTCAGGATGTCGCGGTCCAGGTTGACGAGGATGGGCACGATCTCCGCGTCGAACTGGATGCCGGAGAACTTCTCCAGCTCCGCGACGGCCGCCTCGTGGGAGAACGGTGTGAGCCGATACGGGCGCGAGGAGGTCATGGCCTCGTAGGCATCGGCGATGGTCAGGATCCGGGCTCCCAGCGGGATGTCCAGCGCCTCGGTGCCGTCGGGGTAGCCGGAGCCGTTGACCCACTCGTGATGGCTGCGGATCAGCGGCGCCTCCGGCTTGAGCTGGTGCGCCGGCGCCACGATCTCCGCGCCGATGGTCGGGTGCTGGTTCATGAGGTAGCGCTCGTGCTTGTCGAGCGGCCCGGGCTTGAGGAGCACGTTGTCGCGGATGCCGATCTTGCCCACGTCGTGGAGGAGGCCCGCCCACTTGACCTTCTCGATCTCCCCCTCGGGGAGCTTCATCACGCGGCACATGGCCTCCGCAATGTGGCTTACCCGCTGGGAGTGGCCGCGGGTGTACTTGTCGCGGGCGTCCACCGCGTTCGCCAGTGCCCCGATGGTCTGCTCGAAGAGCTCCCTGGTCTCCACGTACCGGTGGTACGCGAGCCTCGTGGTGAAGAGTGGGAGCATGAACAGCGGCGTTGTCCACCATCCGACGCCTTCGGGTAGCTGAACGACTCCGCCATGAACCAGGCAAGTGGCACGAGGGCCACGGTGTTCGGTGCGACCACCCGGAGGTCCTGCGCCCAGACTGCGGAGAGGGTGTGTCACTGCGCGCGCACTGACGATGAGTGCGGCGAGCAAGTTGTTCAGACGTTATAGAGGACCCCGCGATGCCGACGGCCAACGGCAGTCGAAAGCCCAGGACGCTCGGGCGAGTCCGGCTCGCTATCCAGGGGACTGAGCGATTGCCTCGAAAAGCATTCCGCAAACGGCCGCAGGGCCCACGATCTGGGCATGGTTATTGAGTGTTCCATACCACGGAACCTCGAGGTTGAATTCGCGATCGTCGAACGTGCCAAGTGCACCAACGATGGCGGCTGCCGCGGGCCCTCCCAATACCATAGACGCGAGGACCGGCGCAGACCCGACAGATACCTTGATGCCGGCGGGCAGGGGGATTGGCAGCGCGCTGGCCACTAAGGTCACACCCACCCAAAAGGCGAGACCCACCAGGCCGCCGATGTCTGAGCGGACGGGGAAGATGACGATAACCGCCGCCAGCAAGACGCCGGCGGCGGCTACCTGTAATGCGATTAGAAGGCGAAGGTAATTGGTCACCCGGCACTCCGCGAAGTCCGCTTAGCCCGGGAGTCTACCACCGCCCCTACCAGAGTCTAAGGCTGGCTCCCCCGGCCAAAGCCAGAGTCGCCAAGCCTGCGAGAGTGGTCAAGAGCGGCGGCAGATACCTGAGAATCTTCATGGCCACCAACCCTTAGTTACCAGCTCTTGCTGTTCTCTCGTGCCATCAGAAGGTGCCCTCTTCTGCAGTTGAGTACACAACAACCGACTATCCAATGTCGGACGGTCGGTTGCACTACACGCTCCCCGACCGTCTAAGTGCCCACATTCAACGGCCGGATCTAAGCATCCAATGCGTAGGCCATAAGTACTACGCAACGCCAGTACCATAGATGCTCACGGCCGCCAGGTCAATAGTGAATTCCCGAACTGGTCTGAAAAGTCAATACCTAATGCACCCCGGCACGACCCAGCTCCGCGATCACGGCTACCAACGGTTCTGACGGTTCGACTGATTCGCCCCGCAGACGCGAGGCGAGGTCGCGAGCGATCCTCAATCCGGCGACGCGTCGTCCACTGAGCGCGAGCGCGCGCGCGAGCGACACGTGTGCGAGTTCGTCATATTCGTCGAGGACTACCAGAGCTTCGGCGAGACGGACTCGAGCGTCTGGCGCCACCAGTTCGGCGGAGCTCAGGGGCAGCAGCGCACTCCGAATTGCGTCGTGCACACGTTGGCGGGGGCCCGAGGACCAGTCGTCATACAGGCTTTCGTGAAGGAACTCTCCTCCGAGAGCGCGCAATGCGAATTTCACCGCGTCTTGTTGCTCGCTGTCTGATCGGAGAGAGCCGAGCTTTCGCTCGAGTTCATGCCAGTCCACTTTCACGAGGTCTGGATTCAGCTCTATCGATTCGTTCGTAGACAGAAGGTAGGGCGGGCTTATTCCATCGCGATACTCCGGGTCGATCTGACGCCGCACCTGGAAGATGGTTTGATTGAGGCTGTTCACAGCCGCAGCGGCCGTCGTTTCGGGCCAGAGTGCATCCAAGATCGCGTCGCGACTGATGGACTCGCCGAAGTGCGCAACTAGGTAACTCATCAGTGCTCGCTCACGGCGCTTAGAGATCCCGACCGGCGGTCCATCCCAGCCACCCCGCCGTGTGGTCAGCTTTCCAAACGAGCGGACAAACAACCGTCCGGCATGCTTTACGGTGAGTCGATATCGCACCGCGGCGATGTCCGGGCCACTTGCTGCGGCGAGGAGAGCCAACTCGGCGGATCCTGCCCGGCATTCGAGCGTTGCGAGCGCAGATGCCCGCTTGGCTGGCAGCGAGATGCTCTCAAGCCCACCATCCAGAAGCTGCTTGGCCCAGGTGTGGATATCCGATTCAAGGAGCCCGGACCAAAGGGCATCATCCACTAATCGGTACAGCGACGGAGTCCGCTCTGCGAGGAGACGGATCCAATGAGAGTTTGGCCCGACCGTCCCCAGCCGTCCCATCTCGGTTAGGGCTCGCGCGACTGCCGGGCCTGCCCCCAAGATGTGATGGCTCAGGGCTGCGGGCCCAGCAATCAGGAGGGCCCGGGATGCCATCAGGGCAGCTCCACGATCGCGCCAATCAAGAGCGCTAGCCAATGCGGCCTCACCGCAGTCGTCGCCGCAGGCGCCTTGCTCGTGTTCGACGGCGGCGAGAATCGCCTGCGTGTCAGGAGCCAGGCGTGGATCCAGCTTGCGCTCCCGCAGGCGCGCCGCCACCTCAGAAACGTCGGCGTCGAGGTCCCGATCAAGGAGCTTCGCTTGCAAGTAATGGCACAGGACCATCTCGGTGGACGCACCAAGATCCGGATGTCCGAACACGTGCGCCTCAAGAACACGAATTGCTTGAGCGAACTGACCGGTGGCAATGTGAACGCGCGCCGATGCACAGCTTGCCTCCGCGTGCACCCTTGGCCATTCGCGTGTCGCCGAGAGCCCCCTTGCTGCGAACTCCTTGGCTCGGGCGAGATCCCCGAGAGCAAGTAGGCAGCAGACCAGGTTGTAGTTGTCCGCAAACGGCCCGCTCGCGGGTTGGTTCCAAAACTCGGCGGCTCGCTCCAACGACTTCCTCGCATGTGCCAACTCACCCATTTCGAGCTGGACCTGGCCCAGATTGTGGAAGCCAATCGCGGCGTAGTGATCGAGGCCCATCTGCATAGCCTCCGCCGTAATCCGCATAAGTTGCCGCTGGGTCTGCTCAAGAGGAAGTTCCAGCCACGACTGGTTGATCGTGAGATTCCCTTGGATGCGAATGCGGAGGTCTCTCGCGTCTTTGGGTGCGAGCGCCAACGCGTGACGGGCTGCATCGGCTCCTGTGTCCGGTCGCCCCCAATGGCTGTACAGGCGAGCTTTCCTTGACGAGAGCCAACGCCTGCATCCGTCGGTCGCCCTTTCGCGCGAAGAAGGTGCGAGCCCGCTCGAGCGCCGCCAGCGCTGACTCGAACTCGCCCCGGATTCCCAGCGCCTCACCGTGGAGGAGGCTGAGGCGGGCGTTGTCGTGGATCGCCTTCTCCGGCAGCTGCTGGAGCCACTCGTCGACCATCCCCAGGCGTCCCTCAGCTACGACGTCCTCGCCGTACCGGGCGATGAGCCGGGCCGCCTGTCGTTGCAGCCCAGCACGGAGGTAGTGGTAGATGGCCTCCGGCCACTCCGTCGAGGTCTCGTAGTAGGAGGCCGCGTGGATGTGGAGGCCGGTGACCTCGGCCTCGGTCCGTTCATCGCTGAGCCTTCGCTCGAGGAAGTCGCGGAAGAGGCCGTGATACCGATAGCGCGCTTCGTCGAGCCGGTACGTGAAGAGCCCCGCGTGCTCCAGCTGGAGGAGGCGCCGCATCCCGTCGTGCGCCCCGGCCAGGCGCTCTGCGAGGTCCGGGGTGATCTGCTGCAGGATGGAGGTCGAGAGCAGGAAGTTGCGAGTCTCCTCCGTCTGCTGTTCCAGGACCTCCTCCGCCAGGAACGAGAACAGGTCCGTGTCCGATCTGGCGGTGATGGATTCGATGAGCGCCCGCCGCTTCTCCGGGGTCCTCCGTTCGCGCAGTGAGACCTCGACGAGCTGGAGGCTTGCCGCCCAGCCCTCCGTTCGACGCTCCAGCTCCGCGGCCTCGTCCGCGGTCAGCGGGTCCTGGTAGACGTCGCGGAACAGCTCCGTGATCTCCGGCTCCGTCATGCGCAGCTCGTTCGTCCGCAGTTCGGCGTAGCCGCCGTGGGTCTTGAAGCGCGCGAACTGCAGGTGCGGCTTGCCCCGCGACGCGAAGACGAAGCGGCAGGTGGGCGGCGCGTCCCGCAGGATCTGGTTCCACAGCCCACGCACCTCGGTCACCGAGGCGATGTACTGCCAGTCGTCGATGATGAAGGTGCACGGTTCCTTGAGGCGCTCGTGCATCTCCGCGAGGAGAAACGCGGTGACGCCGGGGCGCGACGAACCCGGGCCGCCCATCTGGCGCAGGATCGAGTGCGCCTTGCGGCCGAACCCGGGGTAGTGCTGACTCACCGCCTCGACCAGGTAGCTGATGTGCAGCGTCCAGTCGCGATCGTTCCGATCGAGCTTGTACCAGTAGCACGGGAAGTCCACCGTCTGCTCCCATTGCCAGAGCAGCGTGGTCTTTCCGTAGCCGGCGCCGGCGGCGATCACCAGGGCGCGGCACTCGCTGTGCTCGTTCAGCCAGTTGAGCAGCCTGGGACGGCGCAACGTTGGCGTGACGAAGCGCGGCGAGATGACCTTGTTATGGATGAGCGGGTAGGCGCTCTTGACATCCTCCATCGGCGATTCCCCGGGCGGGTAGGGTCGCAGAGGGGGTCACCCTCCCCCGGTGATCTCTCGGCGCGCAAACGCTAGCCGACGAGTAATTATCGGCGCATTACCGGCTCATGGGCTAGAGTCCGGGGCGAGGATGCGAGCCTTTATTGGTCTGGGCGGAAATCTCCCGGAGTCCCGCGACACGCTCGGTCGGGCGGTCGCGGAGCTCAACGGCATTGGCTCGGTGGTGCGGGCCTCGTCGCTGTATGCGTCGGCCCCGCGCGAACTCCTGGACCAGCCCGAGTTCACGAACGCGGCCGTGGAGCTGCACACGGACCTGGAGCCTGAGGCCCTGCTGGTGGCCTTGAAGCGCATCGAGCTTTCCCTGGGCCGCGACCCCCAGGGAATCCGCTATGGCCCGCGCGTCGTGGACCTCGACATCCTCGCGTTCGACGGCCGCTGCGTGACCGATGCCCACATCGACCTGATCGTTCCGCACCCGCGCCTGCACGAACGACGATTTGCCCTGGAGCCGATGGCCGAGCTGCAGCCCGACCTGCGCCCGTGGCGGGGCTGCGACGACGTGCGGCGTGACGTGACCGTCGCCGACCTGCTGCCGCACGTCGCCGACCAGGATGTCCGGCGCATTGCCGGCCCGGAGTGGGCGGACCGCTAACCTCGCGCCGAGACCGTCCCGCCGGCGATGCGCGCGACAGGGGTTGACTCTCGCCCAACCGGAGGGTTCATGCTCCGCGCGTGGACGAGCTGCTGACCATTGGCCGCTTCGCGCGGCTCACGGGCCTATCCATTGGCGCGCTGCGGCACTACGACGAGCAGGGCCTGCTGCGGCCCGCCCGCGTGGACGACGTGACCGGGTATCGGTCCTATCGAGCGCGAGCAGCTGGGGCTGGCCCGCACCATCCGTCGGCTGCGGGACCTGGAGCTGTCGATCGACGAGATCCGCGAGCTCCTCACGACGGACGACCCCGAGCGCCAGCGCGCCCTGCTCACGCACGCACCGGGAGCGGGTCCAGGCCCGCACCTGGCGATTGCAGCGCGTCCTCCACGTGCTCTTCCAGATGACCAGCACTCCGCACCCGGAGACCGCCAAGGAGACCGAGCCGATGACCCTCCAGCCACCGATTCCCAGCGAGATCGACCCTGCCAGCCGCCGACGCCTGGCGGTGGACCTCTTCAACCACACCTGGGAGCTGCTCGAGCTGCCGGACCGGACGCCGATGCAGGACGACGAGATGGTCCACTCCGCGCACGCCTCGCGATACCACTGGGGCGAGGTGGGCGAGCCTGCCAACCTGGCGCGCGGAGAATGGCAATGCTCCCGGGTCTACGCCACCCTCCGTCGCTCGGAGCCGGCCCTGTGGCACGCACGGCGCTGTCTCGCCATCTGCGAGGAGCACCGGATCGGGGACTGGGACGTCGCCGCGGCCCAGGAGGCCATGGCACGGGCGTCGCTCGTCGCGGGAGACGAGGCGGCCGCCCGCGAATGGCTGGGGCGGGCACGAGCGTCCTGCGCGGCCATCGCCGGCGACGAGGACCGGCGGATCATCGAGTCCGACCTCGACACGCTGGGCCTGTCGTAGGGCGGGTCCAACCCCGCGGCTGCCGCGGGGCGGCGCTTCGCTAGAGGCGGACCTTGGGCGGGGTGTGCTCCTCGAAGGTGTGGACCGTGTCGATGAAGCGCACGATTCCGCCGCGAAGGTTCATGAGCAGCGAGTGCGTGCGTGCGCCGCCGCCGAAGAAGCGAACGCCGCGCAGAAGCTCGCCATCGGTCACGCCGGTCGCGCAGAAGACGACGTTCTCGCCCGGGGCGAGGTCGTTCGTGAAGTAGACCCGCTCCGTGTCGTCCACGTCGACGCCCATCCCGCGCGCTCGCTCCTTCTCCTCGTCGGAGCGCCACGCGAACTTCGCCTGGATCTCCCCGCCCAGGCATTTCAGCGCGGCCGCGGTCAGGACCCCCTCGGGGGCGCCGCCCGTGCCCATCACGGCGTGCACGCCCGTGCCGGAGACGGCCACGCTGATCCCCGCGGTGAGGTCGCCATCGGAGATGAGCTTGATGCGGGCACCCGTGGCGCGCACCTCCGCGATGAGCTCCTCGTGGCGGGGACGCTCCAGGATCACGACGGTGATGTCCCAGGGATGCCGGCCCAGGCGGTCCGAGATGATCTCGATCGTCTTCTGGACCGGGTCCTCCAGGGCGACGTGCCCGGCGACCTGGGGTCCCACGATCAGCTTGCGCAGGTACGTGTCCGGGGCGTGCATCAAACCACCGGGCTCCGCGGCGGCAAGCACCGCGGTCGCGTTGGGCGACCCGGTGGCGACCAGGTTGGTGCCTTCGAGCGGGTCCACCGCGATGTCCACGTGGGTCGCGGCCTCGGGGTTGCCCACCTTCTCGCCGATGTAGAGCATGGGCGCCTGGTCGCGCTCGCCCTCGCCGATGACGATGGTGCCGCTCACGTCGGACTCCTCCATCGCCCGCCGCATGGCCTCGACGGCCGCGTGGTCCGCGCCGTCGCGATCACCGCGTCCCATGAGGCGCGCCGCCGCGATGGCCCCGGCCTCGGTCGCCGCCACGGCTTCGACGCTGATCAGCTTGTCCATGCTCGGTCCTCCTCGGGCAGTCGTCCGGGCCCGGATCCGGGGCTCAGTGGCGGAAGTGGCGACGGCCGGTGAAGACCATGGCCATGTGGTGACGATCTGCGACCTCGATGGCCATCTCGTCGCGGATGCTGCCTCCCGGCTGGATGATGGCGGTGACGCCTGCCTGCGCAGCAATCTGGATGCCATCAGGGAACGGGAAGTACGCGTCGGAGGCCATGACCGAGAGCGGCGCGCGCTCGCCGGCCTTGCGGAGGGCGATCTCAACGCTCACCACCCGCGACGGCTGGCCGGCCCCCATGCCGATCATCGAGTGCTTCTTGGCCAGCACCACGGCGTTGGAGCGGACGTGCCGCACCGCACGCCAGGCGAAGAGCAGGTCCGTCAGCTCCTCCAGCGTCGGCCGGCGCTGGGTGACGACCTGCAGCTTGTTGCGGTCCTCCTCGAGGTTGTCGAAGGTCTGGACCAGGATCCCGCCGCCAATCCGCTTGAAGTCGAAGTTGCCGATCCCCAGCTCCGGTCCGTCCGATTGCGATGGCGGCACCTCGATGATCTCGAAGCCCTTCTTGGTGCGCAGGATCTCCAGCGCCTCGGGCGTGTAGCCGGGGGCCACGATGGCCTCGAAGAAGCCGGGGCGGATGGCGCGGGCGGTTGCCTCGTCGACGGGCCGGTTGGCGCCGATGATCCCGCCATATGCGGAGACCGAGTCGCCCTCGAGGGCCGCCCGGAACGCATCGGCCAGGTCAACCACGCTGGCAAGCCCGCACGGGTTGCCGTGCTTCACGACGCAGACCGTGGGAGTCTTGAAGTCGCTGGCGATCTGCCAGGCAGCGTCGAGGTCGAGCAGGTTGTTGAAGCTCAGGTCCTTGCCGGCGATCTGGTGCGCCGTGGAGATGGAGCTGCCCCGCTGGGCGGGATCGGAGTAGAAGCCGCCAAGCTGGTGCGGGTTCTCGCCGTAGCGCAGGTCCGCGCGCTTCTCGACGACCAGGGTGAGGCGGCTCGGGAAGAGCGTCCCGGCCTGGAGGTTGAGGTAGCTGGCGATGTGCGCGTCGTACGCGGCGGTCAGGGCGAACGCCTCCGCCGCAAGCTTCAGGCGGGTCTCCGGGCTCACGGCCCCAATGGTCTTGAGATCCCGCAGGACCGATGCGTACTGGGTGGGGTCACTGACGGCTGCGACGCCGGGGAAGTTCTTGGCGGCCGCGCGCAGGAGCGCCACCCCGCCCACGTCGATCTGCTCCAGCGCCTGGTCCAGGGTCGTCCCGATCTCCCGCGCGGTGCGCGCGAACGGATAGAGGTTCACGACCACGATGTCGATCTGGCCGATGCCGTGCTCCGCCAGCTGGGCCAGGTGGTCCGGCTGGTCCCTGCGGGCAAGGAGGCCGGCGAAGATGGCGGGGTGGAGGGTCTTGACTCGACCGCCAAGGATCTCCTGGGTATCGGTCAGCTCGGATACCGGACTGATCTCGATCCCGTTCTCCTGCAGGTGGGTGCGGGTCCCGTCGGTGGCGAAGCATTCGACGCCTGCGTCCATCAGGCCGCGTGCCAGCTCGACAATGCCTTCGCGGTCGGAGACGGAGAGGAGTGCGCGCAACGAAGGCCCTCGTTCTGCGGGGGGGCTGGATGCGAGGCGCGAGCCGGTCCCGCCTCGGGGTGTCGATTATAGCCGCGCGGACCTCCAGTTCCGCCGAGACAGCCTGTCCCGTCGCGGGCGACCCGGGCAGGCGGCGAGCCCGGGTCAGCCGAAGTCTTCAAGTCTTTAAAAGAGTTGGCGGTGAGGGGGCGGCGCGGGCAGGTCACGGTTTGAGCGGTGGCGGCTTGGGTATACTCCGCGCGCCATGGCGTTTCTCTTCGATCCCCTCACGCCCATCACCTACCCCGACCTCTTCACGTTGATGTGGGTCGCCGGCCTCCTGCTCCTCGTCGGGTCCGTGGTGGTCTACAACATCGCCCAGGCGCGGTATCGGCGGTACCCCGCCATCCTGGCGCTCCACGAGTGGATCTTCTGGCCCATCGCCATCGGTTGGGGGATCACGCCGCTCCTCGTCGTGATCCATGTGCCGCTGCTGCTCCTGCTGCTGATCCTGCTTCCCGCGATGGGCATCGCCGCGTACGCGACGTTCATCCGCTTCCCCCCCATCATCGCGACGGCCAACGACGAGATTCGCCGGCGCCGATACGTGCCGCCACCGCGCCGCGCCGCACGGGTCCGGCCGCGACCCACGCCCGCCGGCCGCCGCCGACGCCACCGCTAGACGCCCGCGCCGTTCGGGGAGCGCCATCGGCCGCGGTTTGAACCTCGCCTGCCTGTCGGGGGTAGGCTAAGTGCCCGCCCTGATACCGCCCGAGCGACGCGGAAGGTGGCTTCGTGCTCAGCTACGTCATCAGGCGAGTGCTGTGGATCATCCCGGTGCTTGTCGCGGTCTCCGTGATCACCTTCATCCTCATGCATGCCGCGCCCGGCGGTCCGTGGGCTCGCGCCAAGCAGCTGCCCGCGGCGACGGTTGCGCGGCTCAACGAGATCTACGGGCTCGACCAGCCGATCTGGCAGCAGTACCTGCGATGGGTCGGTGGCCTGCTCCACGGCGACCTGGGTCCCTCGTACAAGTACCTGGACCTGTCCGTCGACAACATCGTGGCGAACGGGATCTGGACCACCATGCAGCTGGGCTTCATGGCGTTCGGCCTGTCGGTCGTGGTGGGGATCCCGCTCGGGGTGATCGCAGCGTTGAACCACAACCGGTGGCCGGACTACTTCGCGACCTTCATCAGCGTGCTGGGGATCTGCACGCCCAGCTTCGTGGGATCGATCCTGCTGCTCGTCGTGTTCAGCGTGATGCTGCGCTGGTTCCCGACCTACGGCTGGGGTGATCCATCACACTGGGTGCTGCCGACGGTCGCGCTCGCGCTCTTCCCGATAGCCCAGATCGCCCGCTACACGCGGGCGAGCATGCTCGAGGTGACGCGCAAGGACTACGTGCGCACCGCGGAGAGCAAGGGGCTGCGGGAACGCACGGTCGTGGTCGTGCATATGATCCGCAATGCCATGATCCCGGTGATCACCATCCTGGGGCCGGTGCTGGCCTTCCTGATCACCGGGAGCTTCATCATCGAGACGATCTTCTCGATCCCGGGCATCGGACGTGACTACGTCACGAGCATCGGCCAGCGAGACTATGGCGTGATCATGGCCATGACCATGCTCTATGCGGTGGTGATCGCCGTGATGAACCTGGTCGTCGACATCCTGTACGCCTACATCGACCCGCGGATCCGGTACGCCTGACGCCACGCTGCCGCCGCTTCCCGGCAGCCTGTCGAACGGACGGCCCCTCAACCGGCGAGCGCAGCGTCGATCGCGGTTCGGACGGTGTCCCAGTCGTTCCCGTCCAGCTTGGTGCCGTCGACGACCACGGTGGGGGTGGCGGTGATCCCGAGCGCGGTGGCATCGGCCTGCGAGCGGGCCTGGATCTCCGTGAAGAGGGCCCGCGCCGCGTCGAGGTCCAACCCCGCGTCGAAGGCGCTGCGATCCAGGCCAATCTTCGACGCGATCTCCTGCAGTCGACCAACGTCGAAGCTCCCCACGTTCTCGCCCAGCTGGTTGGCGAACAGGTAGTCGTGGTAGGGCCAGAACATGTCCTGCTGCTCCGCCAGGTGCGCGGCGACCGCAGCCCAGCGTGACTCGTCGCCCAGGAAGGCAAGGTCGCGGAACACCAGGCGCACCGCGCCGGTCGAGACGTACGTGGAGATGATCCGCGGCTCGACCTGCGCCGAGAAGCGCGCGCAGTACGGGCACTGATAGTCCGCCCAGACCTCGACCGTGACTGCGGCATCGGCGCTGCCCAGCGCATTGCCATTTGCGCGCTGGGTGGGGGTGAAGGACGCGGGCGCCACGACGGGCGGTGGCGTGACGAGCGCCCCGCTCGACCGCAAGGCTGCCCCCGAGGGTCCGGCTGACGATCCGCTACCGGCGCTGGCGACCGCCGTCCCACTCGATCGAGGACCACCCAGGGTGCCGCTCAGGGCCAGGACCAGGAGCATGACCACGGCACCGGTCAACGCGCCGGTCGCGAACAGGACCAGGCGCGACCCTCGCTCGGGAGGAGGGGTCTGCTCTTCGATGGGGCCCATCCGGATGCCTGCCGACCTCCTGCGGATTCGCGGCAACCCTAGCCGCGCCGGCAGCGAGTCCCAAGGGCCGATCGGCCCGGCCGATGTGCCACCCCGGCCCGTCGAATGCCCACCGTCGTGTGAGGCTGCGGAAACGGGACGTTCGGCACTGGTGGGCTGCGGTGCGGTGTGCGAGGGTCCTGTGCGACCCGGAGAGGTTGGCGTCGATTGACCCGTGAGCGGCCCGTGCCGCGAGGCCCGAGCCGCGGATGGCTTCGATGGTCGATTTCTTCGGGTCGCCGATATGCCGAGCGGGGGTAAGAGTCCTGTGACCGGATCCGCTCCTCGCCACCTGGTGGTGTGCGTCGACGGCCGGGTGCCGTGCCCGGAGGGGTCCCGACCCTATCGGGACTGCTTTGCGTGCCCGGCGCTCCAGGGCACCCTGGAAGGCGCCGAGCTGGTCATGCTCTGCGGGCAGGGCGCCCCGTCGCCGGCGTTGCGGTTCGCTGCGGTCACCATGGATCGCCCGGTCCGCCTTGCCGATACCCCGGTGCCGGCCCCCCGTCGCTGATCCGGTCCGGTGGTTGCTCACCCCGATCCGTGGAGCAGGACAAGGGCTCGGGCGAGCTGCGCATCGCCGGCCGCGGCCAGCTCCGCGGCGCTCATCCCGCCGAGCTGATCGGCCAGCACCGGCTGGACGCTGGATGGCAGTGCCACCGTCTGGGTCGGCGCGATGCCGTGGTGCCAGATCTGCCGTCCCGATGGCGTCAGCCACTTCACCGTCCCAATCCGCAACGCGGATCCGTCGCCGAGGTCGTACTGGGACAGGACCGTTCCGGTGCCGAACGTGGTGACCCCCACGATGGTCGCCCGGTGGTGGTCCTGGAGGGCCCCGGCCACGATCTCCGCCGCGGAAGCCGTCGCGTGGTTCACGAGCACCACGACCGGGAGGCTCGTGGGATGGATGCCCGTCTTCACCGGGACGGCGGTCCTCGTCCCTCCCGCATCAACGGTGACGTACACGACCCCGGAGGCGATGAACTGGCTTGCCACGCCGACGGCCTCGCCGACGTAGCCGCCCGGATCGTCGCGCAGGTCGAGCACGATTCCGGTGGCGCCGGCCGCCGTCACCGCTTCGAGCGCCGAGCGGAGGCTGTCCGATGCGCCGCGCGAGAACTCCACGAGATGGATGTCCGCCACCGTCTGCCCGGGCACCATGGCCCAGGTCACGGCCGGCACGTCGACGCTGGCCCGCACGACGTGGACCGTGCGCTGCGTCGTGCTCCCGGTCGGCGCCACGACCAGGGTCACCGTCGTCCCGGACGGACCCCGAATGCGGGTCGTGACGGCGGACAGCGAGAGTCCCTGCGTGCCGGTCCCGTCGATGGACACGATCTGGTCGCCGTGCCCAAGCCCGGCGCGCGCGGCCGGACCACCCGCGAAGACGCTGACGATGACCGGCGTCGCGTCGCTCATGTCGAGCACGGCGCCGATGCCGACGTAGGAGCCGGAGAGTGCGGCCTGCTCGGCGGTGAGCTCGTCCGGGGTGAGGAAGCTCGTGTGGCCGACGTCCCCGACGGCCTGGGTCATACCCCCGATGGCTCCGTAGGCGATCTGGCGCCAGTCGACGCTCGAGCTGTCGACGTAGTGCTGCCGCAGCAGGTCCCACGCCTGCCCGACCAGCGCGAAGTCGCCGCCGCGATCCGCAGCCGGGGTGCCTGGCCCCCACGGGACGAGGCCCGCTCGGTCCGCGGCGACGCCGCCGGTGAAGAGCGCAACGGCGAGGACGAGTGCGCCGACGGTCTTGGCGGCACGTCGGCGAGGGCGAGGCGGCGGCGATTCCGCGGATCCGGGCAGGTGTTCAGGGTGCATGCGTGCTCCGGGGGCGGGATGCGAGGGCGGTGTCAGGCGGCTCCGCGGTTGCCGAGCTGCAGGTCGATCCTATCGGTTCGCGGGCTCGCTTGCCTCACCGCCGCCGGGTGACGCGGCGACGGCCACCTTCTCGAACGAGATCTCGCCGTCCGTCTCGTCGATCCGGATCGTGTCCCCGCCGCGGAACTCGCCGCCCAGGATGCGCCGGGCCAGGGGGTTCTCGATCTCGCGCTGGATCGCACGACGGAGCGGCCGGGCGCCGAAGGCCGGGTCGTAGCCCTCCTTCGCGACGAGGAGCCGCGCCGCATCGGTCACCTCCAGGCTGATCTGCACCTCCGCCAGGCGGTGCTCGACGCCGGCGATGAGCAGCCCCACGATCCGCGCCAGCTGCTCGTCGTTCAGCGGCCGGAAGACGATGATCTCGTCGACCCGGTTGAGGAACTCCGGGCGGAAGTGCTCGCGCAGCTGGAGCCGCACGGAGTCCGCGGCGGCCTCGAAGGCATCGGGCCCGCGCTCGGACGCCTCCAGGAGCGTCACCGAGCCGACGTTGCTGGTCATGATCACCACGGTGTTCTTGAAGTCCACCGTCCGGCCCTGGGAGTCCGTCAGGCGGCCATCGTCGAGAAGCTGCAGCAGGACGTTGAAGACGTCGGGGTGCGCCTTCTCGATCTCGTCGAAAAGGACCACCTGGTATGGCCGGCGGCGCACGGCCTCCGTGAGCTGGCCGCCCTCCTCGTACCCCACGTAGCCGGGCGGGGCGCCCACCAGGCGAGACGTGGAGAACTTCTCCATGTACTCGCTCATGTCGATCCGGACCAGGGCGTTCTCGTCGTCGAAGAGGAACTCCGCCAGGGCCCGGGCCAGCTCCGTCTTCCCGACGCCGGTGGGGCCCAGGAAGATGAACGAGCCAATGGGCCGCTTGGGATCCTTGAGCCCGGCGCGCGCACGCCGGATGGCGTCACTGACCGCGGTGACGGCCTCGTCCTGGCCGATGAGCCGGTCATGGAGCCGCTCCTCCATGCGCAGGAGCTTCTCCGTCTCGCCCTCCATGAGGCGTGAGACGGGGATCCCGGTCCAGCGGCTGACGACCTCGGCGATGTCGTCCGCGTCGACCTCCTCCTTCACGAGCAGGGATCCGGATGCCTTGAGCTCGCGGAACTGCTGCTCGTCGGCCGCCAGCTGCTGCTGGAGCTCGTTCGCGCGACCGTAGCGCAGCTCCGCGGCCTTCGCGTAGTCCGCGGCGCGCTCGGCGGCCTCGATCTCCGGGGTGAGCTTTTCGATGGCCTCGCGCGTCTCGCGGATGGTGGCCAGGACCGCCTTCTCGCGCTCCCACTGGGCCTTCATGGCGGTGGAGCGCTCGCGCAGGTCCGCGAGCTCCGACTCGAGCGACGCCAGCCGCGCCTTCGATGCCTCGTCCTTCTCCTTGCGCAGCGCCTCGCGCTCGATCTCGAGCTGCATCCGGCGCCGCTCCAGCTCGTCGAGCTCCGCGGGCATGGAGTCCATCTCGACCCGCAGCCGCGAGGCGGACTCGTCCACCAGGTCGATCGCCTTGTCGGGCAGGAAGCGCTCGGTGATGTAGCGGTTCGAGAGGACCGCAGCGGCGACCAGCGCGGAGTCGGTGATCCGGACCCCGTGGTGCACCTCGTAGCGCTCCCGCAGCCCGCGGAGGATGGAGATCGTGTCCTCGACGCCGGGCTGGTCGACGATGATCGGCTGGAATCGCCGTTCCAGGGCCGCGTCCTTCTCGATGTTCTTGCGGTACTCGTCGAGGGTGGTGGCGCCGATGGCGTGCAGCTCGCCGCGGGCGAGCATGGGCTTGAGCAGGTTCGCGGCGTCCATGGCCCCCTCGGCGGCGCCGGCGCCCACGACGGTGTGCAGCTCGTCGATGAAGAGGATGATCTGGCCCGATGCCGAGGTGACCTCCTTGAGGACCGCCTTGAGCCGCTCCTCGAACTCCCCGCGGTACTTGGCCCCGGCCACGAGGGCGCCCATGTCCAGGGCCACGACCTTGCGGTCACGCAGGCCCTCCGGGACGTCGCCGCGCACGATGCGCTGCGCCAGCCCCTCGACGATGGCGGTCTTGCCCACGCCCGGCTCGCCGATGAGCACCGGGTTGTTCTTCGTCCGCCGGGAGAGGACCTGGATCACGCGCCGGATCTCCTCGTCCCGGCCAATCACCGGGTCGAGCAGCCCGCGGCGGGCGGCATCGGTCAGGTCGCGTCCGTACTTGTCCAGGGCCTCGTAGGTTGCCTCGGGGTTGGGTGATGTCACGCGCTGCGAACCTCGAATCTGGGTGAGGGCGTTGAGCACCGCATCGGCATCGACGCCCTGCGACTCGAGGATTCGCCTGGCGCCGCTCCCGGCCCGGTCCTCGAGCATGGCCAGCAGCAGGTGCTCCGTCGAGACGTAGTCGTCGTGCATCCGCTCGGCGATGGGGTGCGCGTCGGAGAGGACGCGCCGCGCGGCGTCCGACAGGGTCAGCTGTGCCGATCCACCCTGGACGGTGGGGAGCGTCGCCAGCTCGGCACGGAGCGCCTCGGCGATCTGCCTCGGGTCGGCGCCGACCCGCTCCAGGACCGCGGGCACCACGCCATCGGGCTGGTCGACGAGGACGAGCAGGAGATGGGCGACCTCCAGCTGCGGGTTGCCGCTCTCCTCAGCGCGCTGCTGCGCCTCGGCGATGGCCTCCTGGGCCCGTTGGGTGAACCGGTCGATGCGCATGCTCAGTGCGTCCGCTCACGCTTGCGGGGATCCGGCTGCGGGTGCCGGGCCAGGAGGGTCGCCAGCTCCCCGCGCGTCTCCTCGTCGAGGTGGGGCAGGATCACGCGAGCGCGAACCAGGAGGTCGCCGCGGCCGCCCTCCCTGCCCGGCCGGGGGAGGCCCTTGCCGGCGAGGTGGATCTCCTGGCCGTTCTGGGTGTTGGGCCGGATCCGAAGCTTCACCGATCCGGTGGGGGTGGGAACGGGGACCTCCGCGCCCAGCGTGGCTTCGGCGAGGGTGAGTGGGAGCTCCGTGACGAGGTCCGCACCGCGTCGCTCGAACCGCTCGTCGGGCTTGACGTGGACGGTGACGTACAGGTCGCCCGCCGCGGAGCCACCGCCGCCGCCGCGCGCACCGGCACCACGAAGCTTGATGCGGGCGCCGTCGGTCACGCCGGGGGGGATGGTGACCTCGATACGTCGTCCGTCGATGCTCACCATCCGCTTCGCCCCGCGGGCGACCTCGGCCAGGGAGACATCGGTCTCGGCGTGGGCGTCGGCGCTGCGCGGCGCCGCCGTGCGGGTCGCTGCCCCGCGACCACCACGCCCGCCGCCCAGGTTGCCGAACTCGAAGAGATGTTCGAAGCCGCCCGCGTCGCTGCTGGTGGCGCCGCCCGATCCGCCGCCTCCCTCGCCGAAGAATGCTCGGAAGAAGTCGGAGAAGCCGCTCATCTCGTCGGGAGAGACGCGCCGGTACGTGAACCCGCCGCCGCCCGGAGCGGCGCGCTGGCCCGCGAACGGATCGCCACCGAAGCCGCCCGCCCAGCCGGGTGCGCCGGCCTGGTCGTATGCCTGCCAGTTTGCGCCCAGCTCGTCATACCGCCCTCGCTTCTCCGGATCGGAGAGGACGGCATGGGCCTCGTTGGCCTCCTTGAACCGCTGCTCGGCGGTCTTGTCGCCCGGGTTCTTGTCGGGATGGAGCTGGCGTGCCAGGCGGCGATAGGCCTTCTTGATCTCGGCCTGTGTCGCCGTCTTGGGCACGCCCAGGACCTGGTAGTAGTCCTTGTACTCCATCGGTCGTTCGAACCGGGTCCTCAGGCGGTGGTCGCCGGAGGCTGGTCCACCGGGTGCGCGGGCGAGACCGGCACGCCCTTGTCGGCGGCGACCCGCCGCCGCGCGGGACGCCGGACGACCGCTGCCTTCTGGCGCGCGGCGCGCTCCGCCTTGATCCGTGACGCCGATCGCGGGTGGCTGATCAGCGCCTCGGCGAGCACCTCGTCCATGGACTCCACCGGGATGATCCGCAGCTGGCCGAGGACCTCCTCCGGGACGTCCACGAGGTCCTTCTCGTTGCGCCGCGGGATGAGCACCGTCTTCACGCCGGCAAGGTGCGCGGCGAGGAGCTTGCTCTTGAGCCCGCCGATGGGCAGGACCCGTCCGCGGAGCGTGATCTCCCCGGTCATGGCCAGGTCACGCCGCACCGGCTTGCCGGTGAGCAGGCTGGCCACCGCGGTGGCCATGGTGACCCCCGCGGACGGTCCGTCCTTGGGGGTCGCTCCGGCCGGCACGTGGATATGGATCGTCTCCTTGCCGAAGGATTCGGGATCGATCCCCAGCTCCTTCGCCCGTGCCCGGACGTAGCTGAGCCCCGCGCGCGCCGACTCCTGCATCACGTTGCCGAGCTGGCCGGTGAGGATGATCTCGTCCTTGCCCGCCATCCGGGTCGACTCGATCTGGACGATGTCGCCGCCGGCATCGGAGACGACCAACCCCGTCGCCATGCCGATCTGGTCCTCGCTGTCGAGCTCGCCGTACTCGAACCGCGCCGGGCCGAGGTAGTCCTCGAGCTCGGCCGGCTTGACGGTCACCGTGACCTTGCGATCATCGGCGACGCGGCGGGCGACCTTGCGCGCCACGTTGGCGATCTCCCGCTCCAGGTTCCGGACCCCCGCCTCCTTGGTGAAGGCCTGGATGAGCCGGACCAGGGCTGCTTCCTCGATGGTGAGCTGCTCGGTCGTCAGGCCATGAGCCTCGAGCTGCTTGGGCACCAGGAAGCGCTGCGCGATCCGCAGCTTCTCGAGCTGGGTGTAGCCCGGAAGCTGGATCACCTCCATCCGGTCCCGGAGGGCCGGCGGGATGGTGTCGAGCATGTTGGCGGTTGCGATGAAGAGGACCTTGGACAGGTCGAACGGCACCTCCAGGTAGTTGTCCTGGAAGCTGAAGTTCTGCTCCGGGTCGAGCACCTCCAGCAGCGCCGATGACGGGTCGCCGCGGAAGTCCATGCCGACCTTGTCGATCTCGTCGAGCATGAAGACGGGGTTGGCCGAACCGGCGGTCTTGATGCTCTGGATGACGCGACCGGGAAGCGCGCCGATGTACGTGCGCCGGTGCCCGCGGATCTCCGCCTCGTCGTGGATGCCGCCCAGGCTCATGCGCACGAACTTGCGTCCCATGGCGCGGGCGATGCTCCGGCCCAGGCTGGTCTTGCCCACGCCGGGCGGGCCAACGAAGAGCAGGATGGGGCTGCGGATCTTCTCGGCGAGCTTGCGCACCGCCATGTACTCGACGATCCGCTCCTTGGGCTTCTCGAGCCCGTAGTGGTCCTCGTTGAGCACCTTTTCCGCATCGGCCAGGTCCAGGTTGTCGTCCGAGTAGCTGCCCCACGGCAGGCTGACCAGCCAGTCCACGTAGGTCCGGATGACGCCCTGCTCGGGCGACGCGGACGGAATCCGGCTGAGCCGATCGACCTCCTTGGTCGCCTTCTCCTTGACCTCATCGGGCATGGCCGACTGCTCCACCCGCTCGCGGAGCTCGTTGGCCTCCGCAACCGAGGGGTCGTCCTCGCCCAGCTCCTTCTGGATGGCCTTGAGCTGCTCGCGGAGGATGTACTCCCGCTGGGTCTTGTCCATCTCGGACTTGACCTCGCTCTGGATCCGGCCCTTGAGCTCCAGCACCTCGATCTGCTTGGCGAGGAACTGGCTCACCATCCGGAGCCGATCGGGCACGTCAACCGTCTCGAGCAGCTGCTGGCGCTGCTCGGTGCTCATCTCCGGGCTGTAGGCGACCATGTCGGCGAGCAGCCCACCGTCGCTGATGTTGCGCGCCGCGACGGCGACCTCCGGCGGGACGGATGCGCCGCTGGTGACGTACTGCTCGATCTGGCCCTGGACGGAGGCCATCAGGGCCTCGACCTCGAGCGTCTTGGCGTGGAGGTCGTCGATGGTCTCGACCCGCGCCTCGAGATGCGGGTCGACCTGGACGAGGTCCAGCAGCCGGATGCGCTTCTGCCCCTGGACGATGGCGCGGATGGTCCCGTCCTGGAGACGGATCACCTGCGCGATCTTGGCCAGGGTGCCGATGGGGTGGAGCTCCTCGGCGCTGTCGACCTCTTCGGTCTCAGAGCTCCTCTGGGTGATGAGCGCGATGGGCGTGCTCATCCGCACGGCCTGATCGAGCGCCTTGACGCTGCGCTCGCGGCCCACCTGCAGCGGCACGATCATCTCCGGGAAGATGACCGTGTCCCGCAGGGCGACCAGCGGCAGCACCTGGATCTTGTCGACGGTGCGCTCGACCTCGGTCTCGCGGTTCTCGGATTCCATGAATTACTGGTCCCTTCGGTCGGGGCCGTCCTGCTCCGGCAGGTCGCCCTCGACATATCGCTCGACATCAGCCTCATCGAACAGGTCGTAGACGCGGATCTTGCCCAGCGCCTCAAGCTGCAGGATGACCTTGACGCCCGCCAGATTCACCCTCTGGCGTTGGGTCAGGAAACGGATGATACGCACCCGTCGGATATCGGCCTCGGAGTAGAGGCGAAGATTGTTGCGCCGGTGCGGGCAGAGGAGGCCCTCCTCCTCGTAGATCCGCAGCGTGCGCGGGTGCACGCTCGCCAGCTCGGCGGCAATGCTGATGAAATACCGCGGTCGCTGGGGATCGCGCCAGGTGCTCACCCGGCGCGCCCCGCGCTCGGCCCGCCGCGGGCCGGTCCGAAGCTCGGGACCGGACCGGCTCGCCGCTTGCGCGGAAGAAGGCGGTGCGCTGAGCTCACGCGGTCTCCGAACCATCGTCGGCGGCCGGCGTGACCTTCACGGGCTCACCGTCACCGGCCTTGATCTGGATCTGGCGGGGCTTGACCTCCTCCGCCTTGGGAATGCGCAGGGTCAGCAGACCATGCTCGAAGGTGGCCTCCGTCCTGTCCCCCTCGACCCGGACCGGCAGCTGAAGCTGGCGGTTGAACGAGCCGAAGCGGCGCTCACGGTACAGGTACTGGTCGCGCGTGATCTTCTCGTCGGCCTTGAACTCGCCGCGGATCACGAGGGTCTGCCCGGTCAGGGTGATCTCCACGTCCTGCGGCCTGATGCCGGGGAGCGCGGCGGTCACCACGAACTCGTCTGCATCCTGGTGGACGTCCAGGGCCGGGGTGACCGTTTCGCCCTCGAGCCTGCGCCAGGTGAGCGGCGACACGACGGAGTCCTCGAAGAGGCGGTCCATCGCCTGCCGCAGGGTGATCATGTCGCCAAACGGATCAAATCTCGTCAGGTTTGCCATTGTCCTGTTCTTCCTCGAACCTTCTGCACGCGGAACTCGTTACTCGCACAGCGTGAAGGGGTGCGTGGCGATTACCCTAATCTCTGACAATGACGTTGTCAAGGATGCTAGCCGGCCGGCTGCTATCAGCACCAATCTCGCCGGCTAGCGTCCCAGCCGGCGCCTGAAACCGTCCAGCCGGCCCCGGGTCCGGCGCAGCTCCCGGGGCGGCAGGCTCCTGCCGCCGTAGCGGACCAGCTGGTAGGCAATCGCCAGGCGGTGGAACGCGCCATCCGTGAGACCCTCGCCGCTGACCCGCCGGGCATGGGCGGCCGGGGATTCGCTCGAGCGCCGCGGCCAGCGTCCGTCACGCTCCAGGGCGTCGAGCGCGGCACGGTACGCATCCGCGGGATCCGCCAGGTTGCGGCGGCGACGCGCCGGGTCCGGCAGCTCGGACGGTGCCGTTGGCTCATCCGGAGGAATCACGATGCTGCGCTCCTCGAAGTCACCGGCAGCGACGAGATCCAGCCGGCGCCGCTCCTGCCAGCGCAGATAGATGATCAGGCCCAGCACGGCCAGCTCGACGAGGGCCAGGACCGCGACCACCACGATGACCACGATGGTCGGGATGGGGGTGCTGGCCGGCAGCGGATCCCCGGCGAAGTTCGGCAACGTGAACTTCGGCAGGTTGATCTGCTGCGGGAGGAGCGGTCGGAGCAGCTCGGTGGCCGCCGCGATCAGCACGATCAGCGGCGTGGTGAGGAGGATGGCGAGCAGGAACAGCAGCCGGATTGGCCCGAAGACGGCGGCAGCCAGGGCTGCCAGCGGCACGCCGAGAAGGGCGGCGGCCGGAATCCCGATCACGAGCGAGGCGACGCTGATGCCCGCCACCAGCGCGAGCCAGGCCCGGCTCTGCCGCCAGTCGCTCCCGGTCGTGATGCGCACCGCCTCGAGGCGCGCGAGGCCCAGCGCCGCGAAGGCGCCGACGGCGAACAGCATGGTGCTGACGAAGGCCGTCGCGGTGAACGCGTCGCGCAGGGCGCCGTGGCTGGCCAGCGATCCCAGCAGCCACGGTGCTGCGAGCCCCGGCACTGCGAACCGAAGGAGCCTGTCCTGCACCTCCTCGTCGTCGTCGGGCGACCCGTGGAGCCCGCCGCGCACGACGGCGATCGCGGCAAGCCAGCCGGGCACGTGGAGCCCGACGGCGACCGCCGGCTGGCCCGCGACGAGGGCCACCCGGACCGCCGGATCCAGGAACCAGCCGGCGGCGCCGCCGGCGAGGGCGAGCAGCGGGAGGCCGGCAGCCTCCGCGAGGGGCGAGCGCCACCGGCGCCGACGTGCCCAGGCCATGCCCGCACCCGCCAGGAGCGCGAGCTCCAGGACACCGACGCGTGGCTCCTCCCCGGTCGCCACCTGGATCGAGGCGTAGACCACCGCAAGCCAACCACCCTCCGCGAGCGCCTGGAAGGCGGGCAGCAGCCTAGCCGGCCAGGACGAGCGCATCGGCGGTCCTCCAGTCGGGAGCGAGGGTTCCGACCCGCGCGCGCAGGCCGGCGCGTCGGACCACCGTGGCGTGGAGGGTGGCATCGGGACCCATGCACACGATCTCGACGCCGTACCCGCTGCGCGCCAGGCGGCGCACGGCCGGCAGCCAGCTGCGCGGGTCCCGCGCGGTGAGCGCCAGGATCGTCGTACCGGGTGGGACGCGGCGGGTGACCCAGGTCAGCAGACGCTCGTAGGGACCGGAGCTGACCGGGCCGATCCTCGCCAGGAGCGCGCCGACACGGATGGTCTGTCCCGCCGAGGCGCCGGGGGCGAGGTAGGCGGTCTGCTGGACGGTGCCGGTGAAGGAGGCGGCAGCGAGGCCGCAGGCGGCTCCGTCGGCGAGAAGGCGGCGCGCCAGCGATCCGGCGGCGACGCACAGCGCCTCGAAGGCATCGTCGTCGTACGTCATCTGCCAGTGCGGTCCCGCGATGGTCTGGACGTCGAGCGCGATGAGCACCTCGCGGCCGCGCGCCGGCTCGAAGCGGCGGCTCACCGGCTCGCCGAGGCGTGCCGTGGCGCGCCAGTGGATGCGGCGCAGCGAGTCACCCGGCTCGAAGGGCCGCACGCCGCCGAAGAGCGCCGGGTCGTGGATGAGGCCCTGCCGGGCTCGCCGGTCGCCGATGGGCGCCAGGTCGTGGCCGGTGCTGCGCACCGGCGTCGTTCGGGGCGAGATGAGCAGCGGGACCACCGCGTCCACCTCGGTCTCGGCCGCGTCGCGGCCCAGGATGTCGCGGATCCGGAGCCGGAACGGCCCGAGCTCGTACATGCCGCGGCGCTCGGCGTCCACGTGGAAGTGGCGGACGACCCGCTCGTACCAGGTGAGCGACCAGGCGTTGAACAGGATCCGCCGCCCATGGCGCTCGGAATCCCGGTCCAGGTTCGGCTGCTCGCGGATGATCAGCCCGTCGGTCACCAGGTCGTCGACCGCGACCCAGGGCAGCGGGAGGGGCTTGCGGTTCCAGATCGTCACGTCCAGCGGCACCACGTCACCGACCACCGCCCGGGCGGCCCCCAGCGTCCGGCCGTACTCGACCCCCTGGACGCCGTACCGGGTCCAGAGGCGGGTCAGGGTGCCGTAGACCAGCGTGATGGCGGCAACGAGCATGAGGCCGGGGACCCCGGTCACCGCGCCGAGGACGGCGAAGGTTGCCGAGAGCGCGATCCAGGTGCTCACGTGCGTCAGGCGCCCGTCGAGGCCTCCTCCGCGAGCGGGACCGGCACCGTGCCAAGGACCTCCTCCATGACCGCCGGGATGGTCGCCCCACGCAGCTCGCGGTCAACGTCGAGGAGGACGCGGTGGTCGAGCACCGCATGCGCGACGGCCCGAACGTCGTCAGGGAGGGTGAAGTCGCGCCCGGCCAGCAGCGCCCAACCCTGGGCTGCGCGATAGAGGGCCACCGAGGCGCGCGGGCTGGCGCCCATCCGAAGGTCGGGGTGCTCGCGCGTGGCGCGGACGAGGGCGACGAGGTACTGCTCCACCTCGTCGGAGACGTGGATCGTGCGCGCGGCCTCCCGAAGGGCGCCAAGCTCGGCCGCGCCGGCCACCGGGGCCACCGCGTCCAGGGGCTCGGAGGCGTCTCGGTAGCGCCGCGCGATGCGGCGCTCGTCATCGGCCCCCGGATAGCCCAGGTGGATCCTGACCAGGAACCGGTCCAGCTGCGCCTCGGGCAGCGAGAAGGTGCCCTCGAGCTCGATGGGGTTCTGGGTGGCGAGGACCAGGAAGGGATCCGGCAGGGAGCGGGTCTCGCCCTCTGCGGAGACCTGGCGCTCCTGCATCGCCTCCAGGAGGGAGGACTGCGTGCGCGGCGTGGCGCGGTTGATCTCGTCGACGAGCAGGATGTTCGTGAAGACCGGACCGGGGACGAAGCGGAATGCTCCGTTATCGAGGATGGAGCTGCCGGTCACGTCGGTGGGAAGCAGGTCCGGCGTCCCCTGGACTCGTGCGAACCCGAGGGAGAGGGCCCGCGCGAACGCGCGCGCCAGCAGCGTCTTGCCGACCCCCGGGACGTCCTCCAGGAGGCCGTGGCCGTCTGAGAGGAGCGCGATGGCCATCAGGCGCAGCGGCTCCGTGGCCCCGACCACGGCGGCGGCTACCGTCTCGTCGAGGGCTGCGAAGAAGCGGGCACCGTCGGGGGGACGATCCGTCATGCCATCAGGTACTCATCCGGCGGGGCTGGCGTTCACGATCAGCCAGCGCCGGGCTCCGATGTCGATCCCACCCGGGAGCGTGGTCGGGACGGCGCGCAGGTCCAGGGTCAGCACCGTCTGCTGCGGCACCGGGACCAGCTCCGTCCCCGCGATGAACCACAGGAAGGTGGACGGACGGCGCTCGAAGGAGACGACCTGTGCCACCGCGGTCGCGCTCTCGGCGTCCGATGCGGTCAGGGTGATCCGCAGGTTGCGCAGCAGGGTGGCGGGGCTGCCGCAGCCGGACGACCCGGCTGCCTCGCAGCGCGTCTCGAGGGCGGTGAGGGCGTCGAGCGCGGCGCTCGTGACGGCCAGCCGGTCCGCGGTCAGCGAGTCAGGCAGGGAGGCAGCGGCGGGGAGATCCGGCCAGGTCGACTCGAACCGGTCCAGGACGGCGGCCGGCGTGGCCGCCTGGGCGCCGACAAGCCAGAAGGTCGTCCCCCAGATCAGCAGCGGCAGGCTGAGCCAGACCATGGCGGCGGCCGGGGAGCCGACGGGGGTGGGCCCCATGGCGCCCTGAGCCGATCTCGCCCGCTGGTAGGCGAATGCTGCCTGGGCGGTCCACGCCACGAGGAATGCGCAGCCGGCGAGGAACGGCACCAGGTAGCCCGTCGTCTCGGCCAGGCCCACGACCAGCCAGGCGAGGACGAGCGCCGCGAGCACCTCCGCAAGGAGCCAGGCAACCGCGGCGCGGCGGCGTCCCATGGCGAGGTCACCGAGGCCCCAGGCGATCAGGGACCGGCGCAGGACCTGGCCGGGTGGCGCAGCGCCGGCGCGCGGCGCTGCGGTCACTCGCCGATGAGCAGGGCGCGGAGGTCCGACTCGCGCTCGGAGGAGGTGACCGCCAGGACCCGGTCGCCGCTCAGCAGGCGGGTATCGGGGCGGGTGGCAATCGCCCGGTCCTCGCGGAGCAGCACGGCGATGGCGCTCCCCTCCGGCAGCGGCACGTCCCGCAGCTCCCGGCCAACGATGGGGGAGTCGGCGTCCAGGGTGGCCTCCACGATCTGAAGCTCGCCCCCTCCGAGCTCGGCGAGGTGCAGGAGGTCGTGCACCGGGATCTCGTGCTCGATGACGCCCAGGATGGTGCGAATGGGGCTCACCGTCTCGTCGATCGCCAGCTGCCGGAAGAGCTTCTCGTGCTCGGGGTTGTTGACGCGGGCGATGGATCGCGGGACGTTGAAGCGCATCTTGGCGATCTGGCAGGCCGCGAGGTTCACCCCGTCGTCGCCGGTGACCGCGGCGATGACGTCCGCCCGTGCCATGCCGGCCTCCGCCTGGTATCGGCCCTCGCAGCCGTCGTTCGCGACAACGATGCTCCCCAGCTCGTCCGCGATCTGCCGCGCACGGGCGGGGTCCTTCTCGATGACCACGACCTCGTGCCCGGCGGTCAGGAGCTCGCGCGTCAGGTAGTAGCCGACGTTGCCCCCGCCGATCACGACCACGTACATCCTCAGCCCTCCTCGCCGTCGCCGGTGGGCGCCGGCGCCACCTCGTCGAGGGTGCCGTCGTCGCCGATGGCGGCGCGAGCGATCGCCTCGGCGCGCGTCCCGGGCGCAGGGGCCCCGCGCAGGGGCTCCGCGGTCGGCGCCGCGACCGCGCCGTTGGTGGACTCGGGGCCGTCCGTTGCCGCGCGGATGAGCGCGTCGGAGAGGAGGACCGTGCGGCAGATGGTCTCGAGGCCAAGCGAGCGATAGGCCTCCGCCCGGACCGGATCGTTGACCTTGGCCAGCACCCTGGGCACGCCGAAGACATGCTTGCCGATCTGCGCGGCCAACGCGTTGCGGTTATCGCCCTCGGTGAGCGCCATGAACAGGTCCGCGAGCTCCGCGCCGGCCTCGCGGAGGACGTCTTCGTCCGTCCCGCTGCCTCGAACGGTCACGCCGCCGAAGTTCGCGGGCAGGCGCAGGAACGCGCGCTGGTCGTCATCGATGACGGTGACGTGCTCGCCGATCTCGTCGAGCTTCGCGGCGGTTCGCGCCCCCACGCGGCCGCAGCCGATGATCAGAATCTTCATGGCGTTCGCGCCAGGTCCTCCGTCTCCACGCGCAGGCACCAGACCGGTGCCGTCGAGTTGCGCATCACGTAGGGCACCGTGCGGCCGGCATCCCAGGCTCCCCCGAATCGCTTCTTATAGCGTAGACCCATCACGATCAGGTCGGCCCCCCACTCCACCGCCTCGTCGACGATCGCCGCGCCCGCAGCACGGGCCTGGACCACGCCGGTCCGCGTCTTGACCTCGTGGTTGGTGAAGAACGTCTCGGCCCTGCCGAGCACCTCGTCGGCGAAGGCGACCGCCTCGGGGTTCTCGGCATCGAGCTGGCGGTCGAACGGCACCTCGACGACGTGGAGGAGCGTGACCTCGCCCGGGGTTCCGCCAAGCAGCATCGTGGCCAGGCGGAGCGCCGACTCATCGGCCTCCGTGCCGGCCATCGGCACCAGGATGCGCTGGAAGAGGAGCAGGGGCTGCTGCTTCTCGGGTCGGCGTCGGAAGACCATGGCTCCGGTATCGTAGCGGTCGCCTCGCGGGCGGGCACCCGGATCGTGGCGGGCGCCACGTTCGGGCGGCGACCGTCATCGCCCCCAGGTGAGCCGCTCGCTGAGCCTGGCGGGCAGACCCGCGTCACGCATCCGCGCCTGCGTGCGGCCGATGTCGTAGGCCACCCGGTGGAATTCGGCCGTCGCCGCTCGGTCGTCCAGGATGAGGTAGGCGCTGGCGGGGATGCCGTCGCGCGGCTGGCCCACGCTTCCGGGGTTGAGGAGCGCCCGACGGGCATCGAGCCGGATGGGCTCGCCGGGGATCGCGGGGAGCATCTCGACCCGGGCCCCGTCGGCGCGGAAGATGATGGGCAGGTGCGTGTGCCCGAAGGTGCACAGCCAGGTCTCGAAGGAGGCCATGTTCGCCGAGGCGACCGACGGCGAGGTGATGTATTCCCAGACGGGGTCGCGAGGGGAGCCGTGCACCGCGGTGAGGTCGCCGCTGACGCGGGTCTCGGGCAGGGTGGCGAGGTACGTTCGCGCATTGGCGTCGAGCTGGCCGGCGGTCCACTCGATGGCGGCCCGCGCATCGGTGTTGAAGTCCTCCGCGCTGATGCTGCCGATGGCCGCGGCGTCGTGGTTCCCGAGCACGGACCTGGCTCCGAGCTCCTGCAGGACACGGATCACCTCGTTTGGCTGCGGGCCGTAGCCGACGATGTCGCCCAGGACCCAGATCTCGTCCACGGGCGGGAGGTCGGCACGCACGGCCTCGAGCGCCGGCAGGTTGCTGTGGATGTCCGAAAGGACGGCAATGCGCATGGGCCGGACGAGTATAGCGACGGACCCCGGCGCGCTCAGCCCAGGGGACGGCGCCCCGGCTCGCCGGGCCGTCGCGGAAAGCGGGGCGGCGTGGGTCGCAGCTTCACGGCTCGCACGAGGGTATGGCCGCCCAGCAGGCTGGGTGCGGACCGTCGGATGGTGACCCGGCCGCCGCCCACCTCGCCCAGGGCGGTCCTGCCGCGCCGGACCTCCTCGTCGTCCGGGCCGAGCGGACCCTTCCAGGCAACGAGCACGCCCCCGACCCCGAGGAGCGGCATGGCCAGCTCGGCCAGGGCCGGAAGCGCGGCGCAGGCGCGAGCCGTCACCAGCCATGCCCGCTCGCGGTGGCGCGGATCACGTCCAAGGGTCTCCGCGCGTGCTGCGACGACCTCGACGTTGGCCAGGCCCAGGGCCACGACCATCTCCTGCAGGATCGCGGCCTTCCTGCCGGCCGAGTCGACGAGCAGCCAGTGGGTCGCGGCCCGAGCGATGGCGAGCGGGATGCCCGGGACGCCGCCCCCCGAGCCCAGGTCGATCGCGTTTGCGGGGGCGATCTCGTCGATGAGCGGCAGGGCAACCAGGGCGTCGAGGAGGTGGAGTCGAGCCACCGCCTCCGGATCGACGACACGCGTGAGGTTCACCCGTTCGTTCGCCGCGAGCAGCAGCGCCACGTACTGCTCCAGCCGATCCAGCGTGCCGGGCGGCAGATCCAGCCGGAGGCCCGGCAGCCGGAGAAGGTCCGTCTCCAGGGTGGCACGCCCCCTGTGCGCGGCCGCCAGGTGCTCTGCTCCGGACATGGAAAAATGCTCCCGCAGGTGGCGTTTCGGTCTTCCCGGCCGTCGTCGGTGGGTGAGGCCGGCTTTCGCATCGGCTCCGACGACGCCCGGTTACCGTACTCGGCCACCGGTGGAAGCAGGACCGCCATCGTGCTCCGTCGGTCTCCTCGGGACAACCGGGTTTTCCACAATCGCGGTCGCTCGATCCACGAATGTGGATAACCGCCCGCGCGCTATACTCGCGATCGATGGCGCCGAACGCCCTTGTGGCAGGAACGAACGAGGTCTCGTGGCGGCGACGCTGACCGACGCGACCAGGCCACGCTTCGCGCATGCCAGCGAGGCTGAGCTGGCCCGGATCCTCGACTTCTACCAGGTCGAGTGGCGGTACGAGCCGGACGTGTTCCCCATCACCTGGAACGCCGGCGGCCTCGTCACCGAGTCGTTCGCCCCTGATTTCTACCTTCCCCAGATCGATCTCTACGTCGAGCTGACCACCCTCAAGCAGTCGCTCGTGCGCAAGAAGAACAGGAAGCTCCGCTGGATGCGCCTGCTGTACCCGGAGGTGCGGGTCAAGCTCCTGTACGCTCGTGACTTCAAGGCCCTCATGATCAAGTACGGACGGCATGACTTCATGGCACAGGTCTTCGATGCCAACCTGCACAACGGGACCGGCCCGATGACGCCCGATGCGCGTCCCGCCGCGCGGGTCGCGGTCACCGCGGCATGACGATCCACGACGACGTCTCGGAGGTGCTCCTCACTCACGAGCAGCTCCAGGCCCGGGTCGCCGAGCTGGGCCGGGAGCTGGCGGCGGACTACGGCGATCGTCAGCCGGTGCTCGTCTCCGTGCTCAAGGGGTCCATCGTCTTCCTCGCCGACCTGGTGCGCGCCACGGAGATCCCGCTCTCCGTGGACCTCATGGAGCTCTCGAGCTACGGCGGGGGCACCGAGACGAGCGGCCAGGTGCGCATCCTGAAGGACCTGTCCGGCTCCATCAAGGATCGTGACGTGGTCGTCGTCGAGGACATCATCGACACGGGGCTCACCCTGAACTACCTGCTCCGCTACCTCCATGACCGGGGTCCGGCGTCGGTGCGTATCTGCTGCCTGCTCGACAAGCCTGCGCGTCGCCTGGCGGACATCGAGATCGACTATCGCGGCTTCACCATCCCGGACCGCTTCGTGGTTGGCTACGGCCTGGACTTCGACGAGCGATATCGAAACCTGCCGTACATCGGCGTCCTGCGTCCATCGGTCTACGGCGGGGCCGAGCCGGAGGCGTAGCCCATGCCCCAGGGGACGCGGCGCTTCCGGCTTTTCGTGCTGCTGGGCTGCCTCCTGATGATCGCCTCCGGCTTCCTTCCCTGGTGGCACGCCGGAGGTGACACGGTGAGCGGGGTCCAGCTGCCGGCCGCGACGGGCCTGGGGCTCGAGGGGGTTGGCCTGCTCATCTATGGCGTGGCGATCCTGGCCCTCGTGCTGCTCGACATCGGCTACATCCGGGGGCGCTGGGGCTTCATCCTCGATGCGCCGTTCGTGTACCTGCTCCTGGGGCTGGTTGCCGCTGGCGCGCTCCTCTACCAGGGCTGGGAGCTGTGGTCGGTGGGCTACCTGCCGCTGCCGCAGCAGTCGCCCGGGCTGGCCGTGGCGGCCGTGGGGATCGCCACGCTCCTGTACGGTGCCGGCACCGGGTTCGGGACCCGTCGCGCCTGGTAGCACGCCGCGGGCGGAGTCGCGTCAGCGCGCGGCCGGGAGCACCAGGGGGCTGATGAACAGCCAGCCCACGATGACGAGCACGAGGATCGCGCCCAGGATCAGCATCGGCCGCACGTCGGGCCGGTAGTCGCGGGGCGGACGAGGTGGCGGTGCCATTCGTCTCCTGACCAGAGCTCAGATCTCGCCGAGGTACGCCTGTCGCACCTGCTCGTTGGCGGCCAGGTTCTTCGCGGAGTCGGAGAGGAGGATCATCCCGGTCTGCAGCACGTAGCCGCGATGTGCCACGTTGAGCGCCATGAGCGCATTCTGCTCCACGAGGAGCACGGTCGTTCCCTGGCCGTTGATGTCGGTGATGATCCGGAAGATCTGCTCGGTGAGGAGCGGCGAGAGGCCCATGGACGGTTCGTCCAGGAGCAGGACGCTGGGACGTGCCATGAGCGCGCGGCCGATGGCGAGCATCTGCTGCTCACCGCCGGACATGGTCCCGGCCTTCTGCGTGCGCCGCTCCCGGAGGCGCGGGAACAGGTCGTAGACCCGGGTCACGTCCTCCTCGATCGATGCGCCGCGGCGGCTGAAGGCGCCCATCTGCAGGTTCTCGTACACGCTCATCCGGCTGAAGACCCGGCGTCCCTCCGGGGAGTGAGCGATGCCCAGCTTCACGACCTCGTGGGCGGGGAGCGCCTGGATCTCCCGGCCGGAGAGCTTGACCGTGCCGGTGCGCGGCTTGTGGGTGCCGCTGATGGCCCGGAGGGTGGTGCTCTTGCCGGCGCCGTTGGAGCCGATGAGGGTCACGATCTCGCCCTTGTTGACGTGCAGCGTCACTCCCTTGAGCGCCTCGATGTTCCCGTAGAAGACGTGGAGATCATCGAGCTCCAGGAGCGGCTGATCGGCCTGCGGATCCGCTACGCGCTGGGGCGTGGTGACGGCGGCCTGCTCGGTCATGCGCCCGTCGCCTGCTTGCCGAGGTAGGCCTCGATGACCCGCGGGTTGGTCCGGATCTCCTCCGGGCTGCCCTCCGCGATCTTCTCGCCGTAGTCGAGGACCGTGATCCGCTCGCTGACGCCCATCACCACCTTCATATCGTGCTCGATCAGGAGGATCGACAGCCCAAGCTGGTCGCGCAGGTCAGAGATGAGGTGCGTCGTCCTGCCCGTCTCGGCAGGGTTCATGCCCGCGGTCGGCTCGTCGAGGAGCAGCAGCTTGGGGTCGCTGGCCAGCGCGCGCGCGATCTCGAGCCGCCGCTGGTCACCGTACGGGAGGTTGCGCGCCCATTCCTCCTCGTAGCGCCGCGGCAGGCCCACGATGTCGAGGAGCTCCCGCGCGCGCGCGGCCGTGGCCGTCTCCTCGGCGCGGGTCGCGGGCGTGCGCACCACCGAGTCCCACCAGTGCGCGTGCATCCGGACGTGGCGGCCGACCATGATGTTCTCCAGGGTCGTCATGTCGCCGAAGAGCCGGATGTTCTGGAACGTGCGGGCCACGCCCAGCTCGACGATCTCATGGGGCGTGAGGCCCACGGTGCTCGTCCCGTCGAAGACGATATCGCCGATCGTCGGCTCCAGCATCCCGGTCAGCTGGTTGAAGAAGGTCGTCTTCCCGGCGCCGTTTGGCCCGATCAGCGACACGATGCCCCGGCGAGGAATCGCGAAGTCCACGTCCTTGTTCGCCACCAGGCCGCCGAATCGCATGGTCACCTTGGAGGCGACGAGGATGTTGTCGTCGGCTGGCATCGCGGTCGTCATCACCTGTCTCCGAGCTGGGTGGACACGGCGCCGGCCTCCAGGACGAGGCCGGATCCGGTCCGTTCCATCGACGGCGGCCGATGGGCGCCGGGGGTGTCCTCCCCGGGGCCGCCGCCTCCGTCGGTGCCCTCCGGCTCCCCGTCACCCTCCTCGTCGTGGAGCTCGGCCCTCCTGCTCCGGTTCGGGACGAGGCCCTCCGGCCGGAAGAGCATCATGGCCACCAGGACCGCCCCGAAGATGAGCAGCTGGTACTCGGCGAACTCGCGGAGCAGACCCGGAAGGCCAACCAGCATGAACGCGCCGACGATGACGCCGGTGATGCTCCCCATCCCTCCGAGGATGATGAGGGCCAGGGCGTTGATGCTGATCTGGATGTCGAGGTTCTGGGGGAAGACGACGCCGATCTTCGCTGCGTAGAAGGCCCCGGCCACGCTCCCGAAGACCGCGCCCATGGAGAACGCCATCAGCTTGTAGACCGTGGTGTTGACACCCGTCGCCTCCGCGACCGTTTCGTCCTCGCGCATGGCGGTCCACGCGCGCCCGACCCTCGAGTGCTGGAAGCTCCATGCCACGAGGGCGGCGAGGATGCAGGCTGCCAGGATCGGGTAGTACACCGAGGTCGGGTCGCGGAACTTGAGGCCGAAGAGCGCCGGCGCCGGGATCTGCTGGATCCCCTGCGCGCCGCCGACGTACGGCGTCATCCAGTCCGACAGGAAGATGATCCGGGCGATCTCCCCGAAGCCCAGGGTCACGATGGCCAGGTAGTCGCCGCGCAGCCGCAGCACGGGCGCGCCGATGACGATGCCCGTCACGCCGCCGATCACCATCACGATGGGCACGGCGAGCCAGAAGTTGAGCTCAGGGTGGAAGGCGGGCGATGCGGGCGAGGTGAGCACCGCGATCGAGTAGATCCCCAGCGCGTAGAACGCCACGTAACCCAGGTCGAGCAGGCCAGCGAAGCCGACCACGATGTTGAGTCCCAGCCCCAGCAGGACGAAGAGACCGACGTTGGTGATGACGTCGGAGAGGAAGACTCCCAGGATCCGCGGCAGCACCAGGACCAGCGCGGCAATGAGCAGGAACGCCACGATCTTCGTGGTCTGGCGGCCGGTACGCGGCATGGCCGCGTAGGAGGCCCGCACGCGCTTCCCGCGGATCATCCAGCCGCCGACGAGCGCCGCGGTGACCGCGAAGAGCAGGATGGCGCCCGGCACGGTCAGCCCATCGCCCTTGTAGATGAAGGTGGAGAGCCACTTCAGCGGCAGGTTGCGCAGGATCTGGGTCACGAACGTGTTCATGATGCCGAAGAGCAGCACGACCAGGATGCCCCAGACCAGGGCGCGCCGGGCGACCCGCTGGGTCAGGTGCAGGGCCGCCGCCGCGGCCCCCACTGCGGCTCCGCCGAGCAGCTCGAGGAGCGTCCCCGGGACGGCGTCCAGGAAGAAGCGAAGGTCGTTGGCGAGCTTGGGCGTGGCGTGGATGAGCATCCCGTTGGGCTTGAGCACCAGGATGAAAACGCACAGGATGGCCAGCATGGCCCCGGTTGCGAGGCCGGCCACGGCACCGGCCACCAGCGCCTGGATGGGCGTGGGGCGTGCCAGGCCGGCCGCCCCAAGCGGCCGCGCCGCCCAGTACCCGGCGATCACCGCGCCGGCGAGGGGAAGCAGCTCACCGAGCGAGAGGAGGTCGGTGATGATGGGCCGGTTCTGGAAGCTGTCCACGAGACCCACGAGGGCCATGTGCCAGACCGCGAGCCCCGCCACGATGCCGACGAGCACGGCTCGGCGCACGAATCGTCCGGTCATCACGTGTTCTCCTTTCGGCCCAGGATCCCGCTGGGCCGGAAGATCAGGACGAGCACCAGCACGAGGAAGGCGACGACGTCCTTGAGCTGGTTCACCGAGGGGATGTTGAAGCCGTCAAGGAGGAGGTACGGTCCAACCGACTCCAGGACGCCGAGGAGCAGCCCTCCCAGCATGGCACCCACGATGTTGCCGATGCCGCCCAGCACGGCCGCGGTGAAGGCCTTGATGCCGGGCACGAAGCCCATGAAGTAGCCAACCTGGTTGAAGATCAGGGTGTAGAGGATGCCGGCCGCCCCGGCCAGCAGACCGCCGATGGCAAAGGTGGTGAGGATCACGCGATCGACGTCAATGCCCATCATGGCCGCGACGTCCTTGTTGTCGCTGACCGCCCGCATCGCCCGCCCGGTCCGGGTGCGCTCCACGAACCAGTAGAGGCCCAGCATCATGGCGATCGCCCCGAAGACGACCACGATCCGCGAGTACGAGATCTCGATCCCGAACAGGAAGATGCTGCCCTGGAACATCTGCCAGGTCGGGTAGGCCTTCACGCCGGCGCCGTACAGGCCGCGGAACGTGTTCTCCAGGAAGAGCGAGGCGCCGATGGCGGTGATGAGGGGAACCAGGCGCGGCGCGTTGCGCAGGGGGCGATAGGCGACCCGCTCCAGGACGACCGCGACGAGCGCCGCCACCCCGCTCGAGATGAGCAGGACGATGATGAAGGAGAGGACCTCGTTCTGGGCCAGGAAGCCCGACTTCGCCATGGCTGCGGCGGCGAAGTAGGCCGTGAAGGCCCCGGTCATGAACACGTCGCCGTGGGCGAAGTTGATCATGAACAGGATGCCGTAGACGAGCGTGTACCCGAGCGCCAGGAGAGCGTACACGGCGCCCAGGGCCAGCCCGCCGACAGCCAGGCTCCCCCATTCGTCAAGGGTGAAGGTGCCCTTGCTGATGGTGGCGTACACCCCGGTCACCACGAACAGGATGACCACCACGCGGAGGATCGCCAGGACGATGTCCACCACGGACAGGTGTTCATGCAGCCCGAGCAGCCTGCGCACCATCGTCATGCGTGCCCTCGCCTATCCCTTGCCCCCGCCGAGGTTGCCGGACGCCAGATCCCGAAAACGAGATGTGGGTGAGCCGAGAGCCGGCTCACCCACATCGTGCCTATCGCAGGAGCGTCCAGCCCGACCGGATTACGGCCAGACTCGCACGAACGCGCCGCTCTTGACCTGGACGACCGAGATCTTCGGGTCGGCGCAGTCGCCATCCGAGTTGCACGTCAGGGTTCCGGTGATTCCGGCGTAGCCGCTGGTCGCCAGGAAGGCGTCCTTGAGGGCCGTGCGCGGGATGTACAGGTTCCCGTCGGCGTCGGTCAGCGCGACCTTCTCGATCGCATCGAAGATCATGTTCGCCGCGTCAAAGGCGTGCGCATGGAACACGGAGATCGGGGCGGACTCGCCGGAGACCTCCTTGTACTTGGGGATGAAGGTTGACTCGTAGAAGCTGCCCGAGAAGTTCAGGTCCGGGCCGGACATGTACATCCCCTCGGCGGCCGAGCCGGCTGCCGACAGGAAGTCCGGGGTCTGGATGCCGTCGGCACCAGCCAGGATCGTGTTCGCCAGGCCCTGGGTCTGCTTCGCCTGCTGGGTGATCAGGGCACCCTCGGCGACGAAGATCGGGTAGTAGAGGAGCTGCGGGCTTCCGGTACCGATCTTGGTCAGGACCGAGCTGAAGTCGGTCTGGCCGACCGTGATCGCTTCCTGGTCCGTGATGGTTCCGTTGCACTTCGACTTGAAGTTGTCCGCGAAGACCTGCTGCAGCTGCTGCGCGTACGGGCTGCCGTCATGGATGGTGGCGGCCGACGTGACCTTGAGCACGGTGCAGGCGAACTCCGCCATGGCCGCGCCCTGGACCTTGTCGTTGTGCGCGGTGCGCGCGTAGAAGGGCTGGTGGGTCGCCGGATCGGTCAGCGACGGCGCCGTGTTGGACGGCGAGACGAGCAGGATGCCCGCCTGGCTGAGGATCTCGGCCGCCGGGACACCGGCGCTCGAGCAGCTCGTGCCCACGACGGCCACGATGCTGGGATCTGCCTTCAGCTGGTTTGCCGCGGCGGTACCGCCATCGGCACTGCAGCCGCCATCGGTGTCGGTCTCCTTGACGTCATGGCCGGCGACCTGGCCCTTCAGGGCGACTGCGACCTTGACGCCGTACTGGCTGTCGAGGCCGAGGGACGAGTTGGCGCCGCTGATGACGAGCGCGGTGCCGAGGTTGATGGAATCGCTCGGGCCGTACTGAACGCAGCCGAACGGATCAGCGGCACAGACCGCCGTCGGGTCCTGGCCCGATGATGCCGACGCCGTCCCCGAGCCGGTCGGCGTGGTGCTGCCGCCCCCGTTGTTGCTCGAGCAGGCGGCAAGGATGAGCAGCACAACGGTGAGGATGGCGCTCAGCCGAAAGAGTTTGTGCATCCGGTCTCCTCCAGGTAGCTCGGGAAGGCGCATGGGCGCGGCCCCGGAAAGGTGCCGCGCATGATACTGGCGCCGTGCTTGGATAGGCAAGCAGTTTGCGCCTTTTCATTGATAGCCGGGCGGCAATCTCCGCGTTCATTCCCCCTCGCGTCCCGCCCGCAACGGGTTCGGGGGTCCGACGTGCTATCCTCTGACGGGTACGTCATGCAGCCTCTCCGCTGCGTTTCGCTCCCGAGAGGTCCCATGGAGGTATCTGTCCGAACCGCCCGACTGACCGATGTCGATGCAGCCGTGCGCGTGCTCGCGCGAGGCGCCGTCGACCGCGAAGCCGGCGGGGATGATGCAGATCGCCTCCGACACCTGCTCTTCGTCCCCGCGGCAACGATCGTCGTTGCGATTGCGGACCGCCGGGTTGTCGGCGTGGGGATCCTCTCGATCCGTCCTTCCGTGCGTTCCGGACCTTTCGTCGGCGTTGTCGACGAGCTGGGAACCGATGGCGCCGGAATCACGGGGAGCGCCGCGGAGGCGCAGGACGCCGCGCTTCGAGGTGAAGCGGCGAGCCGGATGCTCGATCAGCTCATCACCTCGGCGCGCAACAAGGGCTGTTCGCGCGTGGAGATCACCGATCCCCTCGCCTCTGCCGAACCGGCGCTCATCGAGCAGGCCGGTTTCGAGCGGCGAGGGGCGCTCATGAGCCGCGCCATCGGTCTCATCGGCTGAATCGTTCAGCCGGGCCGAACGGCGCGCCGGGCCGGGACTCCCCGAGCCAGCCATAGACCATTCACCAGGAGAAGCTCAGTTGAGCAAGAACGTGGCGCTCTTCATTGATGTCGCCAACATCTACTATGCCGCCCGCGGCCAGGACGTCGACGTCGACTACATCGCGCTGCTCAAGCACGCGACCAAGGGACGCGACCTGATCCGGGCGTATGCCTACTCCGGGCTGGACCCGGAGAACGAGAACCAGCGCAAGTTCCTCGACTTCCTCTCGAAGAACGAATACAAGGTCGTCCACAAGGACATCCGCAAGTTCGGTGACGGGCGCGTCAAGGCGAACCTCGATATCGAGCTGGTGGTGGACCTCTTCCGGCTTCAGAACCGGATGGACATCGCCGTCATCGTCTCCGGTGACGGCGACTTCGCATCGGCTATCCGCGCCCTCCAGGACGGGGGCGTGCGGTGCGAGGTGATCAGCTTCCGCCCGAACACCTCGTCCGACCTGATCGCGGTCGCGGACGAGTTCACCGACATCATGAAGATCGCAGGCATCGGCCGCGCCAAGAACAGCCGGCGGATGAGCATGCCGGAGATGCCGGCCAAGGAGGTCAACCCGGAGTTCGGCTTCCGCGAGGCGTCCCGCGGGGTCGCCGCGGCCGCACTGGCCGCCCTGCGGGAGGGCGACAAGCCCGCCCGGAGCCCGCGTCGGCGCACGACGCGGTCGAGCGACGAGGCTCGCCCGGAGGCCAGCGCCGAGGAGGCGGCCACCGAGACCGCAACAGCGGAGCCCGGACGTGAGCAGGCCGATGGCGACGGGTCGCGCCGCCGCCGTCGCCGACGCGGTGGACGGGGCCGTGGTCGGGGCCGGCGCGGCGGGGAGCAGGGAACCACCGACGTCGCCGAGACGGCGGGAGCCGGAGAGGTCGGCTGGCAGGAGTTCGACGATCTGTCCGAGCTGACCGACCTTGGCGAGCCCGGCGAGGAGCGGACCTACGAGTTCACGGAGGCGGATGCGGAGACGCTGGCCGCCCTCGGCCTGGAGGCCGGCAGCGCCACCGCTGGCACCGCCGGCGAGGAGTCCGGGGAGACGCCCGCAGCCGGCGATACCGGCGAGACGGGCGCGGCCAGCGGGCCGAAGCGACGCAGCACCCGCGGCGGCCGGGGACGTAGCAGGGCGGCATCCGGCGAAGGGACAGCCGCGGAGGCGCCGTCCGATGCGGCTTCCCCCGAATCCGTCGCGAGCGGGCCGACCGACGACGCTGAGCCGACGAAGCCGGCGCGGCGCGGCGGACGGCGGACCACGAAGGCCGCGCCGCCCGCGGAGGGCACCGACACGGCCGGAGACAATCCCGAGCCGGAGACGCGCAAGAGCAGTCGAGGGAGTCGCGCGCGCAAGACGGATGCGCCCCCCGGGGAGGCATCCGGGTCAGGCACGGAGCCGAGCCCAAAGCCCGCGTCCCGTGCCCGATCGACGCGCAGCCGCAGCAAGAGTTCCGCAGCCGAAGGGACCGCCGGCGAGACGCCCGGCGCCGATGCTGCGTCCGACGGGGACGAGGGGATCTGGCAGCGGTTCCGCTCCGCGCGGGGGAGCTCGCGCCGACAGAGCTGATCCGTTCCGGCAACGACCCGGAGACACAACGAAGCCGGCCCATGCGGGCCGGCTTCGTGGTTCTCGTCAGGCGGCGCCCCAAGGGGCATGAACCGTCAGCCCGCGCTGGCATCCTCCTGCTCCTGGGGTGCGGGCTCCGCCGCATCCGCCCCGGTGGCATCGGCGCGGAGTGCCTCGACCTCGGGGCTGACCCCGTTGCCGCCGTCGTCCTCGCCGGCCGGCGTCGTTATCGCCGGCCGCTGGAAGAGCGGCGCCCAGTCCCCGGCTCCCTCCGCCGCATCGCGCGCGGCGGTCGCCAGGCGGTCCCGCGTCTCGCGTCCGGGCCGCGGTGCTGTCAGGATCGCGACGAGCGCCCCCGCGATGGCGCCGACGATGACGCCGAGGAAGAAGGTGCGCCAGCGACGTTCCTCGCGCCGCTGGATCCCCAGCCTGATCCGTGCCTGGTCCACAAGCTCCTTCGAGATGGGCAGCGCACCACCCGCGGCGCCAAGCGTTGCCGCGCGCCGGCGCCAGGCCGTGCGCAGGGCCGGTCCGAGCTGTGACCCCCAGGTCTCCTGGCTCCAGTGCACGGCGTCCTTTCCCAGGCGCCCCGCCGCCTTCGCCGCCTCCTCCCGCCGCGGGCTGGTCTCTCGCCATGCCTCGCCGGCGGCCTCGGAGGCCCGTCCTGCGACCGTTCCCGCCGATTCCGCGATGGCTGCCGCCATCTCCTTCCCGCGGGACGCGACCTGCTCGCCCACCTGCGATTCGAGCGCCCGGTCGACCAGGGACTTGATTGCCGTCGTGAGCTCGTCGGCGTTCCGAGTCGACACGCTCGCCATGGGACACCTCCTCGTCTATGTTCACCCTGTCCCGTAGCACGGAGTATGCCACCGGGGGAGCGATTCGGCGAAGAGCCACCCTGGTTACCCATTGCTGATGGCGCCCCGCCGGGCCGCCGTACGACGGGCGGGCTCGGGTGCCGGCCGGCCGCCAGCGGGCGTACCCGGGCGACCCGGCGGAGCACGAGGCACACAGGGTGGACGCCAATGCTCACCGGCCGATTACGCGGCGCTTATCCGCATCCGATGCCTTTGCGGCATCGGATGCTCTTGCGCGCCGGACACGTCGCCAGCCCTCGGAAGGGCCTGAAACCTATACTCGGGACATGCTCGCCACGCCCGCCAACCCGGGCTTTCGGAGCCTGGGGCAGCAGACCTCGCGCACCATCGCCCTGCGCGCGGCGGAGGGCGAACGCCTGGGGCGGACCTTCCTCGTGCACGGACCGGCCGGTGCCGGCAAGGGCGCCTTCGTCGAGGATTTCCTGGCGCTCCTCTTCTGCTCGGCGCCCGCGGGATCGCAGCGCCCGTGCAACGCCTGCGCCGGGTGCCGCGGCGCCCGCTCGCGGAGCCACCCCGACCTGGTCCTGGGCTCGCCGGAGCGCTGGCGCGAGCTGCGCGGGACCGGCGAGTCGATCGTGGCCGTCGCGCGCCGCTGGCTTGCCGACGCGGCCGGTGCGCCCATTGCCGGCCCGAGGCGCGTGGTGCTGATCGAAGGCGCCGATCGCGCGGGCGAGCAGATCCAGAACGCCCTGCTCAAAGGCCTCGAGGAGCCGGGCGACCGCCACGTCTTCGTCCTCGTCGCGGACGAGATCGGCCAGCTCCTCCCCACCATCCGATCGCGGTGCCAGCCGCTCCGCGTGGGACCGGTGCCGAGAGCCGACCTGGTCCGCTGGCTCGTGGAGGAGCGACGGGTCGCGCCCGCCGACGCAGACGGCGTGGCGCGCATCGCCGGCGGCCTCACCGGGCGCGCCCTGGCGTACGTGGACGACCGGGCCACGCTGGATTGGCGCGCCAGCACCCAACGCGAGCTCCTCCAGCTCCTTGACGCGGGTCGAGCGGTGCGCCTCGGATCGGCGCGGGATCTGCTGGACGCGGCGACGCGGGGCGTTGGCTCGACGTTCGTCGACGCCGACGCACCCGCGGTTGGTGGCGAGGAAGGAGATCCGGTCCGGAGCCCGACCTCGCTCCAGCGTGCCGGCGCCACGGTCCTGGTCGAGGTCTGGATCGCTCTCGCGCGCGACCTGGTGGTCGTGGCGGCCGGTCGGCCCGATGCGGCCGCCGCCCAGGAGCTCCTCCCCGACCTGGCCGACGCGGCCGGGCGCGTGGGAATCTCGAGCGTTGCCGCGTTCATCGGGCTCCTGGAGCGTGTCCACGCCGGGCTGGAGCAGAACGCGTCGCCGCGCCTCGCGCTCGACGTCGCCATGCTCGCCTGGCCCACCGCCGGACCGGCATGACCGTGCCGGACACGGAGCACCGGCGCATGCGAGCCCGGGTCACCGGCCGCGTGCAGGGCGTTGGCTTCCGCTGGTGGACGCTGCGTCAGGCGCAGTCCCTGGGGTTGGTCGGCTGGGTGATGAACCACGACGACGAGCGAAGCGTGGAGCTCCTCGCGGAGGGCCGTCCTGTGGCACTCGACGCGCTTGAGCGGCTCCTGCACCAGGGACCGCCCGGGGCGTGGGTCGACCGCGTGGATGCGACGCGCGAGGCCGCCTCGGGGGAGTACACCCGATTCTCGATCAGCCGATCGTGAGCCCCGAGTGAACGCCCGCGCCATCGGCTGCATCGCGGCGGGCTGCATCATCTTCGTCCTCATCGGCATTGCGGGGTTGAACCTGGCGAGCAGCCGGGTCGGTTGCCCCTCCGGGATCCAGTGGCAGGACCTGGCGTATGGCCCGCAGGGCACGCCGGCACCGAGCCCGATGGTCGGTGAGGACAGCCCGGTCAAGCTGGGGAGCACGTTCATCGGCCTCACCACCCGTACGGTCTACGGACCCGCTGCAGCTGGCGCGTCCCCGTCCGGCCCGAACCGCCCGAGGGTCATTGCGCTCGACTGCGCGGACGGGACCTTCCAGACGTATCGGAACACCGGCGTGATCCCGGCCTCCTCGCCCAGGTCCACCGGCGGCAGCTGATCCCCATCCCCCCAGGAGCTCCCTTGCCCGTGTCGTCCGCACCGCGCAACCCGATCCTGCTCATGGTGAACCCCGGCTCCGGGGGCAAGGTCGGCGCGCCCGGGGCCGATCGTGACGATGGCCGTCGCGACCCGGCCAGCCTTGCATCGGCCCTCCGGGCTGGAGGCCTCACGGTCCGTCTCGTGGTTCTGGGGCCCGATGACGACCCGGGCGCCATCGCCGCGGAGGCCGTTGGCAGCTCGCACGACATCGTGGTGGCCGGGGGTGACGGAACGGTTGGCCCGGCGGCGGCGGCGATCGCATCGAGCGGGAACCGCGCCGCGACCCTGGGCATCATCCCGCTGGGCAGCTTCAACAACATCGCGCGCGGCTCGGGCATACCGCTCGACCCGGGCCAGGCAATCGACCTGGTCCTCGCCGGTCGTTCGGTGGCCCTCGACGCGGGTGCGGTATGGGGGCTCGAGCGGATGCCGGCGCCGGGTGACCCGGCGCCAACGCCCCCAGAATCGGCTCACCTGTTCTTCGAGGCCGCCGGGGTTGGCCTCGACGCGGAGGGGTTCGGGGCAGCGCGCGCCGGCGAGCGCCGCGGCCTCCGGTTTGCAGGACGGGCCGCGTGGCGAGCCATGCGACGCCGCGCGACGCCGCTCGTCGTGTCGCTGGACGGCAGGCTGGAGCGGGTCACGTCGCCGGCGGTGACCATCTGCAACGGGCCCTACCACGGCTACGGCTTTGCGCTGGCGCCGGACGCCGACCCCACCGACGGCCGGCTGGAGGTGGTCGTCTTCTCGCACATGAGCAGGTTGAGCGTGGTGCGCCATTTCGTGCGGGTGGCCTTCGGTCGGCCGCGCCGCGACGCCCGGGTGCAGATCAGGCGTGCTCGCCTGGTCCTGCTGCACGGCGTGCACGGGGAGCTGGCGGCCCACGCCGACGGGCGTCCGGCGGGCACCACGCCGCTGGCCGTGGCCGTGCGCCCCGGAGTGCTGCGCCTCTTCCGGTGATCCGAACATCCGGTGGTCGAACCCCAGGCGCCGGGTTCGCGTCCGTCGTCCTGGAGCGTCAGCGCCGCGGGGCCGGGACCGCCTCCCCGAAGAGCCGTGCGTGCGTGGCGAGCGCGAAGCGGTCCGTCATGCCGGCCACGTAGTCGGTCACCCGAACGATCAGCGCCCCATCTCCGACGCGGAACGTCTCCGGCATCTCGTCCGGGTGCTGGAGATGATGGTCGACGAGATCGCGGATGACGGTCACCGCGTTCTCCTGGAGCTGTCGCTGCACGCCGCCGAGGTAGACCCGCGCGAACATGAAGTCCCGCAGGTCGTGCATGACGGCCAGAGTCTCCGGATCCATCTCGACGCGCCCGACCGAGAGGCTGTGCTCGATCACCGCGTCGATCATGCCGCCGACCCAGCCGCGCCCCGGCTCGCCGAAGCGCTCACGAACCGGCGCCGGGAAGTCGAGCGGGTCCAGGACCCCGGCGCGGATGGCGTCGAGGGCGTCGTGCGAGAGGTACGCGATCCGATCCGCGTAGCGGACGCAGTACGCCTCCTGGGTCGCCGGGGGCGGGTCGATCTTCCAGGAATGCGCCCGGATCCCGTCGCGCACCTCCCAGGTGAGGTTCAGGTCCTCCAGCGCCTCGAAGACGCGGACGCTCTGCGCGGCATGGTGCCAGCCATCGGGCGGGAAGTACGGGCTGAGGGCCGCCTCGCCGGTGTGCCCGAACGGCGTGTGGCCCACGTCGTGGCCCATGGCGATGGCCTCGGCCAGGGGCTCGTTGAGGGTCAGTGCGCCGGCGAGCGCGCGCGCGATCTGGGAGACCTGGAGCGTATGGGTCAGGCGGGTGACGTAGTGGTCGCCCTCCGGGTGGATGAAGACCTGGGTCTTGTGCTTCAGGCGGCGGAACGCCTTGGAGTGGATGATCCGGTCGCGGTCTCGCTCGAACGGCGTGCGGAACGCATCGGACGGCTCCGGCCGGACTCGTCCGCGGCTGGCGGTGGAGCGCATGGCGGCGGGGGCGAGCCGCTCCTCCTCCGCCTCTCGTGAGCGGCGGTCGCGTCGAATCAGCCCCGGGCGGGGATCGGGCATGGACCGATGATGCCCGAACTGCCGGTGGTATGCTGGCCCGCTTTGGCGAACCGACCCCCCGCCCGATCGACGTTCGCGGGCCGCGCCCCGGCGCGGCGGCCGCCGCGCCGGCATGCCGTCGCCATCGGCCAGGCACTGCTCGTCACGTTCCTGTGGTCGACGTCGTGGGTCTTCATCAAGATCGGTCTCGACGACCTCCACCTGCATCCCCTCTCGTTCGCGGGGCTGCGGTATGCGCTCGCCGCGGCCATCCTGCTGCCGTTCGGGATTCGCGCACTGCGACGGACCGGGGGACCGGTCGGTCGCGGGGTGGCACTTCGCGTGGCGACCTACGGGCTGCTGTTCGTGGCCGTCACGCAGGGAGCGCAGTTCGCGGCACTGGCGATCCTGCCGGCGACGGCCGTCTCCCTTGTCCTGTCCGCCACGCCCCTGGCGGTGGCGGCGATCGCGCTGGCCCGCCGCGAGGAGCAGCCAACCGCCCTCCAGCTCGTTGGGGTGGCGCTCCTGGTCGTGGGGGCCATCGCCTACTTCGGGCTGTTTACCGTTGGCCCGGACCGCCTGGCCGGGCTCGCCATCGCCGTGCTGTGTGTGAGCGCGGCGGCGGTGTCGGCACACGTCGGCCGCGGCCTGGCCCGGGACACCATCGCCCGGATCGGCGGGTCGCTGGGCCTCACGGCGATGAGCCTGGCAATCGGCGCCGTTGCCCTGCTGGGCACCGGGCTCCTCCTGGAGGGCTGGCCCGCACTGGACCTGCGCGCATGGGGGATCGTGGCCTGGCTGGCAGCGGTGAACACCGCCTTCGCCTTCACGCTATGGAATCACACGTTGCGGACGCTGACGGCCGTCGAGTCAAGCGTCGTGAACAACACGATGACCATCCAGATCGCCGTCCTTGCCGTCGTCTTCCTGGGGGAGCGCCTCGCCGCCATGCAGGTCGCGGGACTCGTGCTGGCGGCCACCGGCGCCGCGGTGGTCCAGCTGGCGCCGATCCTGCGACGGGCACCGCGATCCGGCGGGTGCTGAGACCGGTTCAGACGGCTTCGACGAGCTCCGGTTCGACCAGCTCGCCCCGAACCCTGGCTTCCGACCCCTCGATGATCCGCCGGCGCAGCCAGCCCGACAGGGTGTCGACGAGGATCGTGATCCCGATCACCACGATCAGGGCCGTGCCCGTCAGCCGGAAGCGGTTGAACGCGATGGTCTGCTGGACCAGGAACCCGATGCCGCCTGCTCCCACCACGCCCAGCACCGCCGAGGCGCGGATATTGATCTCGAAGCGGTAGAGCCAGAATGCCACGATCTCCGGCATGACCTGGGGCAGGACGCCCCAGCGCTGCACCTGCAGCGGCCCGGCGCCGGTGGCCCGCGCGGCCTCAACAGGCCCGGAGTCGATCCCCTCCACCACCTCGGCGGTCAGCTTGCCCAGGGTTCCCACCGAATGGAGACCCATGGCCAGCGCCCCGGCCACCGGCCCCAGGCCGGCGATGGGGATGAAGACGACCACCGCGAGGACCAGCTCCGGAAAGGCGCGAATGCCATTGAGCACCTGGCGCATCACGTTGGAGACGAGCCCGCTCGAGACGTTCCTGGCGCCGAAAAAGCCGAGCGGCAGCGAGAGGACCGCGCCAATGACGGTGCCGATCCAGGCCATCTCGAGCGACTCGAGCATGGCACGCAGCGCGTTGGGCAGGTAGCTCCAGTCCGGCCCGGACTCCAGGTACATCTTGTAGAAGAGATGACCGATGCCGCCGGGGAGCTCGACGATCTTGGCCGGGTCGAACTGGAGCGTGACGAGCGCCCAGACCAGGACGAAGGCCAGGGCCAGGAGCGAGACGTTGCGACGCGCCCGCGACGGCGGTGTGGGCCGCTCGGCGGCCATGGCGGCCGCCGTCATACCAGCCTCCGCCGCAGCGTGATCGAGATGAGCTCGATCACGAAGACGAAGACGAACAGCTCGACCACGATGACCGACACGTTGCTGAAGTTGAAGAACTTGTACTCGCGCAGCAGGATCCGCCCGATGCCGCCGGCGCCCACGATGCCCAGCACCGTCGAGGCGCGGATGTTCAGCTCGAAGGTGTAGAGCGAGTAGGCGACGTAGTTCGGCAGCACCTGCGGGAGCACCGCCCAGCGCACGGTCTGCAGGCGGTTCCCGCCCGCGGCGCGCGATGCCTCAATAGGCCCGACGTCGATCCCGTCGACCGTCTCGGACTGCAGCTTGGCAACCACCCCGATGTTGAAGAGGATCAGGGCTGCAATCCCGGGCAGCGGACCAATCCCCACCGCGGAGACGAAGATGAGGGCGTAGAGGAAGTCGGGGACGGCTCGGATGACGCTCAGGACGGAGCGATCAGCCAGGTAGGTCGCGAGGTTGGGTGCCGTGACGCGCGACGCCAGGAAGGCGACCGGCAGGGCGATGGAGCAGCCGATGGCGGAGGCCAGCAGGGCCATGCGGAACGTCTCCAGCATGGGATCCACCGTCTTGGGCAGGAACCCCCAGTTGGGTCGAAGGAGGTCCCCCAGGATCCCGACGCCGTTCGTGATGTCGGAGAGGATCTTGCCGGGGTCCAGTCCGATCCCGAACTGCTTGCTGGTGGCGACCCAGCTGATGGCGAGGAAGGCAACCAGCCCCATCGGGACGACGAATGAGGGCCGGGGCCTGGCCGGCCGGGCGGCCACGTGGCCGGCCGGCCGGCTCACAGCGCGACCGCGGTGGAAGCGGCGGCCTCCCCCATGACGTCATCGGCCGTCAGCGAGCGGCCGTAGATGTCGCGGAAGACGTCCTCGTTGGCCTGGGCTCCGGTCCCGTCGTAGACCAGCTCCCCGGCGCGCAGGCCAATGATGCGCTCCCCGTAGACCTTGGCCAGGTCGAGGAAGTGCAGGTTCACGACGGTCGTGATCCCCAGCTCGCGGTTGATGCGCTGCAGGTCACGCATCACGAGGTGGCCCGTGGGCGGGTCCAGGCTGGCGACCGGCTCATCGGCGAGGATGATCCGGGGATCCTGGGCAAGGGCCCGCGCGATGCCCACCCGTTGCTGCTGCCCGCCGGAGAGGTTGGAGGCCCGGACGTAGGCCTTCTCCACGATGCCCACCCGCTCCAGCGCGCGCATCGCGATTTCGACGTCCTTCGGCTTGTACCAGCCGACGAGCGAGCGGAACGTGCCGGTGTTGTGCAGGCGTCCCATGAGGACGTTGTTCAGCACGGTCGTGCGCTTCACGAGGTTGAAGGTCTGGAAGATCATCCCGATCCGCGAGCGCAGCTGGCGCAGCTGCCTGGTGCTCGCCTTCCTGACGCTCACGCCGTCGACGATGACGTCGCCCTGCGTCGGTGGCACCAGCCCGTTGATGGCGCGGATCAGCGTGGACTTGCCGGCGCCGGAGAGCCCGACGACGATCACGAGCTGTCCGTCGGGGATCTCGAGCGTCAGGTTCTTGAGCGCGTGGACGCCCCCCGGATAGGTGATGGACGCGTTCGCGAAGCGAATCATGGGTTGGGAGATGGGAGGGGCGGACCCGGAGGCCCGCCCCTCGGCGGCGTCTAGCCGGTGTAGCCGAGCTTCTCGACCGCATCCCGGATGAGCTGGAGCCCAGACAGGTCCGGATCGGAGAAGTCGGTGATCTGGTAGATGTTGTTGAGGGTGGTCTTGCCTTCGTCGGTCTTGGCGTAGTCGAGCATTGCCTGCTTGATGGACGCCTTCAGCGAATCCGGCAGGGTTCCAGCAACGGCGATGCCGTCATTCGGGATCTCGGGCCCGTAGGCGAACACCACGTCGTTGGTCTTCATGTCGCAGTCGGTGGTCGTGCTGGGGCGCGCGTCGTCGAAGCTGACACCCACCTCTGCCTGCTTCTCGCAGACGGCGATCACGGACGCGTTATGGCCGCCGGCGAAGAGCGCGGTGATATCCGTGTCGAGGTTGAAGCCGGCGTTGACCAGCTGCGTGGCGGGGAAGATGTACCCCGACGACGAGGTCTCCTCGACGAAGGAGACGGTCGTTCCCTTCGCGATGTTGGCGAGGGCATCCGCCCCGATCGGCCCCTTGGGCGTGTCACTGTTCGCGCGGTCGGTGCCGTTGCAGTTGAGGAACGTGAGGTCGTTGCCGTTGGAGTCCTTGCGGGTGTTCTCCACCGGTGCCGAGATGGTGCAGTACTTGTCCGGGTTGTTCGTGAAGAACTGGGTGTGATAGGTGCTGCTGCCGAACCGCACGGACTGCAGGATGACCTCGGCGCCGGCCTGGTCAATGGCCTGAACCATGCCGTACGGCGGAAGGGCGCCGATCTGCGCCTGCCCGGTCTTCATGGCGGTCACCATGCCGGTGTAGTCGCTTGACACGTAGCCGGTGACCGGGATGCCGAGCTGCTGGGTGAGGTAGTCAGCGAGCGGCTTGATGGTGTCGACGAGTGCCTGTGCATCGGTTGATGGGACGAAGCCGATGACGAGGCTGGTCGGCATGGGCACCTCGGTCGGCGTTGCCGCGGTGGTCTCGCTGGCCATCGCGGATGCCGATGTCGAGCTGCCGGTGTTCGAGCTGCACGCTGCCAGCACGAGGCCAAGCACCGCGAGCACGGCGAAGGGACGGAAGGGCTTCATGTCCTCCTCCATGTTCCGCGGGGTTGCCCCGCGGGGACTGCGCGCTCGACGGGTCCGCAGGGTCGCGGTCCTGTCTGGGCATTTGGGCGCTGCGTCGAGCGCGGGCATCATAGCCGCCGCGCGCCGCCAGGGGGGAGGTCCATTGCGCACGTAATCGTGGGGGCCATCCGGCGCATGGAGACAGCCCCGACGCTCTGAGCGCCGGGGCTGTCCGGGGCGGGAATGGCGGGACGCCGAACGGGCGCCATCGGCCTAGTGGTGGCGGAAGAACTCCTTCATGGACTGGACGTTGTTGGCATCGGAGGCATTGCCCAGGTACCCGAGGTTCCACGCCTCCTCGATGGTGCGCAGCAGGGAGTAGTGGTTGTAGGGCTGGTCGCTCACGTAGTGGCGGACCCCATGGGTCGTGACCACGATGGCGGGGATCAGGCCTCCTCCGTACGTGCCACCCGGCCAGGTCGCGCTGATGCGCGAGTCGCCGGCCTGAACGATGGGCGAGTCGCAGCAGCCGTCGGTGCTCTCCCAGCCGCCGTTGGTGGTGTTCCCGGTGTAGTCGTTCTCATCGGTCAGGATGAAGATGGCGCTGTTTCCGGTCCATGCCTTGCTGTGCATGATCTCGGTGACGGCCGTCTTCACGAAGGCGTCCGCCTTCTGCTTGAGGGAGGCGTCGTTCGGATCGTCCACCCCGCTGCCGTACGGGCAGGTGGTCTCCGGGTAGCCGGGAATGGCGGTGTACACGCCGCCATGCATGTCGTTGCACTGGTCGGGGCTGATCCACACGAAGTTGGCCACGTGGCCGGACTTCAGGTCGCTGGCGAAGTCGGTGTAGGGCTTGATGTTCGCCATGCGTGCCGGGTTGTTGCGGATGTCGTCGAACAGGACGAACGGGTTGTGCTTGGAGGCGTACAGCGCGTTTCCGCTGGAGGGCCAGTAGTCGGCGAGCTTGTCGTTGGCAGGCATGGCCTCCATGTAGGCCGCCCAGCTCTTGCCGTGCGACTCCAGCTGGTCCACCACGTTCTCGTTGGAGAAGCGGACGGACGGGTCGTCGGCCTGCACGAACCAGTTGCTGCCGCTGATGGCGGCCACGTAGTTCGGCAGCGAAGGGTGGGTCACGCCGTAGTAGTCGGCGGCCATGCCGTACGAGCTGGCGAGCGAGGTGATGTACGGGGCGTTCTGGTCACCGATGACGGTCGACTGCGAATGGTTTTCGAGCATGATCACGAAGACATGCGTGAGGCTGGCGTTGGCGCTGCTGTTGGCCACCACCCCTGCCGCCGGCAGGGTCATGGCGGCGACCAGCATGGCGCCGACGGCGATCCGGATGAGACGTGGTCTGGCGAGCACCGGGCGAGTCCTCCTTGTGGCGTTTCGTCGTCGCGGGGCGACGCTTCGGGATGGACACCGGCAACCTGGTTGGGCGACCCGGACGGCAGCAATCCGGCGTAGTCGCGGCGCAGGGGCGATTATCGCGCCGCTGCGCCTTCGGGATGACAACCGGTCGTCAATCGAGCGTGAGACAAGCGGTGCGCCGCCGCAACGGATGCAGCGAGGTACCGATGCGTGGGCCCGACGGGGGTGGCGGTGTCGGATCAGGCCGCACGCACGCCTCGATCCCTCGCCGATCGTCGCCCTCAACCGGGCCATCGCGGTCGGCGAGCTTGACGGCCCGCACATGGCACTCGCAGCGGTCGACCGTCTCGAGGGCGAGCTCGCCGGCTACCACGCCTACCATGCGACCCGTGCCGACGTGCTCCGCCGGCTTGGCCGCAGGCACGAATCGCGCGCCGCATACGACAAAGCCATCGACCTTGCGGGCAACACCGCCGAGACCGCCAGTCTGACCCGCCGCCGCGACCAGCTGGACGGCCGCGGCTGACCCGGCCACCGGAACGGGCGCGCGTGATCAGGGAGCCGCGACGTCGAACCCCGGGTTCCAGGTGATCTCCCAGAGGTGGCCGTCGGGGTCGCGGAAAGGGCCCGAGTAGATGCCCCACGGCCGATCGTGCGGGCCGTCCACGGCAGCGCCCGCGGCGATGGCGAGATCGAGGGCGGCATCGACGTCGTGTGGGCTGAGCCGAGCCTAGAGGGGGCGGTGATCCTCCGGCGGCCACAGGTCGATCTGCGGCAGGCCCGCGATGCCAAGGGTCTGCGACAGCTCGCCCGCGTGGTACGCGTCGTGCGAGAGGAGCCGAAGCAGGATCGACTGCCGACTGAACGATCGGCGCGACTCGGTGACGATCGTCTCGTCGAGCATCGCGGGTGTCCACCGATCGAGGCAACCGGCGATCAGGGACCACGTGCTCTGGAGCGCGCCGACCAGCTCGTCAGCGCTCCGCGGGTGGTCGAGGTCGTCCTCCCAGCCGCCGTCGAACGTGGGATCGGCAAAGGGCGTGGTCTCGATTCCGGGCTCGCCCAGCATGTGGCACAGCCAGAACACGCGCACGCCCGCCATGTGACCGACGGTCGCCCAGACCGGCCAACGCGCCGGTGCCGGCTGCACGGCGAGCTGCTCGCCGGTCATCGCACCGACGACCTCGACGATGTGGCGGTTGTACGCCTCCCAGTCGGCGTAGAAGGGACGGATGACGCCGAGGTCCACGGCATCACTCTAGCCGCTGCGTCGAACGGCGGGCCGGACCGGGCTCGTCGCCCGGCTCTTCTCCGATGACTGAGCCGTGCTCCCCGATGCCCTCACCGGCGGCCCGATTTCGCCGCGTACTGCGAGCGGGACATCCGCCACACGAAAAGCCTGGCGCGCCGGACAGGATTCGAACCTGCGACCTTCGGCTCCGGAGGCCGACGCTCTATCCACTGAGCTACCGGCGCCAGTTCCCACCTGGGGCCGCCATGGTACCCGACGGTCCCGGCGGGCGCCGCCGCGGTCGCCAGCTCCAGACGGTGGCCCCGGTCTCGAGAAACGCCGGATAAGCGAAGGCCCCTCCGAAGAGGGGCCTTCATTGCTGCCGGATTCGCTAACCGCAAGGGCATCTTTCACGAGCGGTTTCCCGCTCTACCCTTACCCAAACCTACCCATGACCTTGCGACCAGTGGTGAATCGCTGTGCGAACAGCGTTCGTAACGGTAGACCATCTGTTCGCAAAGGGTCAATGCTCTGAGGTTAAGAATCCTTTACAACGCAAACAGTTTCGCGCGCGTCAGGGGCCGGGCGACGCGTTGGTGGACGTGATGGTGACGGACTCGATGATCACCGGATCGAGGGGGACGCCGCGCTGGCCGTTGGTGGGCACCTGCCCGATGGCGTCCACGACATCGGTCCCGGAGACGACCTTGCCGAAGATGGTGTAGCTCCGCGCGAGCTGCTGGTTCAGGTCAGCCAGGTCGATGAAGAACTGGCTTTGGTTCGAGTCCGGCTGCCCCGTGTTGGCCATGGCGACCACGTACTTGTCGTACTTCAGGTTGTCGGCGGGAGGCTCGATGGCGAACGCGTAGCCGGGGCCTCCGCGGCCGAGCCCGTTGAAGTCGTTGCGGTTCGTCCTGGTCTGCGGGTCGCCGGCCTGGGCCACGAAGCCGGCGACGACGCGGTGGAAGTCGATCCCCGCGTAGAAGTGGCAGCGCGCCAGCGCGACGAAGTTCGCGGTGGCAATGGGTGCCGCATCGCCGTACAGGGCGATCGTGAACTCGCCCTTGTTCGTCTTCACCACCGCGCTCCCGGCATCGGAGAGGATCCGGGTTGCCTGGTCGGCGGAGGGTGCGCTCGAGGGGCAGCCGCCTGCCGTCGGGGTAGCACCGTCGCCGAAGGCGCACGCGGAGGCAAGGAACGTCGTCGCGACCACGGCGCCCAGGGCCTGCAGGCGTCCGCGTGCCGTCACGCCCCGATGCCCGGGAAGTGGCGCCGCGCGTAGCTCACCGGCATGGTTCCTCCGTAGAGAAGCGCGTCGTGGAAGCGCTTCAGGCTGAAGTTCGCGCCCTCGGCGCGCTCGACATCGGCCCGCAGGCGGTCGATGAGGTGCCTGCCGAACAGGTAGCTGAGCTGGTATGTGGGCGTCGACGTGTAGCGCTTCACCTCCGCCAGGGCCGCGGGGCGCTCGAAGCCCGTGTTCGCCACGAGGAGCTCCACGGCGTCCTCGAAGCCGATCTCCCCACGGTGGAGCTTGACGTCGAGAATGATCCGGGTCGCTCGCCAGATCGCGTCGGTATGGACGATGTAGCGCTGGACGGGAGCGTTGGCGAACCCGGCATCCCGCATGGTCCGCTCGCAGTAGAAGGCCCAGCCCTCGACGAACTCGGCTGCCGAGTAGGCGGTGAGGCGCACCAGGCTCGGGTTGGTGTTCGCGGCCGAGAGCTGGAGATGGTGCCCGGGGTAGGCCTCGTGGACCGATGTGTTGGCGATCGACGAGTAGTTGTGCTCTCGCATCATTCGCGGCTCCGACGGCGGCGTGACGACGTAGGTTCCGGTGGCGTCGGCGTCGAAGCGGGGCGGATCGTAGTACGCCGCGAACGGGATGAGGTGGCGGAGGTAGGCCGGGGTCTCCATGACGACCAGGCGATCGTCGGCCGGGAGCGTGGCAAGGTCGTGGTCGATCACGAACCGCCGGGCCTCGGCCATGGTCCGGCGGTAGGCGCCGAGCGCTTCGGCGAAGGTGGTCGGGTGGTCATTCTTGACGAGGTCCGCAACCTCCTCCGGCGAGAGGCTGGGGTCGATCTCGGCGCACAGCGCGTCGCGAGCCGTCGTCTCGTCGGCGAGGATCTGCTCGCCCACGGCGAGGATCTCGTCGCCATCGGCCAGCAGCTCGCGAAGCAGGACCAGCTCCTCGAAGTCCTCTGGCCCGGTCCGCCAGTCCGCCGATGCCCGAGGGAGGAGGTCTGCGCGGAGCCAGGCGTCGTGCGCGTGGAGGGCCGAGCGCGTGGCACCGATGGCGCGCTCCAGGCGGTCGACGAGCACGGGCGCGCAGCGCTCGGAGCGCGCCGCGGCGAGGATCGTGTCCAGGAAGCCGGGAAGTGCCGCGCTGCCCTCGAGATCGATTTCCAGCCACAGCGGCACCGGGTCCGTCACCCGGTCGCGGGTCTCCTCCAGCAGCCGCGGCGCCGCCTCCAGGCGGTCCGTGATCCGTTCGATCCGCTCGGGGAGTGGCGCGAAGTCGCGCGAGAAGAGCGGGAAGAGGGCGTCACCGATCGCCTCGGCGGCGTCGGACCGGCCGGCCCAGCTGCGTCGTACCGTCAGCTCGTGCAGCTCGAGGCGGCTCTCGTGGAGGAGCAGGTCGCGATCGAGCGCGCGGGAGGGGGAGAGCTCGCCGGGGTCGACGCGGTCCATCTCCGCGGCCGTCGCGCCCCAGAACGCGATCCGTTCCTCGATGGCCTCGCGCGAGGCGCCGGCCAGGCGTCCGTCGTGCTCGTGGACGCCCAGGAAGGTGGCCATCTCGGGAGACAGTCGCAGGCGGTCCCGGAACCACCGGTCGATCGCGCGGTCGAATCGTGCATCCGCGTCCTGGGTGGGCACAATCATGGGACCGAGAGCCTAGCATCTGCGGCGGTCGCCCGCGTGTGCACGGTCCGGCCCGGTGGTGCCATGCGCGGTGGTCCCCTACAATGCGGCGGACCTGCGACCCGTGCCGGCGGTCCGTCCGGCGTGCGTCGAGGTTGCAGCAGCGCCCCAGGAGGCTCAACGCGCCCGTGGTCACCAAGAAGGCGGACAAGGCCGCCCCTCGCGACGATCGCAGCCGCGGTCGTGCGTCGGCCCTCAACGCGCCCCGCCGGCGCGTGCACGCCCTTGCCCCGGAGCATGTCGGTGAGCTGGGTTCGATCGCGGCCCTGACCGTCGCCGTCCTGGGCGTGGCGATCGTGATCGGCGGACTGTCGCTCGTGGTGATGGGCATCACCATCAGCAGCCGCTACGCGACGAGCGGCGAGGTTCCACCGAACATCGACCAGCTGGGCTGGCTCCCGTTGTGGGGCGGCGTCGCGCTCGCCATCCTGGGGGCCGCGCTGGTGGCCGCGCCGGTGGCGCTCCTGGCCGACGTGCGCCGCGCGCGGCTGGCGACCATCGTGCTCACCCTCCTGACCGGGCTCCTCGCCGTCGGTGGCCTGCTCCTCGTCATCTCGCGCACGGGATCGGATGCCATCCTCACCGCAGCGCTGGGGGTGATTGCGCTGCTCTTTGGGGCATCGGCACTGATCCTCGCCCGCCCGGGCCGCTGACCGGCGGCCTCTGGGGCCGAGGAGAGCGCGCCGGGATGGCTCCTGTTCCCCCGCTCCCGCGCCTGCTGCTCATCGGCGGCGGTGGCGTCGTCCTCTCGGCGGGAATCGCCGGCGTGGTAGCCGGCGTGACGATCCCGGATCGCCTGCATGCCCTCCTGCCGGCGGTCGTCGTGGACGCGGCCGCCATTGGTGGGGCGACCGTCGCGCTGGGCGCGCTGTTCGTCGGCGCCGGGGTGCTGCAGCTGGTGACCGGCCTCCTGCTTGGCCGAGGTGATCCGACGCGCGCAGCCGGGGTCGTGATCCTGGCGTTCGTGGGCACCCTGCTGCTGGCCATCGGCGTCGCGCTGCTGACCGAGGTCGGTGCCGGCGCCACCGCCTGGCTCCTGGGTCCCGGGATCGCGCTGGCGGGCGTGGCGGCACTCTACGGTGTGGCGGCCTGGCGGCTCGCCGCGCGGCCGTTCGAGCCGCCGGACGAGACCGGGCCCCCTGGTTAGAAGGCGCCCAATCGGTGTGCTACACTCCCGCGGCTCCGGGGCCCGTGGTGTAGTGGCCAAACATGCCAGCCTGTCACGCTGGAGATCGCCGGTTCGAATCCGGTCGGGCCCGCCACGACACCATCAGCCTGGTGCCTCCCTTCCATCCACCCGGCCGTCAGTTGTCGATCGATCGCCGAGGCAAGCGGCGTCCTGGCTGCCGGACACCAATGCGATGACCGTCATCCGCGGAGCGGGTCGAGCCAGCCCTTCTCGCGAGCGATCCGCGCGGCCTCGCCCCGGTTTCGCGCGCCCACCTTCTGGATTGCCGCGGACAGGTGGTTGCGGACCGTCCCCTCCGACAGGCTGAGCCGGGCCGCGACCTCGGCGATCGTCGCCGACTCCGCGGAGGTCGAGAGGACCTGGCGTTCCCGTTCCGTGAGCGGGCTGCCCCCCTCGCTCAGGGCGTCGATCGCGAAGGCCGGATCCACCACCCGCTCGCCCGCGGCGACGCGCCGGACGGCGTCGGCGAGCTGCGAGGACGGCGCGTCCTTGAGCAGGAAGCCGGTCGCCCCCACCTCCATGGCCCGCCGCAGGTAGCCGGGCCGCCGGAAGGTCGTCAGCATGAGGACCCGGCACCCCGGCATGCCGCGGCGAAGCTCGTCGGCGGCGCTGAGGCCGTCCATGCCGGGCATTTCGATGTCGAGGACCGCAACGTCGGGGCGCACCCGGCGAGCCATCGGGGTCACGTCGTCGCCGCGCGACACCTCGCCGACGACCTCGAGGTCCGGCTCGAGGTCGAGCAGGGCCGCCAGGGCGCCGCGGACCATCGACTGGTCCTCCGCGATCAGGATGCGGATCATGCGGCACCCCGCGCCGGGACGGTGACGGCCAGGCGGAATCCCCGCGGATCGAGGGGCCCGCTCTCCATCCGGCCGCCTGCCTCGGCCACCCGCTCGGCCAGACCGCGAAGCCCAAATCCCGATCCACGGGCCGGCGCTGCGGCCTTCTCCTCCGGCCCCGCACCGCCGCCGTCGTCGGTGAGCTCCATGGTCACGCCATCGACGGCCGGCCGGAACCGGATGCGAACCTCGCGGGCGCCGCTGTGCCGGAGGACGTTGGTGACTCCCTCGCGGATCGCCCAGCCGAGCACCCCGGCCGCCGGCGGCGGGAGCGCCGGCACGTCGCCGTCCACCTGCCACCCGATGTCGGCAGCGGCGAGCGCGGCCGCCGCCGCCGCGAGCTCCTGCTCCACGCTCGGATGCCGGTAGCCGGAGACCGTCTCCCGCACCGATGCAAGCGAGGACCGTGCGGCGGCAGCGACGTCGCCCATCTCGTCCCGCGCACGGTCCGGGTTGGTGGCGACCAGGCGGCTGGCGAGCTCCGACTTGAGGGCCATGAGGGTCAGCGAGTGCCCCAAGGTGTCGTGCAGGTCTCGTGCGAACCGGTCCCGCTCGGCGGCGACGGCCATGGCCGCCAGCTCGAGGCGCGCGCGATGCAGGTCGCGGTTGGTCTGCTGGAGGACGCCCACCGAGTGGACGGTGAACGAGATGAAGAAGATCGCAACCCCGAGCCCGGCCGCGTTCCCCGGCTGGGCGCCGCCGAGGAGATCGGTCAGGCCGGCGAGCACGGCGACCGTCGTGATGCCAGCCACCGCGATCCGGTCCGGTGCGAGCCGCGCCGCGGCGAAGGCCGGGAAAAAGAAGAGCTGCAGGTAGACGTCGATGCCCAGCCCGCGAACCAGGCTGACTGCGACGATGGTCAGGACCGCTGACGCGGCCACGCCCGGCATGCCGCGCAGCGATCGACCGGTGAAGGCGCTCCAGAAGGTGGCGCCGATGACCACCGGGTAGATGGCCCAGCCGGCAACGCCCAGGACAAGGTGGAGCGTGTCGGGCCGCGTGGAGAGGAACGCAGCCAGGATGCCGAGCATCCAGGCCGACATCCCCACCGAGAACAGGATCCGGAAGCGCCAGCCCCGCAGCCCGGGCGCCGGCGGGGGCACGGCTGCACCGGCGCTCGTCACGGCCGCCGGCTGCACTCGGACCGATTCGTGCTCAGGCACGCGTCCGGACCGCATCGGTCCGGTAGCGCCACCACACCGCAGCGCCGAAGGCAACCAGGTAGGCGCCCAGGACGAGCACGTCTCCCAGCTCCGGCGTGCGGCCGTTCAGCGCGGCCCAGCCGAGGTTCGCGAAATGGTAGCCCGGCAACACGTGCCCAATGGTAGCCAGCGCGTCCGGGAAAGACGAAAGGGGAGCCCACAGGCCGCCCAGGATGGCGATCGTGAAGTAGCTGATCATCATCGCGCCCTGGGCGCTGCTCGAGTCGAACAGGTACCCGATGAGGACGCCCAGCGCCGCAAACGGCATGGCCCCGATGGCGAGCGAGACGACGAGCTGCAGCCACTGCTCCGGGTCCAGCCGCACGCCGTTGAGGAGGGCCGCAGCCGCCATCACCAGCACCAGCGCCGGCACCGTGGTGACGAGCGAGGTCAGGATCTTCGAGGCCAGGTAGGTCGACGGCGGGAGCGGCGTGGTCCGCAGCTGCCGGGTCCAGCCCGATGAGCGTTCCACGGCGATCACCAGCGCTCCGCTCAGCGCGGCGCCGATGGCCCCATAGGCGGCCATGGAGACCATGAAGAAGGCACCCCAGGTCGTGCCGTCGATGCGCTGGCCCGGGTCGCCGCCGGCCAGGACGCCGGTGTAGAGCAGGTAGAAGACCACCGGGAAGGCCACCGAGAACATGAGGTACCGCCGGTTGCGGAGGGTGCGGCGGACGTCGAGCTCCAGGGTGGCAGCCAGGGTCGAGCGGCTGCCCGCCGCCCGGTCGAGGGTGATCGCGGTCATGGCGTGATTGGTTCCTTTCGGTGCTCGGATCGTGCGCGGACCGATGGCGTCAGGCCGCGCTGGCCGACGCGGTGATGGCGAGGAAGGCGGTCTCGAGGTCCGCCCCGGTGACCTCCAGGTCGCTGAAGGCGAGGCGGGCGGTGCACAGCGCGCGGACGGTCGCGTCGGCGTCGTCGGTGCGCAGGGTGACGTCGGTGCCGCGGATCTCGGAGGCGACCACCCCGGCCAGCGCCGCCGAGGGTCGCGGCATCGGGGTCCGGAAGGGTGAAGCGCACGCGGCGACCGGTCACCCCGGCCTTGATCTCGGTGGCGGAGCCGTCGGCCACCACCCGGCCGTGGTTCATGACCACGATCCGGTCGGCGACCTGGTCCGCCTCCTCGAGGTAGTGGGTCGCGAAGAGGACCGTGCGGCCCTGTTCGGCAAAGGCGCGCATGTCCCGCCAGAAGGCGAGGCGCGACTCGACGTCCATGGCGACCGTCGGCTCATCGAGGAAGATGAGGTCGGGGTCGCCGGCGATGGCCAGCGCGAAGCGCAGGCGCTGGGTCTCGCCGCCCGAGAGACCCTCGACCCGCCGCTCGGCGAGCCCGGTGAGGCCTGCCTGCTCCAGGATCCGGTGGAGCGCCATCGGCTCCGGGTACAGCCGCCGTGCGAAGCTCACGAGCTCGCGGACGGTGACCCCGGCGGTCATCCCGCCGTCCTGGAGCATGGCCCCGATGCGGCCGGTGGCCACCGCCTCGCGGGGCTCCAGGCCAAGGGTGCGGATCGCGCCGGCATCGGCTCCGACCAGGCCCAGCATCAGGCCGATGGCGGTCGTCTTCCCCGCGCCGTTGGGGCCCAGGAGAGCGACGGTGGAGCCAATCGGCAGGGAGAGGGAGACGTCGTCGACGGCCAGGGTGGGGCCGTAGCGACGGGTGACGCCGTCAAAGACGACGGCGGAGGGTGTCTGCATGGTCGCGGAGCTCCTCGTTGAGGCGTGGTGTCATCTGCCCCACGAGTGTCCGGCCGCCGCGGCCCGCGGAGAAGTCACGCGCATCCCGACCTGCGGGTGATCGCGTGCGGCTCTTCGGCGTGACCGATGTCATGGTTCAGGGGCTGGTGCGCCCCTGCGCGTCCTGGTTTCCCTGAACGGCCTCGGCCGCTGCGTCGCGTGCCGCGACCTCGTCTTGCCGCGCGCGATGGCGCTCGAGAATCGCGGCGGCGGCCTCGTCGACGTCGTCGGTGAGGGTGAAGAGCCGCAGATCCTCGACGGTGATCTTCTCCTCCGCCAGCGCCCGGCGTCGCATCCAGCGGAAGAGCCCGCTCCAGTACGCGCGGTCGAAGAGCACGACGGGGAAGTGCTCGATCTTGCCGGTCTGAATCAGGGTGAGCGACTCGAAGAGCTCATCGAGGGTCCCGAAGCCGCCCGGGAAGATGCAGAAGGCCTCCGCGTACTTCACGAACATGGTCTTGCGGACGAAGAAGTAGCGGAACTGCATTCCGAGGTCCACGTACGGGTTGAGGTCCTGCTCGAAGGGCAGCTCGATGTTGCAGCCGATCGAAAGGCCGCCGGCCTCCTTGGCGCCACGGTTGGCGGCCTCCATGATTCCCGGCCCGCCGCCGGTGATGATCGCGAATCCCTCGGCCACCAGCCGTCGCGCGAGCTTGCGCGCGACGCGATACGACGGGTCGCTGCGGCGAACACGCGCGGAACCGAAGATGCTGACAGCCGGACCCACATTGGCGAGGGCGTCAAAGCCCTCGACGAACTCGCCCAGGATGCGCAGGGCCCGCCAGGTGTCGGTGTCGAGGAACGCTGCGGGTTCGCCGGTCTGCAGGAAGCGCTGATCCTCGGTGGGCCGGCTGGCAGCCCCGCGCCTGGTGATCGTTCCGCTACGACGGCCGGAACCTCGGTCTGCCATGGGTCTCCTCTGCCTCCTGACGGTGGCCGCGCGAGGCGGACCATGGTCCTGGGTCCAGTGGTCCTCGACAGCCGGGTCTGACTTGCGGTACTTTTCCATAGACGTTTCGCGCGGTGGCCTCCCCGGCCCGCGGGCGCGCGAGACAGTCGTTCGATCCGTACCCAGCGAGGATTCTATTGCCGGACCTCCTGCGGCGCGTCGCCGTGCGGACCGTCGTCTTTGCCTTCGCGATGGCCATGATCGTGCCCCTGAGCGCGCGGTCCGCCTCGCCCGTGCCGTCGGAGACGCAGCACCTGCTGGACGTCGCCGCGAATGGTCCGCTTCCCACCCTCGACCGCGGGCTCGCCGGCCGCACCGCGTCCGCTGCCCTCAGCCTCCAGGAGGTCTCCGCACCGGTGACCGTCGAGCAGCTCGTGCCGGTGCCGTATCCCACGCCCGGTCCGGCGCCGGCCACGGTGACGTACGGCGTCGTGGCGGCGGCCCGCCCCGTCGTTCGCGTCGTCCCGCCACCGACCGGCGGATCGACCATCACCGGTCGCGCGACGTGGTACTGCTGCACGGCCGGTTGGCGAGGCATCGCAGTGGTTGCGCTGCCCGGAGCCCTGGGCGGGCACTACGATCCACCACCCGCCGGCCGCTTCGTGACGGTCTGCGCCGATCGCTGCGTCCGGCTCCCGGTGGTGGACTACTGCGGCTGCTACTGGGGCACCGCGGACCAGCGCGTGGCCGACCTCTCGCCGGAGGCGTGGGCCGCCGTGACCGACAGGAGCCGCACGGCAGGGGTCGTGACCGTCACCATCCACCTGTAAGGTCCGCGCAACGGCGGACTACCGGGGTGGGGGCTTCGGGGCGCAGGGAGGGCAGGGCCGAGGCGTGGCCCTGCTAGCATCGGCTCGATGATCCGTCCGCTCCGAGTGGGACATGTCGTCCTCAAGGTGCGCGACCTCGATCGGTCGCTGGCCTTCTATCGCGACCTTCTGGGCTTCTCCGTGTCGGGCCAGATGAGCAACGTGATGATCTTCCTCACCGCCACGGGGGAGAACCACCACGACCTCGCGCTCCTGCGGGTGGGCGACCAGGCCCCCTCCGCGCTCCCCTCCGCCGTGGGCCTCTACCACCTCGCGATCCAGCTCGACGGCATGGACGAGCTGCGCACCGCCCATGGCCTGCTCAGCGCGCAGGGCCTCCTCGAGGGAGCCGTGGATCATGGCGTGACCCGCTCGATCTACACCGCCGATCCCGACGGCAACGAGATCGAGCTCTACTGCGACGCACCCCGCCCCGAGTGGGAGGGGCGTGTTGGCGAGGTGCTGACCACCCGGCCGCTGCGATTCGACTGAGATCGACCTCTCAGTGGGTGAAGGCGTACGCCAGGACGGTTACCACCAGGGCCACGCCCACGATGACGACCAGGAGCCGCGCGACCCACGGGTTGCTGCGCTCGGGGTACGGCTGGTACGGGCGACCGCGCCTGCGGCGCGTCACGAGCGCCACTCCCGGCGCAGCAGAAATGGCGTCGTGAGCGCCTCCCGGGTGCTGACCGATCGGAGCTGGTTCCGGACCCGCTTCAGCAGCCTCCCGTGGTACGTGCCATCGCCGTACGGCTCATGGAGCCGCGCCACGTCCCAGTCGTGGGTCCCGCTCACCACGGACGCGGGCAGGTGGCGATCCAGGATCTCCTTGGACTCGTCGATGGCCACGAAGCGGCGCGCGCGACGTCCGTTGTCGAGCACGGTCAGCAGATCGGCGAAGCTCACGTCGACGTCGGCGACCAGGGTCGAGAGGCGCTCCATGGTCCCGGGCATGCGCTCCGGCCTGAAGAGCCCGGCGAGGAGCACCTTGCGCTCCGGCGTGGGCAGCCCGGAGAGCGCATCGCGCAGGTTGGGCATCCCGTTCACGGGGTCCGCCGCCGGCACGTCGTAGTCGTAGAGATGCACCATCATGGGCGGATAGGGTACCGCCGCGCCCGGTCGCCGGCGTCCGGTACACTCCGCCGCAACGCTCAAGACACCAACGGAGGTACCGCGGCTGTGCTGCTCGAGGGCAAGCGACTGCTCATCACCGGCGTCCTGACCGACGACAGCATGGCGTTCGCCATTGCGCGGGTCGCGCAGGAGGCGGGCGCAGAGGTGGTGCTGACCGGTTTCGGGCGTGGCAGATCCCTCACCGAGCGGGTCGCGCGGCGGCTGCCCACCACGCCGGACGTCCTGGAGCTCGACGTGAACCGCCAGGAGGACATCGAGGGGGTGGGCGCGGAGCTCATGCGCCGATGGGGCCGCGTCGACGGGGTCGTGCATGCCATCGGCTTTGCGCCGCAGGACGCCCTTGGCGGGAACTTCCTCAACACCCCGTGGGAGAGCGTGGCGACCGCGTTCCAGACCAGCGCCTACTCGCTCAAGGCGCTGGCGGTGGGCCTCCTGGAGCCGCTCAAGGTGGCCGGAGCGGATGGCGGCGCGTCGGTGGTCAGCCTGGATTTCGACGGCCGATTCGCCTGGCCCATCTACGACTGGATGGGGGTTGCCAAGGCGGGCCTCGAGTCGGTGACCCGCTACCTGGCCCGCGACCTTGGCCCCTTCGGCATCCGGGTCAACACCATCTCGGCCGGACCGGTGCGCACCATGGCCGGCAAGTCCATCCCCGGATTCGACCAGATCTCGAACACCTGGCTGCGACGGGCGCCCCTGGGATGGGACATGACCGACGCCACGCCGGTCGGCCAGATGGCGGCCTTCCTGCTGTCCCCGTGGTCCGCCATGACGACCGGCGAGATGATCCACGTCGACGGCGGCTACCACGCCATGGGGACCGACGTCTTCGACGACCGCTGACCGAGGTCAGGCGCGGGCCGGCCCCCCGGGCTGGTACATGAGGTTGACGGAGAGCGCCGCGCTTCCCAGCAGCCGATCCCCCTCGCGCAGCTCGACCTCGTGGCGGCCGAGCTCCCGCACCTCGAGCCCGTTGAGGTCCGCGACGATGTTTGCGGTGCTGGTTCCCTGGGGGACGTCCATGTGCAGCTGCGGCGGCCGCTCGAGGAGCGATGCTCCGCGCGGCGAGACGACCTGGAGGGTCAGGTCGTGCGCCCCCGGCTCCGCGTCCAGGACGGCCACGATGAACAGCCGCGGGTGAACCGCAGGGAGGCGGGCCACGTTGATCTGGCCGAAGATGCCGATGGCGCTGATCTTTCCGTCCTGCCCCGTGAGGGCATGATCACACAGGAGCAGGGTCCGGAGGCCGAGGGTCGACACACCACCAGTCTAGCCGTCTCCCACCGCCGCGTAGAGGTCCGGATCGAGGAGCCAGGCGATCTCCCCGGTCCCGGCCTCGGGCACGCCGGGAAATTCAACGCAGGCCAACGATCCGGGGCGCAGGCGAACCGAGGTCGCGCCGGTGAGCAGCTCGATCGCCGACCCGAGGTCCGGTTGATGGCCGACGAACAGGACGCGACGCGCGTGGGGGTGGGCGGCCATGGCCTGTGCGAGATCGGCCCAGCCGGCGCCCGGCTGCAACCGGGGGTCCACCACCGGCTCGTGGCGGCTGTCGATTCCCGCGCGGAAGAGCTCCGCGGTCTCGAGCGCCCGGGCCAGCGGAGAGGTGAGGATCACCTGCGGGCGGAGGTTAAGGCTGCGCCAGAGCACGGCAGCCCGCCGCAGCGCCTCCGCACCCGCATCGGTGAGGTGGCGCCCGGCATCATCCCCGTGCTGCGGCTCGGCCTTCCCGTGTCGCAGGAAGTAGAGGATCAACCGGCCGCTCCGCCGCGCTCCCCGACATGGCCCACCGCGAGGCCACGGGCATGGCCGGTCCGACCGACACGGATCTCCCGCGGGATGGTGGCGTCGGCCTTGGGAAACGTGATGCTCAGCACGCCGTTGCCGAACGCGACGTTGGCCCGTTCCGCGTCGACGGCCCGGGGTAGCTTGATGGTCCGGGTGTACGGCCCGTAGCTCCACTCGCGTCGGAGGTACTCGATGCGCTCCTGGCCGGGACCGTGTTCGCCGGCCCGCAGCGTGAGTCGGCCGTCATCGGTGACTTCGACGGCGATGTCCTCAGGGGCGACGCCCGGCATGGGCGCAGTGATCATCAGCTCCCGGTCGTTCTCGTAGAGGTTGACCGGGATGGCGGTGGCATCGGTCATGGGCTGACCCTCGTCGCTTCGGTTGCGTGGGGAGACCCTGCCGCGGGGGCCGGGCGCTCGTGTCCTCCAGCATGCTCGCGCTCGCGCGGCGTCGCGTCCAGTTGCCACCCGCGCGTTAGGCCGCGGCCTTCGGCAGTCACCGCGGCGCGAGGCCGTCGAGTCGGCGCTGCATCCCCGCCATGGGTCCACCCCGGAACCCGACGCGCATGGCGAGGTACGCGATGGGTGCGAGCAGCCAGAGGATGCGGGCCGCGCCATGGAGCCGGATCTCGGCGTCGTAGCGGATCGTCGTCCCTCCCGAAGCATCCGGAGCCAGGCTCATCTGGTCCCACCCGTCGAACGCCCTGCCGCCCTGCCCCTCCAACCGGATCAGCCGCGGCGGCTCGAGCACCACGGTTCGATAGTCGAGCGCGATCTCGCGACCCAGCACCCGGCCGATGATCCGATACCGCGACCCGACCCGGGGCGGACCATCCTCGAGCGCCCGGGCCCGCAGGATGAACGGGTCCCACTCGACGATGCGGGAGAAATCGGCCAGGTAGGCGAAGGCCGAATCCGGATCGGCGCGGGTATGGAACGAGGTCCCGAGCTGCATGGGTGCCGCCTCAGTCGGGGAAGGCCTCCGGTCCGCGCTCCGACAGCTCGCGAGCGTGGGCCTCCGCGTCCTTCGGCGGCAGCCAGCTGTACGGGTAGCGGTCGTCCTCGAGGGCCACCGCCTGCTCGGTCAGGTGCAGCGGATGGAACGTGTCGATCATCACCGCCAGCTCCTCCGTCGCCTCCTTGCCGATGGACGCCTCGGCGGTCCCCGGATGCGGGCCATGCGGGATTCCCGCGGGGTGCACGGTGAACGAGCTGATATCCACGCCGCGTCGGCTCATGAAGTTCCCCGCGACGTAGTAGATGACCTCGTCCGAGTTGATGTTGCTGTGGTTGTACGGCGCCGGGATCGCCAACGGGTGGTAGTCGAACTTGCGCGGCACGAAGCTGCAGACCACGAAGTTGCGCGGCTGGAAGGTGAGGTGCACCGGTGGCGGCTGGTGGATCCGCCCGGTGATGGGCTCGAAGTCGCCGATGTTGAACGCGAAGGGCCACAGGTGGCCGTCCCAGCCAACCAGGTCGAACGGGTGATGGTGGTAGTGGTAGGCCGTCAGGCGGCCGCGCGTCTTGATCTCGACCACGAAGTCGCCCGTCTCGAGGTGCGGGGCCATCTCCTCCGGGGGCCGGATGTCGCGCTCGCAGTACGGCGAGTGCTCCAGCAGCTGACCGTACTCGTTGCGGTACCGGCGCGGCGGCTCGATCTCGGAAGGGCACTCCAGCCACAGCATGCGCTGCTCGTCGGCACCGGGCATCACCCGGTACGTGGTGCCGATGGGGATGACGAGGTAGTCGCCCGGGCCGTAGGGGATCGGACCAAAGATGGTCTCCAGGGTTCCGGTCCCGGTATGGACGAAGAACATCTCGTCCGCCTCACCGTTGCGGTAGAAGGTCGACATCGGCTCGGCCGGACGGACGACGCCGAAGGTGACGTCGGCGTTGGTGAAGAGCGGGATCCGGCCGCTGACGGCCGTCCCGCCGGGCTGCACATCCGCGGTGTTGACGAGATGGTGCCGATGCGGACCGGAACGGTCCTCCTGGGCGATCGTGACGTCGACGTCGGCGACCTTCTCCACGAGATGGGTCTGGGTCGGCGGCGTGTGGTGGTAGAGCAGGCTCGCGCGACCGGCGAAGCCCTCCACGCCGAAGAGCTCCTCGGCGTAGAGCGAGCCATCCGCCTTGCGGAACTGGGTGTGGCGCTTGTGCGGCACCTCGCCGCGCCGGACGTAGAACACGCGTGCCTCGTGAGCTGAAGAGGAGGCTCATTCTACCGGCCGGTGTCGGGAGGCCGACCGCGTCGTCGTCGGATATGCGCTTCTCGGCGGCTCGGCCGGAGCTCCAGCATGGCGAGGAACGGTAGCCACACGGACCCGATTGGGCCCATACCGCGAGGAGGTACGACACATGGGACGAGCGGCAGAGGGCCACACCCTGACCATCGGGGAGCAGCGGGTGGCCATGGAGCTTGGTGATCCGAAGGCGGAGGCTCGCCTTCGAGCGCGGATCGCGAAGCGCAACGGAGCCATCTCGGTGCGGCTCGCACCGGCATCGGCGTCCGACGTCGAGGGCCACGCCTTCGGGGTCGCCCAGAGCTCCGTCGCGATCAACCTGCAGATGGACGAGGACGATGTCGAGGGGCACGCGATCAGCCTCCGATTCCCGAGCCTCGAGGAGGCGGAGAAGTTCCGCCGCAACCTGCTCGCGGCGGGCGTGCTTGCCGGAACGCTGGTGGTGGGCTCCGCCGGGGCCATCGCGATCAGCAGCCAGCCGGCTGCGACGAGCGACCTGAACTACCCGGCCCAGGTGCAGGCCTACGAGCGGCCGGCAGGGCACGGCATGCTGCAGGGGGCCGATGTCGCGGCACCCGAGGCCATCGCGCCGGCCCAGTCAATCGCGGTGACCGGCGTCGACCCCGCAACCGGGCAGCCGGCCCGCACCGGGATGCAGCAGGGCACAGACCTGGGCATCGCGGCACCCGCAGCCACGTCGGCGAACACCGCGACGGGAATCGATCCGGTCACCGGCAAGCCGTTCCAGAGCGGCTTCCAGGAGAAGGCCGACAGCGGGACCCCGGGCCTCGCCGGCACGCCTTCGGCGGAGCGGCCCGCCGGGAGTGGACCCCTCGAGGGCGTCGATCGCTGATCGGTCGGAGCATCCATGGCGCGAACGGCCGGCCTGCGATGGGCCGGCCGTTCCGCTGCTACCCGGGGCGGCGCTCGTTGTTCGCGACGGCCGCGAGAATGGCCTTCACCTCGAACGGCGTCAGCCCGGGGTGCTTGGACAGGATCAATGCCACGAGCGCGGTGACGTGCGGAGCAGCGAACGAGTTGCCGGTGGCCACGGTCTGCCCCCCGTCCCGCCAGGCCACCGGGACGTCCACGCCCCACGCTCCGAACTCCACCGGTGGCGCGGGGTTGTAGTAGAAGCGCCACGGATCCGGCTCGGCGCTGGCGGCCACGCTGATCACCGAGCTGAACAGGGACGGGTAGCTTGGCCCCGCGACGTTGTTCGCGGCGCTGACCAGCACGACCCGGTTGAAGTACGCGCGGTCCGCAAGATCGTGAAAGAGGGGAAACAGTGCCTCCGACTTGCTCGAGAGGCTCAGGTTGGCGACCCCGACCGGTCGCTGGATTGCCCGCTCCAGGGCCTCCGCGAACGAGGCTCCCTTGCCCTTCAGGTCCGCTCCGAGGACCCGGATCGAGACGATCTCGACCTTCGGCGCCATACCCACGATGATCCCCGCGCAGGCGGTGCCGTGGCCGAAAAGGTCCGTCGCCGAGGGGTCCGGGACGACGTGGGCTTCGCCGTCGGTCACCTCGATCGCCAGGCTCTCGACCAGCCGGCCCATCACCGCGGGATGGGTGCCCTCGACCCCCGAGTCGATGATCGCCACGCTGACGCCGGCGCCGGTGGCACCGCCCCAGGCCCAGTCGCGATCGATCGCGTCCAGGGCCGGCATGCGGGTGAGGCGCTCCCGCTGGTCAGGGTCGAAGGGCTCGGACCAGGCAGGGAGCTCGTCGGCGGTCGCCATCGGCTCAGCCTGTCCTCAGCCGCGGCGCAGGCGACCGCGATGGGCGCGGTGCTCGGCCACGACCCGGAGCATGTCACCTGCGAGGTCGAGCTCTTCGGGGCCAAGGTCGCGGAGCCGGCTCACCTCGTCGACGAGCGTCCAGAAGGGCGTGTCCGCGGTCGCGTCCAGATCCGTGGCGGCTGCCGTGACGATGGCTTCGACCTGCGCCGGCGTGAGGTCCGGCTCGATCTGGCGAAGGGAAGCCGCCAGGAGCGTCGGCAGGTCCCGCTGCACGCGGGTCGCTGCGATGGCCGCGCCCGCCTGGTTGGCGAACACCGCGAGGAGCTCCATGTCGCGCATGGTGAAGGTTGGCGCGGAGTGCTTGTCCAGCACCTGCAGCACGCCCACCGTCTCCTCGCCGGCCAGGAGCGGAACGGCCGCTATGGAACGGGGGACATAACCGGTGCGCTCCGCAGCCGCCCGATCGAACCGGGGGTCGGAGCCCACGTCGGACAGCGCAAGCGCCTCACCGGTGGAAAAGACATAGCCGGCGATGCCGTGGGTGGGCGCAACGGACATGCCCACCGCCCCGGCGCCCCGGGGCCCGGCGGCGACCCGGAACTCGAGGCGGTCCGGGTCACTCTCGAAGATGGCGATCGACGCCGCCTCCGCCTCGAAGAGGCGAACGGTGGCGTCGACGATGGATTGCAGGAGGCGTTGCTCGGACTCCGGCTCGAAACGGCCGGCGACAACCCCACGCCGCGCGGCTTCCCGAATGGTCAGCAGCGCGGCGTGGAGGACTGGGTCCGTGGAGCCCTGGAGGCGCTCCATCGGTCAGTTCGCGAGCAGGCGGCTATCGGTCTCCGGTGGGATCCTCGGGATCACTGCGCTGCTGCACGCCCGAGGTGTGGACGCCGGACGTGTGAACGCCCTTGGCGGTCTGCATGTGACCTTCGGTGTCGTCATCCTCGGCTTCGCCCGAGGTGTGAACGCCCGAGGTGTGAACGCCCGAGGTGTGAACGCCCGAGGTGTGAACGCCCGAGGTGTGAACGCCCGAGGTGTGAACGCCCTTGGCGGTCTGCATATGGCCCTGGGTGTCGTCTTCGCGCTGCTGGACGCCCGACTCGGCCACGCCGGACTCGGCCACGCCGGACTCGGCTACACCCGAGGTATGGACGCCCGAGGTATGGACACCCTTTGCGGTCTGCATATGGCCCTGGGTGTCGTCTTCGCGCTGCTGGACTCCGCTCTCGTGGACTTCTCCGCCTGGTCGCGTGCCTGCCATTTGGGTTCGCCTCCTGCTCGGTGCGATTTCGTGTTCGTCAGGTCAGTGTTGAGCTGATCGATGACAGGAGGGTACCCCGGGCCTGCAACACTGCCGCAGCGATCCAGCGACAACAGGACTGTCAACTTGCCGACAACGTCAGCGCTCGGCTCGCTCCTCGAGCGCGGCGGGGTCCACCACCACGAGGGTGTCCCGTTCCAGGCGCACGAGACCCTCGGTGATCAGGCTGCCCAGGAGCTTGTTCACGCTCTGCCGGGTCCCACCGATCATGGCCGCCAGGTCTGACTGCGTGTAGGGCCAGTCCAGCGAGACCTCTCCGGTGGCCGATGGCGCCTGTTCGTGGGCGAGCTGGGCGAGGCGCCGCGCGAGCCGCCCTGCCAGGTCGAGGAAGTGCAGCTCCTCCACATGACCGGTGAGCCGGCGCAGCTCGGCAACGAGGGCAGAGAAGAGCGCGTCGCGCAGGGCGTCGTGGGCGTTGAGCAGCTCCAGGAAGACGGAGCGGGACAGCGCCAGGGTCTCCGTGGGCTCCACGGCGGTGGCGCTGGCAGAGCGCGTGTCGTTGTCGAGGAGCGCCAGCTCACCGAAGAAGTCGGGAGGACGAAGCGTTGCGATGATCGCCTCGTCCCCCTCGGTCGACGGCAGGACGATCTTCACCGATCCCGAGGCGATGATGTGGAGCGAGTCGCCGGCGTCTCCCTGGTGGAAGATCACCTCGCCACGGCGGAAGCGACGCAGGCGCAGGCGTCCCGCGACGGTGTGCAGGACATCGACCTGGCAGCCGGCGAACAGCGGGCACCGTCCCAGGCTGTCGACCGCAAAGCGATCATCGGTCACGGAGCGCCCCCTTCTGGATGGGCACGGATCGGACGGCGCGAGGCGGGCGCCGAGCGTCAGCGCAGTGTATCGCCCGGCGCGCGGAAGGTCGAGACACCAGCCCGCTACACTCGCGGCGTGGAGACACCGCCGCGACCGACAGCGGTCGTGACCTCGGACGCGCACCTGGTCCATGACGGCCTCGTGGAGGTCATGGGTGGCCGTCCCATTCCGTGCTACGAATGCCCCGAGCGAATCACCGCCATCGAGGCGGCCCTCGCCGGTGCGCAGCTGGCGAGGTTCGTCGAACCGGCGTTGCACGGCGCCAAACCCATCACCGCGCTGCACGACCCCGCGCTCGTCGACCTGCTGGAGCACGCCTGGGCCGATGCCGTGGCGGCTGGCGCCATCGAGGGCATCCAACCGCTGATCCCCGACACCTTCCTGGTCGGCCCCTACGCCGATGGCGGCTACTCAGGCGCCCGCACGGCCCGTCCGGCACGGCTGGGCGCGCATTGCCTGGACACCGCCACGCCCATCGTGGAGGGCACGTTCGCAGCCGCCCGCGCGGCGGTCGACGTGGCCCTCACGGCTGCGGACCTGGTCGTGGCAGGAGCCCCGGCCGCGTATGCCCTCTGCCGTCCGCCCGGGCACCACGCGTCGCGGGCCCTGTACGGCGGTTACTGCTTCTTCAACAACGCGGCGATCGTGGCAGAGCAGCTGGTCCGCCGCGGTGCCGCGCGCGTCGCGATCCTGGACCTCGACTATCACCACGGCAACGGGACGCAGCAGCTGTTCTGGGAGCGCGGCGAGGTGCTCTACGCGTCGCTGCACGCGGATCCTGCCCGCGCCTTCCCGTACTTCTCCGGACACGCGGACGAGACCGGCTCCGGCCCCGGCCTCGGTGCAACGCGGAACTTTCCCCTCCCCGCCGGCACCGCCATCGACGGGTACGCCGCCGCACTGGCCGATGCCTGCGAGCTGGTTGCCGAATTCGGGTCTGATGCGCCGCTGGTCGTCTCCCTGGGCTTCGACACGTACCGCGCCGATCCCATCGGCGACCTGGCGATCGACACGCTCGACTACCGGCGGATCGGCGCCATGGTGCGGTCGATCGGCCGCCCGGTGATCGTCATCCAGGAGGGCGGCTACGCCCTCGACGCCATCGGCCCAAGCGCCGTCGCATTCCTGCGTGGCCTCGCCGCGGAGGCCTGACCGCGGAGATCAGGGGTCCTGGCCAGTCCGGGCGGCGAGGATCCCGGCCAGCATCGCGGGGTCCACGTTGCCGCCGGAAAGGACGATGACCCGGGCGTCGTCGCCCGGCGGCTGCGGGACACCGCCGCCCAGGTGCGCGGCCATGGCCGCCGCACCGGACGGCTCCACGACGAGCCGGGCACGGGTCGCCAGCAGCCCCATGGCGTCACGCAGCTCGTCGTCGGAGACGGTGACGATCTCGTCGACGAGAGCGCGGATGTGGGCGAAGGGAAGCGCGCCCAGAGCGCTCACCCGCAGCCCGTCGGCGATCGTGCGCCCGGTGCGCTCCGCCGGCCACGACACGATCTCGCCGCGCTCCACGGATTCGCGCGCGTCCGCCGCGTCCTCCGGCTCCACGCCGATGACGCGGGCACCCGGGGCAAGCGCCTTGATGGCCGCCGCGATCCCGGCGATGAGCCCTCCGCCCCCGATCGGGACCAGCACGCTCGTGACCCCGGGTCGGTCCAGGGCGATCTCCAGCCCGCAGGTCCCCTGCCCGGCGATGATCTCCGCGTCGTCGAAGGGCGGGATGATGGCGTAGCCGTGCTCGGCGGCGAGCTCCTGCGCGATACGGCGTCGTTCGTCGGACCCAGGGCCGCAGCGCACGATCCGTGCGCCGTCGCGCTCCACCCCGGCCACCTTCACCGCCGGCGCGTTCTCCGGCATCACGATCACCGCCGCCACGCCCAGCAGCCGGGCGCAGCGGGCGACCGCCTGCGCGTGGTTGCCCGAGGAGTAGGTCACCACCCCCGCCGCCCGCGCCTCCGGCGAGAGGCTCGTGAGCTTGGCGTACGCGCCGCGCATCTTGAAGGCGCCAACCGGCTGCAGGCTCTCCGGCTTGAGCTCCGTCCGGTCGTCCCAGCGCAGCAGCGGGGTGCGCACCGCGACGCCGGCGATACGCTGCGCGGCGGCGCGGATCCGGTCGATCTCGACGAGCGTGCTCATGTTCGCTCCCGCAGCAGGTCAAGCTGGTCCGCGTGCTCCTCGAGATGACCGACCACGAAGTCCTCCACGATCTGGGACATGGTCATGGCCCCCAGCGTCGGATGCGCGCCGACCGCCTCCCAGTCGGCGGCCGAGAGCCGGTCGAGCTGTGCCGCCACCTCGGCGATCTCGCGTCCGACGCGCGCCAGGAGTGCCCCCGGATCGGCATGGCGGTCGCGCTCGATGGCAGCCAGGCGCTCGGGATCTGCCTTGGTGCGGCCGAAACGGACGGGCGTCCGGTCGACGCCAGGACCCGGGAACTGCTGCGACCAACCGTCGACGACGCGCGTGATCTGCGCCGACCAGTACGGCGGGAACTCGGCGAGATGGGCCCAGACCTGGCCGGCCTCCCAGCGCTCGGTCCCGCCCCGGTCGGGGTCCGTCAGGCCGGACGGGGGTCCCAGCGCAGCATGCGCCTCGAGGCGCGCCTGCACCGCACGCATCCGCTGGCGATATGTCGCCGGCCCCGTCATCCGGCGCTGCCACGCGTGGGGCGGTCGACGATCGGCGTCGTCAGCGCTCCCAGCCGCTCGATGGCCAGGGTCACCGTGTCGCCCGGCTGCAGGTAGCGCTTGAGGATCTCGTCGTGGACCTCCAGCAGGCACCCGGTCCCCACCGTGCCGGAGCCGAGCAGCTCGCCGGGCCGGATCCGCACGTCCGCCGAGGCGCGGGCCAGCATCTCGCCGAAGCTGAACTGCGCGCTCGACCACGCCCCGTGGCTGATCTCGATCCCGTTGACCAGGGCCTCCATCTGGAGCGCGTAGCCCTTGCCGGCCCGGGCGTCGTGAAGCTCATCGGGGGTCACGAGCCACGGACCGATGGACGAGGCAAAGTCCTTTCCCTTGGCCGGCCCGAGCCGCACGGTCGTCTCGTCGCGCTGGAGGTCCCGCGCCGACCAGTCGTTGAAGATGCAGTAGCCGCCGATCGCCTCCTCCGCGCGGTCCGGCTCGAGATCGGCGGCCGGCGTGTCCACGAGGGCGGCGACCTCGAGCTCGAAGTCCAGCTCCTCGCAACCGCGAGGCGCCCAGACCGGCTCGCCCGGTCCGCGGATCTCGCTGGTGTTGCCGAAGTAGAAGATGGGAAGCCGGTACCAGGCTTCCGGGACCGTCCCGCCACGCCGTTCCCACATCGTCTTCACGTGGCGCTCGAAGGCATAGAAGTCGCGAATCGCCGGTGGGCGGAGGATGGGCGGCCCGAAGTGGAGATCGCCTGCGTGCAGGATCGCCTCGTCGTCGTCATCGGCGCTTGCGTACCCCTCTACAACCTCGGCCAGCGCCTCCAAGCGCAGCCCGCGGGCGAGATGGTCGTCGAGCGTGGTGACGGGCTGCCGGAAGAGAAGCGAGTTGTGCGGGCGGCGCGAGTCCTCGACGACCAGACCCTGGCGCGCCTCCTCGAGGTCGAGCCAGCGGGTCGCATCGGGGTCGCGGGCGATCGCGAGCCGCCAGGGCGCGCCGGCCGGCGCGGTTCGTTCTCGGACGTGGGCGACCTTCATGCAGCCGAGTCTAGCGGTCTGCCGCGACCGCGGCCGCCGGACCGATAGAATCAGGCCAACGTGAAACGGATCGGATTCCTCTCCTTTGGCCACTGGTCGGAGTCGCCGCACTCCGGGACGCGGTCGGCGTCCGACGCGCTGCTCCAGTCGATCGAGCTGGCGGTGGCCGCGGAGGAGCTGGGCGCCGACGGCGCCTACTTCCGGGTCCACCACTTCGCGCAGCAGCTCGCCTCGCCATTCCCGCTGCTCGCCGCCATTGGCGCGCGGACCAGCCGGATCGAGATCGGAACCGCGGTGATCGACATGCGTTACGAGAACCCGCACTACATGGTCGAAGACGCCGGCGCCGCGGACGTCATCGCCGGCGGGCGCCTCCAGCTGGGCATCAGCCGCGGGTCGCCGGAGCAGGTGATCGACGGCTACCGCCATTTCGGGCACGTGCCGCGGGAGGGCGAGGATGACGGCGCAATGGCCCGGCGGACCACGGAGACCTTCCTGCGCCTGCTGTCCGGTGAGGGGTTCGCAGAACCGAATCCCAAGCCCATGTTCGCGAACCCGCCGGGACTGCTCCGCCTGGAGCCGTTCAGTCCGGGGCTGCGCGGGCGAATCTGGTGGGGCTCCGCCACGAACGCCACCGCGGAGTGGGCGGCGCGGCTGGGCATGAACATGCAGACCTCGACCCTGAAGTTCGACGAGAGTGGGCAGCCCCTCCACGTCCAGCAGGCGGAGCAGATCGAGGCGTTCCGCTCAGCGTGGCAGGCCGCCGGCCATCAACGGGAGCCGCGGACCTCCGTCAGCCGGAGCATCTTCCCGCTCGTCGACGACCGGGACCGCCGCTACTTCGGACGCGGCCAGGCTGAGAGCGACCAGATCGGGTACCTCGACGAGACGACCCGCGCCGTCTTCGGACGCACCTACGCGGCGGAGCCGGACCGGCTCGTGGAGCTGCTGCGGGAGGACACGGCCATCGCGGCCGCCGACACGCTGCTCCTCACCATCCCGAACCAGCTGGGCGTCGACTACAACGCCCACGTCCTCGAGGGCATCCTGCGCTTCGTCGCCCCCGAGCTGGGCTGGCGCTGATCGTCGGGCGGCTGCCCTAGAGGTTGCCGCGCCGGGCCTGCTCGCGCTCGATCGCCTCGAAGAGGGCCTTGAAGTTGCCCACCCCGAAACCGCGCGAGCCGTGGCGTTCAATGATCTCGAAGAAGAAGGTGGGGCGGTCCTGCACCGGGCGGGTGAAGATCTGCAGCAGGTAGCCCTCCTCGTCGCGATCCGCCTCGATTCCCAGCTCCTCGAGGGTCTCCATGGGCACGCCGACGTCTCCCACCCGGTCCGGCAGCGCCTCGTAGTAGGCGTGCGGCATCCCCAGGAACTCCACGCCGCGGTCGCGCAGGGCCTGGACCGTGGCCACGATGTCGGTGGTGCGCAGGGCGATGTGCTGGGTGCCCTCATCGAGGTAGTAGTCGAGGAACTCCTGGATCTGGCTCTTCTTCTTGCCTGTCGCGGGCTCGTTGATCGGGAACTTGATCCGGCCGTTCCCGTTGGTCATCACCTTGCTCATCAGCGCCGAGTACTCGGTGTGGATCACCTTGTCGTCGTAGTGGATGAGCTGGCTGAAGCCCATCACCTCGCGGTAGAAGTCGACGAATCGGTTCATGTCGCCCAGCTCCACGTTGCCGACGCAGTGGTCGACCTCCAGGAGCGTCTGGCCTGACGCCGCAGGCGCCGGCCGCCGGACCTTGTGGAAGCCCGGGGCGAAGGTGCCGTGATAGTCGTTGCGATCGATGAAGCTGTGGATCACCTCGCCGTAGGTGTGGATGGCGGACCGACGCATGACGCCCCTCTGGCCCTCCACCACGGTGGGCTCCTGGGCGCTTCGCGCTCCGCGCTTCGTCGTCTCCTCCCAGGCCGATGTCGCGTCGTCCACGGCGAAGGCGATGTCATGGACCCCGTCGCCGTGGCGGCGGACGTGCTCCGCGATCTCCGAGTCCGGGGTCAAGGCGCCGGTGAAGACGAACCGGATGTCGTTCTGGACCATGACCCAGCTGGTCCGATCGCGGACCCCGGTCTCGAGGCCGGCATAGGCCACCGGGGTGAAGCCCCACAAGGCGCGGTAGTAGGCCGCCGCCTGCTTCGCATTGCCGACCCAGAACTCGACGTGGTCGATCCCTTTGAGGGGCAGGAAGTCCTGCGCCTCGGCGGCGGCGTTGGGGTTGATGTGCGCGCCGGCCTGGTTGGCGGCGCCCCGGCTGATCGTGGTGTCGGTCATATCGGTCGCGGATGGCCTCCTGCGCGTGCGTGAGGAGGCACCGATTGTACCGCCGCCATCGGCCCCGGCCGTCAGCGCGGCCGGTGCTTGAGGCGCTCCACGGTGGGGGCCGCGATGAGCGTCACCTCGATCATCTTGTCGACCGCCGCGCTGAGGTCCTCCGGAGAGAGGTAGGTATCCTCCGAGCTGACCTCCTCGGACATCACGTCGCTGACGGTCAGCATGCAGGCAGCCTGGACGCCCGCCCGCGCGGCGAGGTAGAAGAGGGCGGCCGCCTCCATCTCGAACGCCAGCACGCCGCGGTCGCGCCACTTGGTCGTGTAGTCCGCATCGGGGTTGTAGAAGACGTCGACGGACGCAACGGGGCCCACCCACACCGGGATGCCAGCCTCCTGCGCGGCGTGGTACAGCGCGTGCGTCAGACCGAAGTCCGCGGTGGGGGCATACGGGTCGCCATGCAGGTACGTACGAGTGGCGCCGTCGACGGGGCAGGCGGACAGCCCGATCACCAGGTCCCCCGTGCGGATTCCCGGGGCGATCCCGCCGCAGGTCCCCACTCGGATCAGCTGTTCGGCCCCGAGCCGCAGCAGCTCCTCGGCCACGATCGAGAAGGAGGGCGTGCCCATGCCGGACGTCTGGACGCTCACCGGCCGGCCCCGGTAGGTGCCGGTCCAGCCGTGCAACCCCCGGTTCTCGTTCACCATCCGGGTGTTCTCGATACCCCCGTCGAACCGCCCGGCGATGCGCCGCGCGCGGTTCGGGTCGCCGGGGAGCAGCACGAGGGGCGCGTAGTCGCCGGGCTCGGCGTGGAGATGGATCTGTGGCATGGGCGGAGCATACCGCCGGCGGCAACGGTGCTCGCTGACCGTCCGTCATCGGGCTGAGAGGTCGGCCTCGGCTGACAGCGTGGCCGCGAGGCTCGACGAGACCCATCCCGGGCGCCGGCTCTCGAGCGCGTCGAGGATGCGCGAATGGTGCTCGAGGGTTGGGATGCGGCGACGTACGCGACCCGCGTGGCCGGCCAGGTCGCCACGCAGCCGTTCGCCGAGTGCGTGGTGCACGCTGGTGAGGAACGGGTTGTGTGCCGCTCGCACGAACGCGGCGTGGAACGCGAGGTCCGCATCGGCGATCCAGTCCGGCTGTTCGCTGCTCAGGCCCAGCCGCAGCTCTGACCACGCCACCCATATGTGGTGCATGTCCTGGTCGGTGCGCTGGCGGGTCACCCGAGCTGCGGCCGCCAGCTCGAGGTCGCGGCGGAAACCGTGCAGCTCGGAACGCGATGCGCGTCGCAGGGCCAGGGGGAGGTCCGCGTCGTGCCCGCCTCGTCGGACGAAGGTGCCAACGCCCTGCTCCGTCCTGAGCAGGCCCGCAAACGTCAGCGCCACGATGGCCGCGTGCGTGGTTGGGATGCTGACGCGGAACGCGGCAGCCAGCGCGTCGACCGACGGCAGGCGGCTACCGGGGGGCAGGGCTCCCTGCACGATCTCCCGTCGAAGGGCATCGGCGACCTGCAGCCCACGAGGGAGCCGCTCAACTGGCGCGTAGGGGAGTGCCCGCCGGGGCCACCGCGAAGTCTTCAAGTCTTCTAAAGAGTTGGACGCGGGGGCTTATCGGCCGCTGTTGGCAGGCTTACCGGGTAGGATGGCTCGCATGGTGACCGCCACTCCTCCCGGCGCGGTCTCGGCGTGGGCGGATGAGCTCGCCTTCGCGGTTGACCTGGCTCGCCGTGCCGGACGCGTGCTGCAGGATGGGTACGAGAACGTGGCAACCGTCGAGTACAAGAGCCGGCGCGACGTTGTCACCGATGTTGACTACCGATCCGAAGCGATGGTGATCGAGGCCATCCGCGATCGCTATCCCCACGATGGGATCCTCGCCGAGGAATCGGGTCGCCACGCAGGCCGCGCGGGGCGCGGGGGGCGCGCCGGGACCGGTGCGCCGGGCGGGGGCACCGGTCGCCCAGCCACGGACGGCGCGGAGTCAGGGGACGAGGCCCGAACCTGGGTGATCGATCCGCTGGACGGCACGGTGAACTATGCGAATGGCATCCCGTTCTACTGCGTCTCCATCGGCCTGGTGGCCGGCGGCCGACCAGTGGTGGGGGTGGTCCTCGATCCGGCGCGTGACGACCTGTACACCGCCACCGACGACGGGGTGGCCTCCCTCAACGACGTCCCGGTATGCGCGTCAGACAAGGAGTCGCTGGGCGACTACGTCGTGAGCCTCGCGATCATTGGACGCGGGGGTATCTGGCGGGAGCGACGAATCGCGAAGCAGATCCGCATCGGGCGACGAATGGGAAGCTCGGCGCTGGGGCTCGCGTACGTGGCCTCCGGCCGCTTCGATGCCATGATCCAGAATGGCGGACTCTCGCCGTGGGATGTGGCGGCGGCCGGGCTGATTGCCGAGCGCGGGGGTGCCACCGTCACGGACCTCGACGACGGCCCGTGGTGGTCGCTGGACCGCCACCCGACGACCGTGAGCGTCATCGCCGCCCCGCAGCCGCATCACGGGGAGCTGGTACGCCTCTTACACCAGGTGGGCGTTTCGGTCCAGACGAGGCGTCCCTGATCAGAGGGGACCCGCATGCACCGCCCGGTCAGGCGCCAAACCGGGCATCGCGGAGCACCGTGGCAAGCATCGCCAGGGTCCGGGCGGTCGCGCCCCAGATCCGCTGCCCGGCGTACCGGTACACCGCCACCTGCAGGGTCCACTCCCGGACTTCGATCTCTTCCTCGGTGACCGCGTCGGGCAACAGCAGGCGACGCAGCGGCAGCTCGACGATTGCAGCCACCTCGCCCACCTGCGGCAGGAGACGCGGACGTTCCGCGAGCGCGCCGACGAACGGTCGGACCTCGAAGTTGCTGACCGGGATCCAGACCGGATCGAGCTCGCCCAGGAGATGAACCGCGTCCGGTGAGATCCGGATCTCCTCCCAGGCCTCTCGCAGGGCGGCGGCTGCCGGACCCGCATCGGTGGGATCCACGGCCCCGCCCGGCAGGGAGACCTCGCCCGCGTGGGCGCGCAGGTCGGGCTGGCGGACGGTGAGCGGAACCGACAGCTCTCCGCCGTCGCCGGGGTAGATTGCGAGGAGGGTTGCGGCCGCCCGCGCCGGTGGAACGGTGGACCGGTCAAAGCGCGGACGTCCAACCCCGGCTCCGCTGTCACGCGGCACGAAGCGTGGATCGACCGGGATCGGTCGCTCCACACGACCCAGCGCATCGGCAACGGCCTCCATCCAGCCTGCTCGACCCCGTAGAATCGGCTCCATGACCTCCTCGAGCTCGTCCTCGCCCGATCGTGACGACCGCGTCCGTGCGGCGATCCACCGTACCCAGATCCTGACCAGCCGGACGCCGCACTTCACCACGCAGACGCGGAGGGAGGCAACTGCGGCGCTGGCCACGCTCGACCGCCAGCTGGGCCTCAACCAGGTCAACGCTGCCGAATCCGCCGCCGCGCTGGAGAAGCTCTTCCACGCCCACGCCTCGCTGATCTTTGGCCTCCTGCGGGACGCCGATTTCGCCGAGCGCTTCGCACCCGCACTGCGGGAGCTGGGCCTTCGCGGAATCTCGCAGCGCCTCGACGAGGTCACCCATTCGGTGATGGCCGAGCCGATAGCCGGCCCAACCGGCGGGCGCCGGCATCGCGACGACCTGCCTGCCGAGGAGCGCACCGACGCGGCTGGCAACCCGCTGCCTCCACCTCCGGGCTACTACTGAGTCAGCCGGCCCCCGCCGCCCCCGCCAGCGTGCTCACCAGCCGAGCATCCGTCGGCGTGGACCCCAGACCCAGCCGCTCCCCGATGACCGCCGCCAGCGGCGGCTCGAGGTAGGTCGAGGCCAGGGCATCCCACGCCGGCGCGGCGAACACCGTCTCGGGAGGCCCGTCGAGGGCGATGGTTCCGCCGCGCATCACGACCACCCGATCGAAGGTCTCCGCGACGAAGCGCATGTCGTGGCTGATGGCGACCACGGTCCGTCCGTCGGCGTGGACCCGGTCGATGACGGAGCGGACACGGTGAACCCCGGTCTCGTCCTGGCCGGTGGTCGGTTCGTCGAGCACCAGGATCGGCGTGGCCATGGCCAGGATCGATGCGAGGGCGAGGAGCTTGCGCCGGGACGATCCCAGGTCATAGGGGTTCGTGCGGCCGGCCGCCTCCAGGCCCACCGATGCCAGCGCCTCCTCCACCGCGGCGCGCAGCCCGGCACCCCGCATCCCCAGGTTGCGCGGCCCGTACTCGACCTCCGCGCGCACGGAGCCGGCGAAGATCTGGCGGTCGGGATCCTGGAAGACCAACCCGACGCGGTGCGCCAGCGAGGCGACCGTCAGCGAGCCGATGTCGTGCCCGTCGAGCAGGACGCGTCCCTCCGTTGGTCGCAGGAGCCCGTTCCAGTGGCGGACGAGCGTCGACTTGCCGCTGCCGTTCTGCCCCACGATCGCGACCCGCTCGCCGGCACCGATGCGGAGCGTCACGCCGCCGAGGGCGCGAACCCCGCTGTCTCGATAGACATGGACCACCCCTTCCAGGTGGAGGGTGGCCATCAGGCGCGACCTGCCTCGAGCGCGCGCTCGATGAGCGGCGCCGCCAGCCCGGCGGCCTCGGCGAGCCGCCGGATCCGCACCGCGGACGGCGGGGCGATGCCGAGGTCGGTGAGGCGCTGGTCGGCGAGCAGCGACCGGGCTTCGCCCTCCGCGGCGACCCGGCCGTCGGCCAGGGCCACGACCCGGTCGCAGACGCTCGCGAGCAGGTCCGTCTTCTGCTCCGCGATCAGGATCGAGGCGCCGCCGGCGGCCAGGTTGCGAATCGCGTCCGACACGAGCCGGCTGCCGGCGGGGTCGAGCTGGGCCGTGGGCTCGTCGAGCACGAGGTGGCGCGGCGCCAGGGCCAGCAGCCCGGCCATCGCCACCAGCTGCTGCTGCCCGCCGGAGAGCCGGTCCGGGTTCCGTGCTGCGAGATCGGTGATGGCCAGCGCCTCCAGCGCCGCCTCTGTCCGCGACAGGACATCCGCGCGCGGGATGCCCAGGTTCATGGGTCCGAACGCCACCTCTTCGTAGACCGTGGTGGCAACCCCGGAGAGCTGGGTCCCCGGGTTCTGGAAGCCAATGGCGACCTCCGTCGCGAGCGCGTGCATGGGGCGGCCGGCGGTATCGATTCCGTCGAGCAGCACCCGACCGGCCAGCCGCCCGCCGATCGTCCTCGGCGCGAGGCCGCTGGCGACCAGGCAGAGGGTGGATTTCCCCGCCTCGCCGGCGCCAACCAGGCCGACGACCTCCCCATCGCGCAGCTCCAGGCTCACGTCGACGAGCGATGGATGCAGGGCCCCGGCATATCGGTACGAGACGGCGTCGAGGGTCAGCATCGGCTCAGCCGATCCATCCCGCCACCCGACCCGCGATGAGGACCAGGAGCCCGGCTAGGAGCAGCCAGCGTACGGCGCGCTGCGACACCGTGTCCGCCGGAGACCAGAGCAGGGTGCGGCGCCCGGGACGGGTGAAGCCGCGCGCCTCGAGGGCCATGGTGCGCTCCTCGACCTCCGCGATGGATCCCAGGATCACGGGCCCGACCAGGGGGAGGATCCCACGCGCCCGGCGCAGCAGCGAGCCCTCGGTGTCCAGGCCGCGGGCACGCTGGGCCGCGGTGATCTGGGCCGCTCGTTCGACCATGGCGGGCACGGTCTGCACGGACGCATTGGCCACGAACGCGACCCTCGGCGAGATCCCGCGCCGCTCGAGGTCGACCACCAGGTCGTGGGGTCGCGTCGTCAGGTAGAAGAGGGTGATGGCGCCGGAGATGGCCATGATCCGGACCAGGATCTCGACCGCGAACCACAGACCCTCGGCGGTGGCGCTGACCGGGCCCAGCTGCAGCAGCACCTGCCGCCCGCCGGGATAGAAGAACAGGTTGATGAGCAACGCGGAGATCGCGATCGGCAACGAGAGCAGCAGCGAGGTGCGCACAAGGCGGCGCAGCACCCGGGCGGCGGCTGCCGGAACCACGATCGCGATGATCCCCAACCCCACCGGACCCCAGATGCCGCCCAGCACCACCGCGGAGATGGCCGTGACCGTGGCCAGGGCCGCCTTGGTGAGCGGGTTCAGGCGATGGAAGGCGCTGGGTTGCTCGGGGCGCAGGTACGCCGGGACGGCAACGGCGGCGGCAGGCTCGGTCAGCCGATGACCTCCACCTCGTTCGACTCCACCAGGCGCTCACCCTGCGGGAAGCGGGCCTTGGTCCGGCGCGCCATGGCGTTGAGGATCAGGTACACGGTGGAGAAGGTGATGACCTTGTCGACCGGGTCGGAGAGGAGCCCCTGCTGGAACGTGGCGAACTGGATGTCGGAGCCGGCCTGCCGGAAGGCAGCCACCAGGAAGTCCGTCCCTGCGCCGGTCACCCCGCTGAACAGGTTTGCGGCGATGGGCGCGCTGATCAGGGCCGCGACGACGCCGGTCACCACCCCGGCCACCACGACGTAGGCGACCGTGAGATCCCGTCGCAGGAAGAGCAGGGCCAGGAAGCCGGCGATCGCGCCCAGGAACAGGAGGGCGACGAGCCAGCCCAGGATCACGAAGACGGCGTCGACGTTTGCCTGGTCGCCGAAGAACGCAAAACCGGTGTTGTAGAACCGGGACCAGGCGTAGAAGGCCAGTCCGCCGACGATCGCGAGCGCAACGACGCCACCGATCGCCAGCTCGCCGATGGAGCGGTTCGGGCGCGGCCGCATCCAGCCCATCCGGCCGAAGATGCCAGCGAGCAGGCCAATCACCGCGGCCACGATGGCGAAGGCCGCCGAGGCGCTTCCCTGGAACGGGGGCGGCACCACGTACGTCCACAGGATGTTGGCCAGGAAGCCAGTGAGCGCACCGGGGATCGGTCCGGCCAGGACGCCCACCAGGATGGTGCCGATGGAGTCGAGGTAGACGGGAATCTTCAGGGCCGCGGCCACGGTCTGGCCCAGGATGATGTTGATGGCGATCGCCAGCGGCATGAGCACGATGGTCCGCGTGTCGAACTGGCTCGCGATGGAGTCCAGGCGACCGGTCTGCAGGTACTCGATGCCGGCGTAGACGACGAACCCCACGACGAGCGCGATGGCGGTGACGAGGGCCCAGTTGTTGCTGTTCTCGCCGGTGAAGGTCCCCACCAGGAGGATCCCGAGGTACGCGACCAGGGCGAACGCGACGATCGCTGCCAGGATCCGGATCCAGCGCTGTGACACGGTGCGAACCTCCGCTACGGTCGGTGCGTTACTCGGCTGGCGCGCCGCATGCCCGTGCCAGGCGGCCGAGCAGCTCGGCTTTCATGGCCTCCGCGTCGATCGCCGTCGCGATGGTAACCGTCGGCCGGTCCATCGCATCGGTCCGGTAGAGGCTCCCGGCCACGGCCGGGTCCTCGCCCGTGTCGCACGCAAGCCGCGCGTCAACCGATTCGGTGACGAGGTCCGGACGCAGGAGGGCGGCGATGAGGGTCACGGGGTCGTGCAGGTAGCATCCGTCGATCCCATCGGCCTTGCGGTGGTAGCCGACGTAGAAGCGGATGGCATCCCGAACGATGCCGGACAGATGCGTGTCGGGCAGGACCCGCAGGTCGTCCATGGTGAAGATCACGTCCTGCGTGGCGTCGAGCGGGAAGATGCGGCTGATCGCCCCGCGCTGGAGGCACAGCTCGGCGGCCTCCGGATCGACGCAGGCGTTCCACTCGCCGGTCTCGGTGGTATTGCCGCGATCCTCGAGCGTGCCACCCATCCAGACCAGCTCGCGCAGCCCGGTTGCCAGGTCCACGTCCTCGGTCAGCGCGGCCCCGAGGTTCGTGAGCGGACCGAGCGCCACGACGCTCATCTCGCCCGGATGGCGGTCGACGTGGGCCGCCACGTAGCGCGAGGCGGGGATGGCCGTGTACTCGGTGGTCCCCAGCGCGCGATCCTCGCCGCGCATCTCGACGTAGCCCGTGCCGGTGGGCCCGTGCGTGTCGTACGCGGTCCGCAGGCGTCGCACGAGGGGGCGCGCCGCCCCGATGCTGACCGGGACGTCGCCGCGTCCGGCCAGGTGGAGGATCTTTCCGGTGTTGCGCGCGACGTGCTGCAGCTCGACGTTGCCGGCAACGCAGGTCGCACCCCGCAGGTTCAGCTCGGGGGCGGTGGCGGCGATGAGCAGCGCCACCATGTCGTCGATGCCCGTGTCGACATCGAGGATCACGGGGCGGGGCGGCGGGGTTGGCACAGCATCTCCCTGGGGCGCCACCACCTGCTCGAGACCCTCCATCGGCTCCAATCCTACCGAGTCGGCCAACCCCCGGCGCGGCCGACCTTCGAGCCGAGGGGCCGGCCAAGCGCGTCCGCGATGAAGCGTGCCGCGGCGAGGACCCGGTCCAGGTCCACGCCATGGCGCATCCCCTCGCGATCGAGGAGGTAGACGAGGTCCTCCGTCGCGAGGTTGCCGGCGCTTCCCGGGGCGAACGGCGAGCCGCCGGTGCCTCCGGTCGAAGCGTCGAAGGTCCGGAACCCGAGCTCCAGGGCGGTCACCACGTTGGCCAGGGCGGTCCCCCGGGTGTCGTGGAAGTGCAGGCCGATGGCGTCGGCGCCGATCCCGGCGCCGGCCAGCGCTCCGAGCACCCGGCGCACGTCGGCCGGCCCGGCGGCGCCCACCGTGTCGCTGATCCCCAGCTCGTCCACGCCCAGGGCCAGGAGCGCATGGCTCACCTCGACGACCGCGCGCTCCGGCACCTCGCCGGTGTACGGGCAGCCGAACGCGGTGCTCACGTAGGCCCGCACCCACCAGCCGCGCTCGCGCGCGGTGGCCACGATTGGCGCGAACGCCGCCAGCGATTCCGCGATGCTCATGTTGATGTTGTGCCGCGCGTAGGAATCCGTGGCGGCGGTGAAGACGCAGATGGCGTCCAACCCCACGGCCACCGCCCGCTCCAGCCCCCGGGCGTTCGGGACGAGTGCGGCGTAGCGGACGCCGGGACGTCGGTCGAGGCGCGCCATCAGCTCGTCGGCGTCGGCCAGCTGGGGGATCGCCCTCGGGGAGACGAAGCTGGTCGCCTCGATCTCGCGGAGGCCCGCGTCGGCGAGAAGGTCGCAGAAACGGAGCTTGTCCTCGACGGAGACGACGGTCGACTCTGCCTGGAGTCCGTCGCGAGGCCCTACCTCGTGGATGCGAACCTCGGGCTGGCTCACGGCTCCGTCCTCACTGGCTCATCGTAGGCGGTGATCTCCGCGAGCAGGTCGCCGCGCTGCACCTGGTCACCGACCGCGACCGCGACCCGGGACACGATTCCGGCCAGGGGCGTCGTCACCGCGTGCTCCATCTTCATGGCCTCGATGACCACCACGGCGGCGTGCTCGTGGACCGATGCGCCCGCCGCGGCGCGAACGGCGATGACCCGGCCAGGCATGGGCGCGGTGAGCACGGCAGTGCCCTCCGCGGTGGCGGCGTGGCGGACCGCCTCCTCGACGGTCGGCGGGGGCGCCAGGCGGAACGCCACGGATTGGCCCTCCACGTCGGCGTGGGCGGCGCCGTCGGCGACCACGACGGCCGTTGCCCCCACTGCGTCGTCCGCAACGAGCGGCACGCTGCGCACCTCGTCGCCGGAGGCCAGGCGCACCACGGGCGGCGCGTTCGCCCGCCAGCCTCCGCCCCACGGACCCGTCTCGGCCGGGCCCTGCCCAACGAGCGCGCGTCCCGCACAGCGCCAGGCGCCGTCACCGGGCACCGGCGGTGCGGGCAGGCGCATGCCCGCGAGCGTGTCGGTTCGCATCTCGCCGGAGGCCATCACCGGCTGCGCCGCCAGCCAGCGGAGGAATCGCAGGTTGGTGCGCACGCCCAGCAGGCGCGTGGCGTCGAGCCCGGCGCGCAGGCGGTCCAGGGCCTGGGTTCGGTCGCGGCCGTGGGCGATGAGCTTGGCGAGCATGGGATCGAAGCGGTCCGTCACCCGGTCACCCGCGCGGACGCCGGCGTCGACGCGGATCCCCGCACCGGTGGGCCATTCGATGGCGAGCAGGCGTCCCGTCGCGGGCAGGAAGCCGGCCTCGGGATCTTCCGCGTAGAGACGCACCTCGATCGCGTGCCCGTTGCGCACGACCTCTGCCTGCCGGATCGCCAGCGCGTGTCCCTCGGCGACCCGGATCTGGTCCTCCACCAGGTCGCGGCCGGTGACCGCCTCGGTGACCGGGTGCTCCACCTGGAGCCGGGTGTTCATCTCCAGGAAGAAGAACTCGCCGCCGTCGGCCAGGAGGAACTCGACCGTCCCGGCGCCGACGTAGCCCACGTCCGCCGCGAGGCGCAGGGCCGCGGCGCCCATCCTGCCGCGGATCTCGGGCGTGACCGATGGTGCCGGCGACTCCTCCACGACCTTCTGGTTGCGCCGCTGGGTGCTGCAGTCGCGCTCGCCCAGGTGGATGCCCTGCCCGTGCGCGTCAAAGAGCACCTGGATCTCCACGTGCCGCGGACCAACCAGGTAGCGCTCCAGGATGAGCCGATCCTCGCCGAAGGCGCGTGACGCCTCCCGTCGCGCGCCGGCCAGGGCCTCCGGCAGCTCCTCGGCCGCGCGCAGGACGCGCATCCCCTTGCCGCCACCGCCGGCGGACGGCTTCACGAGCAGCGGGTAGCCGATGCGGCGCGCCTCGGCAGCGAGTGTCGAGTCGTCCTGATCCGGGCCGTCGTATCCCCGAAGCGTCGGGACGCCGAGTCCGGCCGCCCGCCGGCGGGCCGCCGCCTTGTCGCCCATGGCCTCGATCGCCGATGCCGGCGGCCCGATCCAGGTGAGGCCTGCGCCAACCACTGACGCGGCGAACTCCGCGTTCTCGGAGAGGAAGCCATAGCCGGGGTGGATGGCCGTCGCCCCGCCGGCGCGCGCCACGGCGATGATCGCCGCCCCGTCGAGATAGCCCGGGATGGCCCGCGTCTCGTCCATCCCGTCAGGCGCCCGCTCGTCGGGAAGATGGACCCCGATCGTCCGGATCCCCAACCGCCGGGCGGTGCGTGCGATCCGCGCGGCGATCTCGCCGCGGTTGGCGACCAGGAGCGACGCGATCCGGCCGGCGCCGGCGGGCGTCGAGTGCGGAGCCTCGGTCGCCTCGATCCCCGTTACGCGCGCCAACGACGAACGCGACACGCGGAGCCGCCCTCCGACCCGAGCGGCCGGCAGCCGACCGCTCGAGATCCAGCGCTGCACGGTGCGAGGCGTCACCCCCAGGGCATCGGCGACGTCGCGCGGGGTCAGCAGCTCATCGGCCATGTCGCGATTGTCGCAGACCGCTGGGCGGAGCCACCGGGACGGGCCTCAGTCCCGGACCCACGATGGCGGGCGCTTCTCAAGGAAGGCGCCCAGCCCTTCCTGCCCCTCCGCTGAGACCCGCTGTCGCGCGGCGATCCCCAGGACGAGCGACTGGGCGGCGTCCGCGTCCAGGCCGCGGAGGGCCCGAATCACCGCCTTTGCCTCGCGGGCCGCGGTGGGACCCGCGCTCAGAAGCTCCGCGACCACTGCCTCCACCCGCGCGTCGAGGGCCGGCTCATCGGCCAGGACCTCGTGCACCAGGCCAATGGCCAGGGCGCGCTCAGCCCCGAAGCGCTCCCCGGTCGGGAACAGCGCGCGGGCCTGCGACTCGCCGATCTTGGCGACCACGAAGGGGGCGATTACGGCGGGGAGGATACCCAGCTTGGTCTCCGTGAACCCGAAGCGGGTGTCTGCGGCGGCGAGCACCACGTCGGCGACGGCGCAGAGGCCCATCCCGCCGCCCAGTGCCGCGCCGTGGACACGGGCCACGACCGGGACCGGGCAGCGGTCGATGGTGGCCAGCATGTCGTGGAGGCGACCGGCATCGGCGCGGTTCTCCTCGAGGGTCAGCACCATGGCGGCCTTCTGCCAGGCGATGTCGGCGCCGGCCGAGAAGGAGCGGCCCTCGCCGGCGATGACCACCGCCCGCAGTCGGTCGGGCGGCTCGGCCGAGAGCTCCGCGAATGCCGCCGCCAGGGCCGCGATCAGCTCCGCGTTGAAGGCGTTGCGCACCTCCGGTCGCGCCAACGTGACGCGGGCCACCACGCCGTCTGGCCCGGAGCGCTCGACACGGAGGCCGTAACGTTCGGTCATCGTGCACCCCGCCGGTAGAAGGGCTCGGCGACGCCGCGCACTCCGGAGAGGAGAGGCTCCTCGAGCCAGACCACGTCGGTGCCGTCGGGCACGTCGACCGTCGCCGATGCCTCCTCGCCGCCGACGAGTCCGAGCAGGAGGCGGCGGACGCCATCGCTCTCGGTTTCCACAAGGTAGGCCGTCTCCACCAACGACCCAGCCAGGTCGCGGGCCAGGGTTGCCTCGAGGGCCAGCGTCTCCGCGCCCGGCAGGCGCAGCGCCAGCGACGAACGATGCGTCGGCTCGAAGAGAGGCTCGTCAGCGCCGGGCAGCCGGCCCGCGGCCAGCGCTCCCACCTCCTCCGCGCTGAACTCGTACGGAATCGGACCCGCCGGGTCCAGGATCGCCGGGAGGCCGTTCGATGCCAGGTTCGTGAAGGCGATCCTGGCCGGTATCGGCAGGTTCGCAGTTCCCAGCGGCGACCAGGCCGCCAGGGCGGCGACCGATCCGAACAGGACGTTGACCGGGTTGCCGGCGCCGTCCCGGGCCAGCATCACGCTGATCTCGACCTCCTCGTCGTCGTCCACCGCGGACGCGAGGGCAGCCTTCGCCTCGTCGCCGTGGCTGGGCGGGACGGGCAGGAGCACGGTACCGCTCATCAGGGTCCGGTAGAACGCCCCCAGGGCGCCGCTGTCGTCATCCGCGCGCTCCTGTGCCTCGCGAGCGGCCTGCATCACGGCGAAGAGATTCGCCGAGCTCGTCTCCAGCGTCCCGGTCGGCGTCGAGCGGTCGTGCGAACCCGGCTGCGGTCGTTCGACGGTTTCATCGCTCACGCCCCGAGCGTACCGGATCGGGGGCGACGCTGGCGCGTGGCGCGGTGCTAGCATCGCAACATGGTCACCGGCATCGACCACCTGGTCATCGCCGTCCGCGACCTCGACGAGGCTGCGGCCGAGTTGGAGTCCCGGGTCGGCCTGGCCTTCTCCGGAGGCGGCCGCCACGAAGGGGCCGGTACCGCAAACCGCATCGCCTTTCTGGCCGATGGGGCCTACCTGGAGCTCATCGCCGTCGAGGATCGCGAGTCGGCTTCCGGCTGGCCGGTCGGCCGTGCAACGGTCCAGGCCCTCGACGCACACGGGCCCGGCCTCGCCAGCTACGCTCTCCTGGATGATCGCCTGGAGGCGACGGTGCCGGAGCTGCAGGCCAACGGGAGCAGCGTGGGCCCGATCCAGCAGGGATCGCGTCGCCGCCCCGACGGTGACCTGGTCGAGTGGTGGACGGCGGCGCCGGATCACATCGGCCCTGACGGCGTCCCGTTCCTGATCCGTCACGCGCACACGGGCGCGGAATGGGGCCCGGAGGCTGTGACCGCTCGACGAGCATTCGTGCAACCCCTCGGCAGCCCGGCCGTCCTCGTCCGCCTGGACCTCGCCACCCCCGATCCGCCCGCCCTCGCCGCGCGCTACCGGCGGCAGCTGGGCATCGAGTTCTGGGCGGTCGCCGACCTGGCGGTCTGCACCGTCGGCGCCCACACCATCCGGCTCGTCCCTCGCCGGGAGATGGAGGTGCCGGCCATCGTGGTCCTGGGAGCCGCGGTCGACGGGCCGCGCTCGTCCACGCTCCTGGGCCTGCGCTGGGACATCGAGCCGGCGGAGGTCACCGCGGTCCTCGCCAGCCGCTGACTCCGCTTCCCTGCGGCCTCGGTGCGGGCGAGCGCTAGTCGGCGTCGACCACCGTCGTGCTTGCGGCTCGCCAGCGAGCCGCCCACAGCACCGTGATCAAGCCCACCGCGGCGACGATGATGCCGATCGCGGGCTGGTACGGGTGCAGGGGCGGAATCGCGACCCCGAGGGTGGGGAGCACGAGCGTGCCAACCCCCACGATGACGAGCAGGACGCCAAGGCTGAGCATCGGTCGATCCTCCAATCCGAAACGGTCAGATGGAGAGCAGGACCCGTGCCACGCGCACGACGGCTACATACGGAAGACGCCGAACCGCGTCTCCCCGATGCCGGCATTGAGTGCCGCGCTGATCCCCATGGCCAGCACCCGACGGGTGTCCAGCGGGTCGATCACCCCGTCGTCCCAGAGCCGTGCCGTCGAGTAGTACGGCGACCCGGCGCGGTCGTATTCGGCCAGGATCGGTGCCTCGAACGCGTCGCGGTCGGCATCGGTCTCGAAGCCCCCGCGCACCGTGGACAGCACCCGGGCCGCCTGCGCGCCGCCCATCACGCTGATCCGCGCGCTGGGCCACATCCACAGCTGGCGCGGCGAGTACGCACGCCCCGCCATGCCGTAGTTCCCCGCCCCGAAGGACCCGCCGATGATCACCGTGAACTTCGGCACCGATGTCGTCGCCACCGCGGTGACCAGCTTGGCCCCGTCCCTGGCGATCCCGCCGGCCTCGTACTCGCGCCCGACCATGAAGCCGGTGATGTTCTGCAGGAAGACGAGCGGGATGCGGCGCTGGCTGGCGAGCTCCACGAAATGAGCCCCCTTGAGAGCCGAACTGCTGAACAGGATGCCGTTGTTGGCCAGGATCCCCACCGGGTAGCCGTCCAGGTGGGCGAACCCGCAGACGAGCGTCTCCCCGTAGCGCGCCTTGAACTCGTGGAACTCGCTGCGGTCGACGAGCCGCGCGATCACCTCACGCACGTCGTAGGAATGGCGCGCATCGGCCGGGATCACGCCGTAGAGCTCCTCTGCCGAGACCGATGGCGGCGCCGGGTCGCTTCGCTCCCACGGCGGCTCCGGCTTCCGCCATCCCAGGTTGCGGACGATCTCGCGGCCGATGGCCAGGGCATGCTCGTCGTCGAGGGCGTAGTGGTCGGCGACGCCGCTGGTCACGGTGTGGACCTCCGCGCCGCCCAGCTCCTCCGCGGTCACATCCTCGCCGGTGGCGGCCTGCACCAGCGGCGGGCCGCCAAGGAAGATGGTGCCCGTCCCGCTTGACGATGACCGTCTCGTCGCTCATGGCCGGGACGTAGGCGCCGCCCGCCGTGCAGCTGCCCATGACCAGCGCGATCTGCGGCACCCCCCGGGCGGAGAGCTGTGCCTGGTTGTAGAAGATCCGTCCGAAGTGCTCGCGATCGGGGAAGACCTCGTCCTGCATGGGCAGGAACGCGCCGCCGGAGTCCACCAGGTACAGGCAGGGCAGGTGGTTCTCCAGCGCGATCTCCTGGGCGCGGAGGTGCTTCTTGACCGTGAGCGGGAAGTAGCTGCCGCCCTTGACCGTCGCGTCGTTTGCGACGATCACGCACTCGATCCCCTCGACGCGGCCGATCCCGGTGACGATACCCGCCCCGGGCGCCTCGTCGTCATACAGCCCGGTGGCGGCGAGCGCGGAGAGCTCGAGGAACGCGCTTCCCGGATCGACGAGCCGGTCGATGCGCTCGCGGACCGGGAGCTTGCCGCGCTCCCGGTGACGGTCGACGCTCCGCTCGTCGCCTCCCGCGCCACGCTCGGTCACCGTTCGCGTTCGTTCCCGGAGCTCTTCGACGAGCGCGCCCATCGACGCGGCATTCGCGGCGAAGGCCGGCGAGGCGGGGTCCAGGGACGTTGTGATCTGCGCCATCGACCGATTATCGCCGCTGCCCGGGGCGTTTTCCGTCCGCGTCCGCGCCGGGCGCGGACGCCAATCAGGCGAGGGTGACGAGCGGGGTGATCTGGGCGACGTGAGCGGTGTTGACGATCACCACGCTCACGACGTGCTCGAACGGCGGCTCGCCGGTATGGAGCAGGTAGGCCTCGGTGAGCGGCAGCCAGCGCTGGCTGCGCAGGAGCAGCTCGGGACCAACCTCGGCGCCGGGCGCGAGGTGCAGGTTGCCGGTGACGTTGAAGGGTCCGACGGAAAGGGCCACCCGTCGGAGGCGCCGATGGAGGCGCAGCTGGCGGCTGGCGCGCCACTCGGGCGGCATGGCCAGCACGACCTGGTCGGTCGCCAGGGTCTGCCATTCGCCGCTGTCGCTCCACGAGGCGTCCGGGTCGTCCAGGGCCGCTCGCACGTCGCCGCCGGCCGCGCCCTCGAGCGGACCAGGGCTGGGCCGCCACAGGCGGAGCTCGGCCTGCTCGTTGAGGAGATCGGTCACGCGCCGGCCGTTGGCCGAGATCCAGGCCACGACGCGCGCATCTGCGGTGTACAGCTCGATCGGGGCGAGGTCGGTGGCCACAGCCACGGCCGACGTGCCGGAGGTCGCAGCGACGCCGTTTCCGCGGCGCCAGTTCCAGAAGGTCAAGGGAGCCTCCGTAGCAGACGGACGAACCGCTGGCAGCCGCGGCTCGTGTGCCAACCCTACCGGCGCGCCGCCCAGACCTCCATGCGCCGACAGTACTAGGGCGGATGGTCCGGTGCTCTTGCGCACCGATGGGCTGGCGCCCGACGATCTGGGGGAGTACAACGGTTCTCATGAAACAAAGCATTCGCGTGATCGTCGCCGCCCTGGCGCTCCTGCTCCTCGTTGTGGGAACGGCATTCGCGACCCGATCGCCGCAGGGCGAGCAGCACCGGTCGCCGGTCGCCGCGTCCCACCAGCCGAGCAGCCCCGACGAGGACGCCGACGAGTCAGCGGCCCCCAATCCGGCCTCGAGCCCCGGCTCCGGCGATGCGAGCGCCCCGCTGGGTGACGACCGGGCCAACGCACTGGTGGCCCTTCTCAAGGCCCAGGGAATCGACGCCACGGCAGACGAGCTCAAGACGCTGGCGGCGCGTTACGGCGTGGGCGGGGCAGTGCGCCTGGAGGCATGGGCAGCGGCGACAGGGAAGACGGCGGTCGAGCTGGCCAGCCTGTACGACGACTCCGGCGTGGGCTGGGGGGCCTTCGCGAAGCAGCTCGGGTCGGCGGACAGCTCCCTCGCCCTCTCGCCGGGCATCGGGTGGATCATCGGCCACGGCCACGGCCACGGCCACGGCCACGGGCACGGGCCAGCGAACCCGCACGCGGCCAGCGCGCCGGGCCAGGCGAAGAAGTCCAGCTGACCGCCCGCCGCGGCCTGCTAGGCTGCGCCGGGCATGATCACCATCGATGACTTCGACCGCGTCGAGATGCGTGTCGGCCGCATCGTGGAGGCCCGCCCGTTTCCGGGCAAGCGAAAGCCTTCCTACCAGCTGCGCATCGACTTCGGCCCCGTGCTCGGCGAGCGGGTGAGCTCCGCGCAGCTGACCCGCACCTATCCCGATCCGGCGAGCCTGGTCGGCCGGCAGGTCGTGGCCCTCCTCAACGTCCCACCGCGCCGGATCGCCGGGTTCGCGAGCGAGGTCCTCGTGCTGGGTGCCATGGGCCACGGTGATGACGCAGGCCAGGTCTGGCTGCTGGCACCCGAGCCGGCGGCGCCCGAAGGGACGCGCATCGGGTAGCGCTGATCCGGGCGTTCGGCCCCCGTTCAGCTGGGCGGGGGGCGGTCTTCATGCGTCTGGCCTCGCCCCGCTACCATCACGGATGCATGAGCACCCAGGGCCCCCTGGTCGACGCCCCGCCGGAGGGGATGCCCGACCCGAATCTCGTCCCGCCGCAGATCGCCAGGTCGGGCGATCCCTTTGCGCGGCTGCGGATCATCCATTTCCTGTCACGCCTCCACCGCAACGAAACCCATCAGCTGCGTGACGTGGTCACGGCCCTGAACGCGGCGTTCCTGGACTGGTCGTTCCCGGAGAAGGTGGTCCTGGCCGAGCTGGTGCAGCTCCAGGCCGACTGGTCCATCAGCTTCCACGGCGACGATCGGATCGTCCTGGACCGCAACGAGCGCGGTCATACCCTCCTGATCGTCGGCTCGACGAGGATGACTCCGTTCCTCGTTGCCGAGGCGCGGCGGGCCGCGGATGCCTGCGAGGAGTCGCTGCGGCAGTTCACCCTGGGCGACGGGATCACGACCGACAACTGAGGGGGCGCTAGACCCGGTCGGAGCCTCCGGCCTGGCCGACCGCCGGCTCGGGCTCGGTGCGGCGACGCGGCGCCATCGGCTCGTCTGCCGCGCTCTCCGGCGTCACCGCCACCGGCACCCGGCGCTTTCGCGGGCGGAATGGCGAGGAGTCCGGCACGACCGGCCCGCTCGTCTCCGCCAGCTCACCGGATCGATACGCCTCCCAGACGGCCATGACCGTGTCGCGGTGGGGACGAATCCGGCAGTGCTCGTCGCGGTTCGCCATCTCGTCGCAGTAGCCGAGCGGCACGCACTTGGGCGCCAGGAACGATCCGAAGAACGGGCTCACGCGGAAGATCTCGTGCCGGATCTGCTTGAAGAGCTGGCGGATCTCCCACTGCGCCATGGTGCACAGCCGCAGCCCGGACATATGGATCAGCTGCCGGAGGTTGACGGTCATGACCAGGTTCGTCTGCATGGCGTTCGGGAAGATGAAGCGCGCGTCCTCCGCAGGCACCTCCGCCTGGAGCAGCTGTCCGTACAGGTCGAGGTTGTCGTCGATCGCCTGCTGGAAGCGGCCCGCGAGGTCGTCGGGCAGGTCGCCGGAGGCGATGCTGTCCGGCACGGTGTAGTTGTCGCGCTGCTTGAAGCTCACGTAGCGCTGCGACTGCTGGTCGAAGGCGGTGCCGGCCCGATGGCGTACCAGCTGGTGGGTGAGCGTACGGGTGACCCCGCTGATGGCAAACGTGAAGTTCACGTGTTCGATGGTCGAGCCGTGGCCCGATTCCATCACCTTGCGCACCAGGTTCTGCTGCTTCTCGTCGGCCACTCCGCGGCTGACGGCCTTGTCCCAGATCCGGTCCGGGAGCTGCTCCGAGTAGCACGTCCGGCAGGCGGTGTAGATGATCGGGAGGTAGTACTCCTCCACGATCTCGCGGGTCGGGAAGATCAGCTTCGCGGAGAGAGCGGGAGGGGTCGGCGGCATCGGCGAACGATACCACGGGGTGTCCGTCGGTTCGACCGGGTAATCCACAACATGTAGTGGTCAACCGCCGGGCAATGTGCACATCTTGTGCATAAGTCGTCCCGGACCGATGCGAATGATGGCCTCAGGCGAGCTCCTCGTCGGGCTCCGCGGGCGTGGATCCGGCCCGACGCTCGTCGATGCGCGCGAGGCCGTGCTGGCGGTCGAAGGCGATCCGGTTCCCGCCTGCCGCCCGCGCCGATGCCAGCGCCTCCTCGCAGCGACCCAGGATCTGGTCGTCCCCGGCGTCATCCATGCCCGGATGGACGATGGTGATGCCGATCGAGACGGACAGCGAGATGGGGCCGGCATTGGTTATCACCGGGCGCGCCGTCAGCCGGGTCCGCACGGCGTCGGCGAAGACGGTGGCTCCGCGCTCGTCGGTGTGCGGGAGGATGGCGAGGAAGGTGTCGCCCGTCAGCCGTCCGACCGCATCGGCCTCGCGAATGCGGACCCGCAGCCGCAGCGCGAGCTCGGCGAGGATGGCATCTCCGGTCTCGATACCGTACGTCCGGTTCAGGCCGGCGAGGCCGTCGAGGTCCACGAGGACGAGGGAGATCGGATGGGCGTACCTGCGGGCCTCCGACGCCTCGATATGGAGGCGCCCCAGGATGGCGCGCCGGGATGCGACGCGGGTGGCGGGATCGACCTCCGAGATCTTCTCGAGCTCGGCCCGCTGGAGGGCGATGGTCTGGCGCGCCGCAAGGAGCTCCGCGATGGTGGCCCGCAGCTCCCGGGCGAGCCGATCCGCCTCGGTTGCCGTGTCGTCGACCGGCAGGACGGGCGGCGGTGCGACCGGCGAGCGGGAGCCATTGGCGGGGTCGCCGCGCTCCGGGTGGGCCGCGAGGACCCACAGGCCGGCGGCCGCCAGGGCAGCCGCAAGAGCGAGCAGCCCGGGCAGTACGTCGAGCGTGCCGGGACGTGCCGCGGCGAGCACGCCGGCACCACTCGCGACCCCGGCCACCCAACCAAGGCGGTCGACGTGACCCGTCGAGAACGCAGCCACGGCGGCGACGGCGGCCACGGCGGCTGCCACGGCTGCGAGCGCCGTGACGGCGGGGGCCATCTCCGGCTCCAGGAGCACTCCCATCAGCGGGGCGATCTCCACCCAGGCGAAGACACCCACGATGGCGGTCACGCGAGCACGCTGGCCGTGCAGGGAAACGGGGCCCACGAGCTCGGCGGCAAGAAGCGGGATGGCGGCGGCGAGAAGGCCCAGCGCCACGACGACCTGGGGAACGCCGTGTGAGCCGGACGGACCCTGGAGCGCCATCATGCCCGCCGCGGCCGCCAGGCCGCCGGCGGACGCGGCATCGAAGACGCGAGCCAGCGAGCCGGTGGCACGCAGCGCGGCGGAAATGGCCAGGAGGGCAGCGATGCCGCCGGCAACCGCGACCGCCGCCCCGGCCGCCGGTGCCACCCAGCCCGATGCGAGGGACGGATCGGTGGCCAGGGTCAGCGGTTCGAAGAGACGCAGCGACACGAGCGACAGGACTGGCACGCCAACCCAGGCCAGGAGGCGGGCGACGCGTGCCGGGGTCGGGTGCGAAGCGCTGTCGGTCATGGGCATCGATGGTGCGGGGCTGCACCGCGAGTCTGTGGGCCGGTCCGGTCGGGCGACAATAGTACGAACGGAGGTGGCCGAGCGTGGCCGGCCCGGGGCGCTGGCTATACTCGCGGCCGTGACTCCTCGCACCGGCCGCACCCCGCGGGGCGCCGCCATCCCGGGTGGCGCCGTCATGAGCCGCAACCGGTTTCTCGACCTCACGGATCGGCTCATTGCCGATGGCGAGCGCCTGGTTGCCGACCCCGACTGGAACCTGTTCCGGCTCTGGCTCCTGAACTCGGACGAGCTGCTGGAGCGCGTCTGGGGACGGATGGACCGCTACCACCTGGCCTGGCTGAACGTCGGCCGCGGTTCCGCTCCGCCCGGATCGAAGCTGGACGAGGCCGGGACACGCCGCTTCGTGACGGAGGTGGCGAGCGCCAAGCTCGCCGTCCTGCGTACGATGAGGGAGTCCGTGGCGCGCCGGGGCTGGACCCTCCTCGGCGACGACCCCGAGCCCGCCGATGCCCTGACTGAGGACAACCCGTGACCGATCGACCCGACGCGCTCACCGGCGGCCTGGCGGCCGTGTTTGCCCATCCCGACGACGAGAGCTTCGGCTGCGCCGGCGCGCTGGCCCTGGCGCACGACGCGGGCCGGCCCACCCGTCTGCTCGTTGCGACCCGCGGTGAAGCGGGCACACCCGACGGCACGGGGAGCGATGCGAGCGTCGGCGAGCTGCGCGAGCGCGAGCTGGTATGCGCGGCGCAGGCCATCGGGCTCGACGAGGTGACCATCCTTGACGGCTACGCGGACGGCGCCGTGGCCGATGCCCCGTTCAGCCGCCTCGTGGACGACATCGCCGGGTGGCTCGCCACCCGGCAGCCGGACGCGGTCATCACCTTCGGGAGCCACGGGATCACCGGGCACCCCGACCACATCGTGGTGGGAAGCGCCACGCGCTGGGCGGTCGAGCGGCTGGCCGAGACGGGCCTGGCCCCCAACGCGGTGTACGTCGTGTCGCCCATCTTCGGACCGGTTCCGAACCGCTTCGACCTGTCGCCCGAGGAGCAGGGTGCCTCACACCGCATCGAGATCACCCTCGTCGCGTCGCGGAAGGTCCGCGCCCTCGAGTGCCACGCCTCGCAGGCCGACACCGGGGAGCAGATCGTGGCGCTGCGGGCCGCCGTCGAGGCGGGGGAGGCCATCCACGAGGGGTACACGCGGGTGCGACCGGCCGTGCAGGTTCCACACCCGGTCTTCGATCCTCGGCTCCTGTAGCAGGAGGCGGAACGTGCGGGGGGACGAGGCCGGTGGTGGGTTGGCGGGCGCTTGCGGTCCGGGACCTGGTCGGCGCCAGGGGCTGTCGACGGCTGGCCCTCGGTGGCTCCGCCGCGCAGCACTGGTAGACTCATGCCATGTCCATTGACGCCAACCTCGGCAAGGTCGACGAGGTGATGACCGCGCTCTACGACATCTACGATCCGGAGATCGGGATGAGCATCGTCGATCTCGACCTGATCAAGCACGTGGAGATCGGATCCGGTGAGCAGCCCACCGAGATCAAGATGGTCCTCACCACGCCGTTCTGCCCGTGGGCGGGCGACCTGATCGCCACGGTGAAGCAGCGCGCCGAAGAGGTCGTGGGCCCGCCGGTCAAGGTCACGCTCCTCGCCGACCGCTGGGAGCCCCCGCCGGGTCTCTTCTAGGTCTTCCCCGACGTCGGTCGCCGTCGCGATGCGGGCAATCCGTCGGCAGCGGCCACCGCGTTGCCGGCGTCGGCCATGGTCACCGCGCGAGACACGGCCTCCTCGAGCTGGGCAACGGTGAACGGCTTCAGAACCACGAGCACGCCCTGCTCGGTGAGGTAGCCCTGCTGCTCCATCACCTCGCGCACGGCCGCGGAGCAGACGATCACCGGGATCTGCTCCAGGTCGCGGTCCATGCGGATCTTCTGCAGCAGCTGCCATCCCGCCAGCTCGCGGCCGCCGAAGATGAAGTCCAGGACGATGATGTCCGCGCGCGCCGCCCGGATCTGCTCCAGCTCGCGCGGGGCAAAGCTCATGAGCACGACCTCGAACCCCATCTCCGCGAGGATGTCGTTGAAGAGCTCCAGGATCTCCTGGGTGTCGTTCACGATCAGGACCCGCTTGCCGGCGCCTGGCAAGGCCGGGTCCCTTCCGTTGTCCCTTCCGTTGTCGCTCTGCGAAGCCATGTCGGGTTGACCCTGCACGTGGCGGGCCAGCGCATGCGAAGGGCTACGATGGACCGATGCGGATCTACACGCGCAAGGGCGACACGGGCACGACGGGGCTGCTCTACGGCGGCGCCCGCGTGTCGAAGGCGGATGCGCGCACCGACGCGTATGGCACGACCGACGAGGCGGTCTCGGCCCTGGGCCTGGCCCGGGCCTCCCTTGGGCCCGGGACGGACCGCGTCGCCGGCGATCTCGCCGAGCTCATCATCCGGCTCCAGCGCGAGCTCTTCGTCGTTGGTGCCGAGCTCGCGACGCACAGCGAGCGCCGTGGCCGGCTCGAACCGGGGCGCACGCTCGTGACCCCGGAGATGGTGAGCGCGCTCGAGTCCGAGATCGACGGGCTCGAGGCGCAGTACCCGATGCCCGCCGAGTTCGTCATCCCCGGCGAGTCGCTGTCCGGTGCCGCGCTCGACGTCGCGCGCTCGGTGGTCCGCCGAGCGGAACGACGGTGCGTGGCGCTTTCCGAGAACGGTGGCCTGCCGGACGACTCCAGCGTGCTGCCCTACCTGAACCGGCTCGCCGACCTGCTCTTCGTCATGGCCCGCGCCGCGGACGGGGGCTTCCGCGCGGTGCGCACGGACTGAGGTCGGGGAGCAGCTCCGGTCGGTTGCCGAATCCGCAGCGCAGTCCGGACGATCACACCGTTCCGGTGCGCTTACGCCATGCCGGACGAGGAATCCGCGGTATTGCCCGGTTGCCGGCGCAGGTAGAATCGGCCTGAGCCCATCTGCGAGCCAACCGCCGCCGTGCGATCTCGCCCGCCGGCCGACCACCCGAGGAGACCCTCATGACTGTCGCGGCGTCACGCTTCCGAATGTTCATCAACGGCGACTGGTCCGATGCTGCATCCGGCGAGACCACGCCGGTCGTGAACCCAGCCACCGAGGAGGTCATTGCCGAGGTCCCGAAAGGCGACGCCGGAGACGTCGATCGGGCCGTGGGGGCGGCGCGGGCCGCATTCGAGACGTGGTCATTGACCACGCCGGCCGAGCGTTCGGGGATGCTCCATCGTTTCGCCGATGCGGTGAGCGACCACGCGGCGGAGCTCTCCGCGCTCGAGAGCGCCAATGTCGGCAAGCCAAAGGGCACCGCCGACTTCGACCTCGAGTTCACGATCGACAACCTGCGCTTCTTCGCCGGCGCCGCTCGTGTCGTCGAGGGCAAGGCCGCCGGCGAGTACGTGAGCACGCACACGAGCATGATCCGCCGTGAGCCGGCGGGCGTCGTGGGCCAGGTCGCCCCCTGGAACTACCCGATCATGATGGCGGTCTGGAAGATCGCCCCGGCGCTCGCCGCCGGGTGCACCGTGGTCCTCAAGCCGGCGAGCGCCACGCCCCTCACCGCCATCAAGCTCGCCGAGCTCGCCGCAGACATCTTCCCCACCGGGGTGTTCAACGTCGTGACCGGGCCGGGCGGGGTGGTGGGCCAGCGGCTCGTCACGCACCCCCAGGTCGACATGGTGAGCCTCACCGGTGACACCGCCACGGGGAAGCAGATCGCCGCTGCCGCCGCGGCAAGCGTCAAGCGCCTCCATCTCGAGCTGGGCGGCAAGGCTCCGGTCCTCGTCTTCGATGACGCCGACCTCGACGCCCTGGCCGAGGCGGTCAAGCTGGCCGGCTTCTTCAACTCGGGGCAGGACTGCACGGCGGCAACCCGCGTCATCGCCCGCGACAAGATCTACGACGACGTGATGGCCCACTTGGTGCCGGCGGTCGAGTCGCTCAAGGTCGGGAATCCTGCCGACGACCCGGAGCTGGACATGGGCCCTCTCGTCAACCGTGCCCAGCAGGAGCGCGTGGTCGGGTTCGTCGATCGCGCTCGCGGCTATGGCGCCGAGGTGGTGACCGGTGGCGCCACCATCGGCTCGAAGGGGTTCTTCTACCGACCGTCCCTTGTCACCAACGTCGCGCAGGACTCGGAGATCATCCAGAACGAGGTTTTCGGGCCGGTCGTCACCGTCCAGCATTTCGCCGACGACGAGGAGGGAATCCGCTGGGCGAACGACGTGAACTACGGCCTTGCCGCTTCGGTCTGGACGCGGGACGTGAAACGGGCGCTCAACGCGGCCCGGCGCCTCCGGTACGGGACGGTCTGGGTCAACGACCACCTGACGATCGCCTCCGAGATGCCGCACGGCGGCTTCGGCCAGTCCGGCTACGGCAAGGACATGGGCCTGTACAGCATCGAGGACTACACCATCGTCAAGCACGTGATGGCCAAGATCGTCTGACCGACGCCACGAGCCGCGGAGGGCCGATTGGGCTGACCGTCGTGGCCGCGCGGGTGGACCAGCACGCGCCGATCCGGTCCGGTCGGCCCGCATCCGTGGGGCGGATGCCCCGTGCCATCGACCCCGGGACGGGTGCTACGATCGGCGACGATGACCACGATCACCCCTGCCGGAGACGCGTCCGGGCTGTCCCGCGGGCGAACGCCGCCTCTCGATCCCGTCGAGGCGGACCGATACTTCCGGCACGGGCTGGCGCTCTTCAACGGGGCACGCTATTGGCACGCCCACGAGGCCTGGGAGACGCTGTGGCGGGCGGCCGACGACGAGGATCGGCTCTTCTACCAGGGCCTGATCCAGGTGGCAGCCGGCCTCCTGCACCTCGAGCGGAAGAACCTGCGCGGCGCGCGTCTCAAGCTGGCCGAGGGGGTCGCCAAGCTGCGTCCGTACGAGCCGGTCCACCGCGGCATCTTCGTCAACGAGCTGACCGGGCGCGCGGACCGCGTCCTGGTCGAGCTGAACGCCGGGCGGATGCCGTATCTCATTCCGCCGGTGATCCGCTTCGTGGACGCGGATCGCCCCGAAATGAACCGATGACGAGCGCCGATAAGGTGAGGGCGTGAGCGCCGAGAAGGACGTCGAAGGCGAGTTCCGGGTGGAACACGACTCGATGGGAGACGTGCGCGTCCCGGCATCCGCCAAGTGGCGCGCGCAGACCCAGCGTGCCGTCGGGAACTTCCCGATCTCCGGACAGCGCCTGGAGCACGCGCACATCGCGGCCCTGGCCCGCATCAAGGAGGCGGCAGCCCGGGTGAACGCCCGCCTGGGGGTGGTCGAGCCCGAGGTGGCCGATGCGATCGCCGCCGCCGCCGCCGAGATCGCCGGCGGTCGCTGGGACGACGAGTTCCCCATCGACGTTTTCCAGACCGGGTCGGGCACCAGCTCGAACATGAACATGAACGAGGTGATCGCGACCCTCGCGACCGAGCGGCTGGGCTCGCCCGTCCATCCCAACGACCACGTCAACGCCAGCCAGTCGAGCAACGACGTCTTCCCGTCGTCGATGCACATCGCCGCGGCGGCCGCGGTCGTCAACGACCTGATCCCCGCGCTCGACCACCTCGCCGAGGCGCTCGAAGGCAAGGCGGACGAGTTCGCCGCGGTGGTGAAGTCGGGCCGCACGCACCTGATGGACGCGACGCCGGTCACCCTGGGCCAGGAGTTCGGCGGCTACGCGGCGCAGGTCCGGATGGGCGTCGAGCGCCTGCAGGCCAGCCTCCCGCGCGTGGCAGAGCTGCCTCTTGGCGGCACCGCGGTGGGGACCGGGATCAACACGCCCCCCGGCTTCGCGGCAGCGGTCATCAACGAGCTCGGGACGATGACCGGGCTGCCGCTCACGGAGGCGCGCAACCACTTCGAGGCGCAGGGCGCTCGCGACGGCCTGGTGGAGCTCTCCGGGCAGCTGCGCACCATCGCGGTGGGCCTCAACAAGGTGGCGAACGACATCCGCTGGATGGGGTCGGGGCCGCGGGCGGGCCTGGCGGAGATCCACCTGCCCGACCTCCAGCCGGGCTCGTCGATCATGCCCGGCAAGGTGAACCCGGTCCTCGCGGAGGCGATGACCCAGGTGGTCGCCCAGGTCATCGGCAACGACGCTGCCATCGCCTGGGGCGGGGCCGCGGGCAACTTCGAGCTGAACGTCTACCTCCCGCTGATCGCTCGCAACCTGCTGGAGTCGATCCGGCTCCTCACCAACGTAAGCCGCCTCTTCGCCGACCGGCTGGTGGCCGGCATCACGGCCGACGTCGCGCGGGCGCGCGCCTTCGCGGAGGGCTCGCCGTCCATCGTCACCCCGCTGAACAGGTACATCGGCTACGAGGAGGCGGCCAAGGTTGCCAAGCAGGCGCTGGCGGAGGGTCGCACGATCCGGGAGGTCGTGATCGAGCGTGGCTACCTGCGCGACGGGAAGCTCACCGAGGCGCAGCTCGACGAAGCGCTCGACGTGCTGCGCATGACGCACCCGTAGGGGGAGACAGAATCGCCGGCCCTGTGAGGAGCCGGCGACCTGCTGATCCACCGCTGCGGGAGTGCCACTACTTCAGCCCCGTAACTAACTACGAAACAAGAGAACCCGCCTCGGTGTCTCTTCAATTGTGGTTCGATGGTGCCGATCGGCGGGACCACCTGACAGGGGCGAATGTCCCGCCGCCGCAGGGATTCCCCGGCGAGCCGGCCACGGCCGGGGACGGCGATACAATCTGTGTGCGCCATCGGCGCCTCGTTCGCACCACGTCGACCGGCCCGCGTCCGTGCGGTCCGCCATTGAGCCACCAGGAGGTAGATCGCCGTGTCCAGCACCGCCACGACCACGTACCACAACCTGATCGGCGGGACGTGGGTCGACGCCCATTCGGGGTCCACCTTCACGAGCACCAGCCCGGCGAACCACGATGACGTGGTTGGCGTCTTCCCGGCCTCCGGGCCGGCGGACGTGGACGACGCGGTCGCGGCCGCGAAGCGCGCCTTCCCCGCGTGGAGCCTGATGCCGGCCCCCAAGCGTGGCGAGATCCTCTTCAAGGTCGCGCGGCTGCTCGCCGAGCACAAGGAGGAGCTGGCGCGGCTCATGACCCGCGAGATGGGCAAGGTGATCGCCGAGGCACGCGGCGACGTCCAGGAGGCGATCGACGTCGCGTACTACATGGCCGGTGAAGGCCGCCGGATGTTCGGCATGACCGTCCCCTCCGAGATGCCCGACAAGTTCGCGATGGCGATCCGGAGGCCGATCGGGGTGGTGGGGCTGATTACGCCCTGGAACTTCCCGGTGGCCATCCCGGGCTGGAAGCTGTTCCCGGCGCTCATCTGCGGCAACACCGCCGTGATGAAGCCCGCCTCCGACACCCCCGCCTGCATGGTCCGTTTCGTGGAGCTGCTCATGGAGGGCGGCATCCCCGACGGCGTCGTCAACGTCATCACCGGGTCGGGAGCCGATGTCGGCCATGCCCTCGTGGAGCACCCCGACGTGCGGGTCATCTCCTTCACCGGGCACACCGAGACCGGGATCGACATCAGCACCCGCGCCGCGAAGACGCTGAAGCGGGTCTCGCTGGAGCTGGGCGGCAAGAACCCCATCGTCATCTGGGAGGACGCGGACCTGCCCCTGGCCCTCGACAGCGTGGTGTGGAGCTCCTTCGGCACGTCCGGGCAGCGCTGCACCGCGGCCTCCCGGCTCATCGTCCACCGTGCGGTGCACGACGAGTTCGTCGAGATGCTTCGCAAGCGGGTCGCAGCGCTGGTGCTGGGCGACGGCCTCGACCCGAAGACCGATGTCGGGCCGGTCATCAACGATCGGCGCCGTGGAGCGCATCGCCGGCTACACCACCATCGGCCGCAGCGAGGCGGAGCTGGTCATCGGCGGCGATCCGGCCACCTCGGGCGCGCTGGGCAAGGGCAGCTTCTTCGAGCCCACCATCTTCGCCGAGGTGAAGCCGGACGCACGCATCGCCCTGGAGGAGATCTTCGGCCCGGTGGCATCGGTGATTCGCGGTCAAGACCTGGGAGGAGACCGTGGAGATCGTCAACTCGGTCACCTACGGCCTGTCGACCTCGCATCTTCACGCGCGACGTGAACCTCGCCTTCCGCAGCATCCGCGACTTCGACTCGGGCCTCGGGTACGTGAACCACGGCACCATCGGCGCGGAGGCGCACCTGCCGTTCGGCGGTACCAAGGGGACCGGGAACGGCCATCGCGAGGTGGGGCAGGCGGCGCTCGACTTCTTCAGCGAGTGGAAGAGCGTCTACATCGACTACTCGGGCAAGCTGCAGCGCGCGCAGATCGACACGACCTTTGTCGACGAGGGCTGATCGCGGGTGAGCGTCCGCTAGTGCGGGTTGGCCTGCGCTCCGCCTGAGACCTGCACGGACACGGAGCCGCCACCCCATACCTCCACGCGCGCTCCGCCCGAGGCCGAGCCGGTCACCCTGCCGGATGCCGTAAGCTCCAAACTCGATCCCCCTGACGCGGAGATCTCGGCGCCCTCGACCGCAACGTCGCGCAGATGGGCCTGGCTGCCTCCGGAGGCCTCGACATAGAGCCGCGTCACCATGCCGTCCAGGGTGACCTGCGCCCCGCCGCTCAGGACGAGCGCGAGGTTCTCTCCGCTGACGGCAGACGCCCTGGCCGTCGCCCCGCCGCTGAGCTCGAGGCTGGTGAGCGCGGGCATCGAGATGCGCACCTCCACGCCGCGTCTGGACGTGTAGCCCTCGGTTGAGCCGATGACGAGCCGATCCCCCTCGACGCGAGAGTGGAGCTTGGCCAGCACGCCGTCCTCCGCGGTGATCTCCACCCGGTACTCCGGCGCGATCGTGATCGTCAGCCGGATGCCGCCCCCAACGGAAACCTGCGAGAAACCGGATACCTCGCGTGTCTCGGACCGAACGGGGCCGTTGTCCACGGTATTGCCGATGATCGCGCACGCCGTCAGGGAGAGCAGGACCGGGATGGCGAGCCAGCGGGCTCCGGGTGGACCTCGTCGCCGACCCTTCACCGTGTTCACACGCGCCACGTTCGCGCGACCCGCAACCGGTGATCCAGAGCCGTCCGGCCTTTCGGACGAGCCGAACGACAGGCGGCAGGGGCTGCTGCGATGGGCGTCCGGCCGATGAGGCGATCGCCGCGCGATGCCCGCGCTCGGACGGTCTTCAAGTCTTTAGAAGACTTCGCGCGTCGGCCGGTGTCGGCCAACGCATGCCCAGCCTTTGACCCGGGATTCAGCGCGTGCCAGCATGGGCCGCGAATGGACCTCCCCTACTTCCCGCTCCACGTGGTGCTCTTCCCGCACCTGCCGCTCCCGCTCCACCTGTTCGAGGAGCGCTACCGGGCCATGGCTCGCGATCTGATGGCGGAGGGCTCGCCGTTCGCCGGTCGCTTCGTGGTCTCCATGATCACCGATGGGCCGGAGGTCGCGGAGGGCGCGCCGCGGGGGATCGCGGCGGCAACCACGACGCGGCAGACCGGCACGATCGCGGAGGTGCGCTCGGCGGACCAGCTGCCCGATGGGCGATGGGTCTTGCTGGCGGTCGGGATCGCCAGGGCATCGCTGGGACGGGTGCAGCGCGACGGGCCGTACGCACTGGTGGAGGCTGCTCCCCTTCCGGAGGTCGCCGGCGAGGGGGCCGATCACCTGCTCCCGCAGGTCCAGGCTGCGCTCGACACGTACCTCGCGACGGTGAAACGAATCGTGGCCGCGACTGCGTCCAAGCAGGAGACGCACCAGGAGTTGACCGACGTGGCCGCATCCCTCGACGCCGTGCTCAAGCCCATCCATCTTCCCGATGACCCCCTCGCGGCGAGCTACGCCGTCGGCGGCGTGCTTCAGGTGGAGCTCACCCGCAAGCAGCAGCTGCTCGAGATGCCGGACGCGGCCAGCCGCCTGCGCGCCGAGCTGGAGCTCCTGCGCAGGGAGTCCCGGCTGCTCGCCGACGGCGCCATGCCGCCCGTCGCGCCGGGCGATCTCCGCTACCACCGGAACTGACGAGACTTTCCATGCTCGCTCGCATCCGTCGCCCGGTGGGTTTCGCGCTCGTGCTCGCTCTGCTGCTCACGGCCTGCAGCGACCCCGCGCCGAGCGCTTCACCGCAGGACGGCACCCCGACGCCCGGCGTCTCCGGGCCGTCCGACAGCGGGGCGCCAACGGCGGAACCCACCTCCGCGGCGAGCGGCGGGCCATCCGCGTCGCCGACCGCGACCAACGCCGTCACGCAGTACACCGTCGTGGCCGGGGACACGCTGTACTCCATCGCGAGGCGCTTCGCGACCACGGTGGAGCAGCTCCAGGCCTGGAACGCCCAGCGCTATCCAACGCTCGTCTCCGATCCCGGGACGCTCAACGCCGGGTGGCACCTCATCGTGGCCGGCGAGCCGGGCGTGACGCCCGTTCCGACCCCGACTGCCGTGCCCACTGCAGCGGCAACCTCCACAACGACAGGCATCGGATGCCACGCGGGCAACCGCGTTGCGGCGAGCCCGGCCGGCGTCTACCAGCGAGTCCCCAACGCGGGTCCCGAGGTGGCGATCACCTTCGACATGGGTGGCAGGTTGGACCCCGCCCTGGACATTCTCGCCTTCCTGATCACGAACCACGTCTGCGCCACCATCTTTCCGACCGGCGCCATGAGCGACACGGCCACGGGTCAGAAGGTGCTCGCCGTCATCCGCGCGCATCCGGATCTCTTCGAGGTCGGCAACCACACGATGCACCACTGTGACCTCGTCCACGGTGGCCTGGGATCACCCACCACGGCGCCCTGCAAGACCAACGGTCGGCCCAGCGCGGACTTCGTGCGCGAAGAGCTGACCGATGCCGCCGCGATCCTGACCGCAGGCACCGGTCAGCAGCCCGTGCCCTATTGGCGGCCCCCATACGGGACGTATGACCAGAGCCTGCTGAACGTGGCCGCCGGCGTTGGCTACACCAAGACAATGCTGTGGGATATCGACACCATCGACTGGAAGCCCATCTCCGACGGCGGGCCCACCGCCCAGCAGATTGCCAGCAAGGTGGTGACCAAGGCGGTCAACGGCTCCATCGTCCTCGATCACCTTGGGGGCTACGAGACGCTCAAGGCACTGCAGATCATGGTGCCCGCGCTCCGGCAGCGCGGATTCACCCTGACGTCGATCTCGGACCTGTTCGACGGGGCCTGAGGGCGAATGCGGGTCGTGCCGCATCGGCGTCGCTGGTGGGCTAGGCTGGGACCAGCTCAACCGCTCAGCAGGGAGACACGATCAATGGCCGATGAGGAGCGCACCCGGACCGAGCAGTTCCGGATCAGCGGGGACGAGCTGCTTGCGAAGGTCCGGGAACTCGTGCACGAAGGGAACGTCCGGAGGATCATCATCCGCAACGACCAGGGTCACACGCTCGTGGAGCTGCCGCTCACCGTCGGCGTGCTCGGTGCCGCGCTGCTGCCAGTGCTGGCCGCCGTCGGGGCCATCGCGGCCATCGCCACCGACTGCGAGCTCGTGGTCGAGCGTCGGACCGAGTCCTAGTCCGGTCGTCCTCGTCCCGGTCGCGGGTCTTGCCCGTCGTGTCGCGGCGGGCGGGGGCCGTCATCGCAACTCCTCGTCGGGAATCCGCGGCTCGTGCGCTCGGCTCCGGTTCCACGAGGCAACCCTGCGCGGCCGGCGGCGTCGGGGCGCGGAGACCCCGGCCAGGACTCGCAGCCGGGCAAGGATCTGCCGCTGCGTCATGGGCGCCGCCGAGCGCACGGTCATCGAGTGGTCCCGATGCCGGGCGTCATCGTCCTCGCGGATCAGCACCGCGAGCCGGTCGTGCACGGTTCCGGGTCCCATGATGTCGAGCGCGTCGTAGGGCTCGACCCGATCGGCGACCGCCCGGAGGAACCGCGCGAGGTGCTCGAGGCGTCGCGCCTCGCCGTCGCTCTTCGGCGCCATTCCGCCGCCGTGCGCTATGGACGGATTGTGGGTGACGTGGCCGGTCGACCGGCGGTGCACGGGAACGTCGCTACGCACGCGCGTCACCCGTGTCCCCGTCCCGTCCCAGCGCGCGAGAATCGCCACGCGCGAGTCGATCCAGACCATGGTGCGCGGCTGGTCGGCCGTGGGGGCCGCCGGCGCCTGTAGGGTCATACGACACCCTCCCGAGGCATGCATCGCGCGCCGCCATCGGGCGCGCCGGGTGCGCCTGCACGTACAGCGTGGACCACCGCGATCGCGCGATCCAGTGCCCTCGGTCACCTGCGCCGATGCGAAAGGGCCCGTGACCACCGGGATCATCCCGGGACCGGCACGGTGCCGGGTCCTCAGCCTGTCGCCGTGTTCCACCAGATGGTTGCCACGACGCGGCGGGCGAGCGTGGGGCTGCTCACCAGGTCTCCCGAGGCGACGAGCCGGGCGATGGCCTCGGCGACGGCCGCCTCACGGTCGGGAGCGAGGCACAGGTTGCGGCGTGCCCGCGAGCCCGCGGCCTCGAGTGAGGCTGGCTCGCTCGCGCGCTCCCAGGCGATGACCGACGGATCGAGGCCCAGCGCGCGGAGCACCTCCAGCACAGGCGATCGATCGGCGACGGCACGCGGCTCGCGTGCCGCGCCTGCCGCCGCGTGGGCGCGCTCCCGGTACAACGCTCCCCCCACGGCCCAGGGGTCGTCGGTTGCTTTCGCCAGGAACGCGTCGGGGATGGCCCACCGGCCCAGCGCTTCGGACCAGGCGGCGATGGGCCCGGCGTCCCCCACGCTCAGCCGGCGAGTCCGGCTTCGAGCGCCGTCTCGAAGACCGTGACCGCCGCGTCGACCGCTTCGGCATCCACGATCAGCGGCGGGCAGAGCCGAATCGTCGACTCGCCGCACTCGAGGGTGAGCAGTCCGCGCTGGAAGGCCGCATGCTCCACGGCGGCTGCCTGCTCGTGCGAGGCGAACTCGACTCCGATCATGAGGCCCATGCCCCGAATGTCGCGCACCTGCGGACGTCGTTCCGCGACCCGTCGCAGCCCGGCCATCAGGCGCTCGCCCATCGCGGAGGCGTTCGCCAGCAGGCCGTCCTCGAGGACGTCGAGGGTGGCGATCGCCGCCGCCGCGCAGATCGGGTTGCCGGCGAACGTCGAGCCATGGGCGCCGGGTGGCCAGGTCCACACCGAATCACGCGCGATGAACCCGCCGATCGGCATGCCCGAGGCGATCCCCTTGGCGGTGGTGATGATGTCCGGCTCGACGCCGGAATGCTCGATTGCCCACCACTTCCCGGTTCGGCCCATCCCCGACTGGATCTCGTCGGCGACGAGGAGGATGCCGTACTCGTCACAGATCTCACGCAGCCCGCGCAGAAATGCGGCCGGCGCCGGGAAGTACCCGCCCTCTCCCTGGATCGGCTCCACGAAGATCGCCGCCACGTCGGTCGGGGCGAGGAGCCGGCCGAGGATCGAGCGCCGCAGGACCTCGAGCTCGGCGGTCCCGTCGCCACCGTCCTGGCCGCGCCAGGCCCGGATCCGCGGGAAGGGCGTGTGCTCGACCATGGGAAGCAGCGGGCCGAATCCGGCGCGCTGCTTGATCTTGGAGTTCGTGAGGGAGAGGGCTCCCATGGTCCGGCCGTGGAAGGCACCCTCGAAGGCGATGATGCCGGGCCGATGGGTGTGATATCGGGCGAGCTTGATGGCTCCCTCGACCGCCTCGGTCCCGGAGTTGGTGAGGAAGACGCGCGCTCGCTCGCGGAACGGCGCAATGGCGGCCAGGCGCTCGCTGAGCTCCATGTAGCGCGGCTCGTAGAAGTCCGTTGCCGCGATGTGGATCAGTCGATCGGCCTGCTCCTTGATCGCCGCGACCACCGCGGGGTGGCCGTGGCCGGTGGACGCCACCGCGATGCCGGCCGCGAAGTCGAGAAATCGGTTGCCGTCGACATCGGTGATCACGAAACCGCGGCCCGTATCCGCCACGAGAGGATAGGCCCGCGTCAGTGAGGGGCTGACGACGGCTTCGTCGCGTGCGATGACGGCGCGGGCCAGCGGACCGGGAATCTCGGTGACGATATGGGGCGCGGTCGGAATCGCGGCAGCCGCAGGCGAGGCGCTGGGGTGGGTGGTCATGGAGCGGAACTCCGGATCGGAGTGGCGCGTCCTGCCCGCGCCCCTGGCTAGCACCGCTATCGTAGCAACGGCGCCCTCCGGCAACCACCCCCGCCAGACACGATGCTGGTGCGGACATGCGCCGCCGGCCGACGTCAGGCGGTCGCGCGGATTGCCTCTCCGGCCAGCGTCGGTCCCCGGTAGACCAGGCCGGTCCACAGCTGAACGAGGTCCGCGCCCGCCTCCACGGCTGCCGCCGCGTCCCGACCTGAGCCGATGCCACCCGACGCGACGAGCACGGCCTCCGGACCCAGCCGTGCGCGTGCCATGGCAGTGAGCTCCAGCATGCGTGCCAGGAGCGGTCTGCCGGAGAGCCCGCCTTCCTGGTCGCGCAGCGCCGCGGAGGCGATCAGGCCTCGCCTCGTGGTGCTCGTGTTGCCCAGGATGAGCCCCATCGCGCCGCCTGCCATGGCCGTCTCGCCGAGCTCGGCGATCTCGGCATCGTCGAGGTCCGGGGCCAGCTTGACCAGGATCGGCACCGACAGGCCCAGCTCCTCGCCCACGCCGGCCAGGGAGTCAAGCAGCGCTGACAGGGTGGCGACCGACTGCATGGCACGCAGCCCGGGCGTGTTCGGCGACGAGATGTTCACCGCGACGTAGTCGGCCACCCGTGCGACGATGGCGAAGGCGGCCGCATAGTCGTCCAGCGCGTGGTCCTCCGGGGTGCGCGCGTCCCCGCCCGATGTTGATCCCTACCGCGAACCCCGCCGGCAGCCAGCGCCGCGCGCGAGACACGTTCTCCGCGAGGGCGGCAGCTCCCTCGTTGTTGAATCCCATGCGGTTGATGAGGGCCTCATCGATCCGCAGCCGAAAGAGGCGCGGCCGGAGATTGCCCGGCTGCGCCACCGGGGTCACGGTCCCCACCTCGGCAAATCCGAGCCCCAGCGCCGCCCACCCCCGGAGCGCCACCCCGTCCTTGTCGAACCCCGCACCGATGCCGACGCGGTTCCGCAGGGTGATGCCCGCGACGGAGACCGCGGCGTCCACCCGTGGCGCCGCTCCCGCGGCGCGAAGGAGGGCACGCCCGGTCTGATTGCCCCCGGCCCGGGCGAGGCCGTGCAGCGCGATGCGGTGGATGCGCTCGGCGTCCATGCGGAACAGGACGGGCCGAGCGATGCGGTAGGCGGCCAGGCTGAGGGCCCGCGGAAGCATCCGGTCAGTCGCGCGCGGCGGAAGCGCGGTATCGCGTCACGCGGAGGGCGGCTCGCCGATCACCGTCTGGGACTGCTCTCGCATGAACTGCTGGACGTAGTACGGGCCCAGGCCGTTCTTGCCCGAGCTTCCGGAGCCCTTCCAGCCACCGAACGACTGGATCCCCGGCCAGGCCCCGGTCGTCGCACCGGCCCGCCGGTTCGCGTACACGACCCCCGCCTGGATCCGGTCGAGGAACCGGCGGACCTCGGCGTCGTCGGTGCTGAAGATGCCGGCGGTCAGGCCGTAGGCGGTGCTGTTCGCCGCATCGATCGCCTCGTCGAGGGAGTCAACCTCGCCCACGACCAGGAGCGGCACGAAGAGCTCGTCACGGAAGAGCCGGTGGGTCAGCGGCAGACCAGAGACGACGGTGGGGGTCGGGAAGAACCCGCGGCCTGCGTCGCCGTCGCGCAGGACCTCCCCGCCGACCTCGATGGTGCCGCCGTCGCGGCGCACCTCCTCGACGGCCTCGGTGAACTTGCGCAGCGCCCGCTCGTTGATGACCGGGCCCATCCAGTTCTCGCGACGGGTCGGGTCGCCCACGGAGATCGCCTTCGTCTTCTCGACGAGCGCGTCGAGGAAGGGCCGCGCCACGGACCGCTCCACGTACACCCGGCTGGCGGCGCTGCACTTCTGCCCGTCGTACCCGAACGCAGAGCGCATGCACCCCTCGGCCGCGATCTCCAGGTCCGCGTTGCGGGTCACGATGGCGGGGTTCTTGCCGCCCATCTCGGTGATGATGGGGCGGGGGTAGTCACGCGTGAATCCCTTGTGGAGCCGCATCCCCACCTCGTACGAGCCGGTGAAGACCAGCCCGTCGATCCCCGGGTTCTGCTCGAGCTCGGCCCCGACCGATTCGCCAGGTCCGGTCACGAGGTTCACGACGCCGGCCGGCACGCCGACCTCGCGCAGGACCTCCACGTACTTGTAGGCCAGCAGCGGCGCGTCCGAAGAGGGCTTCATGACGACCGTGTTGCCGGCGATCAACGCGCCGCCGGCCGGGCCTCCGGAGAGCGCCATCGGGAAGTTGAAGGGGCTGATGACGGCCCACACCCCATGGGGCTTCAGGATGCTCCGGGTGTGCTCCGCCGGGGAGAGTGACCCCATGGGCTGGTCGAATCCACCGTTGCGCTCCATGACGTCCGAGTAGTAGCGCAGGAGGTCCGCGGTCTCCTCCACGTCGCCGAGTGCCTCGAGCCGGGTCTTGCCCACCTCGATGGCCATCAGCGCGGCGAACTCGAACTGGCGCTCGCTGATGACGTCGGCGGCCTTGCGCAACGTTGCGATCCGTTGCTGCCAACCCAGGTCGCGCCAGGCGGGGAAGGCGGCGCGGGCCGCGGCCACCGCATCGCGCACGTCCTGCCGTGTGCCCACCGGGAAGCGGCTGACCACCAGGTCGGTGTCGATGGGGGAGCGGTCGTCGAAGGACTCGGTGCCGGCGCGTCGCTCGTCGCCGATCAGCATCGGGTACGTCCGGCCGAGCTGCCCCCTGGCCGCCTCGACGGCACGGTCGAACGCGGACTGGAGCTCCTCGTTGTCCGCGGAGAGCGTCGCGTACGTGATCTTCATGCGCGGCGTGCCGGTCGTGGCCATGTCGGGTGCTGCCTCCTTCGGGTGCGCGCGCCGCGGCGGCGAGCGCCATCGGTCCCAGGCGGGTGAATCGGTCCCGGACAGTATCGCACCGGCAGGACGCCGGGCAGGCCGAGAGCCAGGCTCCGGGGGGAGAAGAGCCTGGCCCTCGACCGCGTCATCCTACATGGGGCGCATGAGGCCTGCAACACGGATTCTGCAAGGAATTGCACCAATCGCCGCGGATTCCGGCACCCCGGCCCGGAAGGTCCGCGACCGGCTCAGCGGGCCCGGTGGTAGAGGCCCAGCTTGAGGTCCAGGCTGGTCCGATGCGGACCCATCAGGTAGGCGCGCCCGCGGTCACCGTAGAGCCGCGGGAGGAGCTCGTTCGCCGTACCCTCGTCGTGCAGGTCCAGCCTCGCGTGGACGACCTTGATCTTGAACCCGTTGCGGAGCCACCAACCGGTGCGGCGCTGGGTCGCCTCGAACGCGTGGGCCACCACCTCCGGCTCGAGGAGCGCGGCGATGTCGTCACGGCCGTAGTAGCCGATGACGATGAGACGCCCACCGGGGCGGAGGACGCGCAGTGCCTCCGCGATGGCGGGCAGAGAGGCGTCGTCAGGCTCGATCGTTCCGGAGAGGACCACGTCGACCGCCGCGTCCCGGAGCGGAAGCGCGGTGGGCGAGCCCTCCACGATACGGATGTTGGGCTGGTGCGCCTCGCCGGCCCGCCGACGGGCCTCCTCGAGCAATAGCGGGTCCGACTCGATCCCATAGGTTCGCCCGGTCCGTCGTGCAAGGAGCATCGGGTAGTGACCGATCCCCGTGCCCACGTCCGCGATGCGACGGCCGGAGAGCGGGGTGATCCGTTCGAGCGCGTCCAGCACCTTCCGACCGGGGTCGATCACCTCACCCAGGCGGCCATGCAGCTCCGGGTCAAGAACGGTCCAGGGTGGCAGGATCGCGAACATGGTCTGATGCTCTTCCTACGGGATCGAGACGCGCGTCTCGGCCGGACCCCCCTCGTCGGAGGTGAGCAGCGCCTCGCCGGCGAGGAACTGGAGGTCGAACGCCACCGGACCGGGAGCGCGCCGGGTGACGACGATGGGGATGGTGAGGGTGGCGCCGGCCTCCAGCGGTCCCCAGCCCAGCGATGTGGTCCCGGCCGGCTCGCCCATCTCGCCGGGTCCGTCGACCCATTTCGTCCAGGGCTGGACGAGCGCATCGGTGAGGCGGCTCGCCGCCGGGGCGAACGGGGCCAGGAACAGGGTCTGGTCCAGCGCCGTGGGCCAGCGCAGGACGATCTCCGCCACGCGCTGGTCGGTGAGGTTCGAGACCCTGACCGTGATCTTCCCGTTTCCGTCGGCGGGGACCGCTGCGGCGACGGTGTAGCCGACGCGGCGCGTGTCCCGGTGCGGCGGCAGGTCGAGGGAGAGCGGGGGCTCCGGGGTGGCGGTAGGGCTCGGCGCGGTGGTGGCCGGCGAGCCTGAGGGACCGATGGTGGGGCTCGCCGTCGCCCGGGCGGTCGGCGTGGGCGCTGGCGTCGAGCAGCCGGCCAGGGCCACCGCGAAGAGGAGCATGGCCGCCGGAAGCCGGCGGACGGCTCCCGGACGTCGATCGTCAGCCACGAGGCGGCTGGAGCTCCGTGAGCCGGTTGCGAATGGCGAACGCGGCCGCCTGGGCGCGGCTGGCCAGGCCCAGCTTGGCGAGGATGTTCGATACGTAGTTGCGGACGGTCTTCTCGGCGAGCTCCATCGCGTCGGCAATCTCCCGGTTCGACTCGCCGTCCGCCACGTGGGCAAGCACGCGACGCTCCTGCTCGGTCAGGTCACCGAAGGCGCCGGACTCCTCGGCGTGGGTGACGTGCCGGACCCGGTCCAGCACCGCGGCGGTGACCGCCGGATCGAGCAGTGACCGCCCCGCGGCAACCGTCCGTATCGCGCTCACGAGCTCGCCCGAGCCGATGCGCTTGAGGATGTAGCCGGACGCGCCGGCGGCGATCGACTCGAAGACCGCCTCCTCGTCAGCATACGAGGTGAGCATGATCACCGGGATCTTCGGCAGCTCGCCGGTGATGGTCCGGCAGGCATCCGTCCCGCTTCCGTTCGGCATCCGGATGTCCATCACCACCACGTCCGGGCGAAGGATGCGTGCCAGCCGCACCGCCTCGTTCCCCGACTCCGCTTCGCCGACCACGGTGAATCCGTCCTGCCGGTCGAGCAGCGCCGCGAGCCCGATGCGCACGACCTCGTGGTCGTCCGCGATCAGGATCCGGATCGTCGGTGCGCTGGTCGCGGTCATGGGTGGGCTCGTCATGGTCTCGTGCGTGCGCCGGGGTGCCGGCCTGGCCCCACTCGAATCAACGGCCTCGGCGGGCCGCCCCGAGGGGCATGGTAAGGGAGACCGCCGATCCCCGCCCGGGAAGCCCCTCCAGGCGGATGGTGGCTCCCATCAGCTCGGCGCGGCGACGGAGGTTCTCCAGCCCCTGGGTCGCTCCTCGAAGGGCTCGCTGGGCCGCGCGGTCCGGGTCGTATCCCACCCCGTCGTCGCGGATCTCAAGCGCCAGGTCTCCCCCGGAGAACCCGAGATCGACCCAGACGTGCCGGGCATGAGCGTGTCGGAGCACGTTGCTGAAGGCCTCGTGCACGATCTGGCGCAGCTGCTCAGCCTCTTCCGGCGCCAGGACCGGCGCCGGGGCACCGGTCACGGTGAGCTCGACGGTGAGAAGCGTGTTGGCGCGCAGCTCATCGGCAACGCCGGCCACGATCTCCTTCGGATCGCGCGACTCGAGGCTCGCGGAGCGCAGGTCGAAGATGTACCCGCGCAGGTCGCCCACGATCCGGTTCAGCTCCCGCATGGCGATCCGCAGCCGCCCCCGGGGGCCCGGCCGGCGCTCGGCGGGTTCGCCCCCGGTGTTCGACGGGACCGATCCCGCCGGCTCCGCCGGCAGCGAGGCCTGGACCTCCTCGAGGTGAAGGCCCACCGCGTAGATGGACTGGATGATCCCGTCGTGGAGGTCGCGGCCGATGCGCTCACGCTCCCGCAGCAGGAGCTCCCGTCGCCGGACATCGGCCAGGGATCGATCCGTTTCCTGCTCGAACAGCTCGCGGAGGCGAATCACGGCGATGGCGATCGCGAGGCCCGCCACGGAGCGCAGGACCTCGATCGGCACACCCAGCGTCGCGTTCACGGTGCTCGAGTTGACGATCGAGCCGGGCAGGAAGGGAACCGGCATCCCGATGGCGCCGCCAAGCAGCCCGTAGGCCCCCAGGGCCACCACGGCCAGGCGCAGCGACGTGCCCACCGGTGGACGCAGGGCGGGGCCAAGGGCCGAGGCATTCCGCGCCATGCCGAGCATCGCCGCGACGGCCCCGGGAATCGCCAGCATGTATCGCGACATCACGTCGCCGACGGCCAGGGGCGCTCCGACCGCGTCCAGGCTGGAACCGATCCGCCCAGCCTCGAGCCACGGGGCGTGGTCGATGCTGAACGCTCCCCCGACGCTTGCCGAGATCGCCACCGTCCCGACCGCCCAGAGCCCCAGCGCCAGAGATGGGACGGCCCGCAGCCATGGCAGGCCGCCGGCCGGTCGTGCGCCGCTCCCGGGTTCCGCGGCGGTGCCCATGGGCCCCGCGCGCTCGGCGGCGAGGAGCAGCTCCGCGCCGAACTGGAGGAGCAGCGCGAAGCTCGCCGCCTTCAGAACGAGCTGGGCGACGAGGAGCACGTCGATGACGGCACTCGGCAGGTACCCGCTCTGGAGTGGAATGAACAGGTATCCCCACTCGACGAAGCCGTGCACGAAGGCGAAGGCCGCCAGCCATGGGAGCGGCCCGGCCAGCGCCAGCGACGAGCGGCGCCGACTCTGGAGGGCAATGGCCAGGCCCATCACGAAGAAGACCTCGCCGTACACCGTCAGGACGATGATGCGGTTCGTCTGGAAAAGGTCCCCGAGCCAGTCCACGTACGGCATCTTAGGCGGCGCGGTACCATCCATCGCCCATGGCACCCGAACCCGAAACACCCGATCCTGACGCCGAGCGCACGCCGTTCGGCGTCCTGCTCTGGTTTGTCTGGGCCTTCATCCTCCTGGCGCTGACGGGGCTCCTCCTGCCGAAGATCATCGGGTTCGTCGACTTCAGCGAGAACGCGCCGTTCTCGCTGCTGGGGCTCTTCATGATGGCCGAGATCGCGGTCCTCATCTTCGGGATCACCGTGGCCCTCCAGCGCAAGAAGATCGCCTGGCGCTTCGCGATCGGCATCGCGCTCCTGGCAGCGCCCATCCTCGCGGGCCTCCCGCCGGCCGTCCTCTACTTCGATCCGCAGGCCGCGTCGGGGTGGTACGCGCTCTTCGTGCCCGTCGGCATCGTCATCAGCGTCGTCCTGGTCATCGGGCTCCTGCGGCCCGGCGCCCGCGCGTACTTCAACGAGGACTGACGTGGCAGGAAGGCGAGCGACCGCAGTCGCGGGATATCCCGGGGCGCCGCCTATAATCGGCTCGTGAAGCTGCTCGCCTTCGCGCCTCGCTCGACGCGCGAGGGCATCGCCGGCGGTCCGCCGCGGATCGGCCTCGCCACATCCGTCGGAATCCACGACCTCACCGCGCTCGGCGTCAGCGACATGTCTTCCCTGGTCACCGCGCCGCCGGCGGACCTGCGCGCGCTGGTGGCACGGGTCGAAGGCTCCGGCGGCGAGCCGGTGGACCCCGCCTCCGTCGAGTTGCTCGCTCCGCTGGGGCGTCCCGGCAAGATCGTGTGCGTTGGCCTGAACTACCGCGACCATTGTCGGGAGCAGGGGATCGAGCCGCCGGCCCACCCACGCCTGTTTGCCAAGTTCGCGAACGCGGTGAACGGTCCGGGGGCACCCATCGTGCGGCCGGCCGCCACCGAGAAGCTCGACCTCGAATGCGAGCTCGCGGTCGTCATCGGGCGGCCCGTGTCGCACGTCAGCGTCGAGGAGGCGCTCGAGCCGGTGTTCGGCTACACGATCCTCAACGACGTGACGATGCGCGACCTCCAGGCCGAGGACCGCCAGTGGCTCCGCGCCAAGGGAAGCGACGGGTTCGCGCCCATGGGCCCGGTCCTGGTGACCCGCGACGAGATCGCCGATCCGCAGGCCCTGGGCCTGCGCTCGTGGGTCAACGGCGAGGCGTGGCAGGATTCGTCCACCGCGGAGATGGTCTTCGATGTGCGGACCCTCATCGCGTTCGTCTCGCGGTTCATCCGGCTGGAGCCCGGCGACGTGCTATCGACCGGCACCCCGGCCGGCGTCGGGCACTACCAGCACCCACCCCGCTACCTCGTGGGCGGCGACATGGTGCGCTGCGAGATCGAGGGGATCGGGGTCCTCGACAACTTGGTGATCGACGAGACGCCACGCACCGATGACCACGCCACGGCGGCGGGTGTCGGCTTCGCGGCAGGAGCGGGAGCAAATCCATGACAGGTTCAACGGCGGGCGACGGCACGCGCACGATGCGGGCGCTGGCCAAGACGCGCCCGGAGCCAGGGGCGGAGCTGATCGAGCGGGCGATCCCGGTTCCCGGGCCCGGACAGGTGCTCCTCAAGATGGTCGCCGCCTCGATCTGCGGGACGGACTATCACCTGTACGCCTGGGACCCATGGGCGCGCGAGATCCTGAAACCGCCCACGATCCTGGGCCACGAGCTGGCGGGCATCGTGGCCGCCACCGGGACCGGGGTGACGCGCGTCCGGGAGGGCGACCTCGTCGGCGTCGAGAGCCACATCGTGTGCTGGGACTGCGCGCAGTGCCGGCGCGGCGAGATGCACCTCTGCCGGGATCTCAAGGTCATCGGCGCCCACGTCGACGGCGGGTTCGCGGAGTACGTCGTCATCCCCCAGGAGAACGCCATCGAGTCGAATGGCCTGGACCCCGCGGTCGTGGCGCTCCAGGAGCCCATGGGCAACGCGGTGCACGCCGCATTCGTGGAGCCTATCGAGGGCAAGACCGTGGCGGTCACCGGCTGCGGTCCTATCGGCCTGTGCTCGGTGGGGATCGCCAAGGCCTCCGGCGCGTCGTTGGTGGTCGCCACCGACACCGAACCGTACCGGCTGGAGCTGGCGCGTCTCATGGGGGCGGACCTTGCGCTCGACGCGCGCGACCCGGACACCGTGCGTCGGATCCTCGACGCGACCGGCGAGGACGGCGTGGAGGTCGTTCTGGAGATGAGCGGCTCGGCCCCGGCGCTGAACCAGGCGCTCGAGTTCATCACCCGTGGCGGACGGATCAGCCTGCTGGGGATCTTCGCCACGCCGGTCAGCGTCGACATCAGCGACCTCTTTATCCAGAAGGGCCTGCGCCTCTACGGGATCTACGGTCGCAGGATCTACGACACCTGGGAGCGTACCCAGGACCTCCTGCGCTCGGGACGGTTCGACCCGAGCCCCATCCTCACCCACCGCTTCGACCTGGCCGACTTCGAGCAGGCCTTTACGCTCATCGCCTCGCGCCACGCGGGCAAGATCGTCCTCCTGCCCTAGTCGGCTCCTGCCGCCTGCGGGCGAGCCCCGCGCGCAACCCGCAGGGGGATAATGCCCGGCATGGACGCCACCACTGATTCCCCCTCGGCGCGCTCGCGCAACCCGCTTGCCTTTCTCGACGCCGATATCGAGGAGCTCAAGGCCAAGGGCATCTTCCGGCGCCTGCGCGTGGTGCAGGGCGAGCAGAAGAGCCAATGCGTCATCGACGGGCGCGAGGTCATCACCCTGTCGAGCAACAACTACCTGGGGCTGAACACGCACCCGAAGCTCCGCGAGGCTGCGATCCGCGCGGTCGAGCAGTACGGTGCGGGATCGGGCGCGGTGCGCACCATTGCCGGGACCATGAGCCTTCACGAGGAGCTCGAGGCACGCCTGGCAGCCTTCAAGCACGTCGAGGCGGTGCTCACCTTCCAGTCCGGCTTCACCTGCAACACCGGCGTCATCCCGGTGATCGCGCCCGAAGGCGCGGTGATCGTCAGCGACGCGCTGAACCACGCGAGCATCATCGACGGGATCCGGCTCACCAAGGCGGAGCGCAGGATCTTTCCCCACGCTGACATGGACGGGCTGCGGACGGCCCTGCGTGAGGTCCGGTCCGTCGCCGGCGGGGCGAGCAAGACCGTCGTGGTCCTCACCGACGGCGTCTTCAGCATGGACGGCGACATCGCCAATCTGCCGGAGATCGTGGCGGCGGCGGAGGAGGCCGATGCGGCGGTCTTCGTCGACGACGCGCATGCGTCCGGCGTCCTGGGCCGCAACGGACGTGGGTCCGTGGACCACTTCGACCTCCACGGGAGGGTGCACGTCCAGGTCGGGACGCTCTCGAAGGCGATCGGCGTGCTGGGGGGATACGTCGCGGGGTCACAGAGCCTGCGAACGATCCTCGAGCACAAGGCGCGGCCGTTCCTGTTCTCGACCTCGCACCCGCCGGCCGTCGCCGCGGCCTGCATCGCCGCCATCGACGTGCTCGAGACGGAACCGGAGCTCATCGACCGGCTCTGGGAGAACGCCCGGTTCTTCAAGGCCGGGCTCGAGCGGCTGGGGTTCGACACCGGTCACTCGGAGACGCCCATCACACCGGTGATCGTGGGCAAGGGGGCGCTGGCCATGAAGCTCTCGGACCGGCTCTTCGAGGAGGGGGTCTTCGCGCAGGGGATCGGATATCCCACCGTCCCCGAGGACAAGAGCCGGGTGCGGACCATCGTCACCGCGGAGCACAGCCGCGAGGAGCTGCAGGCCTGCCTGGACGCGTTCGAGCACGTGGGCCACGAGCTGGCGATCATCTAGCCCAATTGGACCGTTGTCCCCCGGCACCGGTCCCACTGGTCGCAACACCGCGCGGATGGTACGGTTGCCCGGCGCGTGCGCGACGCTGCCCCGCGTTGTAGAGGTGCCCTGGTCCCGGCTGATGCGAGAGCGACCACTCGACCTGATCCTGACGCGACCCGCGACCCAGGCGGCGCCCCGTCGCGCGACGCCCCCGGTCGCGGCTGCGGCCCGACCGGCGCGCACCGACGTCGATGCCCTCGCTCGGGCCGCAGCCGACGGGGATGTCACGGCCGTCGGACTGCTCTACGACGAGCTCGTCGGCCCCATCTACCGCTACGTCGCCATGCGCGTTCGCCGACGGGAGGACGCCGAGGACCTGACCCAGGTTGTCTTCGAGCGCATCGTCGGGGGCCTGCCGCGGTATCGCCAGAACGGCCACCCCTTCACCGCCTGGGCATTCCGGATCGCGCGCAACGCGGTGATCGACCACGTCCGTCGCGACCGCCCGATGGAGCCGCTGGGTCCCGATCACGATCGCGCAGGCGGCCTGGAGGTCGAGGCGATCACGCTCAAGGGCGAGCAGATACGCGAGCTTCGGCAGGCCATCGGACACTTGACTCCCGACCAGCGCGAGGCGCTCATCCTGCGCTTCGTCGCCGGCCTTTCGGCCGACGAGGCGGCCCAGGTCATGGGGCGCCGGGCCGGGACGATCCGCGGGCTGACCTTCCGCGCCATCGGCGCCCTCCGCCGGCTGATGGCCGACGAGGAGGGGGCGGCCCTCGAGGCTGACGCATGAGCATCCTCGACGCTCCGCTCGCGCTCCTGGACCGCGTCATGGCGCGGCACGCCAAGCCGGTCACACCGGACGATCCGGTGGTGCGCCTGATCGCCCGGACAAGCGTTCGGCTGCGGCCGACCCCTGGCTACCGCCGTCGCCTGCGCGGCCACGTGGTGAACCAGTATGTCGCGGTTCGCGAGGGGCTCGCCGTGCCCGCACCACGCCGGCGTCAGATGGGTCGGCTGGGTCGCTCCGTTCTGTATGCATCCCTGGCCCTCGCCGTTTCGGTGACGGCGGTGGGCGCCGCGTCGCAGGGCTCGCTGCCCGGCGATGCCCTCTACCCCGTTAAGCGGCAGCTGGAGCAGGTGCGCATGGAGATCGCCCCCGGCTGGGTCCACCCGACGCTCGTGGCACTGGCGCTCGACGAGCGGCTGTCCGAGGTGGAAGCGCTGGCGCGGGACGGGCGCTGGGACCGGGTGGCAGGAGCCGTGGCTGACGTCGACGCCGCCGAGACCGCCTTCGCCGCCGCCGTGGGTGTCATCCCCGAAGGCCAGCAGGGCGACCTCGCGCGGCATACCCAGGTCCTGACCGCGCTGCTTGCGCGAGCACCGGAGGCCGCGGAAGCGGGGCTGCAGCAGGCGCTCGCCGCGACGAGCAAGGCAGCCGCCGCGGTTGCCGTGGGCCACGGGAATCCGCAGCCCGGAGCCCCCGCCGGGCGCGGCGAGGCAGCCGGGCAGAACGGAAACGGCAACGCCTCGAACGGGCCCGGCGCTTCGCCATCGGCGAGCCCGCGCGGCCCGGATCCAAAGCCCACGCCATCGCCGCGGGCCTCAACGAAGCCAACGCAGCCCCCGCACCCCACGAACTCCCCGCCCGGTCGGCCCTAGCGGCCGGCGCGAGCCCGGTTGCCGGCGACCGGTCATCGCCAGCGGCGTGCACGCTGGATGCCACGGCGATCGTCTGCCACGTCCAGGCAGCTGCGTCCTTCATTCCGGAGAGTCACGCTGCGCATCGTGCTCCCGGATCGGTGAGCGCCGATGGGTCGCCGCCTGCCGGCACAACAGAAGACGGGGTAGAGGCGAACCTCTACCCCGTCCCTGCCAGGGGGGCTGGTGCCATGCCGAGGACCGGTCCGGGGACCGGTCCTCGGATTCAACGGACTATCGTCGGCGGCGCACCGCCCGGACGTTGACCAGGGTCAGGGTACCCAGGGAGCCAAGGAGCACGAGCACCAGGAGCTCGAATGGGACCTGGATGGGCTCACCGTTCTGGCTCAGGACCAGGGCGGTGTTCGGCACCGAGGCGCTGGGTGTCGGCGTCGCCGCCTCGACCTGCCCCGAGGTTACGCGGACCTCGTCGGTGCCGGTGTCCTTCGGCGTCTGGTCGGAGACGATGCTCGCCACGTTGACGATCGGTCCCGTCTCAGGCGCGTCGGAGTCCACGGTCGTCACGAACGACACGCTGCCGCTCGCGTCCAGGTTGGCGAACGTCCACGTGATCGTTCGCGATCCCGCATCGTAGGTCCCACCGTTGTCGGCGCTGACGAAGGTCAGGAAGTCCGGCAGCGGGTCGCTGATCACCGCGTTGGTGACCGGCCCGTTGGTGAGCGTGTAGGTCAGCGTCCAGGTGATCTGGGCGCCGTCGGGGGTCACCGACTTGAGCGAGCCGTCGGCGTTGAACACGAAGTGGACCTCGTGGACGTTCGCCGCCTTCTCGATGACGAGCTCCGGCACGCGGACCGTGACGTCCGAGACGTCCGTGCACTCGTCACCGATCGTCTCGGTGTCGGGGCACTGCGTGTTCGGGCTGGTCACCACGACCACGTTCTCGAGAACCTGGCCGTGGCTGTCATCAGCACTGACCTTGGCCTTGTAGGTCAGCTCGGTCATCCCATCGAGGCTGGCGAACTGCCAGGTGATGGTCCGATCCGCGCTGCTCCAGGTGCCGCCGTCGCTGATGCTCGTCGGGTCGTCGAGGCCCGCCGGCAGGGTGTCCACGACCTCCGCGTTCAGCGCCGGTCCGTCCTGAACGGTGACGGTGAGCGTGTAGGTCACGGTCGTGCCGGGAAGCACGGACGAGATCTGGTCGTTGACCTTCTGGATCCGGATGACCGGGCAGGTCACGTCGATCGACGCAGATGCCGTCACGTCGTCGTTGTTGTCCGCGGACGCGGTCGCCAGGTTGTCCAGCGTGCCGCAGTCGTTGCGGGTCGTCGACGCGGTGACGGTCACATGCGCCGGCGAGTTGGCCTTGGTCGTCACCCCCAGGTCACCGAAGTCGCAGTGCAGGGTGCCGCTCGAGATCGAGCAGTCCGCGCTGTCATCGGTCCAGGTCAGCCCGCCCGGAAGCGGGTCGTCCAGGGTGACGTTGATCGCGGTGCCTGGTCCGGTGTTCCAGACCACGATGGTGAAGCTCGCGCTGTCACCGCCGTTGATCGAGCTGTCCGCTGCGGTCTTGGCGATGTTCAGGCCGGGGCACTCGACGGTGACGTCGGCCTGGGGGTTGAGCTCGTCGTGGTTGCTGGCCGTGACGCTGGCGACGTTCGGCAGCGTCGAGCAGTCAGCCTTGGCGGTGTCGCTCACCACGTGCACGCTGACCGAGGCACCGGGGACCAGGTCGCCGAAGGAGCACTCCAGCGTCTGGGATCCGGCCGAGCCGGAGATCGAGCACGGGTTGCCAGCCGGCTGGTCGGCGATCGACCAGGCGAGGTCCGCGCCCGCCGGCAGCGGGTCGTTCAGCGCAACGTCATGGGCGGTTCCGGTGCCCGAGGCATCGCTGTTGCTGATCGTGATCGTGAAGCCGATCTGGCTCCCGGCCGAAACCGGGCTTGCATCGGCCGTCTTGGTCGCGCTCAGATCAGGGCATTCGACGGTGATCTGGGCAGAGCTCGCGTTGTCGTCCGTGTCCGCCTCGGCCTCGTTGGTGGCCGCGACGTTCGCGGTGTTGTGCAGGACGCCGCAGTCGGCGGCATCGGTCTGGCCCCAGACATGGATGGTCGCGCTGGCGCCGGAATCCAGGGAATCCCAGCTGCAGGACAGCGCGCCGCTCGTGATCGAGCAGGCCGCGGAGTCCTCGCTCCAGTCGACGCCGGTCGGGAGCGTGTCGGTCAGGGTGACCCCCTTGGCCATGCCCTCGCCGTCGTTGCTGACGACGATGGTGAAGGCCGCCGTGTCACCCGCGCTGATCGTCCCCTTGTCGGCGGTCTTGAGGACCGTCAGGTCGGGGCACAGGACGTCGCTGGAGTCGGAGTCGGTGTTGTTGCCAAGCACCGACGCCGGCTCGTTGCTGGCGCTCACGTCGGCGGTGTTCTCGATGGTCCCGCAGGTCTCGCCCGTGGTCGGGCTCGAGATGTGGACCGCCGTGCTGGCGTTGTGGGCAAGCGTGCCGAACGTGCAGGAGAGGACGCCGCCGCTGATGTGGCAGTCGCCGGCGCCCGTCCCGCCGTCGATGCTCCAGGCGAGCCCGGCGTCGGACGGCAGGGTGTCGTCGAGGGTCACGTTGGCGGCCGCACCCGCACCGATGTTGGTCATGGTGATGGTGAAGCCGATCTTCTCGCCGGCGTTGACGGACTCGTCATCCGCCGTCTTGACCACCTTCACGTCCGGGCAGAGCACCTGGGTCGTGGCGTCGTCCGAGTCGGACCCGTCGTTGCTGGTGCTGACCGAGGCCGTGTTGTCGTACGTCGCGCAGCTCGTCTTGCTGGTCGACGCCGTGATGTGAACCGTCAGGCTCGCGCCCGCGGCCACGGAGACCGGCTGGCCCGCGAGGGTCAGCTGCTGGCTGCCGTCAGCGCCGGTGATCGCGAAGCTCGCCGGGTCGCCGGTCGAGCCGTCGATCACCCAGTGAACCGGCGTGCCGCCATTGCCACCGGGCAGAGCGTCGCTCAGGGTGACGCCCTTCGCAGTGCCGTTACCGGTGTTGCTGACCGTGACCGTGAAGCCGATTGCCTGGCCGGCCGAGACCGACGCGGCGTCAGCCGACTTGGTCACATGGATCTGCGGAGACAGGCACTCGATCGTCGCCGAGGCCTGGATCTGGGCATGGTTGTCGGCATCGGCCGTGGCCGTGTTCGGGTAGGTCGCGCAGGCCTGGGCCGAGGTCGTCGCCGAGACGTGGACGCTCGCCGAGTGGCCGGGGGCCATATCGCCGAACGAGCAGCTGAGCGTGTTCGAGCTGATCGAGCAGCTTCCCGGGCCTGCATAGGCCGGGGAGATGCTCCAGGTCACGCCGGACGGCAACGGATCGTTGAGGGTGACGTTCTTGGCCGTCCCCGTTCCCGCCGCGTTGCTGTTGCTGACCGTGATGGTGAAGCCGATGGGATCGCCCGCGCTGACTGATGCGGCGTCGGCGGTCTTGGTGATGGACAGCGCCGGGCAGAGCACCTGGGTGGACGCGGAGTCCGAATCCGACCCGTCGTTGGTGCTGCTGACCAATGCGGTGTTGTCGTACGTTGCGCAGTTGGTGCTGTCGGTTGCCGCGGTGAGATGGACCTTCAGGCTGGCGCCCGGAGCCATCGTGATCGGCTGCCCGGCGAGAGCCAGGTGCTGGCTGCCGTCGGCGCCACTGGTGGCGAACGACGCGTGATCGTACTTCGAGGTATCGATCACCCAGTGGACCGCATGGCCGGCGTTGCCGCCCGGCAGCGCATCGGTCAGGGAGACGCCCTTGGCCGTGCCGGTGCCGGTGTTGCTGACGGTGACGGTGAACCCGATGGGATCACCGGCGCTGACCGATGCGGCATCGGCCGTCTTGGTGACATGGACCTCCGCGGGCTTCACCTCGAAGCATTCGGTGGTCTTGTTCGTGTGCGAGGTCGCCAGGTACTTGGACCCCTGCGTGGGCGTGTACTCCGCCCGGAAGCAGTAGAACCCGGCGGCATCGGCCTGGAAGGCGTCCGACGTGGCGGTTCCACCACTGATGGTCTTGGTGGCGCCCACCTTGGTTCCACCGGTGCTGCAGTCCGGAGCGCTGTTGCCCGGGCCGCACAGGTAGAAGGCGACGGTGCCTTCCACCGCGCCTTTGGCGCCCGACAGGGTGGCCGTGTCGGTGACGGAGTCACCAACGCTGACCGACGAGTCGGAAGCCTGGGTCTCGATGGTCGGCGGCGCGCAGAAGCTGAAGTTCCCGACCACGAAGTCGGACAGGGTCGAGCTGGTCACCTGCGAGGAGCGGGTCTCGGCCATGAAGCTCGAGAAGCATCCGGTGTCGAGGCCCAGGGCCGTCAGGTCGATGCCGCCCTCGTAGAGTGCGCCCGCGCCGCCCTTGCTGTCGGCGGGGAAGACGTCGGCGGTCCCCGACTTCGGCGTGAAGGACCACGGGGAGCTCGCCGCGGATGTGTTCGTGATGGCGCAGACCGACTGGGCAGAGCCGTCACACTCGAGGCCCGAACCCTTGAGGGTCAGCGCGTTGTTGTGCCAGTAGTAAACCGTGGCGGTTCCCAGCGAGCCGCCGTTCGTGAAGTCGATGACGACCAGGATGTCGCCTTCGGTGTGCACGCCGTTGAAGCCGGTCCCCGGCGACGAGCCGTTGCCGGTCTTCGAGACGCTGTCCTTGAAGAACCAGAACCCGGCGGTCGCATCGCCACTGATGCTGTACCGGTCGAGCCCGAAGTAGCCGATGGTGTGGCCGTTGCTGGCCGTGTACGAGGCAGCGAAGGCGTGCTCGATGTCGTCCTTGTCCTGGACCGACGTCGAGGAGCTCTGCTTCCAGAGCCAGCTCGAAAGGTCATGTTCGTCCTTCGTCGACCCACCGGTGAGGATGTCATCCCCCGAACCGGCGATGTCCTTGACGAATGCCACGTCGTTGGCCGCGGAGGCCGTGAAGGGCGGTCCATTGCGGTCCGCGTAGACCTGGTCCCAGTCATGACCCGATCCGGCATGGAAGGCGTTGCCGTCGAGCTCGAAGGAGGACGCGTCGCCAACGTAGGCGAGCGCGGAAACCGGTCCGGTGAGAACCGATTGCGCGAGGGGCGCCATGGGCCCGAAGACAACGTTGAAGATGAGTGCGAACGCGACGGGAATGGCGCGAAACGGGTTCAGCCTGAGCTGCGAGGTCGTCATCTATGGATGCCCCCTTGGCATCTGCGGCCGCTGCCACGGCCGGAGTTTGGTTTCTACCGATGGACGGCTCGGCTACCTCTGGGCGGGGCCTGACGGTCGGACGGGGGACGCTTCCGACCCGGATCGGATGACGACGGTGGGCAGTCCGTCGTCCGATCACCGGACCCGTGTTCTGTTTCCGGATGGCTCCCCCTCGAGCCGCCCGGTTCACCTCTGGGCCAGCCGCCGCAGCCGATCGCGGTCGTTCCCTTGAGCGGTCCCGCCGGTGGTGGCGGGAGGCGAGTATCACACGGGTCCCAGTACCTTGGTACCCCCCAGTTTTGGCGCTCAACGGGGGTCTGGTGGAGTGCGGTGCGCAGCCCCCGACGAATGCGGTGATCGGACGCACCACGAGTCCTGGGACGATCGGGTCATGAGCGCGAAACACCCCCGGTCCGAGGCGGGCCGGGGGTGTCCGAAACGCTCAGGCGTCCCGCACGGGCCTCACCGTCTTCGCGGCACGCGCACGTTCACGACGGCAAGACCGGACATGCCGAGGACAAGGAGGAACCCGAAGAGCAGCGTCGCGTCGGGTCCGGACGAACCGCTCCCGACTGCCGTGTTCGGCAGGCTCGCCTCAGGGCTCCCCGTGGCGGCCTCAACGGATCCCTCCGGCGTGGGGGTTGGCGTCGCGGCTTCGATGGACGCTTCGTGCATCGGGGTCGCCGTCGGCGTCGGAGTCGGTGTTGGCGTCGGAGTCGGTGTTGGCGTCGGAGTCGGTGTTGGCGTCGGAGTCGGTGTTGGCGTCGGAGTCGCCTGCTCGCAGAGCTCGCCGTCGGCCACCCCCGCCGTCTTCGAGCCGTGATCGCTGCTCCAGCGGACGTACAGGGTCGCACCCCCTCGCGGTGTGATGAGGTCGTTCGCGCCCTTGCTTCCGAAGACCGTCGTCACCGACGAGAAGGTCGAGCTGAAGCTCCAGTCGAAGTTGTAGTTCGCCTCCGTCCCGCTGAGCGTCACCGTCCAGGCGTAGCTGTCCTGGTCCGGCGCACAGACTGGCTGGACCAACGGCGCTGTCCAGGCCATCACCGGCGAGACGGCCAGCGCGAGCGTCGCGGCCAGCGCGGCAGCCGAGAGCAATGCCCGCCCCGTTCGGGATCCTGGTGTGACCCGGCAGCTGGGTCGCGTGTTCATGATGTGTACCTCGGACAATGATGAATGGATGAGTGCTTCGAGCCCGAGCATATCGGCGGGTACCGGTCAGCGGTAGTACCCCCGTACGGGCCCTGCTGGAGTTCGGTGGGGTTAGCGGCATTGAAGTCCGCGAGTTCCGTTGCCGTGGGGCAACAGACGGTCATCCATAGGTACTGGCCAAGTGGTCGGAGCTGCGCGTGAGACGGCGAGAGGGCCGGCCTTCGGGGGCCGGCCCTCTCGTACAAAGAGGAGCAGGTTTCAGCCTGACGCCGCGGCCGTCAGCGCTGGCGCACCGCTCTGACGTTCACCACGGCCAGGGTCGAGAGGCCGAGGACCAGAAGCAGCGAGAACAGGAGCGTGCCGGTCGGCTGCGACGGATCGCTGCCGAAGGCCGTGTTCGGGGTGCTCGCCTGGGGACTCCCGGTGGCAGCCCCCACCGAGCCCTCCGGGGTCGGGGTCGGGGTCGCCGCCTTGACCGACTCCTCAGGGGTCGGGGTCGGGGTCGGGGTCGCCGCCTTGACCGACTCCTCAGGGGTCGGGGTCGGGGTCGCCGCGTTGACCGACTCCTCAGGGGTCGGGGTTGCTGCGACCGGCTCGTCCTTGAAGATCGCATCCGAGCTGGTGCAGTCGCCGTCGTTGTCCACCTTCACGAGCTGGGAAGCCGGATCCGGAAGGTCGAAGCCCGCCGGCGGCGTGATCTCCGTCACCATCAGGCTGGTGTTCTGCGGAAGGCCGGTGACGCAGACGCCGCCATCGGCATCGGTCGTGAAGGTTCCCTGCACGCCCTCGACGGTGAACACCGCGCCGGCCAGATGCTGGTACGGCGACTCGGCGTTCCGCTTGCGGATGAAGATGCTCCCGACATCGGCCGGCTCAGAGGAGCCAGCCTGGCTCTCGGATGCCTCGCCGAAGCAGATGTAGAGATGGCTGAGGGCCGCCTGCTGGTTGCCGTTGTTCATCGGCGTGGCAAGGCCGCCGTCTGCGGTCGCGCCGCCGGGATAGTCGTACTGGTTGTAGCCGTCGCCGGCCTTGACAGCGATGGCCAGCACGGGCGGATTCGCGTGGGCGAACGAGAACTGCATCAGCGTGCTGTTGGCGGTGATGTCGATGGTGCCGCCGTTGACCGTGTCAATGGTCGACGTGCCGTAGGTCACGGCCGACGCGTCGATGCTGATGCCCGGGGTGTTCGCGGGTAGCCCCAGGTCCTCGCAGCTGTTGACGTTGCCTTCGTGGTAGGTGGGTGTCGTGTTGGCCTGCGCGGGCCGCGCAAGGTAGATGAGCGACAGCGCGATCGCCGCCGTGGCAAGAATCGAGAGAGCCACGCGGTTGCTCGAGCGCCGCCGGAGCGCAAGGGCATGAGTGTTCACAGCCGGAAATACCTCTTGGATGAATCCGTCGGCATCAATCGCCGAACCCCCTGGGGCCAGGCCACGAGGATACCCGGGCGAGTACTCGCCTGCCTAGTACCCAGGTACCACCGGGCGGTGCGGATCTGTGAGGTTCAGAGCCGTCTGGTTCTCGCAATGTGGTGCGCCCCAACACCGGGTACCAGACCGCGGGCGTACCGGAGTACCCCGTTTGGCGCCGCCAGACCCGGATCAGCCGGTGCGCCCCCGCGCCTCGAGCACCACCACCTGCGTCTCCGACGGGAGGTTCGACGGGGTCACCACGGCCTTGGGCTGGCGCGCGGCGTCCGGGGCGCCGATCTCGTGCAGGAACTTGTCGACCGCGAGAAGGTCGGCAGAGCCGCCGTCCACCTGGTAGTGCATGGGGATCACGATTCGCGGAGACACCTGCGAGACGACCTCGGCGGCCTCCGCGGGCGTGATGGTGAACTGCCCACCGGCCGGCACGAGCAGCACGTCCACCGGACCCAGCTCTGCCAGCTGCTCCTCTGTCAGGAGATGTCCGAGATCGCCGAGATGGCAGACATGGACACCGTCCACCTCCGCCGCGAACACGATGTTCTCGCCGCGCTGCGCCCCGCGTTCGCCGTCGTGGAAGGTCCGCACGCCCGTCACCAGGAGGTCATGGAACTCGTACTCTCCGGGGCGGGTCAACGTCAGCCCGGCGGTGATGGAACGGGTGTAGGCGTGATCCGCGTGGGCATGCGACATCGTGAGCAGGTCGACGTCGTGCTTGCCCGCGACGAAGCCCGTCGACGGGGGGCAGGGGTCGGTGATGACGGTGGCTTCGCGGCCCTTCAGGCGGAAGCAGGCGCGACCGTACCAGGTGATCTCCATCGGTCCGCAGATGGTAGCCGATGGCGGCTCGGCACGGGTCGTCGCCACCGGCGCGACGAGAATCGGGAGATAGCACGAGCGCCGGTGCCCGCCCAATGACACCGGCGCTCGAAGGAGGGAGGGTGGAGGTAGAAACCCGTGTGGATCTCCAACTCGCAGGATGAACAGTAGGCACGGCACGTGAATGCCAAACACCGGCAACCATAAAGAAACGTGAATCTTCCCCTCCGACCCATGCGCGAAGGCGCCGGCGGGCGCCGTGCGACAATGCCCGCCGATGTCCCCGTTGTCGCGTCGCCTGGCCGCTGCCGGCACCGTCGTTCTCTCCGTGGCGATCATCGTCGTGCTCGCACTGCGGGGGATGGGCGTCGACCTTGCCATCGGGCCCCTCGCATCGCCGACACCGCGCGTCACGGCATCGGCCAGGCCCGGCGGGTCCCAGCGCCAGCCAGGATGCGAGCGGCGTCTTCGCGGCCATCGAGGCGCAGGTCAGGGAGCTGCGGGGGCTGCCCGCCCCGTCGATTGGCCCGCCCGACGTCATCAGCCGCTCGCAGCTCGAGCAGGAGCTGCGCGACCAGTTCGACCGTGACTACCCCGCGGCACGCCGTGCCGCCGACAACCTGACGCTCCACGCCCTGGGCCTGCTGACCGCCGACCAGGACGTGGCCGCGTTGCAGCTCAAGCTGCTGACCGGCCAGGTGATCGGCTTCTACGACGACCAGAAGAAGCGGATGGTGGTGGTCAGCGACGGCGGTGTCGGCCCGGAGGCGAAGGTCACGTACGCGCACGAGTACACCCATGCGCTCCAGGACGCCGCGTTCGGGCTCAGCTCGCTGCAGCTGGACGCGGCTGGCCAGGACGATCGCGACCTCGCCCGGCTCGCGCTGGTCGAGGGTGATGCCACCACCACCATGCTCCTGTGGGCGATCGACCACATGACCCCCGAGGAGCTGCTTGGCGTGAGCCAGACACCCGTCCCGGACATCACGGGTGTCCCGGGCTGGATGGTCCAGCAGCTCGAGCTCCCGTACACCGCCGGGGCGCAGTTCGTGAGCCGTCTGTATGCATCCGGGGGATGGTCGGCCGTCGACGCGGCCTTCCGCTCGCCCCCGGATTCGACCGAGCAGATCATCGACTACACCAAGTACGTGAGCGGGGAGAAGCCGGTCGACGTTGCGGCGCCGGCGCTCGCGGCGGCCCTGGGGCCCGGCTGGACCGAGACGCCGCAGGACACCTGGGGTGAAGGCATGACCGCGATCTGGCTGCAGGCGCTCGGGGAGACGGCGGACGACGCGCAGAGTGCCGCCGAGGGCTGGGGCGGCGATCGGCTGGTGGCGGCATCGGGCCCGGACGGCGCCGTGGCGGTCGCCTTGCGCTCCACGTGGGACACGCCGGGCGACGCGCGGCAGTTCGCCAGCTTCTACCGCGACGCCGCGAAGTCGCTGTCCCTGGCATCGACGATCGTGACGCTCTCCGACACCGAGACCCTGGTGGTCCAGGGATCGAGCCAGGCCGTCGTCGACCGCGCGGTGGCCGCCCTGCGCTGACCGGCCGCAGGCCTACATGGACTCGGGCGCGGAGATCCCCATGAGCTGCAGCCCGTTGGCAAGCACGGTGCGCGTCGCGTCGACGAGCGCCAGGCGCGCCGCGGAGAGGTCCGCATCGGCCGGGTCGGGGCTGAGCACGCGGCAGTCCCGGTAGAACTGCGAGTAGAGCGCGGCGACCTCGTAGCAGTACTTCGGCAGCTCATGGGTCTCGCGACGAGCGGCGGCCTCGGCGACCACGTCGGGGAGACGCAGCAGCTCGCGGACCAGCGCCTGCTCGGCCGGATGGCGCAGGAGCTGGGCGGCTCGCTCCGTGGAGGGCCGGAGGCCGTGTTCCGGCGCGCTGCGCAGGATCGAGCTGCAGCGCGCATGGGCGTACTGGACGTAGTAGACCGGGTTCTCGTTGCCCTGGCGCTTGGCGAGCTCGATGTCGAAATCGATGCCGCTGCTCGCGGATCGCGACCCGAAGAACCAGCGTGCGGCATCCGGGCCGATCTCGTCGAGCAGCTCGTCGAGCGAGACGAACTCGCCGGCGCGCTTGCTCATGGAGGCCTCCACGCCGTCGCGGACGAACCGCACCCAGGCGATGAGGATGACCGCCACCCGGTCGGGGTCGTAGCCCATGGCGCGCGCTGCGTTGCGCAGCCGTGCGACCGTGCCATGGTGGTCGGCTCCCCACAGGTAGATCAGCTCGTCGAAGCCACGGCTGAACTTTTCCGTCACGTACCCGATGTCCGAGGCGAAGTAGGTGGGCTGCCCGTTGGAGCGGTACACGACCCGGTCCTTGTCGTCCCCAAACGCAGTCGAGGCGAACCAGGTTGCGCCGTCGGCCTCGTACACCTGGCCGGCCTCCCGCAGCCGGTCGACGCCGCGCGCGACCCAGCCCTCGTCATGAAGGGAGCCCTCGCCCTTCCACACGTCGAAGTGGACCCCCAGCCGCTCGAGGCTGGCCTCGATCCCCCCGCGGACCTGCTCCGAGGCCCATACGCCCAGCACCCAGCCGGCATCGGCGCCATCGGCGGTCGCCTCGGACCAGACCGCGTCCGGGAGTGCTGCGGCGAGCTCGGGCACGTAGTCGCCGTGGTAGCCGTCCTCGGGGATCGGCTCCCCGCGCCGGATGGCGAGCACGGAGAGGCCCAGGTTACGGACCTGCCCGCCGAAGTCGTTGAAGTAGTACTCACGCGTGACGCGGTGCCCGGCGCCCTCCAGCACCCGGCACAGCAGGTCGCCCACGAAGGCGCCGCGGGCGTTGCCCACGGTGAGCGGCCCGGTCGGGTTCGCGCTCACGAACTCGACGTTGACTGCCATCGGCGTCTCTGCGCTGACGCGACCGTAGGCGTCTCCCTCGTCCAGGATGGCGGCAACCTGGCGGGCGACCCAGGCGGGGTCCAGGCGGACGTTGATGAAGCCCGGCGGCGCGATCTCGGCGGTCCCCATTCCCTCCGGGAGCGCGAGGGCATCGAGGAGAACCGCCGCAATCTTCATGGGCGCCATGCGGGCCGCCGGCGCGAGCTGCATCGCGACGTTCGTGGCGTAGTCCCCGTGCTCCGGGCGAGCGGGTCGTTCGACGGACAGCCCCGGCAGCTCGACGTCCGGAGCCATCACCAGGCTGCCCGCCTCGATGGCGCGCCGTCGCGCATCGGTGAAGGCGTCGAGCAGGACCTGACGGACGGTTCTCCCGGGGTTGGTCATGGGCGGCGAATGCTAGCCGCCCTACCGGTCGCGTGCCAGCCGAAGCTCCAGGGCCTGTTCGGGGGAGAAGTCGCGGAGACGGAGCGCGTCGCTGGCGACCTCCAGCAGGGCGCCGCTGGGTGCCAGGCCCACGAGCTCGCAATGGTCGACGTCCGTGCCCGCCTCGCGGGCCAGCCGGCGGACCTCGCGGACGGCCGCCGCGATCCCGGTCCGCTCCCAGTCGACGAGGTTCATGCTCACCTGGGCGAAGCCGCGCTCGCCCGGGTTCTCGAGCAGCAGCCCCATGGCCTGGACGGCGGGGAGACCCCCGGACGACTCGCGGATCGCGTGGGCGATCCGCTTGGCGATGGCGACGTCGTCGGTGGCCAGGTTGACGTTGAAGGCGATGAGCGGCTTGCGGGCCCCCACCGCCACGGCCCCTCCCTTGGGGTGCAGGCGGGACGGGCCGTAGTCGGGGTCCCGGTCGGGGTTGACGCCGATCTCGGCCTTGAGCCCCTCGTACTGGCCGCGGCGCACGTCGGCCAGCCGCCTGCGCTCGGGCCGCAGCGCCGCCTCACCGTACAGGTACACGGGCAGGTCGTACGTCTTGGCGACCAGCTCACCGAAGCGGCGCGCCAGGTCGATGCACTCCGACAGGCGGGTGGTGCCCAGCGGGACGAACGGGATCACGTCCACGGCACCGATCCGCGGGTGAGCGCCGGTGTGGACGGTCATGTCGATCAGCTCCAGCGCGCGACCGACGGCGGCGGTCGCCGCCCGGACCACCGGCTCGGCATTGCCGGCGAAGGTGACGACGCTGCGGTTGTGCGTTTCGTCCCGCGAGAAGTCGAGCAGGGTCACGCCGTCGATCTGGCTGATCGCCCGGGTGATCTCCTCCAGAACGGCGGGGCGACGACCCTCCGAGAAGTTCGGGACGCATTCAATCAGGCTGGGCACGTCGCGATAGTACCGCGGCTCTGGCGCCCGCGACCCGGTGCTACGCTCCCGCGCATGGCCGGCACGCTGCACGTCGTCGCGCTTCCCATCGGCAACCCTGCCGACGTGACGCTGCGCGCCCTCGAGGTGCTCCACGCGGTGGACCTCGTGGCCGCCGAGGACACGCGCCATTTCGCGACCTTCGCGCGCGCGCACGGGATCAGCACCCGGACCGTGTCCGTCCACGAGCACAACGAGACCCAGCGCGTCCCCGAGCTTCTCGATCGCCTCGCCAATGGCGCGTCGATCGCGCTCGTCAGCGACGCCGGCACGCCCCTCGTCTCCGACCCGGGCTACCGGCTCGTCCGCGCGGCGGTCGACGCCGGCATTCCGGTCACGAGCCTTCCCGGTGCCTCCGCGGTGACGACGGCGCTCGCCGCGGCGGGCCTGCCGCCGCAGCCGTTCCGCTTCTGCGGCTTTCCGCCACGTGCCGGGGGTCCGCGCCGGGCGTTCTGGGAGGCGCTTCGCGACGAGACCGCCACGCTGATCTGCTTCGAGGCACCCCATCGCCTCGCCGCCTCGCTGGCCGATGCGGCAGCAGCGCTGGGCGACCGCGACGCGTGCCTCGCCCGTAACCTGACGAAGCCCCACGAGCGCTACCAGCGCGGGACGCTGCGGGAGCTGGTGGCCGCGCTCGCCGCGGAAGGCACGGTCCGAGGGGAATGCACCGTCGTCATCACCGGGGCCGCACGCACAGAGGGAGATGAGCGCGAGCAGCGGGCAGCCGAGGCCGCGGAGCTGCTGCTCGACGAGGGCGCGCCGCCCCGGGCAGTGGTCGCCCTCCTGACCGCGACCCTGGGCCTCAGCCGCCGGCGCGCCTACGAGCTGGCGCATCGCGGTCGCACCGACGGGGAGGCAGGCCGGTGAGCGAGGGGGACCTGGTCCGGATCACGAGGCGGGTGACGGCGTCGCGCCGGTACCGGGACCTGGACGTCGGCATGGTCGAGCGCCTGGCCGAAGAGGAGGTGGGCCGCTCCCGGGACGAGGCCGATGCCGTCAAGCGGGTGAAGCGTCGCCTCCACCAGGCGGTTTCCGCCTATCGTCCGGCGGCCCGCGACGACCGGGACCTCGCCCGGCTCACCGCGGCGTGGCGTGGCGATCTGGCTGCATCGGCCTTTCGCGAGGCGTGCGTCGCAGTCCTGCGTCGCCACGCCTCGACCCGGGAGCGGCTGCCGCATCTCGACCGCTTCTTCGCACGGATCTGGGAGGTGACCGGCGGGGCTCCGCCTGGCCTGGTGGACCTGGGCTGCGGCCTCGGCCCGGTTGCCCTGCCGTGGATGAGGCTCCCCCGTACCGCGCGGTACCGGGCGGTGGACGTGGACGGCGCCCAGCTGGCGCTGGTGGGGCGCTTTCTGTCGCTCGTCGGCCAGCCACACCTGGTGGAGGCGGCGGATCTCGCGGCCGGCTGGAGCACGGACCCGGTCGAGGTGGCCCTCCTGCTCAAGCTCGTCCCGCTGCTCGATCGGCGCCGCCCCGGCGCCGCGTTCGACCTGCTGGCCCGGCTGCCGGCGCGCCACGCAGTCGTGAGCTTCCCCGCGCGATCCCTCGGGGGCCGCGGCAAGGGGATGGAGCGGACCTATCGCGCACGCATCGAGACGCTCGTTCGTGACCTGGGGACGCGCGTCACCGGGATGGCGGAGGCATCGGTCCCCGACGAGCTCGTCTTCGTGCTCGCCCTTGCCCCGCCTGGCTCCACCGGTGCCTGACCCGCTCGCGACCAGGCGCGGGACGCTGCCGGTCCCCACCTTCCTCCCCGATGCCACGCGCGCGGGCGTGCGCGGGCTGACGAGCGAGGACCTGCGCGGGGTGGGGATCGAGGCGGTGGTGGTCAACGCCTTTCACCTCCTGCGCCGGCCGGGAGCACGGGTCGTGCAGGGTGGGGGCGGCATCCACCGTTTCATGGACTGGCAGGGGCCGGTCCTGAGCGACTCGGGCGGGTTCCAGGTCTGGTCGCTGATCCGCCAGGACCCGGCCCGAGGCGTCATCCGCGATCGGGAGGTGATCTTCCGCGAGCCGGAGACCCGGCAGAAATGGATCCTGACGCCGGAGCGGGTGATGCAGATCCAGTTCCAGCTCGGCAGCGACATCATGGTCTGCCTGGACGACTGCACCGATGCGGAGGCGCCGATCGCGGAGCAGGAGCGCAGCGTCGAACGCACCGTGGCTTGGGCCCGACGCTCGCGCGAGGCGTTCGATCGCCTCGTCTCCGGCCTGCGCGCGGACGAGATCCCACCTCGGCTCGTGGCCGTGGTGCAGGGCGGTGCGGAGGAGGCGCTGCGCCGCCAGTGCGCCACCGCCCTGGCGGCGATCGGCTTCGACGGATACGGCTTCGGCGGCTGGCCGCTGGCCGCCGACGGTTCGCTGCTCGCCGATCCGCTGCGCTGGGTGGCCGAGTCGTTGCCGGCATCGGCGCCGAAGCATGCACTGGGGATCGGGCGACCGGACCACCTGGTGAACGGGTTCTCGCTCGGCTACTCGCTCTTCGACTGCGCACTGCCCACGCGTGACGCGCGCCACGGGCGTCTCTACACGTTTCGCGCCGGATACCCGGAGCGGGGGGTTCGTCCCGGTGCGGCGTTCTACCGCGCGGTGCACATCCTCGACGCGCGGTACCGCATCGACCATGGGCCAGTCGAGGACGGCTGCGACTGCCCGACCTGCGTGCGACACAGCCGCGCCTACCTGCACCACCTGTTCAAGGTCGGCGACACCTCTGCGGAGCGATTGGCCACCCTCCACAACCTGCGCTTCTACGTGCGCCTCATCGCCGCGCTGCGGACCTCGCCGGCCGCGGGGTAGGGATCAGGCCTCGCCCGCCGCGGCCTGGCGGGGGTCATCCCGGCCGATGGGGTCCGGGTTGCGGCCGCGGGCGCGGGCCAGCCGCTCGGCGAGGAGCTGCAGGGGGATCGCGGTCGACAGGATCGCCTCGACCATCGGCGGCAGGCGGTTGGCCTCAGGGGCGTCGAGGCGACCGGCCGGGGTGAGGTCGCGCGCGACCTGGGTGGAGACCCGTGGCGCCAGGACGGCCGCCGCGGGCATGCCCAGGGCGGCCGCCGAGCGCAGGACGGCGCGTGCCCGATCACGGACCGGCTCGCCGGCCGGCTCCGCATCGGTGAGCAGAAGGACCAGCCCGGTGCGCTCATCGCAGGCAGCGAGGTGGCCGTGCCGCACCGTTTCAAGCTGAAGGGCGCGGGCCGGCAGTCCGACCCCCTCCTCGATCTTCAGTGCCAGCTCCCGGGCGGCCGGCTCATCGCGACCCGTGCCCACGGTGACGATCCGCTCCACGCTCGCCAGCACGGCGCTCACCGATTCCGCTCCGGCGGACTGCCCGCCGGCTGCCTCCAGCAGGCCGAGGACGCTCGCCCCGTCCAGGTGGCTTCCCCTCAGGCGGGACGCCACCGCCGCGGCCGCGACCAGCGGCGACAGGTAGCCCACCGTGTGGCACCAGCTCTGGTCCTGCTCGCCGGTCTCGATCACCGCCGCGGCGAGGGCCGCGCCCGGCGAGCGGTTGCTCACCGAGATGAGTGCCCGAGAGACGTGCTCCGGCCGGACCGCCCGCAGCGCCTCGTTGGTGGCCCACGTTCCGCCCTCGTGGCTGATGGCGATCAGGGCGCCCTCCGCAACGGGCTGGCGCACCACGTCGAGCGCCTGACGGGAGCGGACGAGCCACTGCTCCGCGGGCTCGAGGGCATCGGCCAGGAGCCAGGCGGCGGCCATGGCGGCGTGCTCGCTGGTCCCGCAGCCGGTGGTCACGACCGGTCTCCCGCGTCGAACGGCGTCATGGACCATGCCGGCGACCTCGTCAACGGTGCGGGCGCCGGCCCCGGTCGACAGCCGCCGCAGGATCCGCTCGGAGACCGCCGGCTCCGCCGCGATCATCTCCGTCATGAGGTACGGCGGACCGTCCCGGAGCGGTGGCAGCTGCGAACCGGCCCATGGGTCGGGGGCGCCGGGGAGCGGCGCTTCCGCGTCCACCGACGTCAGTCCTCCTCGAGCATGGGGATCCGGACGCCGCGCTCGCGGGCCACCTCGATGGCCCGCTCGTAGCCCGCGTCGGCATGGCGCATGACCCCGGTCCCGGGATCGGTGGTCAGGACCCGCTCCAGCCGCGCGGCGGCCGCATCGGTGCCATCGGCCACGATGACCATCCCGGCGTGGAGCGAGTAGCCGATGCCGACCCCGCCCCCGTGATGGACGCTCACCCAGGTCGCGCCCGCGGCGGTGTTGATCAGCGCGTTGAGGATGGGCCAGTCCGCGATGGCGTCCGAGCCGTCGCGCATCCCCTCCGTCTCACGGAAGGGGCTGGCGACCGAACCCGCGTCGAGGTGGTCGCGGCCGATGACGATGGGCGCGGCCAGCTCCCCGGAGCGGACCATCTCGTTGATCCGCAGCCCGGCCTTCGCGCGTTCGCCGTAGCCGAGCCAGCAGATCCGTGCGGGAAGGCCCTGGAACGGAACCTTCTCCTCGGCCAGGCGCAGCCATCGGTGCAGGCTGGAATCCCGGGGGAAGAGCTCCATCAGCGCCGCATCTGTCTTCAGGATGTCCTGCGGCTCGCCGGACAGTGCCGCCCAGCGGAACGGGCCCTTCCCCTCGCTGAAGAGCGGCCGGATGAAGGCGGGCACGAACCCGGGGAAGTCGAACGCGTTCTCCACGCCCGCCTCCTTCGCCTGTGCGCGGATGTTGTTGCCGTAGTCGAATGTCACGGCACCGGCGGCCTGGAAGGCGAGCATGGCCCGGACGTGGTCGGCAATGGATGCCATGGACTTCGCCAGGTAGGCGTTGGGGTCCGACTCGCGCAGCGCGACAGCCGCGACGAACGGCATCCCGCCGGGGACATAGCCGTTCAGCGGGTCATGGGCGCTTGTCTGGTCCGTCACGAGGTCCGGCTTCCACCCCCGTCGTACGAGCTCGGGCTCGACGTCGGCCGCGTTGGCCACCAGGGCTATCGAGCGCGCCTCGCGCGCCGTGCGCCACGAGTCCACCCTCGCCACCGCCTCGTCGAGGTCGGTCGTCACCTCGTCGACGTAGCCGGACCTGTGGCGGCGCTCTGCCCGGGCCGGGTCGACCTCGATGGCCAGCACCGAACCCTCGTTCATGGTCACCGCCAGCGGCTGGGCGCCGCCCATCCCACCCAGGCCGGCGGTCAGGGTCGCGGTGCCGGCCAGCGTTCCGCTGAAGTGCTGGCGGGCGGCCTCGGCGAAGGTCTCGTAGGTGCCCTGGATGATCCCCTGGGTCGCGATGTAGATCCACGACCCGGCGGTCATCTGGCCGTACATCGTCAGGCCGGCCCGCTCGAGCTCGCGGAACGTCTCCCAGGTCGCCCAGTGGGGGACCAGCAGGGCGTTGGCGATGAGGACCCGCGGCGCATCCGGCGTGGTTCGGAAGACGCCCACCGGCTTGCCGGACTGCACCAGCAGGGTCTCGTCGTTCTCGAGGCGGCGCAGCTCGCGGACGATGGCGTCGAACGCCTCCCAGGAGCGGGCCGCGCGGCCTGTTCCGCCGTAGACGATGAGGTGGTCCGGGTCCTCCGCCACGTCGGGATCGAGGTTGTTCATGAGCATCCGCAGCGCCGCCTCCTGCTGCCATCCCTTGCAGCTCAGGGTGGTGCCGCGCGGGGCGTGGACGGTGCGCGGCCCCGAGGCGCGGGCGGTCGTCGTCATGGCCCGGAATGGTACCCCCGCGGTGCTGACCCGCACGCGCCGGCGGGGTCAGCGCTGTCGCACCTCGACCGGCTCCCGCGCGACGACGACGGCGAGGCTGCCCACGATGCCAACCAGAACCACGGTCAGGACGGCGACCAGGAGCCCCTGCGGCGAGACGCCACCGTCGCGAAGCGCTCCGGCCACGTTGTCCGCCGCGGCGCCGATCATGATCAGGCCCATGGCCGCCCCGAAGCCGATGGCGAGCCGGCGGGCCTGCTCGGCGACCGCCGGCAGGGCGAGGAGCACCACCGTACCCAGCAGCGCCGCCATGGGAATCATGGAAATCGTTCCGCCCAGCAGGTCGGCGTCGAAGGTGCCGAATCGGGCCGTGGCCCATGCCACGGTTGCCTGCGTCCAGGCCAGCAGCGCGACGGCGCAGGCGATGGCCAGGGCCGCCTTCTTCCCGGTCGTCGACATCGGTGCTCCCCCTTCTCCTGCGGTGTGGGTCCGGTCACCCAGACGCACGCAGCGTGCCAGATGTTGCGCCGTCGTCCGCGCTCAATCGTCCCCGAACGGGTTCGGCCGCTTCGGCCGCTCCGGCAGCCGGAAGAGCGCATCCTCCGCGGGTCGCTTGGGGAGCGGCAAGGGCCATTCGTCTCCTTCATCATCGGGGAGGATCTTGCCCAGCAGATCGCCCCAGCCGACCGCATCGCCGGCCCCGGTCAGCTCGCGGCGCATGACCGGATAGCGGTCGTCCCCGGCCGCCTGCACGAACCCGTGGTCCAGGTAGATCGCCGCGGGACCGGCGGACGGGAGCCAGGCGTCGCCGACCCCCTCGGGGTACGCCTCGACGGCGGTGATCCCCCGCTGGTCCAGCTCGCGGCAGACCATCTCGATCAGGCTTCCGGCGGTTGCCTCTCGCGCGGCCTCCGAGGCCGGTACCTGCATGCAGGTGATGATCCAGGGCGCCGGCGAGTCGGGCAGGGTCGGGTAGCGCTCGCGGATCGATTGGGCGCGCGGGTACGCGGAGAGCGGGCCGAACTGCGCCCAGCCCACCGCAGTTCCGCCGGAGTCGTCCGGTCGCCAGGCGAGCATCCCGTAGGCGCCCGCCAGCTTCTCGCCGGAAAGGAGGCGGTTGCGCTTGAGGCTCGTCCGGGCCTCGACGTCGGTTGCGTGGGCGGGCGGCTCCTGGCGCGTCCCGTCGAGCCGTTCCCAGTAGTCGCAGGTCTGGCAGCGCGCGCCGGGCCGGGCCGGCGCCGGGATCGATGCGAACGAAACCTCGTCGACCAGCGTGAACTTCAGGGGTTCGGTCGCCATCGGCTCAACCTCCGTCGGCGGCAGCCAGCAGGCGGCCGTCCGCAACCAGGTCCCGGACCGCGTCGATGTCGGGCGCGGGGGAGCGATCCTCCGTCACGTGCGTGGCGATACGGCGAACCGCAGCGTGGGCAGCGGCCACGCCCGCGCCGGGTCGCAGTGGAGCGCGAAAGTCCAGGCCCTGCGCCGCGCAGAGCGCCTCGATGGCGAGGACCAGCTGTGCCCGATCGAGGACGGTCCGCAGGTTGAGCGCCGCGGTGGCGCCCATGCTCACGTGATCCTCCTGGTCAGCCGAGGTCGGGATGGTGTCGACCGACGACGGATGCGCCAGGGTCTGCAGCTCGTTCACCAGCGCCGCCGCGGTGTACTGGGTGATCATCAGCCCGCTGCCGATCCCGGGCTCCTCGGCCAGGAACGCGGGCAGGCCGCCCGAGTGGTGGGCGTCGACCAGGCGCGCGGTGCGACGCTCCGAGATGCTGGCCAGCTCGATGACCGCGGTCTTGGCGTAGTCGAGGCCTAGGGCCAGGGGCTCGCCGTGGAAGTTGCCGCCGGAGATGACCCGGCCGTCCGGCGCCTCGTCCGAGGGCGGGAAGACGAGCGGGTTGTCCGTGGCGCTGTTGATCTCCACCTCCAGGATGCGTCCGAGCTGGTCGAGCGCGTCCCGCACAGCGCCGTGCACCTGCGGCATGCACCGCATGCTGTAGGCATCCTGGACCCGATGCGCCGAGTCGCGATGTCCGGCGCCGATCTCGCTGCCGTCGAGGAGCGAGCGGAGGTGTGCCGCAGCCGCGAGCTGGCCGGGATGCGGCCTGGCCGCCACGAGCGCCTCCGCGAAGGCCGCCCCGGTGCCTTCGACCGCCTCCAGGCTCATGGCGCCGATGACGTCCGCCGTCCCGGCCAGCAGCATCGCGTCGTGGTGCGCCAGGCAGCCGATGCCGGCCATCAGCTGCGTCCCGTTGAGGAGGGCGAGCCCCTCCTTCACCTCCAGCACCAGCGGCTCGAGGCCGCCCGCGGCGAGCGCATCGTCTCCGCGCATCCGCCGCCCATTCACCTCCGCGGAGCCCTCGCCGATGAGAACCAGCGCCAGGTGGGCGAGCGGCGCGAGGTCGCCGGAGGCGCCCACACTGCCGCGCGACGGCACCACGGGATGGATTCCCGCGTTGAGCATCTCGCAGAGGAGCACCGCGACCTCGGGACGCGCGCCGGAGAGGCCCACCGCCAGGGTCGCGGCGCGCAGGACCAGCATGGCCCGCACCACGTCGACCGGGAGTGGCTCGCCCACCCCGGCCGCGTGCGACCGGACGAGGTTCCGCTGCAGCTGGGCGGTCCGAGCCGGATCGATCCGGACGTCGGCCAGGTCTCCGAAACCGGTCGTCACCCCGTACACCGTCCGCCCCTCCGATACCGCCCGCTCGATCACGGCCCGCGATGCGGCCATCCGTTCGCGCGCGTCCGGGGAGAGGGCGACCGGGCGCCGGTCACGAGCGACGGCGACGACATCGGTGACGCGCAGGTCGCGTCCCCGGAGCGCGAGGGGTGACGGTTCCGGACGGTCGGTGGGCGGCATGGCCGCACCTATACTACGCACCGTGCGTCGCCTCCCGGACCCGACTCGTCGCCTGCTCTTCAGCGCAGACGCGCGGGACCGCCTCGGGGGTGCGGTCCCCAGCCCCGCCGCGGCATTCCTCCTGACCCTGATCGCGCTGCCCAGCCTCTTCTGGCTCATCGCGCTGAAGCGCACCACGGAATACACCGAGCCGGAGAAGTGGCTGATGACCACCATCGTGCCAGCGATCCACAGCTGGGTGCAGTCGAACGCGGAGCCCATCGACGTCGTCCTGCGCCTGATCAGCGCCCTGGGCTCCGGCTGGTTCGTGGCCCTTGGCTTCGCGGTGGTGGGACTCCTGGCGCTGGCCAAGGGGCGGCGCGACCTCGCCCTGCTCCTGGCGTTCGGGACCCTCGCCTTCCCGATCGAGTGGAGCCTGAAGTTCTTCACCGCCATCCCCGGCATCAATGCGACCCAGCTGGTGAACGCCATGTTCAACCTGAACAACATCGGGCTCGACGACATCGCGGACTTCCCGGCCGGACACGCCCTCCGCGCCGTCGTCTTCTACGGCCTCGTCGCCTTCTGCATTGCGCGGCTCTCTTCCGACCGGCGCCAGGGGATCACCGCCTATGTCGTGGCGCTGGGCCTCATCGGTGCCATCAGCGTCATCCGGCTCTACCTGGGAGCGCACTACCCCATGGACCTGCTGGGCGGCTGGATGGCGGGCGCTGCGCTCCTATCGGTCCTGATCAGCGTTCACGTCCTGGGCGTCGACGAGCAGATCCGGCGGAAGGCCGCGGCGGCCGCGGCGGCCGGCGCAACCCCCGACGACGGGCATCGCATCGCCGTTCCGCTCCGTCCACCCGATGGCGGCGCGGAGGCCTCCTGACCCGTGCTCGCCTTCATCGACCGGACCCTCATCCCGTTCTTCCTGTCGCTCTACGACGCGGTGGGCTACGTCGGGGTGGCGGTCGCCATCGGCCTCGAAACCTTCGTGCCCGTCATCCCGTCCGAGGTGATCGTGCCCATGGCGGGCTGGAAGGTGAGCCAGTCGGCGGCCGACCCATCCGTCCTCGAGCCTCTGACCCACGCGCCATGGAGCTGGCTAGCGGTGCTGCTGATCGCCACCGCGGGGGCCGTGGCCGGCTCGTTCGTGGGCTACCTCATTGGCCTGTGGGGCGGCAGGCCGCTGCTGGACCGCTGGGGTCGCTACGTCCACATCCACCCCGACGACCTGGATCGCGCCGACGCCTGGTTCGCCCGCTACGGTGACTGGGCCGTCTTCTTCGGCCGGCTCGTCCCCCTGGTGCGGGCGCTCATCAACTACCCGGCCGGCGTGGCCCGCATGCCCATGGGCCGATTCCTCCTCTTCAGCGCGCTGGGCTCGTTGCCGTGGAACGCAGCGCTGCTCCTGGGCGGCTACCTGCTCGGCGAGAACTACCGAACCCTGTACGACGCGATCCGGCCGTACGAGCTGGTCATCTACGCGCTGGTGGCGGTGGGTATCGTCTGGGTCGGCTGGCGCTGGCTGCGCAACGACTCGCCCTCCGCGGGGGCCACCTAGAAGCCGATCTCGCGCTCGAGCAGGATGACCCGCGAGCGACCGGCCCGTGCCTCACGGTTCACGATCAAGACCTTGTTCACGCCGCTCGGCGTGCCGTACACGTCGCGGGAGCGCCGATCCTCGAGCGGATACGCATATTCGTGGATGCGTCGCAGCCCCTCCGCAAGGTCGGTGACGACCTTCTGGGCGCCCACGACCCAGATGACGTGCGCGGCACCGTACACGTACGGGGCCAGCTGGCTCCCGGTCTGCGAGGCGATCACCAGCTCGCCCTGCAGGGTGACCGCGTGCACCGATCCCACCACCCAGTCCGGCGCGGCGCGCATGGCGCGGATCTCGTCGCCCCGCGTCGCGCGGTCCATGGCCAGGTAGATGGGTCGCAGCGCCCGGTAGCGCCCGGACTCCTCGAGCTCGTGGACGATGCCGGTCGCCTCGAGGGTCCGCGAGGTCGCGGTCAGGACCTCGGCGCCCTCCGGGATGAGGGAGAGGACGAGCTCACGCGCCGCGTCCGGCGTCGCGACCACCTCGGCGGCGATCTGGTTGGCGTTGAGCGCCTCCGCGACCCGAGCCAGCGTCGCGGTGCCGGCGACCCGGGCGAAGGGGCTGCCGCGCGGCTGTCGAGGGGTCATGACCGCGGCTCTTCGGGCAGCCAGCCCGCCAGCCAGGTGCCCACCGAAGGCGCCGTCTCCGCGGCGCCCGCCCGGCGGAGAGCCGCCTCGTCATGGGCGAAGGAGGTGATCCCCACGGGGTGCACCCCTGCTGCAACGGCCATGCGCATGTCGTCGGCGGTGTCCGAGCAGTACGCCACCAGGCGCGGGTCCCGGCCCGCGTCCCCCAGCCCGGCCAGGGCCAGGCGCACGGGTTCGGGGTCCGGGCGCGCCGGCTGATCGTCGCCGTACACGACCGACGTGAACCGATCGCCGACGCCCAGGCGGGTGAGTTGGGGAAGGACCGTTTCCCGCGCCCCCGAGGTGACCAGCGCGAGAGGGATTGCTGCCACGGAGAGCCGGAGCAGGGCCGCACCCGCGTCCGGCAGGAGGCGAGGCCGCTCCCTGGCGAGGAGCGCTCGCCAGCGGCGGCTGGCCGCGTCGATGTGGTCCTCGGGCAGGCCCAGGCGCCGGTAAAGGGTGCGGTAGTCGGTCGTGTACGCGCGCCGGTAGGTTGCCTCGTCGACGGTCAGCCCGTCGTCGGCCAGGACTCGCTGCAGCGCCGCGAGATGCGTTGACGCCGAGTCGTGCAGCGTGTTGTCCCAGTCGACGATGACGGCCCGAAATCTCATGGGGGCCGAACGGCCTGCGCGGGGTGACGATGGGTGCATGGACGGGCTCGACATCACCACGTAGAATAGTTGCAGAAAATTCTTGCGGCGATCATCCCGGCCGGTAAAGCCGGTGCAGCGCCACTCGGAGGGGTGAATGGTATGACCCAGACGATGCCCAGCCAACCCGACGTCGCCGTCGCGCATCGCACGATGCGGATCGGGGTCATGACCGGCCCCGGCGCGATCGAGCTGCGCGAGGTGGCCCTTCCCGATCCCGGTGTGAACGAGGTGCTCGTGCGGGTGCGTGCCACGGCCATCTGCACCTGGGAGCAGCGCAGCTACTCCGGCGCCCAGTCGAACAAGTTCCCGTTCATCGGCGGGCACGAGATCGCCGGCGAGATCGTCGAGGTAGGCGCGGGCGTGTCGGACGAGCTGCACGTGGGTGACCACGTCACCGTCGGCTCGGCGGCCTGCGGGCAGTGTCACTGGTGCCGGACCGGGCGCGACCGCATGTGCCGCGGGCACTACGCGGGGATCGCGAAGTTCGGCGACGCATGGGGCCCCGGCGGCTTCAGCGAGTACAAGCTGCATCCTGCCTCGGGGATCTACCCGATCGACCCCGGAGTCTCATTCGAGGAGGCCTGCCTGGCGGAGCCCCTCAGCTGTGCGCTGCACGCTGCCCGCCAGATCAACGTGGGCGTCGGGGACGACGCGGTGGTCATTGGCGCGGGCGTCATGGGTCTCATGAACGTCATCGCCCTCAAGAAGCACGGTGCGCGGGTGATCGTCAGTGAGATCGACCCGGACCGGATCGCCAAGGCGCTCGAGCTCGGTGCGGACATCGCCATCGATGCCACCTCCGAAGACCCGGTGGCCCGCGTCAAGGAGCTCACCGGTGGGCGCGGCGCGGAGCATGTCATCACCGCCATCGGCTCCGGCAAGGCGAACGAGCAGGCCATGGCCATGCTCTCCGATCGCGGCCGGCTCGTCCTCTTCGCCTCGGCGCACCCGGAGGCGCCACTCGTCCTTGGCCCCAACGAGATGCACAACCGGGAGACCGGCGTCGTTGGCTCCCTGTCGAGCGAGCAGTACGACTTCCACGTTGCGAACCGGCTCATCGGCCTGCGCCAGGTCGGCCTGCGCCCGCTCATCCAGGACAGCTTCCCGCTCACGGAGCTCGCGGCCGCCATGGATGCGTCCATCGAGCCCGGCACCTACCGGATGATCGTCACGCCATAGCCATTGTCGGAGGAGCCGGCCGCTCGAGGTCGGCGGCCATCCCCACCAGAAGGAGAACCGAATCGTGAAGCGACGGATGCGCCGGCTGATGCCGTCCGATGGTCGCCTCTTCATCGTGGCCATGGACCACACCGCGTTCCTGGACAAGCCCGTTCCGGCGCTCGCCAAGTACGGCGCGACCTGCGCGGAGGCCGTCAGCGGCGGCGCGGACGCGTTCCTGGTCCCGCTGGGCTCCTGCGCCCTCTACGAGGAGCAGATCGGTCCGGCGGCGCTCATCGCCAGCACGCCCACTACCCCCCCGTACGGCGAGCACGTCGTCGAGCGCGCACTGGCCCTGGGCGCGGACGCCATCAAGACCATGGTCTACCCGTTCGGCGACGACAACAGCGTCGCCGAGAACGGCGCCATCGGCATCCAGGCCGCCCAGGTGGGCCTTCCCTTCATCGCCGAGACGATCCCGGGCGGGTTCGCGCGTCGTGACCTGCACACTCCCGACAAGATCGCCGCCGCGGCGCGCATCGGCGTGGAGCTGGGCGCGGACGTCATCAAGACCTTCTACACCGGTGACCCCGAGTCCATGCGGATGGTCATCGAGAACGCCGGCGTCCCGGTGGTCGTCCTTGGCGGCCCCAAGATGGACTCCGTGCGCGAGGTGCTCCAGGTGGTGTACGACGCGGTCATCCTGGCCGGAGCGTCGGGTGTCGCGTTCGGCACGAACATCTGGACCCACCCCAACCCGCGGGCGATCACGGCAGCGATCGCCAGCGTCATTCATGGCGGCGCCAGTGTCGACGAGGCTCTCGAACAGGTCGAGACCCCCGCGGCAGTCTGACGCCACCCTGGCCTGGGCGTGCTCTCCCCCCGGCGCGCCCAGGCATCAACATCACCGCTCGCCCTTCGCTCCTGAGGTACTGAACCGATGGTCGCCCCGGCGTCTCCCGCCTCCACCCGCCTCGACCCCTTCGCGAACGATCCCCGCTGGGCGTTGATCAGCGGCGAGCCCTACCCGCTGCTGATCGGGGGTGAGCTGCGCCAGGCGGCCGATGGGCGGACCTTCGACGCGGTGTCGCCCCGGGACAACCGGGCCATCGCCCGGATCGCGCAGGCGGGGCCCGAGGACGTCCGTGCCGCGGTGTCCGCTGCTCGTGACGCGTTCGACAACGGACCCTGGGGCCGGACGACGGCGCGGCAGCGTGCGAAGGCGCTGGAGCTCATCGCCCGAACCATCGAGGAGCACAGCGACGAGCTGATCTTCCTCTCGGTCGTGGACGCCGGCAGCGTGATCAGCGGCTTCAAGCAGGGCACCATCGACCTCGCCACGGACTCGCTGCGCTTCTTCGGCGGACAGGCCATGGCCATGACCGGCCACGTCGTCCAGGTGCCGGACCCCGGCGTGCACCACTACGAGCGCCTGGAGCCAATGGGGGTGGTGACCGAGATCCTGCCCTGGAACGGCCCCATCTGGACCGGCGTCCAGCGCATGGCCGCCATCCTGGCCGCGGGAAACACGGTGATCGTCAAGCCGGCCCAGATGGCGTCGCTGGCGTTCGCCCGGCTGGCGCAGCTCATGGCCGAGCTGGACATTCCGCCCGGCGTCATCAACGTCCTCTCCGGCCCGGGTGGCGCCGTGGGCGAGGCGCTGGTCGACCGATCCGCGCGTCGACATGGTGAGCATGACCGGCGGCATCGAGACTGGCTCGCGGATCCTGACCCTGGCGGCGCCACAGGTGAAGCGCATCAGCCTGGAGCTGGGTGGGAAGAACCCGAACCTGGTCCTCGCCGACGCGGACCTGGATCGCACCGTCTTCTGGAGCGCCCTGGGCGCCTTCGCCAACACCGGCCAGATCTGCGTCTGCGGCTCGCGGATCCTGGTCCAGCGCCCCATCTACGACGAGTTCCTCTCCCGCCTAACCGCCTTCGCCGAAGGGATGAAGGTGGGCGATCCGCTCGATCCGGAGACCAGGTGGGGCCGGTGATCAGCGAGTCGCATGCGGACAAGGTCTGGGAGTACATCGAGATCGGCAAGGGCGAGGCGCGGCTGGCGACCGGCGGCGTGCCCTACACGGACGAGGCTCGCGCCCTGCGGACCTACATCCCGCCCACGATCTTCGCGGACACCACGCCGTCCTGCCGCGTCATGAACGAGGAGATCTTTGGCCCGGTCGTGGCGGTGACCGCGTTCGATACCATCGACGAGGGCCTGCGGATCGCCAACGACACGAGCTACGGGCTGGCGTCCGGGGTGTTCACGACATCGGTCGATGCCGCCGACTACGTGGCCGCCCGCCTCAAGGCCGGACAGGTCTACGTGAACCAGTGGTTCAGCCCCGGCGTCCTCGAGGCGCCGTCGCACGGCTACAAGCAGTCCGGCTACGGTGGCGTGGGGATGCGCAAGTACCTGCAGTCGAAGAACGTCTTCACCCGGGTGGTGGATCCCACCTGAGCCGGAGGGTTCCGAACCGATGTCGCCCGAGCTGCTGACCCGCGCGGAGTTCTTCGTCAGCGATCCGGCCCGCTCGCGGGCCTTCTACGAGCGGCTGGGCTTCAGCGTGCTCCGCAGCGGCTGGGGCTACACGCTCCTGGACCGCGGCGGGGCGCGGCTGGGGCTGCAGGACGACGCGTACGCCCGCGACCACGACCACTACTTCACGCCGCATCTCGACCGGTTCCCGCGCGGGGTGGGCGTGGAGGTCTCCGTGGATGTCGCCGACCTTGCTGCGCTGCAGGCGCTGTACGCGGTGGCCCAGGAGACGGCCTGCGTCGTGCGCGAGATGACGGAGCGGCCGTGGGGCGCCACGGACTTCCGGATCGCCGATCCGGACGGCTACTTCGTGCGGTTCACAACCCCGCTCCGGGATAAGTGATTCAGGTCAGAAGGCGGAGTTGGGCTCGAGGCATTGCACTTGACTGGAATCCGCCGCGGCCCGACGGTCGGGCCAGACGTACCGAGCGGCTACGCGGGTGTGCCTATGTCATCTGCCGTGTCGTGTGCCTCCGCGCGATGCTATGTCGAGAAGCAGTAGGCGTTGCTGTTGCCTGCCCAATAGCCGGGGCTGCACGACCAATAGCCCGCCGGAGTGAGGTGGACACGCGGGTAGACGTACGCGTAGGCCTGCGTGTTGAGCACGTAATGGCCATTCGCCCACCACGTTTCAGTCCCGCTGGTGTTGTACGCCCCGTGCCCGTCCAAATGGAAAGACAGAAAGCCCTGGACTGTCGGGCCCCCCGTGGTCCACGCCTGAGTGAAGTTGAAACAGCCCGACTGAGTTAGAAAGACGACCATCCCACCGCGCGTGTCGAGGTACTGGAATTCGTACGTGCGCTGTCCACAGTAGGTGGAGAGTGGCTGCGGCGCTGTGGCGACCGTTGGAGCGCCCACCGCAACGCTGGCCATTGAGAATGTCAACAAGGCAGCCGCGAAGCTGGCACTTGCGTGTTTCCACATAGCGGTTCCTCCCTTTCACCCGCCCGCTGTCCGCTGGCCGGTCCCGCCGGACCCTTGCAGGGTCATGTGGGCAGGATGCATGGGGAAGTGCCAAAGGTAATGCTGCGACCGGGTAAGGGACGTAGCCCACGGCGGGCAAATCTTCCCGGCGTGTTGCCATCGCGACGGAGCGTCGTCCCGCTACGCCGGTCGCTTGTCTGATGGGGTCTTGGGTGATCCCGCAGTCGGCTCGCGGCCGCGGCGCAGGTTGGCGAGGATGATGCCCCCGGCCACGGCCAGGATCCCGGCGATGGTCAGCGGGTCGCCCCGCTCGCCAAAGATGACGACCGCGCCGATGAAGCTGAAGACCACGGTCGCGCTCTGGATGGAGCTGCTGATGCCCACCGGCAGGTGGCGCAGCGACTGGGTGATGCCCAGCAGGGCAAGCGCGTTGAAGCAGCCGGCGGCCAGCACGATGGCGACCTGCCCGGGATCCGCGCCCGCGACCGGGTTCCCGCCGCCGCGTGCTGCCTGGATCGCGAGCAGGGGCACCAGGCCGCCCAGGCTCGTCCCGGCCAGGGCGATGAAGGTGGTGGGCCGCGAGCGCTGGACATAGCGCGTCAGGACGTTGGCGACGGCGTAGCTGGAGCCCGCCCCCAGGGCGAAGAAGATTCCGGCCAGCCAGGCGTCACCGCTGCCGCCTCGCGCAATGCCGATGAGCACCAGGCCGCCCACCAGCACCGCCGCGCCGGCCCACGTGTTGCGGCGGGGCTGCTCGCGGAGAACGGTGAGGCCTAGGAGCAGAGCCGCCAGGATGGTGCCCGCCTGGGCGCCGGAGACGGTGATCCCCAGGCCACCGTCGGCGAGGGCGTTGAAGTAGAGCAGGTTGCCAATCACGAAGCTCATGCCACCGGCGATGACCAGCGCGGCCACGAATCGCCAGCCCAGGAAGCGTGGCGAGGTGGGGAGCACCTCCGGCGAGCGCATGACGACCACCGCTCCCCAGGCGAGGGTGAAGACCGGGACCTGGCGCAGCATGGAGCCCAGCCACGGGTCGATGTGCACCGCCGCGGCGCGCAGCAGGATGTTCGTCGCGGTGTACGACAGGGCGGTGATGAGGGCCCATGCCTCGCCGACGCCGATGGAGAACCTGCCCCCACGTGCCTGATTCATGCGAGACCCCTGGAGAGAGCGATGGCCCGGGCGCGGAGCCCGGGCCATCCGTTTGGGTTTCCTACCGTCTCCCGCCTACTGCGGGTTGCACGCGCTGTAGGCATTCAGGAGCGATCCGCAGTCAGTTGTACTGTTGAACAGGCCGAACCAGTTCCACGCTCCGAGCATCGCGATGCCCACGAAAACGACGAGCAGGAGAACCGGCGAAACGCGGCGGCGTGCCAGTAGCCACCAGGTGAACAGGACGAAGAGCAACGGCAGCAGGGCAGGCATCAACTTGTCCAGCGTGTCCTGGACTGGGAACGGCAGCGGCTGGCCGGTGGTCGGGTCGCTTCCGAGGACCGGATGCCAGCTCACATGAATGATCACGAACTGCGCGGCGAGAACGCCGAGGATCAGGTTTCCAAGCACCGCCGCCCCGGAGATGACCCGTTCGAGGATGCCCGAGCGCAGGATCTCCAGCACGCCCTCGCGTCCTCGCTCATAGCCCTGCATCCACATGAAGTACGCGAGCGAGAGCATGATCCCGATCTCCAGCACGAAGTAGAGAATCGGGCCGAGGATGTTGCCGCTGCCCGCGAGGCTGATGCCAATCGTGAGCAGGATCGGAGTGATGGTGCCCTGGCTGATGGAGTCTCCGATGCCGGCCATCGGGCCCATCAGCCCGGACTTCACCGAGTTGATAGCGTCGTCGTCGATATCGGCGCCGTTCGCCCGCTGCTCCTCCATGGCGATCACAGCGCCATGGATGATCCCACCGACATTGGGCTCCGTATTGAAGAAGACCAGGTGCCGCTTGAGCGCGGCCTTGATCTCCTCTGGTTCGTGATAGAGCTTGCGGATGATGGGCGTCATCGCCTGGGCGAAGGCCGTCCCCTGCAGCCGCTCGTAGTTGTAGTTTGCATGGCTGAAGAAGGTCCACAGCCAGAACGACTTCTGCACATCGCCCTTGGTTAGCGAGACCCTCGGCTGCTCCACCTGTGGAGTCTGAGCGGTCATTGCGCGCTACCTCGCTGCTGCGCGGCGCGATCGCCGAAGAAGAAGACGTGGAGGAACGCGAGCGACACACCGATGACGCCAAGGCTCAGAATCGTGAGGCCGCTGCCCGTCGGGCTAAGGCCTGCGGCCACCGCGAGGACGTAGCCAACGAAGAAGTATGGGATCGCGCTGCCCCGGAAGATGAACCGCATATTCATCGCGATGCCGATCGCGGGTAGGAGACCGCCGGCGATCTGGAAGCCGGACAGCACCCAAGGGACGTTGGAGTTCAGCCAATTGAGCCAGTCCCCCACGACCTGTGATCCCGCGTAGACAGCCACCGTGGCTGGCACGATGCTGATTACGAACAGGAAGATCTGCGGCGGCAACCAGTTCATCAAAGCGACGCCGCCGATGTCCCCTGCCTCGGCCCGCGCATCCGCCCAGTGGGCGAAAATCGCATCGACGCTCATCCGCGTGTAGAAGATGACCGTGCCGACCAAGCCGACAGCGACTCCGATCGTGATGGCTGTCTGCGCATCCGCGCCACCGCCGATCGCGAGAGCGGTGCCAACCCAGCCGGCGACCGACGGATCGGCCGGGATGGAGCCTCCCGCCGAAATGAACCCGATGTACAGCAGGTTGATGACGGCCCCGATCTCGGCGCCTTTTACTGGGTCCCCGAGGATGATGCCGACGATGAAGCCGGCGACGAGGGGCCTGTACAGGCCAAAGAATCCGCCGTTGCCGGCAAGCCACGGGCTGTTGGCCAGGTAGTACCCGAAGCCAATGAGGAGCGCCTGGAAGAGGCTCACCCCGGTGCTCTCGCCATCGGCGCCGAGAACCGGTCCGACGATGAGCAAGAGGCCGAACATTGCCGCGCTGACGACCATTGCCGCTCTTGCGCGTCCTGGGACTGTGCGCGTCATGGTGCGCACCTCGTAATCACGTCCACTGCCCTCCGATTACTTGTCGGCCGACGCGAAGGCGACCGGCTTGTCCCCCTCCACGATGCGAAGCTCAACCTGGGTCCCCATTCGCTCGAGCTGGCGCATCGCCTCCAGCTCCTCGGGCGACGCCGAGATGTTCCGGTAGAGAGGTTTGCGTCCCGGACCTGCACCGATGCCGCCCACGTTGAGGAGGGGAAACTCGATCCCTGCCTCGCGGAGGCGCAGCGCGGTGACGGGCGAGCGCATCAGCACGAACACCGGCTCGGGATCGGCGGCCACCTCCCGCACCCGGTCGATGCCGGAGGCGAGGTCATGGATCTCGACGTCCGTGCCCGCGGGAGCCGCGAGCTCGAGCACCTCCCGCAGGAAGTCGTCGTGGGCGGTACGGTCATCGACGATCAGGATGCGGCGCGCCCCCAGCGCCTTGAGCCAGATCGTGACGACCTGTCCATGGATGAGCCGATCATCTACGCGAACGAGCCGAAGCCCCATTCGTTCTCCCTCTCCCGCTGTCTCGCTGGTCGCGACCAGGACGTGTCTCCAACCACGCCCGGTTTCAGATGATGGGTGACCCCCCGGCTGCCTCCGGGGCCCGCGGCGCGGCGCTGCCGATCGACGGTTCGTCCATCGTCAGGTCTTGGTCGCGAACCTGGCCGAGACGTCCACCACGGCTTCCTGCGCGGAAGCGACGAGCCGCTCGACGAGCGCATCGTCCAGCGGGTCGGTGGCGGTCAGCGCCTCGATGACGAGACCCAGGTTGGCACCGGCGACGAGGCGCAGGTTTGCGGCGCCTCGTCGGTGAAGGGTGCAGGCAACGTTGTGTGGCGTGCCACCGTAGAGGTCGGTGACCACGAGGGTGGGGCGCTCGGAATCGAGCGCCGCGGTGAGGCGCTCCAGGTATGCCTCGGGTGTTTCAGCAGGCTGGAGCCCGACCGCAGTGGCGCCCTCGAACGCGCCGCAGATCATCTCGGCCGCATCGAGCAGCGCTGAGGCGAGGGGTCCGTGTGCAGCGATCACCACGTCAAAGGGCCTCACGGCTGCCTCCCGTCGGTTCTCGAGCTCCCATTGATCGGCCGTGCAAAAACTTGCAGGTCAGTTTTGCAGAACGCCGACTGTATACTCCGTGGCGCAGAAGAGTGTCAAGGTAATCGATGCGATCTGGCAACGGTACAGGACATCCGTCCGGGGCTCCGGCGCCCGGAACGGACGGCGCGGATCCCGCCCTTCCTCGTGTCGAGGCGGGAGCGGGCGGGGCGGTCGTCGACGAGGAGATGCTGCGCCTCATCGCGGAGCTGTACTACGTGCGGGACCAGAGCCAGTCCATTATCGCCGAGCTCACCGGCTTCTCGATCTCCAAGGTCTCGCGGCTGCTCTCCCAGGCGCGGGGGGCGGGAATCGTCCACATCACCGTCCAGGCGGCGCCCGTGCAGCTGGCGAACGAGGCGAGGCGGCTCTCCGAGGCCCTCCACCTGTCGGGGGCCCATGTCACCCCCGGTCGCAGCGACGACCCGTTGCGCGCAACACGGCTGTGCGCCATGGCGGCCGCGCCATGGGTAGCCGGGCTCATTCCGGAGGCGGGCGTTCTGGGACTGGCGGGCGGCTACACGCTGGCGGCCATGGTCGAGTCGTTCCCGGCCCGCCGCTGCCCGCACCTGACCATCGTGCCGCTGGTCGGTGGGTGGGACCCCGCCACGCCGCACCTCGACATCAACGAGCTGTGCCGCCGCGTGGCAGAGCGGCTGTCGTGCGGCTACCAGCTGCTCCACGCGCCCGGCCGTCTCGACTCGATGGAGGTGCGCGACGCGCTCCTCAACGACAGCGCGATCCGGGTCACCACCGACTACTGGGATCGGCTGAGCATGGCGCTCATTGGCATCAGCGGCGCGCCGCACACGATTCCCGGCTACACGACCGTCATGGACCGTCTCTCCGACGCGGAGCGGGACAGGCTGGCGGCCAGCGGCGTGGTTGGGGACATGTTCGGCCACCTCTTCGGGATCGACGGCGCGATCGTGGGTGACCCGACCGCCGACCGCACGATCGCGGCGCCTGTTGCTGCCTTGCGCCGCACGCCGCATGTGATCGCCATCGCCGCGGGCCGGCACAAGATCGATGGGATCATCGGCGCCTGCCGATCCGGCGTCATCGACACCCTCGTCACGGACCAGCCAACGGCGGAGGGGATCCTGCGCCGCCTGGGCGTCGCCGAGGAGGACGCGGCCACCGGGCTCGGCGGCGTTCCGTCGGAGGTCGCTGCAGCCGGTCCGTCCTAGGGCGCCGGGTCTGCGCTCGCGCTCCCGAACGCCGCGAGGCGTTCCGCCGAGTCGAGCGTCTGCTGCACCAGCATCATGGCCGTGACGGGCCCGACCCCGCCCGGCACGGGCGAGAGCGCGCCCGCCACCGCGGAGACGTCTGGCGCCACGTCTCCGTGGACGACGCCGTCCACCATGCTGATCCCGCAGTCCACGACCACGCACCCCGGCGAGATCATGTCGGGGGTGACGAGGCCCGGCGAGCCGGCGGCGACGACCAGGATCTCCGCGCGGCGCGTCTCCGAGGCGAGGTCCCGCGTCGCGCGATGGCAGACGGTCACCGTGGCGTTCGCCGCCACCAGCAGCGAGGCGACCGGTCGACCGATGACGGGGGAGCGTCCCACCACCACGACCCGGCGACCGGCGGCCCGAATGTCATACGACCGGAGCAGCTCGAGGACCGCGAGCGCGGTCGCCGGGACCGGCGCGGGCTCGCCCCGGGCGAGGTGCCCGGCATTCGTGGTCGTGGCCCCGTCCACGTCTCGACCGGGGTCGATGGCCTCGATCACCGCGCCGGCGTCGAGCGCCGCGGGGATCGGCTGGGTCACGACGATGCCGGCCACGAGCGGATCGCGGCTCAGGGCCCTGATACGGGCGACCACGGCGCTCGTTTCCTCTCCGAGATCCGGCGTGACGACGAGCGGCTCGATCCCGACCCGGGAGGCGGCGCGCGAGACGCTCGCGGCATAGATCGCCGACGGACCGTCCGTGTCGAAGCGGACGATCGCCAGGGTTGGCGCATGGTCGGCAGCGCGGACAAGCGTGGCAAGCCGCTCGGCGGCGCGGGCACGCAGGGCTGCCGCAACCGGCCTGCCGTCGAGCTGTCGCGCAACCACTGTGCGGTGGACGCCTCAGCCCAGGCGGGCTGCGACGCTGACCAGCGTCGCAGCCTCGATGTCCCGCGCGACGGCCTGCAGGCGCTCGACCTCGGCCGGAGCCTGTGCGGCGATGGCTGCCCCGGCCGGCAGATACGGCAGATTGATCCGCACGTTCAGGATGGCGCCACGCACCGCCGCCGAGGCGAGCTGGGCGGCCACGCCCGCGTCGCTCGCCGCGTTCGGATTACCGAGGGGCGCGATCCGCGCCGCGAGCTCCATCACCTGGGCGGCCGTGCGCGCGGTCTCCAGGGGTACCTCGGCGGCGAGCACGAACGAGTCGGCCATGGCGGCCTTCCGCCGCGCGCGCTCCTCGTCCGTCGCCTTGGGCAGGCGACGGGCGTGCATCACCGCGTCGTAGGCCCGCGAGTCCCTGTCGGCGAGGTCGAGCAGGCGATCCCGGAGATCAGCCGCCTCTCCCCCGATCGACCGGACCTCGTCGTCCACCGTTTCGTAGCCGACCCGGCCGGCGGTCAGGGCGGCCACCATGGACACGAGTGATGCGCCAAGCGCTCCGGCCACGGCAGCGGCGCTGCCGCCTCCGGGTACCGGCGCGGAGCTCGACAGGGCGGCTGCGAGATCACGGACCGAAAGCTCGATCAGCCCGCGTGGGCGCGACGTGCCGGTGGAATCGTCCGTCATTCGTCTCCTCGTTCCGCCAAGCATCGCACGGCCATCGGAACGGATTGTACGGGTGGGCGGAACGACGGCGTTTGGGTGCGGGTCCGCTCGCCTCAGGCGGCCGCCGGCGCCGCGTCGAGGGCCTCCAGGAACCAGCGCCGGTTTCGAGCGTCCCAGGTCAGGACGGCCCGTCCGCGGGGCGTCTCCAGATCGAAGGTGAGGCGCGGACCATGCTCGTTGGGGTAGGCGTGGCGCTCGTCGCGGACGCCGCGCAGGCCGGTCACCGAGATTCGGGAACCACCCCACTCGATGCTGGTCGGGTGTTCGCTGTCACGGTCCCAACGGACACGCGCGGGAACGGGCGGGGGTGTCGAAGCCATAGCAGTGCCTCCTGCGCTCCGGGGCCTGCTCCGGCACTGAACAGGCGTTCGATTCAGGCGGCATCATACGAACGAACGTTCTATTCGTCAACCCCCTCAGACGGGTCGCGCAGGGGACGCGAGCGACCGGGCTTCTCCCCGAAGTCGAACCGGCGAACGGGCCGATCGCGCACGAGCGTGGCGCGGGTGATGGCACGCTCCCCAAAGCGCTCGCGGACGGCGTCGATGGACGCGGCCAGCCGGTCGGTCTTTTCGGGCTCGTCGAAGAGGGTCAGCTGCTGGGTGGCGGCCAGACCGATCGCGGTGAGCCCGACGAGGCGGACTCCGCGACCGGCCACGAGCGTGCGATCGAGCAATTCGATGCCTGCCGCGTAGATCGGCTCGCTCTCGCGCACCTGCCGCCCCAGCGGCGCCTGGCGGGTCAGCGTCTCGAATCCCTCGTAGCGCAGCTTGAGCTGCACGGCGCCGGCCGAGAGGCGGTGGCGGCGCAGGCGGGAGGCGACCGAGTCGGCCAGGTCGAGCAGCGTGGCGTCCAGGCGTCGGCGATCAAGGATGTCGTGCTCGAACGTGTGCTCGTGGCCAACGCTCTTGGGAGCCTGCGTGGGCACCACTCGCGACGAGTCGATGCCGCGGGCGCGGGCCGACAGGTCGGCACCATGCTGCCCGAAGCGGCGTCGCAGGGTCGCCTCCTCGACGGCCGCGAGCTGACCGATGGTCGTCACCCCGATTTCGCGCAGCGCCTCGCGGGACCGGGGACCCACGCCCCACAGCCGGCTCACCGGGAGCGGGGCCAGGAACGCCGCTTCGTCACCGGGCGGGACGACCACCAGCGCGTCGGGCTTGCGCAGGTCCGAGGCCACCTTGGCGCACAGCTTGTTCGTCGCCACGCCGACGCTGACGATCAGTCCGAGCTCGGAGACGACGCGTTCCTTGAGCCGGCGCGCGATGCTCTCCCCGTCGCCGAAGACCGCGGCGCTGTCCGTGACGTCCAGGAACGCCTCGTCCAGGCTGATGGGCTCCACGAGCGGGGTGTACGAGGCGAAGATCAGCATCACCTGATCGCTGAGCTCCCGGTAGCGCTCCGGCCGGCCGGCCAGGAACGCGCCGGTGGGGCAGAGGCGAGCCGCGGTACGCAGCGGCATCGCGGAGTGGACGCCGAAGCGCCGCGCCTCGTACGAGGCGGCACTCACCACGCCGCGCGCGCCAGGATCGCCGCCGACGATGACCGGCCGGCCGCGCAGCGCCGGGTCGTCCAGGACCTCGACCGAGGCATAGAAGGCATCGAGATCGGCGTGCACGATGGTGCGCATGCCGCTCAGTCCGTTCCGGGATACCGCGCAAACGCGCCGGGTGCCAGCCCCGCCAGAAGGCGGTCCGCCTCCTGGTCGAGACCGCGCCGGTCCCCGGCGGCGATGCGGCCGAACGGGCGCAGATCCGCGAACGGACGCCCGTCATCGTCTCGGCGTGGGAGCCACGTCCCGGCCACCAAGCCATCCACGAGGAAGGTGGGCAGCACATCCGCGTTCGCGGTGATGACCGTCGACCGATGCGACTCGCGGAGCACACGGGTCCGGTCGCGGGTGCCGTAGGCAAGGAGCAGGCTGTCCCAGCGGGCGAGCAGGCGTGGAGGCGCGGGAGCATTGCCCGGTGGCCTCGGCGCGTCCTCGAGATCGAAGAGGGTGCGGCCCGTCTCGTCCTCGAGCCGGACCAGGCGGTCGCCGATGGCTTCAATCCCGGCGCGCAGGGCGGGCAGGTTCCGACCACGCCCGACATAGGCCGCGAGATCCTCCGCGCTGGCGGGGCCGAATGCGGCGAGGTAGCGCTCGGCGAGGTGGCGTGCCGCACGGGCCGGATCCACGTCGGCCGCTGAGCCCGAGCCCAGCCAGGTCGTCATCGGCAGGTATCGGCTGCGCCCGTACGCCTCACCGTCATGGGGCACGTGGACCAGCGGCACCGTTGCGCTGAAGTGCCGCCACAGGCAGCGGCCCGGCGGCACCGCGACACTCCCGACCGCGTCGCCGAGGATCCGCTCGATTTCCCGGATCGCCAGCGGTCCCCGCTCCATGGCCGCGAGGACGTCGCCGTGTCCGGCGGTGATGCGTCGTCCGAGCGGGGAGGTCACCGGATCGACCTTGAACAGGGTGCGCCACTGGGCCACGCGATAAGGCAGGGTCACGGTCGACATCGGCCAGGCGTCGGCGGCGGTCACCACGTGCACGGTTATCCGCATCAGGGAGGCGCGGACCACCTCGCGACGCCGGCGGGCTCCGACGAGATCCGGCGCAGCCGACGAGGGAGAAAGGCGTGCCTGCAGCGCGAACGCGGGCCAGTCGGGGTGCTGCGCCTGGAGGGACCCGGACCGTGCGACGAGGCTGCCGGGGTCAGCGAATGCAAAGGGCTCCAGCAGGCCCTGGCGAGCAAGCGTTGCCCGGTTGAGCTCCGGGAGCGTCAGGCGGCGCGGCGCCACGGCGCGTACCGGTCAGGCGAGCTTGCGAATCACGCCGACGACCTTGCCCTGGATCTGGACGTCGGTCGCGAAGATCGGCTCCATCTCACTGTTCGCGGGCTGCAGCCTGATTCGGTCCGCTTCGCGGAAGAAGCGCTTCAGGGTCACTCCGTTGTCTTCGAGGAGCGCGACCACGATGTCGCCGTCGTGCGCAGTGGCCTGCGGCTGGACGATGACGTAGTCGCCGTCGTCGATCAGCGCGTCGATCATGGACTTGCCCCGCACGCGGAGGACATACGAGCCGTCACGAGCCTCGATGGACCGCGGCACGTCGAGCGACTCCGCCGAATCGGCGTAGGCCTCGATGGGCTGGCCCGCCGCGATCTCTCCGAGGACCGGCAGGCTCACCACGTCGCGCTCGACGGGCATCCTGAACGGGGTGACGCGGGGAGTTGAACGGGCCGTCCGCTTGCCCTCGCCGCGCTGGGTGAGGCGCAGGGCCCGCGAGCTGTGGGTTCCGCGCTCGAGCAGCCCGTCTCGCTCCAGGCCAATGAGGTGGTGGTGGACGGCGGAGGTCGAAGCCAGGCCGACCGCATCGGCGATCTCGCGCACCGAGGGCGGATAGCCGCGCTCCGCGACGGTGCGCGCGATGCACTCGAGAATCCTCTGCCGACGGTCGACGTCGTGCCTGGTCACGCCTGGGCGCCCTCCGCGCTCTCCGGGATTTCCCACCGACCCTAGCAGAACAGGTGTTCTATCGTCAAGCCGATGCCGCCGCCGTGGGCCTGGTCGGGCCTCTGCTAGAATCGGCCCCCCACCGACCACCGGAGGCCCATCCCCGCCGTGAACCGTTCCGGCCGCTGGCGCTACCTGCGCCTCGCGCAGCTCGTCTGGAAGCTCCCCACCTACGCGCGCGTGATCTGGGGCATGCTGCGCGACCGGCGCACCCCGCTGTACCTGAAGGTCCTGCTGGGTGCCGCCCTCGCCTATCTCGTCACGCCGCTCGACCTCATCCCGGATGCCCTGCCACTCCTTGGCCAGGCCGATGACCTCACCGTCCTGCTCCTCGTGCTGGACCTGTTCCTGGCGAACGCGCCACGCGAGGTCCGCGAGGAGCACTGGGAGCGGGCGCGCACCGGGGGGGCTCAGCTCGACCGGGACCTGGCGCAGCTCCGCGGCCTGCTCGGCGCCCGGTACGACCGGATCCGGGATACCCTGCCCGAACTGCTGGAGCGGTACGGCGACCTCCGCGAGCCGGCGGCGCTCAAGGAGACCCTTGCGCGCTGGCGAACGCAGCGCATGGCCGCCGATGCGGAGGAGGAGCCTCATCCGACGCCGGCGGTCCGGGATCCGGCGCTGAACTAGCACCCACCCCCGCGCACCCGACCCGGGCGACGCGGTCCTACGAGGTATCGACAACCGACATGAAGGTGATCCTCAAGCACGACGTGAAGGGGCTTGGTCGCGAGGGCGACGTCAAGGAGGTCAAGGACGGGTACGCCCGCAACTTCCTGATCCCGAACGGCGCGGTCGTCGTTGCCGACACGGGCGCCATGAAGAACTGGGAGCGGCACCGAGCGGAGCGGGAGGAGCGCGATCGTGCCATCCGCGCGGAGGCCGAGGCGACCGCCGAGCGGCTCCGCGACCTCCGGCTCGAGATCGCCGTCAAGGCTGGTGAGAAGAACCGCCTCTTCGGCTCCGTCACGAACCGCGAGATCGCTGACCTGCTCGCCGGGGAGGGGATCGAGGTGGACCGGCATCAGATCGCCCTGCACGAGCCGATCAAGACGGTCGGCGAGCACCGGGTGACCATCCACCTGGGGTCAAGCCTCGACCCGCAGGTCGTGGTGGTCGTCACCCCGCAGCACTGATTCCCGCGCGCCCACGCGAGCAGGACCCCGCAGGGTCCGCGGCGGGCCGGGAACCGATCTGTCGGCGCGCGTCGTCTTCGTGACAGGCGAGGTGTCGCGTCGGGATGCGTTCCTGAAGGACGGTCGCGGATTCCGCTCGCGAGGTTCCTTCGGTGTCCACAGGTTGTCCCCAGCCAAGATGTCATTTGGTGGGTAAGTCCGTGCACAACTCACACACGCGGGCGTGGCAGGGGCTACGGTGCATCCGCCCGTCCAACGGCCCCATCACCCCATATCGCAGGTCGCCATGAACCCCTGTTCCCTCGCAGCCCGCACATGAGCATCGACAAGCTGGCGCCCCAGGCGGTCGATGCCGAGCAGAGTGTCCTCGGCGCCATCCTCATCGACGCGGACGCCATCCTGAAGGTTGCCGACTTCCTGCACCCATCGGACTTCTACCGCCAGCAGCACGCCGACATCTACGAGGCGATGCTGGCGCTGCATGGCCAGCGAGAGCCCCTGGACCTGGTGACCGTCGGGGACGAGCTGGCGCGCCGGGAGCGCCTGGATGCCATCGGCGGCCCGGCCTACCTGGCGGGCCTCATGAACACCGTCCCGACGGCGGTCCATGTCGAGCACTACGGCCGGATCGTCGAGCGCAAGTCGGTGCTCCGCAACCTGATCGCCGCGGCCGGGCGGATTGCCGCCGTCGGCTACGAGGAGGCCAACGACACGGAGGTCGCCATCGACCGCGCCGAGTCGATCCTCTTCGAGATCAGCCAGCGCCGGACGCAGGGCGGGTTCGAGTCGCTCGCCACGCTCCTCGGTCAGGCGTACGACCGACTCGAGTACCTGCATGAGCACCGAGGCCAGATCCTGGGCATCCCGTCCGGCCTGTCGCAGCTGGACACCCTGCTGGGTGGGTTCCAGCCGTCGGACCTCATCATCCTCGCCGCTCGACCCAGCGTGGGCAAGACGAGCATGGCGCTCAACATCGCGCAGCACGCGACCGTTCGCGAGAACAAGAAGGTCGCGGTCTTCAGCCTGGAGATGAGCAAGGAGCAGCTCTCGCTCCGCCTCCTCTCCGCCGAAACCGGGATCAATCCACGGCCCCTCCAGACCGGGTTCATGGAGGAGACGGACTGGAGCAAGATCGCCACGGTCATGAACGACATGGCCACCGCGCCCATGTGGATCGACGACTCGCCGGCGCTGTCGGTGATGGAGCTGCGGACGAAGGCGCGACGCCTCGAGGCGGAGCAGCATGGGCTCGACCTGATCATCGTCGACTACCTGCAGCTGATGCAGGCGAGCGTCCAGAGCCGCGAGCCGAACCGGGTGCAGGAGGTCAGCGAGATCAGCCGTGGCCTGAAGCAGCTGGCTCGCGAGCTGAAGGTCCCGGTGATCGCCCTGTCGCAGCTTTCGCGGGGTGTCGAGCAGCGCGGATCGGCGGAGCCTCGGCTCTCCGACCTGCGGGAGTCGGGCTCCATCGAGCAGGACGCCGACGTGGTGATCTTCCTGTACCGCGACGGCGAGCAGAACGCCGACAGCGAGGTCGAGCTGGTGAAGGCCAAGATCGCCAAGCACCGGAACGGGCCAATCGGCGAGGTGCCGCTCCAGTTCCGCAAGTCGACGACCCGCTTCTTCACCGTCGTCCGCGAGGAATCCGTCGCGCCATTCGCGTGACGGGCGCCGGAATTCGTGGTCCGCGACCCTGCTTCGCCACCGATACCGGGCAGGCGAGGGTCTGTACACACGCTTGAACCCGCGTGTATAGTCGGCGGCTGAACGTCCGACCCACGCTCACCCCGAGTCGTTCCGATCCGGCAGCACACGGCGCGCACGCGATCAGCACTGGCCCGAGGAACAGACGAGACCGTCCGCAGCCGGGGCCGAGGCGCGCGCACAGGAGGCTAGGGAAAGGGTGTACGCCGACAAGACCATCCGCTGCCGAGACTGCGGGATGGACTTCGTCTTCAGCGCCGGCGAGCAGAAGTTCTACGCCGAGAAGGGGCTGGTCAACGAGCCCCAGCGCTGTCAGAGCTGCCGCGCGGTGGCCAAGCAGAACCGCGCGCTGGGGATCAGCAACGACGGAGGCGGGGGCCAGCGCGAGATGCACGCCGCCGTCTGCGCGGAGTGCGGGGGCCAGGCGCTCGTGCCGTTCCTGCCTCGGAACGATCGCCCGGTCTACTGCAGCAGCTGCTTCGACAAGGTGCGCGCCCGGGCCTGAGCGAGCACGGACCGGCGGGGCCGGTCGCAGCGACATCGAACGCCGTCCCGAATGCCGGGGCGGCGTTCTCGTACCATAGCCGCGGCGGCGCCAGGGCCGCCCGCCTGAAGCCGGAGGTTCTCGCCCGGGCATGTCCGTCATCGCCGTCGTGGGTGCGCAATGGGGCGACGAGGGCAAGGGAAGGGTCGTCGACTTTCTCGCCGCCGATGCCCAGCTGGTCGTCCGCTACGGCGGCGGCAACAACGCCGGCCACACCGTCGTCAATCCGCACGGCCACTTCAAGCTTCACCTGATCCCCTCGGGCATCTTCTATCCGAGCACCCGCAACCTCCTGGGCAACGGGGTGGTGATCAACCCGCCCGCCCTGCTCCGCGAGCTCGACGGCCTGGCCGATGCCGGCTTCGACTCCGCAAACCTCTTCATCTCGGACCGTGCCCATCTCGTCATGCCCTGGCACGTCCTCCTTGACCAGCTCGAGGAGCGCGAGCGAGGTGCGGCGAAGCTCGGGACCACCTCGCGAGGGATCGGGCCGGCCTACGTCGACAAGGTGGCGCGCCGGGGCTTCCGGGTGATCGACCTGGGCGAGCCGGACGCATTCCGGGCGGCCGTGGGGACGGCCCTTGCCCGTGTCCGGCGCACGGTGCGCGACTACTACGGCGCCGGTGGCACGGATGACGATCTGCGGGACCTCGTGGCGGAAACCACCGACGAACACGCCATCGCGGAGGGCTACCTGGCCGCCGGGGAGCGCCTGGCGCCGCATGTCGTGGACGGCCAGGCCATGGTCGACGACGCGCTGGAGCGCGGCGATCGGATTCTTCTGGAGGGGCAGCTCGGGACGATGCGCGACCTCGACTGGGGCGTCTATCCCTACGTGACCTCTTCGTCGCCGATCCCCGGCGGCGCGAGCCTGGGCGCCGGGCTGCCCGCCGTGCGCATCGATCGCGTCCTGGGAGTCGCCAAGGCCTACACCACGGCGGTGGGTGCCGGACCACTGCCCACCGAGCTCGACGATGCCGATGGTCTGGCCCTCCGGGAGCGCGGGGCGGAGTACGGAACCTCCACCGGCCGGCCGCGTCGGTGTGGCTGGTATGACGCGGTGGCGGTCCGCTTCTCGGCCCGCCTCGCCGGGTACTCGGGAATCGCCCTCACCAAGCTCGACGTCCTCGATGGCTTCGATCGGATCAGGATCTGCACCGCCTACCGGGATCCGGAAACGGGGCGGAGGTGGGAGACCATCCCGGCCTCGGCATCGGTCTATGGCCGGCTCGAGCCGGAATACGAGGAACTGCCGGGCTGGGGTGCCGATTGCACCGCGGCGCGGACCTGGGACGAGCTTCCCGCCGCGGCGCGGGCGTACGTCGAGCGCCTCGAGTCGCTGGCCGGGGTGCCCATCAGCCACGTCTCGGTCGGCCCGGAGCGTGAGCAGATGATCCTCCGCTCCGTGGCGGCGCCGGTTGGCGCGTCGGGGGAGGCGGCGAGATGAGCGAGATGATCCGGACCGAGGGGCTGACGAAGTCCTACGGCCGGCGCCGCGGGCTCGCAGGGCTCGACCTCGAGGTGCGACCCGGCGAGGTCTACGGCTTCCTGGGTCCCAACGGGGCGGGGAAGACGACCACCATCCGGATCCTGCTCGACCTCATTCGGCCGAGCGGCGGTCGGGCCATGCTCCTTGGAGAGGAGCCCCGTCGCGGCGGTCCGGCGCTGCGCCGGCGGATCGGATATCTCCCGGGCGACTTCGCCGTGGCCGGGGGCCAGACGGGCCGGCAGCTGCTCACCCACCTGGGTTGGCTGCGCGGCGGCGTGCCGCGTGAGCGGATCGAGGCCGTGGCCGCCCGCCTGGACCTCGACCTGGACAGCCGGATCGGCAACCTCTCCAAGGGGAACCGCCAGAAGATCACTGTGGTCCAGGCCTTCATGCACGATCCGGAGCTGCTCATCCTCGACGAGCCGACGAGCGGGCTGGACCCGATCATCCAGCAGCGCTTCCTGGACCTCGTGGCGGAGGCGCGCGCCGCCGGGCAGACGGTCTTCATGTCCTCGCACGTCCTCAGCGAGGTCCAGCAGAGCGCGGACCGGGTGGGGATCCTGCGCGACGGCCGCATGGTCGCGGTGGAAGCGGTCGAGACCCTGCGCCAGCGCGCCGTACGCCGGGTGGCGGTGCGCTTCGACGCGGCCGTCGACGCGGGGGTCCTGGCGAACGTCCCCGGCGTGACGGACGTGGTCGTGGATGGGGCGCTGCTGCGATGCCGGCTGGCCGGCCGCGCGGACGGCCTCATCAAGGCGCTGGCCCGTCAGGGCGTCGAGGCGGTCAGCATCGAGGAGCCGGACCTCCAGGAGCTCTTCTTCACCTACTACGGCGCCGCGACCGAGGGAGATCGGGATGCTGCGTAGCGTCTTCGGCAAGAGCCTGTGGGACCAGCGCCGGGCCCTGCTGGCCTGGGCGCTGGGCATCGGTGCCGTGGGCGTCATGTACGCGGCCTTCTATCCCTCGTTCAACAACCCGGAGATGCAGCAGGCGATCAAGGCATATCCCAAGGGCCTCCTGGACGCCATGGGGATGACCGACATCACCACGGCCGCCGGCTACCTTGGATCGACGACCTACGGTCTCCTGGGGCCGGCGCTGATCTTGGTGATGGCGGCGGCGCTGGGGGGCGGGGCGATCGCCGGGGACGAGGACTCCGGGCGGTTGGACCTGATCCTGGCCCATCCCGTCTCGCGCTGGAGCCTCGCGCTTCAGCGCTTCGTCGCCCTGGTGGTGGCCATGCTGACGGTGAGCCTCGTGCTTGGCATGGCGCTCATCGCCATCTCGGGACCGGCGCAGCTTGGCGGCATCGGTCCGGCCAACCTCCTCGCCGGCTCCGCGCACCTCGCAGCGCTGGGCGTCTTCTTCGGGGCGCTTGCGCTCGGCATCGGCGCCGCGACCGGCCGTCGCGGCCTCGTGTATGCAGCCGTCGCCGTCGTCGCCGTGGCGGGGTACTTCGGCAACAACCTGGGCCGCTCGATCTCCGGCCTGGGCTGGCTCCACGATATCTCGCCGTTCCGCTTCTACTCCGGCGGATCACCGCTCACCGAAGGGCTGCAGCTCGGCGACCTGGGCGTCCTTGCCCTCGCGGCGGCAATTCTGGTGCTGCTCGGGACCATCGCCTTCGACCGCCGCGACCTCGCGGTCTAGCATTTCCCGGAGTGGATGGCGCGCCTCGGGCCGCGCCTCGAAGAGCGGTACGTGCGGGGTATGTTGCGTGAAGATCGGTGTCATCGTTCCCCAGGGCTGGACCGGCGAGTACGACGGCTGGGAGCCGCGGGCCGCGTGGGAACGCACCGTCGCCGTGGCCCGTCAGGCGGAGGCGCTCGGGTTCGAGTCCGCGTGGCTCTTCGACCACTTCCACACCGTCCCGCGTCCCACCGACGAGCTGACCTTCGAGGCGTTCACCGCCCTCTCCGCCCTGGCCATGGCCACCCAGCGGCTGCGCCTGGGCCACGTCGTCATCTGCAACGGCTACCGCAACCCGGCTCTTGTGGCGAAGATGATCGCGACGATGGACGTGATCGCGGGTGGGCGGATGGAGCTCGGGATCGGCGCCGGATGGAAGCGCGACGAGTGGCGAGCCTACGGCTACGGGTTCCCCGAGACCCGGGAGCGGCTGGCGATGCTCCACGACGGGCTGGAGGTGATCCACGCCATGCTCGCTCCGGGCCGCACCACCCACGCGAGCTACGAGGGCGAGCACGCGTCGGTCCGCGACGCGATCAACCTGCCCAAGGGGCTCCAGGAGCCACGCATCCCGATCATGGTCGGCGGCAACGGCCCGAATGTGACCTGGCGGCTCGCGGCGCGATACGCGGACGAGCTCAACCTCGACGGCCTCTCCCCCGATGAGCTGCGCGAGGCGCTGCCCACCATCCATGCTCGCTGCGAGGAGTTCGACCGCGACCCCGCCTCCCTGCGGATCAGCGTCCACGCCTGGTGGGGCACCGATGCCTGGCGAGATCCCGGCGAGGGACGTCGTGACCTCCTGCGCGCCTACGCCGGGCTGGGGGTGTCGCGCGTGATCGGCCTCCTCCAGGCCAGCGCCGACAGCGACGAGGCGCTCGAGGCCCTGGCCGAGGACGCGGGCGCCGCGGAGGTGATCACGGGCAGCTGACGTCGACCTGGTCCGGCTGGGTTGCAAAGAAACCTTTGCAAAGGTACCTTTGCAACCATGAGCGAACGAGAGCCGCGCGTCCGGCCGCCGGAGGGATTCGACCCGCATCGCGACGTACTCATCGACGCACGGAACCTGCGGGGACTGACGCATCCGCTTCGCCTGCGGATGCTCGGGCTGCTGCGCGAACGCGGTCCCGCCACGGCGAGCATGCTCGCCGCCCGGCTGGGCGAGTCGAGCGCGGCGACGAGCTATCACCTGCGCCAGCTGGCCGAGTACGGCTTCATCGTGGAGGACGCGGAGCGAGGCCGGGGGCGTGAACGCTGGTGGCGCTCGGCGCATCGGTCCTCGTACTTCAACACCGCCGCGGGTGCGTCCGAGGAGGAACGGCTGATGGGGGACGCCTACCTCCGTGGCGTCGTCGCGGCCATGGCGGCCCGCATGGATCGCTGGGTGGACGTCGCTCCCGCCATGCCGCCGGAGTGGCGCGAGGCAGGCACGATCTCCGACTACGGGATGGAGCTGACGCCGGAACAGGCCGCGGATCTCATCGCGCGGCTGGACGAGATCGGCCGCGAGGGCCGCGACGATGCGCCTCGGCATCCCGGGGCGCGCCGGGTCTCGTTCCAGTTCCAGGTCCTGCCGGATGCCGCAGACGTGCTCGATCGCGGCGATGCGGGAGACACCGATGGCTGAGCGGCGACGGCGCGGCATCTTCGCCCTGCTGGGTGCCAACGGGGTGTCGACCCTCGGGACCCGGATGTCGATGCTGGCCATCCCGTGGTTCGTGCTCACCACCAGCGGCAGCGCCGCGCAGACGGGCCTGGTGGCCTTCGCCGAGACGGCTCCGTACGTGGCGGTGATGGCGTTCGGCGGGCCCTTGGTGGACCGCATCGGTGCGTGGCGCGTGGCCATCGCCTCCGAGCTGATCGCCGGAGCGGCCATGGGTCTCATTCCCGTCCTGCACCTGACGGGCAGCCTGTCGCTGCCCGTGCTCGCCATCCTGGCCGCGACCGCGGGATGCGTGCGCGGGGCCGGAGACACCGGCAACCGCGTGCTCGTTCCTTCGCTGGCAGAGTCGGCTCGCATGCCCATGGAGCGCGCCTCCGGTCTCTTCGACGGGGTCAGCCGCGTGGCGGGCATGCTGGGCATCCCGGCCGCCGGCCTCCTGATCGCCGCCACCTCCGCGCCGGCGGTGATTGCCTTCGACGCCGCCTCGTTCGCCATCTCCGCGATGGTGATCGGCCTGCTGGTCCCGGCGTCGTCGCAGCCCGAGCAGCCCCCGGAGGAGCTCGGGGCCGGCTATCTCGCCCGGCTGGGCCAGGGATTCCGCCACCTTCGCGGCGACCGCCTGCTGCTGGGCATCGCCTTCATGGTGCTGGTGACCAACCTGATCGATGCCGCCATCGGATCCGTGCTCATGCCCCTGTGGGGAGCGGAGCGGCTGGGCAGCCCGGTGGGAATCGGCCTCATCTCGGGCGCATTCGGCCTGGGCGCCGTGACCGGCAACGCCACCCTCACCTGGCTGGCGCCGCACCTTCCGAGGCGCTGGGTGTACGGCGTGGGCTTCCTGGTGGTGGGCGGGCCGCGCATCGCCGCCATGGCGCTGCTGAGCAGCGTGGAGCCGATGCTCGTCATCGGTTTCCTGGCCGGTTTCGGCGCCGGCAGCATCAATCCCATCCTCGGCGCGGTTGAGTTCGAGCGCGTGCCGCGGCACCTGCAGGCGCGGGTTCTGGGCGCGATCGGTGCGCTGGCCTGGGCCGGCATCCCCATCGGGCCGATCCTTGGAGGGGGCCTGGCGGAGGCCATTGGGCTGGTGGGAACCCTGTGGATCGCGGCGGGTATCTACTTCGCCACAACGCTGGTGCCGTTTATCTTCCCCGTCTGGGCGGAGATGGATCGGCGCGGAACGAAATCGGACGAACGAGGGTCGCTGAAGGCCGCCCAGCCTGGATAGCCGGCCGGGGCGCCGGGTTATACTCCGGCCCACGATTCGCATCGCCAACGCCGTGCATCCGGTCCGAGCAGTCTTCCGACCCGGCGATCCCCGGCCCGCGCGGCATCGAGCCGGCCGCGGGGCGTTTTCATTTCCGACGAGGAGGTCCTGATTGATCGAGCAGCGGGGCCGGGCGGCCGATGCGGTGGAGTCGAGGCTGCGGCGCGCCTACGGCTTCGAGGAGGTGGCGCTGGTCCCCGGCGCGGTGACCGTCGATCCGGCGGAGGTCGACCTCGCCGTGGAGATCGCCGGGCGCCGGCTGGAGATCCCGTTCATTGCCGCAGCCATGGACGCGGTGGCGAACCCCGACTTCGCGGTGCGAATGACCACCGCCGGCGGCGTGGCCTTCATCAATCTCGAAGGGCTCTACACGCGCTACGAGGACGCGGGCCCGATCATCGAGCGGGTCGCCGCGGCGGAGACCCCGCAGCAGGCGGCGCATCTCCTCGCGGAGGCGTACGAGGCGCCCGTCCGTGACGAGCTCATCGGCGCGCTCATCACCCGGGTCAAGGCGCAGGGCGGGGTCGCCGCGGTGGCCACCACCCCTGCCGCCGCCTGGCATCACGCCGAGCTCGCGGCCGCGGCCGGGGCCGACCTCTTCCTCGTCCAGTCCCAGGTCTCGAGCGCCCGCCACATCTCGACCTCCGGGCGCGTCCTCTCCCTCGCCGACCTGACCGGCGGGCTGCAGATCCCGGTGCTCGTGGGAAACACGGTGAGCGGCGAGGCCGCCTACCAGCTCATGCACCAGGGCGCAGCGGCGATCCTGGTGGGCGTCGGCCCCGGAGCGGCCTGCACGACCCGGGAGGTGCTGGGGATCGGGGTGCCGCAGGTGAGTGCGACCCTGGAGGTCGCGGCCGCGCGCGACCGCTTCGCGGACGAGACCGGTCGCTACGTGCCGGTGATCACCGACGGAGGGATGAAGACCGGCGGCGACATGGCCAAGGCCATCGCCTCGGGCGCCGATGCGGTCATGCTCGGCTCGCCCTTCGCCGCAGCCCTCGAGGCACCCGGTCGCGGCTTCAACTGGGGAATGGCCGCTCCATCGGCCACGCTGCCGCGCGGCACGCGGATCCGGATGGGCGAGCGGCTGCCCCTGGACCAGATCCTCTTCGGCCCGTCGGCCACCACCCATGGCACCCAGAACCTGGTGGGGGCCCTGCGCCAGTCGATGGCTTCCCTGGGAGCTCGCACCATCCGCGAGATGCACAGCGTCGAGATGGTCATCGCCCCCGCCATCGCCACCGAGGGCAAGTCCTGGCAGCTCGCCGGGAAGGAGTAGGACCAGTGGAACGAGGGGCGGTGCAGGCCTGGCTGGACGGGTACGTCGCGGCCTGGCGTGCGAACGAGCGCGGTCCGATCGAGGCGCTCTTCACGGAGGACGCGGCGTATCGCTTCCATCCGTACGGCGGTGAGGATGACGTGGTCAGGGGCTCATCCGCGATCGCGGGCGCCTGGCTGCAGAATCCCGACGAGCCGAACAGCTGGGATGCCCGTTACGAGCCGTTCGCGGTGGACGGCGACCGCGCCGTGGCCCTCGGCTACAGCCGGTACCGTGCGCAGAGCGACAAGGAAGAGCGCACGTATCACAACGTCTTCCTGCTCGAGTTCGCGCCAAACGGGCGCTGTCGCGCGTTCACCGAGCTGTACATGCGCGAACCCAAGGCGTGAGCGAGGTCTGGCGCGAGGTCGGCGACCGCGTCTTCGTGCGCCGCTACCGGACCTGGAACGATGAACCGTTCGACCAGAACGTGGGTGCCGTGCTGGGTGCCGATGGGGTCGCGATCGTCGACACCCGCGCTTCGCACCGCCGGGCCGACGAGCTGCGCGAGGACCTCGCGGCGCTGACCCGCCAGCCGGTCGTGGCGGTGGTCAACACGCACCATCACTGGGATCACACCTGGGGCAACGGCCGGTTCGCCGACGTGGCGAGGTGGGGCCATGTCCGGTGCGCCGAGCGGGTCGCCTCCGATTCGGCGGACAAGCGGCGGCAGATCCGTGACGCGGAGCCATCCCTCGCCGAGGAGCTCGACGAGGTGGCGTTCACGCCGCCGGACCGAACGTTCACCGATGCCGCGATCCTGGACCTCGACGACCGCCAGCTGGAGCTCCGCCACCTGGGTCGCGGCCACACCGACAACGACGTCATCATCGTCGTCCCCGACGCCAACGTCCTCTTCGCCGGCGACCTGCTCGAGAACGATGCGGCGCCGGGGTTCGGTGACGCCTATCCGATCGCCTGGGCGGCGACCGCGCTGCGCCTCTCGACGCTGGTGAACGGCCCGGTGGTGCCCGGTCACGGGAGCGTGGGCGACCGCGCCTTCGCCGATCGCCAGGCGTCCGACCTGGCCATCCTCGCGGGCCTCGGCCGCTCCCTGGTCGAAGATCGCCTGGACGAGGCGGAGGCCGTGCGCCGCTCCCCGTTCCCCGCGGCGCCCAGCGCGACGGCCCTGGCGCGCATCCGGCTCGAGCTCACCGGAGGCAACGGATGAACCGCGCGGACCTGCAGGCCTGGCTGGACCGGTACGTCGAGGCCTGGCGCACGAACGACCGCGCCGCCATCGAGGCGCTCTTCACCCCGGATGCGGAGTACCGATGGCGTCCCTACGGCGCCCACCGCATCCTCCGTGGCCGCGACGCGATCCTCGCGTGGTGGCTGGAGGAGCCCGATGCTCCGGGCACCTGGGAAGCGCAGTACGAGCCCTGGGCCGTCGACGGCGACCGCGGGGTGGCCGTGGGGACGAGCCGCTATCTCCACGGGAGCGCGCAGCCGGACGAGGTCTACCACAACGTGTTCCGCATGGAGTTCGCCCCGGACGGACGCTGCCGCTCCTTCGTCGAGCTCTTCATGCTCGAGGAGCCGGACTCGCCGTGACGGAGGATGCCGGCCCGACCGAGCCGAGCCGCCGCGAGCGCGGGCGGACCGTCCACGGCGAGCCCGCAAACGCCGGGCATCGGGTCCTGGCACCCGATGACGCCGAGGTCGAGGCCTACCTCGAGACGGCACTCCATGCCCCGCCCCCCTCTCGCCTCGATGCGATTCCGCCCGAGCCGGACACCGTGGTCGTCCTGGACTTCGGATCGCAGTACGCCCAGCTCATCGCCCGCCGGGTCCGCGAGCTTCACGTCTACTCCGAGCTCCTGCCGCACGACACGCCGTGGGCGGAGATCGAGCGCCGGAAGCCAAAGGCGATCATCCTTTCAGGCGGGCCGGCATCGGTCTATGACGAGGGCGCGCCGCAGGCGGATCCCGCGCTCTGGGCCGGGCGCATTCCAGTCCTGGGGATCTGCTATGGGCTGCAGCTGATGGCGCTCCACCTGGGGGGCGAGGTCGCTCCCGCCACCCGCCGGGAATACGGACCGGCATCGGTGACGATCACCGGCGAGGGCGGGCTGTTCGATGGCGTCGACCGCGAGCAGCCGGTCTGGATGAGCCACGGCGACTCGATCCTCCGCCCGCCCGAGGGGTTCGTCCCGACCGCGCAGACCGACTCCACGCCCTACGCGGGCCTGGCCGACCCGAACCGCAACCTGTACGGCATCCAGTTTCATCCCGAGGTGGTCCACACGCCCGCCGGGCGCGAGATCCTGCGCAACTTCATCGTGGGGATTGCTGGCGCGCGACCGACCTGGACCTCCGCGGGGTTCATCGACCAGACCGTCGCCGGGGTGCGCGGGCGGGTGGGCGACGGGAAGGTGATCTGCGCCCTCTCCGGCGGCGTGGATTCGGCCGTGGCGGCCACGCTGGTGCACCTGGCCATCGGTGAGCAGCTGACCTGCATCTACGTCGACCACGGGCTCATGCGCAAGCGGGAGTCGGAGCTCCTGCGCGCGACGTTCGAGCAGAACCTGGGGATGCGCCTGGTGATGGTCGACGCCCGCGAGCGCTTCCTCCGACGGTTGGCTGGGGTCACCGACCCGGAGGAGAAGCGGCGGATCATCGGCGACGAGTTCATCCGCGTCTTCGAGGAGGAGGCCGGCCGGCTGGGGGAGATCGACTTCCTGGTGCAGGGGACCCTCTACCCCGACGTGATCGAGTCGAAGACCGCCGAGACCAAGGCCGCGGTGAAGATCAAGACCCACCACAACGTGGGCGGCCTCCCCGCCGACCTGCGCTTCAGCCTCATCGAGCCGCTGCGCTACCTGTTCAAGGACGAGGTGCGCACGGTGGGCACGGAGCTGGGCCTGCCGGAGGCGATGGTCCAGCGGCAGCCGTTTCCGGGGCCCGGGCTCGCCATCCGGATCATCGGCGAGGTGACCTCGGAGCGGCTCGAGACGCTGCGCGAGGCGGACTGGATCGTGATCGACGAGGTCAAGGCGGCCGGACTGTATCGGTCCCTGTGGCAGTCGTTCGCCATCCTCACGCCGGTCCAGACCGTGGGGGTGATGGGCGACGGACGCACCTATGCCAACGTGGTTGCCATCCGCGCGGTCACTTCCGACGACGGGATGACCGCCGACTGGGCGCGGCTGCCGTACGAGGTGCTGGGACGCATCAGCTCGCGGATCGTGAACGAGGTCCCGGGCGTCAACCGCGTCGTCTACGACATCAGCTCCAAGCCTCCCGCCACCATCGAGTGGGAGTAGGCGGCGCCACGACCATGGCGCCCGACGGACTGCGGCGCGCCCGGCGGGCTCGGCGCCGGCTCTCCGCCGCAGGTTGGCTCACGGTGGCGGCGGGGCTGCTGATCGCGGCGAGCGCAGCCCTCCTCGCGCCGTTCTTCTTCCCGTTCGGGCTCGCCGTGGGCGCGCTCTCGATGCTTGCGGGGCGCCAGCTCGTTCGCCTGCGCGGCGCGATCGGGGCGCTGCTGGCCGCCGGGGCCAGCCTGGTCGCGGCCGGTGCCTCCGCGCTGGCGGCCGTCAACGATGGCCAGGCGCGGTGGCTGGCGGGACTCCTGGCGGTGGCGCTGGCACTGCTCGGGACGGCGGTCCTGCTCATCGTCTACATCGACGCGGGGCATCTCCCGAGCGCCCGCCGCATCGAGAACGACTAGGATTCGGGACGATGTCCAGCTGGTTCGACAAGCTTCTCCAGGATCTGCAGCGCCGTCAGCAGGAGCAGGACGCCCGTCGGGAGGGCCGCCCGCTGCCGCCCCGGACGAACGGCGGCCCGACCCCCGGCAGGGGTGATGACGGTCCCGATCCCGACGACCCGACCCCGATCCGGGGCCGCGGCCCGCGGCAGGGCGGCCCTCGGCCGGGAGCATCGCGACCGGGCGGCGCGGGTCGAGGAGGCGGCGCCGGCGGAGGCTCGTTCGGGGGCCCGTGGGCCGGCGCCGACTGGAGCGAGTGGGGAGACTGGAGCCGATACCGGCGCTGGATCCTCCTTGGGCTGGGCCTCGTGGCCATCGTCATCCTCCTGGCCCTGGCGGGCGGAGCGGTCGACATCCTGACCGACCTCCAGTGGTTCAACGCCCTGGGTCTCGGCGGCGTCTTCAGCACGCGACTGGTCGCCCAGGTGGGCTTCTTCGTGCTCGGCTACCTGTTCTTCGCCATCCCCGCCATCGTTTCGATTGGCGTGGCGCGGCGCATCGCGCCACGGGTGCCGGTGCGCCGGATGGGAACCATGGAGCTTCCCGACGCGTCACGAGCCATCACCATCGGCCTCGTCGTCCTGGCCCTCCTCATGGCGCTCATCAGCGCCGCGGCCTGGAGCGGCGAGTGGCAGCAGATCCTCCTCTTCCTCAACGGCGGCTCCTTCGGCACGACGGATCCGCACTTCGGCCACGACATCGGCTTCTATGTCTTCGGCCTGCCGTTCTGGCGCTTCCTCCAGGCGTGGGGCGTGGCATCGCTGATCGCCATCCTCCTGCTCAGCGCAGGGACCTACGCCGGCGGGGCGCTGCGCTGGCAGTTCCGCCTCTCGCGCCCGGTTCGCGCCCATCTGGCGATCCTGGGCGCGCTGCTGCTGCTGGTCACCGCGGCGGGCTACCAGCTGGACATCGCCGAGCTGAGCTACTCGACCCGGGGCATGGGCGCGGGCCTGGTGGGGGCCAGCTACACCGACCTCCACGCGCAGCAACCCGCCTACGTGATCCTCACCGTCGTCGCCGTGCTGGCCGCGGTCCTGGTCCTGGCCAACACCTGGTTCCGCACCCTCTGGCTGCTGGGCATCGCCGCGGCGGGGTGGGTCGTCCTGTCCCTCGCGGTGGGCGGGATCTACCCGGCCTTCGTGCAGAACATCCAGGTGACCCCCAACGAGCTGTCCCTGGAGCGGCCGCAGATCGCGGCGAACATCGCCGCCACCCAGAAGGCGTTCGCGCTGGACAGCATCACCCAGAAGACGTTCACCGGGTCCCAGACACCCACCCGCGCGCTCTTCACCGACAACGCCACGACGCTCCAGAACGTCCGGCTGTGGGACTACCGCCCGCTGCTCGACACCATCAGCCAGACCCAGAACCTGCGCAGCTACTACCAGTTCCAGGACGTCGACATCGACCGCTACACGCTGAACAACGCGGAGCGCCAGGTGATGCTCTCCGGCCGCGAGCTTTCCCTGTCCGGGGGTCAGACCTGGACGAACGAGCATCTCTTCTACACCCACGGCTACGGGATCGTCGCCGTCCCGGTCAACGCGGTGACGGCAGAGGGTCAGCCCGACTATCTGGTGAGCGGCATCAACCAGCAGGGCCAGCTCCCCGTGGGCGAGCCGCGCATCTACTTCGGCACGGCGGAGAGCAGCTACGTGGTCACCGGCACCCAGACCGCGGAGTTCGACTACCCCGTGGGCGAGAACCAGAACGCGACCACCACCTGGAAGGGCAGCACCGGTGTCGGTGTCGGCGGCTTCTTCAACCGGCTCCTGTACGCGCTCAAGTTCGGCGACTTCAACCTGCTCATCAGCAACCAGCTCACCGATGCCTCGCAGATCCTGTACCGCCGCACGCTCCAGGAGCGTGTCCAGGCCATCGCCCCCTTCCTGAGCTACGACCACGATCCCTACCTGGTCAGCGCCGAGGGGAAGCTGCTCTGGATCTGGGATGCGTACACCAGCTCGGACCGCTACCCGGACGCCCAGCCCCTCGACGGCACGCTCTTCAACGGCATGAACTACGTGCGGAACAGCGTCAAGGTGGTCATCGACGCCTACGACGGGTCGATCCGCTTCTATATCGCGGATCCCACCGATCCGATCGTCAACGCATGGGCGAAGATCTTCCCGGGCCTGTTCAAGTCCCTCGACTCGATGAGCGCCGATCTGCGGGCACACCTGCGCTACCCAGAGGACCTGTTCACCGCCCAGAACGAGCAGTACCAGCTCTACCACGTCAGCGCCAATGACTCCGGCGCGGAGACGCTCTACTCCAAGCAGGACCGATGGGCGCTCGCCACGCAGGGAAACGACGTCTCCGGCCAGTCGCAGGTCGTGGAGCCCTACTACGTGATCATGAAGCTCCCGGGCGAGAGCAAAGCGGAGTTCGTCCTCATCCAGCCCATGGTCACCCAGGGCCGAAACAACATGATCGCCTGGGTCGCGGCGCGCATGGATCCGGGGGCCTATGGCCAGCGCATCGCGTTCCGCTTCCCCTCCGACACGAGCACCTTCGGGCCGGCACAGATCCAGTCGCGCATCAACCAGGACAGCACCGTCTCCGCGCAGTTCACGCTGTGGTCGCAGGCAGGCTCGAGCGTGGTGCGCGGGAACCTGCTGGTCCTGCCCATGGGTGACTCCATCATCTACGTGGAACCCATCTTCCTGAAGTCGACCTCGACCGCCCAGCCGGAGTTCAAGCGGGTGATCCTGGCCACCCAGAGCAAGGTCGCCTTCGCCGACACCCTGGACCAGGCGCTCTCCCAGATCCTGGGCGAGTCGAGCGTTCCGCCGCCCGAGGGTGGTGGCAACGGCGGGCAGGTCACCGGGGACGCACCGAGCCTGGTGGCCCAGGCCCGGCAGCTGTACGCCGATGCCCAGACGGCGCTCAAGGCCGGTGACCTCGGCACCTACCAGGCGAAGATCGACCAGATGAACCAGGTCCTCGACGCGCTGGCCCAGCTGGTCGGCACCCCGGCCCCGTCGCCCAGCGCGTCGCCGGGAGCCTCGGCCGCGCCGTCCGCCTCTCCGTAGCCCACCCGATGGGCGGGCTGGAGGTCCTGGTCCTGGGCGGGGGCGGTCGCGAGCACGCCCTCGCATGGCGGCTGGCCCGCGATCCCGACGTCCGCAGGATCCGCGTCGCTCCGGGCAACGGCGGTACGCCGGCGGTGGCGGAGATGGTTCCGGACCTCGACCCGATCGATCCGGTCGCCGTTGCGCGACATGCCTCGCGCGAGCGATACGACCTCGTGGTGGTGGGTCCGGAGGCACCGCTTGCGGCCGGCGTGGCTGATGCCCTGGCGCAGGCTGGCATCCCGGTCTTCGGCCCCACCCGTGGCGCGGCGCGGCTCGAGTCGTCCAAGGCCTACGCCAAGCAGCAGATGGGTCGCGCGGGGATCGCCACCGCAGCGTGGCGCACGTGCACGACGGTGGACGAGGCGCTTGAGCATGCCCGCGCGCTCGACGCCCAGGGTCGGCGCCTGGTGGTGAAGGCGGACTGGCTCGCGGCGGGGAAGGGCGTCGTGGTGCCGGCGGATCTCGCCGCGACCGAGGCGGCGATCCACGCCCTGCTGGACGGTGCTCGGCCCGGGGCCCAGCTCGTCCTCGAGGAGCGCCTGCGGGGACGCGAGGTCTCTGCCTTCGCCCTGGTCAGCGGTACCGAGGTGGTGCCCATTGGTGCCGTCTGCGACTACAAGCGGCTGGGCGACGGCGACGCCGGGCCGAATACCGGGGGCATGGGTGCCTATGCGCCCGTCCCCTGGTTTGGCAGCAGGGCGCTCGACGACGTGGTGGCCAGCGTCTTCGAGCCCATCGCCTGGCTCCAGGCCCGCGATGGGCACCCGTACCGCGGCGTGCTCTATGCCGGGCTGATGCTCACCGACGGAGGCCCCGCGGTCCTCGAGTTCAACGCCCGCTTCGGCGACCCGGAGGCGCAGGTCCTCCTGCCCCTGCTCGACGGCGACCTGGCGTCGGCACTGCTGGGCGTGGCCACCGGCGACCGGGCCGCACTAGCCGGGTCCTTCGGGCTGCGCTCCGGCGCGGCGGTCGGGGTCGTGGTCGCCTCGGAGGGCTACCCCGGGCACCCGATCGCGGGCCGCAGCCTGGGCGGCGCCGATCCGACGTCGGTGGCGGACGACGGAAACCTGCTCTGCTTCCACACCGCGACGGCGCGCGACGGCTCCGGGTATGTCTCGAGCGGGGGTCGCGTCGTCACCTTCGTCGGGCGTGGTGACGACCTGGGTGCCGCCCGGGCGGCCGCCTACCGCGGGGTTGCCGGATGCGCGCTGGAGGGAAGCCTCTCCCGCTCGGACATTGCCCTCCGCGAGGTTGCGGCGCCATCGGCGCGGGGAGCGTCGCCGGCGGGCTAGCCCTTCGCGTCGGCGCCGGAAGAGCCGCTCGCGGGATTGTTGGCGAGCATGGCCACGATCCGCTGCTCCAGGCCAAGGATCCGCTCTTCGAGCGCGGCGATGTGCTGGAGGATCTCGCGATTCCCCTGGAGGAGGTCCTCGTTCTGCCGCTCCTCGACATCGGCTTCGGCGGCCGCGTGCTCCAGCGTGAGCCGGTCCCGTTGGGCGGAGCGATTGCCGGCCAGCAGGATGAGGGGCGCGGCGTAGGCGGCCTGCGTCGAGAAGGCCAGGTTGAGAAGGATGAAGGGGTACGGGTCGAAGTGGAAGAGCAGGTAGACATTGCCGCTGATCCAGACCAGCACGATGACCGTCTGGAGGATGATGAACCGCCAGCTCCCCATGAAGCTGGTCACCGCATCGGCGATCCTGGCTCCGGTTGGGGCGTTGTCGATCATGGCCTGGTTCACAGGATGCCGGTGGCGATGCGACCGACCCTGGGATTGGCTCACGGCGAGACTCCTCGTGCGATCCGGTAGAGCTCCGGCTGCCCGGGCGGGACGGGCCGATACCGGTCCCATCGTAGTGGGTATTCTTAGCCCCGATGACCGCCGCACCCCCCGTCGCCGTGATCTGCGGCTCGCAATCCGACCTTCCGACCCTGCGCGGCTGCTTCGACGTGCTCGACGCGTACGGGATCGGCTGGGAGGCGAGCGTCATCAGCGCCCATCGCCAGCCGGACACCCTCGCCGGGTACGTGCGCGAGGCGGAGGCCGGCGGAGCCAGGGTCTTCATCGCGGCGGCAGGGCTGGCTGCTCACCTTCCGGGGGTCCTGGCCTCGATGACGGCGCGGCCGGTTATCGGGGTGCCGCTCGACGGTGGCGCACTGGGCGGAGCCGATGCGCTCTACGCGGTGGTCCAGATGCCGCCCGGCGTCCCGGTGGCGACCGTTGCCATTGGATCGGCCGGCGCGAAGAATGCCGGACATCTCGCAGCGCGAATCCTGGCCCTGGCCGATCCGGATCTCGCGGACCGGGTTGCGTCGTTCCGCGCGGAGCAGGCCGGCGGAGCCGCGCTGCGGATCGACCCGCGGGCCGGGTGACGAGGGCCGGATGAGCGGGTACCGGGTCAGCGAGCACCGTCGGATCTGCCGCGGACAGGTGCCCCCGGCGTGATCGATCGGTACGCGCTCCCCGAGCTGCGTGCAGCGTTCAGCGAGCAGCGCAAGCTCGAGCTCTGGCTTCGCATCGAGCTCCTCGCCGTCGAGGCGCTCCATGAGGCGGGGGTCGTCCCCTCCGACGACTGGGAGCGCATCCGGGCCGCCACGGCAGACGCAGCCGTGGATATGCAGCGGGCGCACGAGATCGAGCGCGAGAGCCAGCACGACGTCATCGCATTCCTGCGCTCGGTCACCGAGCGGCTGGGGCCGGAGGGGCGCTGGCTGCACTTCGGGCTGACCAGCTCCGACGTCCTCGACACGGCCACCGCGGTCCAGCTGCGCGATGCCGCCGCCGTCGTCGAGACCGAGCTCGCGCGGCTCGCCGAGGTGGCGCACCGCATGGCGCTCCAGTACCGCGCCACCCCCATGGTTGGCCGCTCGCACGGGATTCACGCCGAGCCGATCACCTTCGGCTTCAAGGTCGCGGGCTGGTACGCGGAGCTGCGCCGCGATGCCGATCGCCTGGCGCGGGCCCGCGAGGGCATCGCGGTGGGCAAGATCTCCGGAGCCGTCGGGACCCATGCCAACGTCAGCGCGGCGGTCGAGGCCTTCGTCCTCACCGGGCTGGGCCTGCGCCCCGATCCGGCGTCGACCCAGGTCGTGAGCCGCGACCGCCACGCGGAGCTGCTGGCGACGCTGGCGATCCTGGGCGGGACGCTGGAGCGCATCGCCACCGAGATCCGTCATCTCCAGCGGACGGAGGTCGGCGAGGCGTTCGAGCCGTTCGGTGCGGGCCAGCAGGGGTCATCCGCCATGCCGCACAAGCGAAACCCGGTCCTCGCTGAACGGGTGACCGGTCTCGCCCGCCTGCTGCGCGCCGATGCCCTGGTCGGGTTCGAGAACATGGCGCTCTGGCACGAGCGCGACATCAGCCACAGCTCGACGGAGCGGTTCGTCTTCGAGCGTGCCCTGGGCGTGGCGGCCTATGCCTCGCGCACCACCGCGGACATCCTGGACGGCCTCGAGGTGGACGCCGATCGCATGCTCGCCAACCTGGAGCTCCTGGGCGGCATGGTCTACTCCGAGGCGCTCCTCCTGCGGATGGTCGCCAGGGGCGCCGACCGGCAGGCCGCCTACCGCCTCGTCCAGGGAGTGGCGAAGCGGGCCTGGAGCGGCGACCGCTCGTTCCGCGAGGCCCTGATGGCCGATGCCGGCATCGCCGAGTGGCTCACGGCCGATGAGATCGGGCGGGCCATGGACCTGGATCATCACCTGGCCGGGATCACCACGACCTATCGCGCCCTGGGCCTGGAGGAGTCGGACGACTAGAGTGGCCCTCGACGACCACGGTGCCCGGGTCCGGTTGCCCGCACCCCGACGCGGCTGGGTGCGCAACGCGGTCACGGCAGCCGGGATCGCGGCCGATCGCGCCGAGCTGTGGGTCCCGGGCGGGCTGGCCTCCGTGGCGTTCCTGGGCTGGCTCCCGTTCCTGCTGGCCGTGATCTCCATCCCGACCCCGGGCGACCTGGCCTTCTTCGGTGCCGGCCTTGCCAGCTCGGCGAGCTACCCGCTCAACATCGTGCTGCTGATCGGATCAGCGGGTTTGGTCGTCATCGCGGCCTCGATCCTCATCGCAAGTGGAGAAGCCGCCCTGCAACGCACGATCGACCGGGTCCTGCGACGCGACGGTTCCCCACGCTCGCTGGACGACGCTGCCGCTCGCCTGTGGGTCGTGCAGGTGGTCGCGGCCCTGCCGGCCCTCGCCGCCCTGGGGCTGACGGCGCTCGGCATCGTGGCCGTCGCCCCGGGTGAGTACCAGTCGCCGGACATTGGCGGGCCGCTGGTCGTCCGAATCGCGCGGGACGTATGGCCCCAGCTCGCGGTGGCCGCCGCGGCTGCCCTGGTCGGCGTCGCCTTCGGGGCTGCGGCGCAACGGGCCGCCGTGGGCCTCCCGCGTCGCTCGCTCGCGGCTGCCATCGCCGTCGGGGCCGGCGCCGTGGTCCGGCACCCGGTGCGACGCCTGGGCCTTGCGATCACGACCCTCGTCGTCCTGGCCGGTTGGCTGGCGGCGAGCTGGTTCGGGCTGGAGCTCCTCTGGCGTCCGATCGGGAGGGCCATGGCCGGCGGGCATCTTGGGGAGGCCTGGATGCCGTTGCTGCTGGTAGGCTTCGTGGCGATCTGGCTGTGCCTGGTCGCGGCCGGCGGTGCGCTGCACGGATGGGCATCGGCGTGGTGGTCGCTCGAGCTCGCGGACCTGGACTCGCGTGGACCGGACGCGCCGGACCAGCCATCGGAGGAGACCGATCGTCGGTGGACCTGATCTTCAACCCCTCGCTCTCGCTGCAGGCCCAGGTCGAGCTCGCCCTGCGCCTGGTCGTGGGGCTGGGGCTGGGCGCGATCATCGGCTTCGAACGGGAGCTGCACCGGCAGCCGGCCGGGTTCCGGACCCACAGCCTGGTGGCCCTGGGCGCGGCCCTGTTCGCCATCGTCTCCGCCTATGGCTTCTACCACGAGTCGACTGATCCCACCCGCATCGCGGCCCAGATCGTCACCGGCATCGGCTTCATCGGTGCCGGCACCATCCTCCAGTACCGGGGACACATCCGCGGGCTGACGACGGCCGCGTCGCTCTGGGCGGTCGCCGCGGTCGGCATGGCGACCGGGGCCGGCCTGTACGTCCTCGCGCTGGTCGGCACCCTGCTCATCCTTGTGGTGCTCGCCCTGCTGGACCGCGTGGAGGCGATGGCCCGACGTCGCCTCCGCATCGGCCCGGACGGATTCGACATCGCCGAGCGGGTGCAGCAGCACCCCGGGGCCCCACCCGACTCAGAAGGTGAAACGGAGGACATGCCGTGACCATGCTCCGATCGGCCGTGGACGGCCTGGAGCGCATCCACTCGGGAAAGGTGCGCGAGACGTATCGCGTCGACGACGAGCGGCTCCTGCTGGTCGCCACGGACCGGCTTTCCGCGTTCGACGTCGTGTTCGACCAGCCCATACCGGACAAGGGCCGGGTGCTGACCATGCTGAGCGCCTACTGGTTCGGCCTCCTGGCGCCGCTGGGCCGCACCCATTTCCTCTCGGCCGATTCGGCGGACATGCCGCCGGGGGCGCGCACCCCCCAGCTCGAGGGACGGACGATGCTCGTGCAGCGCGCCGAACGCATCGACGCCGAGTGCGTCGTGCGCGGCTACCTGGCCGGGTCCGGCTGGGCCGAGTACCAGCGTACGGGAGGCGTCGCCGGTCACCGCCTGCCCCCGGGTCTCCGGGAGGCGGACCGACTGCCGGAGCCGATCTTCACGCCGTCAACGAAGGCCGAGGTGGGCCACGACGAGACGATCACCCGCGACCAGCTCGCCGACATGGTCGGGGCCGACCTGGCGCGCCAGCTGGAGGAGCGGACCCTGGCGGTCTATCGCGCCGGTTCGGAGCGTGCCGAGGCCGTGGGCCTGATCCTCGCCGACACGAAATTCGAGTTCGGCTGGATCGACGGCGAGCTGGCCCTCATCGACGAGGTCCTCACGCCGGATTCCAGCCGATTCTGGGACGTGGACCAGTACCATCCGGGCGCCAGCCCGCCATCGTTCGACAAGCAGTTCGTCCGCGACTTCGTCGCGGACTCCGGCTGGAACAAGGAGCCGCCGGCGCCGCTGCTCCCCGAGGGCGTGATCCTCGGCACCCGGGATCGCTATGTGACCGCCTACGAGCGGATCACCGGCGAGCCGTGGGCGGCGTCAGGGGCGACCGACTAGTGCAATGGCTCGCGGAGGTTCGCGTCCAGCTTCGGCCGGGGATCGCCGATCCCGAGGGACTGACGATCGCCGGCGGCCTGCGTGCCCTGGGGTTCGATGGTGTGCAGGGTGTCCGTCACGGCACGCTGCTGCAGGTCACCTTCGAAGCGGCCGACGTCGCAGCCGCGCGCACCGCCGTGGGATCCATGTGCCGCCGGCTGCTCGCGAACCCGGTGATGGAGATCGCCACCTTCGAGCTGCGCGCAATCGGCGAGCCGGTGGAGGAGTCTCGCCTCGCATGAGCGTCCCCCGCATCGCGGTGGTGGTCTTCCCCGGCACCTGGTCGGAGCGCGACTTCATCCACGTCGCGGACCTCCTCGACTGGGACGCACGCCTTGTCTGGCACACGGAGACCTCGCTGGGCAACGCGGACGCGGTGGTGCTGCCCGGTGGATTCGCGCACGGCGATCACCTTCGCACCGGCGCCATCGCCCGCTTCAGCCCGGTGATGGCGGCCGTGGAAGACCTCGCGGCGCGCGGCGGTCCGGTAATGGGCTCGTGCAACGGTTTCCAGATCCTCTGCGAGGCAGGCATGCTTCCCGGCGTCCTGCTGCGCAACGATCATCTCGAGTTCCGGTGCGACTGGCAGCGCCTCCGTGTCGAGGCGCCGGCGGGCAGCCCCCCCTGGCTCGGCGAGTTCAGCCCCGGCGACCTGATCCGGCTGCCCATCTCGCACGGAGAGGGCCGCTACTTCGCGGACGACGCCACGCTCGACGAGCTCGAGGGGTCTGGACGCGTCGCCCTGCGTTACGTCGACGACCATGGGCGTGCGACGGCTGATGCGAACCCGAACGGCTCGGCGCGCGCCATCGCCGGAATCGCGAACGAGCGCGGCAACGTGCTGGGTCTCATGCCGCATCCGGAGCGAGCAGCCGAGGCCGAGCTCGGCGGCGCCGATGGGCTCGGGCTGCTCCGATCGCTCGCCGCGTGGCTGGTCGCGCAGCCGGCGGTCGCCGAGCGTCGGCTATGATCGATCGGTTTCCGAGCGCGTGGAGCGGAGGCTAGCCAGATGCAGAACGACGAGCGGGAACGCGAGCCCGGCATCCCGCAGCCGGAGTCCGGCGACGCTGCCGACGACGAGCGGTCAGCCGAGGAGTTCGAGACGGCCCCGCCCGGGGCCGTCAATGCCGGCGTCGGGTCGCCATCGGCCGACTGGCCCGCCGCCGAGCCGATCCCGGCCGGCGCCGGCGACGCGCCGTCGTCGCCCGTCGACGCTGGCGACGAGACGGCCGGTCCGCCGCCGAGCGAGGCGGAGGCCTACGCCGCTCCGGCGACGCCGGCGGCGGCGGAGTCCCCCCCGACCGCCGCGCACTCCGTCCCGGCCACGCCACCCATGGGGGAGAGCACCCAGTGTCCGCGCTGCGGCACGGAGAATCGGCCGGGGGTCGCCTTCTGCCGCAACTGCGGTCAGCGGCTCGTGGCCGCCGGCGTGGCGACCACCGTGGAGCGACCCAGTGCACCGGAGGGAACCCAGCAGTGTCCGCGCTGCGGGACCCACAACCGCGCCGGGGTTGCGTTTTGCCAGAACTGCGGGGCCAACCTCCGCGTGGCGCCGGCGCCGGCGCCGGAGGCGGGATACGTACCGCCTGGCGTACCGGCGCAGGCCGCCACGACGGCCGTCGAGGGCCGTGCCGCCCCGCGCGGCGGCGCCATGCTGGGTCCGATCGTCCTCATCGTGTCGGCCATCGGATTGGTCACCGCCTGGCTGCTTCCCTTCGCGTACAGCGGAGGCTCGCTCTGGGACCGCAGCTTCGGCGCGCCGGGAGGCTACGGCATCGCCTTCTGGAGTGCCTACGGGAGCGTGGGAGGAGGACTCGCCGACACGGCGTACTTCGGATTCGCCGCCGCCGCACCCATCCTCATCGCGCTGCTCGTGGTCCTCGCGGTTGCCGGTTTCCTGCGCGCCGCGCCCGGCCAGCTCCAGCGCGCCGGCATCGTGGTCGCGCTGCTCTGGGCGCTGGGCCTGGCCGTCCTCTTCGTGGTCGTCGAGGTGGCCGGCGGCTGGAACGGCGACCTCGTTTCGCTGCTCCGGAACATGAGCCCCGCCGGGATCATCTTCCTGCTCGCGTCCCTCATCGTCCTCATCGGCGGGCTCACCCGGCTGGGGCGGAGCTGACCGGATGAGCCGCATCTGCGCACACTGCGGGACCGAGGTCGACGGGGACGCGCTCTTCTGCCCCACCTGCGGGCAGCCGTTCGACGCCGGCGTCCAGCCTGAGCTGCCGCCCGCGCCGGACTGGCCCGAGGTGCCGCCCGTGCCCGCGTCGGCCACCGGGACGCCGGCCGGCGACGAGGAGCCCGCCGATCGCGAACCCGATGCCGAGGAGACTGGTTGGGCCAGCCCCGCCGCGACACCGGTCCAGCCTCCATCCGCCTCGCTGGCCCCGGACGCGCCTCCGCCCGCGGCGTCGACGACGCACGCCTGGGAGCAGCCGGTGAGCGAGCAACCGATCCCGCCCTGGCGCCGGGGCGCGGCCTACCGTGCGGCCGAGGCGGACCCGGACGCACTGGCTCCGCCATCAGCGCCCCCGTCGCCACTGTCCCCATCCGACGGAGCACCCCCGGCGGCGGAGCCGCCGGCACGGCCGCGTCCCGCCGGGATCTTCTCGGTGCCCGTCCTGCTGTCCGACTGGCTGGTCGGCATCGGTGCCCTGGTGGCCGTGGCCGCCATGTTCCTGCCGTGGGTGCTCGGCGGCCGATACACGAGCGGCTGGGGCCTGGCGAGTGGCATGAACGTGCTCTTCACCATCGTGCTGCTGGCCGTGCTGGTCGTCGTCTTCGCGCCGGATCTCATTCCCCGCGTCCCGCAGCGGAGCCTCCTCCTCCTGTCCGTGGGGCTGGTCGGAACGGGGATCGGGCTCGATCGCCTTGGCCTGCCGGTGACCGGGGCGGGCGGAATCGTCTTCCTCATCGCGTCGCTGGCCATCGCGACGGGTGCCGCGGTGGCGCAGCTCGGCCACGACCGGGCCGTTGGGGGGCCGCAGGCCTGACGACGATCGGCGACCCGGCGCCCTCCGCGACGGAGCCCGCCATCCCCGACGAGCGCCACGGGCTGACCGGGAACGAATATCTGGCCGTGGTCCGGCTCATCGGCCGCGAGCCCAACGCCGTCGAGCTGGGCATGTTCGGCGCCATGTGGAGCGAGCACTGCGCCTACAAGCATTCGCGAGCCCTCCTGACCTCCCTGCCCACCACCGGCACGCGGGTCCTGGTGGGCCCGGGCGAGAACGCCGGGGCGCTCGACATCGGCGACGGGCTGGCCGTGGTCTTCAAGGTCGAGTCGCACAACCATCCGAGCGCGGTGGAGCCCTACCAGGGCGCGGCAACCGGCGTTGGCGGCATCATCCGTGACATCTTCACCATGGGGGCGCGACCGGTCGCGATCCTCAATGGGCTCCGCTTCGGCCCGCTCGACCCCGCCGACGACGCGTCCGGGCGGACCGATCTCGCGACCGCCACCCGCAACCGCTATCTGCTGGGCGGGGTCGTGGGCGGGATCGCCGGGTACGGCAACTGCATGGGCATCCCCGACGTGGGAGGCGAGCTCTTCTTCGACGCCAGCTACAGCGGCAATCCGCTGGTGAACGCCCTCTGCCTGGGAATCGCCCGGCACGACGAGATCACCCTGGCACGCGCCGGCGGTCCGGGCAACGCCCTGCTCCTGGTGGGGTCGGACACGGGGCGTGACGGGATCGCGGGGGCGAGCTTCGCGAGCGCCGCGCTGGGGGCCGACCGGGACGAGCGCCGGCCCGCGGTGCAGGTGGGCAACCCGTTCATGGAAAAGCTCCTGATGGAGGCCTGCCTCGAGCTGTCGCGCTCCGACGCCGTGGTGGCGATGCAGGACCTGGGGGCGGCCGGCCTGACCTGCGCCCTGGCAGAGGTCAGCGCCCGCGGGGGATGCGGCGCCGATGTCGACCTGGACCTCGTCCCGCGCCGCGAGGAGGGGATGACCCCCTACGAGGTCCTGCTCTCCGAGTCGCAGGAGCGGATGCTGATCGTGGTGCGCGCCGGCCGCGAGGCGGAGGTTCAGGCCGTCTTCGCGAAGTACGAGCTCCATGCGGTGGTCATCGGTCGCGTCATCGCGGAGCCGCTGGTGCGGGCCCGAGCCAACGGCAGGGCGGTGTGCGCCATCTCCGGCGCCGCGCTCGCCGACGAGGCTCCCCGCTACGTCCTGCCCGCCGCGCCACCGGCCGGGCTGGAACGCCGGCGAGGGCAGGACCTGGCCCCCCTGGCCGCGGAGCCGCCGGATCCCGCGACGCTCCTGGAGCTGCTGGGAGGGGCGAACGCGCGCAGCCGCAAGCCGATCTGGCGTCGCTACGATCACATGAACGGGACGAACACGCTGGTGGGTCCGGGCGCCGGTGACGCGGCGCTGCTGCGCGTCAAGGGAACGGCCCGGGCCATCGCCGTCTCGCTCGACGGGCCCGGGCGCCTCGGGGCGCTGGATCCGCGGCTTGCCGCCATGTCGGCCGTGCTGGAAGGCGCCGCGAACGTCGCCTGCTCGGGTGCGGTCCCCATTGGCGTCACGAACTGCCTGAACCTTGGATCCCCCGAGACACCGGAGGGCTACTGGACCCTGTCGGAGACCGTTGCGGGACTGGCCGATGCGTGTCGCGCGCTGGATCTCCCCATCGTCTCGGGCAACGTGTCGCTCTACAACGAGACGCCCGACGGACCCGTTGTTCCCGCTCCAATGGTGGGGATGGTGGGCCTCCTGGACGATCGGTCGCGGGCGGTCCCCATGCGCTGGACCAATGGCGACGAGATCTGGCTCCTGGGCGCACCGGCCTGGGAGCCGTCGGCGCTCGCCGCGTCGGAGCTCGCCTGGCGGCGAGGTGCCTTCGGTGGCCGTCCAGCCCTCGACCTCGTGGCGGCGGTGCGCGCCATCGCGCTCCTCGGGCGGTTGACGGCGTCGGGGCTGGTCACCGGCGCCCATGACCTGGCCACCGGGGGGCTGACCGTGGCGCTGGCGCGACTGGCGATCGCCTCGGGAACGGGGGCCGCGATCACGCTGCCGGCCGACGCCGCCGCGTGGCCCCAGGCGGCGCTCCATGGCGAGCGCGCCGGCCGGATCATCGTCGCCACGCGGTCGGGCGACGCGGTCCGCGTCGCGGCCCGTGACGCGGAGGTCGCGGCGGTCAGCCTGGGCCGGGCCACCGGGTCGGGCCTCATCGTCGAGATGGGCGGCGCATCCCTGCACTGGTCGCTCGGAGCGCTGACGGAGACCTGGCAGCGGGAGTTCTGAACAGCGCTCTCAGCGGTTCGCCGCTGGATCCTCCGGGTCGCCGGGCTTGGCCGGCTCGGGCCTTCCGTCTCGTGGACCGCTCTCGTCCCGACGGCTCGGCGGCGGCACGTCGGGCCCGAGGCCCATGGCGCGCAGGATCGGATCGTCTGCAGGGCTGATCCGTGCCCGACGCAGGGTCCGTGCCGTCATGGCTTCCTCTGCCGCGCGCGACAGGACCGCATTCGGATCCTCGGGGTCTGCGTGGCCGGGTGGTGGGGGACGGGACCTCCTCGCCGTGCCTGCGAGCTGGGGCGTTCCACGGGTCCCGCGGGCTCCGAGGACCATGAAGAAGACCCCCAGGATGGCGATGACCGCGACACCGATCAGGGTGAGCAGCATCGATGCCGAGAGGGTTTCGCGCACCGGTGTGGCGGGCGCCGTCGGCGTGGCGGACGCATCGGCCGCGGCTGGGCTCGGCCGCGGCGCCCTCGGCGAGGCGGCGGCGAGCGGTCTCGCCGAGGCGGGCGACGTGTCGCCTCCGGGCGGCGGTGCGACCGCTCGGGCAGTAATCGGTCCGGACGACACGATGGTCGTGGCGTCGCCGCCGGCCACGGGCCGGGTCGTGGCAGCTGGGGTGGCGACCGAGGCGACCGAGGGTGCGACGGTGGGTGCCGTCGCGGTCGGGGCCGGGACGATCGCCGCTCCAGACGGCTCCGGCGCGACGACCGCGCTCACCGATGGCTTGGGCGAGGCAGCGGACACCGTCAGCGGCGCCCAGACGAGCGCCGCGATGGTTCCCAGGAGAAGGATCGCGGCCGGACGACGCGTCATCCGGCTGCCTCGCGCACATTCGGCGCAGGACGGCTCCGGGCCCGCCTTCGTCTTGGGGACGGTGGCGTGCGTTCCGCCGCGGGCTCCTCGCCGGGTGCGTCTTCGTGCTCGTGATCGTGAGGACGCTTGTCCACGCCCAGGAACCGCGCAGCGGCATGGGCATCGAGGCGCTCGAGCCCGCCGCGTGCCCGCTCGTGGAGGCGGTACACCTCGTCGAGGCCGTCGGGCGGCACACCCTCCGCGAAGAGGCCGCAGAAGGTGTCGACCACCTCGGGGTCGAACTGGGTGCCGGCGTTCCGGCGCAGCTCGTCCAACGCCTCCTCGTGGGTGAGCACTCCCTTGTACGGGCGCTTGTGGACCATGGCGTGGTAGGCATCCGCAACGGCCACGATCCGGGCGCCCAGCGGGATCTCCTGGCCGCGCAGGCCGTGCGGGTACCCCGTCCCGTTGAACCGCTCGTGGTGGTGGAGCACCACCGGGATCGCGTCGCGCAGCCCCGTGGCCTGCTCGAGGATCACCTGCCCGATGCGTGGGTGCTCGCCGACAGCCTGCCACTCGCGGTCCGAGAGGGTCGAGGGCTTGTCGAGGATCTCCGACGGAACGGCCAGCTTTCCGAGGTCGTGGAGCAGGGCGGCGATGCGAACCCGCTCGATCTCCTCACGAGGCAGCCCCAGCTCGAGGGCGATCCCGGTGGCCAGCGAGGCGATCATGTCCGATGGGCGCCCACGGTGGTTCGGCTGGGGAGCCAGGACCGAGGCGAGCGCCTCCGTCGCGGTGTCGTGCGCCCACTGGCCGATGGCGGCGGCAGCGGTCCGTCGCTCGGCGGAGATGGGGGCGCGACGGACCGGCGCGTTCTCGTCGAGCTCGCGATACCGGTAGGTGCGGTTGCGGCCCAGTGACTTCGCGGCGTACATGGCCGCATCGGCCTGGTCGACCAGCGCGTCGACCTGGAGGATGCTGCCGCGTCCCCCCGCGACGCCGATGCTGATCGTGACCGGGATGCGCTGCTCGTGCGCGATGACCAGGGGTGTCTGCGCAACAAGGTTGCGGACGCGCTCCGCCATCTCGACCGCCTCGTCGGGGGTCGTCTCGGGAAGAATGAGCATGAACTCCTCCCCGCCGTATCGGCCGAAGAGGTCGGAGGGGCGGACGTTGTCGGCGATGATGCCGGCCACCTGGCGAAGGACCGCGTCGCCGCTGTTGTGGCCGTAGCTGTCGTTGATCGGCTTGAACCGATCGAGGTCGATGAAGGCCAGGGAGAGCGGCTTGTAGTGGCGCACGGCGCGCTCGACCTCCGCGACAAGGGTGGTGAGCAGGGTCTCGCGGTTCGCGACGCCGGTGAGCCGGTCGTGGGTGGCCCGCGCCTCGACCTGCAGGAACGCACCCGCAGCGGCGTTGAAGGCACGCGCCAGGCGGCGCTCGGCGGGAATCCCCGCCTCGCGGAGCACCACCGGCGTGTCGTCGGTGAGGGTCGCCTCGAGGGCCCGTGCGATCCGGCCCAGGCGCCAGCCCATGTAGCTCCAGGCGGCGAGGGCCATGGAGGTCATCCCGGCAATGGCGGCGATCGCGACGAGGAGGTAGATGAAGGTTCGCGAGACGCCGCCCGAGCCGCCATCGCCGGCCGTGGTCGCGAGGACGACGGTCGCGCACACCGCGACCGCCAGCGGAGCCAGAAAGCCGAGCGCTCGAACCAGTCGCAGCATTGGTCCCTCGTGCTGGGTGAATGCGTTGTCGGGGCAGTCTCTTCGAGGCGCAGCATGCCCCTGCGGGTACCGCGCCGCCATGGCCCGATGGTCCGGAGTTGCCGCGTGGCACCGAGCCTGGTGTGCCGCCACGGGCCCGGGTGCGGTTGGGTGCAGTACCTGCCCAGTACGTCAGGACGGCCGGGAGTCGATGCCCCGGAGGCGCGCTCCTGCCGGCACGATACCGGGTCGCGTCCCGGGTATCATGCGAAGCGTGCCCCGACCCTCGAGCGGACTGTGACCGTCGTTCGCCGGAGTGGTCCGCCCGCCGCAGCGGCACCGGTCGCCACGCCTTCAGTCCCCGCGCCGATCCTCGAGCTGCCCGTCCTCCCCGACGGCACGTATGAGCCGCACGGACCACGCGAGGAGTGCGGGGTCATCGGCATCTGGGCGCCGGGCCAGCCGGTCGCACGCCTCACGTATCTCGGCCTCCACGCGCTCCAGCACCGCGGGCAGGAGTCGGCGGGGATCGCGACCACCGACGGGTCCGGGCTGCACCTGCACAAGCGCCTGGGGCTGGTGAGCCAGGTCTTCGACCGCGAGACGATCGAGGCGCTCGAGCAGGGACGCGACCGGGGGGGCGAGCCGGTGGCGATCGCGTCCATCGGCCATACCCGCTACTCCACGACCGGTTCGAACACGCTGCCGAACGTCCAGCCGGTGCACGCCCACGGCGATCTCGGTGAGCTGATGCTTGGCCACAACGGCAACCTCACCAACGCGGCCTGGCTGCGAGACGAGCTCTCGGAGCAGGGCGTCGATTTCGTGACGGCATCCGACACCGAGGTGCTCGCGCGGTTCGTCGCGCATGCGCCCGGGCGCACGTGGGCGCAGCGCGTCGCGCGGGTCTTCCATCGGGCGACGGGTGCCTTCACGTTCACGATGCTCACCGAGTCGGCACTCGTCGCCGCGCGCGACCCGGTGGGGTTCCGGCCACTGGCCCTGGGTCGGCTCCTCGCGGCGGACGGCGCCGCTGTCGGCTGGGCCGTCGCCTCGGAGAGCGCGGCGCTCGACGCCATGGGCGCCCAGTTCGTTCGCGACGTCGAGGCCGGCGAGATCCTGACCATCGACGCGGACGGCGTCCGGTCGGAGCGTCCCGAGGTCCACGGCATCGGCGAGCACCTGTGCGTCTTCGAGTTCGTCTATCTCGCCCGGCCGGACAGCGTCATCGGCGGCCGGCTGCTGTACGAGGCGCGGATGCGGATGGGCCGCGAGCTGGCCCGGGAGCATCCGGCGAACGCCGACCTGGTCATCGCCGTGCCGGACTCGGCCATCCCGGCCGCCATCGGCTACGCGGAGGAGGCTGGACTGCCCTATCGCGAGGGGCTCATCAAGAACCGCTACGTCGGTCGCACCTTCATCCAGCCCGCCCAGCAGTCGCGCGACGAGGCGGTGCGGATGAAGTACAACCCGCTGTCGGAGGTCGTGCGCGACAAGCGGGTGGTGATGGTCGACGACTCGATCGTGCGGGGCACCACGACCGGCCCTACCGTCGCGATGCTGCGGCGAGCCGGCGCGCGCGAGGTCCACGTCCGGATCCATTCCCCGCAGATGGCATACCCGTGCTACATGGGCGTCGACACCGGGCGCCGCTCCGAGCTGATCGCGGCCACCCACGATCTCGACGGGATCCGCCGCGCGATCGGGGCCGATTCGCTCGGGTACCTCTCCCGGGACGGGCTGCTCGCCGCCGTTGGCGGCGAGACCTCGCGATTCTGCACGGCCTGCTTCGATGGCCGCTATCCGACCGATGTACCGATGGAGCTCGACAAGTACGCCCTGGAGCGCGGCTAGGGACCGAACGGAGCGGAGGGCAGATGGCACGCACGTACCGGGAGGCGGGGGTCGACATCGACGAGGGGCGCCGCGCCGTCGCGCTGATCGGGCAGGCCGTGGCCTCGACCGCCACCCCGGACGTCCTGGCCGGCATCGGTGGCTTCGGTTCGCTCTTCCGCCTGGATCTCGGGCGATGGCAGGACCCGATCCTCGTCGCCTCCACCGATGGGGTGGGTACCAAGCTGAAGGTGGCGATCGGGCTCGATCGCCACGGGACCGTGGGCGAGGACCTGGTCAACCATTGCGTGAACGACGTCGCGGTCCAGGGCGCCGACCCGCTCTTCTTCCTGGACTACCTCGGCGTGGGGCGGCTCAGCGCGGAGCAGGCCGCAACGCTCGTGGAGGGGATGGCCCGCGCCTGTCGCGCGAACGGCGTGGCCCTGGTGGGCGGCGAGACGGCCGAGCTCCCGGACCTGTACCGGGTGGGAGACTACGACCTCGCCGGCTTCGTGGTTGGCGTGGTTGCCGCTGCCGACCTCATCGACGGCTCCGCGGTGCGGGCCGGCGACGCGCTCCTGGGCCTGCCGTCGAGCGGCCTGCACACGAACGGGTACACCCTCGCCCGACGCATGTTCGACGAGAGCGACTGGCTCCGGTCGGCGCCCGGCCTGGACGGCACCATCGGGGATGCCCTCCTGGCGCCCCATCGCTCGTACCTCGAGGAGCTGCGCACGCTGCGCAGCATCCTTCGCGGCGCCGGCACCGACCTGCTCGCCTGCGCGCACATCACGGGCGGTGGCTGGGTGGAGAACATCCCCCGCACGCTCCCCGCCGGAATGGGGGTCGAGGTCGAGGCCGGGAGCTGGCCGGTGCCGCGCATCTTCAGCCTCATCCAGCAGCGCGGCGACGTACCCGACGAAGAGATGGTTCGCATCTTCAACCTGGGAATCGGGATGACGGTCGTCGTGCGGGAGGCGCAGGCCGAGACGGCGTTGGCCGCGGTGCCGGAAGCCTGCCGCGTCGGGCGGGTCGTGGCGGTCGATGCCGGGGCTCCCCGCGTCGCCTTCGTCTGAGGAGCGTCGCGATGCGGCTGGGTGTCCTCGTCTCCGGGCGCGGGTCGAACCTCGAGGCCGTGCTGGCCGCCGTCGCGGCCGGACGGCTGCCCGGAGTGGTACCGGTGCTCGTCATCGCGAACCGGCCCGGCGTGCGCGCGCTCGAGGTGGCCGAGCGCCATGGTGTGCCGACCCGCGTGCTCGCCCGTGGCGCGTTTCCCGATCCCGGGCAGCGAGACCGCGCCATCGGCGAGGCGATCACCGCGGCCGGTTGCGACCTGGTCCTGCTGGCGGGCTATGACCAGCTGCTGCGCACGGACTACTTCGTTGCCTACGGGGGGCTGACCATCAACATCCATCCCAGCCTCCTGCCGCGTCACGGCGGCCGGGGGATGACCGGGGTGGCGGTCCATCGCGCGGTCCTGTCCGCCGGGGATCCCGAGACAGGCGCGACGATCCACGAGGTCACCCGTGACCTGGACGCCGGTCCGATCCTGGCCCGGGAGACCCTGGCCGTGGCTGCCGGCGAGGATGCCGAGCAGCTGGCACGCCGGGTGCTCACGGTGGAACATCGGCTCCTGGTGGCAACCCTGCGGCGCCTTGCCGCCGAAGGGTCACCGAGGGAAGCATCTGCTAGGATGACCGCCGTGCCGCGCGACCGACGCGCGGGCGAACGCACCTGAAAGGGCCACAGCCCCATGCCGCAAGGCCTGCCGGATCCCGGAAAACTCTGGAACGACTTCATCACCAACCCGCTCGTCGAGCTCGCGGGACAGCTGATCGTCATCTACGTCGTTCTGCTGTGGCTGGGAACCGCGTACTGGGCCTTCCGCGACATGCAGGCACGCACGGAGAACCCGATCCTGCCGTACTTCGCGGCGGCGCTGATCATCTTCTTTACCCCGCTCCTCTTCCTCTTCGCGGTGGTCCTCTACCTCATCGTCCGGCCGCGCGAGACGCTCGCCGAGGTCTACGAGCGTTCGCTCGCGGAGGAGACGCTCCTGGCCGAGGTCGAGAAGAACCGGCTCTGCCCGACCTGCCACCAGCGGGTCGACGCCGACTGGCTCGTCTGCCCCAACTGCCGGACCCGGCTGCACCGGGTCTGCCCGGCCTGCACGCGGCTGGCGGAGCCGGAGTGGTCGCTCTGCGCGTACTGCGGCAAGGAGCTCGACCGGTCTGACCGGCCGATCGTGCGTCCCGTGGCACAGGTCAGCAGCGCCGAGCGACAGACCTCGTCCGAGGTCGCGCCGGAGACCGGCGCCCTGGGCCGCGCCACGAACAGCTGACCCGGGCGGTGACCGGCGCGGGGAAGCCGGAGGACCGGGATCCGGATCGACCCACCCCCGACGCGGAGATCGGAGCGGGCGCCGCGCTCGCCGGCGCGACCGACAGCGGTGTGGCAGGTCGCACGAGGCCGCGCTTCGAAGAGCTGCCGCCCGGCCCGCGGACGTGGCCCGGCTGGGTCGCCATTGGGCTGGGCATGGGTGCCCTGCTGCCAGCCCTCGTCAGCGCCTCCGCGTACCTTGCCAACCAGCAGGCGGGATCGTTCGACGCTGCGGGGGCCGGCATCGCGGCGCTCGTTGGCCTGGTCCTCGTCGTGGGCGGTCTCGTCTGGCTGGCGGTGGCGGGAATCCTCCGCAGGCGGGTCCTGGGCCCGGACCGCTATCGCGGGCCCTCGGTGGTGGGGCTGCTGTCGATCGTGGTCATCGGCGGGAACCTCGCTGCCCTGCCCATCCTCCTGCTCCTGCTCGGCGGTGACCAGAACCGCCTGGATGATCCACTCGTGGTCACCGTGGAGCTGCTGCTCACGCCGGTCAGCTTCCTCGTCGTGTATGCGCTCTTCATCGCCCTGCCCCGCGCGCTTCCGGGTGTGCGGATCTGGACCGGCGTGGCGAGCCTTCGTCGCCTGCTCCAGGGCGTTGGCCTGGGCATCGCGGTGTGGCTGGCGCTCGGCATCCTCACCGCGCTCGTCAACCTCGTGGTCACCGGCGTCACCGGCAAGCCGCTGGGTGGCGAGCAGGCGGTGGCCGGGCTCGCGGAGCAGATACCGTTCGTCTCGGCGGTTCTCACCATTGCGATCCTGGCGCCCGTCGCGGAGGAGCTCTTCTTCCGCGGCGCGGTCCTGAACGCGTGGGAGCGCGAGTACGGCACAAACCGGGCGGTGCTCGGATCGGCACTGCTTTTCGCGCTCGTGCATATCGTGGGCGGCACCGCGCTCGCCGTGGCCCAGGTCTTCCTGCTGGGGCTGGTGCTTGCGTCCGTGTACGTGCGGACGCGCAGCCTCGCGACCACGATCGGCCTCCACGGCGCCTTCAACCTCGCCTCGGTCCTGGCGCTCTTCCTCTTGAAGTGACCACCGGTGCCGGCCGCGCAGGAGGTTCGGTAAGCGCCTCGTAACGGGCCGATAGCCGTGCCCCGCCAGACTCCCGGGCATGACGCTTCCCGCCTCGGTGCGGCTGCCCGGCACGCCCGCGATCGGGATCACCCCGCTGGCGGCCCTCGGCGACGCGGAGCTCCTCTCCGTCGCGGTCTGGCGGCCGCTCTCCGTGGCCGCCGGCCTGCTCGAACGCCTCGACGGCGCCCCGGGGGTGGTGGCGGCCAGTCCGGCGGAGCTCGTAGAGGCGGGCCTCCCCGCGCGACGCGCGTCGGCGCTCGCGGGCGCCTGCGAGCTGACCCGTCGGGCCCTGGCCGCACCCCCCGGGGATCGCTGGGTCATCCGCCGCCCGGCCGACCTGGCCGACCGGCTGGTCCCCGGCATGGGCCCGCTCGAGCGCGAGGAGCTGCGGGTTGCGGTCCTCAACACGAAGAACGTCGTCACGGCACTGATCACGGTCTACGTCGGCAGCCTGGCCGGCTCGTCGGTCCGGGTGGGCGAGGTGTTCCGCGAAGCCGTCCGCCGAAACGGTGCCGCCGTGGTCGTCGCCCACAATCATCCGAGCGGCGACCCCACGCCGTCGGCGGAGGACCTGCGGATCACCGGAGAGCTTGCGTCGGCGGGGCGGCTCCTGGACATCGCGCTGCTCGACCACCTCGTGATTGCCCGGGACCGCTGGGTCAGCCTGCGGTCGCTCGGCGCGCTGTAGCCGACTATCCGAATTCGCCTCCGTCCCGCATGATGAGCGCAGGCGATCGGATCGGCTGGGCATGACGCCGCCCCATGGCAGGCTCCGTCGGTCGCCAGGAGGGTCCTTCATGGCCAATGGTGACGGGCACGGCTCCCGGCGCCGTTCGCGGTTCCGGAGCGAGCAGCTGCCGTTGCTGCTGGGCGGCCTGCTCGTGGTCGCCGGCATTGGCCTCGTGGTGGCGGTGATCCTGCGACCCCCCTCGAGCGCGACCGGTCCGACCGCCCTGGCCAGCCCGTCCGCTCCCGGATCGCCCCAGGCGGACACTCCGGAGCCGTCCGCCACGCGCGAGAGCCCCACGGCCTCACCGACCGAGCCGGGCGCGACGCCCCAGCCGACCCCGCGCGTCGTCGCGGAGACCGCGCTGGACCTGACCTGGCGCTCCCTCGACATTCTCCCGGGCACCGTGGACGATCCGGCGTCGCAGACGGTGGCGGTCGCGGGCCTGGCCCACGGACCGAACGGCTACGTTGCCGTTGGCGAGATCGTGGACGGTTTCCTGACCGAGACCGGAGCCACCGGCCCGATCCACCCGGCGATCTGGACCTCGCCCGATGGGTCCGCCTGGCAGCTCGCCGATGCCGGGGCCCTGGGCGACGCGGTTCCCTCCGGGGTGGCCGCGACCGGTGACGAGATCATCATTCTGGCGGCGTCACCGGAGGCCCCGGTCCTGCTTCGAGGCGCGGGCGAGGGCGCCTGGACACCGGTCACGCCGCCCGACGCCGTGATCCAGCGGGTCGCGGCCGCCGGCCCCGGTTTCGTCGCCATCGGCCTCCGGAGCTCGACCAACCGTCCGGCGATCTGGAGCTCGGTCGACGGCGCGACCTGGGCGCTGACCTGGGAGTCCGACGTCGATGCGGGAGAGTTCCTCAACAGCATCGGCGCCCGGGCTGACGGATCGGTGGTGGTGGGCGGGACGCAGCTGGGTCTCACCGGGGGGGCCCGCGCGGCGGCCCTCGTGTCATCCGACGGCCTGGCGTGGACACGCGTCGACCCCGCCGGGCTGCCGGGCACCATGGGCTTCGACGCCATCGGCACCGGGGCCGATGGTGCGTGGTACGGCGCGGGATTCGACGGAGCACGGGGCGGGATCGGGGTCTGGCGCTCCACGGACGGGACGACCTGGCAGCAGACGAGCTTCGGGCCGGCACAAACCACCGAGCAGCCCGGCGACACCGGCAGCGCCACGGCGATCTTCGGCTTCGACGGGCGGACCTTCGTGCTCGCCTACACCTCGTGCTGCGGCGATCCACCCCAGCGTGCTCTCGTCAGCGTGAACGGCAGGACCTGGGCGCGGGCCGATCGGTCCTCCGCGGTGCGCTCGGCGCGGCTCGCCGCGATCCTCGTGGAGCCCGACCGGGTGCTGGCGGTGGGGGGCCTGAACCGGGCCGCCGGGGTCTGGCTGGCGACCGGCGCCCCCGTTGGCGGCGTCGAGTTCGCCACGGAGCTGGCCCCGCCGTCGCAGGCGGAGGTATGTGGTGGTGGTCCGCAGCTGGCGCTCGCGGTCGAGGTCGATCGCAAGGGCGTGGTGGCGCGCATCCGCCTCGTCCGGCAGGACGGGTCCGGGGCCGAGCTGAGCGGGGTGATCTGGCCGTATGGCTGGCATGCCTCCGCCGGGCCGCCGCTGACCATTCGCAACGCGGCGAACGTCGTGGTCCTGCGGGAGGGCGACCAGCTGACGCTCTCCGGTGGGCGGACCACCGGAGACGCCTACCACGTGTGCACCCTGAACGGCGAGGCGGTCTGGGGGCCATAGCGGTCCGCAGCGGCTCGCGCCCTACGAGCCCACGGTCACCCGGTAGATGCCGCCGCCGCCCACGTCGGCCAGGTAGATCTCGCCGTCCTCTCCCACGCCGAAGGCACTGATCTGCTTCCCGGAGGAGAGGACCGGCTTGGGCGTGACGGTCCCCTCGTCGACCTGCAGGGTGAAGACGGTTCCCGAGCAGTAGTCTCCGAACACGTACACGCCGTCCAGGGCCGGCTGCGCCGTCCCGCGGTAGACATAGCCGCCCGTGACGGCGCAACCCGCGTCATGGCCGTACTCCGCGACCGGCATGACGTACGGCCGCTGGTCGCACGATCCGCCGTAGCAATGGCGCCCCTCCATCACGTTCCAGCCGTAGTTCTCCCCGCCGGACGAGTCGCCCGGCTGCCGGTCCACCTCCTCCCACGAGCTCTGCCCCACGTCGCCGATGTACAGGTCGCCGTTCGCCGGATCGAAGCTGAACCGCCACGGGTTCCGGAGCCCGTAGGCCCAGATCTCGGGCGCACCGCCGCCGGGATCCGACCCGCCGGGGGCGAAGGGGTTGGTCGGCGGGATGGCATACGGCCGCGGGGCCGATGGCGCGCCGTCGACGTCGATGCGCAGGATCTTGCCCAGCAGCACCGCGGGGTTCTGCGCGTTGCCATTGGGGTCGCCTCCCGAGCCTCCGTCGCCCATCCCGACGTAGAGGTAGCCGTCGGCACCAAAGGCGAGCTGCCCGCCGTTGTGGTTGGCGAATGGCTGGGCAATGACGAGCAGGATCCGCTCGCTCGCCGCCTCGGCGCGGTCCGCGGTGGCGGTGAACTCGCTGATAACGGTCGCGCCATCCGGCTGCCGGGTGTAGTCGACGTAGATCCTGCCGCTCGCCGGGAATCCGGGATGGAACGCGAGGCCGAGGAGCCCGCGCTCACTGCCAGCGAGGACCCGGCTCCGGATGTCCAGGAAGGGTGTCGCGGCCACGGTGCCGTCCGGCGCCACGACGCTGACTGTTCCCGCCTGCTCGTTGACGAAGAGCCGTCCGCTGCCGTCGCCGGCGTTCACGATCCCGAAGGGGTGGTCCAGGCCCGTTGCCACCGCCTGGAGCGCCAGGTGATCCGGCCCGGTCGGCAGAGGAGGGTTCGTTGAGCCGGGCGCCTGGCTGACGGTGGGCGTCGCCACCCCGCAGGCGGCAAGGGCCACTGCCAGGCCGGCAACGAAGATCCATCCACGCCGCGCAGAGCTGCTCATGCTGTCCCGAAGCGTACAGGGGGCGCCCGCCATGCACCGGCGGCGCCTGACTCCGGGTGTCCCGATGGGGTAGGGTTGAATGGACGATGACGACCACGCGAACGAGCCTGCGGCGCGTCGCCGCGCAGGCGCGCCAGACCCAGGAAGCGGCCCGCGCCGAGCCGCCGGCCGGGGCGGTCGGCACCCGCCGAACCATCATCATCGAGCGCGTCGCGCCGGAGCTCGACGGCGGCCGGCACGCGGTCAAGCGGGTCGTTGGCGACCCGCTGCTGGTGACCGCCGACATCTTCGCCGATGGCCACGACCTGCTCGATGCCGCCGTCCTGCTGCGCCCCGAATCGGGCGAGGCGCCGACCGAGGCGCCAATGCGGCTCGTCGAGAACGATCGCTGGTCGGGAAGCCTGCCGCTGCGGGCTGTCGGACGGCACCGGTACACGGTCGAGGCCTGGCGCGATGCGTGGGGCTCGCTGCGCGACGCAATCGTCAAGAAGGTCGACGCGGGCGTCGGGGTGGCGACCGAGCTCGCCGAAGCGCGTCCTCTGCTGGAGGCGGCGCTGGATCGGGCCCGGGCTTCCGGCGCTTCGGGCGACGCCATCGAGATCGAGGCAGCCCTCGATCGCATGCGCCGCTCCCGAAGCGAGCGGACCGGGGCCGCGGCGGTGATGGGCGAGGAGGTGCTGGCTGCCATGCGCCGCCACCCCGATCGCTCGTGGGCGACGCGCTACGAGCCGGAGCTGCCGCTCATGGTGGACCGCCCCCGCGCGCGAACCGGGGCCTGGTACGAGCTCTTTCCGCGGTCGCAGGGCAAGCGCGCCGGAAAGGCGACCACCTTGCGCGGCGCCGAGTGGCGCCTCCCCGACATTGCAGCCATGGGGTTCGACGTCGTCTACCTGCCCCCCATCCACCCCATCGGTCGCGTCAATCGCAAGGGACGCAACAACAGCCTGGAGGCGGCACCCCACGACCCGGGCTCGCCGTGGGCCATCGGCTCATCAGACGGCGGCCATACCGAGGTCGCGCCCGAGCTGGGCGGGCTCGCCGAGTTCGAGCACTTCCGCCGGGCGGTGGAGGAGCAGGGGATGGAGCTGGCCCTGGACATCGCCCTGCAGGCTGCGCCGGACCATCCGTTCGTAACCGCGCATCCCGAGTGGTTCCGTCACGCGCCCGACGGGACCATCAAGTACGCCGAGAACCCGCCCAAGAAGTACCAGGACATCTACCCGATCGACTTCTACGGGCCTGACGCCGCCGCCCGCGAGGCGCTCTGGGTGGAGTGGCTGCAGGTCGTTGAGACGTGGATCGCGCGAGGGGTGCGGGCCTTCCGCATCGACAACCCGCACACCAAGCCGGTCCCCTTCTGGGGCTGGTTGATCGGCGAGGTGCAGCGCGACCACCCGGAGGTGGTCTTCCTCTCGGAGGCGTTCACGCGGCCGGCCATGATGCGTGCCCTTGCGAAGGTGGGCTTCAGCCAGTCGTACACGTACTTCACCTGGCGCGAGACCGCGTGGGAGCTGCGCGAGTACCTGGTCGAGCTCACGCAGTCGGAGATGCGCGAGTACTTCCGCGGCAACCTGTTCACGAACACGCCGGACATCAACCCCCACCACCTCAACGGCGGGCGGCCGGTCTTCGAGGTTCGCGCGGTCCTGGCCGCGACCCTGTCGAGCAGCTGGGGGATCTACTCCGGCTTCGAGCTGTGCGAATCGAAGCGCTTCGGAGATCGCGAGGAGTACGCCGACAGCGAGAAGTACGAGATCCGCGTCCGCGACTGGGATGCTCCCGGCAACATCAGGGCACTGATCACGACCCTCAACCGGCTCCGTCGCGAGCACGCCGCCCTGCAGACCTACGAGCACCTGCGCTTCGAGGGGGTCTCCGGCGAACGGGTCCTCTTCTACCGCAAGGCGCTGCCCGACGGCGAGACCGATCCGCTGACCGGCTTCCCGTATCGCTGGCGGGATGCCGTCTTCGCGGCCGTCAACGTCGACCCACGCACCGCGGCGAGCGCGCTCCTCCATCCCGATCTGCCCGCGATCGGCATCGGGTGGGACGATCCGTTCCTCGTCACCGACCTCGTCACCGGCGAGTCCCGGGTCGAGCGCGGTGCCGACATCCCCATCGAGCTGACCCCGGAGCGACCGTTCCGCATCTTCACCATCTCCCCCCGTTGAGGAGGCCGAGCGACATGAGCACCACCGCGCCCCGCCGCTCCCCCGCGCCCACGCCGTTGCCCGAGGACCCCGACTGGTACAAGGACGCGATCATCTACGAGATGCACGTCAAGGCCTTCTCCGACTCGAACGGGGACGGCAACGGCGACTTCGCCGGGCTCGTGGAGCGGCTCGACTACGTCGCGGACCTGGGCGTGACCGCCATCTGGCTGCTTCCCTTCTATCCGTCTCCGCTCCGCGACGACGGCTACGACATCAGCGACTACATGGGCGTCCACCCCGACTATGGAACGCTGCGCCAGTTCCGGACCTTCGTGCGCGAGGCGCATCGGCGCGGCCTGCGGGTCATCACCGAGCTGGTCGTGAACCACACCAGCGACCAGCACCCATGGTTCACCGAGTCGCGGGCCAGCGCCACCGGACCCAAGCGGGACTGGTACGTCTGGTCGGACAACGATGAGCGCTACGCCGATGCCCGCATTATCTTCACCGACACGGAGACCTCGAACTGGGCCTGGGACAACGAGCGGCGCGCCTACTACTGGCATCGCTTCTTCAGCCATCAGCCGGATCTCAACTTCGACAACCAGCAGGTCTTTCGCGCGGTGCTGCGCGTCATGCGCTTCTGGCTCGACCTGGGCGTTGACGGCCTTCGCCTGGACGCCGTTCCCTACCTGATCGAGCGCGAGGGGACCAGCTGCGAGAACCTGCCTGAGACCCACGACATCCTTCGCCGGCTGCGCCTGGCCATGGACGAGCGCCATCCGGGCCGAATGCTGCTGGCGGAGGCGAACCAGTGGCCGCCCGACGTCCGCCCGTACTTCGGCGACGGCGACGAATGCCACATGGCCTTTCACTTCCCGGCCATGCCGCGAATCTGGATCGCGCTCCGCAAGGAGGACTCTTGGCCGATCATCGACATCATGGAGCAGACGCCCGCCATCCCGGAGAGCTGCCAGTGGGCGCTCTTCCTGCGCAACCACGACGAGCTGACGCTCGAGATGGTGACCGACGACGAGCGCGACTTCATGTGGAGCGAGTACGCGATCGATCCCCGGATGCGCCTCAACCTGGGGATCCGCCGGCGCCTGGCGCCACTGGTGGACAACAGCCGGCGCCGAATGGAGCTCCTGACGTCGCTCCTGCTGAGCCTGCACGGGACGCCCATCATCTACTACGGCGACGAGATCGGGATGGGCGACAACGTCCATCTCGGAGACCGCAACGGCGTGCGCACCCCCATGCAGTGGAGCGGCGACCGCAACGCGGGCTTCTCGCGCGCGGATGTTCACGCCCTCTACGCCCCGCTCGTCGCAGACCCGGTGTACGGCTACCAGGCGGTGAACGTCGAGGCCCAGCAGCGGGTCCCCGGTTCGCTCCTCAACTGGATGAAGCGGATCATCCGGGTGCGCAAGGCGTATCCCGTCTTCGGGCGCGGGACGCAGACCTTCCTCCGCCCGGACAACCACCGGGTCCTCGCCTACCTTCGGGAGCACGAGGGGGTCACGCTGCTGTGCGTGGCCAACCTGTCGCGCTTCGCGCAGTTCGTGGAGCTGGACCTGGGTCAGTTCAAGGGCCGCACGCCGGTCGAGCTCATCGGCCGGGTCCACTTCCCGAAGATCGGCGAGCTGCCCTACCTGCTCACCCTGGGGCCCCACGACTTCCTGTGGTTCGAGCTGACCTCCTGACCGATGCCGCGGCGCTGCTGCGGCCGGACTGGCTCGCCGCGCAACGCTGGTTCGGCGCGCGCGACCGGTCCATCGCGCGGGTCTCGCTGACCGACGCCGCGTCGCTCCCGCTCGAGCGGAGCCCCCGGCTCGACGCATGGCTCCTGGTGGTGACGATCACCTTCGCCGACGGCGGCGAGCGTCGCTATCTGGTCCCCGCGATGGGCACCGACGGCGGCCCGCTCCACGAACCGGGCGATGGCGACGGCGCCTGGCGGGCCATCGTCGGCGCGATCATCGGCGGTGATGCCCTCCCCGGCGAGGCGGGGAGCTTCCGCTGCGAGCCGCTCCCCGCGCTCGAGGCGCTGGCCCCGGGGGGCGCGGCGGCCGTGGCGGGGCTTGCCGAGCGGCGCCTGGGCGTCGAGCAGTCGAACAGCTCCGCGACCGTTGGCGATCGGCTGATCCTCAAGGTCTATCGACGGCTCGAGGTCGGGGAGAACCCCGAGATCGAGGTGGGCACCTTCCTCGAGTCCGTCGGCTGCCCGGTGGCGCCGCGCATGGCCGGCTCGGTCCGCTATGTGTCCGACGCGGGGACGATCGCCGCGGCCGCCATGCTCCAGGAACGGGTGGCGGCCCAGGGCGACGCATGGAGCCACATGCTGTCCCGGCTGGGCGGGGCTGACGGAGGACCCGGGGCCGCGGTCCGTTCGGCCGCCGCCATCGGGCTCGTCACCGCCCAGCTCCACGCCTCGCTCGCCGCGCGACCGCTCGACGTGGCCTTCCCGGTGCGCCCTGCCACGCCCGCCGAGACGCACGGGCTGCTCGCCGGCGCGCTCGGTCAGCTCGCGGCGGCGGGCACGGCAACGGCCGGCGCGAACCGGGAGCGGCTCGAAGCCCTCGCGCCGCGCATCCGGGCACAGCTCGAGGCCGCCTTCGGTGCGGCCCGCGTCGGCCGCGTGACCCGCATCCACGGCGACTATCACCTGGGCCAGCTGCTGCGAACCGCCGACGGCTTCGCCGTGATCGACTTCGAGGGCGAGCCAGCCCGCTCGCTCGCCGAGCGCCGGATGCCGCAGCCGCCCGAGCGTGACGTGGCCGGGATGCTGCGCTCCTTCGACTACGCCGTTCGTACGGTTGCTCGCCGTGGGCCGGCGGGTGGCCCGGAGCCGGGGGCGTGGCTGGCGGAGGCACGCAAGGCATTCCTGGCCGCGTACGAGGAAGCGGCGCCATCGGCGCCAGATCCCTCGCTCCTGCGCGCATTCGAGCTCGACAAGGCGTGCTACGAGGTGCGCTACGAGGCCGCCAATCGACCGGACTGGACCTGGCTCCCGCTCGACGCGCTCGAACGCCTGGCCTGATCACCCTATCCTGTACTGCGCATGAGCCCATCGTCGACATCGCCCGGACCGGGCACGCTCCGGGAAGTCCCGGCCGTCCCCGTGATCTGGCGCGGCGCACCCCATCCACTCGGCGTGACCTGGGATGGCGCCGGCGTCAACGTCGCGATCTTCAGCGAGCACGCCACGGCGGTCGACCTCTGCCTCTTCGACGAGGCCGGTCACGAGGAGCGGCTCCGCCTCCGCGAGCGGACCGACCTGGTGTGGCACGGCTACCTGCCGGGGATCGGACCCGGCCAGCGCTACGGGATCCGGGTGCACGGGCCCTATCAGCCCCAGGAGGGCCATCGGTTCAATCCGCACAAGCTGCTGCTCGATCCGTACGCGCGCTGGATCGACGGCACGATCCACGTCACGGATCGACTCTTCGGCTACACGATCGGGGATCCGGCCATGGACCTGGCCATGGACGAGCGCGACTCCGCGGACGACATGCCACGCGGCGTCGTCGTGGATCCGCGCTTCGACTGGGCCGGCGACCGACCGCCGGACATCCCCTGGGAGCGCACGCTCATCTACGAGACCCACGTGAAGGGATTCACCGCGCAGCACCCGGAGATCGCGCCGGAGCTGCGCGGCACGTACGCGGGGCTCGCCTCGCCCCCGGCGCTCCAGCACCTCTCCCGCCTTGGCGTGACCGCCGTGGAGCTGCTGCCGGTCCATCACCACGTGACGAACCGATTCCTCGCGGAGCGTGGCCTCGTGAACTACTGGGGCTACAACACCATCGGCTTCTTCGCGCCGGACACGCGGTACGCGGCCACCGGCGATCCGGTCCACGAGTTCCGGCTCATGGTGCGCGCGCTCCACGATGCGGGGATGGAGGTGATCCTCGACGTGGTCTACAACCACACCGGGGAGGGCAACCGGCTGGGCCCGACCCTCTCCTTCCGCGGCATCGACAACGCGGCCTACTACCGGCTGATGCCAGAGGATCGCCGGTCGTACATGGACTACACCGGCACCGGCAACACCCTGGATGCCACCCACCCCCGGGTCCTGCAGCTGATCATGGACAGCCTGCGCTACTGGATCACCGAGATGCACGTCGACGGCTTCCGCTTCGACCTCGCCTCGACCCTGGCCCGCGAGCTCCACGACGTCGACCGCCTGGGAAGCTTCTTCGACATCATCGGCCAGGACCCGGTCATCAGCCGGGTCAAGCTCATCGCGGAGCCGTGGGACCTGGGCGAGGGGGGCTACCAGGTCGGCAACTTCCCGGCGGGGTGGAGCGAATGGAACGGGCGGTACCGCGACACCGTGCGGCGCTTCTGGCACGGCGTGGGCGGCCAGACGGCGGAGCTCGCCTTCCGCCTCTCGGGCTCATCGGACCTGTACGCCGATGACGGACGACTGCCGCACGCGAGCATCAACTTCGTGACGGCCCACGACGGCTTCACGCTGCGCGACCTCGTGAGCTACGAGGGCAAGCACAACGAGGCCAACGGCGAGGAGAACCGCGACGGGACGGACGACAACGTCAGCGAGAACTTCGGGGTCGAAGGCGACACGGACGACCCGCAGATCCTTGCCGCCCGCACCCGGCAGATCCGCAACTTCGTGGTGACCCTGCTCGTCAGCCAGGGCGTGCCCATGCTGCTCGGCGGCGACGAGATGGGCCGCACCCAGGGCGGCAACAACAACGCCTACTGCCAGGACAACGCCATCAGCTGGGTCGACTGGTCCCTCGACGCGCAGGAGCGCGAGCTCGCGGAGTTCACCGCATCGGTCGTGCGCCTCGTTGCCGAGCATCCGGTCCTGCGCCGTCGCCGCTTCTTTCAGGGGCGGCGCATCCGCGGGTCCAGCGTCAAGGACCTCACCTGGTACGGACCCGAGGGCCACGAGATGACCGACGAGCAGTGGGGCGCCTCGGGGATCCACACCATTGGTGTCCGCCTCGCCGGCGACGCGATCGACGAGCGCGACGAGCGGGGCAGGTCGGTCACCGACGACACCATTCTCGTCATCCTCAACGCCGATGAGCGGGACGTCGGGTTCCGCCTCCCGAACCACGCGGGCCGGCCATGGCACCTCGCCGTCGACACCGTCTCCGGCAGCGTCCCGCCGGAGGAGCCACCCGCCGTCCACGAGGGCGGCACCATCCTCGAGGTGAGCGGCCGATCCGCGGTGGTGCTCCTCCAGCCGCAGGTGTAGCGGCGTGATCCGCACCGCGACGCATGCGCCGCCGGCAGCGGTTCCGCGTGCCACGTATCGCCTGCAGCTGCACGCCGGCTTCGATTTCGGGGCCGCGGCGGCCCTGGTCGACTACCTCGACGCGCTGGGCGTGAGCCACGTGTACTGCTCGCCGATCCTCCAGGCGGCACCGGGCAGCAGCCATGGCTACGACGTCGTGGACAACACCGCGATCAGCGCTGACCTCGGCGGCGCGGAGGGCCTGGAGCGCCTCGTCGGTGCGCTCCACGAGCGAGGCATGGGCCTCGTGGTCGACATCGTCCCGAACCACATGGCCATCACCGGGGAACGCAACGCGTGGTGGTGGGACGTGCTCGAGCACGGGCACGCCAGCCGGTTCGCCGCCTACTTCGACGTGGATTGGGATCCGCCGGAGAGCCGCCTTCGCAACGTGATCCTCCTGCCGGTCCTGCCCGATCACTACGGGCGCGTGCTCGATGCGGGCGGGATCCGCATCGTCCGTGACGAGACCCGGCTCACGGTGGCCGTGGGGGAGCGGCGCTTTCCGCTGGACCCACGCTCGCTCGGTCCGCTGCTCGTCGAGGCGGCCGCCCTGGGCGGTTCCGACGAGCTGGCCTTCATCGGCCGGGCGCTCGGCGAGCTGCCCGCGTCGACCGCGGCTGATCCAGGCGACGTCGCGCGACGCCAGGCCGATGCCGCGGTCCTCGGCGCGCGCCTGGCCGTGGTCGCTGACCGTCCACGCGTCTCCGCTGCGCTCGATCGGCTGCTCGAGCGGCTCAACGGCGACCCGGACGCCCTGGATCGCCTCCTCGACGAGCAGAACTACCGGCTCGCCTTCTGGCGTGCCGCGTCGCGCGACCTGGGATATCGGCGCTTCTTCGACATCGACTCCCTGATCGGGTTGCGGGTCGAGCGCGTCGAGGTCTTCGAGGCGAGCCACGCCCTGGTCTGCTCGCTCGTCGCGAATGGGAGCATCGACGGGCTGCGGGTGGACCATCCGGACGGGCTCCGGGATCCGGCTGCCTACTTCGAGCGGCTGCGCACCCGCGCGCCGGAGGCGTGGATCGTCGCGGAGAAGATCCTGGTGGGCGACGAGCGGCTGCGCGACGACTGGCCGATCGATGGCGCAACCGGATATCAATTCGCGGACCTTGCCACCGGCCTGCTCGTGGATCCGGCCGGCGTGGAGCCGCTCACCCGCCGCTATCACCGCTTCGTGCGGGACGACCCGGGATGGTCCGAGGTCGCGTATGCGGCCCGTCGCGAGGTGCTCTCCGATGCGCTCGGCAGCGACCTCAACCGGTTGACACACCTGTTCCTCGAGGTGTGCGAGGCGAATCGGCGGTACCGCGACTTCACCCGGCACGATCTCCACGCCGCGCTCCGCGAGGTGGCCGTCCACCTGGGGCTGTACCGGACCTACGTTCGGGTCGGGGGCGAGCCGGCGGTGGCGGCGCAGGACCGAGCCGCCATCGACGCGGCCGTTGCCGGTGCGGGCGAGGCTCGGCCGGACCTGGACCCGGACCTCTTCGCATTCCTGCGCGCGGTCCTCCTGCTCGAGGTCCCGGGCGATCGCGCCGCGGAGCTCGCGATGCGGTTCCAGCAGCTCACGCCTGCCGCCATGGCCAAGGGCCTGGAGGACACCGCCTACTACCGCTACGTTCGTTTCGTGGCCCGCAACGAGGTCGGGTCGGAGCCGGATCGCCTGGCCATCGACCCGGGTGCGGTGCACGCCGCGTTCGCGGCTGCGGCGGATCGCTGGCCGCGCAGCATGCTGGCCACGTCCACCCACGACACGAAGCGCAGCGGTGACGTGCGCGCGAGGCTTGCCCTCCTGTCGGAGGTCCCGTCCGCGTGGGGGCGCGTGGTGAGCCGGCTTGCGGTGGTGGCGGGCACCTACGCGACGCGCCCGGACCTTCCCGATCGGCGGGACAGATACCTCTTCTACCAGACGCTGGTGGGTGCCTGGCCCATCGACGCCGGGCGCGCAGCGGCCTATGCGCGCAAGGCCGCCCGGGAGGCGAAGCTGCGGACCTCGTGGACGGTCCCGGATGCGGAGTACGAGGCCGCACTGGATCGGTTCGTGACCGGGTGCCTGTCGGACCCCGCGTTCGTCGCGGAGCTCGAAGGGTTCGTGGCGACGCTCATCGAGCCGGGCATGGTCAACGCCCTGTCCCAGACCCTTCTCAAGCTGGCGGCCCCGGGAGTTCCCGACCTCTACCAGGGCGCCGAGCTGTGGGATCTCTCGCTCGTCGACCCCGACAACCGGCGGCCGGTCGACTACGCCCGCCGGCGCGATGCCCTGCGATCGCTCGATGACGCAACCCCGGAGTCGGTCCTGGCCCGGGCCGGTGAGGGGCTGCCGAAGCTGTGGCTGATCAGCCGGGCCCTGGAGCTCCGCCGGAGTCGCCCCGCCGAGCTGGGCGCCGGTGCGGCGTACCGTCCACTCGCGGCGGAGGGGCCTCGCGCCTCGCATGCGTTCGCGTTCGCGCGGGCCGATGCCGTCATCGCCGTGGCCCCCCGCCTCGTCCTCCGGCTGGCGCGCACGGGCGGATGGTCGAGCACGCGGCTCGCGCTCCCGGCTGGCGGCTGGCGCAACGTCCTCGACGGCGAGCAGTACGACGGCGGGGCGGCGGTCCGGCTGGCCACGCTGCTCCACCGCTTCCCGGTCGCTTTGCTGGAGCGGACGGCATGATCGAGATCGCCGTCTGGGCGCCGCGAGCGGGGCGCGTCGAGCTGGCGCTGGCCGAAGGGCGGCAGCCGATGGTCGCGGGTCCCGGCGGCTGGTGGCGCGGCCGGCGGCCCCTTCCGCCCGGCACCGACTATGCATTCGTGCTGGACGGCGGCGAGCCGCTACCGGATCCGCGAGGAGCGTGGCAGCCGGCCGGGGTTCACGGCCCCTCGCGGACGGTCGATCACGCCGGCTTCGACTGGACGGATCGCGGCTGGCGGCCCCCGGCACTCGAGACCGGGGTGATCTACGAGCTCCACATCGGGACCTTCTCCGAGGAAGGGACCTTCGATGGGGCGATTGCGCGGCTCGGCGAACTCGTCGATCTGGGGATTACGCACCTGGAGCTCATGCCGGTCGCCGAGTTCAGCGGCCAGCGGGGCTGGGGCTATGACGGCGTTGACCTCTTCGCGCCACATCACGCCTACGGCGGCCCGGACGGCCTGAAGCGGCTTGTCGACGCGGCGCATCGGCAAGGCCTGGCGGTCCTGCTCGACGTGGTCTACAACCACATCGGCCCGGAGGGAAACGTGCTGGACCGGTATGGTCCGTACTTCACGGACCGCTACCTAACGCCGTGGGGCCCGCCGATCAACTTCGATGACCGCGCCTCTCCTGAGGTTCGCCGCTTCGTCGTCGACAACGCGCTCATGTGGCTGCGCGACTATCACCTCGACGGCCTGCGGCTCGATGCCACGCACGCAATCTTCGACCGGTCCGCGATCCACATCCTGGAGCAGCTGCGGGCTGCGGTCGCCCGCCTCGAGCGTGCCGTGGGCCGCCGCCTGGTACTCGTCGCCGAGAGTGACCGGGACGACCCGCGCCTCGTGCGGGACCCGGCACGGGGAGGCTACGGCCTTGACGCTGCCTGGGCCGATGACGTCCATCATGCCCTGCACGCCAGCCTGACGGGCGAGCGAACCGGCTACTACGCGGACTTCGAGCCGATGCGCTCGCTTGCGACGGTCCTCCGCTCGCCGTACCTGTTCAGCGGCAACCGCTCCGTGTATCGCGACCGGCTTCACGGTCGATCGCCGGGACGGCTCCCCGGCGGGCGCTTCGTCGCCGCGCTCCAGAACCACGACCAGGTGGGCAACCGCGCGCGCGGTGAGCGCCTCTCCGCCCTGGTCGGGATCGACCGGCTCATGGTCGGCGCAGCGCTGCTCGTGGCGGCCCCCTACGTTCCGCTCATCTTCGCGGGGGAGGAGTGGGCCGCCAGCACCCCGTTTCTCTACTTCACCGACCATGCCGATCCGGCCCTTGCGGATGCCGTCCGTCGCGGTCGTCGGGCTGAGTTCGCCGCCTTCGGCTGGAAGCCGGAGCAGGTCCCCGATCCCCAGGACGAGGCCACGTTCCGTGCCAGCCGTCTGCGATGGGACGAGCGGGCCACGGGCGGGCACGCCCGGGTCCTGGGCTGGTGGCGCGACCTGCTCGCGCTTCGCCGGTCACGGGAGTCCCTCCACGACGGGCGCCGTGACCGCGTCGAGGTCGCCGCCGACGCCGCGGGGGTCATCGTCGTGCGCCGCCCCGGGGTGGTCGTCGCGGCGAATCTCGGTGCGACCGAGGTCCGCCTCCCGGAGCAGGGCGGGATCCTGCTCGCATCGGCGGCTTCGGTGGGGCGCCGCGGCACCGACCTCGTCCTGCCGCCGGACAGCGTCGCGATCCTGGATCCCAGCCGATGAGCGATCCGGGGGCGGTCGTGGTGGACCGCTACGTCGACGCGTTCGGTCGGGAGGCCACGGTGCCTGCCAACGTTCGTCGCGCCGTGCTTCGCACGATGGGCCCCCTGCCTGCGCAGCGGTCGACCCGCGGCGGGCGCCTGCCGGAACCGGTGGCGATCCACGGTCCCGGCGACCACCTCCCCGCGGCGGGCGAGCTGGTGCTGGAGGACGGGACCTCCCTGGGCCGCGTCGACCGCCTGCCGCGCGACGTGCCGCTTGGGTATCACCGGCTCCTGCTCGAGCAGATGGAGCAGCTTGTGCTCGTCCCGCCACCGCGATGCGTGGTGCCCGGCGCCCGGCGCGCCTGGGGATGGACCGTGCAGCTGCCGGCCACGCGCTCGTCTGCGAGCTGGGGCATCGGCGACCTCGCGGACCTCCGCGCGGTCGCGTCCTGGGCCGGTGACGCGGGGGCGGCGGTCGTGATGGTCAGCCCCATGGGGGCGCCGAACCCCGCGCTCGAGCCTGAGCCCAGCCCGTACTACCCGAGCACCCGACGCTTCCGCAATCCGCTCCTCGTGCGGATCGAGGAGGTGCCGGGGTCCGCGGCGCCGGCACTCGCCATCGCCGGGCTCGCGGCCGAGGCGCGGCGCCTGAACGACGACCCGCGGATCGATCGCGCACGGGTGGCATCGCTCAAGCTCGAAGCCCTCGGGCGGATCTGGACCGCCGGCGCAGCTCGCCGCCCGGACACCGCCGGACCCCTCCAGGCGTTCCGCGAGCGCGAGGGGACGGCGCTCCGTGACTGGGCGACCTTCGCCGTCCTGGCCGAGCAGCTCGGGCCAGGCTGGCAGCGCTGGCCGGAAGAGCACCGGTCGCCGCGTTCCGCGCCCGTGGCGCGCTTCGCGGCGGCGCACGGGGACCGGATCGCCTTCCACGAGTGGCTGCAGTGGATCCTCGACGAGCAGCTGCGGCGCGCCGGCAGCGCGGGGATCGCGCTCGTGGGCGACCTGCCGGTGGGCTTCGATCCCGGAGGGTTCGACGCGTGGGCCTGGCAGCACCTGCTGGCCGCCGGCGCCCGGGTGGGTGCGCCACCGGATCGCTTCAACCCGCTCGGGCAGGACTGGGGCCTCCCGCCGTTCGTCCCGCATCGACTCCGCGCGGCGCACCTCGCGCCCTTCATCGAGACCGTGCGTGCCGCGCTTCGCCACGCCGGCGGGCTGCGCATCGACCACGTCATGGGGCTCTTCCGGCTGTGGTGGATCCCGGTGGGCGGGCCGGGTGGCGGCGCCTACGTCCGGTACCCGGCGGACGAGCTCCTCGCCGTGCTGGCCATCGAGAGCCGGCGTGCCGGCGCGATGATCATCGGCGAGGACCTGGGGACGGTGGAGCGCGGCGTGCGACGCGCGCTTTCCCGGCGCGGGCTCCTGTCGACCCGGCTCGTCTACTTCGAACGGCGCGGTCCGGGCCGGTTCCCGCACGGATCGTTCGCCGCCGTGACCACGCACGACCTGCCGACCGTCGCGGGTGCCTGGCTGGGCAGCGACCTGGACGACCAGCGGGCCGCCGGCCTCGATCCCGACCCGCGGTCGCTCGACGCGCTGCGGTCGCGACTGGCCCGCACCGCCGGCCTCGGGGCCGACGCCGCGGTCGAGACGGCGATCCTGGGTGTACACCAGGCCCTCGCGGCTTCCCCCGCGGCGCTCGTCAGCGCGACCCTGGAGGACGCGCTCCGCGTCGAGATCCGCCCGAACCTGCCCGGCACCACGGCCCGGCAGCGGGCGAACTGGTCCATTGCCCTGCCCGCGACCCTCGAGGCGCTGCAGGCAGACCCCTTCGTCCGCCGGCTGGCGGATGTCCTGCGCGGACGCTGACTCCGGGAGGCTAGCGCTGCGGGCGGAGGATGAGGGTCGACATCGGCGGTAGCGTCAGCGAGACCGATGCCGGCTGGCCGTGCGAGGCCACCTCGTCCGCGAACAGCCCGCCCAGGTTACCGACGTTCGAACCGCCGTAATGCTCCGAGTCGGTGTTGAGGACCTCGACCCAGGTGCCGGCCCAGGGCACGCCGAGGCGGTAGTCGAAGCGCGGGACGGGGGTCAGGTTCTGGACCACCGCCACGACCTGGTCGCCGGAGCGGCGCAGATAGCTGATCACCGAACCCTCCACGTCCCCCGCGTCGATCCAGGCGAAGGTCTCCGGGTCGGGGTCCGAGCCCCACAGGGCGGGCTCCTGCTGGTAGAGGCGGCCAAGGTCGGCAAGGAATCGGCCGAACCCGGCTCGCATCGGCTCGTCGCCGATCTGCCAGGGGAGCGGGGCATCGTGGTTCCACTCCGTCCATGGCGCCAGCTCGGTGCCCATGAAGAGCAGCTTCTTGCCCGGCTGCGTGTACTGGTTCGCGATCAGGCAGCGCAGGTTCGCGAAACGCTGCCACTCGTCGCCGGGCATCTTGCCCAGGAGCGATCCCTTGCCGTGGACCACCTCGTCGTGGGACAGCGGCAGGACGAAATGCTCCGTGTGCATGTAGAGCGCGCGGAACGTGAGCCGGTCGTGGTGATACCGGCGGTGGATGGGATCGTGCTCGAAGTACTCGAGGGTGTCGTGCATCCAGCCCATGTCCCACTTGAACCCGAAGCCCAGGCCACCCAGGTAGGTCGGCCGCGACACGCTCGGGAACGCGGTCGATTCCTCCGCCACGGTGATGATTCCGGGGAAGGCGCGATAGGCGCGCTCGTTCATCTCGCGCAGGAAGCCGATCGCCTCGAGGTTCTCGTTGCCGCCGAACTGGTTGGGGGTCCACTCGCCGGCCTTGCGGCTGTAGTCGAGGTAGAGCATGGAGGCCACCGCGTCGACCCGCAGCCCGTCGACGTGGTAGCGGTCCAGCCAGAAGAGGGCGTTGGCCACGAGGAAGTTGCGGACCTCGGGCCGTCCGTAGTCGAAGATCAGGGTGCCCCAGTCCGGATGCGTCCCGCGCTTCGGATCGGGGTGCTCATAGAGCGCCGTACCGTCGAAGCGGCGAAGGGCGTAGTCGTCGGCCGGGAAGTGGGCCGGCACCCAGTCCACGAGGACGCCGATCCCGGCGCCGTGCAGGATATCGACCATGGCCGCGAAGTCCTCGGGCGACCCGAAGCGCGCGCTGGGGGCGTAGTAGCCGGTGACCTGGTAGCCCCACGAGCCGTCGAAGGGGTGCTCCGCGATGGGCAGCAGCTCCACGTGGGTGAAGCCGAACCGGCGGCAGTGCTCGGCCAGCTTCTCGCCCGCCTGCCGGTACCCGAGCCATGACCCGTCGTCGTTGCGCCGCCACGAGCCCAGGTGGACCTCGTAGACGGCCATGGGCGCGCGGTAGGGATCGCGGGCCGCGCGGTCCGCCATCCAGGCGCCATCGGTCCAGGCGAAGCGGGTCGTGTCCCAGACACGCGAGGCGGTCTCCGGGCGGACCTGCATCGCGAAGCTGAGCGGATCGGCCTTCAGGCGAAGGCTGCCGTCGGCACCGATGATCTCGTACTTGTAGAGCTCGCCGGAGCCGATGCCGGGGACGAAGATCTCCCAGACGCCCGAACCTCCCATCGAACGCATCGGGAAGAGGCGCCCGTCCCAGCGGTCGAAGTCGCCCACCACCCGGACGCTCTTCGCGTTGGGGGCCCAGACCGCGAACGCGACCCCGGTCGTGCCCTCGACCTCGCGCGGGTGCGCGCCCAGGACGTCATAGAGGCGCTCGTGGGACCCCTCGCCGATGAGGTGGAGGTCGAGGTCGCCGAGGGTCGGCAGGAAGCGGTACGGATCATCGCGCTCCCAGTCGTTGCCGTCGGGGAAGCTGAAGCGCAGTCGGTAGGCGAGGGGTGGCGCAACGTCGGGCACGAAGGCGGCCCACACGCCGCTCCCGACCGAGGTCATCGGGATGGGCGTCACGTCCGGCAGGACGAGCGCCACCCCGGACGCGTCGGGATGGAAGGCTCGGACCACCGTTCCACCCGCGACGGCGTGTGCTCCCAGCACCCCGTGCGGGTCATGGTGGTCGCCGCGGGTCAGACGCTCGACATCGGCCTCCGATGGCGCGAGGAGCTCGCGCCCGATGCCGCCGCCCAGATTCGTTGTCTGGCGTGGCATGCCCCTACCTTACCCCGGGACCTCCACCCGCGCATCCCGGCCGAGTCGCGGGGCGCGGTGCCGAAGGGCGATCAGCTGGCCCGCTCCCGGACGACCCTTGCCAGGTCCAGGCGCCGAACCGCGCGGAGCGCCGGCCACTGGCTGAGGGCCGCGGCGACCAGGATCCCGAGCGCCGTCCCCACGAAGGTGAGCGGCCGCACGACGAGATCGAAGCTGAACAGGTCGCTGTTGAACGACGCCATGAACTCCATCGCCGCGAGGTAGCCAAGGACCAGCCCGGGAATGATCCCCGCCAGGGTGAGCAGGAGGTTCTCGCCGCTCACCAGCCGGCCGAGGACGCCGATGGGCATGCCCATCGCCCGCAGGGTGGCCAGCTCCGTCCCGCGTTCGGCCACGTTCGAGCCGATGGTCACGAACAGGATGGCGAAGGCCATGACCGCGCCAAAGGCGAGCATGACGCCCACGAAGGCGTAGAACAGACCCATCAGGGTGTTGAAGATCTTCGCCACCGCCTGGGAGTCGGACACCGCCAGGACACCGGGCTGCGCCTCGAGCCGGTCCGCCACCTGGCTCGGGTTGGCGCCCGCGCTGTATCGAACCTGGACCGAGCGCGTCGCCTGCGCGACGGCATCGGCGCCGAAGAGGGCGTCGAGGTGGGGGAGGGACCCGTAGGCGAGCGTGCCCAGCGGTTCGCTGACGAAGCCGGCCACGCGGTCCGTCACCTTCGCCCCGGTCGAGGTGAGGGTGATGGTCACCGTATCCCCGACGGCGAGCTGCAGCTGGTCCTTCAGGGCGGACCCGATGAGAATGCCGTCGGTCGGCAGCGACTCGGCGTCGCCGTTCGGCGCACGGAACCCGTGCATGGCGGTGTCCGGCTCGAACCCGGACAGCGAGGTCACGTAGCTGGTATCGGCCGTGGCCAGCACGACCGGCAGGTGCGCGACCGGCTCCGCGGACGCTACGCCATCCACGGCCGCGACCGCGGCGAGCGCCTGGCTGCCTGCCGGGGCGTCGAGCACGATCTCCGCGTCCTGGCGGTCGACCTGGCCGAATTGCCGGTCGACGAGGACCTGCATCGTGTCGATCATGCCCCAGGAGACGAGGACCAGGATCGCGGCGAGCGCCACGCCGAGCATGGTCGAGAGGCTGCGGACGCGGTTGCGGCCGATGCCGCGCAGGACCATCCGCCATCGGGCCGGTAGTCGTCGCAGCGGGGGCACCAACCGCTCGAACAGCGATGCACCGCCGACACCCATGGGTACCGACCCGCGCATCGCCTCGGCCGCGCTTATCCGGGAGGCACGCAGTGCCGGGGCCAGGGCGGACAGGGCACCCGCGACAAGCGCGAACGCGAGCGCAAGCACGAGGGTCAGGGGCCGAAACGCGACGACCCGCACGGAGTCCGGCAGGCCGATGACCCCGGTGTACACGCTCGTCACCAGGCCCCCCAGGGCAACTCCGGCGATGGCTCCGGGGATGCCGCCCGCCGCCCCGGTCACCAGGCCGAAGCCCAGGAGGTGGCGCAGGATCGCCCCGCGTGGATAGCCGGAGGCGACGAGGAGGCCGATCTGGGCGCGCTGCTGAAGGACGAGCCGGTTCAGCAGGACGTAGGTGGCCAGCCCGGCGGCACCCAGGAACAGGAGCGGGAACATCAGGGAGAGCTCCCCGAAGCCGCTGATGTCCTCGTGGAGCGCGGCGTTCGACGGCTGCTGATCACGCGTCTGGGTCGCGAGTCCGGCCTGCGAGGCCAGGGAAACGAGGCGGGAGTCCAGCGCCGCCCGATCGGCCGAGGGCGCGTAGCTGACGAGGAGCTCCGGCGTCGTCAGGGGTGCCGGCAGCGCGTCGAGCAGCGGCCCGGGAACGAAGACCACGCCGAACTGGTCGGGCGGGACCAGGAGCTCCTGGCGGGAGCGCGCGGGCCAGAGGTACTCGGCCGACGCCACGATGCCACGCACGGTCACCGTCTTCCATTCCGTTCCGAGGCTCATCGCCAGGGTGTCGCCGACCCTGAGGCCGAAGGCATCAGCCAGATGATGGTCCACGAGGACCCCGTTCGGGTCGGTCGGGTTCAGCGCCTGGCCGTCCAGGAGGATGACCCCGTCCACGCTCGGACTGCCGCTGGACGGCATTCCCACTGCCCGGCCCAGGAGCGTCGACGACCCGACGCGCAGCGGCATCTCGGCGACCTGGCGGGTCTCCGTGGCGCTTACCCCGTCGAGGCCATCGACCTGCGTTCGCAGGTTCGATGCGCCCGCGCCGGACAGCTGCATGTCCGCGAAGTGCGTCTCCACGAAGAATCGGTCGTAGCTCGCGGTCAGGTTCTGATAGGCGTCGTAGCTGGCGGCGAAGAGCGCGACGCCCAGGAAGATCGTCACCGCCACCGCGGCCAGCTGCCCGCGACGAGCAGCCAGGTCGCGGAGGAGCTTGACGTTGAGGGTGCTCACCACTGCAGCTCCGCGGCCTCGGCCGGCGCGGCGTGACGCTCGTCACCGGTCAGCTCTCCCGAGCCGACATGGATCACGCGATCCGCCATGGCCGCGATCGCCTGGTTGTGCGTGACCAGCAGAACCGTGACCCCGTCGCGTCGGCCGAGCTCTCGGATCACGCCCAGCACCTGGCGACCCGTCTCGAGATCGAGTGAACCGGTGGGCTCGTCGCAGAGCAGGAGGGGTGGACGCTTGACGAGTGCCCGTGCGATCGCAACGCGCTGCTGCTGCCCGCCGGAGAGCGAGGCCGGGAATCGGCTGGCCCGGTCGGAGAGGCCCACTGACTCGAGCGCAGCCGCCGCATCGTCCGCGGACCGGCCGGCCAGCTCGCCGACCAGCTGGACATTCTCGCGTGCCGTCAGCGTGGGGACCAGGTTGAAGAACTGGAAGACGAAGCCGACGGTCTTGCGACGGTAGTCGGTCAGGTCGCCGTTGCCGGCGGCCGTCACGTCCTGACCGGCCACCCGCACCGTACCGCGGGTCGCGGGCTCGATCCCGCCGATCACGTTGAGCAGGGTGGTCTTGCCCGACCCCGATGGTCCCAGGATCACGACGAACTGGCCGGGGTCGATCGCGAGGTCTACGCCCCGCAGCGCGTCAACGGCGACGTCGCCGGTGCCGTAGGTCTTCCAGACCTTGTCCAGGCCGATGAGCGGCATCGGCTCGGTCATGTGCCTTCCTCCGTTTCGATGAGTGTGGTGAGGGCTGCGGCGGCGGCCGACAGGTCGAGATCGGGGTCCACCGCGCGGTGGAAGAGCAGTCCGTCGAGCAGCGCGGCCAGGAGCACCGCGGTACCCTCCGCGCGTCCATCGTCGGGGCGGCCCGCCGGGGCGGCGTCCCGCAGGCCCTGGGCAATGAGCGCCCGGAACTCGACGAGTCCGGCCCGCATCCACTCCCCCAGCTGCGGATCCCGCAGGGCAAGCGAGAACGCCTCGGCGCCGACCCGCAGCCCGTCGCTCAGCTCCGCGAGCGAGGTGATCACGGCAGTCAGGCGTTCCGAGATCGACGCGGTCGAGGTGAGCGCCAGCATGGGTGGACCGAGCATCTCGTCGAAGGCCGTGAGGGCCGCCTCGCGCAGGAGTGCGTCCTTCGATCCGAAGTGGTAGTGGATGACGCCCTGCGTGACCTGTGCACGTCGAGCCACGGCCCGGGTGGTGACGCCGGCCCAGCCGACCTCGCCGACGAGCGCGACGGTGGCCAGCACGATCGTCCGGCGCGTCGCATCGCCGCGCGCGGAGGCGGCATGGTCCGTCGTCGGATTTGGTCGTTCGACCGAACTGGTCACGCGACTAGTATACAGATGGCAACTACAATGACGCAAACCCGAGAGCGGCCGGGTCCGGTCTCGCTTTCAGGATCGGGCGGATGCCGTTGCCGGTGCCGGCTCGCCAAGCTCGGAGGCCCAGGGGCTTCGCAGCCAATCGATGCCAAGCGCGACGAGCCAGACCACGATGAGCATGAAGTTCAGCTCTCCCGGGACGCCGAGGGCCGCGGCAAAGGCCAGGAACGCAAAGCCGATGATGCCGTTGACGATGGCGAGAGCGGCGAGGCGGAGATGCCGGTCCCACATCACGAAGCCCAGGATCAGCAGGCTCGCGTAGAGAAGGCCGTTGCCGAAGTCACGCGCGGCATCCACCGACGTGGCGTCTCCGGCCATGAGCAGGGTCAGGGCCGCGATCGACAGGCCGCGTCCGACCTGGGCCCACGGCTCGGAGCCGTTCGTGGCGTACGCGTACAGGAGGACGACCAGCATGCCGACCTCGGCAACGGTGCCGGCCACCGCCAGCAGCGTGCTCGGCGCTCCATGTCCGGCGTCGACCGATCCGAGCAGGATGCCGAGCGCGAGGAGCGCTGCTGCAGCCACGAATGCCACGGCGGCTGCTACGCTGTTACGCATGAGGTCTTTCTCCAATAGCGGACTCCCTATTGACTATAGTCTACTATGGTCATATGACCGCTGACAAGCCCCGTCGCTACCGGTCTCCGCGACGCGCGGCGCAGGCCGCCGAGACGCGCCGCCAGATCGTCGACGCGGCTCACCGCCTGTTTGCCGAGCGGGGGCTGGGGGCAACCTCGATCGCCGACGTCGCAGGAGCCGCCGGCGTGGCGGCGCCAACCATCTACGCCTCGTTCGGGTCGAAGGCTGGGCTCCTGCTCGCGATCCTCGACGAGCTGACCGCGGCAGCCGGCATGGCGGAGATGCGGGAGGCGCTGCGCACCCATCAGCACGATCCGACCGCCCAGCTGGCGGCCTACGTCCATTTCGACCGGACGCTCTTCGAACAGGGGCGCGACATCATCGGCGTGGGCCTGGGTGCTCGATCCGACCCGGAGATCGAGTCCTGGTTCGCCGAAGGGGAGCGACGACGCCGCGCCAACCAGGCCCCCGTCGTCCGCGCCTGGCGCCGGGCCGGTGCCCTGCGACGCGGCCTCGGAGAGCGCCGCGCGGCCGACATCCTGTGGGGGCTGACCGGCCCGGCCGTCTATCAGCTCTTCGTCGTGGAGTCCGGCTGGTCAGGCTCGGCATTCGAACGCTGGCTGCGCGATCTTCTCGAGGGCCTGCTGCTCGCCTGACGGGTCGGCGCGTGCTACGGTTGGCGTCCCTTCCGGATTGCCCAAAGCGCCCCGGATCGGGCATCCTTCTCGGGCACCGCCGCGGCTCCTGCGTGGCCGGCGCCACGCGGACCATCGCGAACACTTCCCGGAGGCACCTTGGGCATCTTCGACGGCCTGCTCGGCCTGCTCTCCCACGACGTGGGGATCGACCTCGGCACCGCCAACACGCTCGTCACGGTTCGCCACCGCGGCATCGTCATCAGCGAGCCGTCCGTGGTGGCCATGGACACGCGCACCAAGCGCGTGCTCGCCATCGGCGCAGAGGCGAAGCGGATGGTCGGCCGGACGCCGGCCAACATCGTCGCCATCCGGCCGCTGCGGGACGGCGTGATCAGCGACTTCGACGTCACCGAGCAGATGATCCGGTACTTCATCCAGAAGGTGCATGACCGATACGCGCGCATCCCGCGCCCGCGCGTCCTGGTCGGCATCCCCTCGGGCGTGACCGAGGTCGAGAAGCGCGCCGTCCGGGATGCGACCATCAACGCCGGGGCACGCTGGGCGCGCCTCATCGAGGAGCCCATGGCGGCGGCCATCGGCGCCGGGCTGCCGGTCTCCGAGCCGTCGGGCAGCCTGATTGTCGACATCGGCGGCGGCACCACCGAGGTGGCGGTCATCAGCCTGGGCGGGATCGTGGTGGCCCAGTCGATCCGCATTGGCGGCGACGAGATGGACGCCGACATCGTCAGCTTCGCCCGTCGCGAGTACAACCTGCTCATGGGCGAGCGCACCGCCGAGGAGATCAAGATCGCCGTGGGATCCGCCTATCCCATTCCCTCCGAGCGGACGGTCACCTTCCGTGGTCGCGACCTGCTCACCGGCCTGCCGCGCAGCATCGAGGTCGGCGGCGACCAGATCCGCGAGGCCCTCGAGCCGTCCGTGGCCCAGATCATCGAGGCGATCAAGGAGACGATCGAGGAGACGCCGCCCGAGCTGGTCGCCGACATCATGGACCAAGGGATCGTGCTCGCCGGCGGTGGGGCGCTCCTCGCCGGCCTCGACAAGCGGGTCGCAGAGGCGACCCAGATGCCGGTCCACATCGCAGACGATCCACTCACCTGCGTCGTCCGCGGAACCGCGCGGGTCCTCGAGGACCTCGATACGCTCGAGCGCGTCCTGGTCAGCGAGCAGTTCACTCGCGCACCGCGATAGCGGCGCGGTCTGGACCTGTCGCGTGATCGGATCGCCGGACCGGCGCGCGCACCCGGGCATCTGGTTCGCGGCGTTCACGATCGCCTCGCTGCTCATGCTGCTGGCCTCGCGTACCGACCCGGCGACCGCGCTGCAGCAGGCCAGCGCGCGCGCCCTGGAGCCGGTGCGTGCCGCGGTCGCGGGCGTGGGGCAGGGGGTCACCGGGCTCTTCGGCGCCATTGGCGAGATCGATCGGCTTCGGACCGAGAACGACAAGCTTCGCAGTGACCTGACGCGGGCCCAGCAGCGGATCGCCGAGCTCCAGGAGGCGGCGGCCGAGAACACCTCGCTGCGCGGGCTGCTGGGTCTGACCAAGTCCCTCGTGAACATGGACCTCCTGCCGGTGCGCGTCATCGCGCGCGACCCTTCCAACTTCACCTGGGAGGTGGGGATCGACGCCGGCAGCGCGGACGGCCTCGCGGTGGGGATGCCGGTGGTCGGCGCCGCGGAGGGCGCGGGAGCCCTGGTGGGAACGGTCGTCTCGGTTGGGACCGATACGGCCCAGGTGCGCTTCATCGTGGACACCCGTTCGAGCGTCGTGGCGCTCGACCAGACGAGCCGGGCGCTCGGGGACGTCCAGGGGCAGCTCGGCGGCCAGCTGGTCTTCGTGAAGGTGCCGGTCACCGAGCGCCTCGCGCCGGGGGACACCGTCGTGACGGCCGGCCTGAGCCTGGGCACCGGGCTGGCCAGCCCGTACCCCAAGGGACTCCTGATCGGGACCATCCAGGCCGTGCAGCCGGATGCAAACGCGCTGACCCAGACCGCGTTCGTACGGCCGGCGCTCGATCCGCAGCAGGTCGAGCGACTGCTGGTGGTCACCTCCTTCACCCAGGACTGAGGCGGATCAGCCCCGCCGAACCGAGGTACTCCGCGCCGTGGCCCCATCGGGTTCGCCCGATCTGGACCATCGCGCCATGGTCGCGGCGCGATGCCGCGGGTACGGTCGAGGCCGGCACCGTCAGGGGCGAAGGGCGGGCTGCCGCCACGGGAACCGACCTTCGAGGAAAGACCATTGCGCGACCGCATCCGGGCCACCCTGATCGCCCTCCTTGCCACAACCGGGCTTCTCATCGGCGCCATGCCGGCGCACGCAGTCGTGGCAGCGCCCAAGGTGGTGATCATCGTCGGCCCGACCGGCAGCGTCACCGACAGCTACCGCAGCCAGGCCGATGACACCGCCGCTGCCGCCGAGGCGGCCGGCGCATCGGTCACGAAGGTCTATTCACCCAACGCCACCTGGGCGAACGTCAAGGCCGCGGTCAACGGTGCCAACATCATCGTCTACTTCGGCCACGGTAACGGCTATCCCAACCCGTACTCGGGCAGCTTCCTTGCGGATCGCGTCGACGGCTGGGGCCTGAACACGGCGACCACCAACGGCGACTCGGACAGCTGGTCGGCCGGTACGTTGGTGTACTGCGGCGAGAAGGCGCTGCTGGGCACGCTGACCTCCGCGGACGGCGCCGCACAGCGGACCGTACTGCTCCGGGCGGCCCCATCACCCCTGCGCCGGGGTTCGTGATGATCTACTCCGACGCGTGCTACGCGCCCGGAGCCTCGGAGCCTGGCAACACGCCTGCCTCGCCGACCGAGGCGCTGCAGCGCGCCGGGTACTACTCGCGCCCGATGCTCGCCGGCCTGGGCGCCAGCGCCTACTTCGCGACCGACCGGGGCGCTTCACCTATCGTGAGTGGGATCCTCTCCAATCCGAACCTGGCGTACGGGGCGATCTATAACCAGAACCTTCCGGGCGGAATGTACGTCACCAACCAGTCGCACCCCCTCGTAGCGGGCGATCGTGTGTATCTCGGCCGGCGTCCGACGAACCCGTACTACACATACGCATTCGCCGGCGACCCGTTCGGCGTTCTCAGCACTTCGGGCGTCACCGCCGACGTGACCCCGCCCACGCTGACCGCAGTGAGCCCCTACGGCAGCGGGGTGGTCAGCAGCGCCACCGTCAACCTCGCCTTCAGCGAGCCGGTGGCCAACGTGAGCCAGGCGACCGTGCGCCTCACCGATCTCACCGCCAGCAGCGCAGTGGCGGCCTCGGTCAGCTATGACCCGGGGACCCGCAGCGCGGTCCTGACCCCGACCGATCCTCTGGCCGCCGGCCACACCTACGCGGTGGACGTCAGCTCCTGGATCGCCGACCTAGCCGACAACCGGATGGCCGCTCGCAGCTGGACGTTCGTGACCGCGGGCGTCACCGCCGACGTGACCCCGCCCACGCTGACCGCAGTGAGCCCCTACGGCAGCGGGGTGGTCAGCAGCGCCACCGTCAACCTCGCCTTCAGCGAGCCGGTGGCCAACGTGAGCCAGGCGACCGTGCGCCTCACCGATCTCACCGCCAGCAGCGCAGTGGCGGCCTCGGTCAGCTATGACCCGGGGACCCGCAGCGCGGTGTTGACCCCGACCGATCCTCTGGCCGCCGGCCACACCTACGCGGTGGACGTCAGCTCCTGGATCGCCGACCTAGCCGACAACCGGATGGCCGCTCGCAGCTGGACGTTCGTGACCGCGGGCGTCACCGCCGACGTGACCCCGCCCACGCTGACCGCAGTGAGCCCCTACGGCAGCGGGGTGGTCAGCAGCGCCACCGTCAACCTCGCCTTCAGCGAGCCGGTGGCCAACGTGAGCCAGGCGACCGTGCGCCTCACCGATCTCACCGCCAGCAGCGCAGTGGCGGCCTCGGTCAGCTATGACCCGGGGACCCGCAGCGCGGTCTTGACCCCGACCGATCCTCTGGCCGCCGGCCACACCTACGCGGTGGACGTCAGCTCCTGGATCGCCGACCTAGCCGACAACCGGATGGCCGCTCGCAGCTGGACGTTCGTGACCGTGGGCTCCTGGTGACGGCTAGCTGTGATGTTCGAACAGGTTGTTGACAGCTGCCTGGGGCGTCAGCCCGCGTAGCGCGGGGTGCGGTCGACCTTGATTGTAGAAGGCCACCCAGCGCGGGAGGGCCGCCATCCGAGCGGCGTTGGAACGGTAGGGACGCACGTAGGCCCACTCCCCGAGCAGGGTCTGGATGAAGCGCTCCGCCTTGCCGTTGGTCTGGGGCCGGAAGGGTCGGGTGCGCTGGTGACGAGCGCCGCGGGCAGCCACCACTGCAGCGAAGTCCCGGCTGCGGTAGCTGGCTCCGTTGTCGGTCAGGATCCGCTCGATGCGGATGCCGGCTGCCGCGAAGCCGGCGACGGCCTGCTCCAGGGCCTGCGCGGCGCTGGCGCCGCGCTCGTCAGCGACCGGCGCCACCATCGCCAGCCGGGAGGCGTCGTCGACGAACACCTCGAGGTGCTGGTAGCCGGCGTTGGAGTGGCCATGGTGCGGCGCCGCGGCCCGGCCCAGCACCCGGTGCCGCCACCGGGTGGCACCCGCCCCAGCTTCTTGTGGTCGACGTGGAGCAGGAGCCCGGGATGGCAGGCGAGGTAGCGCACCGGGGCGGCGGTCAGGCGGTCGCCGTCGCGCAGCCGCTGCAGGCCATGACGGCGCAGGACGGCGTAGATCGTGGAGGCCGGGTGCCCGGTCAGTTGCGCCAGGCGCGCGGGCCCGTAGCGGCGGCGGGTGCGGGCGCGCAGGATGGCGGCCACCGCCTCGTCCGGGAGGCGCCGTGGGGAACGGTGCGGGCGGCTGCTGCGATCGAGCAGGCCGGCCTGGCCCTCTGCCCGATAGCGGCGCAACCACTTGTAGGCGGTGGCGCGGCTGATCCCGAGCTGCCGGGCCGCCTCGGCTGGGCTCCAGCCCTGGACGACGACCCGGCTCACCAGCAGCTGGCGGCCGAAGACCGAAAGGCGCGCGTTAGGATGAGCCACGAGAGCCTCCTGCCGATTTGGGTGCTGAACACCTCACACCGTGCACGGAGGCTCTCGACTGTCAACAACGTCTTTGGTGATTACAACTAGCGCTCGCCCGGTCTGGCATGGTAAAGGGGAGATAGGTACTATTCCGCGCCGCCTGTCTCGGGCCTACGGTGACGACCACGGACGGCAAATGGGCATGGTCGGCCGAAGCGAGGTAGCTCACCGAATGCGGCGTGCAATGCGATTCCTGCTGGTCCTCACCATCGCCGCCGGGCTGATGGCCGGCCAGCCCCGTCCGACGGCCGCCGCCGATCCCGGATCCGGACTGCCCTCGATTACTGTCCCGCCTCGCGACCCCGACGGCCCAGTACACCTCCCCATCGGCAAGATCCTCCCGGTCGCGCCGGCTGGAGCCTTCCGTCCGTCCGAAATGGCGGAGGCGCTGGCGGCGCATGCGAGTGATCCAGTCCCGTTCCAGCCCGGCGCGCAGCCGCGTGCCATGGGCGCCGCGACCGCCGCTACCACCTCCGCCCTCGCGTTGACCCCAGACACGACGTCACAGATCGGACTGGCGCCCATCGGGGGTACCACCACCACCACGGCGCTCGCATCAAGCCTGCCAAACGGTCTGCGCAAGGAGGTCCTTGGATTCCTCCCGTATTGGGAGCTGAGTGCCTCAAGCCTCCAGTGGATGCGCTACGACCGAGTGTCAACGATCGCGTTCTTCGGCGTGGCGGCCCGCTCGAACGGAAGCTTGGCCCGACGAGCGGCGGGGTGACAACAACCACATGGGCGGGCTGGAATTCGAGCGCGATGACCACCGTCATCAACGCGGCTCATGCGCGCGGCGACCGGGTCGTGCTGACCATCACCATGATGGCCTGGGATAGCACGTCAGCCAGCGCCCAGGCGACATTGCTCGGCAGCGCCACCTACCGGCAAGCGCTCATCAACAACATCATCTCCACCGTACCAGCACGAAATGCGGACGGGGTGAACCTCGACTTTGAGCCGCTCTCCACGACCCTGCGCAGCCAGTACACGTCCTTCGTGCGTCAGCTGAAGAGCGGCGCTAGTGTCCGCCGGCGTCGGCTCGTACCTTACGGTCTGCACCATGGCCGGGGCGGCCACATGGGCCACCGGCTATGACATCGCAGGCCTGACCGCATCGGGCGCGTCCGATGCCCTCTTCGTGATGGGCTACGACTACAGCGGCAGCTGGTCATCCCGGGCGGGCGGCATGGCGCCGATGTCGAGCTCCTACATGCTCGATGTCAATGAGTCAGTGAACGACTACCTCTCACTCGCGAGCGGGTGGGAAGCTGATCTGGGGCGTCCCGTACTACGGCGAGGTTTGGCAGACGACGTCGAACGCCCTCAATGCCTCCACCGTGTCCGGCGGGCTATCCGGGACTTACTACTACACCGGCATGAAGACCAAGGCTGCCCAGTACGGACGGAAATGGGATTCGCTCGGACAGGTGCCGTGGTTCACATACCAGACTCGGGCGGTAGCTGGTATGAGGGCTACTACGACGACATCCAGTCGCTGGCCGCGAAGTACGACATGATCAACCAGCGCGGGCTCGGGGGCGTGGGCATCTGGCATCTCCAGATGGACCAGGGGACTCCCGAGCTCTGGGACCTGCTCGCGAACAGTTTCCAGACCGACAAAGTTCCTCCAACTGGGGGTATTGAGGTTCTGCCACGAGTCACGGACGCCTATGCGTGCCAGGTCCGATGGAACGCGACCGACGTCGGCAGCGGCATCGCGAGCTACAACGTGCAGGTCCGCGACCGTTCCACTGCGACCTGGGGCTATTGGCTTATCAACACGCCTGCCACGTCAGCGGCCTTCATGGGCGTCCCCGGCCACAGCCTACGAGTTCCGCGTCTCAGCCCGCGATGGGCTGGGAAACAGCCAGCCCTGGGTGCCTGCCTCTGCTGATCCGGGCTCGACGCTCGAGGTTGGTGGGTTT
>CAWDTM010000005.1:0-100826 GCA_963805305.1 uncultured Chloroflexia bacterium
CCGCTGTCCGGCAGGAGCGCGGCGGCGGCCGAGACCATCTCGTGCGGCGAGGGGTTGTGGGCAAGGCAATGCCGCGCCACGACGAGATCCGCCGGGCCCCGGCTTTCCGCGATTTCCGCTGCGCGGCGCAGGTCGAAGAAGTCGCACATCGTGGGAACCCCGGCATCGTTCGCCATCTGCGCGATCCGCTCCGCTGGATCGATGCCAAGGACGGAACCCACGCTCGGACGAAGGTGTGCGAGGAAGTGGCCCGCGTTGCTCCCCGGCTCGACCACGAACGAGCGCTCACCCGCATACCCGTTCGTGAGGAGGTACGAGGTCAGGTACTCGTAATGCGACTCCAGCATGGAGGACTGTGGCGTGACGTAGAAGTAGTCCCGGTACAGGACCTCGGCCGGCAGCGTGTCTCGCAATTGCACGTTGCCACAGGTTTCGCACCACTCCAGCACCAGCGGGTACGACTCCTCCGGCTCCGAAGGGGACGCCTTGAGCCGATTCGCCGGCGGAGACGCGCCGAGGTCCAGGACCTCACGAGTGTCTGCGGAGCAGATTCGACAGGACATTGGCAGCGACCTTACTCGCCCCAGGACCGCTCGCGCCATGGTTAGAACGGACTGCCCGGAACGGCGACCGGGACCTCCGTACCGTTGACCCAAGGCACCAGTGGGCCTAGATTCGCTGGCCTACCGCTGGAGTCCGCATTGGCCACCCCCACGACCGAGCCCATCCCGTTCCACCGTCCCGGCCTTGGCGAGCGCGAGATCGCGGCCGCCGTTGAGGTGCTGCGGTCCGGCTGGCTCACCACGGGACCTCGCGCGCACCGCCTCGAGGAGGCATTCGCGGAACGCCTTGGCGTCCGGCACGCGCTGGCGGTCAACAGCGCAACCGCGGCCATGCACCTGGCGCTGGAAGCCTTTGGCGTGACCGCCGGCGACGAGGTCGTCCTCCCGACGTACACGTTCACCGCCTGCGGCGAGGTGTGTGCCTACCTGGGCGCAAGGCCGGTCCTGGCCGATGTCGGCGATGACTACCTCTTGGGCGCCGGGCAGGTGGAGCCGGTGCTGGGGCCATTGACCAGGGCAGTCATGCCGGTCCACCTGGGCGGGCAGGCGGTCGACACGGAGCCCATCAAGGCGCTCGTTGGTGACGGCGTCCGCATTCTGGAGGACGCCGCTCATGCCCTGCCGGCCGACGTCCGCGGGGTCCCCACGGGTCGCCTGGGCGACGCGGCCGCCTTCAGCTTCTACGCCACCAAGACCATGACCACCGGCGGCGAGGGGGGCATGCTCGTCACGAATGACGACGCCGTGGCCGCGCGGGCCGCGCGCATGCGACTGCACGGCATCAACGCGGATGCGTGGAATCGGTATGGAGCCGGTGGCCGCTGGTACTACGAGGTGACGGAGGCCGGGTACAAGTACAACCTGACCGATCTCGCCGCCGCCATTGGCCTGGTGCAGCTGGAGCGGCTGGACGAGCTGGCCACTGCGCGCGCTGCGATCGCGGCCCGCTACGACGCTCTCTTCGCCGGCAGCGAGCTGGTTCGCACGCCACCCCGCAGGCTGGGCGACCGCCATGCCTGGCACCTGTACATGATCAGGCTGGACCTGGAGCAGATGACCATCGACCGGGGCGCGGTCATGGAGCAGCTGGCCGCCGCCGGCATTGGCGCATCCGTGCACTTCATCCCGCTGCACCTGCATCCGCACTACCAGCAGCGCTACGGCTACCGCCCGGGCGACTTCCCCGTTGCGGAGCGGCTCTTTGAGCAGTCCATCTCGCTGCCCATCTGGCCCGGCATGACCGACGTCCAGGTCGATCGTGTGGCGTCGACCCTGCTCCAGATCTGCGACTCGGCCCGCTTCCCGGCCCAGGTGTAGGTTCGGATCGTGAATACCCCGCAGGCAGCCGTAAAGCGGGCCATCGACCTTCTCATGGGCTCGGTCGCGGCCGTGCTCCTGCTGCCGGTGGGGCTCCTCATTGGGCTCGCCATCGTGCTGGACTCCAGCGGCCCGGTCATCTACGGCGCCCGGCGCGTGGGTCGGGACGGGCGCGAGTTCACCATGTGGAAGTTCCGCTCCATGGCACGCGGTGCAGATGCCGTGGGGCCTTCTGTGACGGCGTCGTTCGACTTCCGGGTGACCAGGGTTGGCGCATTCCTGCGGCGCACGAAGCTCGACGAGCTTCCGCAGGTCCTCAACGTGCTCGCGGGCCAGATGTCCCTGGTGGGACCGCGGCCGGAGGCGCCGGTCTATGTCGCGCTTTGGCGGCCTGAGGAGCGCGCGGTCCTGTCCGTCCGCCCGGGGGTAACCGGACCCACCCAGGTCGCCTACATCCACGAGGAGGATCAGCTTGTCGGAGACCCTGACAGGGTCTACGAGACGGACGTGATGCACGCCAAGCTGGCCATTGACCTCGAGTACGTCCGCTCCTACACCCTGCGTGGCGACCTCCTCATCCTGTGGCAGACGCTGGTCAGGATCCTGAGCGCGGGTGAACGACGCTCGAACCGCCCGCGCCGGCGGTACACGCTTGCCGAACGCCTTGGGTCAGCCCGCCCGGGCGCCGTCGTGCTGGATGCGGGGCTTGCCGCGCTGGTCGCGGCGCTGGCGGTTGGCCTGCGCATCGACCGCAACAACATCCTCGCCGCGGTGGCGACCTACTGGGTGTTCCTGCCCCTGGCCGCCGTGGTGCGGCCGGCCGGATTCGCGCTGGCGGGCGCGTACCTGCGCGTCTGGCGCTACCCCACCGTGAGCGACGTGGCCTTGGTCGTGTCGTCTCTCGCGGCGGGATCCCTGGTCATGACCCTGGCGATCTTCGTGGTCATGCAGCCATGGGGGTTCCCCGGAACCGTTGGATTCCCGCGGAGCGCCATCATCATCGAGTTCGTCCTCTCGATCCTGGTCCTGGGCGGCCTGCGATTTGCCTCCCGGGTCCGCCAGGACGGCCTGGACATCGCTGACGACCCACGCCCGGCTGGCCCGCCGCGACCCGTCCTGATCTATGGCGCGGGCGAGGCAGGCGCCCAGCTCGTCAGGGAGATGCGCCGCAATCGGCTCCTGCGCATGGAGCCGGTGGCCTTCCTCGACGATGACCGCAGCAAGCGCGGCCAGCACATCTACGGCGTCGAGGTTGCTGGCACGGCCGACGACCTCCCGCGGGTGGTGGCCGAGCGCGAGGCGAGCGAGGTGATCGTGGCGATACCGCGCATCTCCGGCCCGGAGCTTCGCCGGCTGGTCGCACTCTCCGAGGCCGCAGGTATTCCGGTCCGGACGCTCCCCGGCGTGCAGGAGCTGCTGGACGAGTCGGTGACCGTCAACAAGATCCGTCCGGTGCGCGTGGAAGACCTCCTGCGCCGCGAGCCCCTCGCGATCGATCCGGAGCCCATGGACCGGCTGGTCCGTGGTCGCACCGTTCTGGTCACCGGAGCGGGTGGCAGCATTGGCTCCGAGGCATGCCGCCAGATTGCGCGGCTGGGGGCAACGAGGATCGTCCTGTTCGAACGGGCGGAGACGCCACTCTTCTTCATCGACGAGGAGCTTCGCCGCCGGTTTCCGGGGGTCGAGGTGTCCGCGATCCTGGCGGACGTCACCAATGCGGACGCGGTGGAACGGGTCTTCGCGCGCGAGCGACCCCAGGTCGTGCTCCACGCGGCGGCCCACAAGCACGTCCCCCTCTCGGAGTCGAACGTCTCCGCCGCCGTCCTGGCCAACGTCCGCGGGACGCGCCTGGTCAGCTCCGCCGCCTCGCGACACGGGGTGGGCGCCTTCATCTTCATCAGCACGGACAAGGCCGTGGACGCCAGCTCCGTGATGGGGGCCACCAAGCGGGTCGGGGAGACAATCGTTCGGCAGGCGGCCTCCCAGGCCTCCGGCCGGTTCGTGGTGGTCCGCTTTGGCAACGTGATGGGATCCCAGGGCAGCGTCCTGGATCTCTTCCGCGAGCAGATCGCCGATGGTGGCCCGGTGACGGTCACGGATCTCCGGATGACGCGCTATTTCATGACCATCCCCGAGGCCGTGCAGCTGGTGCTCCTTGCCGGAGCGGTGGGCGCGAGCGGCGAGGTGCACGTGCTGAACATGGGCCAGCCCATTCGGATCGTGGATCTGGCCGCGGACCTGATCCGCCTTTCCGTGGCGGGCGGTACCAAGGACATCCAGATCGTCTTCACCGGCCTGCGACCCGGCGAGAAGCTGGAGGAGACCCTCTTCGCCCCTAACGAGGACCGCGAGCCTACCGGGCACGAGGGCCTGATCATTGCGCGGCGTTCGGACCCTCCCGGTGCGCCGGAGCCCACCGACCGGCTCGAGGCGCTGGCCGAGCAGGGTGACGACGAGGAGCTGAGGCGCCTCCTTGCCTGCGCGCCGGCCGAGAGCGGCGCCCGATCTCCCGCATGATCCTCGCGCGCATCCTGCTCCAGGTCTGGATCGTCGCATTCGTTGGCTTCTTTGGAAGTGAGCTGCCGGGCGCCTACCCGGGGATCCGGGTCGCCGCCCAGGTTCTGTTCGTCGCGCCGCTGGTGGTCTGGGCCGTACTCCGACTGCGGGGACCGCGCGACCGGCTCGACTGGGCCGTTCTCGGGGCGCTGGGCGCACTCGTGATCGTGTCCCTCGCAAGCGTCGACCGGCAGGGCGCCCTGGAGACGGTTGGCCTGGCGCTCGGCTATGCGCTCGCGTTCTGGGCGGCGCGCGACCTCGCCACCCGTCCACGCCTGCGGCGCGCCGCCGCCGTTGCGGTCAGCTACGCGCTCGTGTTCTGGCTCGTCATGACGGCGATCTGGTGGATCGCGGAGAAGGTCGGGTGGATCGCGGACTTCGGCACCCTGCCCAACCTCGAGTCTCACCAGGTCTTCATCTGGGGAACGGCCAATGTCATTCCGGTCCTCGCCCTGCTCGCCATCCCGTTCCTGCTCGCACAGCCTGCGAGTATTGCCCGCACGTCGCTGATCACCCTGTGGGCGCTCGCCTCCGTCGTGACGATCCCCCTCTCCGCGGGACGGGCGGCCTGGCTGGGCTTCCTTGTCGCCGCCATCGCCTACGAGGGCATGAGCGGGTGGCCACGGACCCGTGCCGTTGCCCGCTGGCTTCGGACGCGGCGCCTGCTCCTGGCGGCGGAGGCCGTCACGATGGTCGCCGGGCTTGGCGTCCTGGCGGTTCTCCTCACGCGCGGGCAGACCCTCATCCTGGACAACCTGAGTGACCGCTTCCAGATCTGGACGCAGGCGCTTGGCATCTTCGCCGCCGACCCGCTCACCGGCGGCGGCCCTTCCACCTACTCGTGGCTGCGCCTGACGCACCTGCCCGACTACACCTTCGCGGTGGCGGTGCGGCTTGCCCATGACGTCCCCGTCCTGACCCTTGCCGATGGCGGCCTGGTGCTGTTCGCCGGCTTCGCGACGCTCCTCGCGACCTTTTTCGTTGCTGGCTTCCGCCACCGTTCGAACCCGTGGCAACGCCTGACCTTCGCCGTCCTCATGGGTTATGGCACCGCCTCGCTTCTCGATGACTTCAGCTCGCTGCCGGCGGTGATGGTGCTGGTGGTGGCGCTGGCGGCCTGGACGGTCGCGGCACCTCCCCAGAAGGAACCGGCGCCATCCCGGCCCCGCACGAAGCTGCTGGCGCCGGTCGCCATCCTGGTCATTGGGGTCCTGGTGCTGCCCTCCGTCATTGGCGTGGACACGGCCCGCACCCTCGCGGCGGCTGGGCGCGCCAGCGCCGTTGACGGGGCGTGGCCGCATGCGGCCGCGCAGTTCCAGAGCGCAACGCAGGCGTACCCCACCGACGCCGGCTACTGGCTGGGACTGGGCCTCGCCCGCTGGGAGCTGGGCGACTCCGCGGGCGCCACGAACGCCTACGAGGAGGCCAGGCGATTGAGCCCAGGCGACCCGAGGCCCTACGGCGCACTTGCGGCGCTGACCGCGGACCCGGCGCAGCGGGTGGCCCTGCTGACGCAGGCCTCGAAGCTGACGATGACAGACCCCCAGTACGCGTTTCGCCTGGGAGACGCGCTCATGGCCCAGGGTCGGCGAGCGGATGCGGTAAACGCCTACGCGCTCGCCATCACCATCGACTCGGAGCTCGCGGGAGCCTTTACCGGCGCTGGGGACGCCACATCCCGACCGCCGCTCGTGGAGATTGCTCCGGTGGCGGAATCCACCGCCGCGGCAGTTGGCGACCGGGACATCTACATCCACTCCGAATGGGTCACCTGGGATATCGGGCTGGCAGAGGGGACGCTGCCGTCCGGTGCCGGTGCTGCGTGGAACGCCGTTGCGCTGGCGTCGGCGGGGAACCTGGACGCGGCCCGTGCTGCAGCGGACCAGGCGGAGCAGACAGACCCGTTCGAGGTGCATACGGAGGACGCGCTCCTATATGTGGCGGTGCGCGCCTGCGACCGGACGACCTACGACCGGCTGATCAACGCCATGGGCGCCTACGCGCCGCACCGGATCTCCGGGGTTGCAGAGGTCCGGGAGCATGTCTACCGCGAGGCAAGCCTGGGCAGCTACCAGCCGCTGTCACCCTGGCCGCTTCCGCCCGACCAGCGATGGCCCACCCTGCTCATTGGTGCGCCGCCAGCCTGCCCGGGGTGGAGCTCGTGACCGCGCGCCGGCGACGGCTCCTCTTTGCCGCGGTGACCATGCTTGCCTGGGGCAGCCTGCTCTTCGCCTGGATCTGGCTCAACTTCAACCAGCGCGACTTCATGCAGGACGCCCGGCCCTACTGGCAGTACGACTACGGCAACCTGTACGCGCACGGCACGGTGGGCGGGAGGGATGCCTACCTGTACTCGCCGGCGTTCGCCCAGCTCTTCTTCCCGTTCGGGGCGCTGCCCTGGCCGGTCTTCAAGGGACTCTGGTCGGCGCTCAACATTGGCGCTCTCGTCTGGCTCGCCGGTCCGCGCTGGGGCGCACTCCTCCTCCTCTTCCCCGGGTCTCCCGTGTCGGACGAGATCAGCACCGGGAACCTCCACCTTCTGATCGCCGTGGCGGCAGTGGTGGGCTTCCGCTACCCGGCCGGCTGGGCGGTGATGCTCCTCACCAAGGTGACGCCCGGCATTGGCCTGCTCTGGTTCGCCGGGCGCCGCGCCTGGCGCTCGCTGGCCATCGCCCTCGCGACCACGGCGGCGATCAGCCTGGTCTCCTTCGCCATTGCGCCGCACCTGTGGTTCGCGTGGGTCGACTCCCTGCGTCACAACGCCACGGTCAACATCCCCGGCTATGCCGTGGCGATCAGCTGGCCGCTCGGCGTCCGGGTTGGACTGGCAGCCCTCATCGCCTTCGTGGGTGGGATGCGCAACTGGCGCTGGACGGTGCTCGTCGCCTGCGCGGTTGCGCTCCCGGTCCCCTGGATCAGCGGCATGAGCCTCCTGGTGGGCATCATCGGCCTGCTCCGCGGGAGACCGGCTGCGCGGCGGTTGCCGCGAGACGCAGGCGGGTCCGATGGCGACGCCGGCATCGGTCCGGGCCTGACGGCCGGTCAGGTCCCGCCGCAGCGGATCAGGAGAGCCTGGTAGGCGTCCTTGTATTCCTCGCACCAGAACGGGTTGTGCTCCGCGGCGCCCACGAGCGGAGCCCCGGGGGGGAGCAGGATGGCATTGGCGCGGTAGCCGTCGAGCTTCGCCTTCCAGTCTGCCGATGCGCCCCGGATTGACGAGTAATCGTTGAGAATGGCATCCGGGTACATGTCGTTGCGGCCGTCCACGAAGACACGCCCGCCGCTGTCGTACATCCGCGAGATGACGTAGCCGCCCCATCCGTACTCCGCGAAGACCCGGGCGTCCGGCTGCTCAGCCAGGAGCTTGTCCACGCCCTCCACGGGCAGATGCTCGCGGATCTCGGAGGCCCCGTTGCCCACCACGTGCGGCAGCATGATCACCACCGTCGCCGCGAGCACCACCGCGGTGACGCCCATCTCCATGGCCCGCCGAATGGTGCCTCGCCGAGCGGAGAAGACGCGCACGGAGCGCCGCGGGACCAGTGCGTCGAAGCTGGTGGCCATGAGCGGGAGCGCCGCCACTGCAGCGAGCGGGGCGTTCCGGACCGAGACCAGCGACGCGATGACCAGCACGACCGTGACAACGCCCTGCCATCCCGCGCTCCCTCGCCAGCCGGCAACGAGCAGGGCGGCGATCAGGATCAGGAGCCCAATGCTGCCGGGGTCGTGGAAGTTGGGCGACTGCCACTCCTGGATATGGGAGATGCCCCAGTTGCCCGGCTGCACGTAGCGCAGCGGATAGAGGATCCCAATCGGCCCGGCCGGCGTCACCATGGAGGCCGCAACCGAGCCGATGGCGCCAGTCAGCGCCCAGCGGCGCGCCCCCGCCATCGGGGTACGCCCAAGAAGGGTGGCCAACGTCCAGACGGCGACAACGCCCAATGCGATGACGTACAAGCCGTGGAGATTCGCCCACACGATGAAGAACGGGACGAGCCAGAGCACTCGTCTCGGGTGGGTCGCTGAGAGGGATGAGAGGAACCACATCAGACCGGCCAGCAGGAGCCAGCTGATGGCCTGGGGTCGGACCGTGAGGAAGCTCAGCATGACTCCGGTGCTGACGCCGGCTGCAATCGCGATGGGCGCCACGCGCACGCCGGCCCAGCGCGCCTGCAGCATGGCGATACCAATGGCGCCTGCGCCCAGCAGCCCGAAGACGACCAGCGTGGTCACGCCTCCGGCAACCGTGACCAGCCAGTAGATCAGGAGCTCCGCAAGCCATTCATGCAGGGTCCACGGCCCACCGGCGTAGGTGAAGGAGAAGGGGTCGGCGGTCGGCACGTGCCCGGTGGTTGCGATCAGGCGCCCGGTCGTCACGTGCCAGAAGTAGTCCACGTCGGTGAGCCCGTGGAAGGTGGTCGTGAAGATCAGGACCGTGCCCACAACGGCGAAGACGAGGACCGTGGGAGCCGGCAGCCAGCGGGAGACGGCAGACATCGCGGCGAGTCTAACGGGTACCCTCCCCCGGTGATCAGCCGATCGATGGTCAGCGGCCCACCCCGGCCCATCGTCCGGGACCTGGTGATCGTCTCCCTGCTGGCGCTGCTGGCCAGGGTGATCGCGGCGGCGATCGTGGGGTACGCTCCGTACACGGATCCTGCCTACTACAGCCTGGTGGCGCAGGAGCTGGCGGCGGGCAACGGCTTCCACGTCCCGGTCATCTGGAGCTTCCTGGAGGTCGGCAGCCGCATCCCCGACCCGGCCGTCCTGCCGGTGGCCAGCAATGGGCACTGGATGCCGCTGACGTCCATCGTGGCGGCGTGGTCCATGGATGTCCTGGGGGCCAGCTGGCGGGCGGGGCAGGTGCCAATGGTTGTCCTGAGCACGCTGCTGGTGCCGCTCACCTACTGGATTGGCTGGGAGCTGTGGCAGAAACGGTGGGTGGCGCTGGTCGCCGGGGTCCTGGCGATCTTCCCGGGGCCGCTCCTCATCTACTACTCGACCGTCGACAACTTCGCGGTCTTCGGGGTCCTTGGCGCGCTGTCGCTGTACGCCGCGGTGCGCGCAGTCCCCGCGGCACGGCCGGGCGTCTGGCTGCTGGCGTCCGGGATGTTTGCGGGTCTCGCGACCCTGGCGCGTGTCGACGGGATCCTCCTCACCGTGGCGCCGGCGATTGCCTGGCTCGAGCTTCGCGGCTGGCGATCCGTGCGCCTCTGGCGCTGGGGAGCGGCCAGCGCGCTGGCCTTCCTGGTCGTGCTCTGGCCCTGGCTCAGCCGCGATATCGCGACCTATGGCGCCCCCTTCCCCAGCGCGGGTGGCCACACCCTGTGGATCACCAGCTACAACGAGCAGTTCTCCATAGGCCACCCGGTGGACCTGGCGAGCTACCTCGCCTGGGGTCTGGTCAACATCATCGGCTCCAAGCTCAGCTCAGGGTTCGAGATCCTTGGCCGGACCGCGGTCCTGCTGGGCGGCACCTTCTTCATCACGTTCGTCCCGGGGCTCTGGATCCACCGCCGGCGTCCCGAGCTGGTGCCGTTCATTGGCTACTGGGTGGTGATGGTGGTTGTGATGGCCGTGGTCTTCACGTTCCACGCCCCTCATGGCGCCTTCTACCACTCGGCCCCGGCCTGGCTGCCGTTCGCGCTGCCAATGGCGGTTGCTTCCCTGCCCGCGGTCGCGACCTGGATCGGGCGCGCATGGCCGTTCCTGCGGCGCCGGCAGACACATCGGTTCCTGCTGGTGGTGGGCCTTGCCGGTGCGGCGATCCTGTCCCTGGCCGGCTCCGCCACGATCCTGGGACAATGGGAGGACTCTCATGCTCAGGACGCGGTCGCGGGAGGGTACTTCAGCTCCCACAATCTCGTAGACGACGTGGTGATGTCTGACGATCCGGCCTCGCTCTGGCAGGTCTCCGGAAATCCGGGGGTTCCCATCCCCTTCGATTCCTACCCGGTCATCGAGGCTGCCGCGGCGGCGTATGGGGCACGGTGGCTGGTTATCGACCTGCGCGACGGCGCCGCCGGGGATCCGCTGGGCCTCTGGGCCGGCGGTCATGCGGTGGATGCGGAGGGAAATCGCGCAACCTGGCTGGCAACGCAGCCTGTGGTCGATTCCCGTGGTGTTCGGATCTACCGGATCCAGGTGCCCGCAGCGAATCCGCCGAACGGCTGAGTAGTACTTCCGGCGCCCGAAGTACTGTTGACCATGCGCACCTTGCCCGCGGAGGATGGCGGCCGGTTCGGGTACCGGTCCCGGACCAGTACCCCCCGATTCATTGGAGACCGAAGGGCACCGAGTGGCGAGATCAGCAACGGCAACCAGGACACCCCGCACGAGCCTCGAACGGCTCTATGGCCAGGCGACGGACCAGCTCCGCCGGCAGGCTCGCGCCACCCATGACCTCGCGGATCGGTACCGTGAGCAGTACCGGCGTCGGCTGGAGTCCTGGGTCGCGCTGCGCGGCCGCCTGGAGAACCGGGTAGCCGTTCGTCCCGGGCCCGCCGGCCAGGCCAACGGACGCCGCCGCAGCTCGGCCATCGAGACCATTCGCAGCGAGCACGAGGCCCTGGGCCGCGAGCTCGCCGTTCAGCAGGGCCAGCTCAAGCGCATCCAGGCCGCCGCCCATCACCTGGACCTGCTCAACACCTACCTCGCCAGCGCCGATCCCCAGGCCGGCGAGCCATCCCTGGCAGAGACGGAGGAATCGCCCGCGAGCCTGCGCCTGCGCGTCATCGAGGCCCAGGAGGGCGAGCGACAGCGGCTGGCCGGGGAGGTCCACGACGGGCCGGCCCAGGTCCTGACCAACGCCATCTTCCAGGTGGAGTACCTGGATCGGGTGATGGAGGCCGCGCCGCGCTCCGCCCACGCGGAGCTCGCATTCCTGCGGACGATGCTGCGCGACGGGCTGGACGAGGTTCGTGGCTTCATCACGGAGCTCCGGCCACCGGCCGTGGACATGGGCCTGGCGCAAGCCCTCAGCGACCGCGCCGAGGAGTTCGGCGAGCGGCACGGGATCGCCATCTCCGTGGCGGTCAACGGCATCGACGCCCGGTTGAGCCCGGATGCCAAGGCGTCCGTCCTGCGCATCGTGCAGGAGGCGCTCCAGAACGTCCGGAAGCACTCCGCGGCGACCGAGGTGGGTATCACGCTGGAGGGAGACCACCTGGCCATCGCCGACAACGGGCGCGGCTTCGACGTCATGCGGCTGGCCTCGGGGGCGAGCCGCAACTTCGGCCTGCAGTTCATGCGCGAGCGGGCGGAGCTGATGGGCGCCACGCTCCAGATCGAATCACGCCAGGGCGAGGGGACGCGCATCCTCCTTCGCCTTCCCGACGGCACGCACTGACACAAGGAGGAGCACATCGTGGTTGACCAGGCACAGGAGCGACGACGCGGCGGCGACCGCCGCAACGAAGGGGTGAAGACCCGCATCGTCATCGTGGACGGGCACACCCTCTTCCGGCGTGGCGTCCGCAACATCCTCGAGCTCGAGGGTGACATGGAGGTGATTGGCGAGGCGGGCAACGGCCGCGAGGCCATTGCCCTGGTGGAGGAGCTCACGCCGGACGTGATCCTCATGGACGTGGGCCTGCCCGCGCCCAACGGGATCGAGACCACCCAGCGGATCAAGCGCGAGCTGCCGCACACCGGGGTGATCGTCCTTGCCAGCAACGACGACGAGGACCAGCTCTTCGAGGCCATCAAGGCCGGCGCGGCGGCGTATGTCCTCAAGGACATCGACCCCACCGACCTGATCGCCATCATCCGGCGGGTCCGCGCGGGCGAGTACCTCATCAACGACAAGGTCTTCGCCAAGCCATCGGTCGCCAGCCGCGTCCTCAAGGAGTTCCGCGAGCTCGCGGTGTATGGGTCCGATGCCCAGCCCATCTTCGCGCCCCTCTCTCCGCGCGAGGTGGAGATCCTGGACAACATCGCCCAGGGCATGACGAACAAGCAGGTCGCCTACGCGCTGACCATCAGCGAGCAGACGGTGAAGAACCACATGTCCTCCATCCTGCGCAAGCTCAGCGTCAACGACCGCACCCAGGCGGTGGTCTACGCCATGCGCCAGGGCTGGATCAAGATCCCGGAGGACTGAGCCTCCGACGGCACCAACCCACAAACCACGGTGCTCGCTTCACGGCAGCCCTGCGGCGCCATCGTGCGCTCGCGGGGCTGCTGGCTGTCTGCAGGCGTGGCCGCCGTGCAAGGCGCGCGGCACGGCGTTGGCGGTAGAGTTCGCTCCGACGTCCGCCCTTTACGTTTTGAGCCGCAGCCACGGGAGCATCCGGACACATGTCCGAACCACGGTCGTTCTTCTCGCGCTTCCGCCGCGCCCGCCCGTCTGGCGAGGCCGACGAAGCCCCGATAGGCGTCGCATTTGCCGGAGACCCCGCTGGCATGACCGTCGAGGCCTTCCTGGAGACAATGGTCGTGCAGCTGCGGATCCACGGCCCGGCCGGACGGCTCAGCGACGTCCTGAACCGGGAGACAGATGTTCGAGTGGAACGAACCGATGGCGCGGCGCCCCCCGTGCTCGACGACGTCCTGGTCATGATTCCCCCGCCCCAGGAGGGCGACCGGGCCCGTCGGCTGCACCGACCGGGACGTGCGGTCCGCGTCCGCATCGGTCCCTACGAGGTGACCGGCGACGCCCACGTCCCGCCCGGCGCGCAGCCAACCGGGTTCCTGCTGCGCACCAGCCCGCGGTTCGTGCCGTTGACGAATGCAACCGTGCGCAGCGCGTTGGGCGCCGTTGGGGAGCGAAGGGTCGAGGTCGCCATCGTCAACCTCCAGCGCGCGGAACGGTTCCGCGACCTCACGGCGGAAGACCAGCCCTAGCGCCGCCGCAAGTCCCTTCTTGGGCAGTACGGATGTTCCATGGAGCAGGCGGAGCCGGCTCCCTACGCTGCTGGCACGTCGACCGGCGGGTATCCCCGGGAGATGTTCATCCGGCGGCGATCCAGGTGGATCGCCGGGTCTCCTCCTCCGGTGCGGGGAGCCGAGCAGCAGCAGGCTCGGCTCCCCTTCTTCTTGTCCGAATTGCGGCGCCGCCTGGCACCGAGGCCCTAACGAACCTCTTGACACCGTGTGCGGGCGTGGTAGAAGGTACGGCGCTGGTATCGGCCGCGTGGGACCATCGGGCCATTCATTCTCTTGGTCCGAGCCTCTACGCTGCCGGCACCAATCCTCGTGGAAAGGAGGTACACGCACCTATGATGTCCATCGTCACCGGATATATCAGCACTCTTTTCGCGAAGCTCCACAAGGATGACGAGGAAGGCCAGACGCTCGTCGAGTACGGACTTCTGCTCGCCCTCATCGCCATCATCGTGATCGTCGCCCTGCTCTTCCTGGGCCCGATCGTGAGCCGGATCTTCCAGAACGTCGGCACCAGCCTGAACGGCTAAGCTGGCCCGACCCGTAGCCCAAGACGAAGCCCCCGAGGCGCGAGCCCGCGGGGGCTTCGTCGTGTCTCGACAGCAATCGAGTACCAGTGCCGGGTAGCCCACAAGTCCAGTCGAACCGAAGTGCAGCGAGCCCCTAGACTGTTGACCGCAGTCACAATAGGCTGCAATCCAACGCGACCCCCAGAGTCATTTCCATCCTCCGAGCTGCAAGGGGAATACGTTCGTGAAGCGATCGAACCGCCTGGTCATCTTCGTTGGCGTGCTGCTCGCCATCCTGGCGTTCGTCGGCATCGTCATTGTCCTCAACAACAACTCGACGACCACCACGCCCGAAGCCACCACGGTGGCCGTCCTGGTGGCGAAGGAGGACATCGCGATCGGCGACCCGGTCACGCCGGACAAGGTGGAGGTGAAGAACGTCGAACCTGGCGCGGTGTCGGGCACGGCATTCGGGGACCCATCGCAGGTGAACGGCCAGCCAGCGCTCGTGAACCTCGCCACTGGCAGCCAGGTCAACCAGGAGTCCGTGGCAGGGGGCGTCGCCCCAATTGCGGCTCAGCTCAAGCCCGGGGAGAAGGCTATCTCCTTCCAGGTTGATCGCGTCACAGGCCTCGACTTCCTGATCCAGGCTGGAGACCATATCGACATTGTTCTCAGTCAGAGCATCACCGTTCTCCAGCCCACGCAGGACACGGCCAGCAAGCCCGCCGACCAGCAGCGCTTCGAGACCATTCCTGGCCTTACCGGCTCACGAACGGTCAAGACCATCCTGCAGGACAAGCGCGTGCTGTACGTCAGCCAGACCCGCGTGAAGACCACGGCGCCGGCAGCCAGCGCATCCCCGGGCGCGACTGCGGACCAGCCGGCTCCGACCCAGATCGAGAACGTGATCATCGTGTTCGCCGGGACAGATCAGGACGCAGAGGCGGTCAAGTTCGCCCAGAACGATGTGAACGAGCTTGGGAGCCTGACGGCAGTCCTGCGGAACACCACCGACGCTGATAGCGAGACGACGACCGGCGTCACGATCGACAAGCTCGTGACCGAGTACGGCCTGCCGCTCCCGAACATCATTCAGCGGCAGAAGGCCACACCGTAACCACCGTCAGCTCAGCACCATCCGCGAGGGACGACCCGTGATCAAGGTCCTCATCGTCGACGACATCCCGGAGACGCGCGACCACCTGACGAAGCTCCTGGGCTTCGAGCAGGAGGTGGACGTGTGCGGGAACGCCGGCTCCGGCGAAGAGGCGATCCAGATGGCCATGGACCTGCGGCCGGACGTCATCGTCATGGACATCAACATGCCGGGCATGGACGGGGTCGCCGCATCGGAGATCATCTCCCAGCGGCTCCCCACCACGCCCATCATCATGATGAGCGTCCACGGCGAGGCGGAGAGCCTGCGCAGGGCCATGCTCGCCGGCGCGCGCGAGTTCCTGGTCAAGCCGTTCTCCGGTGACGAGTTCGCCCAGAGCATCAAGGCCGTGTACGAGCGCGAGCTCGCGCGCAAGGTCCAGATCGCGGCAACGCTCCCGGCGCAGGCTGCGCCCGCCGGATCCGTCGGCCACCGACATCGAGGACCACCAGGTCATCGCGGTCTTCTCGCCGAAGGGCGGCGCGGGGCGCACCACCATCGCCACCAACCTGGCGCTCGCGCTGCAGCAGGAGACGAGGACGCGGGTCTGCCTGGTGGACGCCAACCTGCAGTTCGGCGACGTGGGAGTCCTCCTCAACCTCAATCCCAAGAACCGGTCCGTGCTGGACGCGGTGGAGGGCGGCGAGCCCGATGGCGACATCATCGACTCGGTCATCGTCGACCACTCCACGGGCATCCGCGTGCTCCTGGCGCCCCCTTCGCCGGAGGGCGCGGACCTGGTGACACCCACATACCTGCGGAGGATCGTGGACCACCTGCGGATCTCCCACGATTACGTGGTCGTGGACCTGCCATCCGCCCTGAACGACCACTCCCTGGCCGTCATGGACGCGGCCGACACCATCCTCGTGCTCTCCGCGCTGGAGATCACGACCATCAAGAACGTTCGGCTGTTCCTGGAGGTTGCCGACCAGCTCGAGTACGACCGCGGCAAGATCCGGCTGGTCATCAACCGCGCCGACTCGGCGCAGGGCATTCGCATTGGCGACGTGGAGGCATCCATCCGCCGGCCCATCGACGGCTCCATCGTTTCGGACGGGCGTCTCGCGGTTCTCGCGGTGAATCGTGGGGTCCCGTTCGTCGTATCCCATCCGGAGAGTGCGCTCTCACGCGACATCTTCAAGCTCGCCCGGACGCTTGCGGGCGAATCTGGCGCTGCCACGGACAAGCCATCCAAGCGAGGAATCTTCGCACGCCACTGACGGGAAGGATTTAGGACATGTCTCTGCTGAAGAGGATCGAGCGGGCGCGGCCTGCCGCCGAGGGGGATCCACAGGTTCCGGCAACCACGACCCAGCCGTCGCCGCAGACGCCTGCGCCCTCGGGGCCGGGGCAGACCACGCCGCCCATCCAGGCCGGCCAGACCACTGCCGCCGGGCGGCCGTTCCTGGGCGCCCTGCCGGCGCGCGAGTCCTTCCGCGAGGCGAAGTACCGCGTCCAGAACCGCCTCATCAACGAGCTTGATCCGAAGCTGGACCTGACCAACCAGGTCGAGGTCCGGCGCCAGATCGAGGAGCTCTTCGGGAAGATTGCCGACGAGGAGGGCCTGGCCCTCACCCGCGCCGAGCGCGTGCGGATGCTCGAGCAGATCACCGACGAGATCCTGGGCCTTGGCCCGCTGGAGCCCCTGCTTCGTGACGAGACGATCACCGAGGTGATGGTCAACGGGCCGCAGCAGGTCTACATCGAGCGTGAGGGTCGCCTGGAGCTCACCAACGTGACGTTCCAGAACGACGAGCACGTCATGAAGATCATCCAGCGCATCATCGCCCCCATTGGCCGCCGAGTGGACGAGTCGAGCCCCATGGTGGACGCCCGCCTGGCGGATGGCTCCCGCGTGAACGCCGTGATCCCGCCGCTCTCCCTGGTGGGCCCGGTGATCACGATCCGGAAGTTCGCCGCCACGCCGTACACGGTCGAGGACCTGATCCGGTTCGGCACCGCCACCCCGGAGATGTTCGAGTTCCTGGAGGCCTGCGTGAAGGCCCGCCTCAACATCTTCGTCTCCGGCGGCACCGGTTCCGGAAAGACGACTGAGCTGAACATCCTCTCCTCGTTCATACCCGACGACGAGCGGATCGTGACCATCGAGGACGCGGCGGAGCTCCAGCTGCGGCAGGAGCACGTCATCACCCTGGAGTCGCGCCCCGCCAACATCGAGGGCAAGGGCGCCATCCCCATCCGCGAGCTGGTGCGGAACGCCCTCCGCATGCGGCCAGACCGGATCATCGTCGGTGAGTGCCGCGGGGCCGAGGCGCTGGACATGCTCCAGGCCATGAACACCGGCCACGACGGCTCCATGTCCACCGGCCACGCCAACTCACCGCGCGACATGCTCTCCCGCCTGGAGACCATGGTGCTCATGGCCGGCATGGACCTGCCGCTGCGGGCCATCCGCGAGCAGATCGCATCCGCTGTCGATCTCATCGTCCACCAGAACCGCCTCAAGGATGGCACGCGCAAGATCGTGAACATCACCGAGGTCCAGGGAATGGAGGGCGACGTCATCGTCATGCAGGACATCTTCGTGTTCGAGCAGACCGCCGTCGTGGAAGGCAAGATCCAGGGCAAGCTGCGGCCGACCGGGATCCGTCCCAAGTTCGTCGAGAAGTTCGATGCGGCAGGGATCCACCTGCCACCGAACGTCTTCGGCTCCCCCTTCTAGAGAGGCAGCACGCGGATGGACATGCTCCCCTTCGCCATCGCAGGGCTCGCAGCCGGCGCCGTGCTCCTCATCGCGCTCGGGATTGCGATGAGCGGCAACGCGGGCGGCGTTGCCTCGCGCCTGGAGCGATACGCGTCCGCGCGCGGGGAGTCGACGACCGACTCGTCGGACGGCGAGCGCGACTCCGTAATCGTCGGCGGGCTCTCGCGCGTCTTCGAGCGCCAGGACCTTGCCGCGCGGATGAGCGTGGAACTCGCCCGGGCGGATCTCAAGCTGCGACCGGCCGAGTTCCTCGCGTTCTGGATCGCGTCGCCGTTCGTGTTCGTGGTCGTCGCCTACATCCTGGGCTTCATCATCCCGGGCTTCCAGAATGTGTTTGCCCTGGTCGCGATGTTCCTGCTGGGTCTCTACTTCCCCCGCTTCTACATGAAGTGGCGTCAGGGGCGCCGTCTCAAGGCCTTCGCGACCCAGCTGCCGGACACGATCACGCTGCTCGCCAACTCGCTGCGGGCCGGCTCTTCCTTCCTGCAGGGCATCGAGCTGGTGACCCGCGAGGCCCGTCCGCCCATCTCCGAGGAGTTCGGAAGGGTCGTTCGGGAGATGGCGCTGGGCGTCGCGCTGCAGCCCGCGCTCAACAATCTGTCGCGCCGCGTGGCCAGCGAGGACCTGGAGCTGATGGTCACCGCCATCAACATCCAGAGCCAGGTGGGCGGCAATCTCGCAACCGTCCTGGACTCGATCGCCTACACCATCCGCGAGCGGATCAGGATCCAGGGTGAGATCCAGACCCTCACCGCCATGCAGCGCTACTCTGGATATGTCATCACACTGCTCCCGGTGGGACTGGCGGGGATCCTGTTCCTGATCAGCCCCACGTACATCACGCCCATGCTGCAGCGACCACCCGAGCTGTTCGGACTGCCGACCGGGATCATCTTCTTCGGCGTGGGGCTGATCAGCATGGGGCTCGGTTACGTCCTCATCCGACGCATCGTCGATATCAAGGTCTAGTCATATGGAAACAACGCAGATCGTCATCGCGGCCCTGGCGGCTGGAGCCGTCCTGCTCATCACCATCGGCTTCGCGGCACGGCCGGGCAAGGATGCCGTACAGACGCGGCTCGAGCAGCTCGTGGCACAACCCAAGACGCTCGAGGAGTTCGAGCTCCAGCAGCCCTTCTTCGAGCGCGCCGTCCGTCCCATCGTGAAGCGGCTCGCCCAGATGGGGCGACGAGGTGACCAGGGCGGGATCATGGCCCGGACGGACGCGAAGCTCGAGAAGGCCGGCTACCCGGGCGGCCTGCGCGGCGCTGACTGGATGGGCGTCAAGCTCCTGGCGCTGATCATCTTCGCCGTCCTGGGGTTCATAGTGGGCCTGGCGCTGGGTGGTGTGACCGGCGGCCTCTTCTTTGCCCTGGTTGGGGGCGGCATCGGCTACATGGGCCCCGAGTTCTGGCTCGGTCGGCGCATCAGGGCCCGATCCCTGCAGATGGTCCTCCAGTTGCCGGACGCCCTGGACCTGCTTACCATCTCCGTGGAGGCCGGCCTGGGCTTCGATGCGGCGCTCGCCAAGGTGGTCGAGAAGATGGAAGGCCCCCTGGTTGACGAGTTCCGCCAGGCCCTGGCCGAGATCCGGATGGGCCGCACCCGCCGCGAGGCACTTCGCGACGTGGCGACCCGCGCGGACGCCCAGCCCATCAGCAACTTCATCGGTGCCATCGTCCAGGCGGAGCAGCTTGGCGTGCCGATCGCCAAGGTCCTCCAGATCCAGTCGAACCAGCTGCGCATCGAGCGCCGGCAGCGCGCCGAGGAGGCCGCCGCCAAGGCCCCGGTGAAGATGCTCTTCCCCATGGTTGGCTGCATCTTCCCCACCATCTTCATCGTCATCCTGGGCCCGGCCATCGTCACCGTGATGCGGGGCGTCGGTATCTGAGATGGTGCCGGCGCTGCGGCCGGCGATCCTGTTGGTCGACGACGACCCCACGCTCCTCTCCGTCCTCGCGCGCCGCATGGCGCGCGAGGGCTTCGACGTCCGGACCGCCGCCTTCAGGGCCGGCAGCGCTGAGCGCGTTGGAGCGTGGATGGCCGGCGCTCGTCATCGTGGACCTCATGATGCCGGGGATGGACGGCTTCGAAGTCTGCCGGCGCATCAAGCGCATCGCGGACCTGCCCATCATCGTGCTGTCCGCGGTGGACGCCGGCGAGGCGAAGGTGAGAGCCCTCGAGGAGTACGCGGAGGACTACGTCACCAAGCCGTTCAATCCCGACGAGCTCGTCGCGCGTGTGCAGCGGGTCCTGCGTCGACTGCCGACCAGCCGCGGCCAGGCCGTCTTCGATGACGGAGAGCTGGCGATCGACCTGGTGCAGCGCCAGGCGCGCACGTCCGCCGGCACGCAGTCCCTGACACCAACGGAAGTCCGGGTTCTCCAGATCCTCATTGGCTCGGCAGACCGCACGGTTCCCACCGAAACCCTGCTCGAGCGGGTCTGGTCCGAGGCCGATGGCGCGGATCCCTCGTACGTGTGGGTGACCATGCGTCGACTGCGGCGCAAGATCGAGGTGGATCCCGACAATCCCCGGTACCTCCTCACGGAGCGAGGCATCGGCTACCGGCTGGTCTCGAGCGCCGCGGCACCCGCCGGTTCCCGCTCGAGTCTGACGGTGGGATCGCTCCGCTCGGGCATCCGGCTCTTCCTCTTCCTGATCGTCGTGGCCCTGCCGCCGCTGATCGTCTTCGCGGTGCTGGCCAGCACGGCCCCGGACTGGCTGGAGCGCATTGGCATGGGGACCGCGCTGTTCGTCGTGGCGCTCTTCGCAGTGATATGGGCGGCCGTCATCAGCGTCGTGGGCAGCCGAACGGGACGCGATGACGTGGAGGCGATCCTGGATCTCGCCGAGCGCGGTCGCGCGGCCACGCCCACCTCCGGCGGGCAGGATGCACGGGAAGCCACTCGAGCCTACGAACGCCTCGCCACCGCCCTCGACGAGCGCAACCGCCAGATCGCCGACCTGGCGGCCCACGTCCGTACGGCACCCATCGCGGAGGATGCCCGGACGGTCGCGCGTTCCGTCGTCGACTGGGCCGCATCCGTCACCCACGATCCGACCTGGTCCCTCGTGGTTCTCCGGACGCCCGACCCTGCCCTGCTGCCTGCTGGAACCTATGCCCACGACGAGACGCAGCCGGGTCCCCTCGATGACCTCCATCGGTGGGCGTCGACGGCACCGGCCGACGATCCGTCCATTCCCAGCGTCCGGCACGCCGTGGGTCCGTGGGGCGCATTCGTGATCGTCGAAGTGGCTGCCGGCGAGGATCTGCGTGCCAGCCTGCTCGCGCCCTGGGAGGGCCGCGACCAGCCCACCCGGGCAGAGCGCGAGCTGCTGGGTCTGCTTGGCCAGAACAGCGCGACGGCCGTCGAGCACGCACTCCTCTACGCTCGCCTGCGTGGCCAGGCGGAGGAGCTCAACCGGATGGCCGCCATCCAGTCGGACTTCCTGCGCAGCGTGACGCACGACCTGCAGACGCCGCTCACCAGCATTGGCGCCGTTGCCGCTGAGCTGCAGGAGCAGCCGGCCTTGGAGCCGGCCGCCAGAGCGGACCTGGAGACCATCGCGCACCAGGCGGACCGCCTGCGCCGGATGGTGAGCCAGCTCCTGGTTGCGTCGCGGCTCGAGGCTGGCGCCGTCTCCCCACGCACCGAGATCTTCCGGGCCGAGCCGTTGGTTCAACGGACCTGGGAGGCCCTTCGCGCCGAGCGGCCCTTTGATCTCTCCGTTCAGGGTGAACCGCGCCTGGCCGTGGGTGATCCGGACCGGTTCGAGCAGATCCTCTGGGCCCTGCTGGACAACGCCGTGAAGTACAGCCCGCCCGGGTCGCCCATCCGGGTCGAGCTCGACTCAGGATCGGAAGGCGTTGGCGCCGAGCCCGTCACCGAGATCCGCGTCATCGATGGAGGATCAGGGCTGAGTAAGGACGATGCCGAGCACGCGTTCGAGCAGTTCTACCGATCCGCCGGAGCGCGACGGATGGCCCCCGACGGCAGCGGCGTGGGCCTCTATGCCGCTCGCGGCCTGGCCCGCGCGATGGGCGGCGATATCACCCTTCGGAGCGCGCTGGGCATGGGCACCACCGCCTGCGTACGGCTCCCAGCCGAGGCAGCCGTGGAGGAGCCGGCGGCGTCGACCTAGGACCAAGGTACGGTGGTGGTACCGGCTGCCCCGAACCATGCTGCAAGGTGACTCGTAAGGTCCACACCCTAGAGTCGGCCCCAGGTAATCCACACAGGTACCTCGCGACGTGATCAAGCTGTTCCGGCGTCGCCGCCCTCGAACGCGCGGCCAGGCACTCGTCGAATTCGCGCTGCTCCTGCCGATCCTCGCCCTCCTGTTCGTGATGGCGGTGGACTTCGGCCGCGTGTTCTTCGGGTGGGTGGGACTGCAGAACATCGCGCGCATTGGCGCCAACTTCGCCGCCATCCATCCCGAAGCGTTCAACCCGAACACACCGAACAGCCCGACGAAGATGTTGCTCATTGCCCAGTACAACCAGGAGATCGTCAACGACGTGGGAAGCCTGAACTGCTCCCCGCGCCCCGTCGTCTCGCCGCCCAGCAACATCCCGGTTCCGGCCTACGCGGACCTCAACGCCAACGGCACACCGTACGACCTGGGGGACAGGGTCTCCGTCACGGTCACCTGCCGGTTCTCGCTGATCACGCCGCTCGCGAACAACTTCTTCGGCGGTGGCGTGAACATTGCCGGGACGGCGGTGTTCAACCTCCGGTCCGGAGCGATCGCAGGGATTCCGACGCCCTCCGCAAGTGCGAGCGCCAGTGCCAGTGCGAGCGCATCCGCATCCGCATCCGCATCCGCATCCGCATCCGCGTCCGCGTGCCCGCTTCCAATCGCGAACTTCGCGGCCGGCCCAGCCACCCAAGGTGACGCCCCCCTGACCGTGAACTTCAACGACACCTCGCAGACGTTCGGCTGCTCGGTCACCGGATGGGTCTGGGATTTCGGTGACGGGTCGCCCACGGTCACCATCCCGAATCCGAGCCACACCTACAACGCGAAGGGGCAGTACGACGTCAAGTTGACGGTCACGAGTCCCGGCGGCACCAACTCCACCTTCCAGAACAACTACATCCACGCCAAATGACCAGATCATTCTTCCGCCGTCGAGCGCGTCGCTCTGGTCGGGGCCAGGCCCTGGTTGAATTCGCGCTCGCCATCCCGATCTTCGTCCTGCTCCTGATGGGCATCTTCGACCTCGGACGCGCGGTGTTCGCCTACTCGACGTTGAACAACGCGGCACGCGAGGCCGGGCGGCAGGCGATCGTCGACCAGACGCTGACGCACATCCAGAACAAGGCCGTCAACCGGTCCGTCACGCTTGGCCTCACCGCCTCCAACGTGTCGGTCGACTATCGCGATCCGTCGACGCCCGGAACCGCGAACTCGTGCACGACAGTCTCGATTGGCTGTATCGCCCACGTCACCGTGACGTACACGTACCGCGCAGCAACTCCCGGCATCTCGCAGCTGCTGGGTCCCATCACCATGACCGGCGAGACGAAGTTCCCGGTCGAAGCCGTCTGTGCCGAACCGACCCAGACGCAATGCCCAGAGGGTTCCTGAGATGACTCGGGCTCCCCATCCAGTTGGAGGAACACGACGATGAGGCTCTCCCTTCGGCCACGCCGAAACGAGCGTGGTCAGATGCTCGTGATCGTGGCGGCGGGGCTGGTCGTCATCATCGCGATGGTTGGGCTGGTCATTGACGGCGGCTACGCCTGGGGCCAGCAGCGAAAGACGCAGAACGGCGCTGACGCCGTTGCGGAGGCCGGTGCGGGCATTCTTGCAGCCCGGCTGGCCGGTGCGACCAAGACCGACGGTGATGTTGGATGCGCCGTCCAGAATGCGGCGACGGCCAGCGGCATCAGCAATCCTGTGGCCTACTACACCGACATCACCGGTACCTTCCTGACTCCCATGGTCCAGGTGGGTCCCTGCAACGCGGGAGCCGGTGCTGCGATCCCTGCAACCGCGGCTGGCGTCAAGGCGACCGGTGACGTTACCTTCAACACCTACCTCGCACGGGTCATCGGTTTCAACCAGTTCACCTCGTCCGCGACGGCGACTGCTGTGGCTGGCGTTCTCAACAACATCTGTGATGTCAGTGCGGGCTGCGCATTGCTCCCGGTGACCTTCCCGACCATCTCGGTCGTCTGCGACGGCACGAACCGGCAGATCCAGATCGGCACCGCAGAGTGGCCGCTGGTGCAGGTGGACAACCCGGGCGCACCGAACTACGCGACGGCCAACAACGAGGTGATCATCCCTCTCTGCACGACGGGGCCCGGCGCCGTAGGGTGGCTCGACTTCGGATGTGGAAACCTCGCCAACGAGATCGACAACCCGTGCAACATCTCGATTCCCATTCCGACCTGGTTGCACACGCAGCCGGGAAACACGAACTCCCTCGACACGCATCTCAACCAGTTCGCCGGGCCGCTCCTGGGCGTGCCGGATGACAGCATCGTGATGATCCCGTTGAACGACAACACCTGCAATACGAAGCCCCCGGACAGCCAGCCAGACTGCCCGGGAGGCAACGGCTCCGGAAACGGAAACAACTTCTACTACCACATCCCCAAGTTCGCCGGCTTCATGATCGATCGGGCCTACACGAGCGGGAACAACCCCCCCGAATGCAACGCGAATCCGGGCAACCCCAAGGTGGGGGGCAACGGATCCACCGGATGCTTCAAGGGCTGGTTCGTCCGCTATCAGACCTCCGGCTCCGTGGGTTCCGCGGCGACCGGTTCAAACGACCCGGCGGTCATTGGAATCCAGCTGATCCACTGACGCTGCGCTTCCCTGCCAGGGGTCGAAGTACGCCCCGGTCCATCCCGTCGGACCGGGGCGTTGCTCTGCCCGCTAGGATCCACATGCCATGAACCGATACGTCCGCGTCACCAACGCCACCCGCGACATCGTCATCGCGGAGCGGGCCCGCATCGCGAAGGGGCTGTGGCAGACGATCTTCGGCCTGCACCTGCTCCCGCGCCTGCAGCCCGGCGAGGGCCTGCTCCTGCCGGGGGCCACAACCATCGACACCACGTTCATGGGGTACCCCATCGACCTCGTCTTCGTCGATGGCTCGTCGCGCGTCACGCGCCTCGTGCCGCACATGGTCCCCTGGCGGATGGTGCTGTCCGGGCACGGGGGTCGCGACTGCCTGGAGCTGCCCGCGGATGCCCTGGTCGGGACCGGGACCCAGGTGGGTGACCAGCTCGTGCTCGAGGACGTCCCCGCTCCGCGGTAAGCGAACGAACAGCGGCCGATAAGGGCTGCTCCGCCATCCTGCGGGGCATGGCGCTGCTCGATGTGCTTCTCCCGGCCTCCTGCGCCGGCTGCGGCGGATACGGCTCGCTCCTGTGCGACGCGTGCCGCTCGTCGTTCCGCGCGGCCAGTCCCACCGCGGTGACGTTCGTGCAGGCGGACCCGGCCATCGTGGTCGGCGAGGCCCTCACCCTCGCCATTGCGGCGTTTCGCTTCGAGGGGGCGCTCCGCCGCTCCCTGAGCCGCCTCAAGTACGGCGGTGCTCCGGGCGTCGCCGGGCCGCTCGCACGGGCGGCAGCCCCGGCCCTGCGCCAGCTCCTCGATATCACGGGACCGGCCACCCTGGTTCCCGTGCCGGTACACGTCGAGCGGCTCCGCCGGCGGGGCTACAACCAGGCGGGCCTGCTGGGCCGCGTTCTCGCTCGCGAGGCGCGACTGCCCATGCGTGACTGCCTCGTCCGGGCCAGGGCCACGACCCGCCAGCACGGTCTGGATCGAGCCGCGCGGCTCAGGAACCTGCGAGAGGCATTCGCCGTGCGCCCCGGCGCTCGCCCGCCCCCGACCGTCATCGTGGTCGACGACATCCTGACCACGGCGGCAACGCTCGAGGCGTGCTCGGGCGTGCTCCTGGCCGCGGGCTCGCAGACCGTTTATGGCTTCGCCATCGGCCGCGAGGTGTAAGTGCTCGGCTGCACCACCTAGCCCGAAAGTACTGGGCGGAAGTACTTCCGAAACGCCTAACGCTGCGCTAGAGTCCGCGGTACAACGCAGGACGAACTGGTTCGTTAGGCCCTGCGCATTCATTCGGAATCAACCGAATAGTCCAGGGAAAGACCGGGGTATCCCGGTCTCGACCACCATCTGAGCGGACTTCCCCGCTGCCCGAGGGTCCCTCATGCCAAGCCTGCCGCCCGTTCTGCGGGCGACCTCAGCGCGTGCCAGCCGCCGTCCCCGCACCCGGGGCCAGGCGCTGGTCGAGTTCGCGATCATCCTGCCGGTGTTCGTGCTGCTGGTCGTCATCGCCATCGACTTCGGTCGCCTCTTCTTCACCTACGTATCGGTGACCAATGCGGCACGGGAAGGTGCCGCGTTCGGCGCTGTCAGCCCCACCGATACCGTCGGGATGCGCGCACGCGCGCTGCAGGAGACGAACGTGCAGGGGCAGGCTGGCGAGTCCGCCATCACGGTCAGCTCGACCTGCGCCGATTCGAGCGGCACCACGATCGCCTGCGCGCTCTCGACCGGTGCTTCCGGCTCGGGCAGCACCATCACGGTTCGCGTGGTGGAGCCGTTCACCTTCATGACACCGCTCGTGAACAGCTTCTTCGGGAACAGCTTCCAGATGGGCGTCACCACCACCGCGACCGTGCTGGGCTATGCGTCCGGTGGCGGCGGAACGCCGCCCGGGACATGCTCGACGCCGGTCCCTGTCTTCTCCGCGATCACGGACAACACCCTGACCATCTTCGCGGACCCAACCGGCTCAACGCCGAATTCGGGTGTCTGCTCCATCTCCGGGTTCAACTGGACCTGGGGCGACGGGAACGACGAGGTGGGGAGCGCCACCGGCAACTCGCACACCTTCACGAATCCCGGGACCTACACCGTCACCCTGCAGGTCACCAACCAGGCCGGGCCCGCCACGACGATGCGCACGGTGACCGTGCCTGCTGCGCCGCCACCGCCCACCTGCGCGAAGCCAACCGCGGATTTCAGCTGGACGAGCGACAAGAAGGTCTACACCTACTCGGACCGCTCGAGCGTGGCTGATCCGACCAACTGCCCCATCACCGACTGGCTCTGGACCTTCTCGGACGCGCCGCCGGGCCAGCAGCAGTCCAATGCCCAGAACCCCGCGCCGGTGACCTACCAGACCGGCAGCTCGCATTCGGTGACCCTGAAGGTCACGAATGCGGGCGGGACGACCAGCGTCACGAGGAGCGGCTGATGCACCGTGTCGTGCGACGCCGTGGTGGCCGACGCGTGCGTGGACAGACGCTCGTGGAGTTCGCCTTCGTCCTGCCCATCTTCCTCTTCATGCTGTTCGGCCTCATCGATCTCGGCCGCTACGTCTACATGCACAGCACCCTCTCCCAGGCTGCCCGCGAGGCGGCACGGGTCGCGTCGGTGGAGGCCTACTGGGTCGGATCGGCCGACCCGAGCTGCAACCAGCCCGGCGGCCCCGTCTGCCCCGCCACGGTCGCTGCCCTGCGCGCAGATGCGCTCACCGCAGCGAACCGGATGCTCACCCCGTTCGGCCCCATCACCGCCGCCCAGCTCTTCCTGCGCTGCGATGCCTCGTCCCCGCCCACCGGCGGGTGGACGGACCAGACCTGCTCCAGCCGCGCATCCGGCTCCCTGGCGTCGGTTCGGGTCACGCTGTCCATCACCCCCATCACCCCGCTCATTGACCGCCTGTTTCCCTCCATGACCTCGACGGCGGCCGCAACCATGGTCGTCGACTAGGAGTGCCCGTCATGCTGCCCATCCACCCTGAACGGCGCGAGCCACGCGGTCAGATGATCGTGCTCTTCGCGCTCACCCTCTCCCTGATCCTCTTCGTCGTGGGCCTGGTCATCGACGGCGGCTATGGGCTCGCGCAGCGTCGCGCCGCGCAGAACGCCTCCGACTTCGCCGCCATGGGCGGGGCACGCATCGTCGCGGAGTACATCGACGAGACCGTTCGCGGTGTGACGCACAGCAACGGCACGGACGCGAACGTCAAGAGCGCCATCGACAACGAAGTTGCCCTCAACCACGGCGCGCCCGTCGACTGGTCAAGCGCAAACACCGCCCGGCCGCGGTACGTCGATGCCAGCGGGACGCTCCTGGGCTACGTCGGCGACGGCTCCATCCCCACAACGGCGGTTGGCGTCAGGGTGGGGACCGACCGGAGCTGGAAGCCCTTCTTCCTGGGCGTCTTCGGGATCAGCCAGTGGAGCACACAGGCGCAAGCCACCGCCAAGGGCGGATACTCCGAGTCCGGCCCGCCGCCCGGGACGCTGTTCCCGGCCGGCATCTCCACGGCGTTCTTCCAGACCTACCCGTTCTGCTCGGGTCCGATCAGCACGGACCCCAACGACGCCTGCTATCCGCAGCACCTGACCCCGGGCAACCTGAACGTGCCCGGCGGATTCGGGTGGCTCAAGTTCGGCTGCGACGGCTACGGCCTGGGCCAGGATCCACCCGCGAATGCCGGGGGATGCGGCAACGACAAGCCATTCCTCCAGAGCGAGATTGGTCCGCCGGCGAATGCCTACGGCTGCTGCACCCAGGTTGGGCTGCCGGGGAGCCTCGACCACGTGGGGAGCCTGCCGGGCAACAAGGTGAGCGCGGACTGCTCGTACTACATCGACAACGAGATCACCGTCACCGTTCCCATCTGGGACGTGGCTGGCGGCACGGGGCAGAACGCCTGGTACCACATCGTTGGCTTCGCCGGGTTCCAGATCACCAACTGTACCGGCGGCAAGGACATCGAAGGAGTCTGGCGCAAGGCGTTCTTCACCGGGCCTGTGTCCTCGACCCCGACCGAAGGCTCCTGGCAGGCGCTCGGCATCCAGCTCGTGCGCTGAACCCCGATCCGCGCGGGCCGGTGGTCGCGGCGCCATCGGCCCTGGCTGGTGCTACCGTAGAACTCCACGATTCTTCGGGAGGCACTCGGAGATGAAGACCAGCGTCAAGGCGCGAAATCTCGAGCTCACCGACCGGCTGCGAGCCACGATCGAGCGCAAGCTGCGGAGGCTCGACCGGATCTCCCACCCGGACGCGGAAGCGACGGTGGAGCTGATCACCAACGCCTCGCATGCCGCGGATTCCCGGAACATCGCAGAGGTGACCCTGGTGACCGGATCGGACGTGGTCCGCTCCGTCTCCGCCGGGGCGACGCCCATCGCAGCCCTGGACCTCGTCCTCGACAAGCTCGAGCGGCAGGTGGTCCGGGCCAAGACCCGGCCTCGCCGCGTCCGCGAGCGAGTCGCCGACGAGGCGACGGAGGTGCTCGCCCGCGAAGCGGTCGGAACGCTGGAGCCGCTCCCGTCACGTTCGAACGGCTCCGGGCGGGTCACGCGGGTGAAGCACTTCGACATGATTCCCATGTTCGAGGAGGACGCCATCACCCGCATGGAGGAGCTGGGCCACGCGTTCTTCATCTTCCTCAACGCGGAGACCGAACAGCTCTGCCTCGTGTATCGGCGCACGAACGGGACCTACGGGCTCATCGAGCCCATCGTGGGACCCAGCCGGCCGAAGCGCTGATTGGTGCAGCTCGGTCCGGGCCCGTGAAGCGCCGGACCGGCGGGCTCAGCGCAGGAGCGCCGGCAGCAGCAGCATCGCCGCGACGATCAGGATCAGGGACACGAAGAACAGGAACAGCGCGAAGCTCAGCAGGTCGTGACCTGGCTCGGGCTCGTTCGGCGGCGCCATGGCCCGCACCGTAGCAGACCGGCAGCCCCGCCGACGCCTCACCTGGCCCCATGGCGCACCCCGGGTGGGGATCCACCTGGGCGTTGCCACGGGACTCCTCAAGACGGCCCGGCGGGCGCGCCAGATCGGCGCGACGGCGCTCCAGATCTTCAGCGACAACCCCACCGCCTGGCGACGGCGCCCGGAGCCGCCGACGGCGGCACCGGAGTTCGTGGCCTACACGGCGCGCGAGGGGATCGACCCGGTGGTGATCCACGCCAGCTACCTGATCAACCTGGCCGGAAGCGCCGAACCGTTCGCGACCCGGTCACGCGAGGGACTGATCGTGGAGGTGCAGCGAGCGCCGCTCTACGGCGCGCGCCTGGTCAACACCCACATCGGGTCACACCGCGGCACCGGTCGTGGGGCCGGGCGGCGCCGCCTCGCAGAGAGCGTCGCCGCGGTCCTGTCGGAGACCCCCGCCGGCGTTCGCCTGGTGCTCGAGAACAGCGCGGGCGGCGGCGACAACCTGGGCTCCCGGGTCGAGGAGCTGGCGGAGATCCTGGGACGCGTGGCTGCCCTGCGCGGCGATCACGTCGATGCGCTGGCCTTCTGCCTGGACACCGCCCACCTGTGGGGTGCCGGCTATGACATCTCGACGGCCGAGGGCGCGGGCGCCGTCATCGACCGCTTCGCGGAGCTCGTGGGGATCGAACGCCTCGCGCTCGTCCACCTCAACGACTCGAAGTCCCTGCTTGGGTCGCGCAACGACCGCCACGAGCACGTGGGCGGCGGAGAGATCGGCCATGCGGGCTTGGGAGCGATGCTCCGCGACCCCCGGCTGGCGGCGGGCACCACGTTCATCCTGGAGACGCCGGGGACGGACGAGGGCTTCGATGCGGTGAACTTGCGACGGGCCTGGCAGCTCTACGCGGGCGCGGCCACCCTGCCGCTGCTGCCGCCGCGCGCCTTCCGGGTCAACCGGCGCGCGTCACGCCAGGTTGCCGACGGCTGAGGCGCGGGGTCGCGGGTTGCGTCAGGCGCCGCGGGAGAGGCCGTTCGCGGGCGCCGCCGCGGACCGGATGCGGCGCGAGCGCAGGGTGATGTACGCCTGCATCAGCTCGCGGACGTCGTTCTCGTCGAGGAGCTCGTCCCCGCGCAGCGCGTACTCGACGCGCGTGGTGGGCAGGAGCTGGCGCGAGGAGACGCTGGCGAAGTACGCGGGGCCCTCGGCCTCATCGCGGATCTCACGGAGCCCGCGCGCAAGCTTGGTCGCGGTGCCAAGCGATGGCATGCGATCGCCCTTGATGAGGCGGGAGATGGTCGAGTGATCCACTCCCGACTGGAGGGCAAGCTGACGCTGGCTCATCTTCTTTTCCTTCAGCTGGGCTCGAAGCCAGGTGTTGAAGGAGCGGGGCGATTGAAACGTCATGCCACTCGTTCGGTTCGGCGCACGCCATCCGTGCTGGGCGCATGGGTGGTGCGTGCATGCACCCGGAGCATGGCGCCGCCACGTGAAGCCCTCAATAGGAGGAAGGTACCGAGCCGGACGCGACGGTCCGAGGGCCGAACGGCCCTCACGCGCCCGGTGCCGCGCCGGTATTCGCGGGCGGCTCCGCCACGATCCGCCGTGCGGGACGCGTACCTCCGCCCCCGTGTGCGCGGCGCACCATCCCGCTGAATGCATAGGCGATGCCGCCCAGGATGATCACCGTGAGGATCGAGATGCCCCGGTCGACCAGGGCGACCGCGGTCGCGGGCTCCTGCGCCACCCCGTAGATCACGAGCGCGCCCACGATCCCCACCTCGACGAAGCCCACGCCGGCAGGGGTGAGCGGGATGGCGGTCAGCAGCGCGGCGGCGAGCGCCACGAAGACCGACGCGCTGATGCCCAGGTGGTTGATGGACGGGAGGTCAAGGGCGTGGATCACGAAATAGACCCGCGCGCCCTCCAGGAGCCAGATGATCCCGGTGAGCACCAGGATGACCGGGATGGCCCGGGCGGTCAGGGCTCCGGTGGTCCCCTCGTGGAAGCGCTCGTAGAGCTCACGGAGCCGCTCCGGGAGGTGCCGCGTCAGGCGCGTCCCGTACAGGCGCAGGGCCACGACGAAGAGAACCAGGGCGAAGGCGACGACGAAGCCGATGAGGAAGAGCGTGTCGATGTCTGACCGGTTCCGCCCGCGGAAGCTCCAGAAGCCGGCCGCCAGCGCCAGCACGAAGATGACGATGATGTCCGCGATCCGCTCGATGAAGACGGTTCCCACCGTGCGCGACGCGGACCCGCCGAAGTTGCCCTTCAGGAGCCAGGCCCGGTACAGGTCGCCCAGCTTGGCGGGCACCAGGCAGTTCACGAACCACGAGAGGAACAGGATCTCCGTGGCCGGGGCCAGGCCAATGGTGGTCCCGGCGCGCGCCAGGATGAAGCGCCATCGGGCTCCGCGGATGGGGAAGGTCAGGTAGTAGACCAGCAGCGCCGCGAGCAGGAACCAGACGTTCGCACCCAGGATGTCCTGCCACAGGGCGTCCCACTTGAGCTTGAAGACGAAGATGAAGAGGAAGGCGAGGAGCGCCAGGCCAAAGACGATGGAGCCAATGGTTCGCACGTTGAGGAACCGCCGGGCGAGGCTGACCTCCTGCTCCGGGATCTCCTCGGTTTCGGGGGCGTCGAGGTACTCCTCTGCCTCGTAGAGCGGGTGGTGCTCGTGCTCGAGCTCGTCCGGATCAGCCATGGTCGCCGGGTGCCACGGGACCGTCTGCATCACGCGGCTCCGCCGGAGCGGTAGCCGGCCCCGACGCGACCTCGCGCCCCAGCCAGCGGCGGGCGACATTGCTCCACACGGCGTACCGGGTCGTCAGGTGGACGAGCATGGTGGAACGGCTCCCGTGCCACTCCCCCTGCGGCAGAACGGCCTTGAGCTGGGCGGCGTTCGCGAAGGGCGGCAGCGCGTTGAAGCTCATGGCCACCTCGAACGCCGCGTGCGAGTCGCTGCACGCGATGCCGGGCAGCTCGTAGCGCGCCGCGAACTCGGCGGCCCGCAGGTTGTGGCGCTGGAACGTGACGCGGCTGTTGAAGACCTCCACGGCGTCGATCTTGCCCGCCTCCGCCAGCCGTGTCAGTGGTACTTCCCGGATATGCGAGCTGCGAAATGGGTCGAATGGATGGGGGATGCTGACCAGGCCGCCCTGGGCATGGATCTCGTCCGCGGTCTCCTCCGCCGAGAGCCCGCGCGGGATGGTGTGATCGAGGAAGATCCCCACCAGCTCTCCGTCGGCGCTCGTCACCTCCTCGCCCAGGATCACGGTCAGGCGATCGTCCACCCCCATCTCGCGCGCTGCGTCGCGCACGGCGATGGCGCCCTCCACGTTGTTGTGGTTCGTGACGGCGATATGGGTCAGGCCGCGTTCCATGGCGGCCCGGATCAGCCGTTCCTCGGTCAGGATGGAGTCGCGGCTGTAGCGCATGTGGGCGTGGAAGTCCGCGAAGACCCTTGGCGGCCTGTCGTCCCCACCCGTCTTCTCCCGGAGCTCGGTTCGCGCGTCGACGGCGGGTGCCGCCAGGCTCATGAGCGAGTCGCCGCGGTCATGCGCGGCCCGGACCCGTCATGAGCTCGACACCAGGCTCTTGCGGTAGCTGCCGTAGTGCTCCAGCGCCATGCCGGTTCCGACCGCCACCGAGTTCAGGGCGTTCTCCGCCACGTGACAGGGGATCCCGGTCACCTGGGTGAGGAGCGTGTCCAGGTTGCGCAGCAGCGAGCCACCGCCGGACATGACCATCCCCTTGTCGATGATGTCGCTCGACAGCTCGGGCGGCGTCTGCTCCAGGACGTTGCGGACCGCCGTCACGATCTGCTGGAGGGGCTGCTCGATGGCCTCCGTCACCTCCCCCGAGGTGATGGGGATGGTGCGGGGCAGCCCGGCGATCAGGTCGCGGCCCTTGACCTCCATGGAGAGCGGCTCCTCGAGGGCCAGCGCCGACCCGATGGCGATCTTGACCTCCTCCGCCGTCCGGTCCCCGATCATGAGGTTGTACTTGCGGCGGATGTAGTTGGCGATCGCCTCGTCGAAGCGGTTCCCGGCCACCCGCACGGAGTCGCTCACCACGATCCCGCCCAGGGCAATGACCGCGATCTCCGTGGTCCCGCCGCCGATGTCGATGATCATGTTGCCGGACGGTCCCGCGATGGGCACGTTCGAGCCGATGGCGGCCGCCAGCGGTTCCTCGATCAGGAACGCCTCCCGCGCGCCGGCCTTGAGGGCCGCGTCGCGCACGGCGCGCTTCTCGACGCTCGTGACGCCCGACGGCACGCTGATCATCACGTCCGGCTTGAAGATCCGCACCCGCGCCACCTTGTTGAGGACGTAGCGCAGCATGGCCTCGGTGATCAGGTAGTCGGCGATGACCCCGTCGCGCATGGGCCGGATGGCGCGCACGTTGCCGGGCGTGCGGCCGATCATCTCCCGCGCCTCCTCGCCCACGGCCACGAGCCGATTGTCGTCCTCGCTGATGGCCACCACCGATGGCTCGTTGAGGACGACACCTCGTCCCTTGATGTAGACGAGGATGTTGGCGGTTCCGAGGTCGATTCCGATCTTCATGGTGGGCTGCGCGTGCCTGCATGGTGCGTGGTTGGCGTGCCACGTCGCTGTGCGCCAGTGTCGCCCGCTCCGGGCGCGGTCACGAGGGCGTTCGCAGTATACCGGCCCGGCTACCATCGCCTCCCATGCCAGAGGGCGACACGCTCTTCCGTACGGCCGCGGTCCTGCGCCGCGTCCTGGTGGGCCATGCCATCACGTCGGCCCTGGCACGTCCGGGGCCACTGGTGGCGCGCGTGCCGGACCTGTCGGTCCTGGTGGGACTCGCGGTGACCTCGGTGGAGGCGCGCGGCAAGCACCTGCTGATCACCGTGGGGGAAGGGCGCCATCGGCGCATCCTGCGGACGCACCTGCGGATGACAGGCTCCTGGCACTGGTATCGCGCTGGGGAGCGGTGGCGGCAGCCCGAGTCGCGCGCGACGGTCGTGCTGCGGACGGCTGCGGCGGTGGCCGTCTGCTTCAGCTGCCCCACGGTGGAGCTCCTGACCGGTGCCGGACTGGCGCGCTCGCCGGCGCTGCGTCGCCTGGGGCCTGACCTGCTCGCGCCCTTGCCGGACCTGGCCGCCGGCGTTGCGAACCTCCGAGCAGATCCGACGAGGGCCATCGGCGCAGCATTGCTCGACCAGTCGCTGGTGGCAGGGATAGGCAACGTCGTGCGCAACGAGGCCCTGTTCATGGAGCGGGTCTCGCCGTTCGCGCTGGTCTCCGCCCTCGACGACGCGACCGTGGAACGCCTGCTGCGCCGCGCCGGCCGCATCCTCGCCACCAACCTCGGTGGTGGCAGGCGGGTCACCACCGGGGATCACCGGCCGGGCGCGGGGCTGTGGGTCTACCGGCGCTCGGGCCGGCCCTGCCGCCGCTGCGGGACGCCCATCCGCTTCGCCCGCCAGGGACCCCTCGCGCGGCACACGTACTGGTGCCCTTCCTGCCAGGCCTAGCCGCACGTCGCGGCGCGGCGGCCTCGTCTCAGTTCGCGCAGCCGGCCGGGGGTGAGCCGGCAACGTGCGGGACCCCGATCTGGACGTCGGTCTCGCGGGCGCCGGAGCCATTGGTTACGGTGATCTCGACCAGCAGCCCGTCGAAGACCGCCAAGGCGCGCGCCGACGCGTCGGTGGCAGCGGAAATCCGCATCTGGCCCGTGAGGAAGTCGGCGACCTGGGTCCGTGCGCTGCCGGTGAACAGCACCGTCGGCAGCGCGAGCCAGGGATGGAGCTGGTTCCTGGGCAGCTCATCGACCGCACTGGGATCCAGGACCAGGACCCGCGAGACGCCGCTTCCGGACTGGCATCCGAACAGGTACAGCCCGTCGCCGCTTGGCGCCTCGGACGCCTCGAACGGTGAATCGGCCGGGACGGCGGGAACACTGGCGCTCCACAGGAACGGATCACGTCCGGTGAGAGCGGCCGTCGGCGTGGCCGGCGATGCCGTCGACCGGGGGGTCTCAGTCACGCTGGGTGCCGTCGCACACGCAGCGAGAGCCAGGCACACCACGAGGCCCCCAATGCGGCGCATTGCGCCCTCCATGAACGAGCGGTGGCCAGAGTCCGCCGCCTCAACGGTCGTGGCACAGGGCCAAACGACACGCTAACGGCGTGATAACCGGATCGCGCCACCATCGGTCCGTGCAGGACGTTCAGCTCGGGCGCGTCGTGCGTGCGCTCCGCCGGCGGCGGGGCTGGCGCCAGTCGGACGTCGCTGCGCGTGCCGGTGTGTCCCGTGCCACCGTTTCCGTGATCGAACGCGGGCACCTCGAGTCCGTGTCGCTCCCGGCGCTGCGCCGCTGCCTTGGTGCACTCGAGGTACGCCTGCAGTTCGTGCCGCAGTGGCGTGGGGCGGATCTGGATCGGCTGCTTGACGATCACCACAGCCGGCTCCAGGCGTTCTGGAAGCATCGGCTCGAACGCTGGGGCTGGGTGGTCCTGCCGGAGGTCAGCTTCAACAGCTACGGCGACCGTGGTCGGATCGACCTGCTCGCCTGGCATCCCACGCACCGCATCCTGCTGGTGATCGAGGTCAAGACGGAGATCGTCGATATCCAGGGCTTGCTCGGGCCGCTGGACGTGAAGCTGCGTGTCGCTGCGGGCGTCGCGCGCGGCCGCGGGTGGGACCAGCCCGCGACCGTGGTACCCCTCCTCGTGGTGGCCGAGTCATCCACGAACCGGCGCAGGATCGCGTCGCGGGCACCGCTCTTCCGGCAGCTTGCCCTGCGCGGACGTCGCGCCATCACCTGGCTACGACGGCCGGAATCCGGGGTGGCGGGCCTGCTGGTGCTCAGTGACTTGCCACGCGCTCGTACCAGTAGCGCGGGGCGGCAGCCAGTCGTTCAGCCGCCGGTGTCGCAGCGCCCGGTGAGCGTGGAGCCGCCCCATTGGCCGGCCCGCATTGGTCGCTGAGGCGCCTGCCGCTACTGGCACCAGCAGCTGACGACTCGGGAGGCCTACGGCCGCGCGGCGCCAGGCACGCAAGCAACTGACGAGTCGGACGAGCCGATGGCGCCGCCACGGCGGGGAGGGGCAATGCGGCGAGGGGGGTCAGGCGTCGATGCGGTTGATCTGGGCGCCAAGGGTGACGAGCTTGGACTCGATCTGCTCGTAGCCGCGGTCGACGTGCTCGACGCCGGAGATGACGCTGGTCGCCTCGGCGGCGAGCGCGGCGAGGACCATGGTCGCGCCGGCGCGCAGGTCCGAGATCTCGACCTCGCGCCCGTGGAGCGGCGTGGGCCCGGCGATACGCGCATGCCGGTCGTCCTCCACCTCGATCACCGCTCCCATCTTGTTGAGCTCCGTGACGTAGTCGAGGCGGTCCTCGTAGATCGTCTCGTGGATGGTCGAGTCGCCGTCGGCCTGGGTCATGAGCACGGCCAGGGGGGCCTGGAGGTCGGTCGGGAAGCCGGGGTAGGGCTGGGTTTCGACGTCCGCGGGCCGGTACGCGGTCGCGGAGCGCACGCGGAGCGTTCCCGCCCCGGCGCCGGCGCCGCCATCGGTCTCATAGGGAACGCCCATGCGGTCGAGCATCTCGAGGAAGGCGCCCAGGTGCGTGGGTTCGATCCCGCGGAGGGTCACGTCACCGCCGGTCACCGCCGCGGCAATGGCGAAGGTGCCCGCCTCCAGCCGGTCGCCGATGACCCGGTGCTCCACCCCGTGCAGCGCATCCACGCCCACGATCTCGAGCCGATGCGGCGCGGTCCGCTCGATCCTGGCTCCCATGGAGCACAGCATGGCGATCAGGTCGTCCGTCTCCGGCTCCCGTGCGGCGTTCTCGATGACGGTGGTTCCGTCGGCGAGGACTGCGGCCAGCATCGCGTTCTCCGTGCCCATGACGGTCACGTACGGGAACTCGATGTGGGCGCCGTGGAGACGGCCCTGCGGAGCGCTGGCGAGGTAGTAGCCGTTCTTGTACTCGACCTCTGCGCCCATGGCGGTCATGGCCTCGACATGGAGGTCGACCGGCCGACGACCGATCCGGTCGCCACCGGGGTTCGAGATGATCACCCGGCCGAACCTGGCGAGGAGCGGCCCCAGCAGGATGAAGCTGGCACGCATCTTCATGGCCGCCTCGAGCGGGATGAAGAGCCACTCGGCCTTCCCCGCGCGGATCTCGAGCATGTCGCCGTCGGCGCGTCGGACCTCGAAGCCGATGTCGCGCATCGTGTCACGCAGGATCGCGACGTCACTGATCCGGGGCACGTTGTGCAGGAGGCACGGCTCTTCCGTGAGCGCCGCGGCCGCCATGAGCTTCAGGACCGCGTTCTTGGCCCCGGCAATGGAGACCTCGCCATGGAGCGGCCGCCCGCCGGTCACGATGAACTTCTGCATCACGCGCAGTCTAGTCGGCGCGGCGGCTCGTCACGACTGCCGCGGTCACGCGGGCCAGGCTTCCTTCCACTCGTGGGGCCCGGTGTGGTGGCCATCGCACAGGCCCACGCGGCCGCCCATGTGGCGCGAGGGCAGGAAGGGCTGCATCCCCTCCTCGAAGCGGGTGGGCTCCCGGTTGCAGAGCATGTAGCGCCGCTCCCGGGCCCAGGCGTAGAGGTGGTCCGAGGAGCAGAAGGCGTACCGCTTCGTGAAGTTCACGGTGTCGCCCGGGGCGGGGTCGGAGGCCAGGCCGATGGGGCCCGATTCCCTGACGATCTCGATTCTCACCGGCAGCTGCGGCATCCGCGCGCCGCAGTGGTCACAGGTCTGCATGGGAAGTGGGTCGCGCTGGCGCCGCCATCGGCCTAGCCGAGGTAGTGGGCGCCGTCGTCCTCGCGGTGATTTCCGATGAAGTCCGGATCCAGCCGCGGATCCGAGCCGATGGGCGAGCCCTTGTGCGGCTTGAAGTCGACCGGGCAGATGAACGGGTAGTCGCGGCTGATCTTGCGCAGCTCCTGCATGCGCCGGAACCCGTGGTCCGGGTTGCCCTCCGGACCGCGCAGGTGGGCCTGGTTGGCCTCTTCGCCGGTCATGGGCTCCGGGGAGGTCGCAGGGTCGTCGCTCATCGCGGGGTCGTCGCTCGCTTCGCGGTCGGCCATGGACCGATGGTAGCAGCCGCCGGCGACCTCGCATGCGCCGCGCACCATAGCCAGCGCGCGACTCCGACCTGCGTGGCGCGCCTGGTGGTCGCGGTACGACCGTCGCGGCGGCTCCGGGGCTCCCACGAACGACGCGATCGTGCTCAGCCGCAGCCCCGCGTCCCCGAGGAAGGGTCTGCGGAGCCGCGTAGCGCGCGCACCAGTCGCGCCGCGACCCTCGAGCGGTCATCCTGATTCGCGACGTTTGGCACTCCGGCGGGCGTGCGGCGCCCGCCCATGCTCGGGCGAATGGATCCTGCCTACGACCCGGCGGCATGGCGCGATCTGTACGTCCTGGTGGGCGGGGCGGCGTCCGTGCTCACCGGGCTCATCTTCGTGGCGGTCTCGCTGCACCTGCGTCCCGTGGTGGCGGACCGCTGGCTCCGTGGCCGCGCCGAGTCCTCCCTCCTGGCGCTCATGACCATCGTCCTCATCGCGGGCGCCGTGCTCATCCCCGGACAGCCGGCCGCGGCGCTCGGGGCCGAGGTCGTCGTGGTGGTCCTGGCCAGCCCGATCCACAGCATCCGCGGCCTGCGCCACCTTCCACGGGGGCGGGCCGCTGCCGCCGCGTCCGAGCTCGGGGTTGGCCTTGCCGGCAGCCTCCTGGGTCTCCTCGCCGGGGTGAGCCTCATCGCCCATTGGGGTGGAGGCCTGTGGCTGCTCCTGCCGGGCGGTGCGATCGGGCTCAGCTCATCGGTCTGGAATGCATGGCGGCTGATGGTGGACGTCGCCGCAGAGCCGATGGGGTAGGTCGCGCATGACCGATGCCGTCACCACCCTGGCGACCTGGCACGATTTCTTCGTCGTCTCGTCCGGTGCGACCGCCGTCCTGCTGGGCCTCACCTTCGTGGGACTGACCCTGCACCTCGAGCGCAGCTCGCTGGACGGCACCCGTCGCGGCCTGGCGACCGCGTCGGGCACCAGCCTGGTCTATGCCTTCCTGACCTCGCTCACGATGCTCATTCCCCAGGGCGAGCCGTATGCCCACGGGGTGCTGATCAGCGTCATCGGCCTGCTGGGGCTGGTCTCTTCGACCTATGCGCTCCGCCAGATCCAGCGCGACCCGGAACGGCACCTGGGGCCGGTTGCCGTGGTTCTCCAGTTCGGCATGCCGGTCGTGGCCACCGCGTCCCTGCTCGCGGCCGGCATCGCGCTCGCCTTCGGCTGGGCACCGGCGGTCTGGGTGATCGGCGGCGTCGTGTTCGTCCTGCTCGTTGACGGCATCCAGAGCGCCTGGGACCTGCTGCGCATCGGCTTCGTCTGAGCCGATGGCGCGGATCAGCCCCGGGAGCGGCGCCTCACCGCGATCCGCTCCCGCATGAGGGCCGTCTGCAGGGCAGCCCGCACCCGTGCGATGTCCACCGGGTCACGAGCCTGCTCCAGCTCCGCCTCGGCCCGCTTCCGCGCGTCGATCGCCCGCTGCTCGTCGATCTCGTCGGAGTGCTCCGCCAGGTCGGCCATGACGACCACCTTGTCCGGGCGCACCTCCACGAAGCCACCGGAGATGAAGAGGATCTGCTCCGTCCCGCCCTTCTTGATCCGCAGCTCGCCCGTACCGAGCGCGCTGATCAGCTGGGTGTGGTGCGGCAGGATCCCCAGCTGGCCGTCGACGCCCGGGACGACCACCATGTCGACGTCGTCGGCGTAGGCGCGCCGTTCGGGGCTGACGATCTCGAGGTGCAACGGCATCTCCTACGCCTCCGCGGGTGCGAGCGCGGGCAGCGGCTGGCGGTGGACGGTGACGGGGCGGCGCGGGCGGCGTCGCCGGGCGTTGCATCGGCCGGGGAGGGTGTCGTTCGCGCCGACCATCATCGGTCCTACTTCATCCCTTCGGCGTTCTCGACCGCGTCCTCGATGGGCCCGGTCATGAGGAACGCCTGCTCGGGAAGCTGGTCGTGCTTGCCATCGAGGATCTCCTTCGTGCCGCGGACCGTCTCCTTGCGCTCGACGTACTTGCCGGGGCGGCCGGTGAACTGCTCCGCGACGAACATGGGCTGGCTCATGTAGCGCTGCAGGCGGCGGGCACGCTGGACCGTGACCTTGTCCTCCTCGGAGAGCTCGTCCATGCCCAGGATGGCGATGATGTCCTGGAGGTCCTTGTAGCGCTGCAGCGTGCGCTGCACCTCGCGCGCGACGTCGAAATGCTCCTGGCCCACGACCCGCGGATCGAGGACCGTGGAGGTCGAGGTGAGCGGATCCACGGCGGGGTAGATGCCGATCTCCACGATCGAGCGCTCCAGGCGGATCGTGGAGTCGAGGTGGGCGAAGGTGGTTGCCGGGGCCGGGTCGGTGTAGTCGTCGGCCGGGACGAAGACGGCCTGCAGCGACGTGATGGACCCCTTCTTCGTGGACGTGATCCGCTCCTGCAGGTCGCCCATCTCGGTGGCAAGGGTGGGCTGGTAGCCCACGGCCGACGGCATCCGACCCAGCAGGGCCGATACCTCCGAGCCGGCCTGGGTGAACCGGAAGATGTTGTCGATGAAGAGCAGGAGGTCGCGACCCTGCACGTCGCGGAAGTACTCCGCCATGGTCAGGGCGGTCAGGCCCACCCGCTGCCTGGCCCCGGGAGGCTCGTTCATCTGGCCGAAGACCATGACCGTCTTGTCGATGACGCCCGAATCGGTCATCTCGCCGAGGAGGTCGTTCCCCTCGCGGGAGCGCTCGCCCACGCCGGCGAAGACGGAGTAGCCGCCGTGCTCGGCGGCGATGTTGCGGATCAGCTCCTGGATGATGACCGTCTTGCCCACGCCGGCGCCGCCGAAGACGCCCACCTTGCCGCCGCGCTTGAACGGAGCGATCAGGTCGATCACCTTGATGCCGGTCTCGAAGACCTGCGACTCGGTCTCCATCTCGTCGAACTTGGGCGGCTGGCGATGGATGGGGAGCATCTCCTTCGCCTTCACGGGGCCCTTGCCGTCGATGGGATGGCCCAGCACGTCGAAGACGCGGCCCAGGGTGATCTCGCCCACCGGGACGGTGATGGGAGCGCCGGTGTCGACCGCATCGAGGCCGCGAGCCAGGCCGTCCGTGGTGGACATGGCGACGGTGCGGACCCAGTTGTTGCCGAGGTGCTGCTGGACCTCGACGACGAGGCTGTCCTGGCCCTCCACCTTCTGCCCGCCGGGGCGCTTGATCTCGAGAGCGTTGTAGATCGCGGGGAGCTCCCCCGCGGGGAACTCGACGTCGACGACGGGTCCCGTGATCTGGATCACCGTTCCGGTGGCCATCAGTCTTCTCTGTACTCCCTTTGCTATCAGCCGAGGGCCTCGGCCCCGGATGCGATCTCGATCATTTCCCGCGTGATGGTGGCCTGGCGCGTCTTGTTGTAGACGAGGCTCAGGTCGCCAATCAGCTCGTTGGCGTTCTCGGTGGCGTTGCGCATGGCGATCATCCGGGCGCTCTGCTCGGACGCGTTGTGCTCCAGCACGGCCCGGTACAGGTCAACCGCGACGTAGTGCGGCAGCATCTGGCTGAGGACCAGCTCCGGCGTGGGCTCGAAGAGGTAGTCCGCGTTCGAGAGGCGCGCCTCCTCTCCCAGCTCCGGCTGCTCGACGGGCAGGATCTGCCGCACCTCGGCGCGCTGGGAGAGGGTCGAGATGAAGGTGGTGTACGCGACGGCGATCTCGTCGTACCGCCCGGCGAGGAAATCCTCCGTCACGAGCCGCGCAATGGGGGTCACGTCGCTGAACGCAGGCCGGTCACCAAGGTTCGTGAAATGCGCCGCGATGGCGATGCCCGCCCGGCGCAGCCCATCGCGACCCTTGCGCCCGACCGTCACCGCGTCGACGACCGGCGGTTCGCCGTTCGCCGCGCTCGCGCGCTCCGCGGTCCAGCGCAGCGCGGCGCGGACGACGTTGCCGTCCAGGGCACCGGCCAGGCTGCGATCGGTGGTGAGCACCACGAGGCCAATGCGACGCACGGGCCGCCGAGCGAGCAACGGGTCCGCCTCCTCGGTGACGGCCGCCGCGACACGGCTCAGGACGTCGCGCAGCTCGTCGGAATACGGACGAGCCGCCAGGATCGCGTCCTGCGCGCGCTTCATCCGCGAGGCGGCCATCATCTCCATCGCCCGGGTGATCTGGGCGATGTTGCGGATGGAGCCGATCCTGCCGCGGATCTCCTTGAGGCTGGGCATGGGCTAGCCCTGCTCCTCCTCGGCCTCGACGGGGGCCTCGGCATCAGCCTGTGCCTCCGCAGCGCGGGCTTCGGCGTCGGTATTGGACTTCGTCGCCGCAGCGTTCGCCCTGGCGCCGGTTCCCTCGCCGCCGCCGAATCCCTCCTGGTCGCGGAACGCCTCCACGGCGGCGCGCAGCTGGTCGGTCAGCGCGTCGCTGAGCGCCTTCTCCTTCGCGATGGCGGGGAGCAGGTCGGGGTAGGTGGATTCCAGGAACCGGTCGAAGCCGGCCTCGAACTCGCCGACCCGCGCGGTGGCGACGTCGTCGAGGTAGCCGTTCGTGGCGGCCCAGATGATGGCCACCTGCTTCTCAACCGCCACCGGCGCGAACTGGGGCTGGCGGAGCATGGCCGTCAGCTTGTCGCCGCGGGTCAGCTGGTCGCGGGTCGCCTTGTCCAGGTCGGAGGCGAACTGCGCGAACGCGGCCAGCTCACGGTACTGGGCAAGGTCGAGGCGCAGGCGGCCGGAGACCTGGCGCATGGCCTTGATCTGGGCGTTGCCGCCCACCCGGCTGACGCTGATGCCCGCGTTCACCGCGGGCCGCTGGCCCTGGTTGAACAGGTCGGTCTGCAGGAAGATCTGGCCGTCGGTGATGCTGATCACGTTGGTCGGGATGTAGGCCGAGACGTCGCCGGCCTGGGTCTCGATGATGGGCAGCGCGGTCAGCGAGCCGCCGCCGTTCTCCTCGTTCATCCGGGCAGCTCGCTCGAGGAGACGCGAGTGGGCGTAGAAGATGTCGCCCGGGTACGCCTCGCGGCCGGGCGGGCGCCGCATGAGGAGCGAGACCTGGCGGTACGCCCAGGCGTGCTTGGAGAGGTCGTCGTAGACGCACAGGGCGTCACGCCCGGCCTCCATGAACTCCTCGCCCATGGCCACGCCCGCGTACGGCGCCAGGAACTGGAGCGGCGCCGGGTCGCTTGCGCCGGCGGCGACCACGATGGTGTGCTCCATGGCGCCGCGCTCCTCGAGCTGCGCGACCACCTGCGCCACCGTCGACTGCTTCTGGCCAATGGCGACGTAGATGCAGATCAGGTCCTGGCCCTTCTGGTTGATGATCGTGTCGATGGCGATGGCGGTCTTGCCCGTCTGGCGGTCACCGATGATCAGCTCGCGCTGCCCGCGGCCGATGGGGATCATGGAGTCGATGGCCTTGATCCCGGTCTGGACCGGGGTGTCCACCGGCTGCCGGACGATGACGCCGGGGGCGATGCGCTCGACCGGACGCGTCTTCTTCGTGTCGATGGGTCCCTTCCCGTCGATGGGCTGGCCCAGCGGGTTCACGACCCGGCCGATCAGGGCGTCGCCCACGGGAACCTCGACCACGCGGCCGGTGGTCTTGACCTGGTCACCCTCCTTGAGCTCGGTGTAGTCGCCCAGGATCAGGGCACCCACCGTCTCCTCCTCGAGGTTGAAGGCCATGCCCATCACCCCGCCGGGGAACTCGAGGAGCTCCGAGGCCAGCGCCCCGGAAAGGCCGAAGATCTGGGCGATGCCGTCGCCCACCTCGACGATGGTCCCGACGCCCGCGACATCGGCACCTTCGTCGAACCCCTTGATCTCGCTCCTGATGATCGAGGTGATCTCGTCGGATCGGATCGCCATCTGGTTTGTGTACCCTCTTCCCTCGCTGGTCGCCGCGGTTCGCGACGGCGTTTCGATTCGTGCCTGGTGCGCCGCCTCAGACGGCGGTGAGGCGCGCGCGAAGCCGTTCGAGGCGGCTGCGCACGCTCGCGTCGTAGAGCTCGTCCCCGATGCGCACGGCGATCCCGCCGATGAGCGTCGGGTCGACCTGTTCGTGAAGCTCGATCTCCGTGCCGGTGAGCTCGCTGAGCCGCGCCGGTGATCGCCGTCCGCTGCGACTCCTCGAGCGGAAGCGCGGAGCGCAGATCCGCACGGGAGATGCCCCGCTCACGGCGAAGCAGGGCGCCGAAATGCTCGACCATGGCGTCGATCGCCCGGGGACGGCCGCGCCGGATCATGAGCAGCACCAGGCGCAGGGGGCCCGCCGCGACCGCCTTGCCCGCCAGGCGCTCCAGGATCCGCTCCTTCGTGGCGTACGGGATCGCCGGATGCCGCACCAGCGCGTGGACCTGTGGGTCGGCCAGCAGGCTCCGCAGCCCGCCCAGGTCCCGCTCCCAGGCATCGAGCGCATCGTCCGCGCGCCCGATCTCGAAGGCGGCCTCTGCATAGCGTCGCGCGGCGGTCTGCTGGCGGGCCATGGTCAGTTCTTCGAGCCCTTCGACGTCGCCTTCGCCGCCGGCTGGACATCGGACAGGAAGCCCTCGACGAGGCGGCGCTGCGTGGCACCGCTCATCTCGGCCTGCACGAGCTTTCCGGCGGCGGAGAGCGCCAGGTCGGCGACGGTGCTCCGCAGCTCGGCCATGGCCTTCTCCTTCTCCCCGATGATCTCCTCGCGGGCGCGCTCGACGATCTTCTCGGCGTCGGCCTTCGCCTCGGCCACGATCTCCGCGCGGGAGTCCTCGGCGATCTTCGTGGCGCGCGCGATCATCGCCTGCGCCTCCTTGCGCGCCTCGGCGACCGCGGCCTCGCGCTCCGCGGAGGCGAGCTCCCGGTCCCGCTCGGCCGCCTCGGCGTCCTCCAGGCCCTTGCTGATCCTCCGCCGTCGCTCGTCGAGCATCCCCAGCACCGGCTTGTACGCGAAGCGGCGCAGGAGCCAGAGCAGGAGCAGGAAGTTGACGATCTGGAAGCCGAGCTTGAAGAGATCGACGCCGAAGGCGTTGAAGAACTCGGTCACGAAACGGGGTGCTCCGTTATCCGACGAAGATGAGCAGCAGCGAGACGACGAGCGCGTAGATCGCGACCGCCTCCGCGAGCGCGATGCCCAGGACGTACGGCACGAAGATCGCGCCCGACGCCTCCGGGTTGCGACCCAGGGCCTCCATGGCCTTGCTGACCGCGATGCCCAGGCCGATGCCGGGGCCAATCGCCCCGAGGCCCATCGCCAGACCGGCTGCGAGATTACCTGTCACGAACCTGTTCCTCCTTGTGCGCCCCGCCGGACCTCGGCGCCGGGCGATGGTCTGCCTACGCCGCCTCTGCGGCGGGTGGGGTGTGACCGGTCCCTTCGGACACGGCCTGGTCGACGTGCGGCGATTCGCTCTCATCGTGATGCGCGTGCTCGGCGATCGCCAGGGTGATGTAGGTCATGGCCAGGAGCGCGAAGACGAGCGCCTGCACGAATCCGAAGATGAGCTCCAGCCCGATGAACACGGTGGGAACCGCCAGCGGGACCAGGGCCAGCATGGTGGCCAGCAGCACCTCGCCGGCGAAGACGTTGCCGAAGAGTCGCATCGACAGGCTGATGAGGCGCGAGAGCTCGCTGATGACGTGGATGGGCGCCATCAGCGGGGCCATGTAGCGCGGCTCCCCCAGGAACTCCTTGAGGTAGTTGCCGACGCCGTTGACCCGGATTCCCCACCAGATGAAGGTCACGAAGCTGACGATGGCCAGCCCCAGGGTGAAGTTGAGATCCGCCGATGCGGAGCGCACGAACGGAACGAGCTCGTCGCCGCTCGCCGCGTGGTGGACGAGGCCAATGGTGCCCACTCCGGGGAAGAGCCCCAGGTAGTTCGCCACCAGGATCAGCAGGAAGAAGGTGAGGATGAGGGTCACGAAGCCGCGCCATCGGCTTCCGCCGGAATCCCGCACGATCGAGGTCATCCAGTCGATCGGGAACTCGAGGAGCGCCTGGAAGCGCGACGGCACCAGGGTCGAGCGCCGCGTGAAGTACCACGCCACGAGCAGGAGGACGATCGACGCCAGGAGCGCGCCGACCATGCTGTTCGTGAACGTGAACGGGCCGATGCTGAACAGCGGCTCAGCCTTGATGCTGACCGTCACCAGGTCGCCGGCCGCGAAGAACGGCACTCCCTACCTCCTCATCGCCTGCTGCGCCACGTTCCAGATCGTGTACATCGCGGCCGCGACCCCGAGCACCACCCCGACCAGCGTGAAGAGGGGGCTCGTATGCAGCCAGCCGTCCACGAGCAGACCCAGGCCCAGTCCGACGATGACGCTGATTCCCAGCCGCAATCCCAGGTCCAGCGCCAGCGCCCAGTTCGGCGGCGGTCCCGACGACCCGCGGTCGCGGTCCGGGTCCGTCCCGGTCAACGGTCGGGCGCCATCAACGGTCAGCGATCCGGCCGGTGCCGGACCCCCTCGGCAGGGCCCTCCCCGTACCGTCGCTGTCCGCGCCGGATGAAGAGCCAGATTCCCGCGATTGCGATCACGTTGCCGACCCCGAACCCGCCCAAGACACAAATCGGCGAGGTCCCCAGGATCGCGTCGAGCACGATTCCGGCGACCGCGCCACCTGCCATCGGGATCGCCAGGATCAGGGTCACCTGGCCCAGGATCTTCACGAGCCCGATGGGCGTCAGTTGTTCCATGCGTGGGTTCGACTCACAGCGGTCGGACGGCGGGAGTATAGCGGAGCATCCCTGATCTGGCGACCGTCGGTCGGTCGGAAAGAGCCGGTTCGGTCAGGCGCCGCTCCCGGTCGCGCCCGCGGGCACGACGCCGCGCGCGCGCTCCACGGTCCAGGGCAGCCCGGGCACCGGGAAGCGGTCCGCGACCGCCGCGACCCGCGCGCGGACGGCGGCCTGGGCTGCCTCGTCCCCGTGGGCCGCGATGCCGTCCACGATGAGGTCGCCAATGGCCTCCATCTCCGCCTCGTGCATCCCGCGGCTCGTGACCGCCGGCGTGCCGACCCGGATCCCGCTGCCCACGAAGGGCGGGTTGGGATCGTACGGGATGGTGTTCTTGTTGACGGTGATGTTCACCTCGCCCAGGGCCGCGTCGGCCTCCTTGCCGGTGACGTTCCAGGGCCGGACGTCGACGAGCATGAGGTGGTTGTCCGTCCCCCCCGTGATCAGCGCGCCGCCGCGCTCTCCGAGGCGCGCAGCCAGGGCCCGGGCGTTGGCCACCGTCTGGGCCGCGTCGCGCCGGAACTCCGGGCTCGCCGCCTGGTGGAAGGCGACCGCCTTGCCGGCGATGACGTGCTCCAGGGGACCGCCCTGGATGGCCGGGAAGACGGCCTTGTCGATCTGCTTCGCGTACTCCGCGGTGCAGAGGATCATGCCGCCCCGCGGCCCGCGCAGGGTCTTGTGCGTGGTGGTCGTCACGATCTGCGCAAAGGGGATGGGGCTGGGGTGCACGTCGGCCGCCACGAGCCCGGCGAAATGGGACATGTCCGCCATGAGCAGGGCACCGACCTCGTCGGCGATGGCCCGGAAGGCCGGGAAGTCCCAGATCCGCGGATACGCGGTGGCGCCGGTGACGATCAGCTTGGGCTTGTTCTCCACCGCGAGCCGCCGGACCTCGTCCATGTCGATCAGGTGGCTCGTGGGATCCACGCTGTACGGGACGAAGTTGTAGTACTGGCCGGAGAAGTTGACCGGCGACCCGTGGGTCAGGTGGCCGCCCTGGTCCAGGGCCAGCCCCATCACCGTGTCGCCGCGCTCGAGCACGGCGTGGTAGACGGCCATGTTGGCCTGGGCGCCCGCATGGGGCTGCACGTTGGCATGCTCCGCGCCGAAGAGGGCCTTCGCCCGGCTCCGCGCCAGCTCCTCCACCTCGTCCACGACCTCGCAGCCGCCGTAGTAGCGCCGCCCGGGGTAGCCCTCCGCGTACTTGGCGGTCAGGACGGATCCCACCGCCTGCAGGACGGCGAGCGAGGGATAGCTCTCCGACGCGATCAGCTCCAGGTTGGACCGGGTGCGCTCCTCCTCCGCGTGGACGAGCGATGCGATCTCAGGATCCTCCGTCTCGAGGGGAGCCCAGAAGTCCATGCCGGCAAGCTCCATGGTGCGACGTGGTTCGGTGGAGGAACGAGTGTAGACCGATGGCGTCGCCACGGCGACCCTGGCGCCTCAGGCAGGCGGTGCCGCCTCACGCGCCCAGCCGATGCGGTTGTCGATCATCCGATGCATCCGCCAGTAGTAGGGCTGGAAGCCCAGTGCCGGCCACGCCCGCGACGCGCTCAGGTTGGCCGAGCGCCAGTCGGTGACGCACCAGCGGGCGCCCTGCTCCGCAGCCACCGAGAGCCCGTGGCCGACCAGGGCGGCCATCACGCCGCGGCCGCGCGCAGCCGGCGCCGTCATCCCGACTCCCAGCTCCACGGCATGCTCCGGGACGGCCGGCGCCGGATCGGCGGGGTCGAAGCCGGCGAACGCCAGGGCCTCGCCGGTGTCGGCATCGGCGGCGAGCCAGACGTCCCCTTCGGGGTTGCGCAGCTCGTCGTCCCAGTCCACGCGGAACCGTTCCCAGCGCTCGGGAAGGCTGATGGCGTAGGCAGGCGCCTCGAGCAGCGCGTCGGCGATGAGACGGGTGAGCGGCAGGAGCCGGTCCAGGTCGCCCGGCTCGGCCCGGGCGATGCGGACGCCATCGGCCGCGGTGGGCAGGCCCTGCAGCTCGGTGGAGCGCAGCGCGTACGCCTGCATCTTGCCGAAACCCGTGCGCACCCAGGCGTCCATGGCGGGGTCGAAGGCATCCGGGACGAGGGCGTAGTGGGCGTGGATCCCGCGCCGCACGAAGGGGTCGGACCAGGCGGCATACAGGTCCCGCGTCAGCTCGGGGTCGGCGTCCGCGGCCAGCGCGGTCCCCGCCATACCCACCCAGGCGGATCGGCCCCAGATCTCCTCGAGGCGGGGCGAGCCGGCCATGAAGCCGGCCAGCCGGTCTCGCCCGTCGAGCGCGGCGACGGCCACGGTCCCGGGAAGGGCCAGCGCCTCGTCGAGGAGCGGGAGCACCTGAGCCGGGTCCGTGAACCGTTCCGGCAGTGCGGGCACGGATCGCCGCCAGCGATCCTGGCGTGCGGCGAGCAGGCGGGCAGCATCGTCACGGTTCTCGGCCGTGAAGGGGACGACGCGGTGCCGTGGGCGTGTGTGCTCGCGCATCGTCGCGGACTATAGACGACCGCCCCGTCCCACTCCCTCGCCGCCCTCCATGCCCATCCGGCGGAGCAGCCGCTCACCGGCCGCCCAGGCGAAGGGCTCGTCCCGCGCCAGGCGGCGCGACTCCTCGGTGAGGATCGACGCGTGGTGCGGATGCTCCCGGGCCAGGATGGGATGGCGACGGAAGCGACGCGCCTCGTAGGCCACGAAGGCCGCGTATCGGTCCAGCGGCTTCGCTCGCGAGATGGCCTCCTCGACGCCCGGCTGGAAGTCGATGGGCACCATGATCCTGCCGAAGAAGGCGCCCAGGTCCATGGCGATCCGGTCCACCTCCTGGCTGTGGCCGCCCAGGCGCAGGATCGGCCCCGGCGAGGTGAAGACCACGATGGTGGCATCCGCACCCTGCGGAGCGGCCGTCAGCTCGCCGCCCAGGGTCACGAAGTCGTTCTCGACACCCAACCGGTCGACGACCTCGACCTTTCCCCAGCTGAACCCCGCCGAGAACGGCACCTTCGTGCTCCGCGTGAGGTCCGCCCCGTGGCCGCGCCCCGCGACGCCGGTGGTCCAGTAGTGGATGAGCTCGGGATCGAAATGGCGCAGCGTCGGTCGGTCCCGGAGGGCGACCATCAGCCGCGAGGGGCCAGGGGCCACGGGATAGCGGCTTTCCAGCCAGAAGCCAAGGTCGGCCAGGCGCGTGGCGGCCCCGGACAGGTCAGCGGTCATCGTCATGGCCACATCGTCGCCCGACGCTTGCCGGTCGGCAAGGTCCACTGGTCACCCACGGGCGGGACGCTGGGCCAATATTTGTGCTTCTCTCTAACAAAAGAACGTGATAGGCTCCTACAAAACAGGGCGACGCCCCGCCGGGGCACGGGATGGGCCCGATCGGCGCAGGAGGACAGAGGGTGGGCGAGAGCTTCTTCTCCGGGATCGCGGAGCCAATTCGCTTCGGCGGTCTGGGTTCGGACGATCCATTGACGTTCAAGGTCTACGAGCCGGATCGGCTCGTACTCGGCAAGCGCATGGAGGACCAGCTGCGGATCGCGGTCTGCCTCTGGCACTCGTTCAACTGGCCCGGGTCCGACGTGTTCGGCAGCGGGACCTTCGACCGGCCCTGGCTGGATTCGTCCGGGGATCCCATGGCGGCGGCGCGCGCCAAGCTGGATGCCGCCTTCGAATTCATCGAGAAGCTGGGCGTCCCGTTCTTCTGCTTCCACGACCGTGACGTCGCGCCCGAGGGAAGGACCTGGGCGGAGACGCGCGCCAACCTCGACACGGTGATCGGCGTCATCGAAGGGCACATGCAGCGGACCGGCGCCCGGCTGCTGTGGGGGACGGCCAACCTCTTCAGCCATCCGCGCTACGCGGCCGGCGCGGCCACGAACCCCGATCCGGAGGTCTTCGCCTACGCCGCGGCGCAGGTCAAGACCATGCTCGAGGCGACGCACCGCCTGGGCGGCGCGAACTACGTCCTGTGGGGGGGCCGCGAGGGCTACGAGACGCTGCTCAACACGGATCTCGTCCGCGAGGAGGAGCAGTTTGCCCGCTTCCTGACCCTGGTCGCGGAGCATCGCGAGCGGATTGGCTTCACCGGCACCCTGCTCATCGAGCCCAAGCCGCAGGAGCCCACCAAGCACCAGTACGACTACGACGCATCGACGGTCCACGGCTTCCTGGTGCGGCACGGGCTCGACGGCGTCTACCGCGTCAACCTCGAGGTGAACCACGCCACGCTGGCCGGGCACAGCTTCCAGCACGAGGTCGCCTACGCGGTCGCCAACGGGATCTTCGGGAGCGTCGACGCCAACCGCGGGGACTACCAGAACGGCTGGGACACCGACCAGTTCCCGAACTCGGTCGACGAGCTCAGCCTCGCGGTCTACGAGATCCTGCGCGGCGGCGGCTTCACCACCGGCGGGTTCAACTTCGACACGAAGCTCCGACGCCAGAGCATGGCGCGTGACGACCTCTTCCACGCGCACATCGGCGGTATCGACACCCTGGCTCGCTCGCTGCTCGTGGCCGCGGACATGGTCGAGGCGGGTGCCCTCGCGCAGCTGCGCGAGGAGCGGTACGCCGGCTGGTCGCGCGAGCTGGGTACGGAGATCCTGGGCGGCAGGCGATCGCTCGTCGAGCTCGAGGGTCTCGTCGCGGAGGGCGGCATCGACCCGCGGCCCGTTTCGGGACGCCAGGAGCGGCTCGAGAACCTCGTCAACCGCCACATCTGGACCACCGGCGCCGACACGAGGCGCTGAGCCATGGCCCTCGTCTGCGGGATCGACGTCTCGACCACGGCGACGAAGGCGATCCTCGTCGACGCGGACGGGGTGGTGCGCGGATCGGGGTCCGCCGAGTACCCGCTCTCGACGCCCCGACCGCTGTGGAGCGAGCAGGACCCGTCGCTGTGGTGGTCCGCCGCGGGAGAGGCGATTCCCCGCGCCCTCGAGGCCGCGGGTGCCACGGGGGCCGATGTCGAGGCCGTGGGCCTCACCGGGCAGATGCATGGGGCCGTGCTCCTCGACGAGCGCGGCGAGGTCATTCGACCCGCCATCCTGTGGAACGACCAGCGGACGGCTGCGGAGTGCGACGAGATCCGGGCCCGGGTCGGCACGGAGCGGCTGATCGAGATCACCGGCAACGATGCGCTGACCGGCTTCACAGCGCCGAAGCTCCTCTGGGTCCGCAACCACGAGCCGCAGCGGTGGGCACGCGTGTCCCGCGTTCTGCTGCCGAAGGACGAAGTCCGGCGGCGACTGACCGGTGACGCGGCGATCGATGTCGCCGACGGTTCGGGCACCCTGCTCTTCGACCTGGCGGCCCGGACCTGGTCGCGCGAGCTCCTCGATGCCCTCGAGCTCGATCCGGCACAGCTTCCCCCCGTCTTCGAAGGGCCGGAGATCACCGGCCGCGTGTCAGCGGCCGGGGCCGCCGCCACCCGGCTGCGGGCCGGCACCCCGGTCGTGGCCGGCGGCGGGGACCAGGCGGCCAACGGGGTGGGCGTCGGGGCCACGGATGAAGGGGTGGTCGCCCTCTCCCTGGGGACCTCCGGCGTGATCTTCGCCGCCACGCGCTCGCCCGTGCACGAGGCGCACGGCCGGGTCCACGCCTTCTGCCACGCGGTCCCGGGTCGCTGGCACCTCATGTCGGTCATGCTCTCCGCCGCGGGGAGCCTGCGATGGTTCCGGGACGCCCTGGCGCCGGGCGAGCCGTTCGGCGATCTTGCAGCCGCGGCCGGCGAGGTGGAGGCGGCAGCCGACGGCCTCTTCTTCCTCCCGTACCTCACCGGCGAGCGCAGCCCCCATCCGGACCCGCAGGCCCGCGGGGCGTTCGTGGGCCTCACCACGGCGCACGACCGGCGGCACATGACGCGGGCGGTCCTCGAGGGCGTGGCCTTCGGCCTGCGTGACGGGCTGGACCTGATGCTGGCCGCCGGCATGCCGCGCCCCGCACAGATCCGCGCTTCGGGCGGCGGACTGGCCAGCCCCGTCTGGACCCAGATCCTCGCCGACGTCCTGGATGCGGAGCTCGTCACGCCCTCCACGACCGAGGGGGCCGCCTTCGGCGCGGCGACCCTGGCCGCGGTCGGAGCCGGCTGGTTCCCCGACGTCCCGGCAGCGGCCAATGCCCTGGTCAGGACCAGCCCGGCAGCGTCACCCGACGCCTCGCGCGCCGCGTACGCGCAGGCGCACGCGGCCTTCCGCGAGCTCTATCCCGCCCTGGCACCGTCGTTCCACCGGGCGGGCTGAGGGGCTTCCCCCGTCAGCTGGTGGGGAACTCCCGATCCTCGACGGTGGGCTCTGCGTGCTCGCCGCCCATGATGATCATGGCCAGGACCTCGTCGGGCTCCACCTCGTCGCGTCGCACGGTCTTCACCAGCCTGCCGTGGTACATGACGCTGATCCGATCCGACAGGTCGAAGACGTCGTGGATGTCGTGGCTGACCAGGAAGATGCCGATCCCCTCCGACTTGAGCTGCCGGATCAGGTCACGGACCTGCTCCGTCTCGGCGGGACCGAGCGCGGCGGTGGGCTCGTCCATGATCAGGATCCGGGCGTTGAAATGGACGGCCCGGGCGATGGCCACCGACTGCCGCTGGCCCCCCGAGAGGGACTTCACCGGTGCCTTGAAGTTGGCGAAGTTCGGGTTGAGCCGATGCATGACCTTGCGGGTCGCCGATTCCATGGCACCGTCGTTCAGCCCGCCGATGAAGCTCGAGAGCTCGCGGCCCAGGAACAGGTTGGCGGCGGCGTCGATGTTGTCCGCGAGGGCGAGGGTCTGGTAGATCGTCTCGATGCCCAGGAGCTGCGCGTCGCGTGGATTCGAGATCGACGCCCGCTTGCCGTCGACCCGGATCTCCCCCGAGTCGGCAGGGTGGGCTCCGGAGAGGACGCGCATCAGGGTCGTCTTGCCGGCGCCGTTGTGACCGACCATGCCAACGACCTCGCCGGCCATGAGGTCCACAGTGACGCCGTCCACGGCGTGGACGCCGCCGAACGCGACGTGGATGTTGTCCATCTCGACGAGCGGCGTTCGGGCGGCCTGGGTCTCCGCGGTCATGATCGGGCTCCCTTCCTGCTCACCGGCGGCCGCCACGTCGGCGCGTATAGGCGTCGAACGCCACCGCGAGGATGAGCACGATGCCGGCTGCCACGTTCTGCCCGGGCGAGTTCACGCCAAGGAAGCTCAGGCCGTACTTGAGCGAGGCCATCACGAAGGCTCCCAGCACCGCACCGGGAATGGTGCCGATGCCGCCGGCGAACGAGGTCCCGCCCACGACCGCGGCGGCAATCACGTACAGCTCGTAGCTCACGCCGATGTCGAGCGTTGCGCCGTTCAGGCGCGCGGAGGCCACCGCCGCCGACAGCGCGCACAGGACGCCCATGAGGATGAAGGTCTTCATGATCGTCCAGCGGGTGTTGATGCCGGCCAGCTCGGCGGCGTCCGGGTTGCCCCCGTAGGCGTAGACGTACCGGCCGAAGCTCCGCCGGTTGGCCATCCAGGCCATGACCAGGGCCACGCCGATGAGGAGCATGATCGGGATCGGGAAGCCGGCCGAGAGCTTCAGGCCGCCCGGTGGTTCGGTGATCCCATGATCCACGGCGTACTGATGGGCGAGGCCCGCCGGCCAGTAGTTGCCGTTGGCGAAGAAGGTCAGGCCCATGATCGCCGCGCAGGCGAGCACCGCGAGCGTGACGGTCGCCCACATGGGGCGAACGGGGAACCCGAACCGTCGGCGCTGGCGGCGCCGGTTCGCGAGCAGGGCAACGACGGCGATGCAGCCGATGATCCCGGCGGCCCAGGTCAGCGTGCCGCCAATGGATCCCTCGGACCCACCGTTGAGGAGCTGGAAGGTCGGGTCGAGCCCCGTCACGGCCGCGCCGCTGGAGAGGTACCAGACGGCCCCCCGGATGGAGAGCAGGCCGCCAAGGGTCACGACGAAGGACGGGACACCAACGTAGGCGATGATGAATCCCTGGACCGCGCCGAAGCCGGCGCCGATGCCGATCCCGATGCCCAGGGCAATGAGCCAGCGGAAGGGGAAGTCGGGACCCATCCCCAGGACGTTGGGCAGCCAGTCGGTCATCAGCAGCGCGTAGCTCATCGCGACGAAGCCCGTCAGCGACCCGACCGACAGGTCGATGTTGCGAGACACGATGACCAGGACCATCCCGGTGGCGATGATGGCCACGCTCGTGGCCTGGATCGCCAGGGTGACCATGTTGTTCGGGATGAAGAACTTGCCGTCGCTCAGGATGTTGAAGCCCAGCAGGATGATCGCGAGCGCGACGAGCATGCCGAAGACACGGAGATCGATCTCCGTCTGGGCGACGAGTCGACGCAGGACCGGCGTCAGGGTGCGCAGGCCGCTGGGAGCAGGTGCCGTACCGGCGGCGTTCGTCACGACAGCTCTCCTCCTGCAGAAGATGGGGCCCTGCGCCCCCGGACGGGTCCGGGGGCGCAGGCCGGGTTCAGGTCAGGCGCTCAGCCAGCGACGATTACAGGCCGCAGGCCTTGCCACCTGGATCCGAAGCGGTGACACCGGCGCAGATGTCGTCCTTGGTCACCCACCACCCGGCCGACATGACATCGCCGAGATTGTCAGCGGTGATCGGGGTCGGCTGAAGGATGAAGGACTTCACCGTGTTCTTCCCGGGGGTCGTGAAGTCGGTTGGGCTGTTGCCTGCGGTCGGCGCGACCGAGGCTCCGATGTTGATCGAGAGGTCGGCCATCGCCTTGCCGGCGCACAGACCGAGGGCCGCCTGGCCCGCAGCCTTGCCGAGCTCGTTGGCGTTCTTCCAGACGTCCACGTACTGCTTGCCCAGCGCGACGTTGTTCAGGTTGGCCTTGTCGCCGTCCTGGCCGCTCAGGGGCGGGAATCCGTAGCTCTTGGACGTGAGCGCACCCACGACGCCAAGGGCCGTGCTGTCGTTCTCGGCAAGGATGGCGTCGATCTTGTTTCCGTCCGCCTTTGCCTTGTCGATGATGGCTTCCATGTTCGACTGCGCCGTCTCCGTCGCCCAGGCGTCGGTGAACGTGCCGTCAGGTCCGTTGAGGATCTTGATGTCGCCGGACGCGACCTTGTCCTTCAGGCCCGCGTTGTCCCAGCCCTGGGGCAGGAACGTGGACGCGTTCGGGTCGCCCGGATCACCCTTGATCAGGACGTAGTTGCCGGTCGGGACCTTGTCGATGACGGCCTTGGCCTCGGCCTCGCCCACCTTCACGTTGTCGAACGTGATGTACAGGATGGACGGGTCCTCGATGAGGCGGTCATAGGCGATGATCGGAATGCCCGCGTTCTTGGCCTTCTCGACGGCGGGCAGGATGGCCTTGGTGTCCTGGGCAAGCAGGATCAGGACCTTGGCGCCCTTCGAGATGAGGGTGTCGACGTCGGTCAGCTGCTGCTCGTTGCTCAGGTTCGCGTCGGCGTCGATGTACTTGCCACCGGCGTCCTCGACGACCTTCTGGATGTTCGGCTTGTCAGCCGCCGCCCAGCGTGGCTGCTGGAAGTTGTTCCAGGAGACGGCGACGACGCAGTCGCTGCCGACGGACGCCCCGGCAGTTCCGCTCGCGCCGCCGTTGTTGGAGCTGCAGGCCGTGAGCGCGATCAGCACGCTCCCGAGCACTGCAGCCAGCCTTCGAATGTTCATGCTCTGGACCTCTCCTCCGATGGTGTCGAATACAGCGCGGTTCCGATGGTGAGCCACGGGTAGGCTACATGCTTGTCAATCGGCCCTTCCCCCTTCTCCCGCACGGCCCATCCGTGGACGATGCCTCCTTCCCACTGCCGCCCCCTTCACGCCGTCGCGACCCGGGTCGGGCTCTCGTGCTGTGCGAACCAGGCCGCCGGGTCCCTGAGCAGCGGCTCGAACCCGAGCTCGGCGGCGCCGAGCAGCGGAGCATCGCTGCCGAGTGCTGCGGGCACCACTTCGAGGTGCTCGCGGAGTGCGCCCAGGACTCGACGATCGAGCTCCTGGTTCATGGTGCGCGCCACGAACGGGTGGATGCGGCCGAACAGGCCGCCGAGCACCACGAGCCGTGGGTTGAAGATGTTGACGAGGCCCGCCAGCCCGATCCCGAGCCAGCGACCGACCTCTGCGAGCGCGGCGAGGTCACGTGTCGACCCGTCCTGCGCCGCTGCGACCACGGCGTCGATGGCGGGCCGGCCGCCGTCCGTCGACCGCCCTGCGCGGGTCAGGAGGGCGCGCTCGCCGATCTCGGTCTCCCAGCAGCCAATGGAGCCACAGCGACACGCGGTTCCATTCACGTTCACCGGCAGGTGTCCCACCTCGCCCGCGTAGCCCTGCGCACCGTCGAGCGGCTGGCCGCCGACGATGATGCCGCCTCCGACCCCCACCTCGCCCGAGAGGAAGACGACGTCGTCCACCCCGACCGCCGCGCCGCGCCGATGCTCGGCGAGCGCCCCGAGGTCCGCCTCGTTGGCGACCGCCACGCCCACGCTCACGCCCAGGGACTCGGAGAGCGCGGTCGCCAGCGGCACGTCGCGCCATGCCAGGTTGGGCGCCTGCCTCACCAGGCCGTCGGTGCGCCGGACGAGCCCGACGACCCCGGCGCTGACCGCGAGGAGCACGTCCCTGTCGCGGACGCGCGCGAGGACCGGAGCGGCGAGCGCGGTGAGGTCTCGCAGGATCTGGTCCGGCGAGAGGTGCTGTCGCTGCCGGTCCACGCGCCGGCGCTCGAGGACCTCCCCGCCGAAGCCCACGAGGGCGACGGCAAGCGAGTCGACGGCAATCTCCAGCGCGAGGACGACCGCACGCTCCGCATTGGGCTGCACCAGGGGTGAGGGTCGCCCGGGGATGCCCAGCGAGACACTCCGCTCCTCGGTCGCGAGCTCCGCGGCGACGAACTCGCCGATGAGCCCGCGAATGGCGCTGCGCGTGAGCCCGGTGCGAGCGACGAGCTCCGAGCGGGAGAGCGGGCCGCGCAGGTGCAGCTGCGTCGCGATGGCGCTGAGGTTCGCGCGGCGAACGGTCTCGCTGCGCTGGCCGATCGCATGCCGACTCGAGATCACCGGCGTTTTGTGATCCTCTTTCTCAAATGGTTGTCGTAGACTCGTACATCGCGCCGTCATGTGTCAAGAGACGAGGAGCATCGGATGGAACGCCTCGATGGCAAAGTCGCCCTCATCACCGGCGCCAGCCGGGGGATCGGAGCCGCGATCGCCCGCTCGCTGGCCGCCAACGGCGTGCTCCTGGGCCTAGCGTCGCGAAGCGGCGACGACCTCGGCATGCCAGGGGTCGTGGCCCTGCCGGCAGACGTTCGCGACCCTGATGCCATGGCCGCGATCGCCACGGCCACCGCGGAGCGGTTCGGACATCTCGACATCCTCGTGGTGAACGCCGGGGTGGGAGCCTACGGGCCGTTCCTGGAGCTCTCCCAAGAGCACCTCGACGAGATGATCGACGTCAACGTGAAGGGCGCCATCTACACGGTGCGCGCCGCGCTTCCGCACCTCCTCCGCAGCGAGGCAGCCGACATCGTCACCATCGCGAGCGAGGCCGGCCGGCGCGGACTCCCGAACGAGGCCGTCTACTGCGCATCGAAGTTTGCCCAGGTCGGGCTGACGTCCGCCCTGGATCACGAGCTGCGCGAGCCCGGCGTGCGCTGCACCAGCATCTGCCCGGGCGGCGTCGCCACCGACTTCGCCATGGGACGCGGTCGCACGCCGGAGATGCCGCAGCTCGCGGGGATGATGCGCCCGGAGGACGTGGCGGAGGCCGTGATCTTCGCCCTCACCAGGCCGCGAAGCCATCGGATCCTGGAGGTCGCCTTCCGCCCGGTCAGCGAGACCTCGTGGGGCTGAGCGCACGATGAGCGCGCTTCGCTGGGGGGTCCTCTCGACCGCGGACATCGCGCGGACCAAGGTGATCCCCGGCATGCGTCGCGCTGCCCGCACCGAGGTGGCGGCGATCGCCTCGCGGGACGGCGATCGCGCCCGGCAGGTGGCTGCGGAGCTGTCGATCCCCACCGCGCACGACTCGTACGAGGCCCTGCTGGCGGACCCCGCGGTCGACGCGGTCTACGTCCCGCTGCCCAACCACCTGCATGCCGATTGGACCCTCCGAGCCGCGCGTGCGGGCAAGCACGTGCTCTGCGAGAAGCCGCTGGCCATGACCAGCGCCGACGCGCGCCGCATGATCGATGGGTGCCGCGCGGCCGGCGTGCAGCTCATGGAGGCGTTCATGTACCGGCACCACCCGTCGTGGGTGGCCGTGCGCGACCTGGTGGCCAGCGGCAGGATCGGCCGCCTGACCGCCGTCCAGAGCTGGTTCTCCTACTACAACGACGATCCGACCAACATCCGCAACATCCGCGAGGCAGGCGGAGGGGCGCTGTACGACGTCGGCTGCTACTGCGTCAACCTGTCACGCATGCTCTTCGGATCGGAGCCCGCGCGGGTGCAGGGCGCCATCAGGCGTGACCCGACCGACGGCACGGACGTCCTGACCAGTGGCCTGCTCGAGTTCGACGAGGGCGTGGCGACCTTCACCTGCTCCACGCGGGCAGAGGACGACCAGCGAGTGCACATCTACGGGACGCAGGGTCGGATCAGCCTCGGGATCCCGTTCAACATCCCGCCGGACCGCCCTACGGAGGTGTTCGTCACCGCGGGCGGCGACCCGCCGGTAGCGCCCGACACCGAGGTCCTGACCTTCGCGGCCGCCGATCCCTATGCGGTCGAGTTCGAGCGTTTCGCCGAGGTTGCGCTGGATGGCGCGCCGCCGCCGGTCCCGCCCGACGACGCGGTCGCGAACCTGCAGGTCATCGAGCGACTCTTTGCCGCGGCCGAGCCCGGCACGTAGCGGCGAGATGCCGTCGGGGACGGATGGCTGACCGTATCCGCGCCGATGGCACCGCCGGCGCGCCCGGCGAGGGCGGCCGGCGAGGACGGCCCTCATGGCGAGTGCTGTCGATCATCGGGTTCCTGCTGGTCGGCATGCTGGCGACCCTGTTCTGGTGGCCGGGCCTGCTCCGCACGGCCCGGGCGGGTGCCGCCGATCCCCCGCACTTCGTCGAGGAGGCCGCAGCCGCTGGCATCGAGCACCGCTACGCCGGGGGCTTCAATTTCTTCGTGGGCGGCGGGGTCGCCGCGTTCGACTGCAACGGTGATGGCCGCCAGGACCTCTACCTTGCGGGGGGCGAGGACACGGCGGCCCTCTATCGGAACGACAGCCCGGTGGGCGGCGCCCTGAAGTTCACGGTCCTCCCGGACCCCGCCACCGACCTGCGCGAGGTTACCGGCGCCTACCCGCTGGACATCGACGGTGACGGCATCATCGACCTCGTGGTGCTGCGACTGGGCGAGAACGTGCTCCTGCGAGGCCTGGGTGCCTGCCGGTTCGAGCGCGCCAACGAGGCGTGGGGCTTCGACGGCGGAGGATCGTGGTCGGCCGCGTTCAGCGCAACCTGGGAAGGCCCCTCGATGCTGCCCACCCTGGCGGTGGGGAATTACCTGACCCTGGCAGCGGACGGCACGACCGCTCTTCCCTGCGCCCCGTCCGAGCTCGTCCGCCCCGACCCGAGCGGCACGCGGTACGCCGCGCCCAGCCCGCTCTCGCCCAGCTTCTGCCCGCTCTCGATGCTCTTCAGCGACTGGGACCGATCCGGCCGACGTGATCTGCGGGTCTCGAACGACCGCCACTACTACGGCGAGGGGAGCGGCGGCGAGGAACAGCTGTGGCGCATGGAGCCCGGCCAGGCGCCGCGCCTGTACACCCGGGCGGACGGCTGGCAGACCGTCCAGGTCTGGGGAATGGGTATCGCCAGCTACGACCTCAACGGGGACGGCTACCCGGAGATCTACCTCACCAGCCAGGGCGACAACAAGCTGCAGGCGCTGGCGAACGGCCCATCGCGGCCCGACTACACCGACATCGCGCTCAGCCGGGGCGTCACGGCGACCCGTCCGTACACCGGCGACACGAGCCTGCCCAGCACTGCGTGGCACGACGAGTTCGCCGACGTGAACAACGACGGCCGCGCCGACCTCTTCGTCTCGAAGGGCAACGTCAACGCCATGCTCGACTTCGCCGGCCGCGATCCGAGCGACCTGATGATCCAGCAGCCGGATGGCACCTTCGTCGAGCAGGGCCAGGCGGCCGGGATCGTGAGCTTCGACCAGGCCCGGGGGGCGGCGCTCGCCGACTTCAACCTGGACGGGATGCTCGACCTGGTCGTCGTCAACCGCAACGAGAATGTGAAGCTGTGGCGCAACGTCGGCTGGGGCACGGCATCCCAGGCGGCGCCCATGGGCAACTGGATCGCCCTGCGGTTGCAGGAGCCCGCCCCGAACACCGATGCGGTCGGCGCCTGGATCACCGTCACGGCCGTTGACAGCAGGGCGGACCGCGAGGTGACCGTGGGCGGCGGCCACGTCAGCGGCGAGGACGGCTGGATCCACTTCGGGATCGGTGCCGCGACCGGGGCGCAGGTGAGCGTCACCTGGCCGGACGGCACCGTCGGCCCGCCCATGAGCGTGGCTGCCAACGGGTTCGCGATCGTGCGGCGCGGGGCCACGACGGCCCAGCCGTGGACACCCGTCGCACCATGAGCATGGAGGTGGTCCGGCTCGGCGAGGGTGCCGTGCAGGTGGAGTTGCTGCCGGAGGTTGGCGCCCGCCTGCATCGGCTGCGGGCATATGGCCACGACCTGCTGCGGACCCCGGCGGCCCCCGAACTGCATGCCGGGGACCCGTTCTTCTGGGGCGCGTACGTCATGGCGCCGTGGTGCAACCGCATCGCCACCGACCCCGTGCAGGTCGCGTCGCGGCGGGTGGCGGTGCCCGCGAATTTCCCGGACGGTTCGGCGATCCACGGTCAGGTCTACGCCCGGCCGTGGACGCAGGCGGGCATCGGCTCGTATGCGATCTCCGCCGGAGGCGACGGGTGGCCATGGCCGTACGGGGTGCGGATGGACCTCTCGGTGGCCGATGCCGCGCTTCGGCTGGTGCTGACGGTGACGAACCGCTCGGACGGGCCGATGCCCGCCGGCGGTGGCCTCCATCCCTGGTTCCTGCGGCCCGTGGAGGTCGCGATCGACGCCGACCTGGTCTACCCCAGCAACACCGACAGCGCGCCGCACCCGGAGCTGGTGGACAGGCCCCTCGACCTGCGGCGGCTCGGAAACCTGGGACCAGAGATCGACGCTACCTGGACGCAGCTTCGCGAACCGGCGATTCGGCTCGCATGGGCGCACTCGGGCGTGTCCGCGACGATGCGCACCGGCGGGACGGCCTCCTGCGTGTGCGCGGCCGGCGGGGGATCGGTTGGCGCCATCGCCGTCGAGCCCCAGACGCACGCCCCCCAGGGGCTCCGACGGCTTCGGAACGACGAGCCGGGCGGGCTGGCGCTCATCCCCCCCGGGGCGTCGCTCACGCTGGAGATGAACCTCACGTTCGCCCGTAGCTGAGCGGGCGGCATCGCGCCCACGCTCCGGCGCTCACTCGACGAGCAGGCTGCCGTCCTCCTCGACCCGCATCCGCATGCCGCTGCGCAGGTTCTCCAGCCACCCCGGGTCGATCAGCACCACGGGGGTCCGCGTGCCGTAGAGCTCCTCCGCCACCGCGGCGCCCACCGCCAGGATGAGATCCGGCTCTCCCAGGACGATGGCGGCGGGGGCGGTCTGGGCCCGAACCGACTCCGCCAGGACGGAGGCTGACGACGACGATCCCCGTGCCGCGGGCATGATCAGCATGGTGCCGGTAACCAGCTCGCCGTGCTGGGGGTGACGCCGCTCCACGATGCGCCCCGTGGCCGGGTCCAGGCCGCCCCACAGGCTCAGCGGCTCCTCGAGGACCAGCATCCGCCCGGTGGCGGCGCCCGGCGCCAGCATCCGGCCCCGCAGTGCCATGCGCATCACGGCCTCCCCCACGCGGAGGGGAGGCGCACGATTCGGCCGGCCACCGCTGACGCCACGCATTCCGCCGTGCTGCCGAAGACGACGGCAGCACCGATATTCCCGGGCGCGTAGTACGCCCACTTGCCCGAGTCGGTCATGACCGCACCGTCTCCGGCGCGCAGGACGGGAGCGACATAGCTGCAGGTGTCCACCAGCAACGTGACGCCCGACGCCCGCAGGCGAGCGGCAATACCCACCGCCTCTGCGGCCTCCAGGATGTCGCGTGCCGTGGAGACCATCAGCTCGACGCCTGGCGCAACGGCGCCGCCCGCGAGCAGATCCAGCAGGCGCGTCAGCTCCATGAGGGAGGCGTGTGGCGTGCCGAGCGCCACCGCGCGCAGGGGCGCGTCCCTCGCGGCGCTCGTGAGCTCGTCGCGTGCCTTCCGAAGCTCGCCCAGGGTGATTTCCTCGATCGCATCGGGTTCGCGGTCCTGCAGCGCTGCGGTGAGGGTCGGCGCCTCGGGAGTCGAGCCCACGGCGTGGAACATCGCCACCGAGCCAGACGAGGCCGCGGCCGCGCCGATCGCCTTGAGCCGGTCCTCCGACTGGTTCAGCGGCAATCCATCCAGGACTGCCACCGACGAGCCCGCGCGCCGGCCGAGGACGATGCCCAGGACCGGGTAGAAGGCGTCGTCGTCGAGCAGCGCTGGCGGAACGTCATCGGCCAGGCGGAGCACGAGCCGGGCCCGGCGCGCCTCGGTGCGGTGCAGGCCGGCATCGGGGACCCGGCCGGTGATGGCGCACGCGACGTCGGTGAAGTCGCCGTACCGGTTCGTGCGGGCGCCCAGCACGGAGTTGGCGAAGACGATGGCGTTCGACTCCGCCCAGGCAATCTGCTCACCAAGGCCGGGCCGCACGTCCATGAGCTGGTACGGCGCGCACGTGTACGTGGCACGGCAGCCCAGGGCGCGGTACCGCTCCATGAGGAGGCGACCACGCTCGGCGGTCGGCGGATCGCCGTGCCACAGCTCCGGATGCAGCAGGTCCAGCGCTCCGACGTTGAGCGTGGTGGGCACCGCGACCTGCGCCCCGCCGGCGACCAGGCGGTCAGCGAAGTCCAGCGTCGCCTCGCCGTGGTAGAGGCAGGAGTCGACATGCGCACCGGTGATGGGAATCAGCCGCTCGGCGCCCAGCACCTCCGCCGCACGCACGACGAGCCGCATGGCGAGAGCGGGACCCGGGCCCCCCGTCCCGCCCAGCAGGGCACGCTCTGCCGCGTCCAGCGTGAGCGTCAGCCGCGGGCCTCCTCCGCCTCGATGTGCGCGATCTTCTCGATGCGCGGCACGTGGCGGCCGCCCTGGAACTCGGCGCCAAGGAACTCCCGCACGCAGGCCCGCGCCACCTCGACGCCGGTGATCCGCCCGCCCATCGACAGGACGTTCGCGTCGTTGTGCTCGCGCCCAAGCCGGGCCACGACCGGGTCGTTCGCCTCGACGCAGCGGATCCCCCGGATCTTGTTGGCGACGATCGCCTCGCCGGTGCCGCTCCCGCCCAGCACGATGCCGCGTTCGTACTCGCCCCGCGCGACGGCGCGGGCCACCGGAGCGATGAAGTCCGGGTAGTCGACCGGGTCGCTCGAGTAGGTGCCAAAGTCGCGGTACTCGATGCGCAGCTCGTCGAGGAGCGTGCAGAGAATGCCCTTGAGCTCGAAGCCGGCGTGGTCGGAGCCGATGGCGACGCGCATGCCGCTCAGTCTACGAGCCCGACAACCTCGGCGAGGCGCTCGCGGGTGACCGGTCCCTCGCGCAGCACCCGTGGCGGATCCGCGGTCACGTCGAGCACGGTGGATGCGACGCCCCCGGGGACCCGCCCGCCGTCGACGACGGCGGTGACGAGATCGGTGTCCGCAAAGGCGATCAGGACGTCATCCGCCTCGTACGTCTCGGGCTCGCCCGATCGGTTCGCGGAGGTCACCGCCAGCGCACCGCTGCGCGCGATGAGCGCCAGGGCCACCTGATGATCCGGTGCCCGAAACGCCTGCGAGGCTCCGCCGTCCTGCACCGGCCCCAGGACCAGGGTGAGCGCGCCGGGCCAGAACGCGGCAGCCAGCGCCCTGGCGCGGTGGTCGACCACGAACCCGAGGGCGGCGGCCTGCTCCAGCGCCGACACCAGGATGGGGATCCGCTTGTCGGTCGGGCGTCGCTTGGCCTCGAACAGGCGGTCGAGGGCCGCGCCATCGGCCAACCGGCAGCCGATCCCGTAGACGGTGTCGGTGGGAAAGGCCACGAGGGCGCCCCCGCGCAGCAGGTCGGAAGCGGCCGCCAGGCCGCCCGGGGTGGCGGGCAGGCGCTCGGTCACCGTCGCGGCCCCGCCCTCATCGGTCGAGCCGCGCGATACGCACGACCCGGTCGATGCCGGCCAGGTCCGGCAGGAGGGTCACGACCACCGGAACGGCCAGCGCCTCGGCGCAGGACCGCACTGTGGGGCCCTGCCCCGCACCGACCTCCAGGAGGGCGACCCCGCCCGGCGCAAGCCGATCCGGGAGCTGGCTCACGAGCCGCCGGACCACGTCCAGCCCGTCGTCGCCGCCGTCGAGCGCCGCCCGCGGCTCGAAGGCGATGCTCCCCGGAGCCGCCGATACCTCGGCGGTGGTCAGGTACGGGAGGTTGGCGGTGACCACGTCCGGCAGCGGCAGCCGCCCGGGGGGATCGTCGTCGTGAGCGCCGGCGCCGTCGAGCAGGTCGCCCAGCGCCACCGTCACGATCGGCGCGACACCGTGAGCAGCCAGGTTCTCGGCCGCGAGCTCAACGGCGTCGGGCGAGATGTCGCTCGCCACCAGGCGTACGCGACCCAGGGTCAGTGCCGCGCGGAAGCGCAGGGCCAGCGCCAGCGCAACCGCGCCGCTCCCGGTCGCCACGTCCCACGCCACGACCTCCCGGGCATCGGCAGCCAGGCGCTCCGCGATCTCGGCGATGGCGGCCTCGACCAGGTGCTCCGTCTCCGGGCGCGGGATGAGGGCACGCGGGTCCACGGCGAGCCGCAGCCCGAACCACTCCTTGAATCCCCGGATGTATGCCACCGGCTCGCCGGCCGCGCGGCGGTTCGTCCATCCGGCAAGGTCGGCCGCGCGCTCGGGATCGAGCGCGGCGTCGGGGTGCGCGTGCAGCCAGGCTCGGTCACGCCCGAAGGCGTGGCCCACCAGGAGCTCGGCGTCGAGGCGCGCCGTCTCGCTGCCCGCCCCCGCGAGGGAGGCCATGGTGCGCGCCAGGAGCGCGGCGACCGCGGGGTTTCGGAGGGTGGCGGGGCCGTGCTGCGCCACGGGCTAGGCCCCCTCGCCGCCGGCGCCCACCCGGGCCAGGCGCTCCGCCTGGTCGCGCTCGATGAGCGGCTCGATGAGCCGGTCCAGGTCGCCCTCCAGGAGACCCGGCAGGTTGTGGACGGTCAGGCCGATGCGGTGGTCGGTGACCCGGTCGTCGGGGAAGTTGTAGGTCCGGATCTTCTCGGCACGCTCGCCGCTGCCCACCTGCGAGCGGCGCTGCTCTCCGCGCTCCTCCGCCTGCTCCTGGCGGCGCATCTCCAGCAGGCGCGCGCTGAGGATGGCCAGCGCCTTGGCCTTGTTCTTGTGCTGGCTCTTCTCGTCCTGGATGTCGACCACCAGGCCGGTCGGGAGGTGGGTGATGCGCACCGCCGAGTCGGTCGTGTTCACGCTCTGCCCACCCGGTCCGGAGGAGCGCTTGACGTCGATCCGCAGATCCTTCTCCGGCAGCTCGATCGCATCCACCTCCTCCGCCTCCGGGAGAACGGCGACGGTGGCGGTCGACGTGTGGATCCGGCCAGACGACTCGGTCACCGGGACGCGCTGCACCCTGTGCACGCCGCTCTCGTACTTGAGCCGCGAGTAGGCGCCCGCGCCGGTCACCTCGGCAATGGCCTCCTTGAACCCGCCCGAATCCGATGCGCTGGACGCCAGCAGCTCCACCTTCCAGCGCTGCCGCTCCGCGTATCGGGCATACATCCGGAACAGGTCGGCGGCGAACAGTGACGCCTCCTCCCCGCCAGTGCCGGCTCGCACCTCGACGATGACGTTGCGATCGTCGTTCGGATCGCGGGGCACGAGCAGGCGGCGCAGCTCCTCGGTCAGCGCCGTCTGGCGTTCCTCCAGGCGCGCCATCTCCTCGCGCGCCATCTCCTGGACCTCGGGGTCCGGGTCGTGGAGCATCCCGCGGGTCGCCTCCAGCGCCCCGGTCACCTCGCGGAATTCCCGGGTCGCCGCGACCACCGGTTCCAGCCTGGAGAGCTCGCGGCCCAGCGTCGCGAGCGTTGCCGGGTCGGCGGCCGCTTCCGGCGTGGACATCTGGCCGGCCAGCTCCTCGTACCGGGCCTCGAGCTCGGCGAGCCGGTCGATCATGCGGGGTCCACCGCCCCGGCTTCGGGTGCATCGGCCGAATCCGCGGACAGGCAAGCGGTCAGCGACGCGATGCTCACCTCGAGCATCGAATGGTCCGGCGGCCGGGTCGTGAGCGACTGCAGCCAGAGCCCCGGCGCATAGACCGCGCGCACCACCGGGTTGCCGTAGTGGCTGGCCCCGAAGCGGACCAGCTCGTACGCCACCGCGGCGATCACCGGCACGAGCACGATGCGCGACGCGAAGAGCAGGGGAAGCGGCACACCGGCCCGCGGGATCAGGCTGAAGAAGAAGATGCTGATCACCACGACGATGAGGATGAAGGTCGTCCCGCAGCGCGTGTGCGCCGTGCTGAAGCGATCGACCTCCTCCGGGACCAGGGGTCGCCGCGCCTCGTGGGCGTGGATCGCCTTGTGCTCCGCGCCGTGGTAGGCGAAGACGCGACGGATGTCCGCCATCATGCCGATGAGGCCGATGTAGGCCACGAAGATGACGAGCCGGATGGCGCCCTCCGCCAGGTTCGCACCGATGTCGCCGCCGGCGGTGTGCACGAAGCCCGACAGGAAGAGCGGCAGCACGAAGAAAATGCCCACTGCGAAGCCCAGGGAGACGACCATGCTCCCGATCAGCGTCCCGCGACTGATCTGGATGTCCTCGCCCTCCGCCGCGATGGCGGCCGAGCGCATGAGCATGCGCGTGCCCAGCACCAGGGTCTCGTAGAGGACGAAGACGCCGCGGACCAGCGGGGTCTTGATCCATCGGCCCCGCGAAAGCGCTGCGGGGAGCGGCTCCGCGTAGGTCACGATCTCGCCCGATGGCGGACGGACGCTCATGGCGACCGTGGTCCGGCCGCGCATCATGACCCCCTCGATGAGCGCCTGGCCGCCGTAGAAGAAGTCCGGCATACGGAAGCGCACGCGGTCACCCGCGTGCGCAACGGTCTCGATGACGAACGGCCCGGCTGCCATCAGCAGCTCGGGGAGGAGGAAGAGGAGGTGGGGCGCCAGGCGCGCCGGCCACCCGTGCAGGCGCCGGCGCATGCTGCTCAGCGGAGCGAGCGCTCCATGCGCCGCTGGAACCGCTCCACCTGGCCGGCGGTATCCACGATGTTCTGAGTGCCGGTGTAGAACGGATGACACTGGGAGCAGACCTCGACGCGGATCGACTCTGCAGTCGAACCGACGGTGAAGGTGTTGCCACAGACGCAGTGGACCTGGGCCTGATGGTACGCGGGATGAATGTCGGGCTTCATGGGGAATCCTGTGCCTTCCGGGGCGATGCCCGGTGTGTTGGGTGCTATGCCTCCACAGCTCGAACGCTGACGCGCTTCTTGCTGCGTGTCTCGTGGCTGAACTTCACGGTGCCCTCCGCCGTCGCGAAGAGCGTGTAGTCGCGGCCCATCCCGACGTTCTCGCCGGGGTTGAACGTGCTGCCGCGCTGCCGGACGATGATCGTGCCGGCGTGGACGACCTGTCCATCGCCGCGCTTGACGCCCAGGCGCTGCCCGGCGCTGTCGCGACCGTTCTTGCTGGACGAGCCAGCCTTCTTGTGCGCCATATCGGCTACTCCTCCTCGCCCGGTTCGGCCTTCGCCCGGGTCCGCCGCGGCTTGGGCTTGTCGGCAGCCTTCGCCGGCGTCGCCTTCGCGGATGACGCGGCGCGGGTGCGGGTGCGTGGCTTCTTCTCGGCCGTCTCGGCCGCCTCGTCCGCCTTCGCGGCGGCGGCAGGCCGGGTCGATGGGCGCGTCCGCGTCCGGGCTGCAGGCTTCGCCTCGGTCTCGGCGGCGACCGCTGCCGGCTCTTCGGCTGCTGCCTTCGGCTTCGCGGCACGCTTCGGCCTGCTCGCAGGCCTGGCGGCCTTTTCCGGTGCCTCGGCGGTGACGGTCTTCCCGTCGGCGCTGATGGCATCGATGTGCAGGCGCGTCAGGTGCTGCCGATGCCCCGTGCGGCGCCGGTACTTCACCTTCTGCTTGAACTTGAAGACGACGATCTTGGGGCCGAGCTCCTCGCCAAGCACGGTAGCCCGCACGGATGCACCGTCGACGGTGGGCGTTCCCACGGTCACGGTTTCGCCGTCGCCGATGAGCAGGACACGGTCGAGCGTGACCGAGCTGCCGGGCTCCCCGGCGAGCTTCTCCACGACGAGCGTGGAGCCGGCCTCGACTCGGTATTGCTTCCCGCCGGTCGTGACGACCGCGTACATGCTCTATCTCCGTTGGTTGCGATCGGGGACGTCGAGCGGTCCTGCCCGACGCACAGCGAAGCGGGCCGACGAACAGCCCGCGGGGGAAGGAGTCTACCGGGCGATCGGGGGGGTGTCAACGAACAGGAGGCGGGTCCGCACGGTCCGCTCGATGCGCAGCGGGACATCCAGCGCGTGCACCACGTCCTCGGGTCGCCCGGCACCCGTGGCGTCCTGTCGGAGGACCACCCGGAGGCGCGCCCTGCGCTCCGGCTCGTCGACCTCCATGACCTCCACGTCCTCGATGTAGGGGCGGAGGTCCCGCTGCCCCGCGTCCGAGCGACGCTGCGTCTCGCCCCGGCGGCGCATCCCCGGTAGCCTCGCCCGGCCCAGGAGGCGAACCACGGCCCCGCGCAGGTCGTCCTCGCTCAGTTCCCGCGGCGATCGCACCGCCACCTCGTACTCGGCAGCGCGCACCTGGGAAGCTGCGGAAGGGTAGCCATGCCAGACCTCGCGGGCGTCGACAAGGGCGAGGCCCTCGGGGAGGAGCGCGGCTGCCGCGCGGATCCGGTCGATCGGGACCAGGTCATCGAAATACGCCTCCAGGATCTCGCCGCGCAGCTCCACCGCGATGGGCAGGTTGGCGGCCAGCTGCAGGCGCGGGCGCGGGCGCTTAGCGTTGCTTCGCGACAGGGGCAGCCCCGTCTCGGCGAGGGCGCGCTCCCACGCTTCGATCACCTGCTGCTGCCGCATGCGCAGCAACGGCTCCGTGCGGCTGAAGAGCAGCTGCCATCGCTGGCGCGGCGCCTGGTCCGTTCGTCGGGTCGTCATGCGAACGGGCATGGTACCCGCCGCGGAGGGGGTCGACCAGTCAGCGGCACGGAACAAACGCCGGGCTTCGCTACCATGAGCGGCGTGACCGACCTCCTCGGCGCCGCCCAACGACACCGGCTGGGGCTCTTCACCCTGGCGACGCTGGTGGCGATCGCCTGGGTCGCCTGGACCGCTCGCGGAGCGCTGCCTGCGTTCGCCATCGGCGCTGCGCTTGCCTTCGTGCTCGACCCCCCGGTCAGCTGGCTCCAGCGTCGCGGGATGCCGCGCTGGTCGGGGGTCGTGGTCATGTACGCGGTCGTGGTGGGGATCGTGTGGCTGCTGATCGCGTTCGCCATTCCGCCCATCGCCGGCCAGACGCGCGACTTCATCGACAACCTCCCGCGGCTCGTGGCGGCCATCGTGGACGTCGAGCACGGCATCGAGAACTGGTACGCCTCGCTGCCTCTCCCCGGCGACCTCCGCACGTTCCTGGACCAGGCCATCAGCCAGGGTCAGCAGCAGGCCGCGGACATCTTCCGCGCGATCATCGGGCCAACCCTTGGGACGCTGCTCCGAACGGTCACCTTCATCTTCGGGCTGATCGTCGTACCGGTCTGGCTCTTCTTCGTGCTCAAGGACCGGGAGGCCCTGCCCGGGGCGGTCGCCGGCGCCATGCCGCCCGCCTGGCGCGCGGACACCGAGAACGTGCTCTCGCTCCTCGGCCGTGTCGGCGGGCGATGGGTCCGCGGAGAGCTGATCCTGGGCCTGGCGGTCTTCGTGGCGACTGCGGTGGGGTTCGGGATCCTGACCCTGGTCGGCTTCGGCGAGTTCGGCAAGTTCACCCTGGTGCTCGCCCTGTTCGCGGGGATCCTGGAGTGGTTCCCGGTCATCGGGCCGGTGATCGCCGCCGTGCCGGCGCTGCTGATCGGGCTCTCGATCTCGCCCGCCGCTGCCATCGCCGCCATCGCCGTCTCGATCGCCGTGCAGCAGACGGAGAACAACCTGCTGGTGCCCAAGGTGATGGGCGACGCCGTCGAGCTCAACCCGGCCATCCTCATCCTCTCGCTCGTGGCGGGCGCGGCACTCTTCGGCATTGGCGGTGCGATCCTGTCGGCACCGGTCGTCGCCGCCGGTCGCGATCTGTACCGCTACACGTTCAGCCGCCTCGCCGCGCACGCACCTGCAGAGGCATTTGCCGTGACCGTTCACCGTGGTCCGCCGGCTGAGGAGCCAGCGCCAGCCGGCGGGGGCGAGGAACCGGCCCCCGGCTGACCTCCCGCCGTTCCGGGAGCGGCTGCTGCCGCGGGGCAAGCTCGCGGACCGTCAGAACGTGGCCTTGCGCGAGTGCATCCGCACCGATTCGAGGATCCCCAGCCCGAAGAGCAGGCTGATGGTGCTGGAGCCGCCGTACGTGATGAAGGGAAGCGGAATGCCGGTCACGGGCATGATCCCCATCACCATCCCGACGTTCACCAGGATCTGGAAGAGGACCATGCTTCCCAATCCATAGGCAACCATGCTGCCCAGGGCATCCCGGGCGCCCCAGCCGATCACCAGGATTCGCCATACGAGCACGGCGAAGAGGAGCAGCAGGACCAGCCCACCGACGAACCCGAGCTCCTCTGCCACCACGGTGAAGATGAAGTCGGTCGTCTGCACCGGCAGGAATCCCAGCTGGTTCTGCCGGCCCGCCGTCAGCCCCTGGCCGAACCAGCCTCCGGATCCCACGGCGTTGAGGGCCTGGACCAGCTGGTAGCAGGCCCCCTGGGGATCGGCGTATGGGTCCAGGAAGCAGAACAGCCGCTGGCGCTGGTACTCGGCCAGCGCATTGACCGCCAGGGGCGCGACCGACACCACCCCACCGGTGAAGAGCGCCATCCAGCCGATGCTGGCGCCGCTCATGAAGAGCATCCCTACCAGGATCGCCACGAAGACCAGGGCGGTGCCGAGGTCCGGCTGGCGGAAGACGAGGAAGGTGGGGATCCCCATCAGGATCCCCGCACCGAGGATGGTCGAGAGCTTCCCGATCTTCTCGCGCCGACCCGAGAGCCATGACGCGAGCACCACGATCATCAGGACCTTGCTCACCTCGCTGAACTGGAAGTCGAGCCCGGCCACGCTGATCGAGAGGGTCGCGCCGTTCAGGCTCTGCCCGATGACGAGGGTCAGCGTGAGGAGCGCCAGGACCGCGAGATAGATGGGCGTGGTGAAGGTCGACAGCCAGTGGTAGTCGATCGAGGCGACCACGAAGAAGATGGCGAAGCCGATGGCGATCCAGATGAGGGTCTTCACGGTCTGACTGATCCCGCCGGCCGCCTGGCCCGACTCGTTGAACGTGGCCGAGTAGCCCATCACCACCCCGAAGCCGACGATGAGGACCACGTAGAGCAGGAGCTGCCAGTCGAACGCGCGGAGCGTGCGCGCTCGGACGTTCGCAACAAATGTAGTGGAGAGTGCACCCATCGCTCAGTTCCCGCCCAGGAGGCTGAGCGTTCGCGGATTGAGGCGGTAGTCCTTCTTGACGTTGAAGTACTTCTGGAGGAAGTACTTCACCACCTCGGTCGACACGTTACCGGGCACCGTCGCGGAGTACGAGAAGGTCAGGACCTCGAGCGTTGCGTCCGTGCCCCCCGGGTGCGACGGGAGCCAGCCCACGAACCACGAGTGGAAGGGAAGCGACCCGTTCTGGAGCTTGTCGCCGAACTCGGCGGTGCCGGTCTTGCCGGAGAGGGCACCGGGGAGGGGCACGTCACGGATGTTGAAGGCGTGGCCGGTGGTGATCACGTCCCGCGCCCCCAGACGCATCACCTGCAGGTTCGAGGCGCTGGCCTTGAGCTGGCGGGCCACCTTCGGGGCGTACTCGGTGACCAGCTTGCCGCTGTCGTCGGTCTCGCCCTTCACGATCATGGGCACCATCAGCTTGCCTCCGTTGGCGAGCGCGGCATAGGCGTTCGCCAGCTGGAGCGGTGTCACCGCGATCACGTTCTGACCGATGCCGGCCTGGGCAAGCTCTCCGGTGAACACGTTCGGGCGGCCCTGGCTCTGAGCCCATTCCGTGCTCGCGATGATCCCGGACGCTTCGCCCGGCAGCCTGATCCCGGTGAGCGCCCCGAACCCGTAGTCGTTGGCCCATTTCGCGAGCCTGTCGATGCCCAGGTGGACCGCCATCTGGTAGAAGAACGTGTCCGAGCTCTTGGCATAGGCCTGCTGGACGGTCAGGCGACCGAATCCGGCGTGGTTCCAGTCATAGAGGCACTGGTTCGCCGGTGCACCGGGGATGTGGTAGCAGGCATAGGTGGGCCAGGTCCGGCTGGGTGTCGTCACGCCCTCCTGGAGAGCGGCGGTGCCGGTGACGAGCTTGAAGGTGGACCCCGGTGGATAGATATCCTCGATCGCATGGTTGCGCAGGGGCTGGTTGGGGTTCTTGAGGTAGCTCTGGAAGTCGGCAGTGCTGATTCCGGTCGCGAACTTGTTGTTGTCGTAGCCGGGCAGCGAGACCATTGCCAGGATCTCACCGGTCTGCGGGTTCATGACGATGGTGACGCCCTGCTTGACGCCGGCGGCCTTCATGCCCCAGGTCAGGGCGTCGGTCGCCATCCGCTGGAGCCGCGCGTCGATGGTGAGCATCAGGTTCGTGCCGGGGATCGGCTGGGTCTCGCTTCCGACCACCTTCACGGGGCGCCCGGTCGCGTCCCGCTCGACCTGCTGAGAACCGTACGTCCCGCGCAGCTCGGTCTCGAACGATGCCTCCACCCCGTCCTTGCCGATGCTGTCATCGGGCAGATAGCCCCGGTTCGGAAGGGCCTCCAGCTGCGACTGGGTGATGGGGCCGGTGTACCCCAGGATATGGGCGAGCAGCGGCCCATCGACCTGCCCCTTCTCGTCGAGGTACTCCCGCACGGCGTCCACGCCCACGACGATTCCCGGCAGATCCGCCGCCCGCTCGGTCAGGAGCAGGGCGGCGTCACGGGTGATGCCGCGCGTGAGGGGCACCTGGTCGTAGGGAGACCCGTGGTAGGCGTCGAGCCGGAGGCGAAGGGTGTCGACCGGGGTGCCGGTCATGATCGCCACCTGCGAGAGGACGGCGGTGCGGGCGCCGTCGTCGCCGGGAAGGTCCGCCGGGACCGCGTCCACCGTCCACGAGGGGACGTTGACCGCCACCGGCCGGCCCTCCCGGTCAACGATGAGTCCCCGGGGTGCCTTGATTGGCTCATCGACGATCCGTGAGGCCGCTGCACGATCGGCATACAGGGTCCCGTTGAGCACCTGCATCTGGAAGAGCCGCCCGCCCAGCAGGGTGAACAGCAGCGACGCGGTCACGCCGAACGCGATGAATCGCCCACGCGAGCGCGGGAGGTCGTGCCGTCCCTCGTTCAGGTCCGCCATGGACTCACCATGCGGTCTTCTCCTCGGGGCGGTATCGCAGCTGGAGGATGCGGGTCGGCACCAGGAGCAGCCCGGTCAACGCCGCGTTCAGCACCGCGGCCGGCACGATGAGCTCGAACGGAACGCCCACCGCCAGGGAACCGCCAACGGCGGCAAGAGCACCCAGGCTCACGAAATCGGCGACCATGCTGCCGGCCAGGGCAGCGCCAATCGGATAGACCCACACCAGGCGGCCGAGCACCACGGACCCCGCGCTCACCATGGCGACCACCGCCAGCATTGCGAGGGGGACCGATCCGAGTGGTTCCGGGATCAGGAGGTTGGCGACCGTGCCAGCCACGAACGCCCAGATGATGCCCTGGGAGAACCCGAAGGTGGCGGTGACCAGCACGACGGCGACCAGGACGATGTCGGGCTTGACGCCACCCAGCACGAGCACGGGTGCGAGACCCGCGTGGACGATCCCGACCAGTATGGCGAGGAGAACGCTGGTGTACGTTGCGGAGGCCCCCTGGTTTCGGCTGACGGCGCTGCTTCCGGATCGGCGGTCGTCCGAGTATACCGATCGTGGCGGGCAGGCAGACATCCCCAACGGGCGACGCTCGGGACCCCCCGGCACCGGGGCATCGATCCCGCGTTCGGGGCATTCCGAGGAGCGATGTTTCACGGGAAACAATCGCTGCAATACGTGGCTGCAACGCCGCGAATAAGGGGCGAAATTGGTAGAATGGGGGGGCCCATCTGAACTCGTACCGGAGCGTATGTGGCCAGGGTTACGGCCTGCACCAACCAGAAAGGCGGCGTCGGGAAGACCACGACCGTCGTGAACCTGGCGGCGTACCTGGCCCTCTCTGGAATCCCGACCCTTGTCGTCGACCTCGATCCGCAGGGAAATGCCACGAGTGGCCTCGGAATCGACCGACGAAGCCTGGCTCGGTCCATCTACGATGCGATCCTCGACCGGGTTCCGATTGGCGAGCTGACGGTTGGCACGTCGATCGAGGGCCTCGATCTCGTCCCATCGGCCCCCGCCCTCTCCGGCGCGGAGGTCGAGCTGGTCGGCATCGCGGCTCGTGAACGCAGGCTGGCTGCGAGCCTGGCGGACCTGAACGGCAGGTACGCGCGGATCCTCGTGGACTGCCCGCCTTCGCTCGGTCTGCTGACGGTGAACGCGCTCACCGCGGCGGACGGGGTCCTGATCCCGATACAGACGGAGTACTACGCCCTGGAGGGACTGAGCCAGCTGGTGACCACCATTCGCCTCGTCCGCGAGGCCCTGAATCCGCGACTGGAGATCGATGGCGTGCTCCTGACGATGTTCGACGCTCGCACGAACCTGTCCGCCCAGGTGGCCAGGGAGGTGCGGCGCCACATGAACGGGACGGTCTTCGATACCGTCGTCCCGCGCTCGGTGCGCCTTTCGGAGGCACCCAGCCACGGGCTGCCCATCGCGCTCTACGATCCGTCCTCTCGCGGGGCGGTCGCCTATCGAGCCCTCGCCCAGGAGATCACCGCACGTGGCTAGCCGATACGGGCTGGGACGGGGGCTCGAGGCCCTCATCCCACGTGGAGCCGAGGGCGAGAGCGGCGTGCTGCAGCTCCCCGTGGATCGCGTCGGCCGCAACCCGCACCAGCCGCGCGACCGATTCGACGAGGAGCGCATGTCGGAGCTGGTCGCATCCGTCGTGGAGCACGGGGTGCTGCAGCCCATCATCGTCCGATCGGCTGCCGACGGGTCCTACGAGCTCATCGCCGGCGAGCGACGCCTGCGGGCCGCCCGCCTGGCGGGTATGGCAACCGTGCCCGCGGTCGTTCGGGAAACCTCGAGCGAGCAGCTCCTCGAGCTTGCCCTGGTCGAGAACATCCAGCGCGCCGACCTGAACGCCATCGAGGAGGCCCAGGCCTACCGCGAGCTCATCGACCAGTTCGGCCTGACCCACGAGGAGGTTGCGCGTCGCATCGGGCGGAGCCGGGTGGCGGTCTCCAACGCCCTTCGCCTGCTCGACCTTGCACCGGAAACGCGGGCGGCCATCGTCGAAGGGGCCATCAGCGAGGGGCACGGGCGCGCGCTGGCGGCGCTCACCATCCCCGAGCTGCAGCGGGCCGTGCTCAAGCTCGTCCTGGTCCGCAGGCTCTCCGTCCGCCAGACGGAGGAGCTCGTTCGCCGCAAGCGGACCCAGACAGCGGTCCACCACCGCGAGCCGCTCTCGTCGGACCTCCAGGACCTCGAAACCCAGCTCCGCGGCCTCCTGGCCACAAAGGTCGGCATCACGCGCTCGCGCCGGGGCGGACGAGTCGTCATCGAGTTCTACTCGGACGAGGAGCTGGACCGTATCTACACGATCATCACCCGCGGCTCCGCGATGGGCATCCCCCCGACCGCCGCGCCCAACGAGCAGCACGACACGAGGAACCATCCGGCATGACCGCGGAACCGTCTCGCAGGCCCCGGCGCGGCAAGGCCGCGGAGTACACGGCCGCCGACATCCAGGTCCTCGAGGGGCTCCAGGCCGTTCGCAAGCGCCCGGGGATGTACATCGGCTCGACCGATGCACGCGGGCTCCATCAGCTCGTCTGGGAGGTTGTCGACAACTCGATCGACGAGGCGATGGCCAACGCTGCGACGCGGATCGACGTCACGATCCACCAGGACGGCCGGATGGAGGTCGTTGACGATGGTCGCGGGATTCCCGTCGACAGGCACGCCACCGGGAAGAGCGCCCTCGAGGTCATCATGACCGTCCTTCACGCCGGCGGAAAGTTCGGCGGCGGAGGGTACAAGGTGTCCGGCGGTCTGCACGGAGTCGGCGTGAGCGTGGTCAACGCGCTTGCCGAGGAGATGCGCGTGGAGGTCCTCCGCGATGGGAAGCGCTGGACGCAGGAGTATCGGCGCGGAGCGCCGGTCGGCCAGGTGCGCGCCCAGGGCGGCATCCCCGAGGCGAACCGAGGCCTGGACGCGGACTGGAAACGCAAGAGCGGCACGCGCACCTACTTCAAGCCGGACCACGAGATCTTCGAGACCCTCGACTTCAGCTGGGAGATGATCTCGACGCGCCTGCGCGAATCGGCCTACCTGAACAAGGGCCTCTGGATTCGGCTCACGGACGAGCGGGCCGACCGCGAGAAGAACTTCTATTTCGAGGGCGGAGTGACCTCGTTCGTGCGTCACCTCAACCGACGGCGCGAGGTGCTCAACGCGCGCCCCATCCACGTCGAGCGCATCGTGGAGGGCACCAGCGTCGAGGTCGCCCTGCAGTACAACGACGGCTTCGCGGAGAACGTGCTGCCCTTCGCCAACAACATCCACACGGTCGACGGCGGCACCCACGTCACCGGCTTCCGCGCAGCCCTGACCAGCTCGCTCAACGACTGGGCGCGCAAATCAGGGACCCTCTCCGATCGCGACACGAACCTGTCGGGCGACGACGTCCGGGAGGGCCTCACCGCGGTGATCAGCGTCAAGCTCACCGACCCGCAGTTCGAGGGTCAGACCAAGGCCAAGCTCGGGAACGCGGACGTCAAGGGGATCGTGCAGACCGTCGTCGCCGACGGGATCGTGCAGCACCTCGAGGAGAATCCGGCCGACGGACGCCGCATCATCGAGAAGTCACTGACGGCGGCACGGGCCAGAGAGGCGGCGCGGAAGGCCCGCGACCTCGTCATCCGCAAGGGTGCCCTCGACGGGATGGCGCTGCCCGGCAAGCTCGCGGACTGCCAGGAGCGCGACCCCGCCCGCAGCGAGCTGTACATCGTCGAGGGCGACTCCGCCGGCGGCTCGGCCAAGCAGGGACGCGATCGACGCTTCCAGGCCGTGCTCCCGCTGCGCGGCAAGCTGCTGAACGTCGAGAAGGCGCGGCTCGACCGCGTGCTCTCGAGCGAGAACGTGCGGCCGCTCATCATCGCGCTGGGTGCCGGCATCGGCGATCAGTTCGACATCGCGAAGCTTCGGTACCACCGGATCTGCCTCCTCAGCGACGCCGATGTCGACGGTGCCCATATCACCACGCTGCTCCTCACCTTCTTCTACCGGCACATGCCGGAGGTCATCGACAACGGCTACCTGTACCTCTGCCAGCCACCGCTGTACCGGGTCAGCACCGGCAAGGTCACGCGGTACGCCAAGGACGAGAAGGAGCGGGAGGCGGCGGTCAAGGAGCTATCACGGGCGGGCAAGACCAAGAACATCACGGTCCAGCGCTTCAAGGGGCTCGGCGAGATGAACCCCGAGCAGCTCTGGGAGACGACCATGAACCCGGACACACGGACGCTCCTGAAGGTGGAGGTCTCGGACGCCGGCGAGGCGGACGAGGTCTTCAGCACCCTCATGGGCGAGCGCGTCGAGCCGCGGCGGGACTTCATCCGCGGCGAGGCACGCAAGGTCCGCAACCTGGACATCTGAATCGGGAGCCAGAGGCGAACGCCATGCCATCACGCCACATCGCCGACATCCGACAGGTTCCGAGCAAGACGGGCCGCACCCTCGACGAGTGGTGCGAGCTGCTCGAGGCCAACGGCGTCGGCGACCGCCGCGAGGCGGTGAACTTCCTTCGCGACGGCTACGCCGTCAGCCACGCCTTTGCCCTTGCCATCGCCGATGCCTGCCTCCGTCGCAGCAGGGACGACGACGGCTTCGGCGGCTGGTCGGACGACGAGGAGGAGGAGAGTCCCTGGTGAGCGCAGCCCGGGACCGGGACGCCGGCCGCGACAGCGTGGGCACCAGCCGCGAGATCCGCGGCCGGGACGGTCGGCGCTACGCGTTCGCGGACCACAACTGCTTCGCCTGCGGCGGCACGAACCCGATCGGCATGCGGCTGGAGATCGAGCTGGGGGAGGGAACCGCGCGCACCGAGTGGGTGGGCCACCCCGACTTCGTCGGCTGGGAGGACAAGATCCACGGCGGCATCCTGGCGACCCTCCTCGACGAGGTGATGGCCTGGGCGCCGTCGAGCTACGACTCGTGGGCCGTGACGGCGGAGATGCGCCTCCGATTCCGATCGCCGGCGAACCCCGGAGAGCGCCTCGTCGCGGAGGCCCGGGTGGTGAGCCGGCGCCGACGGATCTACGAGGTGCACGGCGAGGTGCACGGCGAGGACGGCCGCCTGGTGGCGGAGGCCGACGGCCGCTTCCTCGGCGCGAGCCCCACCGAGAAGCAGACGCTGAAGCAGCGCTACGGCATGCCATCCGAGCTCCCGGCGGCGGGGGCATTGCGCGAGTAGGCGCCCGGTGGTGGAACACGACAGACGCGACAGCATGATCACGAGGTAGCAGAAGACCCATGGCGATGGACCAGTCCGGCTTCATCCGGCCGGTGGCGATCGAGGACGAGATGCGCTCGGCGTACATCGACTACGCCATGAGCGTGATCGTGGCCCGCGCCCTGCCCGACGTGCGCGACGGGCTCAAGCCGGTCCATCGGCGGATCCTCTACACCATGCACGAGATGGGGCTGCGCTCCACCTCGTCGTACCGCAAGTGCGCCGGCGTCGTGGGCGAGGCGCTGGCCAAGTACCACCCGCATGGAGACATCGCCCTCTACGACGCCCTGGTCCGCCTGGCCCAGGACTTCAGCCTCCGCTACCCCCTCGTGGACGGGCAGGGCAACTTCGGCTCGATCGATGGAGACCCGGCGGCCGCCTACCGCTACACCGAAGCGCGCATGGCGCAGATCGCCGACGAGATGCTCGCCGACATCGAGAAGGAGACCGTCGACTTCGCCGACAATTTCGACGGGCGGCTCCGGGAGCCACTCATCCTCCCGGCACGCCTGCCGAACCTGCTCGTCAACGGATCGAGCGGCATCGCGGTTGGGATGGCGACCAACATCCCGCCGCACAACCTCAACGAGATCTGCGACGCCGCCGCAAGCCTCATCGACAACCCGGAGATGACCGTCGACGACCTGTGCCAGATCGTCACCGGCCCGGACTTCCCGACCGGGGGCACCATCTTCCGGTACGAGGACGTCCGCAACGCGGTCACCGGCGAGCGCGAGCGCCAGGACGCCATCCGCCACATGTACGCCACCGGGCGCGGGCGCGTGATCATGCGGGGCCAGGTCGCGTTCGAGGAGATCCGGCCCGGGCGCATGGCCATCGTCGTCACGGAGCTTCCCTACCAGGTCAACAAGACCACGCTCATCGAGAAGATGGCGGAGATGGTCAGCGGCAAGAAGATCACGGACGTCAGCGACATTCGCGACGAAAGCGACAGAAACGGCATGCGCATCGTCGTCGAGATCAAGCGCGACGGCAGCCCGCACACCGTGATGCAGCAGCTCTTCAAGCACACGGCGCTGCAGACCAGCTTCAGCGCGAACATGCTCGCCCTCGTCGACGGCCAGCCGATGACGCTGGGCCTCAAGCGAATGCTCGAGCATTACCTCAACTACCGCCGCGAGGTGATCCGACGGCGGACGGAGTTCGACCTTGCCCGGGCGCAGGAGCGGGCCCACATCCTCGAAGGGCTCAAGATCGCACTCGACAACCTCGACGAGGTGATTGCCACCATCCGCGCCGCGGCGGACGTGGAGGCGGCCCGCACCGCCCTCATGAGCCGCTTCGGCCTCTCGGAGGCGCAGGCCAACGCGATCCTGGAGATGCAGCTGCGACGCCTCGCGGCCCTCGAGCGCAAGAAGATCGAGGACGAGTACGAGTCCGTCATCCGGCTGATCGCCGAGCTGGAGGATCTGCTCGGAAACCCGCGCAAGATGCTCACCGTCATCAAGGACGAGCTCGCCGAACTCAAGCGCAAGTACGGGGACGAGCGCAAGACCCGCATCAAGGCCGATGCGAACCGCGAGCTCACCGAGGAGGACCTGATCGCCGCAGAGGACGTGGTGGTCACCCTCAGCCAGCGGGGCTATATCAAGCGCCAGCAGATCGGCACCTTCCGCAGCCAGCGGCGGGGGGGTCGAGGCAAGCTCGCGATGCTGACTCGCGAGGAGGACGCCGTTCGCCACCTGCTGGTGGCGAACACCCACGACAACATCCTCTTCTTCACGAACCGCGGGCGCGTGTTCATCACCAAGGTCCACACCCTCCCCGAGGCGACGCGACAGGCCAAGGGCCTGCCGATCATCAACCTCCCGGGCGTCCAGGTGGAATCCGGCGAATACGTCAGCTCCATCATCAGCCTGCCGCGCTTCGAGCCGCAGCACTACCTGCTCATGGCCACCAGCCGGGGGATGGTGAAGAAGACCTCCCTGGCCGAGTACGCCAAGATCCGCGCCAACGGGCTCATCGCCATCAACCTGATCGACGGCGACGAGCTGCGCTGGGTGGGCATCACCGATGGGCAGAGCGACATCATCCTGGCCACGCGCAAGGGTCAGGCGGCCCGATTCCACGAGGTCGAGGTGCGCGCCATGGGCCGCGACACCCGCGGCGTGACCGGCATCCGGCTGCGCGACGGCGACGAGGTGATCGGCATGGAGGTCGTGGATCCGGGGCAGGAGCTGCTCGTCGTGACCGAGCAGGGCTATGGCAAGCGCACGCCGTTCATGGACTTCCCCGTGAAGCATCGGGCCACCGGTGGCGTCATCGCCAACTCGCTCAATCGCGACACCGGCGACGTGGCGGCGATCCGCATGGTTGGCCGCGAGGATGAGGAGATGATGCTCATCACCGAGGAGGGCACCATCCTGCGCACGATCGTCGCCAGCGTGAACCGCTACCGCCGCGCGAGCCGCGGGGTCACGGTCATGAAGCCGGGGCCCGGGGATCGGATCGTGTCGATCGCGGTCTTCGTCGACAATCGGCCTCCCGAGGGCGAGCCGGAGGAGGGCGCGGAGGCAGAGCCGGCGTCCTGAGCGGGCGTGCGGTCGCGTCGCGGCCGCACCGCATCGGCCCCGAGTCCGGCGGGTAGAATCGGACCCGATACCTGGCGCAGGAGATCCACGTGTACGCCGACGAGTTCAGCATCTACGCCGGCAACGCCAACAAGGCGCTCGCCCAGGACATCTGCCGCTACCTGAAGACGCGGATGGGCGACGTGGAGGTCTTCCAGTTCGCCAACGAGAACATCTTCGTCCGCGTCAAGGACAACGTCCGCGAGCAGGACGTCTTCCTGGTCCAGCCCACCAGTCGTCCGGTCAACCAGTCGGTCATGGAGCTGCTGATCATGATCGACGCCTTCAAGCGCGCGTCGGCGGGCCGGATCACCGCGGTGGTGCCGTACTACAGCTACGGCCGATCGGACAAGAAGGACCAGCCGCGCGTCCCCATCACCGCCAGGCTCATCGCCGACATGCTCACCGTGGCCGGGGCCGATCGCGTCCTCACCATGGACCTCCACCAGGGCCAGATCCAGGGCTTCTTCTCCATCCCGGTGGACGAGCTGACCGCCGTCGACATCGTGGCCCGCTACATCAAGGACAAGCAGATCGAGGACATGGTCGTCGTCAGCGAGCTGGGCTTCGCGAAGAAGGCCCGCAACTTCGCCGAGAAGCTGGGGGCCCCGCTGGCCATCGTCGAGAAGCGCCGGGTGGGCAACGAGGACAAGACTGAGCTGATGAACATCATCGGCGAGGTTGACGGCAAGAACGCGGTGATCATCGACGACGAGATCGACACGGCCGGCTCGCTCATGGAGGCGGTCCACGCCCTCGTCGAGCACGGTGCGAGGCAGATCTACTCCTGCGCCACCCATGGCGTCTTCTCGCCACCGGCCCTGGAGCGGATCATGGCCTCGCCCATCACCGAGATCGTGGTCACCGACACCATCCCGCTGCCCGCGGGGACGGACCGCTCCCGCATCACCGTGCTCAAGGTGGCGCCGCTCTTCGGGGAGGCGATCCGGCGCATCCACCGCGGCGAGAGCGTGGGTGCCCTCTTCAGCTCCGAGGTGGAGCTCGTCGAGGAGATGACCTTCTGGGACGCGCACGCCGACGACGAGGATCCCGATGCCCCCTTTCCCATCGTCGTAGAGGGCATGGCCGTAGAGGGCTGAGTGGAGCCTGCCCCCGGACGTGCTGAAGGCGCTGGCACTCGGGGCACGAGCGGTGCCGGTCACCCGCCCCTACGTCTACGCCCTGGGCATCGGGGGGAGCGACGGGATCGTCCAGCTCCTGCGCGGCCTGCTGGCGGAGCTGGAGATCACCACCGCGCTGTGTGGCCTTGCCACGACCGGGGAGGCCTCGCCCGAGCTGCTCGCCTCGAGCTGAGGATCCCCCTGGCGGCGAAGCGGCGCCATCGGGCGCGAGACGTATACTCCGGGTCCCGATGATGAAGTTCCTCTCCCGGCTGGTGGACTCCAACGAGCGCGAGGTCCGCCGGCTGGAGCCGATCCTGACTGAGATCAACGCGCTCGCCGACGAGTACCGCGCCCTCTCCGACGAGGCGCTCATGGCGAAGACGTCCGAGTTCCGGGCGCATCTCACGGAGCGCCTGGGCGATCTGCTGGTGCCCATGGAGCTGCGCACCCCGGCGTCCGCCTCGACGAACGGGGATGGACCCGACCTCGACGGCGACCTCGAGGCCTGGGAGGAAGACTCCGAGCTCACCTCGGCCGATCCGGCCCGGATCTCCGAGCGCCGCAAGGAGCAGCGCAAGCGCGAGCTCAAGGAGATCAACGAGGCGCTGGACGAGGTCCTGCCCGAGGCGTTCGCCGCGGTCCGCGAGGCCATGTCCCGCGCGCTCGACAAGCGGCACTACGACGTGCAGCTCATCGGTGGCATCGTCCTCCACCGCGGACAGATCGCGGAGATGAAGACCGGCGAGGGGAAGACGTTCGTGGCGCCCCTGGCCGCATACCTCAACGGCATTACCGGCCGCGGGGTGCACGTGGTGACGGTGAACGATTACCTGGCCAAGCGGGACGCGCAATGGATCGGCTCCGTCTTCCATCGGCTGGGGATGAGCGTGGGCAGCATCCAGCACGACGCCGCCTACGTGTTCGATCCGGCGTATCCGGCCACCGACGAGCGCCTCCGCGACCTGCGCCCCGTCTCGCGAGCGGAGGCCTACACGGCCGATGTCACCTACGGCACCAACAACGAGTTCGGGTTCGACTACCTGCGCGACAACCTGGTGATCGACCTGCGCGAACGGGTCCAGCGCGGGCACTTCTTCTCGATCGTGGACGAGGTCGACAACATCCTCATCGACGAGGCACGGACCCCGCTCATCATCTCCGGCACCGGCGACGAGTCCGCCGACAAGTACGTCCAGTTCGCGCGCCTGGTTCCCCGCCTCAAGGCCGAGGAGGATTACATCCTCGACGAGAAGTTCAAGCAGGTGGCGATCACCGAGGCGGGGACCGACAAGATGGAGCGCTGGCTCGGGGTCGACAACATGTTCGACAACGACTTCAGCCTCGCTCGGCACCTGGAGCAGGCGCTCAAGGCGGAGGTCCTCTACCACCGCGACCGCGACTACGTCGTCAAGGACGGCGAGGTGGTCATCGTCGACGAGTTCACCGGTCGCCTCATGCCGGGACGCCGCTGGAGCGAGGGCCTCCACCAGGCGGTCGAGGCCAAGGAGGGCGTGAAGATCCAGAGCGAGTCCCAGACGCTCGCCACGATCACCTTCCAGAACTACTTCCGGATGTACGACAAGCTGGCCGGGATGACCGGCACCGCCGAGACCGAGGCCGAGGAGTTCGCGAAGATCTACAACCTCGAGGTGGTCGTCATCCCGACCAACCGAGACATGGTCCGTGACGACTTCGCGGACCTCGTGTTCCGCGGCCAGAAGGGCAAGTGGAACGCCGTTGCGGACGAGATCGCGGAGGAGCATGAGCGGGGCCGACCGGTCCTGGTGGGGACCGTGAGCGTGGAGATCAGCGAGATGCTCTCCGACATGCTCAAGCGTCGCGGGATCAAGCACAACGTGCTCAACGCGAAGTTCCACGAGCGGGAGGCAGAGATCGTGGCGCAGGCCGGCCGCTCGGACGCGGTCACCATCGCCACGAACATGGCCGGTCGGGGCACCGACATCCTGCTGGGCGGTAACCCCGAGGTGCTCGCCTCGGAGATCCTCCACAAGCGCGGCCTGAACGTCCTGGAGGCCTCGCCGGAGGAGTATCAGGCGGCGCTCGAAGAGGCGGAACGGGTCTGTGCCGCGGACAAGGAGAAGGTGCTCGGAGCGGGCGGCCTGCACATCGTGGGCACCGAGCGCCATGAGGCGCGCCGCATCGACAACCAGCTCCGCGGCCGCTCCGGCCGCCAGGGCGACCCGGGCAGCAGCCGCTTCTACCTGTCGCTCGAGGACGACCTGATGCGGCGCTTCGCGAGCGAGCGCGTGAGCAGCATCATGGGCCGCCTGGGCTTCGATGACGACACGGCCCTCGAATCGGGAATGGTGAGCCGGACGATCGAGGGTGCCCAGACGCGGGTCGAGGGCTTCAACTTCGACACGCGCAAGCACGTGGTCGAGTACGACGACGTCATCAACCGCCAGCGCGAGACGATCTACCACGAACGCGAACGGATCCTTCGCGCCGAGAGCCTCTCGACGACCGTGCTCGCCATGCTGGGCGAGGAGCTGCACGATCTCGTCACCGCGGCGACGGGCTCCGATTACGCCGGCGACTGGAACCGCGACGGGCTCAAGGCCCAGATGATCGCCATGATCCCGACCATCTCCGAGGCGGAGCTGCGGTTCGTCGACGAGGCGAACGACACGGCGGCGCTCGAGCAGTCCCTGCTCGAGCTTGTCGAGGATCACTACGAGCGGAAGCGGACCGAGGTCGGCGAGGAGGGCATGCCGGTCCTGGAGCGGCTGGTGCTGCTGCGGGTCATCGATGCCCTATGGGTTGAGCACCTCACCGCGGTCGACGACATGCGGCGCGGCATCGGGCTGCGGGCCTACAGCCAGCGTGACCCGCTCGACGAGTTCAAGATCGAGGCCTACCGGATGTTCGATGAGCTCAAGGCCACCATCCGCCACGACGTGACCCACACCATCTTCCGGGTCACCGTCGTTCAGCAGCCGCCCGCCCCGCTCGCCCGACGCATGCAGGAGAGCCGGCCCGACGTCAGCGGCGCAGGACCGGACGGATCCGCGGGCGGTGCCACCTCCACCTCCGCGGCGGTCACCGCGGGTGGCCTGGCAGCCGGCGGCTCCGTCCCGGCCCAGCCGGCACGCAGCGGGCCCAAGGTCGGGCGCAACGACCCGTGCTGGTGCGGGTCCGGCAAGAAGTTCAAGCGCTGCCACGGGGCCTGACGGCAGCGGCCTTCCCGATCGGGCAAGCAGTCAAATGTCATACGACTCAGCCGTGTTGCCCATCCCCGCGCCAATGCTCCCGTCGCGTTCGCCGGTCCGTTGCCAAGAAGCACCAATTCGTGCCCCGTTCCGCACGATTTGCCCTCTGGTCAAGGCCGAGCCGAGCCGCTAGGATGGGGTCCTGCGCGGACCGGGCACACCCTGATCCCGGGGGTCCGTCGCCATACATGGAGAGCTTCGTGAAGCAGCTGACCGCACCCAGCCGTGTCGTCGAACCACTCCCCTCGCCGACCACAGAGCTTCCGCTGGTCACCCGCTTCCGAGACCCGACCGTTCCCTACCAGGACCTCATCCAGTGCGAGCGCGACTGCATGCGCTGCACGTACGCGGCGACGCTGGGTTGCGACGGCAACTGCGGCTCGTGCCCGCGCCAGGGCTATTGCCCCTGCGTGAACCCGGCCAAGGTGCGCAACAAGAGCGTGCGCCTGACCGATGTCGAACTGACCATGGTGCAACCGCTTGGACGCAATTAAGGACGAGGCTGCGCGACTCGCCAGCCTCGTTGCCGACACGGCGGTGCGACTTTGACTTGCCCGCCAAGGAAATCGAGCTCGGGGAGCTAGAGACCCGCTCGACGGATCCAACTCTCTGGGACGACCCGGCCGGCGCCCAGGCGCTGCTGCGCCGGGCCGATGAGCTGCGCGAGGAGATCGCCGCCTGGCAAGGGCTCGGGGAACGAGCCCGCGGTCTCGCCGAGATCGCCGAGCTCGCAGCCTCCGATCCAGAGGAAGCGGCGACCCTGCAGCCAGACCTCGAACGCGACCTCGCTTCGCTCCAGGCGGACTGGACACGAATGGAGGGGCTGCTGCTCCTGTCGGATCCCTACGACGCCAGCGCGGCCATCGTCTCGATCCACGCCGGCGCGGGCGGGACGGAGAGCCAGGACTGGGCCGAGATGCTCCTGCGCATGTACCTGCGCTGGGCGGAGCGCAACCGCTTTCACACGGAGATCCTGGACCAGACGGAGGGCGAGGAGGCGGGCCTCAAATCGGTCACGGTGGGTGTCACCGGCCGTTGGGCGTACGGGCGGCTCAAGTCCGAGCGGGGGGTCCATCGGCTCGTGCGCATCAGCCCGTTCGACTCGCAGAAGCGGCGCCACACCAGCTTCGCACTCGTGGAGGTGATGCCCGAGGTGCCCGAGGACGCGGAGGTCGAGATCCGCGATGACGACCTGCGGGTCGACACGTATCGCAGCTCCGGCGCGGGTGGGCAGCACGTCAACAAGACGGACTCAGCGGTGCGGATCACGCACCTCCCGACCGGGATCGTGGTGACCTGCCAGAACGAGCGCAGCCAGATCCAGAACCGCGAGCGCGCGATGGCGATCCTGCGGGCCAAGCTGATCGAGCGCAAGATGGAGGAGCGCGAGGCGGAGCTCGCCAAGCTGCGCGGCGTGCACGTTGAAGCGGGCTGGGGCAACCAGATCCGCAGCTACGTGCTCCAGCCCTATACGATGGTGAAGGACCTGCGAACCGGCGTGGAGACCTCCAACCCGACCGCCGTCCTGGACGGCGACCTGGACGCGTTCATCGACGGCTACCTGCGCTCGCGTATCGGCGAGCGCCGCGACGGCACGGCGCCATGAGCGTCGCGGCCCGCCCCATGACTGCCACGAACGGCGCCGCGCTGAGCGCCATCGCGGACTCGGTGATTGGCATGGTCGACGCCGGCGTGACCTACCCGAACGGGAAGGTGGCCCTCAGCGAGGTCAACGTCACCATCCCGCGAGGCGACTTCGTCTTCCTGGTCGGCGCCTCCGGTGCCGGAAAGACAACCTTCATCCGCCTCCTGATCCGCGAGGTGCTCCCGACCTCCGGCCGAGTCACGGTGGCGGGTCGCGACCTGCTCCGCCTGCGGCGACGCGACGTGCCCGGGCTGAGACGCCGGATCGGGATCGTCTTCCAGGACTTCCGCCTCCTGCCGGCGAAGACGGTCTTCGAGAACGTCGCGTTCGCACTGGAGGTGACCGGCGCGAGCCGTGCCGAGATTCGGCGGCGGGTCCCCATGCTGCTGAACCTGGTCGGCCTCCACCAGCACGTTGACCATCTCCCGACCCAGCTCTCCGGTGGCGAGCAGCAGCGAGTGGCGATCGCGCGGGCGCTGGTCCACGATCCGGCGATCCTCATCGCCGACGAGCCGACCGGGAACCTGGATCCGGTGACCAGCTGGGAGATCATCCAGCTGCTGATCCAGATCAACGCGCTGGGGACCACGGTCCTGATGGCCACCCACAACCAGGAGATCGTGAACGCCATGCGGCGGCGGGTGCTGGCCCTGGAGGGGGGCTCGCTCGTCCGCGACGAACCGGAAGCCGCCTACGAGCGGGAGTACTAGGGCCATGCGCTTCCTGCGATTCATCGGCTTCAGCGGGGTGCGCGCCTGGCAGGGCTTCTGGCGCAACGCGATGATGAGCCTGGCGACGACCGCGACGGTCGTCCTGATGCTCGTCCTGCTCTCCGGGCTCTTCATCGTGATCAGCGGGCTGAACAGCGGGCTCGAGTTCATCGAGAGCAAGGTGGGCGTCACCGCCGAGCTGGTTGGCGAGCCGGAGCACGCGGACCTGACCCAGCCGCAGCTCGATGCGCTGATGGCCTACACGCGATCCCTCCCCGGCGCGAAGACGGTGAGCTACGTCAGCCCGGCAATGGCCATGCAGCGCCTCGAGGAGGTCTACGCCCAGCGCGGCCAGAAGCTCGACCTGGGCGAGAGCGGCGCGAACATCAAGCTCTACGCGAGCATCGAGGTCACCCTCTCCGACCCGTCCTACTCGCAGTCGATCGCAAACGCCCTCGCCGACCGGTCCGAAATCGTGCAGATCACCACCAAGCAGGCGGCGGTCGACAAGCTGATCGGCATCATCAACGTGATCCGCACCGTGGGGCTGGTCGCCATTGCCCTCGTCGCGCTGACCGTCCTGTTCATGATCGTGAACACCATCCGGATCGCCGTGTACGCCCGGGCCGGCGAGATCGAGATCATGCGCCTGGTGGGTGCCAGCGACAGCTTCATCCGGTGGCCGTTCATCCTGGAGGGGATCCTCTGCGGATTGCTGGGCGCTCTCGTGGCAATCGGGATGGTGGCCATTGTCTGGGATCCGATCCAGCCGGTCCTCTTCAACGTCTTTCAGATGCCGGTGGCCGTTGGAGCCCGGTTCCTGGCCACGCTCTCCGCGCTCCTGCTCGCCGTGGGACTGGGGGTTGGGGCCGTGGGCTCCTGGATCAGCGTTCGGTCCTATCTCACCGCCTGAGGGAGCAGCAAACGGGTCCCGGCACCTTGGAGGGGCCAATGGGCCTGTGGTACGGTGCCCCACTCGCGACGCCGGGTGAGCCCGAGCCTCACGCGCTCGCGGGGACAGTATCGGAGGGTGGCGGAACCATGGATCTGTCCAAGCTCAGCATGAATGAACGCAACGCGGCCTACGGCGCCATCGTCGTCGTGATCGCCGGGATCGTCAGCAACTGGGGCGGGCTGATGTGGCTCGCCGTCCTCTTGGCCGTCGGTGTCCTGGTGGTGCTCTTCCTGCCCCAGCTCTCGCCGGGGACCTCGCTGCCCGGGTCAAGAGGCAGCCTCCTCGTTGTCGGCGGGGTCGTGGCAGCGGCCTGCGCCCTGATCGAGATCCTGCGGTTCATCAGCTACTTCACGCGCACGCTTGACGACTGGCAGACCTGGGCCTTCGTGATCGCGCTGGTCGGATCGCTCGTGATGGCCTACGCCGGGTGGCGGGCATTCCAGGCGGAGGGCGGGAAGCTGGTGCTCGGCGCCTCCGGCGGAACCGCGCCCGGGTCCGCATCCGCACCTCCCGTAGAGACCGCGGCACCCACGTCCGCGCCGGCAGCTCCGGCGGCTCCCAGCGCTCCACCCGCGGCCTCCCAGCCGTCAGTCACGCCGGAGGTGAGCGCGGACCGCGACGAACCCCCCATCTGACTGGGATCGAACACCGCGCGACGCCGATATCCACGAGCCGGTGGGCAAGGAATCACAACCGCGGCGTAACCGGGGGCGGATCGAAACGGTGCTAGACTCGCGCAGCCCCTGACCAGATGACGAGCACAGATCCGAACCAGGCGCCGCTCCCGGCGTCCCCGAACGACTCCACACCGCCGCCGGACCCCTCCCCGGCGCCGATGCCATTTGCTGCGCCTCTCGCACCGGCCGCCCCGCGTCCGCGCGGATCCCTCGCCGGCTGGATCGTGGGGCTCGCACTGGCCGCCGTGCTCGGGACGCTGCTCTTCGTTGGCGGCTACCTGGCGGCTGGCGGCAACCGCACGACGGGGTGCTCCGCGCCGGCGCCGGCCTTCACCGCGTTCTGCGATGCCTACGACAAGCTCAAGAGCGAGTACGTCGACCCGCTCGACGACTCGGTGCTCGCCGCAGGCGCCATCCAGGGGATGTTCCAGTTCGGCGTGCAGGACCCGTTCAGTGGGTACATGGCCCCAACCCAGTACCAGCAGGCCCTCGGCGACCTCTCCGGAAAGTTCAGCGGGATTGGCGCGGAGATGTCGGTCAAGAACATCGCCAACCCAACCGATCTCGCCTCGTGCAGCACCCTGTCGGACAACTGCGTGCTCGTGGTCGTGAGCCCCATCTCCGGCTCCCCCGCCGAGAAGGCCGGCCTCCAGCCGGGTGACCTCGTGACCGCGGTGGACGGTACCAGCGTGAACGGCTCGTCGATCAACGACCAGATCACCAAGGTGCGCGGCAAGACCGGCACCACGGTCACGCTCACGATCAAGCGCGACACGAAGACCTTCGACGTCACGATCACCCGGCAGGAGATCACGATGAAGGAGGTCGAAACCCGGCTGGTCGACGGGCACATCGGCTACATCGCCCTGCACGGCTTCAGCGACTCGTCACCCGACCAGTTCCACGCGGCGCTGAAGGGCCTGCTCGACCAGGGCGCGAACCAGATCGTCTTCGACCTGCGTGACAACCCCGGTGGCTACATCCTCTCCGCACAGAAGATCGCGTCCGAGTTCGTCAGCTCCGGGACCATCTTCACCCAGGAGTCCTCCGGCGGGAACGTCAAGACCTGGGACGCGGTCGGCGGCGGGCTGGCGACCAATCCCAAGATCCCGCTTGTCGTCCTCGTCAACGGCGGCAGCGCCTCCGCCTCGGAGATCGTCAGCGCCGCCCTCAAGGAGCTCGGTCGCGCCACGATCGTCGGCGAGCACAGCTTCGGCAAGAACACGGTCCAGGTCTGGGCTCCGCTCGAGAACGGGGGCGGGGTCCGGATCACCATCAGCCGCTGGTTCCCGCCGGACCACGACAGCGTCCACCCCGACGGGGTCCAGCCGACCATCGCGGTGACCATCCCGGCCGGGACAGCGCCTGAGAAGGACCTTGTCCTTGACCGGGCGGTCGCCTACCTCGGGAGCCTGACCGGGGGGACCGCACCCTCGCCGCTGCCGTCCGGCAGCCCGACGGCGCTGGCCCCTTCCGGCGGTCTCTCCTCCATCATGCTGAGCTGGGACGACCGGGCCCTGCGCGCAGGCATTGCGTAGGGGCATTGCCGAGCGGACGCCGGGCTGCTAGCATCTCGCGCAACGAAAGGAGGTGGTGTGCAGTGAGTAGTCCCTGTCACGCCACCACCGAGGCGGTGCGATAACCACACCCTTCGCGTGGTAGCGAGGTGAGAGCCGGCTGAAACGGCCGGCTCTTTCCATGCCCGCCGGCGCCCGCCCCGTCACCCTCCCCGCGCCACCACCACCGCAGCACCCAGACCGATGCCCGAACAGACGATTGCCCTCAACCGCCGAGCGCGCCACGAGTACGCCGTCAGCGAGACGCTGGAGGCGGGCCTGGTGCTGACCGGGACCGAGATCAAGTCGATTCGGGCCGGGCGGGTCAACCTGGCCGAGGCATACGCCCGGATCGAGCACGGCGAGGCGTGGCTGATCGGTGCGCACATTGCCCCCTACGAGCAGGGCAACCGCTTCAACCACGAGCCACGCCGGACGCGCAAGCTGCTCCTGCACCGCGACCAGATCGCCGAGCTGGTGGGTCTCACCCAGGCCAAGGGCCAGACCCTGGTCCCGCTGCGCCTCTACATCCGAAACGGGCGCGCCAAGGTCGAGCTGGGTCTCGCCCGCGGCAAGAAGACGCATGACAAGCGCCGGACCATCGCCGAGCGGGACCAGCGCCGCGAGCTCGAGCGCGAGGCCAAGACCAGCGGGCGCATCAAGCTCTAGGGGCCGATGGCGCGCGACTCCGGTGCGGGACGCGCGAATCGGTCTCAGAAGTGCCCGCTCCCCGGGCTCAGTGCGGGACGAACCACGTGACAGGCCGCTCCGGGTCGGCGGCCACCACCAGGACCGTCCCGCGCAGGAGATCCATGCCGATGACACCCTGCACGCCGCCGTGCGCCTCTGCCGTGACGAACAACGAGCCGATGCGCAGCGCCGCGTCCCCGACCTGCAGGCGGGCTCCCTCCACGACGCCGGCCCGCATCTGCCGTCCGCCCAGCGCCCGACCGCTGACGGCATCGCCGGCGAGGGTCATTCCCGGCAGAGCGCCCGCGACGAAGGACGTGGAGCGCGCGCCCGAGTCGACGAGGGTCAGTACCTCGGGATGGCCTTCCACGGCGGCCTGAACGAGGATCGTGGTGTCCGACCCGTCCCGTGCGAGGTGGACCGGATGCAGCGACGGATGGCGACGTTGCACGTCGGCCAGGATGGCGTCGGGCGGATCGTCGACCACGGAGAGCGCCTGCGACGCCAGGTCCAGGACGACCCACGCCGAGGGATGCAGCGCCTGCGGGCTCAGGAAGCCGCCGATCCCCCACCCGGAGAATGGTGGTGGTCCCTCAATGGCCGGCGCGCCGTCAAGCGGGAGCTGCCACCCCGCGACGCTGGCTTCCGCATGGTCGATGCGCCACGACGGGACGGCGTCGCCGGCGGCATCGGTTCCAGGCTCGTCAGCCTCGAGGCGGAGACCGGCCCGCCGTGCGAGATCCACGGTGAGGACGTGCTCGGAGGCCCCCGTATCGCAGATCAGGCGGGTCGATACGCCGCCCACCTCGGCGAGGACCATGGGCGCGTGGGTGGTCGTGCCGTCGTCGGTGCTGAACGTGAGGGCGGTGCTGAACAGCTCCATCGGGAGATCTTGGCCGATGGCGACTAGAACAGGTGTTCACATGGGGGTATCGGTCTGATAGAATGGGTCCGTTCGGTTCGTGGGGATGTCAGGTTTCGACAGGGCTCAGGGACCGGAGATCGCAGGTCGAGGTCGCCCGCAGGCCTCGTTAAACCGCGGGCAAAGCCAGTAACTGGCAACAACAGTTACGCCCTCGCCGCTTAGTCGGTGAGCATCGACACCGTCCCCCCTCCCCGGACGGTGAAGATGTCATCAGGGGAGGTGCGGCGTCGCCGACTCCGGTGAGCGACGTCAAAGAGCCGAGAGGCAGCACCGGATAGCAAGCGGAGCACCCCGCCGGTCGGGGGCCCGCAACGCGAAGCGCAAGTAGGCCGGAAATACCTGTAGGAAGTCTCCGGCGACTCGGTTCTGGACGGGGAGTTCGATTCTCCCCCATCTCCACCATCCCTCGACCGTTTACCCGTCGCGGGGCGGCTGTCGAGCCGGGTGAACGTCCGCCTAGTCTGCGCGTCTCGTGCTTCCAGGTAACAACCTGCATCTTGTGCTTCCACCCGGCGCAGAAGGGCACCCAGGAAGTAGACGACGAAGAGCGCAGATGTCGCCGGGGCCAGTCGCCTGCGGATCTCGGTTGTGCGAGCATCGCCGCATGCGTGATCAGCTCGTCGCCAAGCTGCGACCCGACCGCTTCACAGCGATGAGCGGCAAGATGGCCGCGGTAGTGGGTTACATCCTCGACGAGCCCTTCAGCGAGCCCGCGATCAGCGAGCTGGTGGTGACCTCTGACGGTTTCGTCTTGGCCCAGGCCGAAGGCGAGGGTCGGCGCCGACGACATGCTCGGGACCGAGAAAGACTTGAACCGCAACCTGCTCATTCTCATTCAGGCGGCGGGTCTCGCGACTTTCATGCTCCGCTCGACACGCGCGCGCGGGCCAAGCATGCCACCGCCGGACTAGGCATGGATTGCCGGACTGCCACGGGCGGGACGGATCTTGACGTACCTCGCAAAGCGAGGTACTACATTCCCGTGCTTCGTTCCCAGCTGCTGAAGGGCACTGTCCCCTTCCTCGTCCTGAGCGTTCTCGCCGACGGCGAGCTGTACGGATACGAGGTCGCCCAGCGCATCCGCGAGCGATCCGGTGCGTTGCTTAACCCCAGTGAGGGAACGTTGTACCCGACCCTCCATCGACTGGAGCGGGAAGGCGCGGTCGCGGCCGAATGGCGCAGTGGCGAGCGGGGCCCGCGGCGCCGCTACTACCGATTGACCCCGGTGGGGCACGGCCGCCTGGCCGCCGCGCGTGACGAGTGGGACGCGTTCAGCGGAATGGTCCGAGCGGTGTCGAGGCATGCGGACTGATGAACGCGCGGGCGAGATTCCTGGCGGCGGTAGCGGAGCGGCTGACGCTGCCCGAGGACGTTCGCTGGGAGGTCCTAGAGGAGCTTGCGGCCCACCTTACCGATGCTGTCGATGACCTCGTCGCCCGCGGTGCGACGCCAGAGCAGGCGGAGACGGAGGCCATCGCGCGGCTGGGGCCGCCCGACCTCCTGGCGCGCGAGCTCGCCCAGGCGCACCGACCGCCGGTTCGGGTCCTGGCCGCCGCGGGCGCCGGGACCATCTCGGCCGTCGGGACCGGCGCCGTCGGAGTCGTGCTGGCGACCTTCTGTGTCGTCGTCGGCGCGATGCTGCTGATGGCCCTCGTCCGCGCGGCGGCCGGCTGGGTCGGGGTGACCCTAGCCCTGAACTGGGCCGGCGGCTGGAACACGCTGCTGACGGCCATCGCCCTGGACGCCGGTGCGCTGCTCGCCGGGGCGGCTGCGGTGCGCGCCGCGGCGCTGGCTGGCTGGCGCTCCGTGTCCGATGTCCGCACGCCGGTCGCTTTGGTCGGCGGCGCGGTCGTCGGCTGGATCGTGCTGGTGGTCCTCTCTCAGGCATTGAACTGGGCGAGTGTTGCCGCGCTGCTGCTGGTGCCCGTCTCCTTCGCCCTCGGAACACGCCTCGACCGCCTGCAGCTTCCAAACATCGGGATGGTCGTCGCCGCAGTGCTCGTCGGCCTGCTCGCTACGACGGGCCTTTTCTTGGCGACGTCGCAGAGCGGGGATGGCGAGGCGGTACCGCAGACCTGGAACCCGTCTGCAGCGGGAGACGTGATCGCGCCGTGGTGGCAGGACCCATCTGCGGGCGGCCCGGTCTGGTTCAGCGGGGGGAGCGCCAATTACTTTCAGGCCGGGGTGGTTGACCTGCAGCTGACCGCAGGCAACGCCGCCCAGGTCGCGTACTTCCACGACTACCGCCTGGAGGCCTGGCGCAGTCAGTCGCCGGAGGGGTCATCGGCACTCGTTCCCGACCAGACAGGCCCCTTTGCGTTCGCTCCGGCGACGCCCGAGGGAAACAACGTCGCGGGAACCCTGTACTTCGACCGGACGCCGGACATTGACTGGGCGCAGGTAGCCGTGACGGCGGTGGCACCCGATGGCAGGCGCTATCTGCTGTCCGTGTCGGGACCGGGCCCGGTCGAGTTCCACGGCAGCGTCTGGGATTGGTTCGCAGCCATGCTTGCGCCGGCCGCTGCGTAGGCCACGATCGCCGCGGGGCGCAACGCAAGGAGGAACCACGCCCATACTCTGCGCGTCTTCCTGGGCATGAGGGGAAACTGACGAGTGGCGTGGTTCGGGAGCAGGGCGTTGCGTGCTGCGCCATGGCTCGCCCTGTCGCTGGTGATCGCGTCCTGCTCGTCTGCAAGCGGTCCGTCAGCCCCGAGGGGCGCCGTCTCACCAGAGCCAACGGCTGAGGCCCCCGGGTTGGCCCACTTCAGCCAAGACGAGTGGGCCTTCGACTGCCCCGCGGCCTGGCGCTACTACCCTATCGAGGGCTTCATCTTCTCCTTCTACAGCGTGCTGGGCTACCTGGCCAGCACACCGGTTGACACCAGCAAGGTCTGCCAGCGCACTGAGAACTCGATCTCATGCAACGCCCACGGCTACGATCTGCCGCCGGGCAACGTGGTGATCACCATCGGCAACGGCGGCATGCCGATGAGCGACCCGGTCGCCTTCTTCGACCATCCTGCCGACGGGACGCGAATCGAGGTGGGCGGCATGGCGGCGATCTTCAGCGAGGACCAGCAGGCGTCTGACCACGTCCTCCTCACCTGGAAGATCCAGCGCCCAGGCTCCATCGACAACTGGGTCCAGCTCGACGCCGACATCCGCGGCCCCGGCCTGGATGCCCTGCGTGCCCAGGTGAACGATCTGGTCGCCAGCCTCCGATTCACGCCCGCCCCGACGCCGATCTCCAGCGATCTTGCCGTCGCCCAGAGCGTCGCCCGCAAGGCGATGGCCGAGCTGAAGAGTGACGCCGCCTACGCCTGTTTCCCGGATGAGGCCGGCACGTCACAGCAGACGACGATCACCGCGATGCCGAACGGCCCCACCCTCTCGAGCCCGGTGCCAGTGACCTGCTCGGTGGCCATCACTCTCACCGACATCGGCGTCTGGAAGCTCGACCTCACCATCTCCTGGGAGGCGTCCGGCAACCGCCAGGTGGGATCGAACATCACCACCGAATGGCTGGCACCAGACGGCTCCCTCGGTGCCTCCACGGGCAGCGGCGGCTCTCCCGAATAGCTGAAGGAGTTGGCGATGGCGGTTCTCTCACCGGTTACGGCAGTGAGGCCGCATCACCGGCGCCGACGGGTCGTGATGGTGCCGCTGGCGCTCGTCGCCCTCTGGCTGGCTGTCGGCTTCCTGAGAGCGCCCGCGGTCGCGTCGGCCTGCTTCGGCCGACTGGAGAGCCCGAAGGTTGTCGGCGAGGTGACGACCTCCGCCTTCCCGGGGGTCCCGCCGTTCTGGATCGTATCGGTGCAGGGCACGGTCACAGAGCCATCGGGTACGACCTACACCGCCGCGCAGGTCTTCTGGGTCGAGCCCATTACGGGCTGGGTCCTGGCCGTCGCGGCCGGCTGAACGCCTGTCCCGTGAGCCTAAGGGGGCTGTTCCGATCCCCTCTTAGCTCTGCGGGCCCGGTGAAGCGCCCGCGCCGCACCTTCCACGCGCGCGGCTGCCCTCGGGGCTTGACATGCAAGGAAGCTCACAAAGGGTAAGTGTGTTCAACCGCGCGCGTCGCTCAACGCACCGGGGCGACGATCACCCACTTCCCGTACCAGGCGCGATAGGCGGCTGCGGTGCCTGGACTGTACGGGTCGTCATACGGGCTGTCCGTGTAGGCGTAGGGCCGGAATCGATAGGACGTCGACCCGGATTTGAAGTTCTGAGCGGAGATCGCGTAGTTGCGCATGCCGTCGGACGCGAGCGGGTCCGTGAGGTAGATGGAGGTCACGGTGAAGGCACTCGATGTCGCCGGATCCAGCCCGGTTACCCGATAGCCATTCACGATCTGCGCGTGGCCACCGGCCCATCCCAGGAACCCGACCGGCTTGTTGTACGTGGCAACGGCCCTGACGATCGCCTTGACAGCATCGTCGTACGACGAGTACGCGAACACCTGGTAGGTCATCGCAGCCTGGGTCGTGTACGTGCCCCAGCCGTAGTAGTTGAGGCCGTTGCGCCAGCCGTTGGCGTCCACCCCCGGGTGCGAGGTCAGCTGGGTCATGTGACTCCGCTCCCATTGCAGCATGCTCTCTTCGGCGCTGTACGCAGTGGTCACGGTCCACCGAAAGCCTGTCCCGCGCGAGCCCTTGCTGGCCACGAAGTTCAGCATCATCTGCGTGGAGGTGGGAACGCAGGCGGTGTAGTCCGGATCCTGGTACCTGACGAGAGCACCGTCGTAGAAGTTCTCCGAGAAGGTCGCCGCGCTGACCAGCAGAGCTCCGCTCACCGCCACCTTCGTGCCGTTGAGCGCCAGTTCGTATCGGTAGCAATAGTTGGGGCCGAAGCCCGTGATCGGGAACGGACTCCCGGACGCGGCGACAGTCCACGCGACGCGCCATGTGACGCCGCTGCAGCTGCCGTTCACGGCTGTCGCAGCGAGCTCCGTGATGGTCCTGGCCCTCACGGCTCCGTGCTCCGACCAGTTGATCGAATGACTTCCTACGTGCTGGATCGTCGTCTTGTCGGGCACCGGGTACGTGAAGGTTGCGCTGGCCGGTGCCGGCGTGCTGGTCGGAGCAGTGGGCGCGGGCGTCGGGGTGGGCGCTACCGTCTGGACCGGCGCGGGCGTGACGGTGGGCGCTACCGTCTGGACCGGCGCGGGCGTCGGGGTGGGCGCTACCGTCTGGACCGGCGCGGGCGTCGGGGTGGGCGCTACCGTCTGGACCGGCGCGGGCGTGACGGTAGGCGCTACCGTCTGGACCGGCGCGGGCGTGAGGGTGACCCGGACTCCGGTTGCGGCGGGCATCCAGTACCCGGCCCAGATTCCGGCACTGACGTAGTAGTAGGTCTTTCCGGCGCGGGTCGCCTTCCGCGTGGCGGGTGCGCTGCTTGCGCGACTGAGGTGAGCGCGCCGACTACCGGTTACCGTGCCTGCGCTGCTGAAGCGGTAGCCCGTGTAGGTGCCTGCCGCGAAGGACAGCTTGGCGGAGATGACGCTGACGTTGGCCAGGGCCGTCGAGCCTGACGCGGCGGCCGCGGGCGTGAGGGTGACCCGGACTCCGGTTGCGGCGGGCATCCAGTACCCGGCCCAGATTCCGGCACTGACGTAGTAGTAGGTCTTTCCGGCGCGGGTCGCCTTCCGCGTGGCGGGTGCGCTGCTTGCGCGACTGAGGTGAGCGCGCCGACTACCGGTTACCGTGCCTGCGCTGCTGAAGCGGTAGCCCGTGTAGGTGCCTGCCGCGAAGGACAGCTTGGCGGAGATGACGCTGACGTTGGCCAGGGCCGTCGAGCCTGACGCGGCGGCCGCGGGGGTCGACCCCGGCGCCCCGCCAAGCAGGAGTCCCACCGCGAGCATCGGAGTCGATACAACAACCCACCATCGACCCGGGATCCGAATACCGAGCACGAGCAACCCCCCTCGCCATGCACATCGACGCTTCCCCGCGCCCCTGATGGGGCAGTCTCGGGCTCGCCTTGACAAGGGCAGTCTTCCCCCGCCGGCGGGGGAGGCCAATGTGCCTTCCGGCGGGCTGCCGCGCAGCCTACCGGGCCGTTTGTCACATTTCCGTGGCGGTTGGGAGGGCTTGCGACGTGTGTGGTCGGGAAGGTTCTACGACTGTGAGTGGTACGAACGGACGTGACGGACCCGGTTGCAGAAGCCGGGCCTCAGGCCAGGGGGATTGAGCGCACCGGTAGACTGATGACCGAGCGACAAGCATTCGCGAAGGGAGGCGAGCCATGAGCGATGTGCCGCGCGCGGTTCCGCTGTCTGCGCTGATTGAACCGCCGGAGCTCCAGACCGCCGGGATGCGACGCGGGCAGGCGTTCGCCGGCGAAGACCGGTGGATCGGGTACGTCTCGACCACTCCCGGAGAGTGGAGCGGCTGGCACCACCATGGCGACCACGATACCTACTTCTACGTGCTTGCCGGGAGCATCGAGTTCGAGTATGGCCCCGAGCACGCCACCGCCGCTGTGGGGCTGCACGAGTTCGGCCACGTGCCGGCTCACGTGGTACACCGGGAACGGACCGGTCCCGGTCCCACGGGTGAGATCCTGCTGGTGCGCATCGGCCGCGGGCCGAGCGTGATCAACACCGGCGACCCGGGCTGAATCCCGGGTCCCGGCTTCGTCAGGGCGTCGCCGTCCGTGCCGCTTCCGGCGGGTCCACG
>CAWDTM010000006.1:0-24305 GCA_963805305.1 uncultured Chloroflexia bacterium
CGTCCCACTCCTCGGTCTTGGCCTCGACGAAGCGCTCGAAAATGTGCTCGCCCAGGGCCTCGCGGATCACCTTGTCCGCCTTGAGCTCCGCGATGGCGTCCTTGAGCGTGCCGGGGAGCTGCTTGATCTTGCGGCTCTCCAGCTTCGCCGGGATCGAGGTGGTACAGGTTCTCCTCGACCGGCGCCGGCGGCTCCAGCTTGCGCTCGATCCCGTCCAGGCCGGCTGCCAGCATCGCCGCGAAGGCGAGGTACGGGTTGGAGGAGGGGTCGGGGCAGCGCAGCTCGATGCGCGTCGAGTCCAGCTGGCCCTTGCTGATCTGCGGGATCCGAATCAGCGCCGAGCGGTTGATGCGCGCCCAGCCGATGTAGACCGGCGCCTCGTAGCCGGGGACCAGGCGCTTGTAGCTGTTCACCAGCGGAGCAAGGATGGCGATCATCCCCCGGGCGTGCTCCAGGGTGCCGGCGATATAGTGCCTGGCCGTATCCGAAAGACCGTACGGATCCTTTGGATCGGAGAAGGCGTTCTTGCCCTTCTTGTCGTCCCAGAGGCTCTGGTGGGTGTGCATCCCCGAGCCGTTGATCCCGAAGATCGGCTTGGGCATGAACGTGGCATGGAGGCCATGGAGGGCGGCGACGGCCTTCAGCGTGGTCTTGAACGTCACGGCGTTGTCCGCGGTGCGGAGCGCATTCGCGTACTTGAAGTCGATCTCGTGCTGGCCGGAGGCGACCTCGTGGTGCGCAGTCTCGACCTCGATCCCGATCTCCTCGAGGTCGTTCATCATCTCCTTGCGGACCTCGGTGCCCAGGTCCTCGGAGAGATCGAAGTACCCGGCCGCGTCGTGCGGGTCCAGCGCCACGCATCCCGTTCTGCCGGCGAAGCAGGAAGAACTCGAGCTCCGGCCCGGTGTTGAAGGTGAATCCGAGCTTCTTCGCCCGCTCCATCTGGCGGCGCAGGACCCATCGCGGATCACCCGGGAACGGATCGCCGCCCGGGGTGTAGACGTCGCAGATCACGCGCGCCGCACCGGTCTCCAGCTTCGTTCCGTCGGGAGCGATGCCCTGCTCCCAGGGGATGGGCGAGAAGGTCGACAGGTCGGGGACGAGGAACATGTCGGACTCCGCGATGCGCGCGAAGCCCTCGATGCTCGACCCGTCGAACCACTTGCCGTGCTCGACCGCCTCGGTGAGCTGGTGCATGGGGATCTGCACGGATTTCACCGCCCCCACGATGTCGGTGAACTGCAGGCTCACGAATCGGAGGTTCTTCTCCTCCGCGAGCTTGAGGACGGCGGTGAGCTCCTTGCTTGCCATGCGTCGATAGGCTCCTGTCAGCTGGTCGAGGATGGGCCGGGTGGCAACCCCCGCAGGCTAGCCGTCCGGCCCGGTCCCGTGGCGCTGCGCGGGCTCCCCCGAGGTGACGAGTCGTTGTGCACTCTGCACAATCGACGACGCATCATCGCCCCGCGCCATCGGCCTCCCGCAGGATCCTCAGCGCGTCGTCGGGTCGGCGCGGGTCCAGGCCCAGCTCGAGGGCCGCGCGGTGCAACCGGTACAGGACGGTGTTGCGGTGGACACCGAGCGCTCGCGCCGCCGGCGCGATCCGCCCGTTGGCACGCGCCACGGCCAGCAGGGTCTCGTGCTGGACGCCGCCGTCCTGATTGCCGCGGTCGCTCCCGTGCGGGCCGGCCCTGGAGACGGTCCGCCAATGGCGTCGGCCCATCCGTCCCGGAAGCCGGCCTGCGGTCGACGGCAGGCCGGGCGAGCAGCGCCCGAAGGGTCGTGGTCACGGCCTCCGCGGCGAACCCGTCGATGCGCGCGAACGGCAGGTCGTCGAAGAGCCAGATCGAGGCTCCGTGGCGGATGCGACGCTCGAGGAGGTGCAGCCCGTCCCGGCTCTGACGCGCGCCCGACCGGCCCGGGGAGCCCGCTAGAACCCGAGCGTGCAGCGCGGCGAAGCGTGCCGCCAGCGCACGACCCGCGGGGCGCGGGTGCAGGGTGCGCAGCTCGCCGTCGACCGAGACCGCCACCCCCCGGCGCAGGTGGCCCGCGAGCAACCCCGCCGGGGTGGCGAGCGTCGGATCGGCCAGGGCGCCCTCCGCCGCGGCCAGCCGAAGCTCGGCCGCAACGCGCTGGAGCTCGCGGTCGGGCTGGTCGAGGTAGGCGCCGGCCGCATCGGCGAACCCGGCGTGGGATCGAGCGCTCCCGATGATGGGCATGGCGCTGCCCGCCGGTTCAACCTGGGCGTCGTCCATCCCGGCACCCGCGAGCGCGAGCGCCGCGGGCCCCAGCCCGGCCTCTCGAAGGACCGCGACCAGCGCGTCGAGCGCCGGCCCGGGGAGGAGCGACCGGTCCATCACCAGGAGCTGTCCCTCGGCCGATTCCGGAAGGTGAGGCGGAAGGGCCCGCGTTCGCGCCACCCCGCGCACTGCGCCGCGCAGGCGATCCGGGGACCCGGACAGGAGCCGCGCACCGGGGTCGACGGCACGCCACAGGTCGATGACGCTGGTCATCGCCCGACCACGGCCGGCCTCAGGCGGCAGCGGCCGCCAGGTCCTCGATGAGGTCCTCGGCGTCCTCGAGCCCCACGGAGACGCGGACGAGCCCGGGGGTCAGCCCCGCGGCGGCCAGGTCGGCCTCGCTGAGCTGTCGATGGGAGGACGACGCCGGGTGCGAGCAGAGCGTCTCCGCGCTCCCCAGGCTGGTGGCGTGGACCGCGACGCGCAGCCGGTCCAGGAACCGCTCCCCCGCAGCACGGCCGCCGGCCAGGTCGATCGCCAGCATGCCGCCGGCCATCCCCCCGCGCAGCTCGGCCACCGCGGTCCGGTGCTGCGGATGCGAGTCGAGCCCCGGATACAGGACCCGCGCAACGCCCGGGTGGCCCTCGAGCGCCGCCGCGATGGCGAGCGCGGTCTTCGAGTGGCGCTCCATGCGGACGGCCAGGGTCTTGAGACCGCGGAGGGCGAGGAAGGCCTCGAGCGGCTGCGCGTTGCCGCCGGCGCTGAGCACCACGTGCCGCGCGGCGGCGAGCGGCCCGCCAGCGCCGATAACCGCACCGGCAACGAGGTCTGAGTGACCTCCGACGTATTTCGTGAGCGAATGCACGACGAGGTCGGCGCCCAGGGCCAGCGGCGTGCAGAGGTACGGCGAGGCGAAGGTGTTGTCGACGACGAGGCGCGCGCCGGCCCCGTGCGCGATCCCGGCCAGGGCCTGCAGGTCGGCGACGTCGGTGGTCGGGTTGGCGATCGTCTCTGCCCAGACGACCCGGGTGCGCTCGCTCATCGCGGAGCGGACCGCCTCCGCATCGGTCAGGGGCACGAACCGCGACGTGACGCCGAATCGCGCGAAGAGCCCTGTCAGGATCGCGTACGTCCCGCCGTAGAGCGCCCTGCCCGCGACCACTTCGTCGCCGGGCTGCAGCATCGCGGCCAGCGTGGCGTGGATCGCCGCCATCCCCGACGCGGTGACGACCGAAGCCTCCCCGCCCTCGAGCGCGGCGAGCGCCTCCTCGAGCGCGGCGTGCGTCGGGTTCGAGTAGCGGGTATAGGAGTGCCCGGGAACCCGGAACTCGAGGAGATCGGCGAGCTCCTCCGCACTGGAGACCTCGAACGTGCTCGTCTGGTAGATGGGCACGTTGATCGGTGGCTGGGGTGCGGCCGGCACCCGGCTGGCCGCACGGATCGCTCGGGTTGCGAAGCCTGGCATCGCCGGCGAGTCTACCAGCCCCCGCGCGGGCCTCGGCCCGCGGCAGCCTACGGCGTCGGGGAGGCCGATGGGGTGGGGGACGCGCCCGCGTCGACGCCCATGAGACGCTGACCGAGGGCCAGGATCGCCGGGAAGTCCGGCACCAGGATGTACGCACCGCCCGGTCCGGTCGCCGAGTGCACGAGGGGTGGCTTGATCACCGCCTGCCCGATGTTCGAAAGATCGGCATCCTGGACCACCTGTGCGAGGTCCGGGATCTCGGTGGAGGGGATGTCCGTCGAGATCGTGTTCTTCACCGCGTCGAGGAGACCCGGGAGGGCGGTCAGCAGGTTCCCGGCGGTGAGCTTCGCGCGGATCGCCGTCAGCACCTGCTGCTGGCGCGCCGCCCTCGTGAAGTCGCTGTCGCCAGCCCCCTTGCGTGACCGCACGTAGGCCAGGGCCGTGAGGCCGTTCATGTGGTGGAGGCCGGGTTGGAGGTAGAAGCCTCGCCTCGGCCAGCCATCATCGGTATAGGTTGGATCGTTGATTGCCCGCGTGACGCGGATATCCACGCCACCAATGGCGTCGACCGCCTGGCGGAACCCGGGCAGGTTGATGGCGGCGAAGTAGTCGATGTGGATCCCCAGCAGCTCGCCGATCGTGGCCTTCAGGGTTCCGACGCCACCCAGCGGGTACTGGCTTGGGTGCGTGGTCGCGATGATGAGCAGTGAGTTCAGCTTTGCGTTGTAGATCCGCCCGTCCGGCAGGCGAGCCCCGTACAGGTCTCGGGGCACCGAGATCATCGCCGACTGGCCTGTGCGGCGATCAAGGCTGACCACGATCATCGTGTCGGTCAGGTGCTCGCCGCGGCCGGGCTTCCAGTCGATGCCCACGAGCAGCACGTTGATTCGTTCGTCGGGTTGGGCGGCTGCACCGCTCGGGCTCGGTATGTCGATGGGGAACCCGAACGAGTCGTGCATGTCGGCGCTCCCGCCGGTCCCTCCCCGCGCCACGGCCTGCAGCGTGTCGATGGCCTTGATCACGTAGAAGCCGGGAAGAAGGTGCATCGCCAGGGTGAGCACGACGAGGATCGTGGTCGCGTAGGTCGTCCACCGGCGCCATCCGGGAAGCTCTCGGGTCAGGTGCGCCTGGAGGATGGCCACCAGTCGCCAACCGAGGAGAGCGACATCCAGCACGACGACGGCGATGAGGAAGCGAACATCGAGCAGGTTGGCCAGGAGCGTTCCGCCGGCCAGGCTGATGGCCGCGATGACCAGCAGGCCGAGCACCATGATGGGCATGGCCAGGATCCACGCCACCCACCGCTCGCCGTTGTAGGCCTGGCCCAGCCCGGGGAAGCAGAACGAGAGCAGCGCGGCGAGTGAGGCGCGGGCGTCTGCACGGGCTGCTGGCCGCCGGTCATTCACGGGACGTGGTGCCTCTCCTGCGCGGCCGCGAACGCACAGGGCTCAGTCCGGCGCCGCGCGTGCGGGAGTATAGCGAACCCTGCCCGCGTTGCCCCGCGGCAGCCTCAGTCGGGGCGCCGCGAGGAGCGGGTCGTCCCGGGAGGCGAGAGGAAGGCGTCCATCGCGGCCCTGATCTGGTGATCGGGGTCGAACGACCGCGAGGCGACGGCGATCCGACGGCGCACCTCGCCGGCATCCGGCTCCTCGTCGCCGCCGGACTCCACGAGCATCGTCCCCACCTGCGGTGCCTCCGGCTCCGGGACCGCCACCCAGCGTTCCGCAACCTCGAGCACCGGGGCGGGGGTCGCGGCGTGGACCGATGCGGATGGCCGCGGTTCGACCGCATCCCAGGAACGAGGGCGCGCATCGGCGGCGACGGGTGGCGCCTGCGCAGGGCCGGCCGGGGGCAGGTCTGCCGGAGCAGGCTGATCCTCGGGCGGCCGGTAGCCGAGCACCGGCGGCAGCCGCAGCGGCCTCGGGAACCCGCTGATCTGGTTCTTTCCCAGGGCCTTCGCGTTGTACATGGCCCGATCCGCCGACCGCACCAGCTCATCGGCCGTCCCGCCGTCCTCGGGATGCGAGACGAGCCCGATGCTCACGCTGGTCGAGACGCCCTCGCCCTCGAGCCGCAGCCCGAGCTCCTCGGCATCGGCCCTGATCTTCTCGGCCACCACGAAGGCACCGGCGTAATCGGTCTCCGGCAGCAGCACCAGGAACTCGTCGCCGCCGTAGCGATACGCGGAGTCGACGTTGCGAATGTCCTCGCGGATCACGCGGCCGAGCGCCCGCAGGACCTCGTCACCCCGCTGGTGGCCAAGGCCGTCGTTGACCGCCTTGAGCCCGTCGAGATCCATCATCAGCAGGGAGAAGCCCCGCTCGCTGCGACGGGTTCGCCGAACCTCCTGCTCGAGCGTCTCGTAGATCTGGCTCCGGTTGAGGAGGCCGGTCAGGGGGTCGATCCGCGACAGCCGGCTCAGCATCGCCCGGATCCGCCGCTCGTTCCAGGCGAAGACGGCTGCGACGAAGACGAGGAGCCAGAGCGCGGCGAGTGCGAGCCCCGCCGAGAGCAGGTTGGCATCGCTGAGCCGATTCGCGCCGGGATCGAGCGCGACCACCCCCAGGTACACGCCGGACCCCAGGGTGGCCGCACCCACGGCGCTCCATCCACTCCCGCCCAGGGCGATCGCCACCGCCACCAGGTCCAGCGTGAAGGCGTACGGGGACGAGCCGTACCCCGTCAGGAGCAGGAGGCTCCCCACCAGCGCGAAGGCAATGAGCACCTCGAGCCAGTTCGTGAGTGCGGTCCGCCAGCCAAGCGGCAGCAGCTCATGGAGGACGACGACGGCGACCACCGCGATGCCGCCAACCGCGAAGATTGGCGTCTGGTTCTCGCGAAAGGTCCCGGAGAGCCCGACCCCCACGAGCACGGCCGCGACGGTCACCCACCACAGGATCCGCACCGCTCCGCCGGCGGACGGCCCCACCCCGAGCATCCCCGCCTCTCCGAGTTCCACGTCCATCCCGTACTTGCCGCTCGCCGCTCCGGACTCTGCTTCGGCGGCTCCTTGGCGGCCACGCTCCCGCATGGCGGCAAGCGCCCCCCCGAGCAGGAGCAGGCCGCCAACGATGGCAGTGACGAGGACGAAGATGAGGTCAGTCGGCACGGGTCGTTCGAGGGCACCTCATCCGGGCGCAGGAGCCCGGTTTCAGGCGGTTTGGGTCAGCCCGCGTAGTCTAGGGTGCCGTCGCGGCATGGCGCAAAGGTACTAACCCAACCGTACCGCCTTTGCTGGCGCATCTGTGCACCACTTCTCTCGGCGGTATACTCCGCCAGCCCTCCCGTCCTGTGCACAGGAGCCAATGCTGGAGAGACCCCGAGCGCGATATCCGGCCCTCGCCGCCGCGCTGTCCTTCGTCTTCCCCGGTCTAGGCCAGGCGTACGCGCGACAGCCGATCCTGGCGGGGATCCTCGCTGCGCCGATGATGGTCCTCCTCATCGGTGCCGTCGCGGCTGCCCTTGTCGGCCTGTCCAACCTGGGCAACGTCCTCCTCAACTCACGCTTCCTCACCGCCATGCTGGTCCTCGACGTCGTGCTCCTTGCGTGGCGGCTGTTCGCGATCATCCAGGTCGGCGTCGCACGCCCCATCACCCCGCCAACCGGCATGGCCGCGACCCCGTCGCCCGGGGCGGTGCCCGTGGCTCAGCGGCGGCGACCCTGGGAGATCGCGCTCGTGGCGCTGCTCGTGGTGATCACGGTGGGCATGCACGCGTGGACCGGGATGGTCGTCGCGACGCTCGACAGCACGCTGGGACAGGTGTTCGGAGGCAGCGGTGGCGGACCGGCTGATCCCAAGGCGTCGGCGGGTCCTCCCAGCTACCACTGGGACGGCACCAGCCGAATCAGCGTCCTGCTGCTGGGCATTGACTCCGGGCCATACCGCAGCGAGGCCCTCACGGACACGATCCTCGTGGTCAGCATCGATCCCGTGCGCCACACCGCGGTCCTGGTCTCGATCCCGCGAGACACCGGGTTCATGCCACTTCCCGATCGACGGATCTATGCCGACGGCCTGTATCCACAGAAGATCAACTCGCTGACGACGGTGGCCAGCCAGAACCCCACGCTCTGGTGCCCGAACCTCCCCTCGGGCGCGGACTGCGGCATCCAGGCCCTCGAACGAACCGTCGGTCTCTACCTGGGTATCGACATCAACTTCTACGCAACGATCAACCTCCAGGGCTTCACCGACCTGATCGACGCGCTGGGCGGCGTGGAGCTGTGCCTGCCCGGCACGCTGGCGGATCCCGAGTACAAGGCGGCGAACGTGCATGGCCCGCCCGGCATCTCGCTCAAGGCCGGCTGCTACGTCATGAATGGGCGTCAGGCGCTCGCCTACGCGCGGATTCGAAAGGGCACGCTGACACTGCCCGACGGGACGGTGGAGCAGCAGAATGACTTCAAGCGGGCCGCTCGCCAGCAGGACGTGATCCTGGCCCTGCGCAACAAGTTCGCGAGCAGCAACTGGATCTTCGCCCTGCCCGATCTGCTCAGGGCGGTGGGAGAGACGGTCCAGACCGACTTCCCGCGCGATCAGGCGGGCAACCTCGCGTCGTTGCTGCCCCTGATCGTGGGCCCGTCGATCCAGCGCATGGTGCTCGCCTGGCCCGGCTACGTGGATCTGCCCACTCAGCCGCTCGTCAACTACCTGCTCATCCCCAAGCGGGAGGCGATTCGCGCCGAGGCGCAGAAGCTCTTCGGCACGGATGGCGCCCTGAAGGGATGGTATGTCGGCAGCACCGCCCGCGTTCCGCCATCATCCTGAGCGTGACTCGCCGGCCTCGAATCCTGCTGTTCTCGATGTATCCGCTCGATCGGGGACTGTGGGGACCCACGGCACGAATCAAGCAGATCCGCGATGCGCTGCAGGAGCAGGTTCGCCTGGAGGTGTTGAGTGGAACGCGGCGAGAACGCATGGGCAGGCTCGCGCGCTTTGCCATGTCCGGTCGGCTCCGCGGGTTGGACGGCATCTACGTGGAAAGCTCCACCGCCCTGCCAGGTCCCGTCGACGTGGCATTTCTCGCGCTCGCGCGCTTGCTGCGCATTCCCGTGGTTACGTACGTTCGCGACGCCTACCAGCTCTTCCCGGAGTACTTCCCGGTCCGCGGTCCGCGGTCGTGGGCCGCACGTGCCGCGTTCCGGCCGGCCATACGCGTTCTCCAGGTCGTGTCGTCTCGCCTTGCGTTCCCCTCCCGCGGCCTTGCGGCAGTCCTCTCGTCCGATCCCGTGCCGCTCCTGCTCCCACCGGGAGCCGGCCTGCGACCGCAGACCGATCCTCGCAGCGACGCACGGTCCATCCTCTACGTGGGAAGCCTTCGTCAGGCAGTCCAGGGAGCCGGCATTCTGCTCGACGGGATCCGGCGCGTGCGAGAGCAGGGACGCGACGTCGATCTGCTCTGCGTCGTTCGCGCCGGCGAAGAGCCTGAACGGGAGCTCCCGCCGTGGGTCCGGATCGTTCGCGCGGAAGGCGCCGCTATCGACCATCTCCTTCCCGACGTCCTCCTGTCGATCATTCCGCGCCGGGTCACGCCGTACAACGATCTGGCAGTACCCATCAAGCTCATGGAATACCTCGGCTACGGGCGGCCACTCGTGGTGACCTCGACTGGAGAGACCGGTCACATCGTGCGCGAGTCGGGGGGCGGCATCGTGGTGTCCGACGACGCCGAGGGAATCGCCCGCGGCATCCTCGCGGTCCTTGACGCGACTCCCGACCAGCGTGAGGCATGGGCGCGATCGGCCCGCGCCCATGCTCGCGCGAACGGATGGGACACGCGGGCGTCCATGATCCTCGACGCCCTGGGGATCACGACACGAGACCGGTCTCGGGAGGCCTGATCGGATGTCTGCGCTCGTGCGCGGGAAGTCGGTGTGGCTGCCCAGCTGGGCCGCCGTGGCGGGCCTGGTCATGCTCGCTGCCTCGACCGCCGCCGCCACGTGGGTTTCCGAGCCCATCGCCGGCGTGATGGCAGGGGCGACCCTGCTGGCAGCCGCCGCGGCCGCGGTGCGGTGGCCAGGACCGATACTCGCCGCTGCCGCCTTCTACACGCTCGCGGACCCGTACGTGATCCGGGCGGTCACGTCTCCGGAGACGGTCCGCGCCCTCCAGTACAACAGCGAGATCGTCCTGCTGGTGATCGCCCTGCCGGTCGTGTCTCGAGCATGGATCGACGGACGCCTCCTCCCGGCGTTGCGGCACCCGGCGACTCCACTGTTCGGGCTGTACGTCGCGGTGGCATTCGTGTCCGCCGTGGTGAATGCCGTGCCGGCGCTGGTCGCAGCAGCCGGCGTCGGGGTGACGCTGGACGGGATCGCCGTCTTCTACCTGGCGCGAATGATCGACCCGGGAGAGGCCTTGGTGCGCCGCCTGGTCAGCGTGTTCGTGGGGATCATGGTGCTGGCCGCGTTGCTCGCGATCGGCCAGGTCCTGCTGGCGCCCGACCTGCTTGGGTTCAATGCCTTCGCCGGAGACTTCGGCGAAGGTGGGCGCAGCACGGCCTTCTTCGGCAACCCGAACCAGCTCGCGCCGCTGCTCGCGCTGGCGATGCCATTCCCGCTCCTGGCCCTCCTGGACAGCCGGAAGCGGCGGGACCGCGTCCTGTTGCTCGTCACCTGCCTCCTGCTTGCGACGGCGTTCTGGCTCACGTTCTCGCGTGCCGCGTGGCTCGCGTTCATCATCGCCTTCGGGTTGGTCACCGCGCGATTCGAGCGCCGGACCCTGCTCCTGGCCATGACCGTGGGGGCCATTGCCCTCGGGACGGCCCTTGCCATGCCGCGCAACCTGGCCGTTCGCGACCAGCCGAACTACGCGAGCACCCAGGACCCCGACGTCCTGGACGCGACCGTCGGACGTTTGGGCACCCTTGGCGCCGGCAACGACCTGCGCGTCATCTTCCTGGAGGAAGGTCTGCCGATCGCGGCGCAGCACCCCATCCTGGGGGTCGGGCCGGGTCGGTACGGCGGAGCCGCGGCGAACGTCTTCGGGACGCCCATCTACGATCAGTACGGCATCTCACTGCACGGCTTTCACACGGTGCACGACTACTGGCTGCACCTCCTGGTGGAGGTCGGCATCCTGGGGCTCGCCGCCATCGCCGGTGCGATGGTCCTCGTCCTGCGACAGCTCCTGCGGGCGGCGTCCGGCATCGCCGGGCCACGCAGGGTCCTCCTGCTCTCTGTCGCCATCGGCCTCATCGCTTTGAGCGTGAACAGCCTCGCCGAGATGCTCCTCGAGGGGAATACTCCGTCATTTGCGCTCTGGTTCCTGGTCGGGATGGGAAGCGTGCTCGCCGACCGTGCGCTGGATGACCGGCCTAGAACTGCCGTCCCGTCGTGATCTGCCAGGCCGTGCGCAGGATGATCCGCAGGTCGGTGCCCAGCGATCGCCGGTCGATGTAGTCCAGGTCAAGGCTGACGCCCTCGTCGAAGCTCAGGCGACCCCAGCCACGCACCTGCCACAGCCCGGTCAGCCCCGGCGTGACGGCCAGGCGGCGGAGATGCCAGGGCTCGTACAGCTCCACCTCGTAGGGGATGGGCGGGCGTGGCCCGACGATGCTCATCTCGCCACGCAGGACGTTGAGCAGCTGCGGAAGCTCATCGAGGTGGGTCCGGCGCAGGAACCTGCCGATCCGGGTCACTCGTGGGTCGGACGAGAGGGGCACCCATGTCGCCTCTGACCTGTCGCCCCGGCCGATCAGGCGCCGGACGTACTGGCGATGCGCCTCCTCGTCGGCGGATGCATGCATGGTCCGGAACTTGTACAGGGTGAACGGCCTCCCACCGATCCCCAGCCGCGTCTGCCGGAAGAGGATAGGCCCGGGAGATTCGCGACGAATCGCGAACCCTATGAGCAACAGGAATGGTGAGGTGACGACGAGGCCCGTTGTGGAGAACGCCAGGTCGATCGATCGCTTGCCCAGGCGGTATCCCAACCGCGTGGGCGCCGCCGGTACCCGCACCGGATTCTCGGCATTCGGGCGAGCGTGCTCGGCTTCAGTCATCGACAGCGAATCCCTGCATGCTGACCATTCCACCCTCGCCGTCGCGGCGATGGTCGGGGCGGCCGGATTCGGACCGGCGACCTCCTGCTCCCAAAGCAGGTGCGCTACCAGGCTGCGCTACGCCCCGACCGGGGGATCGGCGGTCACGGCCGCCGAGTCGCATCATGGTAGACGGATGCCGCCAGTCGATGGCAGCCGCTCCCCGCGTTCGGCGTGGCTTCACCCAGCGGACGCGCGCGGTGCGACAAGCCCGTCCACCACGGCGAGGTAGCGCGCGGCTTGCGCGCCCCAGGCGTACGGCTCCGCCTGGCGATGTGCCTCTCCGGCGAGCGCGCCGGCTCGGTCCGGATCGCCGGCGAGCTCCACGATGGCCGCAGCAAGGGCGTCGGGATCCGATCCCGGAACGTACCGCAGCGCCGCATCGGTGAAGTGCGCCCGGAAGGTCGCCAGGTCAGTGGCGATGACCGGGGTGCCCATCGCCACAGCCTCGAGCAGCTTCGTCGAGAGCGAGTACGCGAGGTATGGCTCCGGCAGGGTGGGAACCAGCGCGATGTCTGACGCCGCGAGGATGGCGGGCAGGTCGTCGACCGGTACCCGGCCATGCAGCGAGACCCGGTCGGCGGTGGCGGTCCGCGCAATGGCCGCGCTGACCTCTGAACGAAACGGCCCGTCGCCGTAAACGTCGAGACGGACGGGAAGATGCCGCGGCAGGCGTGCCATGGCCTCCACGGCCACCTCGAGCCCGTAGATGCGCTGCAGGCTCGAGTGATGGACGAGCCGGAGCTCGCCGTCCTCCATGAAGCCGCGGCGCGCGTGGCGAGCGGGATCGAAGAGGCGTTCATCGGGGCTGTTCATGACGACGGAGATTTTGTCGGGAGGAACGCCCCGCGCCACCGACAGCCCGCGAAGCGGCTCGTGGACCGTGAGCACGGCGTCCGCCATGGCCGCCGCTCCGCGCGCCACCCCACGAACCATGGGTCGCAGCGGTCGGAGCGGAGCCGCGGCGAAGCGGTCATCGAAGAAGGCGGGCATGTCCTCGTGGAGGTCGAGCAGCAGCGGGACGCCCATCAGCTTGAGGGCTCCGGCGGCGACCACCAGGAAGTCCGGCAGGGTCGCGACCTGGACAAGCCGATATCTCCGCCGACCGTGCTCACGCGTCAGGCGGATGGCCGCGAGCCCGGTGAACGCCAGGTACTCCGCCATGTGCCCGCCAAACCCCTCGAAGCGCCGACGCAGCGGGAGCCGGACGATCCGCAGCGCGCCGACTCGCTCCTCGACCGGCTGCCCGGGTTCGCGGAGCGCGAACACGTCGACCTCGTGGCCCGCCCCGAGGAGCGCATCGGTCTGGCGGCGGATGCGGGGATCCTCGGGGACCACGGCGTGGACCACGATCGCGACGCGGACCCCGCTGCCGCGGGTGGTCATCGGCCGGCCCTCCGTGCCTTCACCTCGTCCCACAGGGCATCCTTGCCCGCCAGGTCGAGGTCTGCGAGCACGACGCCTCGCTCGGCCGCCAGCTTCTCCACGTCCTCGTACCGATCGATCCAGCGCCGGTTTGCGTGGCGGAGCGCCTCCTCCGGATCGAGCTTCATCCAGCGAGCGAGGTTGACGAGGGCGAAGAGCAGGTCGCCGAGCTCGTGAAGCCGGGCGTCTCGGGCCCCCGCCCCGGCCATGGCTCCCGCCGCCTGCAGCTCGTCGAGCTCCTCGCGCACCTTCTCCCAGACGCCGTCGATGGCATCCCAGTCCCAGCCCAGGGAGCTGGCCCGCTCCTGGATCTCGCGGCTGGCCGCCAGGGCCGGGAGCGCTCGAGCGACGCCGTCGAAGGGAGACGGCGTCGCGGTGGCGCCGCCGTTGGCACGCTCGACGGCCTTGATCGCCTCCCAGTTGCGGAGCACCTGCTCGGCGGTGCTGGCCTCCACGTCGCCGAACACGTGCGGATGCCGCCGGATGATCTTGGCTCCCAGGGTCCGGTAGACGTCGACCAGGTCGAAGCTGCCTTCCTCGGCGGCGAGCTGGGCGTGGAGGATCACCTGCAGGAACAGGTCGCCCAGCTCCTCCGCCAGGTCCGCGGGCGCGCCGTGCTCGATGGCGTCGACGGTTTCGTACGCCTCCTCCAGGAGGAACGGGCGCAACGACGCGTGTGTCTGCCTGCGATCCCACGGACAGCCGTCAGGCGCCCGCAGCCGAGCCGATATGGCCGCCATGCCGTGCGGCGAGCCGATGTTGTCGACCGGGTCCAGTGCCTCGATGAGCCAGGGACCGGCGGCCAGGTCATCGGACGAGAGAGAGGCGGTCGGTCGCAGGGCACCGTCGACGAGGGAGCGGGCCTGGTGCGACGCTGGGTAGAGCCGCGCGAGCGGCGTCGCGACGGCGCCGGCGGCGTGGCGGCCCGGGAGCGGCGCGAGCGCCTCGACACGTGCGGGCAGGATCAGCAGCGGGAGCCCCGGGTCCCAGGGGACGGCCGGCAGCCGGGCCGCATCGACGACCTGCAGCCCCGCCGCGGGGTCGATCCCCGCAGCGTCGATGAGCCTGGCGAGCTCCGCGGAAGCGCGACCTGGCGGGCTCACGTGGGCTCAGCCGGTGGCCGAGGTCGTCGACTGGTACTGGGAGTCGATCCAGGTGCCGACCGCCGCCCTGATCGCATCGCGCCAGACGGGGTACCCGGTGGACTTGATGCTCGACAGGCGGCTGTCGTCGATCCAGCGAGCGGCCGAGGTGTCGAGGAGCTTGAAGATGTAGATCCCCCCGGTGGTGCTCACCGGGTCGCTGATCTGGCCGACGGTCGTGAGGGCGAAGATGGCCTTCTCGAGGGTCGCGTCCTTCTCGTAGGGCGCCACCCAGCCGATGTCGCCGCCACTGTACGCGGTCGCGTGATCGGCACTCTCGGCCGCGGCGACCTGGTCCCACGAGGCCGGATCGGCCTTGAGCTCGGACTCGACCTTGTCGGCCTGCTCCTGCGCCGTCGTGCGCTGGCCGAAGACCTCGATCACGTGGTAGCCGAACTGGGTCTTCACCGGCTCGCTGATCTGGTTGATGTGCAGCTTGTCGAGCGCCGCCTTGAAGTCGGTATCGATCTGCGTGGTGGTGGTGGGGTCGTACCAACCCAGGTCGCCGCCGTAGTCGCGGGATCCGGGGTCATCGCTGTACTTGGCGGCCAGCGCCTTCCAGTCCGCGTTGGGCTTGCCGACGAGGGCATGGACCTCCTGGGCGGTCGCAAGGGCAGCGTCCCATTGCGCCTGGGTCGCCGTGCTCTGGTCGCTGGCGCCGGGGATGGGCTGGATCAGGATGTGGCGGACGCGCTCCTTGGGGATCGGCACGCCGGTATCGGGCTGGATCTGGATCTGGGCCACGTGCCGCTGGGGCATGTAGTTGCTGATGACCTTCGCGCCGAAGTAGTCGGAGAACGCGGTCTTCAGAAGCTCGTCCTTGATGTAGGCGCGGTAGTCGGCGTCGCTCGCCTTGACCGAGGCGAGGAGCGTCTGGAACGTCTTGTCCGGCCCGGCCTTGCGCACGTCCTCCACCTTGAGGATGGCGTACGCGGAGTCGCCCTTGATCGGCCCCAGCAGTGCGCCCTTGGCCGCGTCCTTGGCGGCGTCAAAGAAGGTCCCGTACGAGGCGTCACCCTCCTCCACCCAGCCAACGAGCCCGTTCTGGTCCTTGGTCGTCGAATCGTCGCTGTTGTTCTTGGCGAGCGTCGCGAAGTCCGCGCCGCCCTTGGCCTGGTCGAGCAGGTCCTGCGCCCTCTTCTTCGCGTCCGCCCACTGCGCGTCGGTGGGGGTCGCCCCTGCCGCGGCATCCGACGGCAGGGCGTTGACGGTGATGAGCGACAGCTCGATGCGGAAGGGCAGGGTCGAGCGTTTTGCGATCTCCTTGTCGACGGCGTCCGCACTGACGGTGATTCCGAGCTCCGATGCCTTGTCGCGCATGTACGCGCCGGTGGTCAGCGAATCGGTGGCGTTGGACACGACGCTCTGCAGCGTCTGCGAAACGACCTGAAGCTGCTGCTGGATGAGGGAGTTCTGGGCACCCACCGCAGCGATGCTCAGGTCGAGCTGCTTGGCCGACAGCTCGGCCGCCATGATCCCCTCCCGCTTGTTCAGGGCGTCGACGTTGAACGACTGGTTCCCGACGTACGCCACCTCCTTGAGGTGGTTGTCGTAAAAGGAGCTCCAGGCGGTGGCACCGAAGATGCCCAGGGCGATGGCGATGGCGATCGCGAACCCGGCAACGATCAGCTGCTGGCTGCGCAGCTCGTCCTGCCAGCGCGGGCGATGCCGGCGGTCGAGGGTGGGACGATTGCGAAAGGACATACGAGACCAGGCTCCGGAGGGCGATGGGGTTGTACCAGCGAGGGCGCGCGCCATGCTACCCGATGCGTGGCCGCCGTGCCACGCGTGGGCATGCCAGGATGCCCGGGTTCGACTAGGAGGGTTGGCCCCGGAGCGCGGTGCGGATCGCCTCCCAGCGCAGGGCCAGGACCAGGAGCATGGCCTCGCCCACGATCCCACGGCTCATCTTGGAGTGGCCCGCCACCCGCTCCCGGAAGATGATCGGCACCTGGGCGATGCGAGCGCTCCGGCGGTGCGCCCACCAGGTCATCTCGACCTGGAACCCGTAGCCGTTGGGGCCCACGTCGCGCAGCCGGATCGACTCCAGGAGCTCCCTGCGCCAGGCCTTGAACCCGCCGGTCAGGTCGCGGTACGGGAGGAGGAGCACGGTGCGCGCAAACGTGGTCCCGCCGCGGCTGATGAGCTGCCGGTACCACGGCCAGCCAATCGTGCCGCCCCCGCGGACGTACCGGCTGCCGAGCACGAGGTCCGCGTCGTTCATGAGAGGGGCGAGCAGACGCGGCAGGTCGCCGGGGTCATGGCTGAAGTCGGCGTCCATCTGGACCACGGCCTGGACATCGGGCCGGGCCAGGACCCAGCGGAACGCCGCGCGGTATGCCGCACCAAGCCCTTCCTTGGACGTCCGATGGAGCACATGCACTCGCTCATCGGCTGCGGCGAGCGTATCCGCGAGCGCTCCGGTGCCATCTGGTGACCCGTCGTCCACGACGAGCAGCCGGGCCTGCGGGAGCGCGGCCAGGATGGCTTCTGCCATCCGCTCCAGGTTCTCGATCTCGTTGTAGGTCGGCACGACGACCCAGACGCCACGGCCCGCAGCGAGGCCGACGCGCGGGACCTCGCCCCCGCCCTCGACCGCCGTCGTGGCCGGATCGAGCTCGCTCAGCGGCCGATTCCCAGGTAGGCGACCCCGGCGGCGGCAAAACGGCCGCGGTCCAGGACGTTGCGCCCGTCGACGAACAGCTCCAGGCCGGGGATCGACGCGGGATCGAGCTCCCGGTACATCGCGTGGCCCGCCTGCAGCACGGCGGCACGGACCGGGACCGAGGCCGCCAGGTCGTACGGCTCGAAGCCCATCCTCCGAAGGTGATCCGCGTCGAAGTACGGGTCGTGACCATAGACCCTGGCACCCGCCGCACGCAGCTCGTCGCGGAGCCGATACGCGCTGCTGAAGGCGTCCTCCCGCACGTCGGCACGGTACGCGATGCCCAGCACCAGGACCGACGCTCCGTTCAGCGACCCGATTCGTTCCTCGATGGACGCTACCGTGAAGCGCCCCATGCCCTCGTTGATCTCCCTGGCCAGCGGCGGAATCCGGAGGTCCGGGTCCCCGTTGAACAGGAAATGCGGGTAGACCGGGATGCAGTGCCCGCCGACACCGACCCCCGGCAGGTGGATGTGGCTGTAAGGCTGGCTGTTCGCCGCGCCGATCACCTCCAGCACATCGATCCCACGCGCGGCCGCGTAGCGCGCGTACTCGTTGGCCAGGGCGATGTTGACGTCGCGATACGTCGTCTCCGCCAGCTTCGTCATCTCCGCCGTCTCGGCGTTGGTGACCGCCCGGACCTCGGTCCCCGGATCGAGCGCCGCGGTGTAGAAGGCGACGGCGCGCTTCGTGCTCTCCGCGCTCGTGCCTCCGACGATCTTCGGATAGCGCTTGAGGTCCAGGAAGACGCGACCCACCAGGACCCGCTCCGGCGAGAAGGCGAGGAAGAAGTCGTGGTCCGCGACCAGGCCGGACACCGCTTCGAGGGCCGCGCCGAATCGGTCGCGGGTGGTCCCCACCGGGAGGGTCGTCTCGTAGACGACCAGCGTACCGGGCTGCAGCCCCCGGCCGATATCGGCCGTTGCGGCGTCGATGGGGCCGAAGTCGATCTGCCGCTCGGCATCGACGACCACCGGCACGATCACGATCACGACCTCGGCACCGCGCACCGCCTCGACGTTGTCGGTCGTGGCGCGCAGACGGCCGGAGGCGGCCAGCTCCGGGACGCGCTCGACGAGCGCCTGCTCGTCGAGGTGCGGGGAGCGACCCGCGTTGATGGCCTCGACGATGGCGGAATTGCGATCCGCGCCCATCACGTCGTGCCCGCGGCCGGCGTATTGCACGGCCAGCGGCAGGCCGATGTGCCCCAGCCCCACGACCGCAACCCTCATGCAAGCACCTCCGCGAGCTCGTCGCCCGAGACGACGGCGCCACGTATGGCCGCCTCGACCATCTTCTGCGCCAGCAGCAGCGCGATCATCGCGTCGCGAGGGTCCACGGGTGGAGGGCCGCCCGTGCGGACGGCGTGCGCGAACTCGGCCAGCTCGACCGCCAAGGGTTCCTGGCGCTGGATCGAGCGCCGGGCCATCTCGCCCTCGGAGACCGACGTCGTCATCCGGCCCCCGTCATCCGGTCCCGGATGTTCCCAGACCTGCGTGGCGTCGGGGTTCGCGTAGTAGAAGAGGTCCTGATTGATGTAGTCGGCGACGTACATGCCGCGCTCGCCGGTCACCGTGAGGGTGCGACGCTTGTTCGGGGTGAGCCAGTTGATGTCCAGCACGCCGATGACACCGTTCGCGAACTTGAGGATCCCGTTGAAGAGATCCTCGTGATCGGTGTGGATGCGCTGCTCGGTCTCCGCGTAGAGGCGGACCGGCTCGGAATCGAGCAGAAAGCGCATCACGTCGAGGTCGTGCGGCGCCAGGTCGAGCACCACCCCGACGTCGCGGATTCGCGCCGGGAACGGACCCAGCCGGGTGGCCTTGACCTGGAAGATGCGCCCGAGCTCGCCGGCGACGAGTCGGCGCCGCAGCTCCCGGATGGCCGGGTTGAAGCGCTCGATGTGGCCGACGGTCAGGATCCGGCCGGCTGCCCGTGCGGCGTCGATCATCGCCTCCGCCTCGGGGCGGTCAGACGCGATCGGCTTCTCGACCAGGACGTGCGCTCCCGATGCCAGGGCGTCGAGGGTCACCTGCCGATGGAGCGACGTCGGCGCCACGATGCTGACCAGGTCGAGCCGTTCCTCGGCGAACATCCTCGCGGGGTCCGCGTGGCCATGCGCGGCGCGACCCGTCGTCGCCCGACGCAGCGAACTGGGATCCGGATCGGCAACCGCCACGAGGTCCACATCGGGAAGGACCTCGTCGTAGACGCGCACGTGGTTGCGTCCCATCATGCCCAGGCCCACCACCCCGGCGCGCAGGCGCTCCGGGGGGTCGCTCGCCGGGGATGTCGGGTCGACGGCGGGCTGGCTCACGCCGTCCTCACCGCCTCGATGGCCATGGGCCCCAGCTCGGCGGCCGTCTCGTTCACCGCGGTGATGACCGCGTCGACGTCGGCATCGGACAGGGCGGGATGGACGGGGATGCTGAGGACCTGCCCCGTGAGCGCGTCGGTCACCGGGAAGCGTTGGTCGCCATAGCCGAGCGACACGAACGGCTTCTGGCGATGGACCGGGATCGGGTAGTAGATGCCCGTCCCCACGCCACGCTCGCGGAGCCGCTCGGCGAAGTCGTCGCGCCGGTTCACGCGAATCGTGTACTGGTGGTAGACGTGGGTCACCCCGGGGCGCACCGCGGGCGTGATGACGCCGCGCAGCTCCGCGTCGTAGCGCGCCGCAATCGCCCGTCGCCGAGCGTTGTTCGCCGGCAGCTTGGGCAGCTGGGCCAGCCCGATGCTGGCGTGGATATCCGACATGCGGAAGTTGTACCCCACGATGTCGTGGTGGTAGCGCACCTTCATGCCGTGCTGGCGCAGAAGCCGCGCGCGTTCCGCGACCTCGGGGTCCGAGGTGGTGATCATCCCGCCCTCGCCGGTCGTCATGTTCTTCGTTGGGTAGAAGCTGAACGCACCCGCACCCCAGGAGCCGCTGCGACGATCGTCGATCGCCGCGCCATGGCTCTGTGCGGCATCCTCGAGCACGACAAGCCCGTGGCGCTCGGCAATCTCCATGATCGCGGGCAGGTTGGCGGGCTGTCCGTACAGGCTGACCGGCATGATCGCCTTCGTCCGCGGTGAGATGGCCGCCTCGACCAGGGCCGGATCCATGTTGTAGGTATCGGCTTCCACGTCCACGAACACCGGCCGGGCGCCCGCGAAGAGGATCGCCGTCGCGCTCGCGATAAAGGTGAAGGGCACGCTGACGACCTCGTCCCCGGCACCGACCCCCTGGGCCATCAGGCCGAGATGGAGCGCGGTGGTCCCCGAGCTGGTGGCGACGGCGTGGGGCACGCCGATGAACGCCGCGAAGCGCTCCTCCAGCTCGTGGACGCGGGCTCCCTGGGCCAGCGCTCCGGACTCCAGCGCGCTCCAGACGAGCGCCTTCTCTTCCTCGCCCATCTGCGGGCGTGCAATCGGGATCACGGTCGTGGTGCCTCCATAGGTTCGCGGCGCCCTGCCCACGCGGCCGGCGTCGCCCTGAAACGCGTGTCGAGGCCCTCGAGCGCCGCGACGATCCGGGCGGCGCTGCGCCCGTCGCCATGAAGCGGCGGGTGGGGCTTGGTCCTGTCCATGAAATCGGGGTCGCGCAGGGCATCCGCCACTGCGGTCGCCTCCGGAGGAGCCAGCCGGTTCCAGCCAGCCTCGATGGTCTCGACCCATTCGGTCTCGGTTCGGAGGGTGATGCACGGCACGGCCGAGAGATAGGCTTCCTTCTGGACCCCGCCCGAGTCGGTGGCGATGGCCGCCGCGTGGGTCTCCAGGGCCACCATCTCGAGGTACCCGACCGGTTCGGTGGCGACCACGTTGGCAGGAAGCCGAACCCCTGACCGCCTGATGCTGTCACGGGTCCGCGGGTGGACGGGGAAGATGACGGTCCGGTCCAGGGCCATCGCCGCCAGCCGGGCCTCCAGCCGACGTGGGTCGTCAACGTTCTCCGCCCGATGCAGCGTGAGCAGGATGTAACCGGGGTGCTGCTCGGCCACGGTCGGCAGGTGATCCTCCGATCGCTGGGCGGCCCAGGCGTGCGCGTCGACCATCACGTCCCCGACCAGCGCGGCGCGCCCGTCGAGCCCTTCGTGACGAAGGTTCTCCATGGCGGCGTGGGTCGGAGCCAGCAGCAAGTCTGCGAGATGGTCGGCGACGATGCGGTTGCGCTCCTCCGGCATGCCACGGTTGAACGAGCGCAGGCCGGCCTCCACGTGTGCCAGCCACGGGCGTCGACCATCGGGGTAGGCGATCTTCGCGGCGATCACTGCCGCGGCGAGCGTCGAGTTCGTGTCGCCGTACACCACGACGCCATCCGGTGCCCGCTCCAGGAGAACGGGCTCCAGGCGCCGCAGCATCTCCGCGGTCTGGGCGGCATGTGATCCGGATCCGACGCCGAGGTTCACCGTCGGCTCGGGAACCTCCAGGTCGCGGAAGAACGCCGCGCTCATGGCGTCGTCGTAGTGCTGCCCGGTGTGGACCAGCACCTCGTCGTGCGCCTCGCGAAGGAGACGGCTCACCGGCGCCGCCTTCACGAACTGCGGGCGCGCGCCCACCACCGTGACAACGAGCATGCTCAGGTCCCCTCCCCCAACGGAACGGACCGGCCGCAGCGAGGGCAGGGACCGGCGCTCGGCGTGCCGTCGGGCTCGTCGCGAAGCGGCGCTCCGCAGGCGCAGACGCTGCCGAGCCGCCGTGCGGGGTTCCCCACCACCAGCTCGTGGTCGGCCACGTCGCGCGTGACCACGCTCCCGGAGCCGACCATTGCCCAGCGGCCGATGGTGACCCCCGGCAGGACGGTGCTGTTGGCACCGATGGCGGCCCCATGCCGGACGAGGATCGGCCCCACCTCCCAGTCGTCATCGCTCTTCAGGCTGCCGTCAGGGTTGATCGCCCGCGGGATGCGGTCGTTCGTGAAGCAGACGTGCGGACCAATGAAGACCCCGTCCTCGACGGTGACTCCGTGATACACGCTGACGTTGTTCTGGATCTTCACGTTGGCGCCGATGACCACGTCGAAGTCCACGTAGACGTTCTTGCCAATCACGCATCCGGGCCCGATCCGCGCGCGTTCGCGCACCTGGGACTGGTTCCAGATGCTGGTGCCGGAGCCGATCTCCGCCGATGGCGAGACGTCCGCTGTCGGGTGGATGCGCACGGACGGCCGGTCGTTCATGCGATCTCCTGCCAGTTCCGCGAAATTCTACCCGAGGCCGCGCGATACGGATTCGTCCGGCCCAACCGACGCCAGCTGCGCGATCCGCTCTGCAGCCGCCGCAACGGCCATCCCGCGGTGGCTCACCCGATCCTTCTCGCCCTCCGGCAGCTCCGCGGTCGTCCGGCCGGAGGGCAGCTCGAAGATCGGGTCGTACCCGAACCCGCCCGATCCGCGCGGCCGGAAGCCACCTGCCCTCCATGACGCCGGAGAAGAGCTCAACGTCGGTCACCGTCTGGTCGCGGGATGGCCAGCGCAAGCCAGCAGACCATGCGGGCGCGGCGGTCGTGGGTCCCGGCGAGCTGGGCAAGGAGGTACCCGGCGCGGTCCACGAGATCCGGCCCGCCGAACCGCGCCGAGCGCGGACCCGGGCCCCAGTCCAGGGCGGCCACCTCGATCCCCGAGTCGTCGGCGAGCGTGACCAGGCCCGAGGCGCGGCAGAAGGCCGCCGCCTTGTCGCGGGCGTTCTCCGCGTACGTCTCGTGCGGCTCGGGGACCTCCAGGCGCACGCCGGCCTCGGCGGGCGCCGACCACCCGGACCGGGAGCTGAGCCAGAAGCCGATGGAACTCCGCCAGCTTGCCGGGGTTGTTCGTGGCGACCAGCAGGTCCCTCACTCGGTGGTCGGCGCCTCGATGGCCTGCTGCTGCAGCTCGAAGAGCTGGCGAATCCCGGCGGCCGCGAGGTCCACCATCTGGTTCATCTGCTCGCGGCTGAACGCCTTCTGCTCGCCGGTTCCCTGGAGCTCCACGAACCGGTCGCCGCCCAGCATGACCACGTTCATGTCGACCTCCGCGGTGGAGTCCTCCGCGTAGTTGAGATCGAGGAGGAGCTGGCCGCCGACCAGGCCGATGCTGACCGCGGCAACCTGGCCCGCGATGAGGTGCTCCATGCCGTAGCGCTTCATGGCCCGCGCCAGGGCGACATACGCACCGGTGATGGAGGCCGTGCGGGTGCCGCCATCGGCCTGGATCACGTCGCAGTCGAGGGTGATGGTCCGTTCGCCAAGGCGGGTGAGGTCCACGGCCGTGCGCAGCGAACGGCCGATGAGGCGCTGGATCTCGTGCGTCCGTCCACCGATCTTTCCCCTGCTCGCCTCGCGCTGGCTGCGCTCTGCGCCGGCACGCGGCAGCATGCTGTACTCCGCGGTGATCCAGCCGGTTCCCTTGCCCCGGAGGAAGGGCGGTACCCGGTCCTCGATCGTCACCGCGCAGATCACGCGCGTGTCGCCCACGCGGATCAGGACCGAGCCTTCGGCGAACTTGAGGTAGTCGGGAACGATCTTCACCGGGCGCAGCTGGTTGGGGGCGCGGCCGTCGATGCGGCGCGGAGCGGCGATTGAGGTCATCGCGGCCCATTGTACGTGGGTAGCCGCGACGCGATCGGGTACCGTTCAGGCGAGATGCGGCTCCTCGTCGTCACCGCCCGTTTCCCGACTCCCGATCGCCCCGCTGCGGGCGCGTTCGTCCGAGACCGGCTGGCAGACCCCACGGTGGAGGCCGTGGTGATCGCCCCGGGCCGCTACGACCTGCCGGGCTGGCAACGCTACCTCGCCATGACCTGGCGGGCGCTGACAACGCGCGGCCGGTTCGACGGCGTGGAGGGCCACTTCGTCCTTCCCTCCGGGGTCATCGCGCTCCTTGCCGCACGGATTCGCCGGCTGCCCCTGGTCGTCTACGCCCACGGTGGCGACGTGCGCGAGATGGCGAACCGAAACCCGATCTTCCGATGGCTCGCCCGACGCGTCATCCGCGGTGCGGATGCCGTGGTCACCAACTCCGCCGATACCGCGGCCATCGTGCGCGCCCTGGGGGCCGACGCCACGGTGATCCCCCCGGGCATCGACCTGTCCCGCTTCGCCCCGAGCCCCCGGCCGGCGGAGCGCCGGGTCCTGTACCTGGGCGGCGACGTTGCGCACAAGGGAGTCGACGTCGCACGACGGCTGGCGGACACGCTGGCCGGGCCCGGGCATTCGCGAGGTGCCGCCGGACGAGGTTCCGGCGCTGCTCGCGGCGCACGACGTGCTGCTCGTGCCGTCGCGCGAGGAGCCGTTCGGCCTGGTCGCCGCCGAGGCGATCGCGTCGGGACGCTGGGTCGTGGCCCGCGCGGTTGGAGGCCTTCGCGACATCG
>CAWDTM010000007.1:0-270115 GCA_963805305.1 uncultured Chloroflexia bacterium
GCCATGCCGCGAAAGCCGTTCGCCTCGTCCGCCGACCTCGCCGAGAAGGAGGCCACCCTCGAGAAGCTGGCCCCCGGCGTGTACGCCTTCACCGCGCAGGGTGATCCCAACGTTGGCTGCGTCATCGGCCCGGAAGGCATCCTGGCCATCGAGGCGCGTGCCACCCCGGTCATGGCGCAGAAGTGGATCGACGTCATCCGCACGCTGAGCCGCGCCCCGTTCGACGACCTGGTCCTCACCCACTACCACGCGGTCCGGGTCCTGGGTGCCGCAGCGTTCAACGCCACCCGGATCATCGCCACCAGGATGACCGCGGAACTGATCGACGAGCGTGGTCAGCAGGACTGGGAGAGCGAAGCCGGCCGCATGCCGCGCCTCTTCGAAGGGGCGGAGACGATCCCCGGGCTGACCCATCCGACCCACACCTTCAGCGACGCCATGGACCTGCAGGTCGGCGATCGCCGCGTCGAGCTGCGCTACCTCGGCCGGGGCCACACCACGGGAGACCTCGTCGTGTGGCTGCCCGACGAAGAGGTGCTCTTCGCGGGCGACCTCGTCGAGGCGCATGCCGCGCCGTACATGGGCGACGGCCACATCGGCGACTGGTCAACCACGACGCTCGACAACGTCAGGGCGCTCGGTGCGGAGCACCTGGTGGGCGGGCGAGGCGACGTCGTCCACGGAGAGGCGGTCCAGCGGGCGATCGAGGACACAAGGGCCTTCCTGCGCACCACGCTGGACGGCACCCGGCAGGTCCGCGACGCGGGCGGCACCCTGAAGGAGGCGTACGAGCTCGTGTACGGGCAGCTCGCCCCGCGCTACGCCGGCTACCCGATCTTCGACCACACCATGCCGTTCAACGTCCAGCGCTGCTGGGACGAGCTCGACGGCGTCGACCATCCGCGGATCTGGACCGCGCAACGCGACCGCGAGGTCTGGGACGCGCTGAGCGACTGAATGGACTGTGACGTCGCGGTCGTCGGCGCCGGACCGGTTGGCCTGACCCTGGCCGCGCGCCTCGCCCAGCACGGTGCCCGCGTCACCCTGTTCGAGGAGACGCCGCGACACCTCGGCGAGGGCTCGAAGGCGTTGTGCATGCAGCGCGAGACGCTCGAGATCTGGGGCCGGATCGGCATCGGCGAGGCGGTCGCGCAGCGCGGAATCCAGTGGCACACCGGGCGCACGTACCTCGGCACCCGCGAGCTCTTCAGCGTGGACCTCCCGGGGAGCAGTGCCGAGCACTTCCCGCCGTTCGTGAACATCAGCCAGACGGAGGTCGAGGAGCTCCTCCTGGCCCGTGCCGCCGCGCTGGGCGTGGACCTGCGCTGGGGCCACCGGCTCACCGGACTGACCGATGGCGACGACGGCGTCGACCTGGCGCTGGAAACCGCCGACGGGCCGACATCGGTCCGTGCGCGCTACGCGGTGGGGACCGATGGCGCCCACTCGCCGACCCGGCATCTCCTGGGGATTGGCTTTCCCGGGCACAGCCACGAGGACCTGTTCCTCATCTGCGACATCCGCGCCGAGCTCCCGTTCCCGAACGAGCGGCGCTTCTTCTTCGATCCGCCGTGGAACCCCGGGCGGCAGGTCCTGATCCATCCGCAGCCCGACGGGATCTGGCGCATCGACTGGCAGATCCCGCCCGATACCGACATGGAGACCGAGCGCGCCGACGGCGGCCTCGACCGCCGGATCCGGGCGGTGGTGGGCGAGGAGACCGCGTACGAGCTGGTGTGGATGACCGTCTATCGGTTCCACCAGCGGATCGCGGACCAGTTCCGGATCGGCCACACATTCCTGGCCGGCGACGCGGCGCACCTGTTCAGCCCGTTCGGTGCCCGCGGCCTGAACTCCGGTGCGCCCGACGCCGAGAACCTGGCCTGGAAGCTGGCCCTCGTCCTGCGCGGGGAGGCGCCAGACTCGCTCCTCGACACGTACGCCGCCGAGCGCCGGGCCGCCGCGGAGGAGAACCTCGCGGTCACCGACGCGACGATGCGCTTCATGGTCCCGCACGGGCCATGGCGTCGCCTGGTCCGCAACCTGACCCTGCGGGGCAGCGAGCGCATTCCCGCGTTGCGGCGACGCGTGAACTCCGGTCGCCTCGCGGAGCCGTTCCGGTACGTGCCCTCGGCGATCGTCGCGGCGGGGCCGGAAGATCCAGGGCTCCCGCGGCACGGCGGGGTGGCACCGGATCTGACCCTGGCCGACGGGTCACGCCTCAGGGAACGATTTGGTGAGTCCTTCGTGGTGCTGGTCGCCGCAGCGAGCGAGGCGCAAGCCGATTCGGCGCGGGCCCTGTCCTGGCCCGTGGCCGTCGAGGTGGTCGCGGACGCGGCCCTGACGCCGACCTTCGGCGCCTCGGGTCCGCGCGGGTGGGTCGTGCGACCCGACGGGCACCTGGCCGGCAGTGTCGCTCTCGACGACGCGGGCGTCAGCCGCCTGCCGGCGCTCGTCGCGCGGGCGGCCGGCCGCAACGCAGCTCAGTAGCCGTAACCCCCGGAGCTCGCGGGCGTGGCAGTGGCCGCCGCGGATGCGGTCGCCATGCTCCCGTCGGGCGCGGCGATGAACCAGACCCCGTTGAGGCCCTGCCCGTTGCTGTCGCCCGCAGCGGAGTCCGCCGCGAAGTAGTACAGCGGGTGGCCGTTGTAGGTGACCTGGGTGCTGCCGTCCGTCCGGGCGATCGTGCCGAGCATGGTGGCATTGGCGCCCGATCCGGCACTCGCCGCCTCCCCGGCAGCGACCGTGAGCGGCGGCCAGTTCGAGGCGCAGGTATCGGTGCAGGCGCTGGTCCCGTTCGTGTCCTTGGCGAACTCGTAGAGCGTCCGACCGCCCTGGCCGGTCAGGGCTGCCCCGGCCGAGGTCTGGGCCACGGACAGCATCGGGCCTCCGGCCGCGGAGGCAGCAGCCGGTGGCGTGCTCGACGACCCGCCGCCGGCGGGCGCACAGGCTGCCAGCAGGAAGAGGGCGACGATGGCGGGTGCGGCCCGGCGCACGAGGGATGTGGTCACGGTTTGTCTCCGAACGCGGGTGTTGCTCGTCTCTGGTACGAGCCCCGTTACAGGCGGGGAGACACGCGCTGGGGACGGGATGTGGATAAGGCGCACGGACGGCCATGAAGTCGTGGAGAAAGGGGATTGTCGCCGGCCGGCAACGGATGGCACCATGGGGTCGTCCCGAAGGGGCAGCAGGTTCGACCGGAGATCACCTCAACGGCCGGGCAAGCGGTTCCTTCGGGGCACTTTCATGTCCGGCGCACGTGATCAGCGGCGCTCGTCAAGGCGGCGAAGGATCGCGCTCATCAGGTCGCTCGCCGCCGCCGATGCGAAGATCGCCGATCCCGAGGCCGAGCCGCTCACCACGTCCAGCACGTTCCACGCGCCGCCGGCCTGCGCTGCCGCCTCGCGCGCGGCCCCGGCCGCCTTCTCGCCCTCGGACGCGGCGAACAGCTTGGGGAACTGCGCGGTCCAGTCCAGCCCGGCGGGTGGCGAGACGAGGATCGCCTGGTCGATGAGCGCCGGATCGGTCGCTCCCAGCTCGGCCACGGATCGTCCGGCGTCCCCCACCGCGACCACGGCCACCCGCGGCACGCTGCGTGCCCGCAGCCAGGCAATGACCCCGCGCAGCGCATCGGCGCCGGTCGTTTGCGGCGCCACGACCGTCATCCGGTCCGCGCGCGAAGGTGGCCGCCTGTCCCGCCCAGGCCGAGCGGTCGTCTCCGGGCGCATGGAGGAGGACGAGGCCGTACGGACCGTTCCCCCAGAGCAGCGCGTCCCCGACACCCGGCAGGGTGACGTCGGTGCCGGGCGAACCGGGCTGGGGTTGGCCGGACGGAGCGACATCGGGCCGCGCGGCGCAGCCGGCCAGGAGGATCCCGGCCGCCAGGAGGAGCACGCGTCCGCGCATGCGGACGAGCCTACATCGGCTCGCCTAGAACGCCCAGCGCCCCTGCGCGAACTGGGTCGCGAACCACAGGAATCCCGCGAGAGAGATGAGGCTCAGCGAGACCACCCGGTCCACGCTGCGCGTGGCGAGCGCGAACCAGGCGAAGAGGGGGAAGAGCGTGAGGCTGTAGCGCGGCACGCTCACCACGAAGCTCGTGCTCGTGAAGAGCAGCCAGTTGCCGGCCATCCAGACGAACCAGCTGGTCCGGAAGCGGAACGCGGCGTAGACCGTCCCGGCGAAGCCCAGCCCGATGAACGCGAGCTCCATCCAGCCCGACATGAAAGCCCGATCGAAGTCCGCGGAGCCGATGGTGGCGATCACCCCGCCGATCCCGTCCCAGGGCGGTGCCAGCGACTTGAACCAGTGCTCCTTCTGGACCACGAGGAATCGCAGGGGGTCGCCGTAGACCGCCTGGTTGAGGGCGAGGTACCCAAGGAAGCCCAGCCCCACCAGGCCGATGGCGATCCATGCCGGCCGCACGCGCCGCTGCGGATCGGCCTGCCATGCGTACCACGCCTCTGCAGCCAGGGCGGGGATGAGCACCAGCCCGTTGACCCGCGCCAGGGCCGCGAGGCCGCCCAGGATGCCGGCAAGCCACCAGCGGTCGTGGCGCGCTGCGAGAAACGAGCCAAGCACCAGCGCGAGAAACAGGCTCTCGGTGTAGCCGATGTGGAGGAAGTACGCGGTCGGGAAGATGAGCGCAAACCAGGCGGCGCGCATGCCCACCGCGTGCCCGAAGTCGTCGCGCACGAGGCGGTACAGCAAGGGAGCCACGAACAGCGAGGCCAAGCCGCTGACCACGAACGCGGAGACGAGCGGATCGCGGAGCACGACGGTGACCGCCCCCACCAGCCAGGGGAAGAGCGGGAAGAAGACGATGTAGAGCGGCAGGTCGCCCGGGTAGGCGCGCGCGTAGCCGTCGATGGTCAGGACCCCTGGGTCGGTGGCCCGGTAGCCCAGCACCGCGAGATCCTGGTAATGCGGGGCGTCCCATCGGTTCCACAGCTGCAGGAGGTCGATGGGCGCGTGCAGCGAACCTCCCGCGAGGGCCAGGATCGCGAAGATCCCCAACCCCAGGACCAGGAGCTTGGTTGCCAGCGTGATTCCGATCAGCGGCAGGTCCGCGTCCTCGGCCCAACCCCGGAGTGCCTTCACGTTGCGGAGTGTACGGAAGTTGGGCCGACGGCTGCGCTCGGGCCGGCCGGGTCGTCCCCTTTGGACGCCCAGCCGTGCAGCCGTGCGGCACGAAATGCACCGACAGCCCGGGGCATGCCGGAGGACCCCCCGCCTTGGTGACCAGTGACCCTTGGGCCGTTGCACGGCGGGCACCAATGCTTGGGTGTCAATCAGCAGCAAGGAGCCCATCCCATGCCCCGACGGATCGTGATCATGGGCGCGGCCGGTCGCGACTTTCACAACTTCAACGTCGTCTATCGCGACGACCCCCGGGTCGAGGTCGTGGCGTTCACCGCCACCCAGATCCCCGGGATTGCGGGACGGCGCTACCCGGCGGTGCTCGCCGGAGACCGGTACCCGACCGGGATCCCGATCCTGCCCGAGGACGAGCTGGACCAGATCATCCGCCGCTTCGAGGTGGACGAGGTCGTCTTCGCCTATAGCGACGTGAGCCACGAGACGGTGATGCATGCCGCATCGCGCGCGCTCGCTGCCGGTGCGGACTTCTCGCTGCTGGGACCCAACCGGACCGCGCTGGCCAGCCGAAAGCCGGTGATCAGCGTCTGCGCGGTGCGCACCGGATCGGGCAAGAGCCAGACAACGCGGTACCTCGCCGGCGTCCTTCGCGACGCGGGACAGCGGGTGGCGGTGATCCGTCATCCCATGCCGTACGGCGACCTGGAGCTCCAGCGCGCGCAGCGCTTCGAGACGTTCGACGATCTCGCCACCGAGCACACCACCATCGAGGAGCGCGAGGAGTACGAGCCGCACATCGCCGCCGGGCACGTCGTGTTCGCGGGCGTCGACTATGGCGCCATCCTGGAGCGCGCCGAGGCCGAGGCGGATGTGATCCTGTGGGACGGCGGCAACAACGACCTGCCGTTCTACCGGCCAGACCTCCACATCGTGGTCGCGGATCCGCTGCGCGCCGGCGACGAGCTGCGCTACCACCCCGGCGAGACGAACATCCGCATGGCCGACCTGATCGTCATCAACAAGGTCGACTCGGCATCACCGGAGCAGCTCGAAACGCTGCAGGCCAACATCGCAGCGGTGAACCCGACCGCGGTCGTGCTGCCCGCACGCTCCGAGCTGGCAACCGATGCGCCAATCGCCGGGCGTCGCGTGGTGGTCGTCGAGGACGGGCCCACGCTCACGCACGGCGGCATGACCTACGGCGCCGGTATCGTGGCGGCTCGGCGCCTGGGCGCCACACCGGTCGACCCGCGGCCGTTCGCCGTGGGCAGCATCGCCGAAGTGCTGGCGAAGTATCCCAAGCTCGAGCCCCTGGTCCCGGCCATGGGCTACAGCGAGCGACAGATTGCGGAGCTGCGGACGACGCTCGATGCGGTCCCGGCCGATGCGGTGCTCGCCGCCACGCCCATTGATCTGACCCGGGTCATGGAGCTGGCCAAGCCCGTCATCCGGGTCCGCTACGACCTGGCGCTGGAGGATCCCGACACGTTCCGGCGCATGGTCGACGCCGCACTCAGCCGACGCTCAGCCGGCTCCGTGCTGACCTCCGTCTCCTGAGAGGACCGATAGCGGAGGGAGCGCCGCCGGGCTCAGCCCGGCGGCGTCATCGGCCCACCGTCCGGGTGGGCGGTGGACCGCCGCAGAACTGGCTGCTAAGGTTGCGGTCCTCGGGGCCCCGCACAGAGAGGGCGCCCGTGTCGGTCGGGGCGTGGCGCAGTTAGGTAGCGCGCATCGTTCGGGACGATGAGGTCGGAGGTTCAAATCCTCTCGCCCCGACCATTTGTTCGATTTCGAACTCGGACCCGGCCCGTGCTTCCGGCTGTTCTCCGCCGCGGCGACCAGACGTGCTCCCATCCGCCCCGATGGGCGTAGCCTTGCCCGGTGAGCCGCGAAACGGAAGATCTGAACCGGCGTTTGCTCCGAGCCCGCGACGCGATGGACCGTGCCTACGCGGAGCCGCTCGACGTCCGCACCGTTGCCGCTGTGGCGCATGTGTCACCGGCGTACTTCAGCCGCAGCTTCCGTGCCGTGTTTGGCGAGACGCCCCATCGGTACCTGCAGCGACGACGGGTGGAACGCTCGATGTTCCTGCTTCGCGAAACGGACCGCCCGGTCACCGAGATCTGCTTCGACGTTGGCTTCACGAGCCTCGGGAGCTTCAGCCGGACTTTTCGCGAGATCGTGGGCGAGCCGCCCTCTGAGTATCGCCAGGGGCATGGGCCGATCGTGGCGCCCAACTGCGTCCAGCTTGCGGCAATGCGGCCGCGCGACGCCGTTGGGGCGCGTGCGCCGTTGGGCAGTTCTGGAGAAGCGGTCGCGGCGTCCGCGTCCTAGGGTTGGGACATCGAACCATGCAGGGAGAGCACGACATGATCACGCGGCTCAACGTCGCCTCGATCTATGTCCTCGACAAGGACGAGGCACTCGCCTTCTACGTCAACAAGCTCGGGCTCGAGAAAGGCAACGACGTCCGCCAGGGCGACTACCGCTGGCTAACGGTCCGGGTCCCGGGCCAGCCGGAAACCGAGGTCTCGCTGGAGCAGCCGGGCCCCCCGCTGCACGACGAGGCCACCGCGGCGCAGTTGCGAGAGCTCATCACCAAAGGGGCACTGGTGGGCCTGGTGTTCCTCACCGACGATGCCCATGGCTTGTACGAGACGCTCAAGGCGCGTGGCGTCACCGACTTCACCCAGGAGCCGACAGAGCACTTCTATGGGACGGACATGGGCCTCCGCGACCCGTTCGGTAACCCGATCCGGATCCTCCAGCAGGGCAACGTGGCCTCGGAAGCGAAGGCCTGAGTGGAATTCACCACCGTTTCGACCGTCGGCCTGGAGTCATCGCCCGGGGTGGCCGCGCTCGCCGGCCTGCGGGTGAACGAGGCCGCTTCGTCAGGAACAGGTGGGCCACGTCTCCACCGGTGAGCCCTCGAGACAGGGGACTCCTTCTCAGGTCGTGCCATATCGGTCCGCAACGGCGTGATAGGCGGCCTTCGGCTCAGTTCGGCCGTCGGGCCAGCTGCGGACCATGGCAAACGACGCCGTATCCAGGTCGCGTTCGGGATCTGGGTCGGACGGGTAGCTGGGCGCGACGTAGGTGTAGACAAACGCGCCCTCCAGGCCACTCGAGGCCATGACGTCGAGGAGCTCGCGGATCTCGGTTGCCTGGGCGGACTCGTCCCGGATCACGCCTGTGCGGAGCCTCGCCGCGGGCTTCTTCTCGATGACCGCCCAGCCCATGCCTCCAGCCTCGGCCGCCCCGCGGTAGGTTGCGCAACCGAACTCGGTGGCGACGACCGGCCTGCCGTTGCGAACCTGCCCGCGGAGGGTATCTCGGTACCCGTTGTGGTTCGTCGCGTCGCGGTACGCGTCGATGCCGACCACGTCGAAGATGGACCAGTCGACCTGCTCCCACAGTCCGGCGGCATAGCTGATCGGGCCGCCGAACAGCCCTCGCGCTGTGGCTGCGGCCGAACCCAGGAATTCGGCGAACACGGCCTGCGGGTCGAGTCCTGCCCCGACCACTTCGGCCATCAGGCGTGCCGGGTCGGCAAGCAGCGCCAACCGGTCGCCATGCGTGGCGCCCGGCATGATCCCGGTCATGAAGACCGATAGCTCGCAGCCGATGACCAGCGTGGCCTTCGCGCCGTTACGCCGCAGCTCCTCAGCCGCCCGCGCGCACGCCACGATGGCGCCCTCGGTGGTCGATGCGTCGGCGTTGGGGAGCATCGGCGACAGCCAGACCTCGAGGCCACGACGGGCGGCGATCTCGCCGGCCTGCACGATGCGCTCAACTGCTTCTCCGGTGATCCGGATGGCGTTGGCGTGGAGGCCGTCCGCGATGTCGGCAATCTCGCGCTCCATGACCTTGCCGGGCAGGTCGGGGCGCGTCGACGCCCCGTCGATGGTCGGAATGCCGATGTCGTAGTGGATGCCGTTCAGACGCATGCTGGCTCCTCTCGTGGCTGATTGGCTGCTTCAGCGCCCGCCGCCGGGGCGAGCAGATTCCGTACCTCGGTCGCGAAGCGGGTCATTGACTCGGGGTCGTAGGGGGCGGGGAAGTTGGCGATGAGGTGCCGGTAGCCGATCGCCAGGTACGGGGCCAGCTCCTCGGCGACCTGCTCGGGGGTGCCGTAATGGGGGTGCCAGGGCCTGGCGCGGTTCTGCTCGAAGGCGGCACGGCCAACCCGCTGCGCCTGCGCGGCGCTGTCGCGGATGAAGATGGTCCCGACCGATGCGGTGCGCTCGATCTCGGAGGGGTCACGCCCGACGCGCTCACAGTGCTGGAGCAGGATCTGGTCCTTGGCCCGGCAGACGTCGAAGCCACCGCCGAGGTTGTTCATGTCGGCGTACTGCGCCACCAGGCGCAGGGTCACCTTCTCGCCGCCGCCGCCCAGGAAGATCGGCAGGCGAGGCTGGATCGGCGGAGGCAGGTTGCGCGTGTGCTGCGCTCGGTAGCGCGGGCCGAAGGCCGTAGGCTCGCTGCCATCCAGCATCCCACGCATGATCGGCAACGCCTCACCCAGCCAGCGCAGTCGCTCAGGGATGCCCGAGCCGAAGTCGAATCCGAAGTCGCGCGCTTCCTCCTCGGCCCACGCCGCCCCAATGCCCAGGATGGCGCGACCGGCGCTGATGTGGTCGAGGCTGGTCGCCATCTTGGCGACCAGCGTCGGCTCGCGGTACGGGTTGCCTCCCACCATCAGGCCGACGCGGACACGTTGGGTATGTGCCGCCCAAGCGGTGATGGTCAGCCAGCCTTCGTAGTTGGGACCGCGGCTGTCGCCGAGGATGGGGTACAGGTGGTCCCAGGTCCACAGGGTGTCGTAGCCGAGCCGGTCGGCCCGGATGCCCGCTTCGAGGAGGGCAGGCCAATCGGTCCATTGGTTCCAGCAGTTGGCGCCGATGCGGAGTGGTGCGTTCATGATCACAGGGCCTCCTGGTTGCGATGGATGGCGACCGCGGCGACCACCAGGCCAACGCCGGCCGCTTCGGCGGGGGTTGGGATCTGCCGAAGGACGACCAGGCCGATGGCGGTGGCGGTGGCTGGCAGCAGAGACACGAGCAGGGCATACGACGAGCGGGATAAGCGGGCCATTGCGAGCTGGTCGGTGAGGTACGGGATCACCGAGGACGTGACACCGACGCCGATGCCGGCGAGCACCGCCAACGGGATGGCGAATGCCGGCAGTGCTGCCCAGCCGGCAATCGGCGTGACCACCACGGCCGCAACGAGCATGGCGGCGGCGAGGGCGTCGATCCCGGCGGCCGCGCCCGCCTGCGCGACGCGATGGGCGAGGGCGATGTACATGGCGAACAGGGCGGCATTGGCAAGCGCGAAGACCACGCCCAGCGGCGAGCCGACCAGGACGACTCGGGTGAGCAGGTAGACGCCCGTCACGGCCAGCGCCAGGGCGACGATGTTGCGCTGGGTTCGGCTGCCGAGCGCCGCCAGGGCGATGACCGGCAGGAACTCGATGGCGGCAACCGTCCCGAGCGGAAGGCGGGCAATCGCCAGGTAGAAGGCGCAGTTCATGACCGCCAGCACGGCGCCCCAGGCCATGACCACGCGGCACGTGCCAGGGTCGAGACCTGCCACGGTTCGCCATGGGCGGCGCCATGCGGCGAGCACAACGGCCGCCGACACGATCCGCAGCCAGGCGACGCCCAGTACGTCGACGTACGCGAAGAGCAGGACGGCGAACGAGGGGCCGAGGTAGTGGAAGACGGCGCTCACCAAAAAGTAGAGCTCGGGCGGGAGCTCGGTCCTGGCCGGCGTTCGGGTTGTGGCCGGCGTCATCAGGTTGAGAAGGCGGCCCGCACACGCGGCGTCAGGCTCAGAGCCAGAATCAGCAGGAGCCACGCTCCATAGCCAGCCTGCTCGATGCGCATCCAGGCCGGGAACAGGCCGGGGATCGCGGCCTCGGTGAGGCTGGCGATGGGGATCAGCACGGCGATGATCCGCAATCGCAGATAGGCCTGCGCGCTGCCCGTCCCCGCCTGTCGGGTCACCCGCAGTAGGACGCCGGCTGAGAGCAGCAGGATCACCCCGTGGACCCAGGCTTCGGTGGTGACCAGGGAAGGGTCATCGCTCGCCCACACGAGGAATCCGATCGTCGCGATGGTGGCCGCGAAGTACATCGCGCATAGCGCGAAGACGATCCGGAACCGCCCTCGCACAGTCTCCGTTGGCTCTCTCGTCATGGTTCGAATCTCCCCTGGATCTAGCCCTTGGTAGGAAGTGGCGGCCAATGGCCGCCGGTTGCATGCCTGCCACGGTGGGACTAGCATTCGATCAAGTCCAACGAATGTTCTTGAACGAACTCATCGAGGAACCCGATAGATGGAACTCCGCGAGCTCGCGGCCTTTCGGGAGGTCGCCCGCCAATCGAGCTTCAGCAGAGCCGCGAACCGCCTGGGCTACGTGCAGTCGACCATTACCGCCCAGATCCAGTCCCTGGAACGCGACCTCGGCGTGCAGTTGTTCGACCGCCTCCCGCGGACGATCGTCCTCACCCCGGCCGGCCAGGCGCTGCTACCCCACGCGGAGCGCCTCCTCGCCATCGCGCTCCAGGCGCGCTCGGCCGCGACGGGGGCAGGGACGGAGGCGGGCGAGCCGGTGGGCACGGTGACGGTCAGTGCCCCTGAATCGCTTCTCACCTACCGCGTCCCCACCATCCTGAATCGGCTCCGGGCGACCCACCCGCGCGTAATGGTTGATCTCCGGCCAACGCCCACCGGGCGGTTCCGCACTGGGACTCGACGGGCGGTCGCCGCGGGCGAGATCGACGTCGCGGTCGTTTTCGACACACCACTTCGGCTCGCAGGCTTTGATTCCACCGTCCTCACCGCCGAGCCGATAAGCGTCATCGCGGCCCCTGGCCATCGGCTGGCATCGGCCCGCAAGGTGTCCCCCAGGGACCTCGATGGCGAGCCGCTGCTCCTGCCCGAGGCACCGGACCATGGCTGCGCCTATCGGGGCCAGTTCGAGCAACAGCTCGCCGACGCTCACGTCCAGACCGACCGGGCCCTCGAGTTCGCGAGCATCGAGACGGTGAAGCAGTGCGTCGTGTCCGGGATGGGCGTCTCGGTCGTGCCCAGCGTTGCGGTCGACGCCGACGTTGCAGCGGGGCGCCTCGTGAGGCTGGCGTGGAAGCCAACCTTCGAGGTCTTCACCCAGATCGTGTGGAATGCCCGCCGGGAGATCAGCCCGGCGCAGCGGGCCTTCATGACGACGGCGTGCGAATCGTTCGCCCTGGATCCTGCAGCTGACGGGGCCCGGTGAGTCCGTGACCGTGCCGCCTTTCCGCATCGCACCGATATCGCGCCGCCTGGCCGCGGTGGGCGTCGACTACGCGGTCGTCGCCGTGTATCTGGCCGTCGTGACCATTGCGGGATGGGGACTTCGGCAGGTCTCGCCTGCTGTCGTGGAGACCGTGTTCAGCAACTCGGCCACCGGGGAGCTGGCGGGGTTCGCGCTGCTCACGCTCCCGGTCTCGGCTTACTTCGTGCTCTCGGAGGCGGCGCGGGGCGGAGCGACCCTGGGCAAGCGCAGGCTGGGGCTGCGGGTGGTGACTGACGGAGGTCTGGGCATCGGGATTGGTCGCTCGGTAGTTCGGACCGCCGTGAAATTCCTGCCGTGGGAGCTCTCGCATGCGGCGATATGGCAGTTTGCATTTGCCGGATCAGGCGGGTCACTCGCCGGGACACTGCTCCTGGGTGCCGCCTGGCTGCTGGTGGCGGGCACGATCGTTCTGACCCTGGTCGATCGAGGGCATCGAGCGCTCCATGACCGCGTTGCGGGAACGCAGGTGCGTCTGGCGTAGCCGCCCCCGCGTCGGGTGGACGGCGACGGACATGCGCAGCAAGCTGGTAGGGCTCGGCAGCATCAGCCCGTCTGTCCGCGGGTCGCCAGCGGACCAGCGGCAATGCGCTGCCTGACCTGGACCATCCGCTCGTCGACATGGTGCGGCATCTCCCAATTCGTCTCCAGCCACCACGTACATCCGGCATCAGCCCATGGCTGCATGATGCTGGACGCTGCGTCGGGGGATGCCGGCGTTTGCCCCTGAGCCACGATGTCAAAGCCCTCGCTGGCGCCATGCGCCACGAGCCAGTCGTGGACGGCGCGGGCGTCGTCTGGGCCCTCCTCCCGGCCGCCGAGGTTGTACTGCGGCACCACCCCGTCGCACCGCAGCACGCGGCGCATGGATCGCTCGGCGGGCCAGACACCGACGACCCAGATGGGAATCCGGTCCTGGACCGGTCGGCCCACCTCGAGCTGATCGGGGAGGTCGCATTCGAAGCGGTAGGCGTTCCCTCGGTGCACCTGGCTTCCGGACCAGAGCTCCCGCAGCAGGTCGATCCCCTCGTCGAGGAGCGCGGCCCGCGCCCGGACGTCGGTGGTCTCGCCGGTCACCGGCAGGTCGTCGTTCAGCGCCCCGATGCCGACGGTGAGGATGGCTCGGCCTTCGGACAGCTGATCGAGGGTCGCGACCTGGCTGGCGAGCTTCCATGGCCGGCGCCAGGGGAGTGGTGTCAGCAGGGTGCCGAGCTTGATCCGGCGCGTTACCGACGCCATCGCGCCCAGCAGGGTCCAGGCATCGACCCCGTAGGCCGCCTCCCACACAAAGACGCCATCCCAACCGGCTTCTTCCGCTATGACCGCCTGCTGAAGCTGCTCGTCTGCCGTCCCACCTGGCAGGATCACGCCAATCCGCATCACGTCCTCCTTTCAGATACCGATGAGCTGCCCGGCCAGTGCACAGGCCGCCACGACCACGATGGGGGGCATGCGCCCAGACATGAGGGCAACGAGCCCCGCGGCCGCGATCCCGACGTCGCCGCGCCCAGGACCTCGAGCGCCGACGCGGGCCGCGCCACGGCGTCAGCCGGCGTCCATGGCTTCTGCAATGCGGCGCGCCGCATCCGCGAGCTCCTCATCGGTCACATTGGGAAGGACGTCCTCCCAGAGCGGCAGCATCATCCCCGATGCCTCGAGCATTCCCAGTGGGCGCGGGATGAACCAGACGTGGAAGTGGGCCCCACCGTCGCCCCAGCGGTAGAGGTGGACACGCCCGATGCCGCCCAGGCTCAGGATGGCCCGCTCGATGCGGGCCACGATCGGCCCGAACGAGGCGGCCTCGGCCGGCGGCAGGTCGGCGAACGAGTCGACATGGACGCGGCTGGCGAGCCACACGGCCCCCGGCAGGCTCCCACTCACCGGGGGATGGAGTGTCCAGTGCTCGTCCGACCAGACCGCAGCGGTGGCCGCCTCGCTGGAGCAGATCCCGCATGGCTTCCCGCCGGGTTCGCCGCGCCGCGGCGGCTCCGGAATGACACGGGGCCCGGGTTGCCGCGCCACGTGGGGCTCCTCATATGGCAATTGCATCGGTTGCTCCTTCAGCGTGCATCGTCGCTGAATCCTACATGCAACATCCATGATGCGTCAAGGATGGACTGATGCTACTCGTTCTGCTATGATGACCGGCGATGTCCACTTCGAGGCAACGGATCCGCCAGGAGCCGGCGAGCGCGCTCGACACCCGCCTGGTCGATGCCGCCACCTCGGTCCTGGCCGAATCGGGCTGGGACGGGCTCACCCAGGAGCGCGTTGCCGAACGCGCAGGAATGTCACGCGTCACCACCTGGCGGCAGGGCATCACGCGCGAGCGGCTCATCGGCGCGCTCCTCGACCGGCTGGGCGTCGACTTCCGGGAGACCCTCTGGCCGGTGCTGACCGCCGACGGCGACGGCGCCCAGCGACTCCGGCTGGGTCTCGAGCGCCTGTGCGACGTGGTGGACCGTCACATCCCCCTGCTCGTCGCGTCGGATCGCGCGTTCCACCACGGGTTCCGCGAGCAGCACGGCGCCGCCGGCGTGAACTTCGTCGACCCGTTTGCGCGATTCTTGTCCGAAGGCGCGGCCGACGGCAGCCTCCGGCCGGTCGAGGGCGACCTGCTCGAGACGGCGGAGGTCGTCTTCAACACCGTCTGCTGGACGTACCTTCATCTGCGCAGCGCACACGAGGTCCCGAGTACCCGGGCGCGCACCCTCGTCATTGATCTCGTCCTGCGCGGACTTGCGGTCGCCGGCACTAGCTGAGCTGCCTGGACACGTTGGCAGCGATCGGCGCCGATGATGGTGACAAACGACCCGTGCGCAGCCGATAGGCCCGGCAACCTGTAGGAGCCGTTGCGATTCGACCCTGAGCCGGGGTCAGTACGCGCCCTTGATGACGAAGAACGAGCCACGGATGGTCCCGGCCAGCCGGGACTTCTGCCGCGCGAACTTGAAGGATGCGAGCTCGTCGGGGACGTCCATTCCGTCGGAGAGCTTGAAGCCCACCGCGCGCTTTCCGGCGTCGTCGAGGGTGTAGAGGACGTTGATCGACAGACCGCTCTCGTAGAAGACGTAGGTCCACCGGATGTTCTCGACCGCGAAGTCGGTCGCCTCCAGGGGCCGGGCCGCGATGCTGATGCCGCGCTCGTCGCGGAGGATGCGGTGCACCCGGTCGACGGCCTCGGTGGCCTCGCTCGCCGGCTGCACCGTGAAGACATGGTCGTACTTGTTCTTGAAGTAGCGAGCCTCGTTCGCCCGCAGGCCGGCGAGCGCCGGCGCCACCGGCGAGGACTCCAGGCCGATGGTCGAGACGGTGGTGAAATCCACGACGTAGGACATGATCCGCTCCATGTGCCGCGAGGGACTGGTGTGTTCCCCACGAATGTACCCGGCGGGCCACAACGGGCGCTTCTCGATTCCTGATCGGGATGCAGCCCTCGGCGCGGGGCGTCAGATGCCCATCGCCAACAACTGGTGTCGGAGCCCCCACCGGCGACCTACGCCATGGCCTCCACGACGTAGAGCGTGTTCCCGTCCGGGTCACGCAGCGTGAACATCGGCGGAACGCCGGGCCCGAAATGGAGGACCTCGGACACCACCACGCCTCGCGCGAGGAGCGCGGCATGGTCGGCCTCCGCGTCGCGGGTGGTGAGACGGATCCCGGTGTCGATCCCAGGGGCCACGTCGCCGCGGGGTGGCAGGGCGATCGTGGTGGGCGCACCCGGCGGGGCAACCTCGATCCATCGCATTCCGGGCCCGAACGGGGCATCACGCCGCACCTCGAAGCCGAGCGTGCCGACGTAGAAGGCAAGGGCGCGCTCCTGGTCGGTCACCGGGACGGCGACCGTGGAAACCCCGCTGATCCCCGTCGTCGCGGCATGGTCGTTCATGGGTTCTCCTTCATGGCCTGCGGTCGCTTGGGTGCCTCACGCGGAATGACGGCCCTGGCCGGCATTTCTCATCGCCCGCCCGGTTGCACGCGGTAGCATGCCGCCCCACGGACGGGAGAAACGGGTGCGACAGGTGAACGGGTGAGCAAGGGGCGTCTCGAGGCATTCAGCGACGGCGTGATTGCCATCATCATCACGATCATGGTGCTGGAGCTTCGTCCGCCCGACGGCGCCGCCATTGGTGACCTGGCCCCACTGTGGCCTACCTTCGTGAGCTACGTGCTGAGCTTCGTCCTGCTGGGCATCTACTGGGCCAACCACCACCACCTGCTGCAGGCGACCACCACGGTGCACGGCCCTGTCCTGTGGGCAAACCTCCACCTGCTCTTCTGGTTGTCCCTCTTCCCGTTCGGCACGGCATGGGTGGGCCGATCGCGCTTCGGGGCGGTGCCGGTGGCGGTGTACGGGCTGCTCCTCCTGCTGGCGGCACTCGCGTACTACGTGCTCGTGCAGTCGTTGATCCGCGCCCCGGGCCAGTCGCCGGCGCTGGCGAAGGCCGTGGGCCGCGACGTCAAGGGGACCATCTCGCCCATCCTGTACCTGGTGGCGATCCCCATTGCGCTCGTCGCGCCGGCGGCGGCCATGGCGATCTACGCGGCGGTCGCCATCATCTGGATCGTGCCGGATCGTCGCATGGAGCGTGCGCTCCGTGACTGAGAGGCCGGCAGGTGCGATGGTGCACCCGCCGGCCCGTCGTCCTAGGCGGGGGCGAGGACCCGCTCGACCCGCGTAGGCGCCGACTCGGGCCCGATCGCGGGCTCCTCGAACGGCTCCTGGATCTTCCCGTCTCGCACCCGGACGATCCGGTCGCAGGCGTCACCGACCTCGCTGTCGTGCGTCACCAGGATGATCGTCTGGCCGTGTGCGCGGTTGAACTCCCGGAGCATGACCAGCACCTCGTTGCTGCGCTCCGAGTCGAGGTTGCCGGTGGGCTCGTCGGCGAGGATCAGGGCCGGACGGTTCACGAGCGCCCGCGCGATCGCGACCCTTTGCTGCTCACCACCCGAGAGCTCGGCGGGACGGTGACCGCCGCGATCCGCGAGCCCGACGAGATCCAGGGCCTCCACGGCGGCGGCCCTCGCCTTCGACCCGCGGATGCCCGCGTAGTCAGCCGCGAGCAGGACGTTCTCGAGCGCGGTCAGGGTCGGGACCAGGTTGAAGTCCTGGAACACGAACCCCATGGTGCTCGCCCGCATGCGAGTTCGCTCGCTGTCCTTGAGCCCCACCATCTCGCGCCCATCGAAGCGCAGCTCAGGGGCCGGACCACCGTCCGGGTCGGGAGCGTGGAGGAGGCCCAGGATGTGCATCAGGGTGCTCTTCCCTGAGCCGGACGGTCCCATGATCGCGATCATCTCGCCGCGCTCAACGGTGACGTCCACGCCGCGCAGGGCCCTGACCGTGTTCCGCCGGCTCAACCGGTAGGTCTTCCGCAGATTGCGGCCTTCGAGAAGTGACATCGTTCGCTCTCCGAATCGCTGCACGGTGGTCATTCGTAGCGCAGCGCGGTGATCGGATCGAGCCGCGCTGCGCTGAGGGCCGGGACGAATCCGGCGAGCGCACCGAGGATGGTCGCGTACAGGACGGCGGTGATCGCCGTGCTGGTCGTCAGCTGGAAGAGGACGGTCCCCGAAGATCGTCCAGCCTCATTGCCGAAGAAGACGACGACGGCTCCCAGGGCGAGCCCGATGCTGCCCCCGATGAAGCCGATCAACGCCGACTCGGCCACCAGCTCACGCACGATCCGGAACCGGCTGCCTCCAATGGCACGCTTGATGCCGATCTCCCGCGTCCGCTCCGCGATGGCCATGGCCATGGTGTTGATCACCGACAGTCCGCCCACCACCAGGCTGATCAGGGCGATGCCGACCAGGATCGCGTTCAGCATCGCGGTCGCGGACCCGATCTGCTCGTCGAAGTCCTTGCCGGTCATCGTCGCCACGTCGGGCAGGGTGCGGCGAATCTGCGCCGCCACGGTCTCCGGATCCGCCCCATCCTTGAGGTAGACGACCATCGAGGTGGCCACCTGGTTCGCCGAGACTCCCTGCTGGACGATGGGTGGAAGGGAGGCGACCAGCAGCTGCTGCGCCGCCCTCATCGGAACCATCGCCTCCTGGTCAGGAGCCGTCAGAGTCGGCTCCAGGATTCCCACCACGGTGAAGGGGACCCCTCGCAGCTCGATCGTATCGCCCACCTGCTTCTCGTACTTCTGGGCGATGTCCGACCCGAGCACGGTGACGCTCTGGCCCTCGTCGGAGGTCGCGAGCCCGCGGCCGGTTGCGTAGGTCGTCTCGAAGGTCTCGCGTCCCTGGGTCGCGCCGGGGACCTGGCCGCCGATCATGGGCGGCACGCCCATCGACACGCCGGATGGTTGCTCGTCCATGAGCATCATCACGGTCGGCACCACGACGTCGATGCCGGGCACGGCAGTGAGCTGGTCGGCCACGGCGAGAGACATCGGCGCGGCGCTGAAGCCGCCCGTGCCGCCGGAGCTGTCGCTGACGATGACCTTGTCGGCGTAGTACGAGCTGCCGCCCTGGACCAGGGCGGTGATCTTGTTGGCCATGGACCCGAAGACCACCAGGGCCCAAATGCCGATGGTGATGCCAAGGACGGTCAGCGTGGTCCGCAGCTTTCGCCGTCCAAGGTTGCGCAGGTAGTGCATCGCGTCGTCTCCCATACGATCGCGGAGCGTCCTCGGCCAGCGCGATCCTCGTCGGCCGCGGGCTTCTCGTACAGGTCCAAGAGTCCCGATATGGAGGCGACTGTTCCGTTGTTCGCGGCCCGCTACCCCGGGATCGCCGACGGGTCGTCCCGGCGCAGCAGGATCCCCAGGAACTCCTTCCACGGGCCGACCGCGGCGTCGTGCGAGCCGGCGAGGCCCGCGTATACCTGGCTGACGTGATCGAGGTCGTGGACGGCCCACGTGGAAAGGAGCTGCCGCAGGGTCACCTCGCCCAGGGACGGGTGGAGGCCACGTCGATCGAGGTCCGCGTCGCCGACCATTTCCGGCAGGGTGGCGAGGTTCTCCGCCCGGAGGGTTGCGAAGCGCTCGATCAGCTCGTCGAGCGGGACCCCGGCGTCGCGCTCGAGCATGGCGAACCGCTCGAAGCGGTCGAACGGGCGCGCTATGCCTTCCTCCAGGATCCGGCGCGTGCGCGACATCCAGTCCGTCTGGTCCGCGGTGATGAGGTGCCCGACCACGTCGCGCGGACGCCATCCATCGGCAGTGTCGGGCGTGTCGATCCACGCCGGTGGCAGGCCACGGAGCAGCGCACGCAGCACCTCCGGCGTGCGGGCAAGCAGGTTCGTCGTCTCGGCCACGAAATCGGTCATGTGCACACCTCCTGGCCCTGCGGGGCCGCCGCCCAGAGTATCGGACCGCGTCCGCGGATCGGTGGCCGGCCTGTTTGTGCGGAGTGCACAGATCCGGGTGAGCGGCGCGCCCTGCTTGCGCGGGCTGACTACCGGGGGACCGTCGACGGGTCCTCGCGCCGGAAGCGAGAGCCAAGCGCGCTGTCACCCGCCCCCGACCGCGGTCCAGCGACTCCTTGCGGGGCCCGGAAACCCACGGCGGCAACAGACCGCGACGCACATTGCAGGGGCTAGCCAACCCGGGACCTTTGTACTAGGGTAGCTGGCAGAGCCGCGATGCTACCCCGAGCAATGCGGTGCAGGGGAGGTGCCCATGACCCCGCGCCGGCTGCCTGATTCGCTGTCCGCGTCCGCCTATGGCCGGGCCCAGCGCTCGCGACGCGTTTCGACTCTTTTGGTGCTCCTGGCGTTCCTCGTCGCCGTCGCATCACCCAACATCGCGCCTCGGATGGTCCAGGCCGCCGTCACCGATGCTGACCTCACGATCTACCAGAGTGGCCCGGACGGTGTTGCCACCGGCGCGGACTTCTCCTACCTGATCGAGCTCTTCAATGGAGGCCCCGCATCTGCCACCGGCGTCACGGTGACGGACACCCTGCCGGCCGGCGTCACGTTCGGCAGCGCTTCGCCCACACAGGGCACATGCGATGAAGCCGCTGGTGTGGTGACCTGCGACCTCGGATCTGTGAGCACCGGCACGTTCCCAACCATCACGCTGTCCGTCACGGCGCCCGCGACGACCGGCGACATCACGAACTCGGCCACTGTGCAGGGCGCCGAAGTAGATCCGAACACCGCCGACAACGTAGCGGACTGGACGACGTCGGTGTTTGAGCCGCAGGTTGACCTGTCCGTCTACGCCTACGCGGATGCGTCGCCCGTGGTAACGGGCGCACCATTGACCTACACCGTCGAGGTGGACAACTCCGGCACACTCGATGCCACCGGGGTCGTCCTCGCCGACACGCTTCCCGCTGGCGTTGCCTTTCAATCCGCATCCCCCGGGTGCACGCAAGCTGCCGGCGTCGTCACCTGCATACTGGGAGATCTGGCAGCATCCGATTTCGCGCAGGTCGAGATCGCGGTTGTGGCCCCGGCCAGCCCGGGCACCATCACGAATTCTGTCGAGGTGACGGGGGACCAGGCGGACGCGTACCCGGACGACAACACGACATCCATTGATATCGAGGTCGTGGCACCCAGCGCGGACCTGTCAATCTACCAGTTCGATTCGGCCGATCCGGTTGGCACTGGCGACAGCGTCACCTACACCGTCACCGTTGGCAACGGCGGCCCACTCGACGCGACCAACGTGACGATGACCGATACGTTGCCGACAGGCTCGACGTTCGTGTCGGCCACGCCCACGAGCGGGTCGTGCGGCGAGGCCGCGGGGATCGTCACCTGTGGCCTCGGCACCGTCGCCTACTTCGACAGCGTCGACGTGGATGTCACGGTTACTGCTCCAGGGACGCCAGCCACGATCACGAATTCGGTCGGCGTGTCGGCGGACCAGGACGACACCGACCCCGCGAACAACAACTCGACCGAGGACACCCAGGTCGTCATGCCAGCGGCGGATCTGGCGGTGACGAAATCCGATGCCCCTGACCCCGTGGCGCCTGGGGGCGCCGTAACCTACACCGTCGATGTCACGAACCTGGGTCCGGTGCCGGCCACCGGGGTGACGCTGGTCGACACGCTGCCGGGGGACGCTACCTTCGTCTCTGCCGAACCGGCCCTGTCGTGTGCGGAAGCGAGTGGGACGGTTACCTGCGACCTCGGGGATATCGGGGCATCCAGCACGCAGATCGTGACGATCGTGGTCACCGCGCCGAGCTTCGAGACCACGCTGTCGAGCGCCGCCAGCGTTTCAGCGTCTTCGCCGACCGACCCCGACCTGTCGAACAATGACGTCATCGAGACGACCGCCGTCCGTACGCCGACCTGCACCTCCAACACACTGGCGCCGAATGACGATGGGTCCACCGGCCTCGTCGACATCGGCTTCACGATCAACTTCTTCGGTAGCGATTACTCCCAGCTGTACGTCAACAACAACGGGAACGTCACCTTCACCGAACCGCTGGTTGCCTTCACGCCCGATCCGATCGTGGGCACTGGGCTTCCGATCATCGCGCCCTTCTGGGCGGACGTGGACACGCGGGCCGCCGGCTCAGCGCCGGTCACCTACGGCCAGACCACGTTCGAAGGACACCCTGCGTTCTGCGTCGAGTGGAGCGGGGTGGGGTACTACGCGGGACACGACGACCTGCTGAACGACTTCGACCTCTTGCTGGTGGACCGCTCGGACGTCGCGGCCGGGGACTTCGACATGATCTTCACCTACCGCCAGGTCGAGTGGGAGACCGGTGATGCCAGCAGTGGCGTTGGTGGACTTGGCGGGATATCGGCCCGGGCCGGCTACTCAAATGGCGACACCGGCGACCTGGGCGGGTCACTGGAGCTGCCGGGTTCGGCAGTCAACGGCGGCCTGCTGGATTCCAACCTGGCCACCGGACTGGTCCACAACATGCGCAACAGCTCCACACCGGGCGTCTACGTCTTCCCGGTGCGCAACGGCGCGCCGCCCCCACCCACTGCGGACCTCCAGATCACAAAGGCCGATGCCGTCGACCCAGTGGACAGCGGGACGGACATCACCTACACGATCACGGTCACCAACAACGGCCCCGATGCGGCAACCGGTGTCACGATGGACGACACCCTGCCGTCGGAGGTCTCTTTCGTCTCTGCCGATTCGGATGTCGGAAGCTGCGCGGAGACGAGCGGAACGGTGAGCTGCGACATCGGTAGCCTGGCTCCGGGCGCCGTCGCCACCGTCACGCTGGTCGTGACCGCCCCCGTGGTTGGCACCACCACCGATGTGACCAACTCTGCCACCGTGACCGGCGACCAGGCCGATTCGGACACCGCCAACAACACGGCCGCGCAGACAACGACGGTCAGCGGACCGAACAATCCGCCGACGGCGACCGATGACGACGCGTCCACCAACGAAACGCGACCGACCACGATCGACGTGCTCGGCAATGACACCGATCCCGACTTCGACACGCTCTCCGTCACGAACAACACGGCACCTGCCAACGGGACGGTTGACTGCTCATCCGGCACCGAATGCATCTACACACCCAACGCCGGGTACATCGGCGGAGATACCTTCGACTACACCGTTTCAGACGGAGAGCTGACTGACGTCGGCACCGTCACGATCACGGTCCTGGCCTGCCCGGTCCTTGCCGACGCGATTGACGGCGGCGGCATCGTCACGGGCCAGGAGTGGATCGCATGCAGCTCGGCGGGCGCATCTGCTGCCACCGGCGTCCATCCCGCCCACATGACGCCGGACGGCGCGACGCTGGGTCTGCTGACGACCGGCACGGCGGCGGGCGTTGAGAACCCGGACCCCGGCACGTTCCTCTCGACTGCCAACGGCCTTTCGCTTCGCGGTGCGCAGGATGTCTCGATCCTGAAGCTGGATCTTGGCGTACCCACCGGAATGAATTGCCTTGGTTTCGACCTGGTCTTCGGTTCTGAGGAGTATCCGCAATACGTCGGCGCGTTCAACGACGCCTTCCTGGCCGAGCTCGACACGTCGACCTGGTCCGTCAGTGGCAACATCATTTCCGCCCCGAACAACTTCGCCTTCGACCACCTCGGGGGGGTCGTGAGCGTGAACAGCGCGTTCTTCGACGCCTCTACGGTGGTCACCGATGCCGGCGTCGCCTACAACGGGCTGACCAGCCTGCTGGCGGTCCGAACGCCTGTCACGCCCGGATCGCACGCGCTGTACCTGTCCATCTTCGATGCCAATGACGAGATCTTTGACTCGGGCGCCTTCGTCGACCACCTCGTGGCATTCAACGCCCCATCGGGTGAATGCACCGCCGGCGCCAACCAGCCGCCATCCGCGGTCGGTGACTCGTTCGGATCGATCGAGGACTCGGTCGACAACTTGCTCGATGTCCTGGCCAACGACACCGATCCCGACACCGATCCGATCTCTCTGAACGCGGTCACCGTTGCCCCGCAGCACGGAACGGCAACCGTTGATGCAGGCACCCAGCGGGTGCTCTACACACCCGACGCCAACTACAACGGTCTCGACAGCTTCACCTACCAGATATCCGACGGGCGCGGCGCCTTCGCGAGTGCGATCGCAAACCTTACGGTCCTGCCAGTTAACGACCAGCCCACGGCCGCCGATGACGCCGTCACACCCCCACAGGACACGCCGCTCGACATCAACCTCGGTCCCCTGGTTGCCGACATTGAGACCGCCACGGCGGACCTCACCTACGAGATCGTCGACAGCCCGCTGCACGGCAGCCTGTCGGGGTCCGGGCCGGTATTCACGTACGCACCCGACGCCGGGTACGCCGGCGCCGACTCGTTCACCTATCGCGTGACCGATCGCGGCGACCCTGACAACTGCACCGGTGGTCTGCCGGCCTGCACCTCGAGCCTGACGAGCACGACCCAGACCATCTCGATCGATGTCCTCGCGGGCACCTACACCCTGGACGTGACCCCCGCCGGTGACGGCAGCGGGACGGTGACCAGCCTCCCGGCCGGCATCGACTGCGGCCTGACCTGCAGCGCGCCCTACAGCGCCGGCAGCAGCGTGACCCTGACCGCCAGCCCGGATGCCGGCTCGCTGTTCAGTGGCTGGAGCGGTGACTGCTCCGGCAGCGGTGACTGCATCCTGACCATGGACGGCGACCACAGCGTGACCGCCACCTTCAGCCTGCCGACCTACACCCTGGACGTGACCCCCGCCGGTGACGGCAGCGGGACGGTGACCAGCCTCCCGGCCGGCATCGACTGCGGCCTGACCTGCAGCGCGCCCTACAGCGCCGGCAGCAGCGTGACCCTGACCGCCAGCCCGGATGCCGGCTCGCTGTTCAGTGGCTGGAGCGGTGACTGCTCCGGCAGCGGTGACTGCATCCTGACCATGGACGGCGACCACAGCGTGACCGCCACCTTCAGCCTGCCGACCTACACCCTGGACGTGACCCCCGCCGGTGACGGCAGCGGGACGGTGACCAGCCTCCCGGCCGGCATCGACTGCGGCCTGACCTGCAGCGCGCCCTACAGCGCCGGCAGCAGCGTGACCCTGACCGCCAGCCCGAATGCCGGCTCGCTGTTCAGTGGCTGGAGCGGTGACTGCTCCGGCAGCGGTGACTGCATCCTGACCATGGACGGCGACCACAGCGTGACCGCCACCTTCAGCCTGCCGACCTACACCCTGGACGTGACCCCCGCCGGTGACGGCAGCGGGACGGTGACCAGCCTCCCGGCCGGCATCGACTGCGGCCTGACCTGCAGCGCGCCCTACAGCGCCGGCAGCAGCGTGACCCTGACCGCCAGCCCGAATGCCGGCTCGCTGTTCAGTGGCTGGAGCGGTGACTGCTCCGGCAGCGGTGACTGCATCCTGACCATGGACGGCGACCACAGCGTGACCGCCACCTTCAGCCTGCCGACCTACACCCTGGACGTGACCCCCGCCGGTGACGGCAGCGGGACGGTGACCAGCCTCCCGGCCGGCATCGACTGCGGCCTGACCTGCAGCGCGCCCTACAGCGCCGGCAGCAGCGTGACCCTGACCGCCAGCCCGGATGCCGGCTCGCTGTTCAGTGGCTGGAGCGGTGACTGCTCCGGCAGCGGTGACTGCATCCTGACCATGGACGGCGACCACAGCGTGACCGCCACCTTCAGCCTGCCGACCTACACCCTGGACGTGACCCCCGCCGGTGACGGCAGCGGGACGGTGACCAGCCTCCCGGCCGGCATCGACTGCGGCCTGACCTGCAGCGCGCCCTACAGCGCCGGCAGCAGCGTGACCCTGACCGCCAGCCCGGATGCCGGCTCGCTGTTCAGTGGCTGGAGCGGTGACTGCTCCGGCAGCGGTGACTGCATCCTGACCATGGACGGCGACCACAGCGTGACCGCCACCTTCAGCCTGCCGATTCTGCCGTCTGCGGATCTGAATGTCAGTCAGACCGATGCGCCGGATCCAGTCACCGGCGGGAACGCCCTCAACTACACGGTGAGCGTCACGAACCTCGGACCTGACTCAGCCACGAACGTCGTCGTGACGGACATCCTGCCTGCCAGCGTCACATTCAATAGTGCCGAAGGGGCAGCGTGTACGTTCGCCTCAGGAGTCGTGACCTGTGTCATCGCAAGCCTGGCACCCGGGGAGACGGTGACGGTGTCGATCACCGTCGGCTGTCCCGCGGTCACGACCGCCACCGCGGTCACGAACATGGTCTCCGTGAACGGCGACCAGATGGACCCTGACACGGCGAACAACATGTCGGCCGCCACGTCCACGATCGAACCAGCGGCTTCTGATCCCGACACAGCCAGTGGATGGATCACGGCCGCAGGCGGAACGGTTAAGACCGGCGGGCGCGGGGGGACCTCGCGCAAGGACCAGATGACCACCGAGGTGGCCGTGCCACCGGGATACCCCGGAGAGGTGACGATCAGCGAAGGCCCGATCACCTCATGCGCGAGCGGTTTCACGTGCTTCGGTCAGCAGGCGGACATCACCGCGCCGACCACAACGGCAGCACAGCCACTGCGCATCACCTTCCGATACCATCCCTCTGCCCTCCCCCCGTCCACCCAGCTCAACGAGATCGTGATGTTCCACGACGACGCACCGCTACCGCGATGTGACAGTACGAGCGGGATCGCTGCGCCTGATCCGTGCACGCTTTCGATCGCGCGGATTCGCGGCGAGATCACGATCGTCGTGCTCACCTCGACGAATGGAAGGTGGCGCGGCGGCTCCTGACGCCATGAGCGGTGGTCGGCGCCGCGCATTTGGGGGATCGCCCCGTCCTAGACTCGCAGCATGGTCATATGTCCGCAGTGCGGGGAGGCGAATCCCGATCGGTTCCGGATCTGCGGCATGTGTGGCTCGCAGCTCACGGTCCACGTTGGACCACGCGAGGTGCGGAAGACCGTCACGGTCGTCTTCTCGGACCTGAAGGACTCGACCGCCATTGGCGAACGCCTCGACACTGAGTCCGTTCGCGAAGCGCTGACCTTCTACTTTGCTGAGATGCAGGCCGTCCTCCGGCGGCATGGCGGAACGGTGGAGAAGTACATCGGCGACGCCATCATGGCCGTGTTCGGGCTGCCAACGGTCCATGAGGACGACGCCATCCGTGCCGTCCGGGCCGCGCTCGAGATGCAGACCAGATTGCGCTCCATCAACGACGAGATGGAGCGGAACTGGGGCGTTCGGCTCCAGAACCGGACAGGCGTGCACACAGGGGAGGTGGTGGCCGGCGACGCCTCGAGTGCCCAACGCCTGGTAAGTGGTGACACCGTGAACACGGCGGCCCGCCTCGAGCAGGCGGCGCCTACGGACGGGGTGCTGATCGGAGCCACGACGTACGAGCTGGTGAAGCATGCGGCCGTGGTTGAGCCGATGGAGCCGCTCGATCTCAAAGGAAAGGCCGATCGCGTGGCCGCCTTCCGCCTGTTGGCCATCAGGCTCGAGCCAGACGTGAGTCCGCGCCTGGCAATGCCCCTGGTCGGCCGGGTGGAAGAGCTCGCTCGACTCCGACGGGCGCACGCCGAGGCGACTCGAACCGAAGCTGGCCACCTGGTAACAGTGCTCGGAAGCGCCGGGGTCGGGAAGTCCCGACTCATCAGCGAGTTCCTCGCGTCGCTCGATCCGCCGGGCACCATCCTTCGTGGCCGATGCCTGTCGTATGGGGACGGAATCACGTTCTGGCCGCTGATCGAGGCCATCCGCGGCGCTGCAGGGATTGAAGAGGATCAGGATCGGACTGAGGCGCTCCCGCGCCTTTCCGCGTTATGCGGGGGGAGGACCAGGGTGGTTGACCGGTTGGCATCCATCATCGGTCTATCGGACGCGACCTTTGCCCTTGAGGAGACGTTCTGGGCGGTCCGTGCGCTGCTGCAGGGGCTTGGCGACACCGCGCCAGCGGTGGTCATCTTCGATGACATCCATTGGGCGGAGCCGACGCTGCTCGACCTGATCGAGGAGCTGGGTGCGGCGGGCGACGTACCCGCGCTGGTGATCGGCTCGGCCAGGGCGGAGCTGGTCGACGAGCACCCGCACTGGGCCGAGAAGGTTCCGCGAGCGATTCGAATCGACCTTCGGCCGCTTTCGGCCGACGACAGCCACGCCATCATTGCCGCGCTGCTCGGTGGTTCGGCGGCCCCGGAAGAGCTCGTCGACAGGATCTCGCGAGCTGCTGAGGGGAATCCGCTCTTCGTGGAGCAGATGGTGTCCATGCTTGTTGACGGGGAGGTCCTCCGGCAGGGCCGGGACGGGGCGTGGGCACTCAGCCATGGGGTGGACTCCATCGCCATGCCTCCCACCGTCGCGGCCGTGATCGAAGCGCGGCTCGACAGGCTGCCCGAGGACGATCGGTCGGTGCTGCAAGAGGGCTCGGTCATCGGCGTCGTCTTCTATCCGAGTGCCGTGCAGGCGATGTCGCCTCCTGAGCTCAGCACCGTGGTGGGGCGCTCCCTCGAGCGGCTGACCAGGCGGCAGTTCGTCCGGCCGGAGCCGACGACCTTCATGGACGAGCCCTCGGTCCGATTCGAGCACGCGCTGATCCAGGACGGCGCCTATCGGTCACTGCTGAAACGCGAACGTGCCGACCTCCATGAACGGTTCGCGCGGTGGCTCGAGGCTCGCTCGTCCTCCGGACCGTTGGGCACCGAGGAGATCATTGGCTATCACCTCGAGCAGGCGGTCAGAAACCTCGGCGAGCTGGGACCGGCCGACGAACACGCCCGCGAGCTGGCACGATGGGGTAGTGCCCAGCTTGCCGTCGCGGGCCGACGTGCCTCCGCGCGCGGAGACAGCCCCGCTGCTGCCAACCTCCTGGAACGCGCAGCCGGATTGCTCGATCCTGGCGAGCGTGACGCGGTCGAGCTTCGCTTGCACCTGGCGGAGGTGCTGGCCGCGCTTGGCGAGTTCGATCGTTCGGCTGGCGTCGCCGGAGATGCCATGGCGACAGCTCGTGACCTCCACGACTCAAGATTGGTGACGAACGCGGAGCTAGTCATGCTCTACCTGCGCTACACCCTCGATCCTCAGGGCATGAGCGACGAAGTGATTCGCACAACGCAGGACGCCATTGCTTCCCTGGAAGCTGCGGGTGACCACGGGGGACTGGTGAGAGCCTGGCGGTTGCTCGGGTGGGTCCATGGCACTGCCTGTCACTACGGAGCCGCCGAGGCTGCCGTCGAGGAGGCGGTCCGGCATGCCAGGTCGGCAGGGGATCGTCGGGCCGAGACACGGAACCTCATGTCCATCGCGCTCTCCGCCCTGTATGGGCCTCGGCCAGTGGCGGAGGCGATTGTCGTCGCGCATCGCACGGCAGAGGAGGTGGCCGATGACCGACGGGCTGAAGGCGTCGTGCTCTGCGCGCTGGCGCACCTTCAGGCGCTCGCCGGCTCGTTCGATGAGGCCAGAACGAGCTACCGGGCAGCTCGTTCGGTCCTTGAAGAGCTGGGCGGAACCGTCATGGCGGCCACTGTAGGGCTGGACTCGGGCAGCGTGGAGCTCCTCGCCGGCGATCCGGAGGCGGCAGAGGGAGAGCTTCGCCGCGATTACGAAACGCTGGAGTCGATCGGCGAGCGATACACCTTGTCGACCGTGGCGGGCATGCTCGGGGAGGCGCTCCTGGCTCAGGGCCGTGGTGACGAGGCTCTCGAGTTCACCGCGGTGGCCGAGCAGTACGCGGCCGACGACGACGTGGAATCGCAGAGCCTTTGGCGGAGAGTGCGCGCACGCGCGCTGAGCAATGGCGGACACGCCAACGAGGCACTTCTCCTTGCCGAGCAGGCGTACGCGCTCGTCCGGGATACCGACGCCCCGGTACTGAGGGCGGAATGCCTGGTTGACCTGGCTACCGTGCTCGCCAAGCAGCAGCAGGTCGATGCCGCTCGCCAGACGCTCCTCCAGGCGATGGCGCTGCTGGAGGCGAAGGGCGATATCGTTGACGCTGCGAGGGCCCAGGCCCAATTCGACAGCCTGGCTGTCGGCACACACCCGGGGTAGCGGCCGCTCGCGACGTTGTGCGGAGTGCACAGATCCGGGTGAGCGGCGCGCCCATCCGCGGAGCGTCGTCGACGGCTACCATCACCGGGTTGATCCGCCTCCGGCACGCGGAGGCGGCGGTTCCGTCCGAGGTGACCGAGATCGGCAATGAGCGCGTCGACTGAGTCGAAGACCTATCGACGCTATCACCTCCGGACCCAGCCGATGCCGGAGCTCACCCCGGTGCCGCCGCGCTTCCGCGTCCGCGTCAAGCGACACAAGCTCATCGCGCTCGTCGCGCGGGAGCTGATCGAGACGAGGGGGGACCTGCGGGTCTCGCTGAGCCGTCCGTGCGTCTACGGGGTCTTCGGCCGTCCGGTGGGCGGCCTCTGGCCGCGCGAGGAGAACTGCGTCGGCTGCCTGCGCTGCACGGTGCAGTACCCCGACATGGTTCGCGTGGAGCCGAACCCCGCTCGAGCGCGGCTCGCTGCACCCGGCCTCACGCCGGACCAGGTCGACACCCTCCTCTACGAGGCGCGCACGGGTCGGGTGCCGGTCCGGGGAGCCGGGTACCGGGGCCGCTTCGGAGGGACCAGCTGGGACGGCATGTGGCTGGACATGTCCGAGATCGTGCGACCCACCCGCGATGGGATCCACGGCCGGGAGACGATCTCGACGGCGGTGGAGATCGGCGGGAAGCTCCCGACGCTCACCTTTGATGACGCCGGCCGGCCCGTCGATGAGGCGCCACCGCTGCGCTGGGTGGAGCTTCCGTTCATCCTCGACGGGACCGGCGTTGCCGATTCGGCGCTCGTGGCCCGCATCCTGGCCGAGACCGCTCGGCAGGCGGGCACGCTGGCGCTCCTGCCCGGGCGGGTCGCTGCCCCGGGCTTGCTGACGCCGGACCAGCGCGCGGCCGTCGTTCCCTCCGGCCCGGTGGACGGCGACGTCCCGCTGCTCGAGATTGATGCGCTCGACCCGGTCGCGCGGGAACGGGCGGCGCTCGCGCGCGCGTCATCCCGGCGCACCATCGTCATGTGGAGGGTGCCACTGGGCACCGATCTCGTCCCCTTGACTGCCGGGGGCGCGGAGGTCCTCCGCGTGGTTGCCAGCCCCGACCAACAGCTCGCGCCCGATCTGCCACGCCAGCTGCGCGCGATGCACGAGCGCCTCGTGGAGGCGGGCCTCCGTGACCGTGTCACCCTGATTGGCAGCGTCGGCGTCCGCCAGGCGGAGCACGCCGCCAAGGCCGTCGCCTGCGGACTGGACCTGGTCGCGCTGGACCTGCCGCTGTGGATCGCGCTCCAGGCGAACCTCGGCGCGAATCCCCCGCGGTTCCCGCAGCGCATGAGCCTCGAATGGGGAACCGGCAGGTTGCAGAACCTGCTCTCCTCGTGGCGGGACCAGCTCCTCGAGGTGCTTGGCGCCATGGGACTCCGGGAGGTCCGGCGCCTTCGCGGTGAGCTGGGACGCACGATCTTCCAGGACGAGATGGAGCGCGAGGCGTTTGGCGAGATCGCCGGCTGGGAGCCGGCGCCATGACGGCAGACCCCGGCGATCGGGTGATCCGCAAGCACGTTCACGCCCTCCGCGATGGGTTCGACGCGTGGCCGGGTGGGTCGCACGGCACCCCGCCGGCCATGGGCGACGCGCGCTGGACGGCGCCCCTCATCCTCTCCACCTGGGAGCAGGCGGCGGGCCGCCCGGCGATCGTGGAGGACGGAACCGGCGCCTCCGGGGGAGGCTTCGACTCGCTCGCCTTCCGGTCCCTGCCAACGGCAGAGCGGGCTGATCCCGCGAGCGTGGACCTGAGCATCCCCCTGAACCGCCGTGGCGAGGGGCCGGCCATCGAGATCCCCATCCCCTGGTACGGAGCGGGGATGTCGTATGGATCGGTCAGCGAGGAGGTGATGCTGGCGCGCGCCATGGCAGCCAGGGAATGGGGCACCTTCACCTCCACCGGCGAGGGCGGCTATCCCGACTCCCTGGTCCCGTACGCATCCCACGTGATCACCCAGGTGGCGACCGGCATGTTCGGGATCCGCGAGGAGACGATCCAGCGCGCGCCCATCGTCGAGATCAAGTACGCGCAGGGTGCCAAGCCGGGCCTCGGTGGACACCTGCTCGGCGACAAGGCGACCTCCGCCGTGGCGGCCATGCGTGAGAGCGTCCCGTGGGTGAGCCTCTTCAGCCCCTTCCCGTTCCACAGCGTCTACTCGGTGGAGGACCACCGAAAGCACATCGACTGGCTGCGGAGCGTCAATCCGGGCTCCCTGATCTCCGTGAAGGTGTCGACTCCCACCGACGTCGACATGGTCGCGGTGGGCAGCTACTACGCGGGCGCCCACATCCTCCACGTGGACGGCTCGTACGGCGGCACCGGCGCTGCTCCGGAGATCGCCAAGAAGAACATCGCCATGCCCATCGAGCTGGCGCTGCCGCGCGTGCACCGGTTCCTCACCGACGAGGGGATCCGTGACGAGCTGGTGGTCCTCGCCTCCGGCGGCATCCGCAGCGCCGATGACCTCGCCAAGGCCATCGCTCTGGGCGCGGATGGCTGCGTGCTGGGCACCGTGGAGCTGGTGGCCCTGGGCTGCACCCGGTGCAGCAACTGCGAGCGCGGGCGCGGCTGCCCGTTCGGCCTGACGACCACCGACCCGGAGCTCTCGCAGCTCGTGGATCCGGCGTGGGGCGCGGAGCGCATCTCGAACCTGTACGCCTCCTTCGAGCGGCGGCTGCGCCGCATCGTTGCGAGCCTGGGGCTCCCCAGCATCCGCGACCTCCGCGGCCGAACGGACCTCCTCGTCTACAAGCGGGGAGACGCATGAACCGCGCCGAGATCGCCGAGGCGCTGATCGCCTCCGCGGCTTGGCTGCGGCCCGCCGCCGCCACCACCGCCACCCACAAGGTCGAGGCGGAAGGCGGCTGCGGGGTCGTGGGCGTCGCCGCCAGCGTGCCCGTCCCGGGCCGCGCGCTCCTGCAGTCGCTCGAGCAGATGCGGAATCGCGGCAACGGGAAGGGCGGCGGAATCGCGGCCGTGGGCCTGGATGCCGGGTGGCTGGGCGTCCCGGCCGAGGTCCTTGCGGACCGCTACCTGCTGGCGGTCGCCTACCTCGATCCGGGCGCGCGTTCGGAGGTCGAGGCTCAGTTCGTCACGCCGCTCTTCACGGTGGACCACGTCGTCGAGCTTCCGGCGCACCAGGATCGCGCCCCCGACCCATCCATCCACCACCCAGACGTCACCGCCTACCTTGTCCGGGTCCGTCCCGAGGCGAGGGCGCGATTCGCGGCGGAGAGCGGCATCGGCGCGGAGCAGGTCGAGACCATCGAGGACGAGCTCGTCTACCAGAACAGCGTCCGCCTCAACGCCGCGTTCTATGCCTCCACGGGCGAGAAGCGGGCGTTCGTCCTCTCGCACGGCAAGGACCTGCTGGTCCTCAAGCTGGTCGCCCACGGCGACGACGTCATCCGCGTCTACGGGCTGGAGGAGATGCGGGCCCACGTGTGGATTGGCCACCATCGGTACCCGACCAAGGGACGCGTCTGGCACCCCGGCGGGGCCCACCCCTTCGTGGGGCTCCACGAGGCACTCGTCCACAACGGGGACTTCGCCAACTACGCGTCCATCTGCTCCCATCTGGCGCAGCGCAACCGGTTCCCGCACTTCCTGACCGACACCGAGGTGGCAGCGCTGCTCTTCGACCTGCTGCACCGGACGTACGGCTACCCCCTCGAGTACGTCATCGAGGCGCTGGCGCCCACCACGGAGCGGGACTTCGCGCTTCTTCCCGAGGAGAAGCAGGGGATCTATCGGCTCCTCCAGGCCAACCACCTGCGCGGCTCGCCCGACGGTCCTTGGTACTTCCTCATCGCGCAATCCGCCCTGCGGGAGCGCGAGGTGCGCCTGATCGGCATCACCGACACGAGCATGCTGCGGCCCCAGGTCTTCGCCCTCCAGCAGGGGGAGGCGAGCATCGGCGTGGCGGCCAGCGAGAAGCAGGCCATCGACGCCCTCCTCGAGTCCCTGGCCCGCGACGACGCCCGCTTCTGGCCGCGCGCCGACACGTACTGGAGCGCCCGCGGGGGCAGCCATACCGATGGCGGCGCCTTCACCTTCGCGGTGCGGCGAACGACGGCCGGGGCCAGCCTCGTCGTCCGCGACAAGTTCGGCCGCGCCATCGAGACCGATGCGGGCCGAACGCCCGTTCCGGGCGCGACGCGGAAGCGGGCACCACTCCCCGGGCTGGTGGACGGCGGGCCGGAGGCCGTCTTCGCCCAGGTCACCGGGCGCATCGCGGCGGGGGACGGAGACGGGATGCGAGGCGCGCTCGACGCGCTGGTGAGCAGCGCCGAGGCGGGTGACACCGAGCGCGAGCGTGCGTTCGCCGTGCTTGCCGGGCTCCTCGACCGCCGCTACCCGGTCAGGCCCTGGAAGCGCAGCGCGGTGCTGGCGCTGGTCGACGAGGCGGTGGCGCGTGTCACCGACGCGATCCGCGACCGGCCGTCGGACGCATTCCGCTGGGTCGGCGCGGGCGCGTCGATCCGACCCCTGGCTGCAGGGGGATCGGCGATCACCCTGGTCATCGACGCCCGCGGGCTGCCTGCCGAAGGCGGTGGGTCCCCCGGCCAGCTCCTGCTCGAGGCATACGCCGCCGGCGCCCGGCGGTTCGCGGTGACCGGCGCACGCGGCCATCGGTTCATCGCCTGCGGCCTGGGGCCGGATTCGGTCGGCACCCGCATCGAGGTCTTCGGCTCGTCCGGCGACTACCTCGCCTCCGGGATCGACGGGGCGGAGGTGATCGTCCACGGATCCGGGCAGGACCAGCTCGCCCAGATCACGAAGGCCGGAACGCTCGTAATCCACGGGGACGTTGGGCAGACCTTCATGTACGCGGCGAAGGGAGGGGACGTCTTCGTCCGCGGCGGCGCGGCCGGCCGACCGCTGATCAACGCGGTCGGGCGTCCGCGGGTCGTGATCAACGGCACCTGCCTCGACTACCTCGCGGAGTCGTTCATGGCCGGCGACCCGGCGGCGGGAGGCGGTTTCGTGATCCTCAACGGGGTTCGCCTCGACGAGGACGGCGAGGTCTGCGAGCTCGACACGCCGTACCCGGGCGGGAACCTCTTCTCGCTCGCCTCCGGCGGCGCGATCTTCGTGCGGGATCCGCACGGGAAGCTGGGCGACGATCAGCTCAACGGCGGCCGCTTTGCCGACCTGGCCGATGCCGACTGGATGCTCATCGAACCGTACCTGGAGCGCAACGAGGGACATTTCGGGATCACCGTCGATCGGCTCCTGACCGTGGACGGCGGCCGCCGGTCCCCGTCGCAGGTCTACCGGGTCATTCGGCCCGATCGGCTCTCGGCCCTCTCCCCCGAGGAGGCCTGGGTCCGCCCGGAGGGCTAGGGTTCAGCTCGTGGAGCGCGGGTGTCCATGAGCACGGTTCGGCGGGTCCGTTCGGCGCCTCCCGACCGGGCCGCCCGGCAGGTGTGCCGCTGGCGGTCCGGGGTCATGCTGGGTCTGCGCGGGACGGTCCGCGCGGGAAGGAGGCGCGCGTGAATCCCGACGGGATCATCGTCGCGACGCCGGGCATGACACCGACCGCGACCCCGACCCTGCCGAACGCCGAGCCGGGATCGCCCACGCGCTGGGCGGCCGACGGCCCGGTCGTGTTCGCGCGCTACGCGTACCCGCCCAACGAGCTGGGCTACTGCGGCCCGGAGGACCACGCCACGCTCCTCGAGTACGCAGCGGCCGGCATCATCGACCCAGGTCTCGCGGACCTCGCCCGCGGCTTCGCCGGCGCGTGGCCCTACGTGGAGCTGATCGCCCAGTCGACCGGCATCGGCAACCCGCTCGACAGGCGTGTGGTGGAGGCGTACTGGCTGGGCAGCAGCCTCCTGGAACGGATCGATATGACGACCTTCGGCAACTCGCTGCTGGACCGGTTCCGCAAGCGCGCCGGGTCGGGCTGGGGCTTCCTTGCGGAGGCGATCCCGGCGGGCGCGCTCCCCACACACAGCTTCCACGTCTTCGGGGTCTACCCCTGGGTCGGGCTCCTTCGCGGGGAGCGGGCGGAGCATCCGCTCCACATCCTCGACCAGTGCCGCATCCGCTGGGGCCGGGTCCTGAGCGTCGAAGGCAACCAGGCGGTGGTCATGAGCCAGCCGCTCACCTTCGACGGGGAGCACCTCGGGCTTGGCCCGTATCGGCCCGAGACGGTGACCCGCGGCGCCAACGGGCTGGGGCTTGCCGCCGTCGTGGAGCCCGGGGAGTGGGTTGCCATGCACTGGGGCTGGATCTGCGATCGGCTCAGCCGCCGGCAGCTCACGAACCTGCGCCGGTACTCACTGCTCCAGCTCGATGTCACGAACCGCCGCGTCTCGCGGACTGGCGCCGCGGTCGCCCTCGCCCGATAGGAAGGTGATGCCCGTTCGCTGAATCGAATCCAGGCACCAGGCGTGGAAGCCGGCCCAGGCTGGCCGTGATGTCTTCCGCTTGTTACAGGAGAGCTTGATACCCATGACCGCTCGTGTTCGCGCACGGAGATCCCGCGCGCCGCGGCTTCGGCCGCTCGCCCTGCTCGCGGCGCTCACCGTGCTTGCCGCCTGCTCCCCGGTGTCGGGCACCCCGGTGAGCGCGCCCGCCATCGGCGGCTCGCCCGGCCTGCCCAATGGCGTGCTTCGCCTCTACAGCTCTGTCACGCAGGACACCATCGACGCGGTGGTCACGGCCTACAACCGGCAGTTCCCGAACGTGACCGTGGAGGTCTTTCGGGCCCCCACCGGGCAGCTCGACGGGCGCATCGCCGGGGAGCTGCGCAGTGGGGACGTCAACGCCGACCTCCTCTGGGCGACCGATCCGCTCTCGGCCCAGTCGTACGCGGCGCGCGACCTGTTTTGGGCCTGGACGCCGGCGGAGGCGACATCGGTCCCGGTCGCCGATCGCTCGAACGTGTTCTGGGGGACGCGCCTCCTGAACATGGTGATCGTCCACGCTCCGGGGATGGCGAACCCCCCGGCGGACTGGCATGACCTGACCGATGCCTCCCTGGCGGGTCGCGTCGCGATCCCGGACCCCGGCTTCGCCGGGTCCGCCTTCGGGGCTCTTGGCTACTTCGCCACCGCCGACGGCTATGGGATGGACTACTACCGCGCGCTCAGGGCGAACGGCGCGGTCCAGGTGCAGTCCATCGCGGACACGCTGACCGGCGTCGCGGAGGGGCAGTTCCTGGCCGGGATCACGCTCGACAAGTCGGCGCGGGATGCGATCGCCGCCGGATCGCCGCTCGAGATGACCTGGCCAGCCTCAGGGGCCATTGCCATCTACAGTCCCATCGCGGTCTGGAAGGACGCGCAGAACGTGGTTGCGGCGCAGTCGTTCGTGGACTTCGTCCTGTCTGCGGACGGCCAGGCGGCCGTTGCCGGGACCGGCTGGCAGCCGATCCGCGCGGACGTGAGCGGTGGCCCCGCCGTCGACGGACCCCAGGTCGCCCCGGACTGGGCGGCCCTCTTCGATCGGCAGGACGCACTGCTCACCGAATATCGGTCGATCTTCAGTGGCTGAACGCAGCTGGCGGCTCGGTGCCCGGGGGGTCGTCCTCGTGGCGCTCGGGCTCCTGGCCGCCTGGCCGCTCGGCCGCCTGGCTGCCGAAGGGATGGGCGATGGGCTGGGCCGCCTCGTGGACAGCATCGGCGCGCCCGGCTTGGGCGCCATCGTGAACAGCCTGTGGGTCTCTGCGGCTGTCACCGCGCTGGCGCTCGCCGCGGGGCTGGCAGCCGCCATCCTGACCGAGCGAACAGCCGTCGCCGGTCGGGGTGCGCTGCGCGTCGCGATCCTGGCGCCGCTCGTGATCCCGGATTTCGTGAGCGCCATGAGCTGGACGCGCGCCTACGGACCGGTGGGCCTTTCGCATCAGCTCCTCGGAATCGAGCTGCCCGGGCTCATCGGCCCGGCCGGCATCGTGCTCGTCCTCGCGGTGGGTGCCGTGCCGCTCGCGTTCCTCATCGTGGTGGGCGGGATGCGGGTCCGCGCCGAGCCGGACCTGGAGCTCGCGGCCCGCGCCAGCGGCGCCGGCCCATGGACCGCCTTCCGGACCGTCACCCTACCGCTGCTGTGGCCGTCGCTGGTGGCCGCGGGCGGGCTCGTCTTCGTGACCACCATGAACGCCTTCGGGACGCCGGCGGTGCTTGGTCGACCCGCGGGCTTCTCGACCATGACCACGCGCATCTACGGAGACCTGGCCTTTGCCGCATCCGACGACGCGTTCCGTCGGGCCATCAGCCTCTCGGTCCTGATGGTCGTGATCGCGATCTCGATCGTGGGTGTCGTAGACCGGCTGGGTGGTCGCAGCACGGAGCGCACGAGCGCCAGCACCGGCCCTCGCGGCTCGGCTGGCCGCAGACCGTGGCCGGCGACCATCGTCGCCTGGGCGGTGATGACGCTGGTCGTCGTGGTGCCGCTGGCGGCGCTGCAGCTCACCGCGCTGACACGGGCCGTGGGCCTTGCTCCGGTGCCGGCCAACCTGACCGTCGCCAACTTCGGGCGCGCCCTCGACGCGCGGGCGCTCGGCGACCTCGGGAACAGCGTCCTCCTTGCGACGGGGACGGCCGTAGCGGCGGCCACCCTGGGCCTGGCCGCCACCGCGGCCGGCAGCCGATGGCGGCCGCGGCTCAACAGCGGGGTGACCCTCACCTTCGCCGTCCCCGGCTCGGTCCTCGCCGTCGCCATGCTCCTTGCCTACGGCCCGGCGCTGCGGGACACGCTGGCGATCATCGGGGTCGCCTACCTGGCCAAGCTCTGGGCGCTGGGCCAGCGACCGATCAGCGGAGCCGCGGACCGGCTCTCCGGGGACCTCCTGGCCGCTGCCCGGGTCAGTGGCGCGAGCCTGTTCACCGCGGTCCGCACCGTCGTGCTGCCGCTGCTGGCGCCGGCCATCGCCGCGGGCGGGATCCTGGTCTTCGTCTTCGCCCTGCACGAGGTGACGCTCTCGGTCCTGCTCTACGGTCCGCGGACCGCGACCCTGGCGGTCACGATCCTCAACCTGCAGCAGGTGGGCGACCCGGTCCTGACCTCGGCACTGGCGGTGATCCTCACCGCGTTCGTTGGCGTGGGGGCCGGCGTCCTGCTCCTGCTCGTCCGCCGATGGCCGTGGGCCGGCGGGGTGCTGTGATGGCCGCGGGCGCCCCGGCCCCTGCGCTCGAGGCCCGGTCCCTCGCGGTGCAGTACGGCGAGGTGCCGGTCCTGCGGGACGTGGACCTGCAGGTCTCGCCCGGAGAGACGATGGTCCTGCTCGGCCCGTCAGGCTCCGGCAAGACGACCTTCCTGTACGTGATTGCCGGCTTCCTGGAGATCGCGGAGGGCGAGCTGTGGATCGCCGGCCGCATCGCCTCGCGACCGCGGACCACGGTGCCGCCGGAGCGCCGGGACGTTGCGGTGGTGTTCCAGCATTACGCGCTCTGGCCGCACCTGGGCGCGCTCGACACGGTGGCCTATCCCCTTCGCCGCAGCGGACAGTCGGTGGCCGCGGCCCGCAGGCGGGCAGCCGATCTCCTGGACCTGATGGGGATCGGCCACCTCGCAGCGAGGCGCCCGGCCGAGCTCTCCGGCGGCGAGCAGCAGCGGGTCGGGGTGGCCCGGGCGCTGGCCCGCGAGGCGGGCCTGATCCTGCTCGACGAGCCCACCGCGCACCTCGATGCGCCGCTGCGGGCGGCCCTCGCCGCGGAGCTGTCGGACCAACGACGCCGCTCCGGCGCTGCCGCGGTGTATGCCACCCATGACGTCATCGAGGCGCTGGCAATCGCGGATCGCCTTGCCCTGCTGCGCGATGGACGGGTCGTCCAGCAGGGCACGCCGCGCGAGATCTACGACCGGCCGGTGGACCTGTGGGCTGCCCGCCTCAGCGGCCCGGCATCCGTTCTGCACGGCACCGTGCTCGACCACCGACGGGTTCGCCTGGCCGATGTCGAGGCGCCGGTTGCGCTCGCTTCGCGGGCCGCCATCGACCCGGGCGCCGCCGCGCTGCTCGTCCGGCCGGACTGGGCAACGTTGGGGGGACCGCTGCCCGGCCGGGTCATGACGATCTGGTTCCGGGGACCGCACACCGACTACCGGCTCGAGACGCCGGCAGGTCTCCTGGAGCTGCGCGAACCCGGTCCGCCCCGCGTGGCGGAGGGGGAGGCCGTAGGCTGGACGCTGCGGCGTGGGTGGCTCATCGGCTCGGATGACGGCGAGCTCCGGGGCTGACCAATCGTGGTGTGCCCTGCATCGACCGGTGAGACGCGCAGGCGCCGGTCGTCTCACGGTATGCAACCGGGCGATGGCGCTCGGGCACCAGCAAGGAGAGCTTCATGTTCCGGGAGTCAGCAGCGTTCTCCGGTTTCTCGGCGGGTGATCTGGGCGCCGAGCAGGCGTTCTACGCCGGGATCCTGGGCCTTTCCGTCACCGAGGACCACGGCATCCTGACGCTGCACCTCGGTGGCGGCGGCACGGTGGTCATCTATCCCAAGCCGAACCACGAGCCGGCCTCGTTCACGGTCCTGAACTTCCCCGTCGCCGATGTCGATGCGGCCGTCGACGCGCTCGTCGCGAAAGGGGTGCGCTTCGAGCGCTACCCGGGCCTCGACCAGGATGAGCGCGGCGTCATGCGCCACAACGGACCCACCATCGCCTGGTTCCGGGATCCGGCCGGCAACATCTGCTCGGTGATCGAAGGCTGAGATCTCGGCGGGGGTCGACCAATGGCTCGCCGCCGGCGATTCCCGAAACCCTTGTGGCAAGCCCGTCGGGGTGCTATGCTGAACATCCGCTCAGCAGTGAGCATTTGCTCACCAGCAAGGAAAGGGCATCCGCTTGCCCGAAGAGCTCAGCAGCGAGGAGCACGAGCTGCTGGCGCGCGTGGCGCGCCGGTCGTACGTGGACGGTCGCACCCAGCAGGAGATCGCCCGGGAATTCGGTCTCTCGCGGCAGAAGATCCAGCGCCTCCTCGAGCGCGCGCGCGCGACGGGCGTGGTCGAGATCCACGTCGAGGCGCCTCCAGGCGTGAACCTTGAGCTGGAAAGCCAGCTGGCGCACGAGTTCGGACTGACCGATGCCTTCGTGAGCCCTGATCGTCCAGACCCCGATTCGCGGCGAGCGGCAGTGGCGCGCGCGGCGGCGGGTTACCTCGAGCGCCGTCTCCACGACGGCACGGTGGTGGCCGTCGGCCACGGCCGCGACGCCGGCGAGGTCCCGCGCTTCTTCCGCCCCGATCGACGGATGGATGCCATCTTCGCCAGTGCGATGGGCGGCTCACCGCGGGTCGACACGCCCACCAACCCCAACGAGATCGGACGGGCGCTGGCGGAGCGGTGCGGCGGCAGGGCCGAGAGCCTGTATGCGCCGGCCTACGTCGAGAACGCCGAGATGCGGGACCGGCTGCTCGAACAGGAGGCGGTGGCGCACACCCTCGGCGTGGCGCGCACGGCGACGGTCGCCCTGGTGGGCATCGGCGGGACCGATGACGACTGCACCATGGTCCGTTCCGGCTGCCTCTCGCTCGACGAGATTGCCCGGCTCCGCGACCGGGGTGCGGTGGGCGACGTGCTGGGCAACTACGTGGCGGAGTCCGGCGCGCTCATCGACTCCCCGCACAGCGGCCGCCTCATCGCGCTCTCCATCGACGACCTGCGCGCCATCGGCACCGTCGTGGCGGTGGCCAGCGAGTCGGAGAAGCCGCACGCCATCCTGGGCGTCCTCCGCGCAGGCGTCGTGGATGTGCTCATCGTCGACGAATCCAACGCACAGGCCGTCCTGCGCCTCGCGAAGTCGCAGGCGGTCGCCTCCGTTCCCGGGCGACGCGCCCACGCCGGTCAGCGAGGGGGTGCCTGAGCGGCAATCGGATCGGAAAGCATCCCACGAGGAACCATCCGCAGCCCGTGGCTGCAGGAGGAGGGCCATGCCAGTCGTCCCAACCGGGGATATCGTCCAGCGAGCGTTCAAGGAGCGCTACGGGGTCGCCGCCATCAACGTGGTCAACGACCTCACCCTCGAGGCGGTGCTCGCCGCGGCGGAGGAGCTGCGCGCGCCGCTGATCGTGCAGACATCGGTGAAGACGGTGAAGTCCATGGGCGCCGATGTGCTCTATGCCATGTGGTGCGAGATGACCCGCACGATCACCGTCCCGGTCGCCCTGCACCTCGATCACTGCCCCGAGCGCGAGGTGATCACGACCTGCCTCGCCAAGGGCTGGAACAGCGTGCTCTTCGACGGATCGAAGCTGACCGTGGAGGAGAACAAGCAGCAGACGGTCGAGGTCGTTGCCGAAGCCAAGCGCTACGGCGCCCTGGTGGAGGGCGAGATCGAGCCGTTCAAGCGGGTCGAGGAGATGTCCGACGACGAGCGGGACAGCGAGCAGGCGCTCGAGACCGCGCTCGACTTCATCCGGACGACCGGTGTCGACGTGTACGCACCGGCCATCGGGAATGCCCACGGGATGTACCGTGCCGCGCCCAAGCTCGACAACCAGCGGGTGACCGACATCGTCGAGGCGACCGGAATCCCCGTGGCCCTGCACGGCGGGACGGGGATGACCGCGGAGCAGTTCAGCGACCTCATCGCGCGCGGCTGCGCCAAGGTGAACATCTCGACCGCGCTGAAGATCCGCTTCATGCAGTCGGGCTACGACTACATGACGGAGCACCCAACGGAGTACGACCCGCCCAAGCTTTTCGTCGCCCAGCGCGCGGCGGTGAAGGCCATGGCGGAGGAGCACATCCGCATGTTCGGCAGCGAGGGGAGGGCGTGGTGACGAAGACGCTCATCTTCGACTGCGACGGGGTCCTGGCCGATACGGAGCGCGACGGTCACCGTCCCGCCTTCAACCAGACGTTCCGGGAGTTCGGCCTTCCCATCGAGTGGTCCCCCGACGAGTACGCGGTGAAGCTCCAGATCGCCGGGGGGAAGGAGCGGATGGGCAGCGAGTTGACCCCGGCGTTCCTGCGGGCGAACGGCCTGCCGGGGGACGACGGGGCGCGCACGGACCTGCTTGCGCGGCTCCACAAACGCAAGACGGAGATCTACAAGGAGATGGTCGCGGCCGGGAAGCTGCCGACCAGACCCGGGATCCGGCGGATCATCGAGGGGGCGCAGGAGGCCGGATGGGCGCTGGCCGTCTGCTCCACGTCGGCGGAGCCGTCGGTGCGGGCCATCCTCGAGCAGGCGATCGGCCCGCAGCGGGCGGCGCGCTTCGACCTCGTGCTCGCCGGCGACGTGGTGGAGCACAAGAAACCGGCACCCGACATCTACCTGATGGCCCTCGAACGGCTGGGCGTCGCGCCGCCCGAAAGCCTGGTCGTGGAGGACTCGCGCAACGGCCTGCTCGCCGCCACGGGGGCCGGTCTGCGGACGGTCATGACCGTCAACGGATACACGGAGGAAGAGGACAACACGCAGGCAATCCTGGTCGTCTCGTCGCTCGGCGATCCCGACGGAGAGCGGACGCGGGTCATCGCGAACCGCACCTCCGCCCAGCCCGGCGACTACATCACCCTGGCCGACCTGGAGCGGTGCATGGCCGCCTGACGCCGCCATCCATCACAGGGTCGTGGGTCCACGAGGAGGTCCGTATGGCAGATCAAGCGTTCGACGATGTCGACCTCGTCCTCAAGACGATGGCAACGACGATCGTCGAGAACGCCGAGTACTTCGCCCAGCTCGACTCGATCGTCGGTGACGGCGATTTCGGGTTCTCGCTGCGCAACGGGTTCGAGGTCGTCGTCAGCGACTACGACACCTTTGATCGGACCAGCATCGGCACGATCCTGAAGAAGATCGGGTTCACCATCTCTGCCAAGGTGGGCGGCGTCAGTGGGCCCATCTGGGGTACCGCGTTCCTGCGCGCCGGCGTAGCTGCCGGCGACAAGACCGCGCTGACACCGGACGACGTGATCGCGATGCTGCGCGCATCGATCGAGGGAATCATGCAGCGCGGACAGTCGTCCCTGGGCGACAAGACGCTCCTCGATGCCCTGGTTCCCGCCGTCGACAGCCTTGAGGCGAGCTTCGCCGATCCGGCGACGCTCGCGGACCATGGCGTGGCGGCACTCCAGAAGGCGGCCGATGTCGCCGTCAAGACGGCCGAAGAGACCAAGAGCATGCAGGCCATGCGGGGACGTGCCGCGTACACCGGCGAGCGGAGCATCGGCTCCGTGGATGCCGGGGCGACCGCCATCGGCGTGATCCTGCAGGCCATCAGCAAGGCCTGGCATGACAGGTACACCAACTGAGGAGGATCCACGGCGTGAAGAAGTTCGTCAACGACCCGCGGCAGTTCGTCCCCGAGTTCCTGGAGGGGATCCAGCTGGCCAGCGGCGGCTCGCTCAAGTACGAGCCCAAGTACAACCTCATCTATCGGGCCGACATGCCCAAGAAGGACCGGGTCTCGATCATCCAGGGTTCGGGATCGGGCCATGAGCCGGCGCACACCATGATCGTGGGGCCCGGCATGCTCGACGCCGCCTGCCCGGGCGATGTGTTCGCCGGCCCGCCGGTCGAGTTCGTGACCGAGACCTCCAAGCTGATGGACACGCCGGCCGGCGTGCTCTACATCGTCAACAACTACACCGGCGACCGCACCGCCTGGGAGATGGCCAAGGAGCTGCAGGAGGCCGAGGGCCAGAAGATCGGCTACCTGCTCGTCAACGACGACGTGGCCGTCAAGGACTCCACCTGGACGGTGGGCCGGCGCGGCGTCGCGGGCAACTTCTTCGTGATCAAGGCCGCGGCCGCCATGGCCGACAAGGGCGGGTCGCTCGAGGAGTGCGTCCGGGTGGGCGAGAAGGTGATCGCCAACGTGCGGACCATGGGCATCGCGCTCTCGTCGTGCACGCCGCCGGTGCGCGGGACGCCGCTCTTCGAGATCGGCGACGACGAGATGGAGATCGGGATCGGGATCCACGGAGAGCCGGGTCGCGAGCGCGCCAAGCTCGTTCCGGCCAACGACATCGTCGACATCCTGCTCGACGCCATCGTCCCGGACCTGCCGTTCGCGTCGGGGGATGAGGTCGCCGTGATGGTCAACGGCCTGGGTGGCACCCCGATCAGCGAGCTGTACCTGCTGTACGGCATCGCGCACAAGAAGCTCGCGGAGAAGGGGATCAAGGTCTTCCGCAGCTATGTCGGCGAGTACTGCACCTCGCTCGAGATGGCGGGAGCCCACATCTCCCTGCTGAAGGTCGACGCCGAGCTCAAGGAGCTGCTCCTTGCTCCGGCGGAGATCGCGTATCGCGTCTTCTAGACCGATACCCTCGCGTCACGGAGCGGGCGGCCCGTCACGGGCCGCCCGCTCATCGTTCCGGGGGTCGTGTTCGCCGGGGAGCCGCCCCTTGGTCGTGGGATGACCCATTTGACCGACGAGGCCCCGCGCGGCTCGGTTCCCGGTCGGTTCCCGGTCGGTCCCCAGGTCGTATGGGCAACCGGACTACCCGTGCGTCCGTGGGGGCGTGCTGGCTGGCTCTCTCCCGGTCGTATGGGTAACCGGACTTCCCGTGCGTCCGTGGGGGCGTCCACCAGGCGTCGGTGCCGGTCGGTGCCCGGTCGTTTCGGTCGTGCGGTTGCCGATTACCAGCGCGGGATGCGCCGCGGCGCAGCCTCCGGGGGCGGGGCGGCTGGGATCGGCCGACGGACGGCAGCTTCGACGGCCGCTGCCAGGACGCCCTGGTCGGGTGCACCGAGCGCCGGGGTGACCTCGTTGGGACCCTCCGTCTCGACCCAGTCGAGCAGCAGGCCGCCGGAGGTGAGCACGACGGGCTTGTTGGGGTGCAGCTGCCGCAGCTCCTCGACCAGCTTGCGCCCGCCGTCGCCGGCAGCCAGGACGTCGTAGACAAGGACATCGGCCTTGTCCACCTGCCAGCACGGCTCGCCGTGCATGACCGGGCAGGCGCCTCCCGACGGTCCGGCGCACTGGTCCACCTCGTAGCCGGCTCGTCGCAGATCCTCGACCTCGATGTCGGCGAGGTCGATGTCGTGGTGGACCACCAGTGCGCGTGTCATCGCGGGGACTCCCATTGCGGAGGCCGACATCGGCCTGGCGCCGGTCGCCGGTCGCCGGTCTCCCTGCTCTGGAGCGAGGATCGGGGCCGATCCGAGCGGGGTGGAAGGGTCGAAGGTCACCTTCCTCCAGTGCAGAGGGCACCGGATCGAGGGTGTGAGCGCGCGCCGGCCGGAGCCGCGGCCCCTCGCCCCGGCCGCCTCCCGCCGGGGGCGCCCCATTGCCGGGGCTTGCGCCAATGGTCCATGCTCGCAGCTGCTGCCGATGATCGGAGCGAGGCAGGAGGCTGGATCGATGAGCGAAATGGATTTCGACGAGCAGGTGGAGCGCGAGCTGCAGGCAGCCTACGAGGAGCGAGGCGTGCCGACCGACTGGCAGGAGCTCACGCCCGAGACGATGGCCCCGGCGTTCCGGCTGTGGTTCAAGGCGCTCCGCAGCCCCGGGAACCCGCTCGGTGGTATCGACCCGGACAGCGAGGCGGAGCGGCTCATCCACGATCCGGTGCCGGCGCTGCGCGAGGCCGGCGTGCTGCCGGACACGGACGAGACGCCGCGCATCTCGACCATGGTCGTGAACCACGAGAAGACGCTCAAGCGCTTCATCATGTACGCGATGGTGGTCGTCTCCGCAAACCCGAGCACGGTCGGCATCACCATTGTCAAGGAGGAGCGGGATTCCACGGGATGAGCGACGAGGGGCTGAGCTGCCCCAGCTGTGGCTCCGCCAATCCTCCCGGACTTCGGTTCTGCCCGTCGTGCGGCTTTGCCCTGCCGCGCGACGAAGCAGGCGCTGACCCGCGCCCCGCCGATCACGACCCCGGGGTGCCGGCCGGCCGCCGCAGGCCCCTCGCCGAGCGGCGCCTGGTCTCCGTCCTTTTCCTGGACCTGGTGGGTTTCACGACCCTCTCGGAATCGCTCGATCCCGAGGATGTTCGCGACCTCCAGTGGCGCTATTTCGAAGCCGCGCGTGCAACCGTGGCCCACTACGGCGGATCGCTGGAGAAGTTCATTGGGGACGCGGTGATGGCGGTGTGGGGGACGCCGATCGCCCACGAGGACGACGCGGAGCGCGCGACCCGCGCCGCGATCGAGATCGTGGCAGGCGTTGGCACGCAGTTCGCTTCCCGCGAATCCGGCCACCTTCAGGCGCGAGCGGCGGTGACGACCGGCGAGGCGGCGGTGACCCTCGACGCCGAGGGGCAGGGAATGGTCACCGGCGATCTCGTGAATACCGCGTCGCGCCTCCAGGGCGCTGCCGTGCCGGGCACCGTGCTCGTCGACGACGCAACCCGCCATGTGGTGGGTGAGGCGCTCGCCTTCGAGCCTGCCGGCGAGAAGACGCTGAAAGGCAAGGCGGCGTCGGTCCGAGCGTGGCGGGCCATGGCCGCTGTGCCGAGCGCGGGAACGGCTCGGTCGGGCCATCGTGGGCCGTTCGTCGGCCGAGATCCGGAGCTGCGGGCACTGCGCGACCTCCTGGGGGCCGTGGTCGAGGAACGGCGGCTGCGGGTCGTGTCCGTGGTGGGCATCGCCGGCATCGGGAAGAGCCGCCTGGCCTGGGAGCTCGAGCACGCCGAGCCGGCGGGGGAGGACGGTCACGTCGCCTGGTACGCGGGCCGGGCGCCCGGCTACGGCGAGGGGATCGCCTTCGCGCCCCTGGCCGAGATGGTCCGCCGCAGCGCGGGGATCGTCGAGAGCGACCCGATCGAGATGGTGCACCGCTCGCTCGCCCAGCGGATCCTGCAGCTGGCCCCGGACGCCGACGAACGCGGGTGGCTCGAGCCGCGCCTGCTCGTGCTCCTGGCGCCGCAGGAGGGCCATGGCTTCGATCGCGAGGAGCTCTTCGCGGCCTGGCGTCGGTTCTTCGAGCTGGAGGCAGAGTCGGCGCCGGTGGTCCTGCTCTTCGAGGACCTCCAGTGGGCCGATCCGGGCCTCCTCGACTTCATCGAGTACGTGGCGGACTGGTCGCGGCATCGGCCCCTGCTGCTCCTGACTCTCGCCCGGCCGGAGCTCCTCGATGCGCGCCCGACCTGGGGAGCGGGTCTTGCCCAGCTCACCGCCATGCACCTCGACCGGCTCAGCGAAGCCGCCATCGCCGACCTTCTCGCGGCGCTGGCCCCGGCCCTCTCCGTCGACGAGGCGGCTCGGGTGCGGGGTCGCGCCGACGGCGTCCCGCTCTACGCCGTGGAGATGGCCCGCATGCTCACCGAGCGGAGCGCCCGGGCGGAGATCGAGATCCCCGAGTCCCTCCAGGCGCTCCTCGCCGCCCGGATCGACGCCCTGCCGCCGGACGAGCGCTCGCTGCTGCTGAGCGCCGCGGTGCTGGGGCGGCGCTTCCCGCCCGATGCCCTCGCCGCGGTATCCGGTGCTGAGGGAGTCGCGTTCGCCGCCCAGCTCCGGAACCTCGTGCGCCGCGAATTCCTCTCGATGGACGACGAGCTCCGGTCGCCGGGACGGGGCCAGCTCAGCTTCGTGCAGGAGCTGGTGCGCGAGGTCGCCTACCACACCCTGTCCCGCCGGGAGCGCCGGGCCCGGCACCTCGCCGTGATCGAGTACCTCCAGTCGGTGGGCGCGCAGGAGATGGTGGAGCCGATCGCGGAGCATCTTCTCGCCGCGCACCGAGCCACGGGGCTCGATGCCGCCGAGGAGCAGGCGATCACGGACCGGGCGCGCGAGGCACTGCATCGAGCGGCCGAGCAGGCCCGTTCGCTGCATGCCCCGCACCGTGCCCTGGCCCACCTCGAGGACGCCATTGGCCTGACCGATGATCCCGCCACGCGCGCCCAGCTCTCCGAGGAGGCCGGACTTGCGGCCCGCGCGGCGGCGCGCTTCGCGGCCGCGGAGCGGCACCTGCGGACGGCCATCGAGCTCCGCGAGGCGATGGACGATGCCCCCGGGGCGGCACGGCATCGCGCCCAGCTCGCGCGGCTCCTCCTCCAGGCCCAGCGCAGCGACACGGCCCTGGCCGAGCTCGAGGCTGCCTGGACGGCGGCGACGAGCGGCGCGAGCGCCGCCACGATCCCGCCGGAGCTGCCCGCCGAGCTGGCACGGGCGCACCTGCTGCGCGGCGACCTGCAGGACGCGAGCGCCTGGGCCGAGCGGGCGATCTCGGCCGCCGAGGCGACCGGCGATGAGAAGCGTGCGGTCCTCGTCGACGCACAGATCACACGCGCGACGTCCCGGGTTGCCGCAGGACGGCGGACGGAGGGCCTCGAGGAGCTCCGCAGGGCCGTCGACGATGCGGCGGGCGCGGACAACACGTCGGTCCAGCTCAGGGCCTTGAACAACCTCGCCTGGCTCGTCGTCACCGACGATCCGGGGGCAACCTACGCGACGGCACGTCGCGGGCTCGACCTGGCGATCCGCCTCGGCAACCGGGAGCAGGCGCTGCAGCTGCTGGATATCGCCTCGATTGTGGCGCTCGACACCGGAGACTGGTCGTGGGCGCAGGGCGCGCTCGACGAGGCGACGGCCGACGAGCTGCCGAGTGCATACCGTCTCGACTATGCGGCGACCCGAACGATTCTCGCCGCCCTGCAGGGCCTCCCCGCTGATGCCCTCCCCGATGAGCCCGTCCTCGAGAAGGACCTGGATCCGCAGGCGCTCGGCTGGGTCGACCATGCCCGGGGCCTGCTGGCGCTCGTCTCCGGCGACCTGCCGACCGCGCTGGACCGGGCATGGATCGCCGCGCGCCAGACGGAGGGGTACGAGCGCTGGGCCTCGCTCGTCCTGGCCGGCCGTGTCGCCTGCTGGACAGGCGACGCCCGCCAGGCCGCGCGGGCCGCGGAGGAGCTGGCCGAGTGCGGGGCCTGGGGCCGGGCCGCAGACGCCGCGCTCTCCGGCCTGCGGGCCGCCATCTCCACCCTGGGCGTGCCGTCGTCCCGACGCGGACCGCGCACGGCAGCGAGGGCGTGGAGCTCCGCCATCGAGCAGTGGCATGGGCTCGACCTCCCCCTGCGACTCGGCCTCTGCCACCTGGATCGCTGGCGTCTCCTCGGTCGTGCAGCGGATCGGGAGGCGGTTCGCCGGTCCCTTGGGCCGCTTGGAGCGACGGCCCTGGTCGCCCTCGTGGATGCGCCGATCCGCCTCCCGGGGCGGTGATCGCGGCCGGCGGCCGGTGCGGGGACCAGCCACGAGGCGCGTGACTCAGTGATCGGTCCGCAGCACCGCGAGACAGGTCTCCACGGCGACCGGCACGGCGGCCGCCACCTCCGGCGTCATTCGATCCTCGAAACGGTCGTGCAGGACGGCCTCGATGCCAACCGCCCAGATCTCGGAGGGCAGCGCGGCCCCCAGGGCGCGGCCCGCGTCGAGCGCGGCCGGAAGGGGGGCGTCGTGGGCGGAGTCGAGGTGCGCCGATGCCCGCGTCTCGACCTGGTCGAGGGTCCGGCAGGTGACGGTGCCTGCGGGCACCAGCCCGGTCGCAATCGCGTCGATCAGGATGGCGCGCTCGTAGCCCACGAGGTGCTCCATGAGGGTCAACCCACCCACCGCCAGCTGCTCAATGTCGACCGTGTCGACCCCGATGGGTCCGATGTCGCCGTCACCGCCGTCGGCGTGCGCGAGCGCATCGCGCAGCGCATCAGCGACCCGCCAGCCGACCCCGTCGTCGCCGCGCAGCGGGTTTCCCAGTCCGACGACCACCGTCACCCGCGCCGCGAAGCGCGGGTCCGGGTCAGCAGGCCTGGCGAAGGACGTGGACGGGCTCGCCATCGGCATTGCGGATGGTGACCTCCAGCGGCATCTCGCCGGTGAGCGAGTGCGTCGCGCACCCGAAGCACGGGTCGTAGGCGCGGAACGCCATCTCGATCCGGTTCAGCAGGCCGGGGCTGACCACCTCTCCGCCGTGGATCAGGCTGCGCGCCGCCCGCTCGATGGAGAGTGCCATGGGCGCGTAGTTGTTCGTGGTGCCCACGATCAGGTTCACCTTCGTCACCAGGCCGCGCTCATCGGTCCAGTAGTGGTGGGTGAGCGTGCCGCGCGGTGCCTCGATGGTGCCCACGCCCTCCGCGGGCGTCTCGGTGGGGACCACCCGCACGAGGTCGGAGGTGACCTCGGGATCCGTGGCCAGCTCCACGACCCGCTCTGCTGCGGAGAGCAGCTCGACCAGGCGTGCCCAATGCATGGCCAGGCGCGGATGGACCATGCGCTTCGTGCCGTCGACCGGCGGAGCGAGGACGGAGTAGAAGCGCTCGTAGGCCCCCTGGGCCAGCGGCGTGCCCATCCCGTCCGCCGCGTTGATCCGCCCCAGCGGGCCCACGCAGTAGACGCCGGAGTCGGGGCCGTCGACCAGCCCCTTCCAGCCGACCTTGCGCAGGTAGGGGAACTTCAGGTACGTCCAGGGCTCGACGCGCTCCGCGATCCATTCGGGGTAGTCGGCCGGCGCGTACTGGCCGTGGAGCGAGCCGTCGGGCCCAACGACCCGGACCTGGCCGTCGTACATGTTGAGGCGCCCGGCCGCATCCACGACTCCCATGTAGTACGTCTCGTGGGTGTAGGTGTCGCCCCGGATCATCCCCACGTACTCGTCGTTGCCCAGGATCGCCGAGTCCCATAGGTCCAGGCTGAAGCGCGCGAAGTCGACCATCCAGCGTCCGCTGGCCTCGATGGCCGCGCGCTCGTCGCCGGTGATCCCTTTGGTCATCCCGCCGGGAACCGCGGTGAGCGGATGGACCTTGCGCCCGCCGATGGTCTCGATGATCTCGTGCCCGCGCCTGCGGGCCTCGATGACCTTGAGGCCGATGTCGGCGCCAACCTTGTGCACCACGCCCAGGATGTTGCGCTCCGCCGCGGGAGCATCCGGCCCGACCAGGAAATCAGGCCCGGACAGGACGTAGAAGTGCGTCGTGTGGTCGGCGAAGACGAATGCCGAGTAGAGCAGCTCGCGCAGCAGCGTGGCGGCCCGCGGCGGCGTGACGCGGTAGACCGCATCGACGGCCTTGGCCGCCGCCATGTGGTGCGCCTCGGGGCAGACCCCGCAGATCCGGCTGGTCAGGGTGGGCATCTCCTCGATGGGTCGTCCCACGCAGAAGCGCTCGAAGCCGCGCAGCTCCGGGACCTGGAAGTAGGTGTGCTCCACCTCGCCGGCGCCGTCGAGGAGGATCTCGATCTTGCCGTGCCCCTCCAGGCGGGTGACCGGATCGATGGTGACGTGGGTCATGACTGCCGACCTCCCCGCAGGAGCGACTTCGCCAGGCTGAATCGGTAGAACTGGCCGACCGGATCGGGGATCCCATCCAGGATCCGCTCGATCTCCTGTGGCTCCGTCGCGTCGACCACGGAGGCGAACGCGGACATCAGCCGCGCCCCGTAGTCGACCACGCCGTCGGCCGGGCCGTAGCAGCCGATGCACGGCGCGCCGGCGGCCGGGCACAGCGCTCCGCATCCGGAACGGGTGGCGGGCCCGTTGCAGGGCAGCCCCTGCTCGAGGAGGCAGAGCCGTGGATCAACCTCCGGAAGCTCGGTGATGCGCACGAACCGGTCGATCTTCTTCACGTTCCGCTCGCGCGCGCACTCGTCGCAGCAGGTGCTGGTCCCCGCCCCGATGACCGAGCCGACCGGCGGCAGCTCGGCCTTGCCGTCCAGGGCGGCGATCATCAGCTGCAGCACCTCGGCGATGCGCGCCGACTCCGGCGGGCAGCCGGGCATGAAGTAGTCCACGTCGACCACCTGGTCCAGGGTCCGCAGCAGCGGTGAGAAGACGGGGAGATGGAGGACACCGTCGCCGGGGTCGCCATCGGGCAGGTGCCATTCCGGCTGGGGTACCAGGTGCTCGGGGTTGTCCACGCCGGGAGCCTCGTAGCTCGCGTCGAACAGCTCCTTGGTGCTGCTCAGGTTGGCGAGACCGGGGATGCAGCCCTCGCAGGCGCAGGAGCCGAAGGCGACGAGCACCTTCGCCTTGGCGCGGAGGAGGTGGGCCATCTCCTCGTTCTCGCTGTTGCGGATCCCTCCCGAGAAGAGGCACACGTCGATCGAGGCGTCCGGCATGGCGCGGACGTCGTCGTACTTGGCGTCCATGGCGACCGGCCAGAAGACCACGTCGAACCGCCGGTCGACCTCCAGGATCAGCTCATGGACGTTGAGCACCGCGATGTCACAGCCGCCGCAGGAGCTGGCCCAGTACATGGCGAAGCGCGGCTTGGCCTTGACCGATGTCGCCGTCATGCCATCACCTCCGCGACCTCGGCCGAGACGACCTCGGCCGGCTCGACGGGTTCATCCGATTCGTCCGATTCGGGCAGGGCCACGGATGCAGGGTCGCCGTGCCAGCCCAGGGGACCGAGCGCCCGCACCTCCTCGGTGATGCGCGCCATCTCGTGGGCGAAGCGCTCGCCCTCCGCGGCGCTGGCCCAGACCAGCTGGAACCGCTGCGGCTCGATGCCCAGCGCGGTGAGGGTCCGGCGCAGCAGCAGGAAGCGGCGCAGGCCCTTGTAGTTCTGCTCGCGGTAGTGGCAGTCACCTGGCCAGCAGCCGGAGACGACCACGCCATCGGCACCGCCGGAGAGCGCCTTGAGGACGAAGGTGGGGTCCAGGCGCCCGGCGCACATGAGGCGCACCAGGCGGACGTTGGGCGGGTACTTGATGCGGGCCGTGCCGGCCAGGTCGGCCGCGCGGTAGCTGCACCAGTTGCAGGTGAAGCCGATGAGCACCGGTTCGAAGGTCATGCCGGCACCTCCTCGGCCGCGGCGGGGACTGTGCCCGGGATCATGAGCAGCCCCTCGATCTGCTTGAGGATCTGCTCGTTGGAAAAGCCGGTACCGCTCATGGCACCCGCCGGGCAGGCGGCCACGCAGGTCCCGCAGCCCTGGCACAGCGCGGGGTTGACTCGGCTGACGTTCTCCGCGGCGAGGTAGTCGATGGCGCTGTACGGGCACAGGTCGTTGCAGATCCGGCACCCGGAGCAGCGCGCCTCGTCCACGGTGGCGCGGATGGGCTCCAGCGCCATCTCCTTCTGCTGGATGCGCCCGAGGATGCGGGCCGCCGCCGCGGCGCCGTTGGAGACGCTCGATGGGATGTCGCGCGGCCCCAGCGCACAGCCCGCGGCGAAGACACCCTCGGTCATGGTCGCGACCGGGTCGAGCTTGGGATGGCGCTCGATGACCCAACCGTCCGAGCTGCAGCCGATGCCAAAGAGCCGCGCCACCTCGGTGGCGTCGTGTGCCGGCTCCAGGCCAACCGAGAGAATGACCATGTCCACCGGGATGCGACGCTGGGCCGCGGCCAGGGTGTCCTCCACCTGGACGATGAGCCGGCCGTCCTCGGCGGCCTCCGCCGGCATGCGCAGCACGTCGGTCACCTCGGCGACGCGACCGCGGACGAAGGTGGTGCCCTCCTCCTCGATGCGCCGGTAGAACTCGTCGTAGCCCTTGCCCGGCGTGCGCATGTCGATGTAGAACTCGAAGATCTCCGCGCTGGTGTGCTCGCGCACGAGGTGCGCGAACTTGAGCGACTGCATGCAGCAGATGGCCGAGCAGTACTCGTTGTAGTTGCGGTCCCGGCTGCCGACGCAATGGACGATCGCCACCCGCTGGGGCTGCGTCACGCCGTCGCGCAGGACGATGCGCCCGCCGGTGGGTCCGGCCGCGTTGCTCATCCGCTCGAACTCGAGACTGGTGAACACGTTCGGCAGGCGGCCGTAGCCGTACTGCTCGATCCGCCGGGCGTCGAAGGTCTCGAAGCCGGTGGCGATCACGATGTTGCCCACCTCGACCTGGACCACCTCATCGGTCTGGGTGAAGTCGATGGCGTTGGTGGGGCAGAACTTCTCGCAGGCCTTGCAGGTGCCCTTCTCGAAGTAGACGCAGTTGTCGCGATCGAGGACCGGGAACTTGGGAACTGCCTGCGGGAACGGGGTGTAGATCCCCTTGCGGTAGCCGATGCCGGCCTCGAACTTGGTGTCCACGATCCGCGCCGGGCATTTCTCCTGGCAGATGCCGCACCCGGTGCACAGCGCCTCGTTCACGTACCGGGCCCTGTGACGGATGGTCGCCGTGAAGCTGCCCACGTAGCCGGAGAGGCCCTCCACCTCGCTCCAGGTGTGGAGCGTGATGTTGGGATGGCTCCCGGCGGTGACCATCCTGGGGGTGAGGATGCACGCCGCGCAGTCGAGCGTCGGGAAGGTCTTGTCGAACTGGGCCATGTGGCCGCCGATCGACGGCTCCCGCTCCACGAGGTGGACCGGGAACCCGGCATCCGCGATCTCGAGTGCGGCAGTGATGCCGGCGATTCCGCCGCCGACCACCAGGGTCGCGGGGTTGATGGGGACCCGGTAGGGCTCCAGCGGCTCGTGCTCCGCGACGCGCAGGACGCCGCCGGCCACGACCGCCTTGGCCTTGGCGGTGGCGGCATCCTTGTCGGTGTGGACCCAGCTGACCTGCTCGCGGATCGAGACCAGCTCGCACAGGTAGGGGTTGAGCCCCGCACGCTCGCACGCGCCGCGGAACGTCTTCTCGTGCATGTGCGGCGAGCAGGCGGCCACGACGACCCGGGTCAGGCCCTGCTCCCGGATGTCCTCCTCGATGAGCTCCTGGCCCAGCGAGGCACACATGAACTTCGAGTCGCGGGCGACGACGACGCCGTGCGGGCCGAGCTTCTCGGCCGCCCAGTCGCGCACGGCCTCCACGTCCACCGTCCCGGCGATGTTCGTGCCGCAGTGGCAGACGTAGACGCCAATCCGCTCCTCGGAGCTGGCGGTCATGGCTGCACCTCCCCCTCCCCGGCGTCGGCCGGGGTTTCGGGCATGCGCGGCATGGGCAGCGCCGCCGAGCGTCGTGACGGACGCCGGGCGGGCGCCGGAGCGCCCTCCGCGGGCGGCGCCTCGGCGCGGCGCACCTGCATCCGGTTCAGCGCGTAGCGGGCGCTCACGATCTCGGTCCCCACCCCTGCCTGCTTTGGCTCCGCGCCGAAGGCGAGGGCCATGAGCTGGGTGAAGAACAGGATCGGCATGTGATACCCCGTCCCGAAGCGATGGTTCATCTCGGCCTGGTAAAGATCCACGTTCATCTGGCACATCGGGCAGACCGTGACGAGCATGTCCGCTTCAAGCCGGTCGGCCGCGTCGACCAGGCGCCGGATCAGCTCCAGCCCGGTGTCCGGGCTGATCTGGGTCATGTGCCCGCCGCAGCAATCGGTCCGCAGCGGGAAGTCCACGACATCGGCGCCCAGCGCGGTCAGCAGGCGGTCGAAGTCGAGCGGATGCTCGCGAAGGCTCCAATGCCGGTCGTAGTCGGGCCGGGTGACGAGGCAACCCAGGTAGGGCGCCACCCGGAGGCCACGCAGCGGACTGACGACGCTGCGCTCGACGGCGTCGAGGCCCACCTCGCGCAGGATCACCTCAAGGAGGTGGCGCACCTGCACCGAGCCCGGATCGTAGTGCAGCCCGCCGGCATCCAGCGCCGTGTTCACGGTGCGGGCCAGGGCAGGGTCGGAGCGCAGGGTGTAGTCGGTCTTGGCGAGGTTGAGGAAGCACGCCGAGCAGGGAGCCACCACGGTGCTGCTGCCATTGCGCTGCTGCTCCGCGAGCGCCAGGTTGCGGCCCACGAGGGCGTACGCGCGCTGCTGGCTGATGGCGAAGTACTCGAACGCTCCGCAGCAGTTCCAGTCCTCGATCTCCTCGAGGGTCAGGCCCAGCCGGTCGCAGACCAACTCCAGGGACTCGCCATAGGCCTTGCCGCTCCCGTCCATGGAGCAGCCGGGGTAGTACAGGTAGCTCTTCGCCGATGCGGGTGTCGCCGTTGGCGCCGCGGCTGGCGCGTGCTCGACGGTCATGCGGAGGCCTCCAGCTCGCCGGCGCGGTCCAGGATCGCGTTGAGCTGATCCACGTTCGCGATTCGGTGGATCCCGAACCCCATGCGGCCCTTGGCAAGCATGCTGATGCCGGCGGGCGCCATGCCCGGCAGGCGAAGGGGGTAGTGGCGCAGGTAGTGCCGGGCGACGAGCCCGATCTCGTAGCTGCGGCCGTAGCGGTGGATGTTGCTCACGAACGTGCGGGAGAAGTCCGGCGCGGCGGAACCGGGGGTCGTGCCCTCGCGGTCGGCCAGGGCCTTGAGGACGCCCATCACGTCGGGGATCCGGATCTCCTGCGGACAGCGGATGGCGCACAGGTGGCAGCTGACGCACATCCACGGCGTGTTCGAGTGGAGCACCGCATCGCGCATCCCGGCGCGCACCATGGCGAACAGCTGGCGCGGGGTGTGCTCCATGTCCGCCGCGGACGGGCACGAACCGCCGCAGGTCCCGCACTGGATGCAGAGCTCCAACCGCGTCGGGGTCGCCGCCGCGGCCGTCACCTCGGAGAGAAACGCTCCGCCTGAGACCCGCGCCGGTGCGGGAGGCGTCGGCGCGGAAGCGCCCTGGTCCGTCACCGGGGTGGCGGTCACCGCGTCGCCCCCGCCATCTCGCTGAGCCCCAGCGCGCGCCGGGCCTGCGCTTCGTCGTCGACCGTGAAGGCCATCTCCATCACGCCCGGCCTTCGGCCGACGCACAGGGTGCCCAGGATGTTGACGCCCGATGCCGCGAGCTGTTCGGCCACGTCGGCGAGTCCGCCAGGCCGGTCCTCGACATCGACCATGATCGCGTCGCCTTCGATGAAGGAGTGTCCCAGGCCGCGCAGCACCTCGCGCATCTCCTGGTCGCAGCTGGGAACGATGAAGGCGCAAGCCAGCGGACCCGATCCCACGCACGAAACGTGCTGGATGTCGATGCCTCGCATGGCGAGGGCCCGGCTGAGGTGGGCCAGCTCCCCGGGGTGGTTGTCGAGCTGGATGACGAACTGTCGTACCATCGCCGCCTCCGCAGTACCTGTCGGGGAAACGGGTGATCGCCGCCTCGTGCCGACCGGTCGCCGCGGGCAGCCCCGGGTGGAGCGGACCACGGCCAGTCTCCGGCCCCGGCATCGGCGCCCGTAGTGCCGAACGACCCGTTCGGATCAGCCGTCTGACTCGGCCGACAGGCCCCTCGGCACTGCGCCGACGCGACCGATGCCTCCTACGGTTCCGGCGAAGACCGCATCGAACGAAACGAGGTGCCGCACCGTGCACGAGGCAGGAATCGCCGTCCGGGCGCTCGACGCGGTGGAGGCCGCAATCCCCCGTGGGCGCGCGGAGGGTCCGCCCCGCTCGCTCTCGCTGCTCGTCACCGATCCGGCGCATATCGACGTCGAGGCGGTGACCCTCCACCTGGAGATCGCCATCCTGGAGCGCGGATGGTCGGAGATTCCGATCGCGGTCTCGGTTGCGCCCGTCGTCTGCGGGCAGTGCGGGAGCTCCGTTCGTCCCGAGGGCGAGTGGCCCTTCTGCGCCACCTGCGGTGCGCCGCTGCCCGAGGTCGCCGGTTCGGGGATCGAGATCAGCGCGACCTGGTGAGGATGCCGGCCCTCAGCCGCCGGCGGACGGCTCGGGTTCGACGGGCAGCCCCGCTGCGGCCCAGGCGGAGAAGCCGCCGATGACATCCGTCGCGTCGTCGAAGCCCAGCGCCTGCAGGGTCGCCGCCGCCAGGCTCGACGAATAGCCGTCCGCACACAGCAGCACCAGCCGGTGCGCGCCGCCCGAAAGCCGCGAGTCGTCGTGGCCCGAGGTGGGGTCCGCCCGCCAGTACAGGACGGAGAGCGGCACGTGAATCGAGCCGGGAATGATCCCGCGCTCGCGGCGCGCCTCGGCACACCGCGTGTCGACGAGCAGCGCCCCCTGCGACTGCGCCGCCAGCGCCTCGGACGGGTCCAGGCGGCGCAGGCCGGACCGTGCCGTCTCGAGCAGCGTCCCGATCCTCTGGTGTGCCACGGGCCGATCCTCGTTCCTGGTGTGATGTTCGCGCGGCTTGATTGTTGCCTCGGCCGTCAAACCCTGCTCAGGTGACGCGCCGCGCCCTCGGGTCGATGCGGTGGTGCTCACCGGCGGCAACGAGCCGCCGCAGGCGGTCCATGGCGTCCCACACGTCGGTGAATCGGGTGTAGAGCGCCGGGAAGCCAAGCCGGATGATATCCGGGCGACGGAAGTCGGGTACCACCTCGGCCAGCTCGATGAGCGCCCGGCAGATGGGCCATGCATCGGTATGGCGCAGCGCGACGTGCGCGCCGCGGGCGGCGGGATCGCCCGGGGTTGCGAGCGCGAAACCCAGCGGCGCCAGCCACTCGTCGGCCAGGGCAGCGGCCAGCGACGTCAGGCCTCGCCCCTTGCGGGCGATCTGCGGCATGCCGGCGTCGGCGAAGAGGTCGAGCGAGGCGTCGAGGGCCAGGAGGCCCAGCACCGGCGGGCTGCCCGCCAGGAATCGTGCCGCGCCGGGCAGCGGGTCGTATCGGGGACCCATGGCGAACTGCTCGCGCTGGCCGAACCAGCCCTGGATGGGGCTGCGCACCTCCTCGGCGAGGGCGCGGCGCACGTAGAGGAACGCCGGTCCACCGGGGCCGGCATTCAGGTACTTGTAGCTGCAGCCGACGGCCAGGTCGATCGTCGAGCAATCGATCTCGATGGCTCCCACGGAGTGGCTCAGGTCCCAGACCACCAGCGCGGGTGTGGACCGCGTGAGGGCGGCCATGTCGAGCGCCTCGCCGCTGCGGTAGTCGACCTGGGAGAGGCAGACGACCGCCGCATCCGGGACGGCCAGGGCGTCCGCGACCGAATCCGCGAGGACGAGCCGCCGCTGCCGCGCACCGGCGAGTCCTTCGAGGACGTAGCGATCGGTCGGGAAGTTGGCACGATCGGTCACGATGGCGCCCTCGCGCAGGTCGCACGCGGCGTGGACGAGCTTGTAGAGGTTGACCGTCGTCGAGTCGCAGACCACCACCTCGTCGGGTTGCGCAGTGAGGCAGACCGATGCCAGCCGGTCACCGACCCGCGTCGGAAGGTCGATCCAGCCATCCCAGGCCTCGACCATCCGCTCCCCCCACTCGTCGGTCGCTTCGGTGATCGCCGTTGCCGCGGCCCGAGGCAGACGGCCCAGCGAATTGCCGTCGACGTAGATGCGCTGCGGGTCGGCGATGACGAACTGGTCGCGGAAGCGGGCCAGCGGGTCCGTCGCGTCGAGCGCCTCCGCCTCCCCTCGATCGACGCCCAACGCCTGCCCCGTCAGCGGGCGGCGGCCAGCCGGTCGGCCTGCGCCCGCAGCGCATCGGTGACCTTGGCCAGCGGCATCATGAACGTGGGCACGCACTGGTCGCGGCAACGCGTGGCCAGCTCGGCGACGTCGCGCAGCCGCTCTTCCATGACCACCCAGGCGGCCTCCCGATGCGGCAGGAGGTAGTCGACCGCGTAGAAGAGCTCGAACCCTGCGCCGGCCATGAGCCCCGGATGCTCGGGGCCAATGGGTAGCCGCGATACGAGCGAGCCGAGCGGCTTGATGGCGGTGTACATGAGGGTCACCGCGACGTCGGCAAGGACGGACAGCTGCTCGTCGGACTCATCGGTGTGGGCGAAGTAGCGCGACAGGAGCTGGAGCACGATCTCGTACGTCGCGTTGAAGAGGTCCATGGCCCGCGCCGTGAAGCCGTCGGTGATGATGGGGACCTCGATCCCGCTGTCGGGCGGGCGGACGTAGGCGGGCGCCACCGCGCGCGTCGGCTCGAAGGAAGGATCCGCCGCCCGCTCCGCGAGGTAGCCCTCGAGGATGGCGAGCAGCTGACCGAAGTGCGCGTCGTGCCAGTCGCCGCGGGCCCCTTCTCCCTGCTCCACGATCGTCTCGATGGCGGCCTGCGCGGTCGCCACGTCCGTGACCGGGATCAGCTCCTCCCAGCGGAAGTGCTCCTCGTCGGCCTGGGCCGAGCGGGGACCGATGAAAAGGCGCTCCGGGCCAAGCTTCTCGGCAAGGTGGGCGATGCCCTCCTGGATGGACCGGTACAGGTGGCCGATGGTGGCGAAATCCTGCAGGTGCGGACCAATCTCGTCCTCGATGGCCGCCGGGAGCGGCGTCGCCTCGCCCAGGGCGGCGAAGCCCTCTGCGTCGTCCATGGCCATGCCCTCGGGACGCTCCAGGTACGCGAAGTGGCGGAGCGCCGCCTCGCCGAACGGTACGAGCGCGATCTGGATGCCCGCGGGGTAGCTGCGAGCCGGGAGGGGAAAGTTCGGCCTCGCCAGCCGGGGCGCCGCCCCGACGGCGGTGAGCAGGTTCTGGACGAGCGCCAGGTGCAGCATCTCCTGCGCGCCGATGTGCATCAGCTCCTTGCGCCAGCGCTTGACGGCGGTGAGCTGCTCCGGGGTGATGCCCTCCTCCTCCTTCTCCTTCAGCGAGAAGGCCGCATACAGGTACTGGCACATCACGAGGTGCTCGAGCTCGGCCGCCTTGCCCAGGGTGTAGACCAGGGCCTCGCGGTGCTCGAGGAGGATGGGTGCCTCCGGATCCGCCTCGCCACGCGTCGCGAGGACGCTGGTCAGGGCACCGGTGCTGGAACCGCCTTGCCAGGACATGGGCTGCTGCCTCGCTGCTCGGGGGGTCGGGGGTCGGGGGAAGAGGGCGGCGCGAGCAGTCTACGCCGCCGGATGCCGGCGCTGCCACGCCTGTGTATGCTCGGTCGGTGACCTCGTCTGGCCCGTCCGGGCGCGACCTCTCGTTTCTCCGGGTGGCTGCCGTGGTGGTGAGCTACGCGGTGGCCATGGCGTACCTCGAGTCCGCCGTCGTCGTCTACCTGCGCCAGGCGCTCGGGGTCGCGCCGTCCACCGTCTTCCCGGTGGATCTTTCCGGCGCCGCCGGCTCGCTCGGGTATATCGAGCTCGGCCGGGAGCTCGCGACGCTGATCATGATCGCCACCGTCGGCTGGATCGCCGGCCGCAGCCCGCTCGAGCGCCTGGCATGGGCGGCGGTGATCTTCGGGATCTGGGATATCGGCTACTACGCGTGGCTGTGGGTCTTCGCCGGATGGCCCACCGGCCCGGGTACCTGGGACCTGCTCTTCCTGCTGCCGATTCCGTGGGCCGGCCCTGTCTGGGCGCCGGTGGCCGTGAGCATGGGCCTCGTCGCCTTCGGCCTGCTGACCGCCTCGCGCCTGCGCTCGGGCCAGGCCCTGGGGATGGACGCGGCGCGCTTCGCTCTCCTGGTGCTTGGCGGACTGGTGGTGATCGCGAGCTTCGTGCTCAATGCCGGGGTCGTGCTCTCCGGCGGCGTTCCGACCAGCTTCGCATGGCCGATCTTCGCGGCCGGCATGGCGATCGGCGCCGCCGCCGCCGCCGATGCGCTGTGGCGGGGCTCGGGTCGCTCGCGCGGGTCGCGCGCCTAGCCCTCCCCGGCGTCCTCGGGCGGCGTTGCGGACGGAGGCTCGTGGCCCGCTGCTCCAGTGGGATCGGCGGCGTGCGCCTGCCGGTGCCAGGCCTCGAACGCCTCGACCCCGGGGGACGGGGTGACCGGCGTGCCCGCCGACGTGCCCGGCGGCGGCGTCCACTGCTGTGGCGGTCGCGGCTCGGCCGGACGGAGGAGCATGACGAGCGCCCACACGATTCCCGCGATCAGCAGGAGCATCAGGAGCCAGCCGAGGACCATGCCGACCCCGCCGAACCCACCGATGCCCCCGAAGCGCCGGCCCATGATCCCGTCCATCCAGCCGACGTCACCCCGATCGCTCGATGCGGCCCCGGCCGCGAAGGCCACCACGGCAACGACGACCAGGACGACCACGGCGCCGATCGCCAGCGCCGCCGTGCTGATTCCTCGCCTGTTCATGGCTGCAACCTCCCCGCTGGGACCACCAGATCTTCGCGTTCTTCGCACCATGATGCCACCGGTTTCTGAGGGTCGGCTGAAGGAAGGGCGGCCTTCTCGCCGCCGCCGTTCACGCGCTCGACGTGCCACCCTCGCGCGCTGAACGGAATCGGCGGCGTACCGGTAGTCTGTGAGCATGACCCGCGACCCGGCACCCATCAGCCGGCGTCGGTTCCTCACCTCGCTCACCTGGGGAGCCGTTGCCCTCGTCCTTGCGGCCTGCACGCGAGACGCGGAGGCCTCGCCCCTGCCGTCGGCATCCGACGCCCCGTCACCCACGCCGACTCCGAGCCCCGTGCCGACCGTCAGCCCGACGCCCGGCCCGAGCCTGCGCGAGAAGATCGGGCAGATGCTGCTGGTCGGCTTCCGCGGGACCACCGTTGCGACCGCGGCGACGGTCATCGCGGACATCCGCGAGCGCAACCTGGGTGGGGTGGTTCTCTTCGACACGGACCAGCCCACCGGCAGCCACGTTCGCAACATCGTCTCCCCGGCGCAGCTGAAGGCGCTCGTCGCCGGCCTGCAGGGAGAAGCCGCAACCCCGCTCATCGTCGCGGCCGACGAGGAGGGCGGCCTGGTCGCACGGCTGGACCAGCGGCACGGGTTCCCGGCAACGTACTCTGCGGCCGCGCTGGGCGCGCGCAACGATCCGACCTTCACCCGGCAGCAGGGCTCGAATCTGGCCGCAACGCTGCTCGCCGCAGGGATCAACCTGAACCTGGCCCCGGTGGTCGACCTGGACGTGAATCCCACGAACCCGATCATCGGCGCACTCGACCGCTCCTTCGGGGCGGATCCCGCTCTCGTCACGTCGCAGGCGGAGGCCTTCATCAACGGGCATCACGACGTGGGCGTGCTGACGACCCTGAAGCACTTCCCGGGGCACGGCAGCTCCACCGGCGACACGCACCTGGGCGTGGTCGACGTCACCGATACCTGGAAACGGGTCGAGCTGGAGCCGTTCGCCAACGTGATCGGCGACGGGCTGGCGGATGCGGTCCTCACCGCGCACGTCTTCAACCGCGACCTGGATCCGGATCACCCGGCAACGCTCTCGCAGAGGATCATCACCGGGATGCTTCGCGAGCAGATCGGTTGGGCGGGCCTCGTGATCAGCGACGACATGCAGATGGGTGCGATCCGCCAGGCGTATGGCTATGCCGATGCCGTTCGCCTGGCGATCCTGGCCGGGGTCGACGTGCTGACCATCGCCCAGCAGCAGGTCTACGAGGAGGGGATCGTGGGCCAGACCATCGAGATCATCGCCGGCCAGGTGGCGGACGGGTCCATCCCCGGGTCCCGCATCGATGCGTCCTACGAGCGGATCATGGCCTTCAAGCGCCCGATGGCGACGGCGTGAACCCGCGTCGCACCCTGGGCGGGCTGGCGGTCCTCGTCGCCCTGGTCGTCGTCGCGGTGGTTGCGCTCGAGTGGCGGGGAGCAGGTTCCGATGGCTCGTCCGCGTCGGCCGCGGTGCTGCCGGGAACCGCCACCGGCAGCCCGACCTCGCGGCCGGCCGTCTCCTCCGGCCCGTCGGGTTCCGTCGCCATCGGCGTGCAGCACGTGTGGATCATCGTCATGGAGAACCGCTCCTACGCCAAGGTGATCGGCGACGAGGACGCGCCATTCCTCAACGGCCTCGCCGCCAACTTCGGCCTGGCCACCGACTACGCCGGCGTCGCCCATCCGTCGGAGCCGAACTACCTCGCGCTCGTTTCCGGCTCGACGCAGGGGGTGGGCGACGACGGCGTTCACGACATCGGCGCACCCACCGTCTTCGACCAGCTGGAGGAGGCGGGGCGAACCTGGGCGGTCTACGCGGAGAACGTCCCGGGTGGCTGCTACCGGGGCGCGACGGCGCATGGCGGCCCCGATGGCGCAGGCACGTACGCCCGCAAGCACGAGCCGGCCATCAGCTTCACGCCGATCAGCGGGAATCCCGCGCGCTGCGGGCGCATCACCGACCTGTCGCATTTCGAGCCAGCGGCGGCGGACCTGAGCCTGGTCATCCCCAACATGTGCCACGACATGCATGACTGCTCCACCTCCCAGGGGGATGCCTGGCTTCGGGGATTCGTTCCGCGCATCACCGGCTCGCCCGCCTTCGCGGACAACGGCCTCCTCGTGGTGGTGTTCGACGAGGCCGATGGCGGCGGAAACCACGTTGCCATGGTCTTTGCCGGGCCGTTCGTGGCGCCCGGGACCCGGGTGACGAGCCGCACCGACCACTACGCCCTGCTGCGCACCGTGCAGGACGCGTTCGGCCTGCCGTGCCTGGCGCACAGCTGCCAGGCGGATCCGATCCCGGCCCTGCTCGGCGCCGGAGGCGCCGGCTAGCCGGCCCTCCGCTGCGCGGACCGATTGGCCGCGGTCCTTCCTGCCCCCGGCGCCGCGCCGTGGTCCGTCCACGCGCTACGCTGCCGCATATGCCAGCCGTTCCCAGCATCCGCGACGTTGTGGGGATCCGGGTCGGCCATGCGACCGATGCCCGGGGGATGACCGGTTGCACCGTCGTCCTCGCCGAGGGTGGCGCGGTGGCCGGGGTGGACGTGCGGGGTTCCGCACCGGGAACGCGCGAGACGGACCTCCTCAGGCCCACGGCCCTCGTCGAGCGCATCCACGCACTCTGCCTCAGCGGCGGATCGGCCTTCGGGCTTGCCGCCGCCGATGGCGTCATGCGCCGCCTTGCTGAGCGTGGAATCGGCTTCGAGACCGGTGTCCGGCCGGTGCCACTCGTGCCGGCCGCGGTCCTCTTCGATCTGGGCGTCGGTGCCGGCGACGCGGCGCCCACCGCGGACGACGGCTACGCGGCCTGCGTGTCGGCCGAGGTCGGGGAGACCGGCGGCGGTCCGCTCGAAGGGTCGGTGGGGGCCGGGACCGGCGCGACCGTGGGGAAGTGGGCCGGCCCGGAGCGCGCGAGCCGCGGCGGCGTGGGGTCGTGGTCCTCGCGGCTCCCCGACGGCACGAGGGTGGGCGCGCTGGTCGCCACCAACGCTCTGGGCAATGTCCTGGGGAGGGACGGGCGGACCCTGGCCGGGGCCCGGGACGACGCCGACGGCTTCCTCGACGCGAGCCTGCTGGCGGGTGGCATGGCCGCATCGGCGGCATCGGCGCCCCGGACCAACACGACGCTGGCGGTGGTTGCCACGGACGCGCCCCTCGATCGAGCCGCGTGCCGGTCGCTCGCGGAGCTGGCGCACGATGCCCTCGCCCTCGCCATCGCACCGGTGCATACGCCGTTCGACGGGGACACCGTCTTCGTCCTGAGCACGGCCGGGAGGCCGGCGCACCCGGATCCGGGGGCGCTCCTGGTCCTGGGAGCCACCGTGGTGGATGTGCTGCGAATCGCGATCGAGCGCAGCGTGACGGCCGCCGAGCGCTAGAGCCAGTCTCCCGAGCCGTCACCAACGAGCGCGCCGGAGTCGAGCTCCGACTCGAAGAGCGCCAGCTCCTCCGCGGGAATGAGGAACGCGTGCTCGCGCGCGGGGAAGGTGCCGGCCCGGACCTCCGCGGCGTAGGTCTCGAGCGCGCTCCGGGTCTCCTCCGCAAGGTGGGCGTACTGCTTCACGAAGCGTGGCATGGGGCCCTCGTTGATGCCCAGCAGGTCATGCCAGACCAGCACCTGGCCGTCGCACTCGGCGCCGGCGCCGATCCCGATGGTCGGGATGCGGAGGGCCTCCGTGATTCGCGCGGCGACGCGCTGGGGGACGGCCTCGAGGACGATGGCGAAGCACCCGGCTGCCTGCAGGCCCTGGGCATCGGCGAAGAGCTGGCGTGCCTTTGCGGCGGTACGTCCCTGCGCCTTGTGACCACCCAGCATGGTGGCGCTCTGCGGGGTGAGGCCGATGTGACCCATCACCGGGATCCCCGCCGCGACGATGGCCCGGGCCCGCGAGATCGAGCTGCCGCCGCCCTCGAGCTTCACGGCGTCGGCGCCCGCCTCCTTCACGAGGCGGACGGCGCTGCGCACCGCGTCGGTGTCGGAGACCTGGAAGCTGCCGAGCGGCATGTCCACCAGGAAGAAGGCGCGGGCCGTGGTGCGGCGCGCAGCACGGGCCAGGACGATCATCTCGTCCATGCTGATGGGGGTGGTCCCGTCGTAGCCGAGCATGTTGTTGGCAGCGGAGTCGCCAACGAAGACGATATCCACGCCGGCCTGGTCCGCGAGGCGCGCGGACGGGGCGTCGTAGGCGGTGACCATCACGATCTTCTCGCCCCGCTGCTTCTTCTCGGCGAGCTCGGGGAGGGTCAGTCGGGATGCGGGGATCGGGCTGCTGTCGCGGGCCGGGCTGCTCATGTCGCCTCCTGATTGAGAAGCACATTGTCTATCAGACGTGTCGAGCCCACTCGAACGGCGGCCGCCAGGGTGAGCCCGTCGAGGTCGGCGACCTCAGCGTACTCGGTCGCCACGCCCTCGACGCCGGTCAGCACTGCCAGGGCCGCGGAGCGTGCGCCATCGGCCCCGTCACCCGCGCGAAAGGCAGCGGCTCCGGCCTCGAGCGCGCGCGGGAGCGCGAGTGCCCGCCGCCGCTCCTCGGTACCCAGGTAGACGTTGCGGCTGGAGAGCGCCAGCCCGTCCGGGTCGCGGACCGTGGGCACCACCCGGATCGTCAGCGGCAGGTCCAGGTCGCGCACGACGTGCTTCACCACCGCGACCTGCTGGGCGTCCTTGCGGCCGAAGTAGGCGAGCGTGGGACCGACCGCGTTGAAGAGCTTGGTGCAGACCGTTGCGACCCCGCGGAAGTGACCTGGCCGGAAGACCCCCTCCAGCACGATGGCCAGGTCGCCGGGGTCCACGCTCGTCGAGGAGCCGTCGGGGTACATCTCCTCCACCGATGGGGCGAAGAGGAGCCCGATGCCCGCGTCCTGTGCAAGCCGGGCGTCCCGCTCCTCGTCGCGCGGGTAGCGGGCCAGATCCTCGCCGGGCCCGAACTGGGTCGGGTTCACGAAGAGGCTTGCAACGGCCAGGTCGCATTCGGCCGCCGCCGCGTGGAAGAGCGCCAGGTGACCGTCGTGGTACGCGCCCATGGTGGGAACGAGGCCGATGCGCTCGCCGCGTGCCCGCGACGTCGCGAGCGCCTCGCGCAGCGCGGCGACCGTACGCACCGGGGTCACCGGCGCGTCGCCTCGGCCAGGGCCAGGTACAGGGGAACGAGGTCGGGTGCGCGTTCCCGCAGCGCTGCCAGGTGGGCATCGATCGTCGCCTGGTCGCCGCGGGCGATGGGTCCGGTGAGGACGAATCCATTCTCGATCGTGCGCTCCATGAGCGGCACGAGCGCCTCCGGCGGGGCACCAACCCGGTCGAACAGGGCCGATGCCGTCCGGTACAGCGTCACGAGGTAGTTGCCCGCGATGACGGCCGCAGCGTGGTAGAGCGGCCGGTCCGCGTCAGCGAGGACGAACGGACGCAGGCCCAGCGTTCTCGCCAGCCAGGTCGCCGTCTGGCGAGCCTCCTCCGTCTCACCGGTCACCGCGGCCCAGGCGTCGTCGAGCTGCTCGGCGCCGCGCTCGGTGGTGAGCGTCTGCAGCGGATGGACGCTGAATCGCCTCGTGTGCGGCTCGAGCGCGTCAAGGGTCGTCGCCCCGGAGACGTGTGCCACCCAGGGCCCGGGCGCCACGCCGCGGGCGACCTCGGCGATCGCCGCGTCCGGGACACAGAGCAGGACCAGGTCCGCGGGGGGACCCGGGTTCGCGGCGGCGGCGCGGCCTGTCACGACGACCTCCAGCCGGCGTTCGCGAAGGCGGGCGGCGATGGCGCGTCCCGCGCGTCCCGACCCGATGACCCGCACCGATCCGATCACGTGTCGAGTCTAGCCGCGTCCAGTACGCTTGGCGCCTGCCTGCGCGGAGCGTGTCGTGCGGCGGCGGGCTGGAGGGTCGGGATGGATCGGTGGGTCTGCAAGCGGTGCTTCGCCTCGAATGAGGGCGACGTGTCCGCGTGCGCCACCTGCGGATGGCCCAGGGGCGAGGCGCCGCCCGCGGATGACGCGCAGCTGCCGGCCCATTTGCGACCCGCGCCGCCGCCCCCGCGCGTCCGATGGTGGCACCCGCTCCTTCGCTACTGGTGGCTGCTCGGAATCGTGGTGGTCGGCACCGTTGCGCTCACCAGCTACCTCGGCCAGGCGAGGCGCGACGCGACCGGTGCCATCACGACAGCGGGGACGATGACGCTCGGCGACCTCCGGGTGGGGGACTGCTTCGACGTAGGCAGCGGCGGGACCATCTCCCAGGTGACGGGCCGCCCGTGCGCGAACGCGCACGCATACGAGCTCTTCGCCATCGCCACGGACACGGTCGACCAGACGTATCCGGACGACCCAACCATGGCCACGTTCCTGTCGAACGCCTGCGGCCAGGCCTTCAACGACTACGTCGGGACCTCGTACAGCACGACGGCGCTCGGCATCCTGCCGGTGACGCCCACCGAGAACGGCTGGTCGCGTGGGGACCGCACCTTCTTCTGCGCGCTCTTCGATCCGGACAACGAACGGTTGACGAGCTCGTTGCGCGGTTCGGGGCGGTAGGGTCCGCCATGCGGCGCCGTCGAGCGGGGGCCCCGCGCCCGTGAAGCGACTCGCCGTCGTCGGCCGCAAGGTCGCGGTCCTTGCCGGCGTGGCGCTCGCGGCCATGGGGGGCACCGCCGCCATGCTCGTCGGCGGCGTCGAGGGGGTGCCGGTCTTCATCGGCTCGGCCGTTGCCCTCGCCGCGCTGGCCTCGCTGGTGGGCGAGGGGACCGACCAGCTCGGCTCCCACCTCGGTCCGGGCGCGACCGGTGCGCTGCAGTCGGCGCTCGGGAACCTGCCCGAGCTCTTCATCAGCTTCTTCGCGCTGCAGGCGGGCCTCGTGACGGTGGTGCAGACCGCCCTGGTGGGCTCCATTCTCGCCAACTCGCTCCTGGTCCTGGGGCTCGCCTTCTTCCTGGGCGGGCTGCGCCACGGAACCCAGCGCTTCTCGTCGGAAGGACCACGGATGATCGCGGTCCTGATCCTGCTCGCCACCGCGGCATTGGCCATTCCCGCACTCGCCACGGCACCGGGCGCGCCGGATGCCGGCCACGCCGTCGACCTCTCCGTGGTGACGGCCATCGTCCTGCTGGTCGTCTTCGTCGCCTCGGTACCGTTCTCCGTCCGGCGCGAGACCGGGGCGCGGGCGGAGGTGCTGCCCGCGGAGCGCTGGCCGTTGTGGGTGGCCGTCGGCCTCCTGGCGATCGCCGCTGCCGGGGCTGCCCTCACCAGCGACTGGTTCGTGGAGTCGCTGCACCCGGCCATGAGCGCCCTCCACCTGTCCCAGGAGTTCGTGGGCCTCGTCATCGTGGCCATCGCCGGCAATGCCGTCGAGAACGTGGTGGGGGTGCAGATGGCGCTCCGCAATCGGACCGACCTGTCGGTGAGCCTCATCCTGAACTCGAGCCTGCAGGTCGCGCTGGCCCTGGTCCCGGTCCTGGTGCTGCTCAGCCTGGTGGTCGGCCCCGCTCCGATGACCCTGGTCCTCGAGCCGCTGCTGATCGGCTCGTTGGTGCTCTCCGCGCTGCTCTCGGCGCTCATCACGGTCGACGGACGGAGCACCTGGCTGGAGGGGCTCGCCCTGATGGGTCTCTACGCGATCATTGCCGCCTCGGTCTGGTGGGGCCCGGCCATCGGCGCCTGACGGGCTCCCGGCGCACGGCTAGCGGAGGGCGCCTCTGAGCGCCGATGCGGCGGCATGCGCACCGCACAGCCCGTGCACGCCCCCGCCGGGCGGCGTGGACGACGAGCACACGAAGAGCGCTGGATCGGGAGTCGAGTACGGGTCCAGGCGGATGGCCGGCCGGGTGAAGAGCTGAAAGAGGTCCTGGACGCCGCCGTTGATGTCGCCACCCACGTAGTTCGCATCCTCCGCCTCGAGCGCCGCGGGGCCCCGGGCGTGGACCGCCAGGACACGCTCGCGGAGCCCTGGCGCGAAGCGCTCGATCTGGCCCAGGATCGGATCGGTCATGTCGACGGTCGAGCCATTCGGGACGTGGCAGTAGGCCCACACGGTGTGCTTGCCCTCGGGCGCCCGCGACGGGTCAAAGAGCGACTGCTGGGCGAGCAGCACGAACGGCCGCCGGCTCGTCTTGCCGCGAGCCACGGCAGCCTCGGAGGCGACGATCTCCTCGAGGGTTCCGCCCAGGTGGACCGTGCCCGCCTTCAGAAGATCGGGGTTCCGCCAGGGGATAGGCCCATCGATGGCCAGATCCAGCTTGAAGCTGCCCGGCCCGTACCGATAGCGCCGGAGCTGAGCCGCGTACCAGCCGCCCAGGCGGTCCCCGGACATGGCCAGCAGCTGGCGCGGAGTGACGTCCAGCAGCGCTGCCGTGTGCTCGGGGAGTTCCGCAAGGTCATCGACCCGCTGCCCGGTGCGAATGGTGCCGCCCAGGTCCGCGGTGAGGTGGGCGGCCAGGGCATCCACGATCCGCTGCGAGCCCCCGCGTGGCAACGGCCAGCCCACGGCATGGGCGCTCGCCAGGAGCATGAGGCCAAACGCGCCCGAGGCGGGCTTGCCGAGAGGCAGCATGGCGTGAGCGGCGACCCCGGCCAGCAGCGCCCGTGCCCGGTCGTCGTGGAAGCGGCGGGCGAGCCAGGTCGCCGGCTGGAGCGCCAGGATGCCGAAGCGTGGAATGGTGACCGGATGACGCAGCGGCGCGCCGGCCCGCAGCGGTCCCAGCATCTCGTCGGCGATGACATCCCAGGCACCGGCAATTGGCCCGATGAGCCGTGCATACGCCCGCCCGTCGCGCCCCAGCCCGGCCGTCGTCTGGTCCAGGTCCCGGTAGACGAGCGCCGCGCTGCCGTCGTCCTGGGGGTGTGCGAGGGCAATAGGTGGATCGATCCACTCCAGCCCATGCCGATCGAGGGGAAGGTCCGAGAAGAACGACGAGGCCCGGCCCAGCGGGTGGATGGCGCTGCAGACGTCGTGGACGTAGCCGGGGAGCGTCAGCGCCGCCGACCGGCAGCCGCCCCCGATCGTGTCGTTGGCCTCCAGGACCGTGACGGATCGGCCCGTTCGCGCAATGGCAATTGCTGCGGCGAGCCCGTTGGGGCCCGCGCCGACCACGATCGCATCGGTTCGCGTGCTGCTCACCCCGCTAACGGTACGCGACCGGGCTGGTCAGGGTCGCCGTCGGGGCCCTCGAAACGCGCCGTCACACCCGTGCGCACGTGTCGGCCCTGGACCGCAACGCTCACGAGGTGAGCACACCATCCGAGGTGGGCGGTCCCGCCGGTCGCCCGGTTAGCGACGCCTGACGCCGCGGTCGCGGAATGCCCCCAATTCGGTCACGGTGCTCGCCCCATGAGCACTCTGCCTGCCTCGAGCGGACGGAGTGGGCTCAGGCGGGCTCCAGGTAGACCTCGTCGACGAAGCACCAGATCCAGTCCTCGCCGGGCTCGATGGACTGGACGATCGGGTGCTCGCTGGCCTCGGCGTGCGTGCGCGCGTGGCGGTTTGGTGACTGGTCGCAGCAGCCGACGTGGCCACAGGTCCGGCAGATCCGGAGGTGCAGCCACGTGCCGCCGATCTTGAGGCAATCCTCGCAGCCGTCCGCGCTGGGGGTCACCTCGCGCATCATGTCGAGGTGCGAGCAGGGAAGCTCCTCGTCGGTCATGCGCTAACGCTAACCGATCGCTCCTCCGTCCCGCGCACGATCGTCACCGGAATCGCGTCGTTCGGCTTCGCCGTGCCCAGAACGTCGAAGAGGTCGTCCGCGGAGCCGATGGCGCGGCCTCCGGCCTCCACGATCAGGTCGCCCTCGGCGATCCCGGCCTTCTCGGCGGGCGATCCTTCCTCGACCTCCCGCACCAGGAGGCCTGCTCGCTCTGGCAGGCCCACGGCGCGCCGCAGCTGCTGCGCGACGTGCGACGGGGCCAGGCCCACGCCCAGCCGCCGGCGGGTCGGCGCCTCGCCTCGTCCGAGCAATTCGACCCGCGAACGCAGCGCGTCGCCAGCGGCAATGGCCTGGTAGAAGCCGGAGCCCAGCCGGTTGGTGTTGATCCCCAGCAGGTGTCCCTCGCCATCGACGATGGGTCCGCCGGACGATCCGGGCATCAACGGTGCCGTGTGCTCGACGGCGCCGGACACGCGGCGCCCGCGGGGCCCGCGGAAGGAGCGGCCGATCCCCGACACGAAGCCGGCGGTCACCCGCAGCCCCTGGCCGTTGGGATTGCCCACGGCCACGACCGGCGAGCCGATGCCCAGCGCACCGCCGTCGCCCCAACCCAGCGGGGCCGCGTCGCCGGTGTCCACACCGATGACCGCCAGGTCGCCGTCGCCATCCATGCCGAGCACCGTCCCGTCGGCACTCCGGCCGTCGGCGAAGTAGACATGGACCTCGTCGCCGTGCAGGTTGTGCGCGTTGGTCAGCACCTTGCCCTTCTCCAGGACGATCCCGGAGCCGCCCCGCCATCGGTTGCCAACGCCCACCGTGGACGGCCCGACCTTCGTCGCAATGTCCGCGATCGCGGCACCCAGCTGTTCCATGGGACCCATTGGTCCTTCCTCCAGTTCCTGTCGCGGCGCATCGTCGCCGTGTGTAAGTAGTCATCTGCAAGTTACTAGCGACCGGACGAGAATGCAAGCCCTCTGCGACACATCGGATACGATCCACGCATGGCTGCCACACCCTCCCCCCTGGCTGCCGCGCTGGAGCGGGTCGGAGACCGATGGAGCCTCCTCGTCGTGGAGGCGCTCCTCCCCGGTCCGCGCCGGTTCAACGAGCTCGCCGCCGCCGTGACGGGCATCGCGCCGAACATCCTCACCGACCGGCTCCGTCGCCTCGAGGCCGAGCGGGTCATTGCCGCCAGGCCCTACTCGGAACGACCACCGCGCCTCGCCTACGAGCTGACCGCCGAGGGGCAGGAGCTGGCCGGCGCCCTGCGGCTCCTCGCCGATTGGGGCTCGCGGGTCTCGCGCGAGGCGGAGCCGCTGCGCCACGCGGTATGCGGCACGCCGGTGGAGGCGCGCTGGTACTGCCCCACCTGTGCGCGCGCGGTGGAGGGTCCCGAGACTGAGGAGATTCGCCATGTCTGAGGGGCCAGGCTGGCGCCGGCTTCGGCGGCTCCTCGACCTGGGGGTCGATGAGGGCGACGACGAGGATCTGCGCAACCGCAAGCGCGTCGCCACCGGTGCGGTCTACGCCCTGCTCGGCTTTGGGCTGACCTGGGTGGTGACCGGGATCCAGTCATCGCAGCCCGGCGCGCTGCTCATCTCGGTGACCTTTTTTATGGCGACGGCCGCCGTCCTGGGACGGTTCATCGCGAACCACGACGTCGAGCGGTTCATCTGGTGGGAGGCCGGCATCGGTCTCGTCACCTGCGCGCTGGGCCAGGTTGCCCTCGGCGGATTCGCGGGGTCATCGGGATCCATCGTGTGGGGCGTCATCACCCCGATTGCGACCGTCCTGTTCTTCGGTCCCGAGCGGGCCATGCGCTGGTTCTACGCCTACCTGGTGATCATCGCGCTGCTGGTCGCGGCGGACCCGTTCGTCCGCAGCTGGGCCAGCACGCCGTACGGATTCAACCTCGCCTTCTTCGCCATCAACACCGCCGGGCCGGCCGCGATCGGCTTTCTCATGATCCGCTACGTCGATCGCCAACGGCGGGCGGCCCAGGCCCGCAGCGAAGAGCTCCTGCTCAACGTCCTGCCCGCCCCGATCGCGAACCGGCTCCGCTCCGGCGAGGGAGTCATCGCCGAGCAGCACGCCGCGGTGTCGGTCCTGTTCGCCGATGTCGTCGACTTCACGCCATACGCGGAGGCCACCTCTCCGACCGAGGTCGTCCAGCTGCTCAACGAGATCTTCAGCGACTTCGACACCCTGGCCGACCGGTACGGGATGGAGAAGATCAAGACCATCGGCGACGCGTACATGGCGGTCGCGGGCGTGCCCGCCCCGCGCCGGGACCACGCGGACTGCGCGGTGCGCATGGGGCTGGCCATGCTCGGGTCGGTTGGCCGTCACCACGACGCGCGCGGTCACGCGGTCACGCTGCGGGTGGGGATTGCCTCGGGCCCCGTGGTGGCCGGCGTCATCGGCCGCCGCAAGTTCATCTACGACCTGTGGGGCGACACGGTGAACACCGCCTCGCGCATGGAATCGGCGGGTCTCCCCGGATGCATCCAGGTCACGGCCGCCACGCGGGCCCTCCTTTCGGATCCCCATCCCTTCCGGCGTCGCGACGGTGTCTCCGTCAAGGGCAAGGGCACCATGACGACCTACGTGCTGGATCCGGCCGCAGACCGAGACGCCGCCCGGCGGGAGGCCGATTCGGCACCTATGCCAGCCTGAGCCCTCGCACGAGCTCGCGCAGGCCGCGATCAAGCCGTCCGGCGCCGGCCAGGATGGCGAGACCCACCACGATCCCCAGCATGATTCCAAGCGCTCGAAGCAGGAGGTCCACCGGTGAACCGTCGCCTCGCGCAGGACTCACGCCGCTTGCAGCGCGCACGGCACCCTCCGGGCTGGGTCGTGGCATCGGCACCGGCGCGGCCGCCGCGGCGCTGGCCGAAGGAGCGGCCGTGCCGCTGGGCCGGGGCGTCACGCTGGCGGTTGGCGCCGAGGTCGCGGGAGCGGCCATGAGGTCGTTGCCGGTCTGGTACCACAGGTACTCGCGGAGCGTCGTGCCCGCGACGTGGATCGCCGCCGCCTCGTCCCGGCCCACGTAGCGGTAATGCCACGGCTCGTAGCGGTAGCAGGTCTTCGTGGGGCTGGCATCCTTCGGGTAGCTCATGACGAAGCCGTAGCGCCAGGCATTCGCCGCCATCCAGGCGCCGGCTGGCGTCATCGCCCAGTCGCTCACCCACGCAGCGGCGACACCGGCGCTCCGGAAGTCCATCGCGACTCCCAGCTGGTGCTCGGAATGCCCTGGTCGAGCGCTGCCCAGGAGGGCGGCGTCCGACCCGTACTCCCGGGTCCAGTAGTTGAAGGTGGAGACCTGGGTGGCATACGACCGATACGCAGACTGCACGGCGATCGGGGCGCCGGCCGCATTCGCCGCGGTGGCCATGGCTCGCAGATCGGGAATGACGATCGAACGGATCGTGCCGTTGCCGCTGATTCCGGCGTCCGTCACGGGGACGAGGGCCGGAGGCAGGTACGATCTGTCGATCATGTACGTCGGGTCTACCAGCGTCCGCTGCCAGTCATCCGGTGACGTGAAGGCCGTCTCGAGGTCGTCGTAGCGGCAGGCCGGGAGTGTGTCGGCGGCCGATGCCGTGGGTGGGGGCATCGGCCCGATGGCCCAGGCGGGCCCGAGCGCGAGCGCCACGAGCATGGCAGCCATCTGCCGTCGGATGCGCACCAGTCTTCCCTCACCCCCGGGAATGGCCTTCGCGCGTCACGGGGCACCGCGCCGACGCGCCTGCACTCTGCGACACGGGAAAGTCCGCTGTCAAATTCGCGGGTCCCCATGGACCTTGACCAATGGCGACAGACGGTCCACCGTTCCGCTGCTGCGCCGCCGCCGGCCGCGCAGCGCAAGGCAGAACAGAGGGGAATGCGGCGATGACCACGACCGAACCCTGCAGCGTCTGTGGCGAGGACACCGCGCCGGGTGGACCGCTCTTCTCCGCGCGGCGCCGGATCGATCACGGCGATGGCAGCCGAACCTTCCTCTGTCCCCTGTGTGACGGGCGCGTCAGCCAGCACCACGGCAAGCGCCTCAGCGACGAGGAGCTGGCGAGCTTCGTCCGCAGCGGCGCCCTGGCAATGATCGCGTGGCAGCCAGGCGGTCACTGAGCACCGTCCTCTGAGCGTCGTCACCGAGCCGCGCGTCATCCGGAGCGGCAGGGGCCGGAGAGGAAGAGTGCGCGCGCTCGGACGACCCTGTTGACAGGTGACCAATAAGTCACCTACAGTCAGCCCAGATGGACGACGAAGCGGTCTTCAGGGCGTTGGCCGACGCCCACCGGCGGACCCTCCTCGACCGGCTCTTCGAGCGCGACGGCCAGGCGCTCGAGGAGCTCGAGGCGGCGCTGCCCCAGATGACCCGGTTCGGCGTCATGAAGCACCTGCGCGTGCTGGAGGCGGCCGGCCTGGTCACCACCCGGCGCGCGGGCCGTCGGAAGCTGCACTACCTCAACCCGGTTCCCATCCGCCTCATCCACGACCGATGGATCAGCAAGTTCGCCGAGCCGTGGGTTGGTGGCATGGCCGACCTCAAGCACCACCTGGAGGGACCGATGTTCAGCCCCAAGCACGTCTACGAGGTCTACATCCAGACCTCACCCGAGCAGCTCTGGCAGGCGCTCACCGACCCTGCTTTCACACGGCGCTACTACCACGGCACGACCGTCGACTCAACGTGGGAGGCCGGAGCGTCGCTCACCTACACGAACCCGGACGGCTCCATTGCCATCGAGGGCGCGGTGGTGGAGGCCGATCCGCCGCGCAAGCTCGTCCAGACCTTCCACTTCCCCGAGCCGCCGGGCGAGCCAGTTGAGCGTCCCAGCCGCGTGACGTGGGAGATCAGGGAGATGGGGAAGGCCTGCCTCCTGACGCTGGTCCACGACGACTTCGACGGCGAGACAAGGACGTACAAGGGTGTCGAGCACGGATGGGTGCCGGTCCTCTCCGGTCTGAAGACGCTGCTCGAGACCGGGTCCGAGCTGGAGATCTCCAGTCCGGAGCCCGCAGCCACCGACGCCTGAGCCAGCACACCGATGTGGAGGCGGCCGCGCTGCGTCGCGGCCGCCTAGAAGGGCTCCATCAGCATGAGCCACAGGATCACGAGCACGCCTCCGCCGCCCAGGCCCAGCAGGATCCACGGCCGCGGGCCGCTGAGGAGGGCGTCGAGCACCTCGGGGCTCGCGGGATCCGGGGGCGGTGCGTCCTTCGGGTCCGAGTAGGCCTTCATGCCGACCGCGTGGCGGACCTTCGCGTAGTAGCCGGAGCCCATGGGGTACATGGCCACCAGGATGGCGACCAGGATGCCAAGCGAGGCCCAGATCCAGCCGCGGTCCCAAAGCGCACCGCTGAAGCCGGCGGCGATGCCACTCGCGAGCAGCAGGAGGAGGCCCAGGTAGGCGATCCCCAGGCTGTTGCTCGACAGGTCCAGCAGCGCGCCGACGCGCACCGGCTCGCGCTCGTGACGGAGCCGGATGGCAACCATCACCGAGGCGCCATGGCCCGCCACGAAGGTGATCAGGCCCGCGATGTGGACGTACATGAGCCATGGGTAGACGAGCACCCGGCACCCTCCTTTGGCGTTCGCGCAGGTCGCGGCTGTGCGTCACCGCCGAGCGGCGGTTGACGGCGGACATCCTAGCGAACGGGGCGGTGGCGCGCGCTCGGCGACCGATCTATCCGAAGATGTGCGTCAGGTCGGGAAGGATTCCCTGGGACCCCAGGAGGAAGAGCGAGCCGACCACGATGCTGAAGATGCCGGCCACGACCCCCACTGCCACGTAGATGCGCTGCCGCATCTGGCTGGCGACGAACCCGGTGGCGGTGATGAACACGATCGCGGTGTTGGAGATGAGGAGGCCGGCGATGAAGGCGACCATCATGGGCAGCCCCAGCCCCAGGCCCGCCGCTCCGCCGATGGCGCCGATGAAGAGCACCTGCGTTCCGGTCTCGGCCCCGATGCCGTGGATCATGCCAACCCCGAACGCGGTCCGCGCTCCGTAGGAGGCCATCTCGATGGGTTCAACGTGGGCGTGGCCGTGGAGCCGGGCCATGACCCACCGCCACGCATAGCGGAACCAGGCGAAGACCAGCATCCATCTGCTGCGCAGGTGGAACTCCGTGCCATGGCGCACGTACTGGTAGAGCGAGTAGAAGACCCAAGCCCCCAGCACCAGGAGGGTGATCCCGACGACACGACCCATGATCGGGTCCACCCACTCGGGGAGGACCGCGCCGAAGGCGAGGGCGACCAGCCCCAGCACCGCCACGACGGCGGCATGGCCAAGGGCATAGAGGGTTCCCAGCAGCATGGCATGCCGCTGCTCGCGGGCGAGGCTCGGCTTCGGGTCGGTGGCCTGCGGGGCGGATGGCGACATGGCGGAGCGTCCCGCGGCGTCGTGCGCCACACGCTCGGATTCGCCGCCGTGGGCGTGGACGTGCCCGCCCTGCTGCAGATGGTCCAGCGCGTGATGCTGCTCCCCGTGCTCGGCGGCCGCGGTGGTGCTGGTGATGTCGGTGATCGCCGCGATGTGATCCCAGTCGATGCCGTGCCGGATGCCGAGGACGAGCGCGGTGCCAAGCAGCTCCGCGGCAACCGCCTGGGGGTGGATCGCACCCAGCGCACCGGCAATGGGCGCGAGCGCGGCAAGCAGGGCGGGGAGGATCAAGAGGATGGCCAGCATCGCGGCCATGCTACCCGGGGCGGGGCGTTACTGCAACACATTGCAGTAAGCCGCTCGCGATCTCTATACTGGAGCACCAATGATCACCAAGGCGGGCCATGGACCCTGGGATTCCGTGCGCGAGCGCGCCCACGCGCGCGGCATGCGATGGACGGCTCAGCGGCGGGTCGTCGTGGAGGCGCTGGCCGGGATGCACGGACACGTCACCGGCTCCGAGCTCGTGGAGCGCTGCCGGGCCGTGGACGCCGGCACGACGCCGTCGACCGTGTATCGGACGCTTGATGCGCTGGAGGAGCTGGGCCTCGTGCGACACCTCCACGGAGCGGACGGCCGCGAGGAGTACCACGTCGCCGGCGAGCCCGAGCATGGGCACCTGTACTGCGAGCAGTGCGGCGGGCGGTGGGAGGTGAGCTCCAGCGAGGCAGGCGCCATCATCGGTGCCTTCCGCGCCGCGAACGGGTTCGAGGCCGACCTCAACCACATGACGATCGTCGGACGCTGCGCCGCCTGCGCATCGGGCGCGCCAACCGGCTCGTAGGCCGGGGCCGCGGGTTGGATGACCCGGGCGCGCCTGCCGGCGCGCCCGGGTGGTCGCCCCGTGTCCTGGGTCAGCCAGCGGCTGCCAGGCGGTTCGCCTCCGTCTGCAGGATCCCTGCCGCCGAGGCGGAGATCCACTTCGGCACCAGGTCCTGCGCCTGCGTCCCCAGTGCGTACAGCTGGGAGACGTACGCGTCGCGCTGGCCGGAGGCCAGGAACCTGGCGGCGCGGTCCAGCCGGTCGTAGAGCAGGTACGCCTTCTTCGCGCTCACGTCGCCGGTCCCGACCAGGTAGTCCACCAGCGCGCGGAGCCGGTCGATCGTCACCGCCGTGGACCAGCGCGCCACCTGCGGATCGTGGTCCGAGGCCCCGCGTCCCGGGTCACCGTCGTAGTCGGCGGCCCAGTCCGCATTGATGTGCGCTGCCCGCATCTCGACCAGGTCGGCGTACTGGGCATCGGTGGCCCACTGCATGTCGAGCGTCTGGGCCTGGCCCTCGTACACGTAGCTGTACGCGCTCGACGGCACCTGGGCGACCAGGTCGTCCCACAGGTTGTGGAGCCCCGCCTCATACATCGGCCCCAGCTGGTCGGACGGACCTGTCGAGCTCGAACCGTACGGCTGGCCGGGCGCGAAGGGATCGTCCGGGCGAGGGTAGACGTTGAAGTCGCCGGCGCTGACGACCCGCGCGTTCGGGTCTGCGGCCTGGATCGCCGCCACGATGGCCGCGTCGTAGGCCGCCTGCTCCGTGCGCTGGCCCACGCGGGCGTCCGGGGTGGAGCTGAAGTGGTTGCTGATCGCCCACAGGTCGGTGAAGACGGACTGCCCTACGGCGGTCCTCCAGATCCGGAAGTGCCCGACCTGCGGCGCGCGGGTGTAGACGTTGCTCCCGTCCACGCCGGTCGAGGTGTCGACGTCAGAGGGCAGATCGGCGTTGACCGCCTTCGGGTTGCTGACATCGGCGTTGTAGGCGAGGGCCGTCCCGCGGTAGTCGATGCCGGTCGTCGCGTTGAGGATCGGATCCCCGGCAGCGACGTCGAGGAGCTGCACCCTGTCCGTGCGGTACAGGAAGGCGGAGACGATGCCGCGGTCATCGGCTCCGTTGCGGTCGTAGGCCGCGTCATAGGTTGGGCCGCCGGCACCACTGATCGCCAGGGCCAGCTCCTGGAGCACGTCCGGCTTGCCGTCTGCGTTGTTCGTGGTCCCGCAGGCCAGGGCGCCGTTCGTGACGGTGCAGATGTCCTGGTCCTCCGCCTCCTGGATCATGAGGAGATCCGGGTCGTGCATGGGACCGTTGATCTGCGTCGCGATGTCCGCCAGGTGCTGCTGGTAGGCGGCCTCCGAGGCCGGCACGTAGTCGAACGGCGGGGAGACACCCGGGCAGCCGCTGTTGCCCACGAAGTCGCACCCATCGAACGGGTCGTCGCGGTAGTCGTAGAGGTTCTGGACGTTGTAGTCCGAGGTGGAGAACTGGTCCGGCGTGGTTGGCTGCGGCGCGGCGTTGGCCGCAGGGTCGACGCCATCGGCCAGGGTGGGTTGCTGGGTGACCTCGATTCCGTACTTGTTGAACGCGTAGTTGACCCCGCCGTAGAGGTCGGTGACGGTCGTCTGGAAGACGTGTGACGGACCGATCAGCACGGTGTTGTCGTTCGCGGCAGCCTTGATGCCGTGGCTCGTCAGCAGGATCCGCTCCCCGTTGCCGTTGTCGAAGTTGTTCGCCGGGGTGTTCAGGTCGTCGAGCGGATGCGGATCTCGGAACACGCGGCGCGCGTAGGGGTCGGACCGCTGCATGAGCGAGTCGCTGGCCGCGATCATCCACATCTCACCGTCATCGGTGCTGGAGAAGACGTTTCGCCCCTCCGTGACCGATGCGCCGGCGGGGAGGCGGACGTACATGGATTCGAGCCGCTCCCAGTAGCGATGCGCGTCCGCGAGGTCGTGCGGGGGCGCCGCATCGACCTGCGCGATCTCGCTGGACAGGTCCACGCCATCGCGAACCACGGAAACGAGACGGGCACCGCTCAGCTCGGTCAGGTTGAAGTACTCGCTGACGCTCGCGCGGATGATCACCTCCTCGCCCACCTTCGGCGCGTAGAAGCCCGTGTGATAGAGGTAGCCGAAGTCCGCGAAGCGGCCGGTGTAGACGGTGATCCCGTCGGAGGTCAGCGGGTCGTTGTCATCGGTCGCCGTGGTGTTCTGCAGGAAGAAGGTCCAGCTGTCGCCACCCGAGCCCGTCCGGGAGAGGGCCTTCTCGGTCCAGACACCCTGCACGAAGACCGTCTGGCCATCGTACGGGGACGCCTGCGTGGCGCCGTCCATGGAGGTCGGTCACCTCGCCCTGGACCTGGCCAATGGTCAGGAGGGGCGAGACGGTGACGGTGGCGGTGCAGGAGCCGGTTTGCGGGCGTCGCGTCATCGTTCGTGGCCGTGACGGTCACGGTGTACGTTCCCACCGGGGTGGTATCCGAGACGTCGAGGGTGCCGGTGGCCGTGCCGCCCACGCCGCTCGCCGCGGTGACGCCGGTCAGGCTGATCGTGCCCGGATCCGACGGCGCGACATCAGTCACGGCGAGGGAGGTCACGGTGCCATCAGGGTCCGTGGCGCTGACGTCACCCGACGCCGCCGTCCCGACGAGGACCTGGATCGGCGCGGGGCAGGTTGCACTCACCGGCTGGTTGCCGCTTGTCAAGACCGTGTGGCTGCCCAGCCCGTCGAAGGTATTCGTCGCGTAGCCGTCCCACTCGACGGAAGGATCGAACACGTCGTTGCCATTCGTGTCCCCCGCGGTGATGGTGGCCTTGCGACGCAGCGTGTTGTCGGCCGTGCTGGTGAGGCCGGAACCCCATTCGGTGCCCGGGTCGAAGCCGACCTGGCCGATGGCGTCCACGACCGTGCCGTTGTGGACGAGAAGCACGGCGTCATCGCCGTTGAACCAGCTGGTGGACGAGTCGGTCTGGTCCGCCTCCGCCAGGATCGCGGCGTCGGCAGATGCCTGCGCGACCACAAATACATCCCCCGCCGCGACGGTGCCGGTCAGCGCAATGCCGTGGCCCACCGCCATGTTCCCGTTGAAATGCATCTCGACGGCATAGCCGCTGGCGGCCAGATCGATCGGGTTGTCGGTCGGGTTGTAGATCTCGAGCGCCTTGTTGAAGCTCGAGCCCTCCACGTACTCGCTGAAGAAGAGCTCACTGCCGGTGGCTGCGTGGACCGTGGCGACCGGCGCAATGGCGCCGAAGAGCAGCGTCAGCGTGGCCACCGCGCCGAGGGCACGGCGATAACCAGAGGCGATCGAGGCGAACATGAGCGGCACTCCCTCCTCCTGCAAGATGGCAACGAGCAGCCATCAAGGCTGCCCGGGTGCCCATACCTTACCGGGGTCAGGCGACCCCGGGTTCGCGGTTCCCGCGCTCTCGCCGTGGCGATCCGGTGCGCGGGCGCACCGGCATCAGAGCGAAGACTCCAGGAGCCCGGCCTCGCCCGCCAGGAGGTCGGCGGCGCCGGCCGAGATCCACCGCGGTGACAGGCCGGCAACCTGGTTTTCGAATGCGCGCAGCTGCGCCACGGCATCGGCGTCTCGACCGGCAGCCAGCGCCGCATCGATCCGGTCCAGGCGCTGCCACAGCATGGCTGCCTTCGATGGCGCCACGTCGCCGCTGGCGATCGCCGAGTCGACGGACGAGCGCAGGCTGTCCACCGTCACCGCGTTCACGGTGACCGAGACGACGCACGTCGCGGTCTGCGGTGTCGGGTCATCGTTGGCAGCCTCGACGGTGACCGAGTAGGAGCCCACCGGGGTTGTCGGCGAGACGGACAGGGTTCCCGCCGCAGTGCCCCCCGCGGCATCGGCGGCGGTCACGGCCTCGACGACGATCGTCCCCGGATCGGCCGGCGTCACCGCGGTCACCGCCAGGCTGGTGACCGTCCCGTCGGCATCGGTCGCGGACACCGCCGCGCTGGCAACCACGCCCCGCGTCGTCTCGACCGGGGCCGGGCAGGTCACCGACACCGGCTCGTTGACGCCGGCGCCAACCGAGCCGAGGCCGTCAAAGGTGTCGATCGGATAGGCGTCCCATTCCGCGGACGGGTCGAAGGCATCGGTCCCGGTCCCGTCACCGCTCGTCACGCCGGCCTTGCGACGCAGCGTGTGATCCGCGGTCGTGCTGGCACCGCTGCCCCATGCGGTTCCCGGATCCATGCCGATCTGGCCAATGACGTCCACCGCCATCCCGCTGTGAAGCAGTGCCACCGCGTCGTTCCCGTCGAACCACGTGGTGCCGAACGACTGGTTCGCCTTGGCCAGCAGGGGAGCACTCGCGTTCGTCGGGGTCACGACCCAGGTGCCACTCGGCGGGACCACGCCGACCAGCGGCACGCCCCCGCCGATCATGGTGCTTCCGTCGAAATAGAACGCCAGCATGTAGCCGCTTGCGGAGAGGCTCACGGCGACATCGGTGGGGTTGTAGATCTCGATCGCCTGGTTGGTTCCGGATCCCTCGACGTACTCCGTGATGAACAGGTCGGCGGATTCGGCATGGAGCAACCCGGCCGGTACGAAGAGGACGCCCACGAAGACCGCCACGGCGGTCGCGCCGGTCAGCAGGCTCCGCGCGGGTTCGGGTCGCCTGGTCATGGTTCGTGCTCCGTCCGAGGAGCCGGTCGCGGAGGGCGCCGGTCCGGGTCCTTCCATGACCGTACGCGCGTCGGTCCGAAATGAGGATGGGAGACACGTCCCGAATGGGTGCCTGCGCGCACCTAACCAATGGGAGTGCCCGCGGGTACCTCCGGAGCGCTCGGCCGGGTCAGCGCACGTCGAGGGTCGCGTTCGCTCGTGCGCTGCGCTCGAAGAAGCTGAAGAGGCCAAAACCCGCGACCGCGTAGGCCAGGCCGATGAGCGCCTCCAGGGCGATGAGCCCTCCAACCTGGTCCAGGCCTGCGCCGTCGGCCGCCTGGCGGACCGCCTCCAGGCCGTGGGTGAACGGCAGGAGGTTGCTGAAGACCTGGAGCCAGCCCGGCAGGTCGGCGACCGGCACGTTCACCCCGCAGAAGAGGAGGATCGCCATCATGATCAGGTTCGCCCCGAACAGCCCGTCCCGCAGCCGGAGGCTGATGGCACCCTGCAGCGAGCCGATGGCGGTGCAGGAGAAGACGGTCGTCAGCAGCGCCAGGGCGACCACGCCGATGGTCGCCAGGTCCAGCCGGACCCCCAGGAAGACGATCCCGACCGCCATGGCGTAGACCGAGACGAACAGCCCGTTGGCGATGAACGGCAGGAAGCGACCGGCGAAGAGGGCGCCCCGGTTGGCCGGCGTGGCGAGCAGCGCGGGGAGGGTGCCGAACCAGCGCTCGTTGGCGATGGCCATGGTCATCCCGAAGACGCCGGCGAGGGCGCTCACCTGCACCGCGTTGCCGATGGCGAAGTAGGCCGGCGAGCGCCCGGACGCGTATGACCCCAGGGCGGCGAAGAAGAAGAGCTGGAAGGTCGGCCCGCCGATGAGGGTGGGGATGTAGATGGACGGGCGCGCCCAGTTGAAGAGCATCCCGTAGCTCATCCGCCCGCCATACCAGAAGACGCGCCATGCGGTCCGCGGGCCGGCGCCGGTGTGCACGCGCGCGGGAGCGGCGATCGCGGTCACCGCAGGGCGAGGGATGCGTCGCGCCGCGCCATCTCGAGGACCACGCGGAGCAAGAGGCGGGCGGCTACGTAGTAGACGACGGCGAGGACCAGGCACATCCCGATGGCCAGCCAGGGTGGCGAGGTGCCGGTTGCCGCGCCACGGATGGCGTCCATGCCCCACTTCGGCGCCAGGAGCCAGCCGATGGCCTGCGCCCAGAGTGGAAGCGTGGTCACCGGGACGAGCAGGCCGGCGATCAGCCAGATCGGGTATTCGAGCAGGTTGCCCAGGGCATTCGCGTGGCGGTACAGCACGAAGCTGGTGGCGATGAGCATCCCCAGCGAGCCCAGCGCCAGGATCGCCGCGGCGATGGATATGGGCAGGATCAGCGGGAAGGTGGCCTCGATGGGCATGCCGAAGAGGAGCGCGCCCCAGGCGAGGGTCGCCACGATGCCGTAGAAGCCAAGCACCACGGCCCCGAAGGTCTGGCCGGCGAGGATGTAGTCGTAGCGGCTGGGAGCGTTGACCAGCAGCTCCAGGGTCCCCTCCCAGCGCTGCCAGGCGATGGCCCCGCCGCATCCGAAGAGGGTGGTGCTCCAGACGCCCATCATCCCCGAGCCCAGCGCCACGTCCAGCAGCGTCTGGCCGGCCCTGTCACCGCCCGAGCGGAAGAGGAGGAAGCCCAGGGTCGCGAAGATGAGCGGGGTGATGAAGGTGGTGAGGATGAAGAACTCGCTGGCCAGGAGCATCCGCACGTTGAACCAGGTGACGAACCAGATGAGCCGAAGCGCCCGCGGCCCGCTCACCCCGCGGCCTCCGCAGCGATCGCCGCGCGGGTCGCGCCATCGGTTCCGCCGGTTGTCGCGATCAGGTGCACGTACGCGTCCTCGAGGGTGGGCTCGCGGGCGATGACCTTGCCGACCCGGGTATCTCCCAGGAGGCCCAGCAGGCGCTGGGTGATGCGCGTCCCGTGCTCCGATTGGACCAGCAGGATCTGGCTCTGGTCGCGCTCCTCGACGTTGACCTCTACGACGTCCGGGTCCGCGCGCAGCGCCTGCAGCGACCCGGGCGAGACGCCGAAGGTCTCGATCTCGACGATGGTCCGGTTGGCCACCGCTGCCTTGAGGTCGTTCCCGGTGCCGAGCGCCACGATCCTGCCGTCGTTGATCACCGCGATCCGGTCGCAGAGGGCATCGGCCTCGAACATGTAGTGGGTCGTGAGCAGGACCGTCTTGCCCGCATCCACGAGCGACTTCACCGTGTGGCGCAGCTCCCGTGCGCCCACCGGGTCGAGCCCGATGGACGGCTCGTCGAGGAACACCACCTCGGGGTCGTGGAGCAGGCCGCGCGCGATGTGCAGCCGCTGGCGCATGCCGCGGGAGTAGCCTTCCACCTTCTCGCCCTCCCGCCCGGTCAGGCCCACCATCTCCAGCAGCGCCGCGATGCGGCCCTTCTGCTCCGACGGGTCGACGCCGTAGAGCTCCGCGAAGTAGCGCAGGTTGTCCAGGGCGCTGACCCGGTCGTAGAGGCCGCGGTCGCCGCCGAAGACGTAGCCGATCCGCCGACGGACCTCGGTCGTGTCGCGGACGACGTCGTAGCCCATGACCCGAGCGCTGCCGGAGGTCGGGAGCAGGAGGGTGATGAGCATCTTGATCGTGGTGGTCTTGCCGGCGCCATTGGGCCCCAGCAGCCCGAACAGCTCCCCGGGACGCACCGCGAAGCTCACCCCGCGGACCGCCTCGACCTTGATCCTTCGGCGCCGCACGATGCCAAGGTGCGTGTCGTAGGTGCGGACGAGGTCGATCGCCTCGATGGCCGATGCGTCACGGGATTCGGTCGCGGTTCGGGTGCCGTCCGACACGCCGCGGGTCGGAGAGACGGTCATGGAAGGGGCCATTCTACCCGCCGGAGAATCGAGGTCGAACGGCAAGCCCCGGTCACCGGCCGGACGGTATGGTGGGGCGCAACGTTGCCAACCGCGTAGAGCATGCAATGACCAGGTACCGATTCGTCACCAGCTGGATCGTGGACGCGCCGCTGGATCGCGTCTTCGAGGCGCTGGTCCGCGTCGAGGAGTGGCCCGCCTGGTGGCGTGGCGTGCAGCGCGTGGAGCAGCTGCGCGCCGGGGACGAGCGAGGCATCGGCACCGTCCACCGCTTCCGCTTCCGCAGCCGGCTGCCGTACTCGCTGGTGTTCGACGTCCGGACCACGGACGTCGAGGCTCCCCTCCGGCTCACGGGCGATGCGTCGGGCGAGCTCGAGGGAACCGGTGCCTGGACGCTGCGCGACGGAGACGGGCGGACCCACGTGCGCTACGTCTGGGAGGTGCGAACCACCCGCTGGTGGATGAACCTGCTGGCGCCGCTGGCGCGGCCGGTCTTCGCGTGGAACCACGACCTCGTGATGGACTGGGGCCGGGTGGGGCTCGGTCGGAAGCTTGGCGCCCCGGTTGCGCGCGACGACCGGACCGATCTTGGCGGGCCGTAGGCGGATGCGGGGAATCTGCTAGCATTTGGTAGCGCATTTAGCCGGGCCGATGGCGGCGCGCGATGCCTGGAGGGCTGACCACATGGAGCGACTGGGAAGACGGGTGGGGCTGGGCCTGGCGGCCCGCGGCGAGGTCGACGAGGTGGTGGCCTGGAGCTGGGAGGCTCGCCGCGCCGGGCTCGACTCCGTCTGGCTCCACGACTCCTACTTCGAGCGCGACGCGGTCACCTACGTGTCGGCGATCGCCTCCGAGCTTGGCGCCGACGAGCGTGAGGACGGCTTCCGGATCGCCCTTGGGGCGGTGAACCCGTTCACCCGGCACCCGGTCGTGCTGGCCATGACCGGTTCAGCGCTCGACGAGATGGCGCCCGGGCGCATCGTCATGGGCATGGGCACCGGTCTCCCGCTGCGGCTCAAGCAGATGGGGATCCCCTACACGCCGCACGAGGCGGTGTCGCAGGTGAGCGTCGCGATCGACGAGATCCGGACCCTGTGGGCCGGGGAGCGGCTTCCGTCGGCGACCGAGGGGCTGCCGCCGATCCAGCCCATGTTCGCGCCGCCGCATCGGATCCCGATCGTGATCGCCGCCTATCGCAAGGCGTTCGTGGCGCTCGCCGGCGAGAAGGCCGACGGCTACCTGGCCAGGCCCGCCGAGTCCATCAACTCGCTGCGCGGGATCATCGATCGTCTGCGACGCGCCGAGGCCGATGCCGGCCGCGCGGCGGGGACGGTCGAGACCGCCGGATACCTGCTCTCGCTCGTGGACAACAGCCGCCGCGAGGCGCTCAACCGCGCCAAGCGCGAGCCGTTCGTGATCTACATGATGAGCGTCCTCTCCGACGTCTCCCTGGCACGCGCCGGCTTCGAGGGCGAGCTGCGGGACCGAATCGCCGCCGCCTGGCGGGCGGAGGAGTTCCACACCGCCGCCGGCCTCATCCCCGATGCGCTGCTCGACGCCTTCATGCTGTGCGGGACGCGCGACCAGGTCGCGACCGGGGCGCTGCGATTCCACGAGGAGGCCGGCCTGGACCTGCCGCTCCTCCAGCCGGTCGTGCAGGAGAAGGCACAGGTCACCGCGCTGCTCGACGCGGCCGGGATCTATGCGGCGATTCCCGCCGGGGCCCGCCAGCCTGCGCAGGCTGCGGCTCTCGTCGGCGCGAGCACGCCCGCGCACGGCGTGCCCGTTCCGGCCGCGGCCATGACCGATCTCCGCACGCCGTGGGAGCGGGTGCGACGCCGCGCCGCAGCGATCTGGGAGATCGCCCGCCCGTTCGCCTACACGGCGTCGGTGATCCCCGTGGCGGCGGGCGGGGCGCTGGCCTGGGTCGACGGCAGGTTCAACCTGCTCCTCCTTTTCGCCGCCCTGACGGGCGGCGTGCTGCTCCACACCGGCACGAACATCGTCAACGAGATCTACGACGTCCGGCACGGGATCGACGCCATCACCTCGCCGCGCGCGAGCCACGCCATCGTCAAGGGACACATCGGCGAGACGGCCGCCTACCGGGTGGCGCTGGTGGCCTTCGCGCTGGCAGCGGCCGACGGGATCGCGCTGATCGCCGCGCGGGGCTGGCCCATCGCCGTCCTGGGCGTGATCGGGCTGGCGGGCGGGTACTTCTACACGGCGCCGCCCTTCCAGTACAAGTTCAAGGCCCTGGGCGTGCCGCTCGTCTTCCTCCAGATGGGACCGCTGATGACGCTCGGCGGGTACTACGCCGTCTCGGGCTCCTGGTCCCCGGTGGCGCTCGTCCTGTCGATTCCGATCGGGCTGCTCGTCGCGGCGATCCTCCACGGCAACGAGTGGCGCGACATCAGCGAGGACACGCGAGCGGGCATCGCGACCCTTTCGAGCGAGATCGGCCGCAGCTGGGCCCACTACTCGTACCTGGGCCTCACCCTTGGCGCGTACATGACCCTGGGGCTGGCGGTGGCGTTCGGCGCATTGCCGCCGGCGACGCTCGTGGCGATCCTGTCGCTGCCCCTGCTCGTCATCGTGCTGCGCTCCGCGGAGCTGGGCGCGAGCGGTCAGGCGCGGGCGATCGCCATGATCGACGTCCAGACCGCGCGGCTCCACGAGACCTTCGGGGCGCTGCTCATCGCGGGTCTGCTGCTGAGCGTCCTGTTCCGGTGAGGGGACGCGCACGACGCACCACGGCGCCAGCCTCCCCCGGGCCGGCGCTGCTGGGCCTGGGCCTCGGTGTCGCCCAGGCGGCGTTCACCCTGACCTTCCGTGGGCCGCGTCCCCGGTTCTGGCAGCGCATGACGGCGACCGGCCTGGCTCTCGGCGGCCTGGCGGTCGCGACCAGCCGCGAAGCCCGTGACGTGCGGATTGGCGGGCGCGAGGTGGCGCTTGGGCTCGCCTCTGCGGCGACCCTGTACGCGACCTTCCAGGTCGGTGACCGCTTCGCGCGTCGCTTCGTCCCGGGCGGCGAGGGACAGATCCGCGAGATCTACGCCCTGCGCCGGTTGCGGCCGCAGCCCGAGATCGCCGCGCGGCTGGCGACGGTCATCGGTCCGGCGGAGGAGCTCTTCTGGCGCGGATTCGTGCAGCCGGGCCTGACCGCCCGCCTCGGACGCTGGCGGGGGGCCGCCGCGGCCGCGGGAGCCTACGCCGGCGTGCACGTGGTCACCGGCAACATCACGCTGCTGGGCGCGGCGGGGGTGGCCGGCGCCCACTGGTCGGCGCTGCGCGCGGCGGGGATGCCCATGGGGGCGCTCGTCGTCAGCCACGTCGCCTGGGACATCTGGATCTTCCTCGTCCAGCCGACCCAGGCGGAAGAGCGGCTCGCGCCGGAGCCGGCGCCCTAGAACCAGTCGCGGCGCCAGAAGAAGGCGGCGAGCCCTGCCATGGCAAGACCCATCACCCCGAGTGCGGCGAAGTAACCGAACGGCCAGCCGAGCTCGGGCATGACGTGGAAGTTCATCCCGTAGATGCCGGCAATCAGGGTGGGCACCATCAGGACCACGGTGAACGCGGTCAGGCGCTTCATCACCGCGTTCAGGGTGTTGCTGGTCACAGAGAGATTCGCGTCGAGCGCCGCGGCGACGAGGTCCCGATACAGGTCGAGCTGGTCGAGCACCCGGACAAGGTGATCGTACAGGTCCCGGTAGTAGGGCAGGACCTCGTCGTCAACGTGCTCAACGTCGCGGCGCAGAAGGCTGTTCGCCACGTCGCGCTGTGGAGCCAGCACGCGGCGCAGCTGCAGCAGCTCTCGCTTCAGATCGAGCACCTCGCGAAGCGTCGCGGTTCCCTGGTTGCCAGCCACGATGCGGTCTTCGAGCAGGTCGATCCGTTCGGCGGTCGTGTCGAGGAGCGGGAAGTAGCCGTCCACGACCGCGTCGAGGATGGCGTACAGCAAGCTTCCGATGCTCCTGCTCACGGTGTCGCCTGGTCGGCGGAACTCGCGCCGCACCTCTTCGATGGCGGGTGAGGGCCCCCAGTGCACGCTGACCAGGTAGCCGTCGCCCACGATGAGGTGAAGCTCCGCGAGGTTGCCGTAGCCGCGCCTGGCCGCATCTCCATCGGCGGGCGCCGTCTCCCGGACGCGGACCTCGTAACTGACGATCACGTGCTGTCCGGGGTAGCTGTCGATCTTGGGCCGCTGATATCGGAGCTGGAGGTCTTCCTCGGCAACGGGGTGCAGGTCGAACTCGCTGCGAAGCAGGCGCATCTCCGCTTCGCCCGGGTCGCCGATGTCCAGCCAGACCAGCGTCCCCGGCTGGCGCCGCAGCGTGTCGATCTTGTCCAGCTGGAGTGCGTCGAGTACCCGCGGCTCCTCACCCGGCGCGCGGACCAGCGCGGTGGTGTCCGGGGCGCTATCCATTGGCCGGAGTGTACGACCGCCGAGGATCGGCCGGCTGCCGGTGGGCGATGCGGTGGCTGCGCGGGTCAGTGAGCTGGCACGGTCTCAAGAAGCGTCGAGGAGAAGGCCACGCGCCCGTCCGCCTCGTGCTCAAGGCGAATCGGCGGTCCCGGCAGGTCGCGCGCGAACCAGAACCGCCACGTGCCGTCCTCGTCCGCCCGGTCATAGCGGAGGCACGAGAAGGTTCCCGCGGGGACGGCGATCTCCTCGTCGACGCGGACGGTGGTTGCCGCCGGGAACGAGGCGTGCTCCTGGAGCTCCAGCCACGTCGGGCGGCTGAGCTCGTGCTCGCCGAGCGGTGCGCCCGCGGAGGACTCAAGCCAGGCCTCCTGGGCCGCGACCGCGGCGTCGCCTTCCCCGTAGCGCGTCACCCGGATCACCGGCTCGGCGCCGGGCTGCTCGATGCGGAAGCGCAACGTCCTGCCCGGGCCACAGGCATCGCGGATCTCTGCCGCGCTGAACGGCGTCGGGAGGTGGTCCGGATAGAGCTGGTGCGGGTCGGTGTCCATCAGGGCCAGTGTCGCACGCCGGGCGCCATCGAGGGTCAGGTTCCTCGTCGCCGCCTGGCGGGAGGCTCGCGAAGGGCGGCAAGCATGGCCTCCGCCTGGTCCCTGGCCCCGGGGTCGTCGAAGACGAGCCGGGCATCGCTGCCGAACCAGTGGAGCCACAGGGCGGGCCGGCTGCTGCGGAGGGTGTGGAGCGTGCCGCGGTCCAGGTTGGTCATGGCTCCGCCGCTGGCAGGGAGCACGATCTCGAACGGCCCCGAGGGAAGCTCCACGACCAGCTCCGGCCCGGCTCCCGGCCGACCCGCTCGCAGCATGCCCGGTGCACCCTCGACGTCGACGGGCCCGCCCCGCGAGCGTGCCAGGCGGCCGCTCACGCGAGTGCTCACCGGGGTCCCGGGGTCCGTGCCGCCTCTCGCCGTTGCCGGCGCGAGGGCGCCGGGTTCGAGCACGAAGACCGGGTAGCCGATCCGACGGCCGATCAGCAGCAGGGCGGCCAGCACCCCGAAGAGGAAGGGCGCCAGCCACAGCTGATCGACCGGCAACCTCGGGTCGTGATCGAGGTACGCGAAGGGAAGCACGTTCCCCCACCCCACGAGCCGATCGACCCATGGCAGGGTGAGCAGGCTGGCGAGCTGGGCTTCGGCGCGCACCTGGCGCCCCACCACGTGGATGGGTACGTCGGAGGCGGGGTAGACCGTCTGCACGACAAGGGCCCGGCCCGCGTCATCGGTCGCCAGCTGCAGGAACCCGCCGCCGGCCGCCAGGCTGCGGGCGTTGCAGGCGGTGCCCACGGCGGCGGAAGGATCGGCGGCCTCGCAGACGGCGATCCCCGTGCCCGCGAAGTGCAGATCGATCCGGACCAGCGTGCCCTCGGCAAGGCCCGCGAGGTCGGCGGCAGAGCCAATCGACCGACCGCCCCCCTGATCCTGACCCGCATCGACCTCGGCGAGATAGCGTCCGCCGCTGTCGACCAGGGGCCCGGTCAGCCAGCCGTGGCCGCGCAGGACAGCCGCCGCGCCGGAGATCATCGTGGCGTCCACGAGGACCCGCGCCTGCACGGTGCGCGTGGCGAAGCTGCCCGGTGGCACCGCGGACCTGACGAACGCGACCCGGTCGTCGGACACGTTGTCGCGGACGGCGTAGAACCAGGTCGGGGTGCCGTCTTCCCGCGGAGGGCCGGCGAACGGAATGCGAAACGCGAGCGCCTGCACCTCGAGGAGCGACACGTCGTTGCCGGTGAGGCGGTCGACGAAGTCGCTGGTCGAGGTCCGGGTGACGATCAGCTCTGCGCCGGCCTGGACGACGGGGACGGTGGAGACCAGCACCAGGAGGCCGATCAACGCGGGGACGACGCTCGGTCGGGGGTCGATTCGACGCAGCGAGGCGACGACCACGCTAAGGAGCGAGGCCGCCGCCACCACGGCGACCGCCCACGGGAGGTAGGCGCTGAAGTCGCTGAATGCCGATGGCGCCAGCGCCAGGCCCGCGACGACCACGACCGCCCCGAGCAGCCCGGCGGCAATCGGAGCTGCGCGGCGGGCCGCGGGTGCGGCGCCGCCGAAGGCCAGGTCGACGAGCCCGTCCACGGCACGAGGCAGCGCGCCGAGGAGCGTCCGCAGACGAATGATGGGTGTGGCCTCCGGTGGAGCGTGGTCCTCAAACCAACTAGGCGGCGGCATGCCCTGCGGGTTCATGCCGGTCGCCCGCAACCGTCAGCCGATCGACCAGGCGACGCCGTTCCAGTATGCATGCAGGAGCGCGCCATCGGTCCCGTTGGCGAACACGTCGATGCGGTTCGGCCCCCAGGAGCATGCTGCGGGATCCGAGGTCAGCGACCCGCCCAGCGACTCCCACGGCTGCCATCCGTCCGGCTGATACCAGCAGTGCCACAGGGCGCCGTCGCGGCCGCGTGCGAAGCAATCGATTCGATCGGGGCCCCAGGAGCAGGCTGCGGGATTCCCGGTCAGCTCGCCCCCGAGCGACTCCCAGTCATGCCACCGGGCTCCGTCCCAGTAGCGGTTCCAGAGCTGCCCGTCGGCGAAGATGGCGAAGACCTGCATTTCGTCCTTCGCCCACGTCGTGACCGCGGGTCCCGATACCGGCGCCCCGCCAAGTGTTTCCCATGCCGACATCGGCTCTCCTTCTGCTCCTGCATGATCCGCGAATGGGTGACCGTATCATCGGTCCGTCCCGGCCCCGGTGATCGGCGCTGTCGCGCGTCTCAAGGACCCGGCTGAGGCGTAGAGTTCGGGCGTGGCTGACTGGAAGACGATCATCGAGCCGTTCCGGATCAAGAGCGTCGAGCCCATCCGGATGACCACCGCAGCCGAGCGGCAGGCGAAGCTCGAGGCCGCCGGCTACAACATCTTCAACCTTCACTCGGACGACGTGCTGATCGATCTGCTGACCGACTCGGGCACGGGCGCGATGTCGGCCGCCCAGTGGGCCGGGATCCAGCGCGGCGACGAGTCGTACGCCGGATCGCCGTCGTGGTACCGGTTCCAGGCCGCGGTGCAGGACCTGTTCCCCTTCAAGCACGTGATCCCCACCCACCAGGGCCGCGCGGCGGAGAAGATCCTCTTCACCGTGGTGGGCGGCCCGGGGAAGGTGGTGCCCTCCAACACCCATTTCGACACGACGCGCGCCAACGTCGAGCACTCCGGCGCCGAGGGGGTGGACCTGGTGATCGAGGAGGGGCGCCACCCGGCCACGCTCCATCCCTTCAAGGGCAACGTGGACATCGATGCGCTCGACGCGCTGATCCGCGAGCGCGGTCGGGAGAACGTGCCCGTCGTGATGGTCACCGTCACCAACAACTCCGGCGGCGGCCAGCCGGTGTCGCTCGAGAACCTGCGGGCGGTGCGCGCGGTCTGCGACCGGTACGGGCTGCCGCTCTTCCTCGACGCGTGCCGCTTCGCCGAGAACGCCTGGTTCATCAAGCAGCGCGAGCCGGGCTACGCCGATGTCCCGGTTCGCGAGATCGTCCGGCAGATGGCCGCCTGCGCCGATGGGATGACCATGTCGGCCAAGAAGGACGCCATCGCCAACATCGGCGGCTGGCTGGCGATGAACGACGATGCCTGGGCCGAGCAGTGCCGGAACCTGCTCATCCTGACGGAAGGCTTCCCGACCTACGGCGGGCTGGCGGGGCGCGACCTGGAGGCGATCGCCCAGGGCCTGTCAGAGGTGATCGAGGAGGACTATCTGCGCTACCGGATCCGATCCACCGCCTACCTTGGTGACGCGCTGGTCGCCTCCGGTGTGCCGTGCGTGCAGCCCATCGGCGGGCACGCGGTGTATATCGACGCGGCCGCCCTCCTGCCCCACGTCCCGCCCCTGCAGTACCCCGGGCAGTCGCTCTCGGTGGCGCTCTACCGCGAGGGCGGGATCCGGGCCTGCGAGATCGGGACGGTCATGTTCGGGATGCATCCGGATGGCACGGAGAGCCCCGCCGCCATGGAGCTCGTCCGCCTCGCGATCCCGCGCCGGGTGTATACCCAGTCGCACATCGACTACGTGATCGAGGTGGTGCGCGCGGTTGCGGCACGGGCCGCCAAGCTTCCCGGGATGCGGATCGTGGAGCAGCCGGCGGCGCTCCGCCACTTCACGGCGCGCTTCGAGCCGATCCCCGCGAGCTAGGCGCCTTCAGAGGCGCGGGTCGCGCCGCCAGAGCTCGGTCTCGACCGCATCGGTCAGGCTGCCCACCGCGCGCGTCGCAAACCGGTCGACCAGCCGCTCCAGGAACGGCCGCCGCGCATGGACCGCGACGCCGCGCGCCGGTACGCCGGCGGCGGTCGCGGCGATCTCGATCGCCCGCTCCAGGTCGCCGACCTCGTCGGCCAGTCCCAGCTCCACGGATCGGCTGCCGAGCCACACCTCGCCGGTCGCCAGCTCCCGGGCGCGTTCGGGTGGCAGGTGCCGGCCGTCGGCCACCCGGCCGATGAAGGCGTCGTAGAAGGCGTCGACGATCTCGCGCTCCTTGGCCGCCTCCTCGGGGGTGTCGTCACGCCAGGGAGCGCCCTGGCCCTTGAGGCTGCCCGCCTTCGTCTCCTGGACCCGCACGCCGATGCGCTCGAGCAGGGTCGCGACCCGTGGTGCCGCGCTGATGACGCCGATGGAGCCGACGACCGCGTTCGGCGCCACCACGATGGAGCGAGCCGCCAGCGCGGCGAGGTAGGCGCCCGAGGCGCCGACGCCGCGGACATGCGCGACGAGCGGCTTCTCGGCGGCCAGCCGCGCCAGCGCCAGGTACAGGTAGTCCGATGCCGGTGCGGAGCCGCCGGGCGAGTCGATGTCGAGGACGACCGCCGGGATCCGACGCGAGCGGCGGGTTCTCGCAACCGTCTCGATCCAGTCGGCGGAGCGGGCGCCGCCCGAGATGGGGCCGTACAGGCGAAGGACGGCGACGCGCCCGGCCACCTTCGAGCGTCGGGCGACGAGGCGGCGGAGCGCGGCGATCAGGTCCATGGCTCAATCGTAGTCGAGCGGCCGGGGTGACGGCGCGCGGGCAGCCTTCAGGTTGGAAGGGAGGGGATCAGTCCATCTCCGGAAGCGCTTCGCCGGGGGACTTGCGCGTGCGCAGGTCGCGAAGGGTGCTTTGGTCGAGGCCCGCGAGGCGCGGCAGGTCCGCGTTGGTGCGGGAGAGCCGCTCGGTGAGCTTGGCGAACACCAGGGAGCTGATCTGCGGGACGGCCATGAGCTGGCGCAGGGCAGCGGCGGGCACCTCCATGAGCGTCACCGGTTCCTCGGCCACGACGTTCGCAGTCCGTCGCGAGCCGGTGAGAGCGGCGATCTCGCCGAAGAAGTCCCCCGGCTCCATGGACGACAGGGCGCGGTACTCGCCCTCCTCGTTGGCGATGCCGGCCACCGCGCGTCCGGAGAGGATGAAGTACGCCGCATCGCCAATCTCGCCCGCCGTGAGCACGCGGGTGCCCACGTCCGCATCGGTCACGTGGGATTGGGCGACGAGGTTCTGGCGGTCGCGATCGCCCAGCAGGCCCAGGGCGGGGACGTAGCCAACCAGGAGGTCGAAGTCCGCCACGGTCGCCGGGCGCATGGCACCGAGACCGGGAGCCGTGTGCGCGGCGCGCAGCAGGCTCATGGCTCGACGCCACTCGGCGGCCGGCTGCCCGAGCCCGGGGAGGAAGTTCGTCCACAACCCGGCTGCGGCCAGGAGGGCGGAGGTCAGGACGAGCATGAGCCGGATATCGAGGATGTCAGCGAGCCCTGCGAGGCCCATGCCGACCAGGAAGATCACGTCGCGGCTGACGAAGAAGGCGCTGTTGACCCGCCCACGGAAGTCGCGGGGCGTGTTGCGCTGGATGATGAGCCGCCGCCCCACGCTTGCCGGCGCGTTGAAGAAGCCTGAGAAGATGACGAGGCCGATGGCGACCCCGACGTTGGGCGACAGGCCGTAGGCGATGCCCGCCGCACCCATCATGAAGAAGCCGATGGCCAGCCATTGGCCTTCCCGCCAGCGGTCGGCGAGGTTCGCGAGGAGGAGGCTGCCAATGACGAAGCCGACGGAGGTGAGGCCCTCCTGCAGGCCGTACTCGAAGTCGGTGGCCCCCAGCGTCGTCTTCGTGAATGGGAGCAGGAGCGTGTTCCACAGCCCGAACGAGAGGAAGACCGGCGCCGACACCATGAACAGCGAGCGCAGGATGGGCGTCGAGAAGAGGAACCCGGTTCCCGCCTTCAGGTTCCTCCAGACCAGCTCGACGCTCGTCTCCTCCTCTGCCGGGACGTGGCCGATGCGCACGAGCGCGATGCAGGCAGCCGAAACGACGAACGTCCCGGCGTCGATCCAGAATGCCCACTCGATGGGAAGCGCGCCGGCGATCAGCCCCGCAAGCGCGAATCCGATCGCGGTTGACCCGAAGCTCGAGATCGCCATGAGGGAGTTGGCGGCCGCCAGCTCCTCCTCGCTGGCGATCTCGGGCAGGACGCTGTCGTTGGCGGGGTCGAAGAACTGGGTCACCACCGACGAGAGCGCCACGAACAGGTAGAGCCAGCCGATCCCGAGATCCGCGAAATCCTTGACGACGACGAACGGGATGATGAAGACGATCGCGCCGCGCAACGCATCGGACGCGACCATGATCGCCTTGCGGTTCCATCGGTCCACGAACACGCCTGCGACCAGGCCGATCAGCAGGCTGGGCGCGGCCGTGGCGATGAGCATCAGCCCAATCGAAGCCACGGAGCCGGTGACGCGGTAGACGAGGATGCCGGCCGCAAGCGAGGTGAGGGCGCTGCCGGCGGTCGAGACGAGCTGCGCCGTCCACAGCAGCGTGAAACTGCGGTTGCGGAAAACCGCGTACGGCGACAGGCTCGGGGCGGGCGCGGGGGCCGCTGTCACGCGCGCAGTCTGCGTCAGGCGACGCCCTCGGGGCGCCGATTTTCTGCACCGCGGACCACCCGTTGACGGTTGCCCGCATCATGGCCCGATGCAACGGCGCAGCTGGATCCTCGCGGCCGTGGTCCTTGGCTCCGGGATCGTCTTCCTGGATTCGACGGTGGTCAACGTCGCGCTCAAGACCATCGGAGCGGAGCTGCCGGCCACGTTCGTAGGCGTGCTCGAGGGCCAGTCGTACATCGTCAACGGCTATCTGCTGACCCTCTCCGCCGTGCTGATCCTGGCCGGTGCCCTCGCCGATGCCTACGGGCGGAAGCGGATGTTCATCGTGGGCCTGGCGGGGTTCGGGGTCGCGTCCACGCTGTGCGGCCTGGCGCCGAGCATGGAGCTCCTCATCGGGTTCCGCCTGGTCCAGGGCGTCTTCGGCGCCTTCCTGGTGCCCACCAGCCTCGCGATCATCAACGCCAACTTCAGCGGCGTGGAGCGTGGCCGTGCCTTCGGCATCTGGGCCGCTGCGACGAGCGTCACCACCATTGCCGGACCGGTGCTCGGCGGGCTGGCGGTGGACCAGGTCAGCTGGCGCCTCGCGTTCCTCATCAACCCGCCGCTCGTGGTCATCGCGCTCGTGGTGGCCTGGCGCGAGGTGCCGGAGTCCCGCGACACCGACGGCGGCCGCCGGTTCGACTGGCTGGGGGCGGCGGCGATCGCAGTGGCCGTCGGGGGGCTCACCTACGGGGCCATCCGCGGCCAGCAGTCGCACTGGACCGACGCCACCGCCTTCGCGGCGCTCGTGGTTGGCGCCGCGGCCACCCTCTCGCTCATCCCGCTGATGACCCTCCGCCCGCACCCGCTGGTTCCGCCGTTCCTCTTCCGGTCGCGGAACTTCACGGTAACCAACGTCTCGACGATCCTGATCTACGGCGCTCTCTACACGTTCGGCCAGTTCCAGGCCATCTACCTGCAGGGGACCCTCGGCTACAGCGCCCTTGCGAGCGGCCTCATCACCATACCCACCAGCCTGTTCCTGATCTTCCTCTCGACGCAGATGGGCACCCTGGCTGGCCGATGGGGACCGCGGCTCTTCATGACCGTCGGTCCCGCGCTGATGGCGCTCGGTGTGCTGTGGATGGCACGCATCCCCGCGGACAGCCCGGCGTGGCAGGCGAGCGTGAGCCGCCCGGCGTCGCTCGTGCCGCCCGCGCAGACGGTCCTGGACCTGCTTCCCTCGCTCCTGGTCTTCGGCCTGGGCCTGTCGATCATGGTGGCGCCCCTGACCACGGCGCTCATGACCTCGGTTCCGGCGCGCAACTCGGGCCTGGCTTCCGCGATCAACAACGCGGTCTCGCGGATCGGACCGCTCCTGGCAGGCGCGGTGATCTTCATCGGTGTCACCGCCAGCTTCTACGGCGGGCTCTCGTCGCGGCTGGACATCCCTACCGATACCCCCGCGGTACGGGAGCAGTTCCCGCCGCTCAACGTCCCCGACCAGGGACCCCCGGCGGAGCTGGCGGCCGCCCGCGGTGCGTCCACCGACTCGTTCCACCTGGCCATGCTCATCGCCGCGACCCTGTGCCTCGGGGGGGCCGCGGCCAACGGCCTGGGCATCGTGAACCCGGGCCGGGAGGAGCGCCCGGAACCGGTCGAGAGCCCGGCCTAGGCGGGGCGCAGGACGCCGGTCCGGTCAGAAGACGGCGGGGCACCACGGCGCGAGGGTGGTTCGCAGCAGCGCGTCGCCGCGCTCCACGGCGCCCGGCGTGCCCTCCTCCACCCGCCCGGCCATGGCCAGCTCCGCGAGGGAGACGCCGCCCAGGAAGACGGCACCCAGCTCGCCGATGCCCAGGCTGAGATCCGCGTCCATGGTCGAGCGGCGCACCGACCCTCCCTCGGGCGTCGCGTCCAGCTCCCAGCGGCCCGCGTTCCAGTCACAGAACGCGTCGCGAACATCCAGCACCAGCCGGTCGCGACCGGCATAGGCACGACGCTCGAGCGCTCCCGGCAGGTCCACGACCCGCAGCCAGAGCGCATCGCCGATCGTGAGGCCCAGGCGCCGGGGCTCGATCAGCATGAACCGCAGCGCGGTGTCGACCGGGACATTGGCGGCGCGGGTCATCGCCGTGAGGTCCACGGAGAGCAGGTAGCCCCACAGTTCGCGCTCGGCTTCGGGGGTCAGGGCGATCGCCTCGGACACGTCCACCGCTCCCTTGGGGCCGCGCTCGTCCCAGTCGGCATGGATCCGGTAGCGGGCATACGCGTCCGCCACGCCATTCGTCTCGTGCAGGAGGAAGAACGCCGGACCCCCGCCCCGCCGCCAGCGCTCGGGGTCGTGGATGAACTCGGCCCTCCACCAGGCATCGGTTCTCGAGAAGGCACCGATGCGCATGCGCGCGAAGCGCTCGTATACGTCGCGGCAGGCGGCGGTGGCATCCGCGGGATCCAGCAGGCGGAAGGTGCCGCGCGGCACGTGCTGGTCGCGGAAGATGGCGCGGGACTGCTCGATCTCCAACGATGCCTTGAACGAGGCGAGGCCGTACCCGAACCGCCCGTAGATCGCGCCTTCGGACGCCCACAGGATCGCGATTGGCTCATGCCGCGCCCGGATCGCGTCGAGCTGGGCGCGCATCATCGCCGTGAGCACGCCCCGTCGGCGGTGGGTCGGGTGGACGCCGACCATGGTCACGCCCGCGGCCGACATCGACCCACCCGGCACGGTGAGGTCGAAGGTGAAGACCCCGGCGGTCCCCACGACCCGATCCGCCTCGTACGCGGCGATGGCGCGGTCGAGCTCCGTGTATCCCTCGGTGACCGGCAGGTCCTCCTCGACGACGTGGTGGCCGAAGGCAACGTCGACCGCCTCGAACCAGTCCCTGATGGAGCCGGCGAAGGGCCGGACCTCGAGCTGCATGCCCGACAGTATCGGCGGTGAGGCGTGGATCGTCATGTGCCGATGGTGACAAATCGCCGACCGGCGGTCTGTCGCGTGGCCGACAGGCGGCAGCCAAGCGTGCCGTTTGCTAGCCTGCGCCCATGGCGTCCCCGCGACCCGCCCCTGGCGAGCTCGCCCAGCGTGGAACCGTGGAGAGTCTGCACCTCCACGTGGGGCGCTCCATGCCCATGGTGACCGTCCAGGCGGCCACGTTGGTCGCGGGGTCCGGCATCCCCGGGGACGACAAGGCGGGCCTCCCCATCCCCGGTTCGAACATCACGCTCATTGCCGCCGAGGGGATCGAGGCCATGGCCTCGGAGACCGGCATTGCGCTGGCGCCTGGGGAGACCCGACGCAACGTGGTCACCCGGGACGTGGATCTCGACGCGCTGATCGGACGGCGGTTTCGGGTGGGCACGGCGATCTGCCGGGGCGTGAAACCATGCAATCCGTGCAACCATCTCGAGGAGGTGACCCGGCCCGGTGTCCGGGCGGGTCTCGGCGGTCGGGGTGGCCTGCGCGCCGACGTCGTGGGCGGCGGGCTGGTGCGTCCCGGAGACATCATCGAGGTCCTGGCCGATGGGGCACCGACAGGGGGCGGGTTGATGCCGGGCCGCGGGGGCGGGCTATGATTGCCCCCGCCTGCTCGTCTGCGCCTCGCCGCTGGGCGCGACCCCGGAGCGGCACGGAGGTGGCTTGACCCGGTTCACCAAGCTCGCCGCGGCGACCGTGGCGATGACATTCGCGCTGGTCGTGGTGGGCGTCGTCGTCCGTTCGACCGGCTCCGGTCTGGGCTGCCCGGAATGGCCCACCTGCTACGGCAACGTCGTCCCACCCTTCAACGACATCCACGCCATCATCGAGTGGTCGCATCGCACGACCGCGGCGGTCGTGGGCCTGCTCGCGTTCGCCGTTGCGGTGGTCGCCGTCGTCTCGTACCGCGGTCGAGCGTCGCTCCTGTGGCCCTCGCTGGCCGGGTTCGTGCTGGTCGTCTTCCAGGCTGCTCTGGGCAAGGTGACCGTTGAGAGCGAGCTCTCCGGTGACATCGTCACGGCGCACCTTGCCACCGCGATGGCCCTGCTGGCCCTCGTGATCTACATCGCCGTTCGCTCAGGCCTGCCCGCGAGCGTCGGGCGCCACGGCGGGTGGGATCGGCTGACGTTGTGGATGGCGGGAACCGCGGCCGCCGTGTACGTCCTCCTCCTGCTCGGATCGCACGTGACCGCTACCGGGACCGCGCTGGTCTTCCCCGACTGGCCGCTCATGAACGGAACGCCGTTCCCGGCACTCGATGCGTCCACCGCACCGCACGTGATCCACCGCTGGGCCGCCGTCATCGTGGGCCTGGTGCTCGCGGGAGCAACCTACGTGGCATGGCGCGCCCGCGAGCGCCGGCCGTGGGTCGCCGGGCTTGCCCTCACCGCCGCGCTGCTGTACGTCGTCCAGGCAGTCGTGGGCGGGCTGCAGGTCTTCACGGACCTGTCGGTCTGGTCGCAGATCCTGCACCTGTCACTGGGCGCCGCCATCTGGGGCCTCCTGGTCGCAGCAACGGTGCTCGCTCACTACGCCGCCCGCCACGAGGCAGAGCCCGCGCCGGAGCGTGCGGCGCTGCCGCGTGCGGACCCGTCGCCCGGCGAGATCCTGCGCGCCTACGTGGCCCTGACCAAGCCGCGCATCATCGAGCTGCTGCTGGTCACCACGGTCCCGACCATGGTCCTCGCGGCGCGGGGGATCCCGTCTCCGTGGCTCATGCTCGCGGTGGTCCTTGGCGGGACGCTGGCCGCCGGCGGCGCGAACGCCATCAACCAGTACGTGGACCGCGACATCGACGACCTGATGCGACGAACCCGGCGCCGGCCGCTCCCGCAGCAGGCCATCCACCCGCGCGCAGCGCTTCGCTTCGGCATCGGCCTGTCGATCGTCTCGTTCGTGTTCCTGGTGGTGACCGTCAACCTGCTGAGCGCGCTGCTCGCGGCGAGCGCGATCGGCTTCTACGTCTTCGTCTACACGCTCTGGCTCAAGCGCTCCACCCCGCAGAACATCGTCATCGGCGGGGCCGCAGGCAGCGTGCCGGTGCTCGTCGCCTGGGCCTCCGTGACCGGAACGGTCGGAGTCCCGGCGCTGGTCCTGTTCGCGATCGTCTTCTACTGGACGCCGCCCCATTTCTGGGCACTGGCGCTCCGCTACAAGGGTGACTACGCGACGGCCCGGGTGCCCATGATGCCGGTCGTGCGTGGCGACGCGGAGACGGCGCGGCAGATCACGCTCTACTCCCTGCTGCTCGTCGCGGTCAGCCTGCTCCTCTTCCCCGCCGCGCAGATGGGCCTGATCTATCTCGGATCAGCGGTGGCCCTGGGTATCGCGTTCGTCTGGTATGCCCTGCGCGTCCAGCGCAACGTGACGGACGGGCGTGCGGCCATCGACCTCTTCCGCTACTCGATCAGCTACCTGACGCTGCTCTTCGCGGCCGTCGCGCTCGACAGTCTCCTGCGCCTCGGGGTTGGCTGACCCCCCGAATCGGATGTCCGGCTTCCGCACGGAACCGGCCGGTCTCAGCTGCCGGCCTCCCGCAGCCGCTCCTCCTCGTCGAGCCGCGCGTCGAGCCTCGCCGTCCGGGTGTCCTCGAAGCGCATCCAGGCCCAGACCACGCCCAGCGTGGCGGCCAGGAAGATCATGTCGCCCATGACCCACATCAGGGTGGCGCCCAGCTGCTGATCCGCGAGGGGTTCCGGGCCCCAACCCCGGACCGTCGTCAGGTAGTGGCTGTAGAGCACCGATTCGCTGGAGAGCAGCGCGACCGCCAGGAACGAGTTCTGGGGCAGCGCCAGGAAGAGGTACAGGAGCCGAACCGGGTGCGGCATGCGCCAGGGCATCGGATCCGGGCTGATCGCCGGCCACCAGAAGAGGAGACCCGCGCCGAGCATGGTGAGATGCTCGACGTAGTGCACCAGATCGTTCTCGAGCGCCACGTCGTACAGGCTGCTGAAATGCCATCCCCAGTTCACCGCGGCGAACAGGAGCCAGGCGGTCAGCGGGAAGGCGAGCCAGCGCAGGAGGTGGCTGTGGAGGACGGCCAGGATCCAGCGGCGCCCGCGCGGCGAGGCGACCCGCAGGGCCAGGGTGATGGGTGCCGCCATCACGATGAGCGGTGCCGCGACGAGCTCCAGGAGCATGTGCTGGATCATGTGGACGCTGAAGAGCTGCCCTTCGTAGGCGTCGATGGGCGAGGCGAGCGCCACCAGGATGGCGAGCAGCCCACCCAGGAAGAGCCAGCGCCGATAGCGCGGGACCGGCGTCTCCGGGTGCATGCGATCGGTCTGGCGCTCCGCCCACAGGTAGGCAGCTGCCGCGACCAGGCAGCCGATGAGCGGGAGCGGGTCCAGGCTCCAGTCGAGGAGAACACCGGGGAAGGACGGGGCGGGCAGCTCGTCACCATGGGCCAGCACCGTGCCGGCCGCGGCGAGCGCCAGCGCCAGTGCGCCGGCGATTGCGGGGAGCAGCCGAGCAAGGATCGCCGGGAGCGAGCGGGGCGTCATGGGCGCATTGTCCACGACCGCGCCCGGGTTCGGGGGAGGGCCGGGGGGCTGAAGCGCCCACCCGGGTCGTAAAGCGGCCGGGATCCCGCGGTCCGAACGGCCCGCCGCCACCCATCGAACGGCCCTTCGAGCGCGCCGGCTTGCGGCATACCGTGGAGCCATGAGCGAACGTGGCCTTTCCGCGCGGCTGAGTGACTCCTGGTTCGGGACGAACCTGCCGCCGCATGCCCTGTCGCAGCTCGCGGAGATTGCGCAGCTGCGTTCCTATCCCGCCGACGCAACCGTCCTCCGCGAGGGCGTCCCGACCACCGAGTTCGGGATCGTCCTTTCCGGACGCCTGGCCCTCCGGACCCTGGTTCCCGAGCGCGGGCCCGTGACGGTACTGACTGTCGAGCCGGGCGACGTCTTCGGCTGGTCGGCCGTCGTCGAACCGCACGTCTCCACCTCGACCGTCATGGCCCTCGAGCCGGTGGAGGCGCTCGTCTTCGACGGGCCCGCGCTCCGACGACTGCTCGCGGCCGATGCGGCATTGGCGGCATCGGTCTACCCGCGCCTGCTGACCGCCGTTGCGCGTCGCCTGGTGGCCACGCGGACCCAGCTCCTCGACCTGTACGCGGGTCAGGAGCAGGTCGCATGGTGACGGCGGCCGCCGAGCCACGATTCCTTCCGCGCCATGAGTTGCAATCCCTGATCGACCTCCTCGGCGAGGACGGGCGGCGGGTGATCGGCCCGACGGTCGCCGACGGTGCCGTCGTCTACGACGAGGTCCGCGCCCCAGCCGACCTGCCCATCGGGCTGCGTGACGAGCAGGCGCCGGGTTCGTACCGGCTGGTGGAAACCGGCAGCGAGCGCGCTTTCGACGTGACCGTGGGCATGACCAGCTGGAAGCGCTACACGTTCCCGCCCACCGTATCTCTCACTCGTGCCACCCACGACGGTGACCGGCTGAGCCTCGAGCCGGCGCCGGCGCCGGCGGAGCCCATGGCGTTTCTGGGCGTGCGTGCCTGTGAGCTCGCCGCACTCCGGATCCAGGATCGTGTCCTGACCGGCGGCCCTTTCGTCGACGCGGACTACCGCGCGCGACGTGACGCGGGGCTGGTGGTCGCCGCCCAGTGCACCCGAGCCGGCAAGACCTGTTTCTGCAGCTCCATGGGAACCGGCCCCGAAGTCACCGACGGAGCCGACCTGGTCCTCACCGAGCTTGACGACGGATTCCTCGTCGTGCCGGGGACGCCGCGGGGCACTGACCTGCTCGACCGGCTCCCGGCCGTCGCTGCGTCCGAGGGGCAATCGGCTGCAGCCGCCGGCGCGGTCGCGGAGGCCCGGGCCTCGATGGGCGACCAGGTCGCCACCGAAGGGCTGCACGACCGGCTCCTCGACGCCCTCGACAGCCCGCGCTGGCAGGAGGTCGCGGACCGCTGCCTGGCCTGCGCCAACTGCACGCTCGTATGCCCCACCTGCTTCTGCACCAGCGTCAGCCAGCGCGCCGACCTGGATACGGCCACCGTGGTCGCCGAGCGGTCGTGGGACTCCTGCTTCACCGCGGGCTTTGCGAAGGTCGCGGGTGGCAGCTTCCGCAACCGGCGTCAGGACCGCTATCGGCAGTGGCTCACCCACAAGTTCGCGACCTGGATCGATCAGTTCGGCAGCTCCGGCTGTGTCGGCTGCGGCCGATGCATCGCGTGGTGTCCGGTCGGCATCGATGTCCGCGAGGAGCTCGAGGCGATCGCGCCCCCCGCGGAACGCCTGCGCAAGCGGCCCGCGCTTGCCAGCGGGACCGGTCCGGCGTCCTACTCGGTCGGCACCATTCGCTCGGTGACGCCGGAGACCGCCGACACGGTTTCGCTGGTGATCGACGGCGTCGATCCGGTCATCACCACCGGCACCCCGGGGCAGTTCCTGATGGTCGAGCAGCCCGGGTTCCCCGCCTTCCCCATCTCCATCTCGCGCTATGCCCGGGACCACGTGGTCCTCACCGTCCGCGCCGCCGGACCGGCCACCGCGCACCTGACCCAGTCGGAGCCGGGAACCCAGGTCGGCCTGCGTGGGCCGCTGGGCGTGGGCTGGCCCGTCGAGCGGGCGCTCGGCAAGGACGTGGTGGTTGCGACCGGTGGGATCGGGCTCGCGCCACTGCGGCCCCTGCTCGATGCCTTGGTCGCCTCGCGGGACCGCTTCGGCAAGGTCTGCCTCTACTACGGCGCGCGCACGCCGAACGACATGCTCTACACCGACGAGCTGGCCAGCTGGCCCGAGCTGGGCATCGACGTCGCCCTGACGGTCGACCGTGCCGGGCCTGAGTGGCTGGGGCGCGTGGGCGTCGTCACCCAGCTCTTCGACCAGGCCGACTGGCATGGCCAGCCGGTGGTCGCCTACCTGTGCGGCCCGGAGCGCATGATGCAGGTGGCGGTCCGCACCGTGGGCCAGCGGGGCATCCCGACGGAGCGCACCTTCGTCTCGCTCGAGCGCCACATGCAGTGCGGCATCGGCCTCTGCGGGCATTGCCAGATGGGCAAGGTCTTTATCTGCCGGGACGGTCCGGTCTTCTCCGTCGCCCAGCTGGGGGATGCGCTGAACGTGGAGGGACTGTGATGACCGCTCCGGAGAGCCATTCCCACGCGAGCCGCCAGAAGGCACCGGCGGACCGGCCCGCACGGCCGCGCGTCGGCGTCGCCAAGCTGACCTCGTGCGACGGGTGCCAGCTGACCCTCCTCGACCTCGAGGATCACCTGCTCGACATCGTCGCCGCCTTCGAGATCGTCGAGTTCCCCGAAGCGACCTCGAACCGCTCCAGCGGTCCGTACGACGTCTTGCTGGTCGAAGGCTCGGTCAGCACACCTGAGCAGGTCGAGTGGATCGGCGAGCTGCGGCGCCGTGCCGGGCTGCTCGTCACCATCGGGGCCTGCGCCACCGCCGGGGGCATCCAGGCCCTCCGCAACTGGGGCAACGAGCCGGCCTGGCGCGCGGCGGTCTACCCGCGCCCGGACCTGATCGAGACGCTCGCGACGAGCACCCCGGTGAGCGACCACGTGGCCGTCGACGCCGAGCTGCGTGGCTGTCCCATCGATCCGGGCCAGCTCCTGGAGCTGCTCGCCGCCCTGCGCACCGGACGCCGGCCGCAGCTCCCCGACGAGGCGGTCTGCCTCGCCTGCAAGCGCCGCGGGACCGTGTGCGTGGTGGTCGCCGATGGGATCCCGTGCCTTGGCCCGGTGACCCAGACCGGATGTGGAGCCATCTGCCCCGCGTACGGCCGGGGCTGCTACGCGTGCTTCGGGCCGCGCGAGCAGGCGAACGTCGAGTCGCTCGCAGGCTGGTTCCGCGGGCACGGTGTCGACGACGCCAGCGCGGCGCGCCTCTTCGCCGGATTCACGGCCTATGCCCCGCCGTTCCGCGCGGAGGCGGAGTCGGCCACTCGTACCGCCCACCGCCAGGAGGAGCCGCGCCATGCATGAGTCCACGGGGGCCGGACCCGGCCTCGTCGCGCCGCCCGGACCCGACGGAGAGATCCGCTACGAGGTCTCGGAGCTGACCCGGGTCGAGGGGGAAGGTTCGCTGAAACTCGTCGTGCGCGGCGGCGAGGTGGTCACCGCGCAGCTCGCAATCTTCGAGGCACCCCGCTACTTCGAGCAGCTCGTCGTTGGCCGGACGCCCGACGAGGTGATCGACATCGTGGCCCGCATCTGCGGGATCTGCCCGGTTGCCTACCAGATGTCGGCGGTCCATGCCTTCGAGAACCTCTTCGGGGTGAGCATCGACCCGGCCGTTCGGGTCCTGCGTCGGCTCCTCTACTGCGGGGAGTGGATCGAGAGCCACGCGCTGCACATCTATCTCCTCCACGCTTCCGATTTCCTGGGATACCCGAGCGCCATCGAGATGGCCGCGGATCACCGTGAGCTGGTCGCGCAGGGACTGCGCCTCAAGCGCCTGGGCAACCGCCTCATCGAGGTGCTTGGCGGGCGAGCCATCCACCCGGTGAGCGTCCGGGTCGGCGGCTTCTCGCGTGCCCCGCTGCGGCGCGATCTCGAGGCGCTGATGCCGGCGCTCGAGGCGGCGATCCCGGAGGCGCAGGCGACCCTCGACTGGGTCGCGACGCTCGTGCCGCCGGACTACGTCCGCGAGCCGCAGCTGCTGGCTCTCAGGCACCCCGCCGAGTATCCGTACAACGACGGCCGGATCGTGTCGAACGACGGGATCGACCTGGCCCCGGGGGAGTGGGGCACCGCCTTCCACGAGGAGCAGGTGGCGTGGTCGCATGCGCTTCAGGCCCGTTCGCACACCGGCGGGGTCTACCTTCTTGGTCCCTCGGCCCGTGTGACGCTCTCCCCCGAGACCCTGCATCCGCTCGCCGCCGAGGGGCTTGCCCGAGTCGGCCAGGCGGAGATGATCAGGCGCAACGTGTTCAGCAGCATCGTGGCGCGCGGCGTTGAGCTGCTCCATGCGATTGCGGAGGCGCGCGACATCGTGGCCGACTACCGCGAGCCGGAGGTGCCCCGGACTGCGTGGAGCGCCCGGCCGGGGATCGCCGCCTGGGCCACCGAGGCACCGCGCGGGCTCCTCTTCCATCGGTACGAGGTCGACGAGCAGGGCCTGATCCGCCACGCGCAGATCGTGCCGCCCACCAGCCAGAACCAGGGCGCCATCGAGCGTGACCTGGCCGGCTTTGCGCCGAGCCTGATCACACTTCCGCACGAGGAGGCGACCCATCGCTTCGAGCAGCTGATCCGGAGCTACGACCCGTGCATCAGCTGCGCGACCCATTTCCTGGACCTGCGGGTGGACCGGGAGGCCGAGGCGGCACCGTGACCCGGGTCCCGGTCCTGGTCTGCGGCACGGCGCTGCGCGGCGACGACGGGGCCGCCCTGGCCGCCGTGCGGGCGATGCCTGCGGCGGTGAGCCGAACGCTGGATCTCCGGATGGTGGGCCAGCTGGACGCGGACCTCCTCCTGGAGCCGGACATCGAACCCTGTGTCGTGGTGGACACCGTCGTGGGCGTGCCCGCCGGATCGCTCGTCAGCCTGTCGCTCTCCGAGGTCGCCGAGGTCGGCTTTGCGCAGGTGCCCCATTCGTCGCACAGCCTCGGCGTTGGCCGGGCCGTGCGCCTGGCCGAGACGGTCCTTGGCCGTGCGCTCACGGGACGATTCGTCGGCATCGGCGGCGTCGAGTTTCGCACCGATGCCAACCTGTCGGAGCCCGTTCGCAAGGCCCTGCCCGCGCTCCGCCTCGCCGTGGCGGACGCCGCCGCCGCGCTGGCCGCGCGGAGGTCCTGAGCCATGTGCATGACGATTCCGGGACGCGTGGAGTCGGTGGCCGACGGCATCGCCAGGGTGGAGCTGGAGGGGCGCATTCGCGAGGTGTCGACCTTCCTGCACCCGGAGGTCGAGCCCGGCGACTGGGTGATCGTCACGGCCGGGACCATCCTCGAACGGCTCGACCCTGCCGAGGCGGCGTTCATCCGCGCCGAGCTCGAGCGCGCCGACGCAGCCGAGGCGGCATCCCGACCCTGAGATCCGCCCCTGTGTTCGGGAGGGGGTGACGCCGGGCCGCGGCCATCGGTAGAATGTGCCGCGTGCCGCCTCCAGCCCGCCTGGACGCGTGACCCTGCGCTTTTGCCACCCGGTCGCATTGGGACATCCGCGATACCCCGGCCCCATGCGCGCCGACCGAGACGGTTGAGGAGCCTCGAGACCAGCTGATGCAACGACTGGCGGCCCGACTGCGGCTGCGGACCGTGATCCGCGTCGCAACCCCGCTCCTGCTGATCTTCGTGCTGGGCGGATGCCTGATCCCGCCCACCCCAGAGACGACCCAGGCGAAGGACATCTTCTCGCTGTACACGATCGTGTTCGTCATGGGCGCCATCGTCTTCTTCGGGGTGGAGGGGATGATCGTGTGGTCGATCATTCGCTATCGCCGCCGCGACGACCGTCTCCCCGACCAGCTGCACGGCAACACGCTCATCGAGATCGTCTGGACCGTGATCCCGACCGTCATCGTGCTGGCCCTGTTCGTCATCTCGACCATCACCCTGACGACCATCGACGCCAAGTCGAGCAATCCGGCGGTCACCATCGAGGTGGATGCATTCCAGTGGCAGTGGACCTTCCACTATCTCGACAACGACAACGACCCGACGAATGACTACTCGGTCACCGGCACCGCGGCGAATCCGCCGGTCATGGGGCTGCCCACCGGGCAGCCGATCAAGCTGGTCCTCCACTCGCAGGACGTGATCCACTCGTTCTACGTGCCGCACTTCCTCATCAAGCGCGACGTGATCCCGTTCCCCGCTGGTCAGCCGGACAACACCCTTGAATTCACGATCACCGATGCCGGCACGTACGCCGGCCAGTGCGCGGAGTTCTGCGGCGACCTGCATTCGAAGATGACGTTCAGCGTGATGGCGATGGCGCCCGCGGACTACGCGACCTGGCTCGCGAACGCGAAGGCGGGCAACACGCCGGCTCCCTCGGCGTCACCCGGAGCCAACGTCACGACGATCGACCTCACCGCGGAGCAGATCGCCTTCGACAAGAAGTCCCTCGAGGCGCCCGCCGGCCAGCCGTTCGTCATCCATTTCGTGAACAAGGACAGCGTGCAGCACAACGTCGCGATCTACGACGCGAGCGGAAAGGCCCTCTTCACGGGGCAGATCATCGGGCAGGGCACCGTCGACTACCAGGTGCCGGCGCTGGCTGCCGGTGACTACCACTTCCAGTGCGACGTGCACCCGACCATCATGTTCGGCACCCTGACGGCGAAGTAGGCGGAGCGAAGACCGATGGCGACGACCACCCTTTCACCGCGGACGGACAGCTACCGCCGATCCTGGGTCCTCGACTGGCTGACCACGGTCGACCACAAGAAGATCGGGATCATGTACATCGTCAACTCGTTCCTGTTCTTCTTCCTGGCCGGGATCCTCGCCCTGGTGGTGCGCAGCGAGCTGGCGGTGCCCGGCCTCCAGTTCCTCGATGAGCGCACCTACAACGAGGCGTTCACGATGCACGGGACGATCATGATCTTCCTGTTCGTGGTGCCCATCCTGGCGGGCTTCGCCAACTACATCGTCCCGCTCATGCTCGGGGCCCCGGACATGGCCTTCCCGCGGATCAACGCCCTGAGCTTCTGGCTCCTGCCCCTGGGCGGTGGCCTGATCCTGTCCGGCTACCTGTTCGGCGGGGCTGCCGCGGAGGGGTGGACCGGCTACGCGCCGCTCTCCGGCCCGAACTACTCCTCGGGGCCCGGCACCGACCTGTGGCTCATCGGCCTGATGCTGGTCGGCACCGCCTCGATCCTGGGCTCCATCAACTTCATCGCCACCATCTTCAAGATGCGGGCGCCGGGGATGACCCTCTTCCGGATGCCCATCTTCGTCTGGACCGTGCTCGTCACCGCCACGCTGATCCTGCTCGCAACCCCGGTGCTCACCGCCGGGCTGATTGCGCTCTTCATCGATCGCAACTACGGCGGCAGCTTCTTCGAACCGGCCACCGGCGGGAACCCCATCCTGTGGCAGCACATCTTCTGGTTCTTCGGGCACCCGGAGGTCTACATCGTCATCCTGCCGGCCATGGGCGTGGTGAGCGAGGTGCTCCCGGTCTTCAGCCGCAAGCCGCTCTTCGGCTACCGGGCCTTCGTCTTCGCCACCATCTCCATCGGCCTGCTCAGCTTCAGCGTCTGGGCGCACCACATGTTCACCACCGGCGTGGTGTTCCTGCCCTTCTTCAGCTTCATGACCGCCCTCATCGCGGTGCCCACCGGCGTGAAGATGTTCAACTGGATCGCGACCATGTTCCGAGGCTCAATCAGCTTCACGACGCCGATGCTCTTCGCGATCGGGTTCCTGGCCATGTTCCTGATCGGCGGAATCAGCGGCGTGATGATGGCCGAGGCGCCCATCGACTTCCACCTGCAGGACACCTACTTCGCGGTGGCGCACCTGCACTACGTCTTCTTCGGGGGCTCGGTCTTCGGCGTCTTCGCAGCGACGTACTACTGGTTCCCGAAGATGTTCGGCCGGCGCCTCAACGAGGGCCTCGGGAAGTGGCACTTCTGGCTGATGTTCATTGGCTTCAACCTGACCTTCTTCCCGATGCACATCCTGGGGATCCAGGGCATGCCGCGGCGGATCGCGGACTACTCGCCCGACGCCGGCTGGACCGCCCTGAACTTCATCGAGACGATCGGGGCCTTCATCATCGCGATCTCGATCCTGCCGTTCCTCGTGAACGTCGTCGCCACGTTCATCAACGGCGAGCAGGTCGGCGACGACCCGTGGGAGGCGAACACGCTCGAGTGGGCCACCAGCTCACCGCCGCCCGCCTACAACTTCGATCGCATCCCGCCCATCCGATCCGAGCGCCCGGTCTTCGACCTGCGCCACAAGCATGATCGCGAGCACCTCGCCGGCGAGGCCGCGATGACCACCGTGGAGGAACAGGCATGAGCGCCCAGGCACCGGTCGTGCAGAACCCGGCCGCGTCAGCGGCCACCCAGCACCGATCCGCGGGGATGCCCACTCCGCTGCTCGGCATGCTGCTCTTCATCGCCTCCGAGGTGATGTTCTTTGGCGGGCTCTTCGCGGCGTACTTCAACAGCCGTGCCACGCACCAGGGCGAGTGGGGGCCGCCGACATCCGCCCCGCCGCTCGAGGTCCTGCCCATCGCCCTGCCCATCACCATCATCCTGATCAGCTCGAGCTTCACCATGCAGCTGGCGGTGTGGGCCATCCGGCGCGGCGACCAGGCGCGGATGCGCTTCTGGATCGGCGTCACCCTCGCGCTCGGCGTCGTGTTCCTGGCCGGCCAGCTGTACGACTACTCGCAGCTGGGCTTCGGGATTGGTGACGGAATCTTCGGGACCACGTTCTACACGCTCACCGGCTTCCACGGCGCCCACGTCTTCGGCGGGGCGATTGGCCTGACCATCCTGCTCGCGCGCGGGATGCAGGGCCAGTTCAGCCAGCGCAACCACGTGGCGGTGGAGGCCATCAGCATGTACTGGCACTTCGTCGACGTGGTGTGGATCGCGCTCTTCACCACCCTGTACTTCCTGCGCTAGGCGAGGGGTCGACCGCATGTCCGATACGCAGCTGGGCTACCTGATCCTGGGGGTCGGGATCCTCTTCGTGCTGGGCCTGGTCTTCGCCATCTCGAGTCGCGTGCCGGCGGCCGGATCCCGCGGAGGTCCGCCGCCGGGGGTGCACCTTCCGCCGCCGAGCCTGCTGCCCGTGGTGATGTCGGTGGGTGCCGCGCTGCTCGGCGCCGGGCTGGCCTTCAAACCGGCCGGCCAGATCATGAACTGGTTCCTGGGCATCCCCGGTCTGCTCGTGATCGCCTACGGGGCGGTGAGCTGGGTCCGCGCAGCCGGTCACGAGTGGCATGACACGGAGCAGGGACCGCACGACGACGCCAAGGGGCACTGAGTGGCCGCCGTTCCGGCGAGCAAGCGGTCGCCGCATGCCGAACGAGCCGACGATCCGGCGCCACAAGCCCTCCATCGGCGTCGGAGGCTTCCCATCGCCTATCTCACGGCCGCGGCCGTGCTGCCGCTCATCCTCCTGGCGCTGCTTGGCTGGCGGCTCCTGGCGGCCCCGGCCGCACCGGCCGCCACGATCGGGTCGGCGGCGCCAGCCTTCAGCCTGACCGACCTCGACGGGAACGCCGTCTCGCTGGCGTCCCTGCGCGGGCACCCGGTGATCGTCAACTTCTGGGCGAGCTGGTGCGGCCCGTGCATCGAGGAGTTCCCGCTCCTGCAGCAGGCCGCGAGCAGGCATGCCGCGGACGGGCTGGTGGTGGTGGGGATCGTGTACCAGGACCGCGCGGATGCCGCCCGCTCGTTCATGGCGCGCATGGGAGCGCAGTGGGCGACCGCCATGGACCCCGGCGGCACCGTCGCCGCCAGCTACGGGATCTATGCCCCACCCGACACGTTCTTCATCGACCGGAACGGCGTCATCGCCGGCCGGCAGATCGGTCAGCTGAGCCAGCAGGACCTGGCCCGTCAGCTGGACACCATCCTGGCCAAGGAGTAACCATCTGCACCCATGGAACCCAACCGTCCCGCAGCCCCCGACGCGCACGCCGACGCCGTGATCGACACGATCCACGACCTGCATCCGGACCACCGCGACCCGCAGCGGCAGTCGGTGCAGCAGAACCTGTGGGTTGCCGTCCTGCCGCTGGCGCTGATCGCATTGGCGGTTCTCGTCTTCGTCGCGGCCGCCTGGACGATCCTGGTCGCACAGTGACCGTCTCGCGGTGACGACGCCGCAGACGCAGGCTCCGGTGCCCCCGCAGCCCTCGACCGCCGAATCGGTCGGCGGCGCGGCGCCCGCGGCGCACGTGGTGCGGGTCCGTGGCCTGCGCAAGTCCTACGGTGACCTCGAGGCGGTTCGAGGGATCGATCTGGAGATCGGGCGCGGGGAGGTCTTCGCGCTGCTGGGACCCAACGGCGCCGGCAAGACGACGACAGTCGAGATCCTGGAGGGCTACCGCCGGCGCGACGCCGGGGATGCGGAGGTCCTGGGCGAGGACCCGGCCCTGAATCATCGTCGCCTCAAGGAGCGGGTAGGGATCGTGCTCCAGCAATCAGGGACGCCCAGCTACCTCAGCGTCCGGGAGGTGGTCGCCATGGTTGGCGGCTACTACCCGCATCCTCGCCCGACCGATGAGGTGATCGAGCTGGTTGGGCTGACGGAGGCCGCGGACCGACGGCTCATCCGACTCTCCGGGGGTCAGCGTCGCCGCGTCGACCTGGCGCTTGGGCTGGTGGGTGACCCGGAGCTTCTCTTCCTCGACGAGCCGACCACCGGCTTCGACCCGTCGGCGCGTCGGGCGGCCTGGGAGATCGTCCGCACGCTTGCCGGCCTTGGCAAGACGATCTTCCTCACCACGCACTTCATGGACGAGGCGCAGGCGCTCGCGGACCGCGTGGCCATCATCGCCGGCGGGCGCATCGTGGCCCTCGGCACCCCGGACAGCATCGGCGCCCGAGCCTCGAATGCGGCGGTGATCCGCTTCGGCCTCGCCACCGGCGAGGCCCCGCCCGACGCGCTCGGCGCAACCCCGGTGAACAACGGGAGCTGGCAGATCGAGACGCAGGCGCCGACGCGGGCCCTGCACACCCTGACCGGCTGGGCGGTGGAGCGTGGGCTGGAGCTCGATCGCCTGGAGGTCCGCCGGCCAAGCCTCGAGGACGTGTACCTGGAGCTCACCGGCGCCGAGGCGTCCGAGCCGATGCACGACGAGCCGGCAGAGACTGCCGGCCGACGCCGACGCGGGGGGAGGGACCGCTCGTGAGCGCGCTTCCGCTTGCCCTGCGCCAGGTTGCCTACGAGAACCGCGCGTTCTGGCGCAACCCCGCCGCAGCGTTCTTCACGTTCTTCTTCCCGCTGATGTTCATGGTCATCTTCAACATCCTCTTCGGCGGGAACCGGTCCGGGGGCGTTCCCGTCTCCGAGTTCTACACGCCGGCGGTGATCGTCTTTGCGGTGATCACCGCGACGTACACGAACATCGCGATGATGGTCACCATTGCGCGGGACAACGGGATCCTCAAGCGCATGCGCGGCACGCCCCTGCCGCCCTGGGCGTACCTGGCCGGCCGCATCCTGCATGCCGTGCTCGTCGCGGCCCTGCTCGTGGTTATCGTGGCGGCATTCGGGGCGATCTTCTACGACGTTCGCTTCCCGTGGGATCGGCTTGCTGCCCTGGTCGTGACCCTGGTCGTCGGAGCCGCGAGCTTCTGCGCGCTGGGACTGGCGATTGCCGGCGTGATCCCCAACGCTGACTCCGCGCCGGCGATCGTGCAGTTCAGCGTCCTGCCGCTGAGCTTCATCAGCAACGTCTTCATCGACATGCGCGGGTCGCCGGACTGGATCAACACCCTGAGCGAGGTGTTTCCGGTGCGCCACTTCGCGGACGCCCTGCTCGGCGTCTACAACCCGGCAACCAGCGGAGCGGCGTTCGCCTGGGGAGACCTGTTGGTGGTGGGGGTGTGGGGCATCGGCGGCCTGATCATCGCGCTGCGCTTCTTCAGCTGGGAGCCGCGGAACTAGGGACCCGCTTTTGGCGCGCCGCGGCGCGGATCGCAGGATCGGGCTACCGCGAAGGCGGGGACGGCGCTATCCTGCGCCCCGAGGTGATCGCGCCTGGGTGCGGCGCGGCCTCAGCAGAGCGAGGGCCTGATGTCGCGCATGGTTCCCTGGGGACGTCGACCGGCGACGCGCGCCGGACTCCTGGCCATCACGGTGTTGCTCGCGGTGTCCCTTGCCGCGTGCGGCGGAGGCGGCGGGGGTGGAGGCAATACGGCGACGAAGATTCACGTCCTGCTGGTGAATCACACCCAGGCGGACGTCAACGTCACCTCCAGCACCGGGGATCCGCTCTCGTCGAGCGCCGACAAGCCGCCCATCGCGAGCTGCAAGTCCGGGATCATTGATTTCCCGCTCTCGGACCCGTTCACGATCTCGGTCGACGGGAACGTCGTCATCGACAGCACGAAGCTGCCCGCCGGGATTCCGAACGGCGGCGCGTCGGACGTGGTGACACAGGTCGATGCCAACAAGGACGGGAGCGTCGTCTTCGACTCGGTCCGGGTGGGATCCAAGATCTCACCCCCCGCGGAGCTGGGGATCTGCTACTAGCGGCTGCACGGATGTCCGCGCCGGCCTGAGGCCTCAGGCCGGCGCGGGCGTCGTGGCCGCGCTTCCCGGCTCGGGGAACCGACGTGCCACGTAGCCGTCGAGGATCTCCAGGAAGCGCGGCACGATGTCGTCGCCGCGCAGCGTCTCGGTCTTCTCGCCGTCCACGAAGACGGGCGCCACCGGTTCCTCGAAGGTGCCCGGCAGGCTGATCCCGATGTCGGCGTGCTTGCTCTCGCCCGGTCCGTTGACCACGCAGCCCATGACCGCCACCCGGAGCTCCTCGACCCCGGGATGCCGCTCACGCCACACGGGCATCTGCTCGCGCAGATACGCCTGGATGTCGCGCGCCATCTCCTGGAAGAAGGTCGACGTGGTGCGGCCGCAGCCGGGGCAGGCGCTCACCTGCGGCGCGAAGCTGCGCAGGCCCAGCGACTGGAGCACCTGCTGGGCGACCTGGACCTCCTCCGTCCGGTCGCCGCCGGGTGCCGGCGTGAGGCTGACGCGGATCGTGTCACCGATGCCGCGTTGCAGCATGATCGCCAGAGCGGCCGCGCTCGAAATGATGCCGCGCGAGCCCATCCCCGCCTCGGTCAGCCCAAGGTGGAGCGGGTAGTCGCAGCGTGCCGCGAGCCGGGTGTAGACCTCGACGAGGTCCTGCACGCCGCTCACCTTCGCCGAGATGACGATCGCGTCGTGGGGCTGGCCGGTCTCCTCGGCGAGCTGGGCGGAGCGAAGCGCGGAGGCGATCATGGCTTCGATCATCACCTCCCGGCTGTCCGCCGGCTCGCGGGACGCGGCGTTGGCGTCCATCATCTCGGTGAGGAGCTGCTGGTCGAGCGATCCCCAGTTCACGCCAATGCGAACCGGCCTGGCGTTCGCGACCGCGACCTCGATGATGCGCACGAAGTTCGCGTCGCGACGCTTCGCGCCGACGTTGCCGGGATTGATGCGGTATTTGGCAAGGGCGGACGCGCAATCGGGGTACTGGGTCAGCAGAAGGTGGCCGTTGTAATGGAAGTCGCCGACGAGCGGGATATCGACGCCAAGGCGGTCGAGCTTCTCTCGGATGACGGGAACCGCGCGGGCCGCGGCGTCGTTGTTGACCGTGACCCGCACCAGCTCGCTGCCGGCATGGGCGAGCTGCGCGACCTGGATCGCGGTCGCGTCTGCATCGGCGGTGTCGGTGTTCGTCATCGACTGGACAACCACCGGGTGTTCGGAGCCGATCGCGACGTCGCCGACGAGCACGGTGGTCGTGGGACGACGGGGAGTGGGGGACATGGTGAGCTGATGGTATCGGTCATTCGCCCGGCACGCCACGTGCACGGCCCCGGCAAGGTACCGTGAGCACGATGATCAGCGAGCAACGACCCGCGACCGCGCACTCGCTCACCGGGGCGATCTGGATCGTCGAGGACGAGCCCGCCGCCGCGGCGCTCGCCGCCGACCTCTGCGCCGACAACGGTGCGCGGGCCCTGCTGTATCGGGATGGGCAGCTCTTCCTCGAAGCGCTGCGAACCGAGGCGCGACCCGTGGCCCTCGTGCTGGACTGGCGGCTCGAACGTGGCCTATCGGCGCCGCTCTTCATGGCCGCGCGCCACCGGGAGCCCAGCCTGCCGGTCGTGTTCTGGACCGGGACCGCGGCGATCGCGCTCCCGAAGATGATCCGGGACGACCCGCGGGCACGCATCGTCGACAAGGCCAGCGGCGCGGGCGCGTTCGAGGATGCCCTGCGCTGGGCCATCGAGGTCAGCGCGGGGTCACGAGCGGCGGAGACCTAGATGCCGCGGCGGCCTCGCCGTCACCCTCCCGTCACGCGTCTGTCACGCACCCGGGCTAGGATCGCCGGCATGAAACGTGCAGCCGCCGTCCTGGCCCTGCTCGCCACGATCCTCGCCGCCTGCGCGACCGGGTCGACGGCCAGCGACGTGGTCGACGGGACTGCGGCCCGGTCGCCGTCCGCCGCAGCGGGAACGGCCAGTGCCGCCCCGGCCGACTCGGCAGGCGGTGCCCTGACGAGCGATCCGCTGCATGCGCTCCAGCTCCTCGACGTGACCGATGACCAGATGCTCACGCTCGGGGCGCTCGCGGCGCAGCGCCCCGTCCTGCTGGAGACCATGGCGATCTGGTGCACGAACTGCCGGATGCAGCAGGACCAGGTCAAGGACGCCCACGCCACGGCGGACTTCATCTCCATCTCGCTCGACGTCGACCCCACTGAGCTGCCTGCCGACCTCAAGGAGTACGCAACGCAGCATGGCTACGACTGGCACTTCGCCAAGGCCACCGCCGCGGTCGCGACCGAGCTGCGCGACCGATTCGGAACGGCCGTGCTCAATCCGCCGTCGACGCCCAAGATCCTCCTTCGTCCGGATGGGAGCATCAGCGCCCTTGACTTCAACCGGATCTACTCTGCGGACGACCTCGCGGCGCTCGTGAACGCGGGCTGATGCAGGATCTCCTGTTCGCCTTCGTCGGAGGGCTGGGAGCCACGGTCACCCCGTGCATCCTGCCGCTCTACCCGGCCTTCCTTGCCTTCATCGTGGGGGGCTCGGGCGCACCCGCCATGGCGCTTGCCGGCGGCGCGACCGGGTCTGCGACCCGCCGCCTGCCACCGTCCGCCGCGGCTTTCACGGTCCTTGTCGGCGTCCTGGTGGGGATGGTCGCCATCGGCGCCGTCTTCGCGCTCCTCTCGGCGAGCCTCAGCCGGTTCATCGGCGTGGTGCTGCCCGTCGCCGACGGCCTGCTCGTCGTGCTGGGGATCCTGCTGGTCGTCGGCCGCAATCCGTTCGCGCGGATTCCGCAGGTCTCCCCGGCGGGGTTCGGTCGCTTCGGGCCGATCACCGGCGCGTTCCTCTACGGCCTGCTCTTCGCCCCCATCGCGATCCCCTGCAGCGGGCCGTTCATCGTGGCGATCTTCGCGTACTCGCTTACCGTCGGGGCGGTGGCGCAGCAGCTGGCCTTCTTCGGGGTCTTCGGTCTCGGGTTCGGGCTGCCGCTCCTCGCCCTTGGCCTGGTGGCGCAGTGGCGCGGGGTGCAGATCACGCGTGCCATCGTTCGCTGGGAGCGCCCCGTTGGCATCGTGCTGGGCCTGGCGCTTATCGCGGTGGGCACCTGGGACCTCCTGGCGAACGGGGTCGTCACGCTGGGGTGAGGGGGCGCGACGGCCCCCCGGAGCCGTTCGACGACTCTGCTACGCTGAGCTCACCATGACCGCAACCATTCCGCCCACCGGGGCGACCCAGACTCCCACCGGCCGTGCGCACCGCAAGGTCCTGATCATCGGTTCCGGGCCGGCCGGGCTGACGGCAGCCCTGTACGCCGCGCGCGCGAACCTCGAGCCCATCGTGATCGGCGGCTACACGCCCCTCGGCCAGCTGATGATCACCAGCGACGTCGAGAACTACCCAGGCTTCCCGCACGGCATCCAGGGCCCGGAGCTCATGCAGCTCTTCCGCGAGCAGGCGGAGGGTTTCGGGGCGCAGATCGTGGAGCGCGACGCCACGAAGGTCGACTTCAGCCAGCGTCCGTTCCATGTCTGGGCCGGCGACGACGAGTACGTTGCCGATGCGGTCATCGTGGCCACCGGCGCCTCGGCGTTGTGGCTGGGGCTGCCCTCCGAGGAAGCATTCCGCGGGCGCGGCGTCAGCGCCTGCGCGACCTGTGACGGCTTCTTCTTCCGCGACCGCGAGATCGCGGTGGTGGGTGGGGGCGACACCGCCCTCGAGGAGGCGCTCTTCCTGACCCGTTTCGCGTCGAAGGTCACGATGCTCGTGCGGCGCGACCAGTTCCGGGGCAGCAAGATCATGCAGGATCGGGTTCTTAACCACCCCAAGGTCGAGGTCCTGTGGAACAAGCAGGTGCTCGAGGTCCAGGGCGAGAACACGGTAGGCACCCTGCGGCTGAAGGACACCGCCACCGGCGAGGAGTCGGACCTTGGCGTCCAGGGGCTTTTCATCGCCATCGGCTACAAGCCGAACACCGACCTGTTCATGGGCAAGCTCAAGACCGATGAGCGCGGCTACCTCGAGATCGTGGACGAGACTGGCTCGGGGATCGAGGGGGTCTTCGTGGCCGGCGATGTCCACGACCACCGCTACCGCCAGGCGGTGACCGCCGCGGGCGACGGCTGCAAGGCCGCCATCGACGCGGAGCGCTGGCTCGAGTCCGTCGGCGAGGTGACCGCCTCCACCGCCACGAACTGGTAGCCGCGCGCCGGCCCGGATCCTGACCGGCGGATCCGGGAGATCAGTCGCCCAGGAGTGCCTTCGCGACCTCCGGTTCCACGCGGCCCCCGGCCGCCATGTGCTCCAGCGTCGTGCGCCAGTGCGGATCCGCCGCCATGGCGGCCGCCATCTCGCGTCGGGCGGCTTCCGTCTCGCCGCGGCGGGCCATCTCGAGGGCGGTCCAGAACGCCAGCTCCCAGAAGTCCGGCGCGCGGCGCCGCGCCTCCGCGTACCGCGCGGCTTCGGGCATCCCGGATTTCGCCGCGTCTCCCTCCTCGTCGAGGAGCGCCTGGGCCTCCCACAGGTTCACGAGGCGTCGAAGCTCCGGGACCGGGTTGACGTTGTCCTCCACGCGCAGGTCCATGGAGACACCCTTCCAGTGCGCTGGCTGCAGCTCCGCGTCGACGACGACGATCGCCGCGCTCTGGCTGCCCCGCACGTCGCCCCCCGCCGCCTCGGCCGCCTCGAGTGCGCGCAGGAGGCGCTCGGCAAAGGGCAGCTCCTCCGCCAGCGCCGCCCGGTATGCGGGGGCCAGGGCCTGCCAGACCTCGTCACGCTCGAGCAGGTTGCCGTGGGTCGTGAAGCCGTCGCCGACGATCTGTCCGCAGGCGAGGATGCAGTCCGATCCGGTATGGGCGGCGGAGCGTCCCTGGGCATCCACCACGCCGATCTGGCGAATCTCCGGGTGCTCGTCGCCCGCAACGAGCGCAGCGATCACCCGATCGGCGCCCCAGCCCTGGCGAAGCATCTCCAGCGCCACCGGGCCGAAGCTGACGTTGACGCTTGCCTGGGTCGCGACGGCGCCGACGCCGGCCTCCAGCCACGGCACGATGGGGCCGACGGTATACGCATGGGACTGGACGGCCACGCCGAAGCGGCCGGTGAACGGGTCACGCGCGACGATGGAGTAGGTCATGCGTGCAGCGTAGCGCGGCCGGGCACCACAGCGGCCCGCGCCACTGCCAGCCAGCCGTCGAGCGTGTCGGCGACGGGAAGTGCACGGACGACGCACCGGTCGAGGGCCGCTCTGTGCGGAGCCAGGAGGCGGGGGATGGCCGCCGGGTCATCGGTCGCAACGCCGGGCGTGGGATCCTGCGGCTGCGCTGCGAAGAGGCGTGCGTAGGGGCGGGGCGTGCGACCCGCGTAGCGGGTCTGTTCCGCCAGCAGGCGCTCCGCGGACCCGTTCCCCACCGCCACGCGGACATACGAGGCCACCGCCGGGAGCTCCCGACCGGCGGCGCGGGCGCCATCGGCGATCCGGTCGCGAGCCCAGGCGATCCGTCGCGGTGCCGCCCAGTTGAGGAGCACCACGTCCGCGATCTCGCCGCCCAGGGTGCACATCCGCGGACCCAGCGCCGAGATGGCGATCCGCGTACCGGGAAGCTCCGCGCGAAGCGCCCGCACGCCCTCGCGTACCAGCGACAGCGACGAGCTGCTGCCACTCCCCACCCCCAGCGTCAGCCGCTCGAGCGGCAGCGCAAGGCCACGTGCCTCGCCGGCGATCTCCTCCGGCGACCGGTCACTCAGCGGCGCGACCCCCAGGCAAATCTCGAGCGTCGGGGCGCGCGCCACGATGGCGGCGAGCGTCGCGAGCCCGGATCGCCGGACATTGTCATTGGCCCAGACCGCTGCGTAGCCCAGTGCGGCGAGGGCCGGTCCCAGGTCCGCAAGCCACGGCCGCTCCCCGGCCGTGAGCCCGAACTCGAGCCTCCCGGTGGTCATGCCGATAGCGTCGCACAATGGGGCGTGACCCGCCGCGTACACTCAAGGCACGGTCGTCCCACGCGGCTCCGCAGTCGCGGAAGGCGGACGACTCCGAGCGGAGGTGCAGTGTGCGTGCTTTCATCGTCGACATGGACAACGTCCCCGGCAGCCTCGCGAGCCTGGCCGCGGCCATCGCCGCCGAGGATGCCAACATCACCGGCGTGGCCGCTGTCGCGTCGGGCGGCTCGGGCATGGTGGGAATCCTGAGCGATGACGAGGCGGGGACCCGCCGCGCCCTGGACGGCGAGTCGTTCCGCTACCACGACGTCGCGGTGGTCACGGCGCTCCTCGAGCACCGTCCCGGAACCCTGGCCGCTGCAGCGAAGCGCCTCGCGGATGCGGGGGTCAACGTGGAATTCGTCACGCCGGTCGGGATGAGCGGCAGCCGCCTCAGCGTGGCCTTCGGGGTGGCCGATGCGGGCGCGGCGCGCGCCGCGCTGGGAGACCTTGCGGAGGGCTGACCCTGCTACACGTCGCGGCGGGGAATGGCCGCGCGACCGACGTCGGGCATGTCGGTGACGAACGCCCAGAGCCCTCCCGCCGCGAGCTGCTGCATGCGCTGGGCGTCGTTGACGACGTAGCAGCCCAGGCGCCGCCCGTAGGCGTTGGCCTGCGCGATGAGCGGCGTCGGGTCAAGGCCGAGGTCGCCGTCCCAGGGATAGACGCCCAGGTGCCCGCGCTCGACGGCCCAGGTGAGGCCGCGCTCCGGCTTGTCGAACGGCACCAGGAGCAGACCGGTCTGCAGCTCGGCGTCGAGCGCCTTGGCCTCCTCGATGGACGCCTCGTCGAAGCTGATGACGCTGACCGCGTCCGCGCTCCGCACCCGGGAACCGCGCAGGGCGGCAATGGTGGCCTCCACGGCCGCGCGCGCCTTGACCTCGATGACCAGCCCGACACCGTCCGGGATCCAGTCGAGCACCTCCGCGAGGGTCGGCACGGTCAGCCCCTGGCCGGCGAACGGGTGCGACCCGTCCTCGGCGGCGAAGCCGGCGCCGGCATCGGCCTGGCGGATCTCGTTCATGGTGAGCGCAGCGACTGCCCCGGTGCGGTCGGTCGTACGGTCCAGCGTCTCGTCGTGGATGACCGCCAGATCGCCGTCAGCGGTGAGGTGTACGTCAAGCTCGATGGCGTCGACGTCATGCTCCACGGCCAGCTCGTAGGACGGGAACGTGTTCTCGGGTCGATAGGCACAGGCGCCCCGGTGACCGACCACCAGCGTCACAGCGGGCGCTCCCCGGGGGGGACGATGGCGGGCTCCGTGGCCTCGGCCGCTTCGGCGGCATCGGGGTCGACCTCGACGCTTCCCTCGGGCACGGAACGCACGATCCAGGCGCCGATCAGGAGCAGGACCAGCAGGCTGCCGATCGCCAGCTGATAGACGCCGTGGCCGAGCACGCCGAGCAGGGTTCCCACGATCAGACCGTACACCAGGGGACCGATGACCGCGCTGAACTTGCCCGCGAGGCCGTACAGGCCGAGCATCTCACCCACCTGGGCGGGCGGCGCCAGCCGCAGCAGGAGCAGCCGGTCGGTGACGCCGACGCCGCCGAGACCCGCGCCGAGCAGCGCCCCGGCGAAGAGGAACGGGATTCTCGAGAGGGTGATCGTGATGAGCACCAGGCCGATCCCCCAGGTCGCAAGCACGAACATGAGCGTGCGCTTGGGGCCGATGCGGTCGTTGAGCACGCCCCACCCGAACGAGGCGATCACCGCGATGATCGTCAGCAGCAGGATGACGACCAGTGCTTCGCCGCTCTTGAAGCCCACTGCCTCCGTGGCGAAGACGCTCATCACCGCGATGGCCGTGTTCACCGGGTCCGAGTAGAAGAACCGTCCGACCACGAAGCGCAGCAGCCCCGGGACCTCGCGAGCGTGACGGATCGTCTCGGCCAGCTGGCTCCACGACTGCATTGCCTCGCGGGCGCGGAAGCGACCGCTGCCCGATGAGCGGTCCGGGACGCGGACGAAGATGGGGATGGCGAACAGGGTGAAGAGCGAGGCGACGAGGAGGAAGGTGGCCGCCGTCGGGTCCCCGTCTGCGCTCGTCCCGAAGCGGGTGAGCAGGATCCCCGAGACGATGGTCCCCAGGTACCCGAGTGCGACGCCCACGCCCGACAGCCGGCCACGCATCCCGCTGCGGGCGACGTCGGGGAGCATGGCGTCGTAGTAGATGAGCGCCGCCTGGTACGCGAAGTTCGCGATGCCGAAGAAGAGCAGGCCCACGTAGATCCCGGCGACGGCGATCAGGGCCGTCGCCACGATGCACAGCGCGGTGAAGATGAAGAGGTAGACCTTGCGCCCGCCGGTCCGATCGCTCATGGCCCCGAGGACGGGCGAGACGGCGGCGTTCACCGCGACCGAGGCGCTGACCGTGACCGTGAACCACAGCTGGCCCTGCGCCTCGCCCAGGAAATGGACCGCCCACAGGCCCATCGCGAAGCTGACGATCGCGAAGCTGTAGATCGTGTTCGCGAAGTCGTAGAGGGCCCAGGCCAGGCCCTCGACCGAGCTCCCGGAGCGCGTGAGGCTGCCGAGCCCGCGCCACCAGCCGGCGGGGGCGAGCGAGATCATCGCATCGGGTCGTCGCGGATCACGCCGCGGATCATAGCGAGCGGGCGATCCCCCGGAGGGTCAGCCGCGGCGCAGAGACGCTCCCAGGACCGTGGCGATCGCGCGGCCCACCGCGTCGCCGTCGAAGAGGCTCCCGCGCTCGGCCTGGTACGCGATCGCGCCGTGGAGCAGGAGGCCGGCGCCCAGGGCGACCGCCTCCACGTCGAGCTCCGCAGGTGCCTCCCCCCGCGCAACCGCCTCGCGGACGAACTGCGCGGCGAACCCGCGCTGCTGGTCGAAGAGGCGCTGCAGCATGTCGCGGACCCGCGGGTTGCGGTCCGCCTCCGCCCACGCGTGGATGATGATGGAGCCCCAACTGCCGTCCAGCGAGGCGATGAACTGGTCGATGGCCGCTCCGAGCCGCGTCGCAGGATCGCGGATCCGGCCCAGGATGCCCGCCAGCTCGTCGAGCTTGGCATCGGTCTCGCGAGCGCAGACCGCCAGGAACAGCTCTTCCTTGCTGGGGAAGTAGCGGTAGATGAGGCCCACGCTGACGCCAGCCTCGGTCGCGATGGCGGGCATGACCGTCCCATGGAACCCGGATGCGGCGAACGCTCGCGAGGCACCGTCCAGGATTCGTCCGCGCACGGCAGCGGCGTGCTGGGCGGGGGTCTCGCGGGGGACCGGCTTGATGGTGATGGGCGGCACGCTCCGACCTGCAGTTGGGATGAACGTCGATTCATTGTGCGCTTGACATGGCCCATTCGCAAGGCTACATTCGGGGCCTCCGCACTGAACGCTCATTCACCGCGACGGGAGAGCCATGCGTCGGCAACGACTGACCGCCCTGCTTCTCGGCATCCTCGGCCTCGGGGTCCCCTTCCTGGTCGCGTGGCTGACGCGCCGCTCCGAGCAGCTCGCCACAATCGCGCCCGCGCCCGGCACCGGAGAGGCAATCGCCGCAGCCGGCGACGGGTCGCCGGCTCAACCCGCCCCACCGGACGGGCCGGTCCTGGAGCCGCATCCGCGCGGGGTCTTCGCCGCCATCGGCCGCTTCGACTATCGGTTCCGGCGCGTTCTGCCGATCCTCGGCCTGGTGGTCATGGTTGGCGCCAACGTCTGGGCCAACGCCGATGGCGGCAAGCTCATCCAGGGTGGCTGGGTGATCAGCGGATCCGAGGAGCAGGCAGCCGCGGCACTCCTCGCGAACCGGTTCGGCGAGCAGGCGACCACGCTCATCGTGGTCTACACCGACCCGAACGGGAATGCGGCGGCGGACGCCTTCCAGGCGAAGGTCAAGGCGAGCCTCGCGGACGTCGCCAACGACCCGGAGGTGACCGGGATCCTGACCTATGCCGACACGGGGGCCGCCCAGCTCCTGAGCCGGGACGGGACCCGCACCCTGGCGGTCGTTTCCCTTGGCAAGCCGGTCGAGTCCGCCGTTGAGGACGCCGCGCGGCTCTCGTCGGAGGTGCATCCTCCGGCCGGCGTGACGGCCCAGATCACCGGCGTCCCGCAGCTGTACCACGAGTTCAACCAGAAGATCGAGCATGACCTGGTGCAGGCCGAGATCATCAGCCTGCCGATCGCCCTGGTCATCCTGCTCGCGGTGTTCGGGACCCTGGTCGCCGCCGGTCTGCCGCTGCTCATGGCCGGCTTCGCGCTGCCCACCGCCTTCGCCGTCATCCGGCTCCTGGCCGGCTTCGTGGACATGAGCGTCTTCGTCAACAACCTGGCGAGCATGATCGGGCTGGCGCTGGCCATCGACTATTCGCTCTTCCTGGTGAGCCGCTTCCGCGAGGAGCTGCGCCACCACTCCGTGGAGATCGCGATCGAGCGGATGATGGGCAGCGTCGGCAAGGCGGTCGCCATCTCCGGCGTGGCGGTCGCCATCGGCCTCTCGTCGCTGACCGTCTTCCAGGCCGCCGCGCTGCGGTCGATGGGGATCGCCGGCATCGTCACGGTGCTCTCCACCCTGCTCTTCGGGCTCACGGTCCTGCCCGCCATCCTGGCGATGCTCGGCCCGCGCGTGAACCGGCTGCGCATCCCGATGCCCGCGTTCCTGACGCTCCACGAGGACGACGCGGAGGTCGCCGCCTCCCGCGGGGGCCACGGCGTATGGCGCTGGATCGCCGCACGGGTCATGCACCGCCCCGTCCTGATTGCGGTCCCGGTCCTGGCGCTCCTGCTCGCCGCAGGGTCTCCGTTCCTCTCGCTCTCCCTGTCGACCGGCCAGAACCTCCAGGACCTGCCCGACACGCCCGCCCGCGAGGCCTTCATGGTCATCGTCAACGACTTTCCCGGCGGTGAGAGCGATCCGGTCACGGTGGCCGTGACCTGGCCCGGCACGAACCTCGACGGATCGCTCGACCCGGAGCGGCAGGCCTCGCTCGCCGCCTACGTTGGACGCCTGAAGGGGATCGCCGGCGTCGAGGAGGTCGAGTCCGCCCTCACCCCACCGGGCGGAATCGACGCGACCCGCTACGCGCAGCTCCTCGCCGCCGCTCCCGACCAGAGACCGGCCGGGGCAGCCGGGGTCACGGCCTATCTGAAGGACCTCATCGCCCAGGACACCACGAAGGTGACCGTCTTCTCGAAGCTGCTGCCGGATTCGGATGCCGGGCGCGCGCTCGTCGCCGACATCCGTGCCGCACAACCACCGACAGATGCCCAGGTCCTGACCGGCGGGCTGCCCTCGCGTTCCGAGGACTTCATGATCAGCTTCTGGCACTCGGTGCCGGTCGCCATCCTCATCGTGGTGCTCGTGACCGGTGGCGTCCTGTTCCTGACCTTCGGCTCCATCTTCCTCCCGGTCAAGGCGGTCCTCATGAGCCTGATCAGCATCAGCGCCAGCTTCGGCGCGCTGGTCTTCGTCTTCCAGCAGGGCCATCTGTCCGGGGTGCTGGGCTTCGAGCCGTCCGGTGCGATCGCGGCCTGGCTGCCGCTCATCATGTTCGCGATCCTGTTCGGGCTCTCGATGGACTACGAGGTGCTCCTCCTCTCGCGCATCCGCGAGCGATACCTCGCCACCGGCGACAACACGCGTGCCGTGGCGGAGGGGATCGGGATCACCGGCGGGATCATCACCGGCGCCGCCCTGATCATGGTCGCCGTCTTCGCCGCATTCGGCCTGTCGAGCATCACCTTCATCAAGGCCCTGGGTCTCACGATGGCGCTCGCCGTGCTCATCGATGCGACCATCGTGCGCGGGCTCCTCGTCCCGGCCTTCATGCGGGTGATGGGACGGATCAACTGGTGGGCACCGCGCTGGGTCCAGCGCGCGGTCGCGCGGCTGGGGCTCTACGAGGACATCGACGACGTCCGTCACACGCCCCCGGCACCGGAGCGCGCGGCAGCTCCCTGAGCCGCGACGTCACGCGCAGGGATCCGGGGCGAGGCTGCCGGCGCTACGCTGTTCGTCGTGAATCACGACGAACGCCTGGCGCACCTGACCGAGCGCTGGCGACTGCGCCGCAAGGCACGGCGCCTCGATCGCGAGGCAAGCGGTCGAGACCGGGATGCGGCCGATGCCGAGCGCACCCAACGCGCCCGTCACGCCTTTCCGTACCGTGAGGTCACCCCGGCGGCCTACGTCGCCGCCCACGGCGACGCGATGACGGCCTACAGCTACGACGACTACGCCTACCCCGACCCGGAGCTCGGGGCCTGGATCGACGAGGTCGGGCGCCTCCTGCGCGCGGGACCGATGGCGCCGCGCCCATGAGGAGCGGATCCGCGCCCGACTGGGCGCGCGGCCTGGTCCTGGCCGTCTGCTCCGCGGCCGGAGTCGCGCCTCCGAACGTGCTGCGCTGGCGGCGTGCCGCTCGCGAGCCCTCGTCGGGCCTGGCCAGCCGCCGGGCGGGGTCGATCGCCGTGACAGCGGGGACCGACCCGGCTGACGTGCGTCACACGCTCCTCCATGAGCTCGCGCACTGGCTGACGCCGGAGGCGCCCCCACGCCGCGCCGGGCGACGATCGCGGATCGTGCATCACGGCGCTGCGTTCTATGCGACCGCGCTGCCGCTCTTCGAGCGGCACGCCGACGGGATCGAGGCTGCGCTGCGTCGCGAGGCGGGCCGCTACCCGAGCGTCCTCCGCCTCGCCGCCGCGGCGGGCATCGGCGAGGCGGCGGTCCTGGCAGCCGAGCGTCGCACGGCCCGCGCCCACCGTCGCGCTGCCGGTGCGGGGACATGGCGGCTCCTCGTCGCCGAGCACGCGGTGACCCTGGTTCGGAACGGGCGCTGGTACGTCTGCGCCACCTGCGGGCACCGGCTCGTCGGACGCACCCTGGCGCGCGCGGCCCGGCGAGGGCGTCGCGAGCGGCATGCCCTGTGGACGCGGTCGTCCGCGGACTCAGACGCCGGGCTGCGGCCCGGGTAGCAGGGCCCGCGCCAGGTCTGCCGCCTCCGACAGGGCGGCCATCGCCTCCGGGGTGGACGGCGTGCAGGCTGCGATGAGGTGGTCGATCCCCTCGTCGGCGTAGGCCCGCAGGCCCGCGGCGATCTCGCGCGGGGTGCCGCGGTGGGCACGATCGGGTGGCTCGTCGCCGGGAGCCAGCAGGTGGGGAAAGACGACGTTGATGCCGAGCGTGACGGTCATCGTCGTGGCATCGCGGCCCGCATCGGCGAGCGCGGCGCGCATGGCTGAGATCCTGGCCCGCGACTCCGAGACGTCGCCAAACCAGGCCGCGTTCCAGGCGTCGGCATGCTCCGCGACGAGGCGGAGCATGCGTGGGCCCTTGCCGGCGATGAGGATCGGCGGACCCTGCGGACGCGGGCCGCGTGGCAGCAGGGCCACGTCGTTGGCGGCGTGATACCGACCACGGAAGTCGGCGCGCCCGGTGCGCAGCATGGGAACCAGGATCTGGAGCGCTTCGGCGAAGCGCGAAACGCGGTGGTCGAACGGGATGCCAAAGGCGTCGAACTCCGGCTCGTGCCAGCCGGCGCCGATCCCCAGGATCAGCCGGCCCCCGCTGATCTCCTCGACTGTCGCCGCCATCTTGGCCAGGACCGCAGGGTTCCGAAACGGAACCGCCAGCACCAGGGTTCCCAGGTCGACCCGCTCCGTGTCGGCCGCGAGGGCGGCGAGGATCGCCCACGCCTCGTGGATCCCCGTGGTGTGCTCGCCGGGGAACCGAAAGAGCAGGTGGTCGTAGACCCAGATGGAATCCAGGCCACCGGCCTCCGCCGCCCGGGCCACGGCCCGCAGCTCCGGGTAGGAGGCCGTGTGGCCGGCGATCTCGCCCTCGCCGATGGGCATGATGGCACCGATCTTCATCCGGCCATCCTAGCGGGCGTGCAGCCGCGGCTGTCGGCGAACCATTGCCGAATGGGCCGCTCCTCCGGTGCCTCAGCCGGTATCATCGGTCGCTGGTGAAGCGGCCCGCCCGCGGCCGCGACGGTTTGTGCCCAACCGGCACCACGAAGGAGCGACGCGTGAAGATCGCTGACGTCGAGGGGATCGGCCTGGCCCAGGCCGAGAAGCTCAGCGCAGTGGGGGTGGTCAACGATGGGGATCTCCTGGTCCGGGGTGCGACGCGCGCCGGCAGGCAGGAGCTCGCGGCGACCACCGGCATCGGCGAGCCGGTGATCCTGGGCTGGGTGAGCCGCGTCGAGCTGCTGCGCCTCGATGGGATCGGCCCGGAGCATATGAACCTCCTGGCCGCCGCCGGCGTCGACGGTACCGCGGAGCTCGCGCGACGCGACGCGCGGCACCTCGCCGAGACGCTCGGCGAGCTCACCCGGACCCGGGCGACCATGCGCGAGGCTCCGTTCGTCGCGGAGGTTGCCCGCTGGATCGAGACCGCCCGGTCCTCGCCGAGCAACGTCGACCTCTGATTGCTCAGCGACCGGCGAGCGATTCGACGAGCGGGGCCATCTGCTCCATCAGTCGCGTTCGCCAGACGTAGTAGCTGATCCCGAGCTGCTCGCGGCGACGGAGGAGCAGCTCGCGGACCTGGGCGACGGTTCCGTACAGGACATACGGCGACCCTCCGATCACGCGCGGCGCGACGGACTTCACGGCGTTGAGCGCCGATCCGGGGATGCCGGTGCCGGATCCGACCAGGCCGCCATCGGCTACCAGGACGTTGAGCTCCAGGCGATCGAACGCCTCCGCCGAACCCGCCGCCTCGCGGATGATCGCGACCTTGCGCGCGGTCTCCGCCACGCTCGCTTGCCTGAAGATGGGTCGGCCGCGCTCGTTGAACTGGGGCAGCAGACCCACGATGTCCGCCTCTCGCGCGGCGATGCGCAGGATCCGCTTCCCGCCGCCGCCGATCAGGATCGGGACCCGGGCCTGGATCGGCCGGGGCTCGAGCCGGGCCCCATCGAGGTGGTAGTTCGGGCCGGCGTGCGTGACGCGCTCACCGGCGAGGAGCCGCTTCACGAGGTCCAGCGACTCGACCATCCGGTCGATGCGCAGTCCTGGCCGGTCGTACGGCATGCCCAGCTGGCGATAGTCGGGAACGTGCCACCCCGCCCCGAGACCCAGCTCGACGCGTCCGCCGGACAGGTGGTCGAGGGTTGCCACCTCGCGCGCCAGGATCAGCGGATGCCGGTAGTCGTTGGCGTAGACGAAGGAGCCGATGCGCAGGCGGGTCGTCACCGCGGCTGCGGCGGCCAGGGCACCCACCGGCGAGAGCTGGCGCCCGAGATGGTCGGGCATGACGAGGCTGCTGTAGCCAAGGGTCTCGGCGCGCCTGGCGAGCGCCGTCCAGCTCTCGCCCGATGACGCCCAGCTGGCGGTGATGCCGAAGCGGAATGGATGCACCCCGCAACGGTAGCGCGCGGATGGTCCTACCATGCGCGGATGGCACGTTTCACGCCCCTCGGGGCTCTCCTGCGTGGCGCCCTCGCCGGCGCCGTCGGCACCGCAGCCATGGATCTCACCGGGTTCGGGCGCTACAAGCGCGAGGGCGGCGAGAGCGGCCTCCTCGACTGGGAGCTTTCCCGCGGGGTGACCTGGGACACGGCCGGTGCGCCCGCCCAGGTCGGCCGTCGCGTCGTGGAGGGCATGTTCCAGACCACGCTGCCGGACGAGGTCGCACCAACCGCGAACAACCTGGTCCACTGGGGCTACGGGATGGCGTGGGGCGCCCTGTTCGGGATCGTCGAGGGATCGCTGCGCCGGCCGCGCTCGGGCCACGGCCTTCCGTTTGCCCTCGTCGTCTGGTTGAGCGGCTACGCGATCCTGCCCGCCATGAAGCTCTACAAGCCCATCTGGGAGTACGAGCCCCAGGTCCTCTGGAAGGATCTCCAGGGCCATCTCTCGTACGGCTCGACGACGGCCGGCGTCTTCAAGCTCCTCTCGGGGAAGGACTGACGCCGGCGCCCTCGCAGCGGCGGCAGCGCGTTGAGGGCGCCGGCACCGCCCACGGCGAGCGTTTCACGGAGATGTTCGACCACTGATCCTGGTGCGGCCATCCCGCCGCGGCGCGGCAACCACCGGCGCATGCATGTCGTGCCGGGGTCCGATACCATGCGGCGCGTGAGCACAGCCCGTGCGTCCGCGAATCCCGTCGTCGTCTCCGAGGTCCGCAAGGCATTCGGCCGCGTGCAGGCCGTGGACGGCGTCAGCTTCCACGTCGGCCCCGGCGAGATCTTCGGTCTCCTTGGACCGAACGGCGCGGGGAAGACCACGACCGTGGAGATGCTCGAGGGGCTCACCCGGCCGGACAGCGGCGAGCTCACCGTCCTGGGCCTCGACGTTCGGCAGCATGCCACGGAGATCAAGCAACGGATCGGCGTACAGCTCCAGACCGCGGCGCTCTACCCGCACCTCACCGTCGCGGAGCTGATCAGCCTCTTCGGCAGCTTCTACCCGCGCCGCGTTTCGGCCGAGCGCCTGATCGACGAGCTGGGCCTGGGCGAGAAGCGTGACTCGCTGACGCGCACCCTGTCCGGCGGGCAGCAGCAGCGCCTTTCCGTGGCGCTGGCCCTCGTGAACGACCCTGAGCTCGTCTTCCTCGACGAGCCCACCACCGGCCTGGATCCCGCCGCCCGGCGCGCCCTGTGGGAGCTCATCGAAGGGATGAAGCGGCAGGGTCGCTCCGTGCTGATGACGACCCACTACATGGACGAGGCGGAGGCGCTCTGTGACCGGATCGCGATCATGGACCACGGCAGGATCCTGGACCATGGGACGGTGAACGACCTGATCAGCCGCCGGTTCCACGAGCGCGCGGTCCAGTTCGAGGAGCTCGCCGGGCTCGACGGTGAGCGCCTTGCGGCGATCAGCGGCGTCAGCAGCGTGCGGCACGAGGACGGCAGCACGCTGCTCTACACGGCCGACGTTCCGGCCACGATCGGCTCACTGCTCGAGCTGACCGAATCAATGGGTGTTGAGCCGCGCGGGCTGCTCGTGCGGCGGGCCACGCTGGAGGATGTCTTCCTCGAGCTCACCGGCCGAGCCCTGCGGGACTGAGGAGGAGCCGATGTCGGCGCTGCGCGCGCTCACGATCGCCAACATCCGCAGCTTCCTGCGCGACCGCGCGGCGCTGTTCTGGACGCTCGCCTTTCCCATCGTCTTCATCCTGCTCTTCGGGACCATCTTCTCCGGCGGCGGCGATACGAAGCTCAAGGTTGCCTGGGTCGACCAGGACGCGACATCGGCCTCGGCACAGCTGAAATCCACGTTCGCGCAGGTGAGCCTGCTCGAGCTCAAGGACCAGTCCCTCGACGAGGCACTGGCCGCCATGAAGCGCGGCGACCTCGACGCGGTCCTGGTCGTCCCGGTCGGCTACGCCGACGCCGTCGCGAGCGCCGGAGGCGGCAGCACGCTAGGCGCGCAGCCCCTGGCGCTGACCCTGTACACCGATCCCAGCCAATCGAACACGACCCAGACCCTGACCGGGGTGGTGCAGAGCCTGGTGAGCGCCCAGAACCAGGCCCTCTCCGGCCAGCCGCCGGTGCTGAGCGTCTCCGCGAAGGCGATCCAGACCGAGCAGCTCAGCAGCGTGAGCTACTTCGTCCCATCCATCCTGGCCATGGCCCTCATGCAGCTGGGTATCTTCGCCGCCATCCCGTTGGTCCAGCAGCGCGAGAAGCTGATCCTCAAGCGGCTCAACGCAACGCCGCTCCCGCGCTGGACCCTGGTCGGCTCCAACGTTCTCATGCGGCTGGGGATCGCGGCTGTCCAGACCGTGCTGATCATGGCCATCGGGATCGGCGTCTTCGGCGTGAAGATCGCCGGAGATCTGGCTGTGACGGTGGGCTTTGTTGCCCTGGGCGCGGTCACCTTCATCGCCCTCGGATACGTGATCGCCAGCTTCGCCCGGACGGAGGAGGCGGCGAACGGGATGACCAGCATCGTCCAGTTCCCGCTGATGTTCCTCTCCGGGATCTTCTTCCCGCTCGCGTTCATGCCGGAATGGCTGCGCGGCGTGGCGACCGCGATGCCGCTCACCTACCTTGGCGACGCGCTGCGGCAGACCATGGTCGGCGGCACGCCGTTCGTCCCGCTCGGCGTGGATCTCCTGGTGCTCCTGGGCTGGCTGGCCGGGTGCCTGGCCATCTCTGCCCGCTTCTTCCGCTGGCAGTAGGTCGCATCCCGGGGGCACGCAAGCGCAGCCGCGGTTCACGGAGGATAATCAGGGTCCGCGACTGGCAAGTTCGAGACCGGCATGGCCGAATGCGCCACCACCTCGACGCCGATGGAGGGCCTCCACGTGGACCAGCGCTACGAGTGCATGGACGGCAACGAGGCTGCGGCCCGTGTCGCCTACGCCGCCAGCGAAGTGATCTCGATCTTCCCGATCACGCCAGCCTCGCCGATGGCGGAGCACTGTGACGACTGGGCCGCCGCGGGCCGCCCGAACCTGTGGGGCAAGGTCCCCGACGTTGTCGAGATGCAGTCGGAGGCGGGAGCCGCCGGTGCGCTCCACGGCGCCCTCCAGAAGGGTGCCCTGGGAACCACCTTCACCGCGTCGCAGGGACTCCTGCTCATGGTCCCGAACATGTTCAAGATCTGCGGTGAGCTGACGCCAACGGTGATCCACGTCGCCGCGCGCACCGTGGCGACCCACGCACTGTCGATCTTCGGCGACCACAGCGACGTCATGCACGCGCGGACCACCGGCTGGGCCATGCTCGCCGCGGGCTCGGTCCAGGAGGCGCACGACTTCGCGCTCGTCGCGCATGCGGCCACCCTGCGGGCGCGGGTGCCGTTCCTCCATTTCTTCGACGGCTTCCGGACCTCCCACGAGGTGAACAAGATCGCCGTCCTCGAGGACGAGGACATCCGGGCGCTCGTGCGCGACGACGATGTCATCGCCTTCCGCGCGCGGGGCATGACCCCGGACGCGCCCGCCGTGCGCGGCACCGCGCAGAACCCCGACGTCTTCTTCCAGGCGCGCGAGGCGGCGAATCCGTTCCATCTCGCCGTCCCGGGCATCGTCGCCGAGGTGATGGACGAGCTCGCCGAGCGGACCGGCCGGCGGTATGGGCTGGTCGACTACCACGGCGCGCCCGACGCGGATCGCGTCATCGTCGCCATGGGCTCGGCCAACGGCGCGATCGAGGAAACGGTCGATGCGCTCGTGGCTGCCGGTGAACGCGTGGGACTGCTGCGCGTCAGGCTCTTCCAGCCGTTCCCCACCGAGCAGCTCATCGCCGCGCTGCCGTCCACGGTTCGGTCGATCGCGGTCCTCGACCGCACGAAGGAGCCGGGCGCGGTCGGGGAACCGCTCTACCTCGAGATGGTGGCGACCATCGCCGAGACGATGGACCGCGATGACCCGCCGTTCGCGACTCCGCCGCGGGTCATCGGGGGACGCTACGGGCTCTCGTCGAAGGAAATGACTCCGTCGATGATCAAGCCGATCTTCGAGGAGCTCGCCGCGGCGAGGCCAAAGCGACACTTCACCGTCGGCATCTACGACGATGTGACGCATCTCAGCCTGCCCATCGACGCCGGGTTCCGCCGCCCGCGCCCGGCCGGCGAGGTCCAGGCCGTCTTCTTCGGGCTCGGCTCGGACGGCACCGTGGGAGCCAACAAGGCGTCGGTGAAGATCATCGGCGAGAGCACGGACCTGTTCGCGCAGGGCTACTTCGTGTACGACTCCAAGAAGGCCGGATCGATCACCGTCTCGCACCTGCGCTTCGGACCCCAGCCCATCACCTCGACCTACCTCGTCGAGAACGCAGACTTCGTGGCCTGCCACCAGTTCGGGCTGCTCGGCAAGACGAAGGTCCTCGAGCACGCGAAGCACGGGGCGACATTCCTCCTCAATGCGCCGTATGGCCCCGATGCGGTCTGGGACCACCTGCCGCGCGATGTGCAGCAGCAGCTCGTCGACAAGGAGATCGACTTCTGGGTCATCGACGCGGTCGCCGTTGCGGACCAGGCCGGCATGGGCAGCCGGATCAACACCGTCATGCAGCCGTGCTTCTTCCAGCTGGCGGGCATCATCCCGGCGGACGAGGCGATCGCCCGCATCAAGGAATTCGTCGAGAAGACGTACGCCAAGCGCGGCGAGGCCATCGTCCAGCGCAACTTCGTGGCGATCGACCGCTCGCTCGAGAACCTCGCGCACGTGACCCTCGGCGGCGTGAGCAGCGCGCTGCCAACCACCGTCTCCGTGCCGGTCGACGCGCCCGATTTCGTGGCCCGCGTCACGTCGCGCCTGATGGCCGGCGAGGGCGACCTGCTGCCCGTGAGCGCTCTCCCCGTGGACGGGATCTTCCCGAGCGGGACGGCGCAGTACGAGAAGCGCGCCATCGCGCAGGAGATCCCGATCTGGGATCCCGCGATCTGCATCGACTGCGGCAAATGCACGATGGTCTGCCCCCACGCGACGATCCGCATGAAGGTGTTCCCGACCTCCGCGGTCGACTCGGCGCCGGCCGACTTCCTCCACAAGGAGTTCCGATCCCGGGACCTTCCCGACCATCGGCTCACGATCCAGGTCGCGCCCGACGACTGCACCGGCTGCGGCGTCTGCGTGGACGTCTGCCCGGCCAAGAGCAAGACGGATACGAGCCACAAGGCGATCAACATGGAGCCGGTGGCGGAGCACCGCGACATCGAGCGGCCGCACTGGGACTTCTTCCAGTCGATCCCGCCGCTGGATCGCGGCCTGATCGCCCACGACACGATCAAGGGCAGCCAGGTCCTCGAGCCGCTCTTCGAGTTCTCGGGTGCGTGCGCCGGCTGCGGCGAGACCCCGTATATCAGGCTCGTGACCCAGCTGTTCGGCGACCGGATGATCGTGGCCAACGCCACGGGGTGCTCCTCGATCTACGGGGCGAACCTGCCCACGACGCCGTGGACGGTCAACGCGGTCGGTCGCGGCCCGGCCTGGAACAACTCGCTCTTCGAGGACAACGCGGAGTTCGGCCTGGGAATGCGCCTCGCGCTCGACGCCCAGACCGATCATGCCCGGCAGCTCCTCGAGCGCCTGGCTCCGCAGCTCGGCAGGGATCTCGTCGACGGCCTCCTCGGCGCCGGCCAGGAGACGGAGGCCGAGATCGAGCTCCAGCGGGAGCGGGTGGGCCGCCTGCGCGCGGCGCTCGTCGGCATCGATGGCCCCCTCGCCTTGGACGCCCGGCAGCTTCTCTCGGTCTGCGACGATCTCGTCCGCCGCGGAATCTGGATCATCGGCGGAGACGGCTGGGCCTACGACATCGGCTACGGGGGCCTGGACCAGGTCCTTTCGTCGGGCCGCAATGTGAACATCCTGGTCCTCGACACCGAGGTCTACTCGAACACCGGCGGCCAGTCCTCGAAGGCGACCCCGCGCGGCGCCGTTGCCAAGTTCGCGGCCGCCGGCAAGGGAACGGCGAAGAAGGACCTCGGCGCCGTTGCCCGGTCCTATGGCAACGTCTACGTCGCCCAGGTCTCGATGGGCGCCAACGACCTGCAGACCACCAAGGCCCTGCTCGAGGCCGATGCCTGGCCGGGCCCATCCCTCGTCATCGCCTACAGCACCTGCATCGCGCACGGGATCGACATGGGCAAGTCCATGTCGCACCAGAAGGACGCCGTGAAGAGCGGCTACTGGCCGCTCTATCGCTTCCATCCGTCGGAGGCCGAGGGTGGCCGGCCCTTCAAGCTCGACTCGGGGGCGCCCTCCATCCCGGTTGCCGCGTTCGCGGCCACCGAAGCGCGCTTCGCGTTCCTGCAGCGTGCCCATCCCGACCGTGCCGCGGAGCTCACTGCGCTGGCCCAGGCCGACGCGGACGAGCGGTGGCGCTACTACGAGCAGCTCGCGGGCATCGAGCGTACCGTCCCGCACCTCCCGCCGCCCGACCCGGGCGTCGAGCCCGAGGTCGAGAGCGATGCCGGCTACCGCCACTCCGGTGAGGAGGATCCGGAATGACCATCGACCTTCGCTCCCGCTACCTGGGCCTGGAGCTCCGTTCGCCCATCGTCGCCTCCGCGGCGCCGCAGAACGGGGAGCCGGAGATGGCCCGCCGGCTCGAGGCCGCGGGCGTCGGGGCCATCGTCCTCCCCTCGCTCTTCGAGGAGGAGATCCTCGCCGAGGAGTTCGGCATCAACGAGACCCTGCAGCAGGGCACGGAGCTCTTTGCCGAGGCCCTCGACTACTTCCCGGCGGTCGAGGGGTTCGTCGGCGCGGCGGACCGGTACGTCGCCATGGTGGAGCAGGTCAAGGCAGCGACCGGGGTGCCCATCATCGCCAGCCTGAATGCCACGAACACCGGTGCCTGGGTCCGCTACGCGCGCCTCATCCAGTCGGCAGGCGCCGACGCGCTCGAGCTGAACCTCTACCACGTCGCCGGTGACCCGCAGCGCGACGCCGCGGACATGGAGGCTGCCGACCTCGCCCTGATCGCAGCGGTCCGCGAGGCGGTCACCATCCCGCTCGCGGTCAAGCTCAGTCCCTACTACTCCGCCTTCGCCAACTTCGCCGCGGCGGCCACCGCAGCCGGCGCCGATGGGCTCGTCCTCTTCAATCGCTTCTACCAGCCGGACTTCGATCTCGAGGCGCTCGAGGTCGTGCCGCGGCTCGAGCTGAGCCAGCAGTGGGAGCTGCGGCTTCCGGTGCGCTGGATCGCGATCCTCCGGCCGCAGCTCGGGCGCGAGGTCTCGCTGGCCGCCACCTCGGGCGTGCAGACCGGGACCGACGTCGTCAAGGCCCTCATGGTCGGCGCCGACGTGGTGATGATGACGTCGGCCCTCCTGCGCCACGGCCCCGAGCACGTCCGCTCGGTGGAGGCGGAGCTGCAGGCCTGGACCACGGAGCACGAGTACGAATCGGTTGCGCAGCTGCGGGGCAGCGCCAGCCAGGCAACCGCGGAGAACCCGTCCGCGTTCGAGCGGGCGAACTACGTGCGGACGATTCGATCCTGGGTCACGCCGCCCGAGCTCGCCGCGACATCGGGGGGCCGTCGAGGCGAGTAGGGTTCGCTATCGGCTCATCGGAAGGCGGAGATGATCTGCTCGTTGATCAGGTCCAGCTGGTCGAGCTGATCGCTGGTCGGCCCCAGGACGACGTACTCGCAGCCGGCCTCCTCGAGGTCCTTGAGCCTGGCGACGATGTCGTCGGGTGTCCCCAGCAGGTAGCACTCCTGCAGGTGCTGGAAGGTCCGATGGGTCCCCATCACCTGTTCGAAGTAGCCGCGCTGGATCTCGTGTGCCTTGTCACGGTTCGCGGTGTCCACGATGTACGTGAAGTTGGTGTGCGCGAACTTCAGCGAGCTCACAGGTCGCCCGCGGGCGACCAGCCCTTCCTTGATCTGGCCCCAGTCGCGCTTGATCCACTCCTGGCTGCCCGAGCAGCGGCTGATCCAGGCGTCGGCGTCCAGGATCCGGTTGAGCACCGCCTTGGAGAGGACCGGCAGGTCGTGGAACTCCGGGTCCGGGATGCGCGACCCGCCGGCGACCCATACCTCCGGCATCCTCGGCGGGCGCGGCTCGATGGTCACGTCCTCGAACTGGTAGTACGTCCCCGCGAAGCTGACATGGTCCTCGGTCAGGAGGAGCCGGACCGCAGCCAGGATCTCGTCGGTGCGCTTGCCTCGCTCCTCGATCCGCGTGCCCACCGCGCGGAACTCGTCCGGATCCCAGCCGCCCCCGATGCCGAACATGAACTTCCCGCCCGTCAGGTAGTCGAGCGTGGCGATCTCCTTGGCCAGGATCACCGGGTTGCGCAGCGGAAGGACCAGGATCCCGGTGCCGTACCGGACGTCCGGCGCAAGCGCTGCGGCGTACGTGAGCGTGGTCATCGGCTCCAGCCAGGGCATCCCGTAGAGGCCCGGCGCGTGGAGCAGGTGGTCGATCACCCACAGGTCGATCCCGAGGTCGTTCGCCTTGCGTGCGAAATCGCCGACCTCCGCATGGGCGCGTTCGTAGGAGAGGTCGGGGTAGCAATAGGAGGGAATCCAGACGCCGAACTTCATTGTGCTCGTGGCTCCTGTGTGGAAGGTGCGGACTCGAAGGTGCGGACCTCGAACGTGATGCAGCCGTCGGGGGCCCGCCACGGACCGTGCGGCATCCTCGGGGGCCGGCAGGCGTACATCCCGGCGCGGAAGGTCCTGTCCATCCCCAGGTCGTGGATCGCCCCCGATACGATCCAGATCTCCTCCCAGAACTCGTGGCGCTGCAGGCCCAGGGGCGAGGTGTCCGTCCCGGGCTCGAACTTGAGCAGGCGCGTGTAGCTGCCGGTCTCGTCGTCGCGGGCCAGGGTCATCTCGGACAGCCCCTCGCATCCCGGCACGGGAGTCCAGGTGTGCTGCTCCTCCGGATCGAAGAACTCCAGCTCCGGTTTCGGCATTGTTCAACCTCTAGTCGAGCAGGTCGCTCACCTCGACGGCGTACTCGGCCTCGAGGCGCATGGCATGGAGCTCGTCGACCAGCTCCACGCGGAACCGGGAGGCGTAGGTCAGCTCCCCGGCCAGTGGGATGGTTCCGCTGAAGACGAGCACGTCGTCGAGAGTCCGGCCGGTGCGTTCCTCGACGCGTCGCAGGATCTCCTCGGGCTCCAGCAGCGAGGCGACCGGTCCCTCCTGGTACGGGTTGTCGGCGCCATCGGCGTACGAGCGAAGGATGACGTGATCCCAGTGCGGACCAATGTCGTCGAGACGCCAGACCCGGCCGCCCACAACCTTTCGGCACAGCTGCTTGGACTTGGCGACGTCCTCGCGCTCGACCGCGCGGTCGGTGTGGTCGCTTCCAACGCCCACGAAGAGCGTGCCGTCGGCAGTGAAGAGGATGAACTCGCCCTCCCCGGAGGTCTCCAGGCCCAGGACGGCGATCCGGTCGGTCACCGCGACCAGCTCGGGCGTGACCCGGAAGAAGGCGGGTACCTGCTCCGGCGCGGGAACGCCGTGCTCGGCGAGCTCCGCGACGTGGCGGCGAACTGCCTCCTGGTCGCGACCGGTGTACCCGGCCAGCACGACGTCGCGCGGTTCGAGGGCGATCCCGGCGCCGGAGGCGGCCTCCGTGAAGCGGATCACCGCGGTGGTTCCCGGCCGAGCACCCGGTCGTCGAGCTGGCGGAACTCGGCGCGAACCTGCCCCACCATGCCGGGGTCGATGGTTGCGCCCAGGACCGTGGGCTGGAAGCCGGCAGCCGCGACCGCGGTTCCCCACGGGTCGACGATCATGCTTCTGCCGCAGTACCCGGCCCCCGGTCCGCCGGCGCAGTTGGCGGAGATCAGCCAGACCTGGTTCTCCAGCGCGCGCGCCCGGTTGAGGATGGCCCAGGCCTCCACGCGCGGGTGCGGCCAGGCCGACGGGACCAGGAACATCATCGCTCCGCGATCGAGCATGGCCCGGTACAGCTCCGGGAAGCGCAGGTCGTAGCAGGTCGAGATGCCGACCCTGCCGAACTCCGTCTCGATGACGGCCGGCCGCGTGCCGCGGGTCAGCACCTCCGGCTCGCGCGAGCCGTACCCGAAGAGGTGGATCTTGCGGTAGGTTCCCGCGATCTCGCCCGTTCGGTCGAGGAGAACCGCGGTGTTGTGCAGCTGGTCCCCGTCGCGCTCCACGATCGAGCCGCCCAGCACCCAGGCGCCCACCCGGCGCGCGGCGTCCGCCATGCGCGACACGGTCGGCCCGTCCAGGGCCTCCGCCTGGGCTGCATAGTCGTCGAAGTTGAAGTAGCCGACGTTCCAGATCTCTGGCAGGAGCACGAGGTCCGCACCGGCCTGCTGCTCGACCAGGGTCGCCGCCCGTGCGACGCGCTCCTCCTTCGTCTCCCCCGGGGGAATCTCGAGCTGGATGGTCGCCACGCGCATGCTCAGTGCCCTTCCGCTGCGCGGGCCTGGTCGATCCAGCCGCAGACGCGCTCGGGGGTGATCGGCAGCTCGTTCACGAAGGCGTACCCGAACGGGCTGATGGCGTCCTCGACCGCCGAGGCGATCACCGGTCCGGGGGCGATCGCCCCGCTCTCGCCCATCCCTTTCATCCCGCCCGGGGTGAACGCGGAGGGCGTCTCCAGGTGTGTCACCTCGATGTTCGGAATATCGGTGGCGGACGGAAGCAGGTAATCCAGGAAGGTGGTCGTCAGCAGCTGGCCCTCGTCGTCGTAGACGAGCTCCTCGAGCAGCGCCCCGCCAATGCCCTGGGCAATCCCCCCATGCACCTGGCCGTCCACGATGAGCGGGTTGATCATCCGGCCGCAGTCCTCGATCACCACGTAGCGCAGCAGCCTCACCGCGCCGGTCTCCGCATCGAGGTCCACGACCGCCAGCTGCGCGGAGTTGGCGAAGGTCCCGTTGCCCGGATCCGCGTCATACGAAGCGCCCGCTTCCAGCATCGGCTCCATGCCGGCGGGGAGCTTCTCCGGGCGGTGGTACGCGAAGCGTGCCAGGTCGCGGACGCTGATGGCGCGTTCGGCCTGCCCCTTGACCTGCACCCGGGCGTCGACGAGCTCGACCTCGCTCATCTCGACCTCGAGCAGGTGCGCCCCGAAGCGCAGGAGCATCTCCCGGATCGCGGAGCTGGCCCGGATCGCCGCGCCGCCGGCGAGGACCGCGCTGCGACTGGCGAAGGTGCCCATCCCATACGGGGTGGTGGCCGTGTCGCCGAACCGCACCCGCACGTCGTCGAGCGGAATGGTGAGCTGGTCGGCCACGACCTGCGCATAGGTCGTCTCGTGGCCCTGGCCGTGGGAATGGGTCGAGGCGTGGACGGTCACCTTGCCGGAGGGGTCCATGCGGACGGTCGTCGCCTCGTAGCCGAAGATGATCGGCACGCCGCGCTTGATGAACTCGTTGGTGGTATGCGCCGTCTGCTCCGTGTAGCAGCCGATGCCGATCCCCAGGTGCCGTCCCTGGCGGCGGGCCGCCTCTTGCATGCGCCGCAGCCCGTCGTAGTCCGACGCCTCGAGGAGCGCGTCGAGCGACTCCAGGAAGCTGCCGCTGTCGTAGACCAGGCCCGTCACCGAGGTGTACGGGAACTCGTCGGGCCGCACGAGGTTGCGACGGCGAACCTCGATGGGATCGATGCCCACCGCGTGGGCAATGGCGTCCATCACGCGCTCGATGGTGAAGCACGCGGCGGGGCGGGACACGCCCCGGTATGGCCCCAGCGGGCACTTGTTGGTGGTGACGCTGTACCCCTCGCACTCGTAGTTGCGCAGCCGGTACGGGCCGGGCAGGATGCCCAGCGCCATGCCGGTGTCCATGGTCGCGGTCCACGGGTAGACCGAGTAGGCGCCGCAGTCGACGTACATGAGCACGCGCAGAGCGAGCAGGTGCCCGTCGCGGTCGTACGCGACCCGCGCCGTGTGGTGGTGCTCGCGGGCATGGATGCTCGCCAGCAGGTGCTCGCGGCGGTCCTCGATCCACTTGACCGGCCGCCCGCTCTCCATGGCCAGCACGGCGACCGCGATCTCCTCCGGGAACAGGTTGCCCTTCACCCCGAAGCCGCCACCCACGTCGGGCGAGATGACCCGAACCTGGTGCTCGGGCATCCCCAGCGAGTCCGCCAGGCCGGTGCGGACCAGGTGGGGGATCTGCGTCGAGGTCCACAGGGTCAGCGTCTCCTCGGCCCGGTCGTACCGCGCGATGCAGCCCCGGTTCTCCATGGGAATGCCGGTCTGGCGGTGCGTGGTGAGGTCCAGCTCCAGGACGCCGTCCGCCGTGGCGAATGCCGCATCCGGGTCGCCGCCGGTGAAGTGGCGCTTGACGAAGAAGTTGTCCTCCCACCCGTCGTGCAGGCGCGGAGCGCCCTCGCGGATGGCGTCCGCCACCGAGGCCACCACCTCGCGGGGCTCATAGTCGACCTCGACCAGGGCGGCCGCATCCTCGGCCAGGTACCGGTCGTCGGCGAGCACGGCGGCCACGGCCTCGCCGGTGAAGAGGACTCGATCCCGGGCGAGCGGCGGGAAGCCGGTTCCCTGCCAGGACGGATAGGTCGAGTCGCACCGGATGGGAGCCGCCCGGCTCGCCATCTGGGCGCCGGTCATCACGAGGTGGACGCCGGGGGCGGCGACGGCCGCGGTGGTATCCACCGAGCCGATGTCGGCGTGCGCCATCGGGCTCCGCACAAAGGCGACCTCCAGCATGCCGGGCAGCACGATGTCGTCGACGTACTGCGCCACGCCGAGCAGGAAGCGCGGGTCCTCCGTGCGCCTGATGCGCGCGCCCACCAGGGGCTCGGAACGCGGACGGGCCGGCGCGACGTCAACCATCCGTCCGGCTCTCGTTCGCCATCTGCCGGGCGGCGGCCCGGATCGCCTCGACGATGAACACGTAGCCCGTGCACCGGCAGATGTTGCCGGCGATCGCCTCACGGACCTCCGCGTCGGTGGGATCCGGGTTCGTGGCGAGCAGCTCCTTCGCCACCATGATCATGGCCGGGGTGCAGAAGCCGCACTGCAGGCCGTGGTGATCCCAGAACGCCTGCTGGAGCGGGTGAAGGTCGGTTCGGTCGGAGCCGAGGCCCTCGATCGTCTCCAGGCTGGCCCCGTCGATCTGGGCGGCGAAAAGGAGGCAGGAGCGAACGCTCTCGCCGTCGAGCAGGACCGTGCAGGCGCCGCAGACGCCGTGTTCGCAGCCGACGTGGGTCCCGGACAGCCCCAGGTCGTGGCGGATGAAGTCAGAAAGCAGGGTTCGCACCTCGACGCGCGCCCGGCGCGCGTCGCCGTTCACGGTGAACCCGATCTCGACCGCGGGCCGGTCGTCGGTCATGCTCATTTGCTTCGCTCCGCGGTGGCCACGGCGTCGGTCACCGCCCGCTCAACCAGCACGCGCACCAGGCGCCGGCGGAACTCGGCACTGGCGTGAATGTCCGATTCGGCATCGACCACCGAGGCCGCCCGCCCGGACGCCTCCTCGACCGCCGACGTGCCCGTGGATCCGATGAGCGCCTGCTCCGCATCGGTCGCGCGAACCGGGCGCTCCGAGACGCCGGCGATCCCCAGGCGGGCCTCGCTGATCGCTCCGTTCGTCACCCGAAGGTGGGCGGCAACGGCCACGATCGCGAAGTCGCCCGTCTTGCGAACCGACTCGTGAAAGCCCCACCCGTCGCCGGGGGCCATGGCCCTGAAGCGGATCTCGTGCAGCACCTCGTTCGGGGCGAGCGCGGTGGTGAAGTAGGTCTGGAAGAACTCCTCGGCTGGAACGAGCCGCTCGCCGGCGGGGCCGATGATGGCCATCTCCGCGTCCAGGGCGAGGGCGACGCACGGCATCTCCGAGACGGGATCCGCGTGGGCGAGGCTCCCGCCCAGCGTTCCCCGGTGGCGGATGGCCGGATACCCGATTCGGGCGGCGGCATAGGCGAGGAGCGGGCAGCGCTCACGGACCAGGCTCGAGGTCGCCACGACGTGGTGCCGGGTCATGGCGCCGATGGCGATCCTGTCCTGGCCGAAGTCGCGCACGTAGGCGAGATCGGCCACCCGGTTGAGGTCGACCAGCACCGATGGCTGCGCGAGCCGAAGGTTCATCATGGGGACCAGGCTCTGCCCTCCGGCGAGGAGCTTGGCTTCGTCGCCGTGACGCTGCAGGAGGTCGACGGCCTCGTGCAGGGAGGTCGGGGCGTAGTAATCGAATCGCGCGGGTTTCATGCTCTCGGCCGCACCTTGGGTGGGCTGGCCGCACTCTCCCCGTGGCTCCGTGCCCGAGCGCGGTCAGGACGTCGATTCTGGGCGGGAAGGTGGCACTTCCGGAACGGCATCATGCCACACCGGGGGGCGTGGGCGAGGCCGAACCTGGCTATGCTGATGGCAATCGCCGGATGAGCTGAGGACGGTATGCAGATCCACAACACCGCGCACATCGCCGCGTCGCTGGATCACGTGTGGGCGAGCATCCTCGACGTGGAGGGGATCACCCCGTGCATCCCCGGCGCGACCCTCACGGAGCGAGTGGCGAACGACCGCTACACCGGGGAGATCCGGGTCAAGGTGGGGCCGCTGGGCCTCACGCTGGCCGGGGAGGTCGTCGTGGAGGCGACCGATCCCGCAGCGCACGCGATGCGCATGCGGGTCACGGCGCGTGACCGCCGCGGCATGGGGCAGGCGACCGCCAACGTGGCGCTCACGCTGACCGGGGACGCGGCGGCGAGCGAGCTGCAGATCGATACGGATGCCACCCTCCAGGGTCCCGTTGCGCAGTTCGGCCGTCCGGGCATCGTCGCCGCCATCGGATCGCGGCTGCTCGGCGATTTCGCGCGATGCCTGGAGGCGCGCCTCGCTGCCCCGGACGGACCTTCCGCGGAGGCCCCCGCGACCTCCGCACCGCCCGGCTAGGCCCCTGGCCGGCGACGCCCAACCGGCCGCCACGCGCGGTTGGGTGGGCGGTGGTGAATGGAGCGGGAGACGAGGTTCGAACTCGCGACATGCAGCTTGGAAGGCTGCCGCTCTACCAACTGAGCTACTCCCGCCCGATTCTGAGCGTGGTGAGACATCATAGCTGGATCACCCGGCAGTCTTCGTGGATCGAGGAAGATCCTCCGGGAACGCCGGCCGCCTGCGTGGATGAGAGGGCGGACCCCGCTAGACTCGGTCCCAGCCGGTCACGTCGGTGACATGGCTCCGATGCGGTCCGGAAACCCGGAAGGAAGGCGACGGTTACCAGCGATGATCACGACCGGCGGGAAGAGCCGCTCGAATCCCCCGCGCTCGGACGCGTTCGTCTTCTTCGGCGCGACGGGGGACCTGGCGTTCAAGCAGATCTTCCCCGCCCTTGCGGGCCTCGTCCGCGACAGCGGCTGGACCATGCCGATCATCGGCATCGCGCGGCACGGTGACGTGGCCGCGCTCCGGGAACGGGCCGCGCAGAGCCTGGAGGCGCATGGGATCACGGGCGCGGCGGTCCGCCATCGGCTCCAGCAGCAGCTGCGCTTCATCAACGGGTCGGACGACGACCCCGACACCTTCCGCCGGCTCCGCGCGGAGCTGGGCACCGCGCGGCACCCGCTCCATTACCTTGCGATTCCGCCGACCCTCTTCGACGAGGTGGTGCGCCTGCTGGGTGAGTCCCATTGCGCCGATGGCGCCCGGGTCATCGTCGAGAAGCCGTTCGGCCGGAACCTGGCGGGTGCACGGCGACTCAACGCGACGCTGCACACCGTCTTTGGCGAGGACCAGATCTTCCGGATCGACCACTACCTGGGCAAGGAGGCGGTGCAGAATCTGCTCTACTTCCGATTCGCCAACCGCTTCCTGGAGCCGATCTGGAACGCGAATCATGTCGCCTCCGTGCAGATCACCATGGCCGAGGCGTTCGGCGTGGCCGATCGCGGTGCGTTCTATGACGGGGCCGGGGCGATCCGCGACGTGGTCCAGAACCACCTCCTGCAGACCGTCAGCATCCTGGCCATGGAGCCGCCCTCGGGGCTCACGCCGGAAGCCCTCGGCAATGAGAAGTTCAAGCTGCTCGACTCGATCCGGCCGCTCCGCCCGGAGGACGTGGTGCGCGGCCAGTACGCCGGCTACCGCAAGGTGCGCGGCGTGGCCGCCGACTCCGACGTGGAGACGTACGTGGCGCTCCGGCTCCATGTCGACACCTGGCGCTGGGGCGGCGTGCCCTTCTTCATCCGCACCGGGAAGTGCCTGCCACTGACCGCGACCGAGGTGCTGGTGGAGCTCAAGGCTCCGCCGTTCAATGTCTTCGGCGAACGAGGGACGCGCCATGCGAACCATCTTCGATTCCGGCTGACCCCGGACATGTCGATATCGCTGGGGGCGTGGGCCAAGCAGCCTGGCGAGCACATGGTGGGAGAGGAGGTGGAGCTGTACGCATCACACCAAAGCGGCACCGAGCTCCCGCCCTACCAGCGCCTCATCGGGGACGCAGCCTTGGGCGACCCCATGCTCTTCGCTCGCGAAGACACGGTCGAGGCGGCCTGGCGCATCGTGGATCCGGCGCTCGATCTCGCGGAGCCACCGGCTGCATACCGGCGGGGCACCTGGGGACCACGTGCCGCCGAGGGGCTCATGCCGCCTGGCCAGCGTTGGCACGCGCCCGCCCCGGCCGCTGCCGAAGGACACGGTCGCACCTGACGAGCCGCACCCGCGAGCTGGCGTAGACTCAGATCATGGCCGAGGAGCTTCGACCCGAGTCACCGTTTGGCGTGAAGGGTGCCAATGAGAACATCTGGCACGTCGCGGCGGCGGAGCGCTGGGCCGACGGTGGGCGCATTGGCCATCGCACATTCTGTGGTCGCAACTACGCACCGCCCTTCGAAGAGCACGACCTTGCCGGGCTTGGCCAGGTGTGCTCGGACTGCACGGCGCAGGTGGCCGAGCGTCACTAGCGGACGGTCCTGGGGGCCGGCAGTGTTGCCCCCCACCGGAAGCCCAGGCCGTCGTTTCCGCGTTCCGGTGCCCTCGCTAGCCGGAGCTGCCCGCCAGCCCGATGCCGGTCTCGACAGCCGCGAGGTTGGCCTCGGCGTACGACCCCGCTCCGGCCGCTGCACGCAGCGCCTCGAGGGGGAGCAGGCGCAACCGCGCGATCGTCGCCGCCAGCAGGACCAGAGCCAGATCGGCCTTGCCGATCCGAGACGGCGCCCCGGCCGGATCCACGACCACGACCTGCGCGGCCGTCTGCACCTCGGCAAGCTCCGGGACGGTGACGACCAGGCCATCGGCGCTCATGGCGGACAGGGACGACTGAGCCTTGCGCAGTCCATCGGCGGTGAGCAGGACGACGACGTCCGGCGCGGGGACGGTGACGAGGGGCTGCTCGGTCGGCGAGAGCACGAGCTGCGCAAGCGAGTGCCCGGTCTGGACCGTCACCGGGTAGTCGTCGCGCTGGACGGCCCACAGCCCGGAGCGGATGGCGGCCTCGCCCACCAGCCGTGCGGCGCTGCGAACCTTGCCGCCGGCGGAGCCCGCCACCACGATCGAGATCGGCCCGTCGAGAGCGGTGCCATCACTCACCCGAACCGCCCGGAACGCTGACGAGGCGCCATCGGCCACGTCGGAAGCGTGGGCCGCCCGGTAGGCGGCGGCGTACTCGGCGACCTCCCGCCGGTAGAGGACGCCGGGCTCGAGGCCGAGCTCGGCCATCAGTGCTTCCATGGCCTTGCGGCTGAAGCGGTTGGCCTTCACGTAGTAGGCGGTGCACAGCTCCCAGACGTCCAGCAGGGCGAAGCCGGGCTGCTGCATCGCCTCCACCATCCGGTCGGTGAGCTCCGCGTCGAACTGGGTCCCGCGGTACACGTACGCCGCGCCGTTGACGCCCACGGTGGCGCAGATGTCGAGCGGGTGCTCCAGGTTGCCGCCGGGGGTCGTGCCGGTGATGGCACCCTCCGGGGTGGTGGTCGAGTGCTGGCCACCGGTCATCCCGAAATTCAGGTTGTTCATGACCACCACGGTGATGCCCACGTTGCGGCGCGCGGCGTTGAGCAGGTGCGTACCCCCGATCCCGGTGCCGCCGTCGCCCATCACCACGATGACCTCCAGGGACGGATCCGCCAGCTTGATTCCGCTCGCGTAGGTGATGCTCCGTCCATGAAGGCCGTGGAAGGCGCTCGTGGCGAAGTACTGGTCGGACAGGCCCGAGCAGCCGATGTCGCTCACGATGACGACCTTCCGCGGGTCGCGACCCAGCCGCACCAGCGCCTCGTCGAGATGGTCGAGCACCGTGCCGTGGCCGCAGCCGGGGCAGAACGGGTAGGGCTTCTCGTTGCGGAACGTCTCGAGCGGGGTGATCCCGGTGGCGATCGTCATCCGATCGCCTCCACGATCTCGTCGACGCCGATGAGCTCGCCGTCGACCCGGTTGATCCCGAGCACGGTGCGTGCCCCCGCCAGGCGCTCGATCTCCCGGCGGTACTGGCCCAGGTTGAGCTCGGGGACGACGACCCGCTCGACGCCCTCCAGCGCTGCGCCGATGGCGGCCTCGGGCACCGGCCAGAGGCTGGCGATCACGAGGTGCGAGACCGCAATCCCCGTGTCGCGGGCCCGTGCCACGGCCAGGCGAGCGGCGCCGGCCGTCACCCCGTAGGAGACGACCAGGGTGCCGGCGCCCGGTTGCAGGTCCGCCGTGACGATCTCGAGCTCGTCGAGGTGCTCCTCGATCTTGGCGGCGAGGTGGTGGTTGAGCGCGGCGACGGTGGGCGGATGCTTGGTGATGACCGCGCCGGCATCGTGCGTCGATCCGGTGAAGCGGACCGTGTCTCCCAGCCCGTAGCGATGGAGCGGCGGCACGTCGCCGGCCGGCTCGAACCGGTACGGGGCGCCGGAGGCGACCAGCTCGCGGTCGCGCACCGCGACGGCGCCGAAGGCATCGGCTGCGACCGTGGCAAGCGTCATCGCGATCTCCTTGTCGGCAAGGACGAAGACCGGGCAGCGGAACCGCTCCGCGAGATCGAAGGCGCGCGCGGTGAGCGCATAGCACTCCGCCACGCTGGCCGGCGCCAGGGCGATGATCGGGTACCCGCCCGACGTCCCCCAGCGGACGAACTGGACATCGCCGGAGCCCACGCTTGTCGCCCCCCCGGTCGCCGGCCCCAGCCGTTGGACGTCCACGATCACAAGCGGCACCTCCCCCATGATCGCCAGGCCGATGCTCTCCGAGTAGAGGCTGATCCCGGGGCCGCTCGTGGCCGTCATGGCCCGGGCACCGGTCATGGCGGCCCCGATGCACATGCCGATCGACGCGATCTCGTCCTCGCCCTGGATGGCGATCCCGCCCCGTCGTGGCAGCTCCGCCATCATCGCCATGAGGATCCCGGAGGCCGGGGTGATGGGATAGCCGGCGAAGAACGTGCAGCCGGCGGCCAGCGCACCCCGCACGATGGCGGCGTTGCCGTCGAGGTACTCACGCATCGGACCGTTCCCTGGAGCTCGGGCGCGCGGACGTCAGACGGCCATCCCCTGGTCGTCGAGGGCCGTCTCGATGGCCGCCCGCAGCTCGGCCGGCTGCGGATCGCCGGCAAGCGGGATCACCCGCTCGGGGCCCGTCCGCTCGACCCAGTCGAGGGAGGGATCGGTCGAGGTGAGGATGACGGGCAGGTCGGCGTACACGTCGCGCAGATGGCTCACCAGGCGGTGGCCGCTCTCGCTGTCCCCGGCAACGTGGGCGTCGTAGACCAGCACGTCGGCGCGGTCAACGAGCGGGCAGGGCAGCTCGCCGACGACCGGGCAGGCCTCCTGCTGCGGGCCGCCGCACTGCTCGGTCTCGTAGCCGTCGGCACGGAGCTCGGTGGCGATCCGGTCCGCGACGGTGTGGTCGCGGTTGACGATCAGGACGCGGGTCATGGTCGAGTGCCTCCTTGTGACGTCGTCGCGGAGGACGCCGCGCGGCATCAACGCATCACGAATGCCTCAGGCTGAAGCCTTTTCGGAGGGCCTGGCCAGTGACACAGGTCACCCACGGGCGGGCCGGGGGGCCCGTTTCACCAGGCCGCGTCGAGCGCAGTGCGGTTCCGCGGCGTAACGCCAAGCACCTCGGTGGCTAGCGGTGCGGCAGCAGCTCCAGGAGCACGGCCTGCTGCACGTAGAGCCGGTTCTCCGCCTGGTCGAGCACGACCGAATGCGGCCCGTCCAGCACGTCGCTGGTGATCTCCTCGCCGCGGTGCGCCGGCAGGCAATGCATGACCAGCGCCCCCCGGGCATGGGCCAGGAGCCCCGCGTTGACCTGGTAGGCGCCGAAGCGGCCGTGCCGCTCCTCGGCCTCGGCTTCCGCGCCCATGGAGGTCCAGACGTCGGTGTAGACCGCGTCGGCTCCGGACACCGCGGCAACCGGATCGGTCCCAATCCTGATCTGCGCTCCGGTGCCCGCGGCCAGCGCTCGCGCCTGGGCGACGATGCCGGCATCCGGCTCGTAGCCCGGGGGTGTCGCCACCCGGAGGTCAAGGCCCGCCAGCGCCCCGGCGAGGAGGAGCGAATGCGCGACGTTGTTGCCGTCACCCACGAACGCGAGCGATCGGCCGCGGAGCGAGCCCAGGTGCTGGCGCATGGTCAGCAGGTCGGCGAGCGCCTGGCAGGGATGCTCGCGATCGGTGAGTGCGTTGACGACGGGCACGGTCGACGCGTCGGCCAGCTCGACGAGCGCGGCGTGGGCGAACGTGCGGATCACGATGGCATCCACCCAGCGGGACAGGTTGCGGCCCACGTCCGCGGCGGACTCCCGCTTGCCGATGCCGACCTCCGTGGGCCCCAGGTAGGTGACCCGTCCGCCCAGGGCCGCGACCCCCACCTCGAAGCTCATCTTGGTGCGCAGGCTTGGCTTCTCGAAGAGCAGCGCGACGTGGTATCCGGCCAGCGGAGCGGCGACCCGGCGCAGGCGCCGATCGCGGTGGAGCCACTCGGCCCGCAGCAGCAGGCGCTCCAGGCCCAGGGCGCCGGCATCGGCCCCGGAGAGGAAGTGCATCGGCCCGTCAGCCGCACCGGTCGCGCGGGCCGATGGAGGCGGTGCGGCCGTCAGCGGCGTGCCCATATCAGGCAGCCTCCGAGGCTTCGCGCAGGGCCGGCTCCAGGCGCTCGAGCGCCTGGCGAACCTCGCCGCGGTCGATGGTGAGCGGCGGGACGAAGCGCAGGGTCGTCTCGCCGGTGGCGTTGACCAGGAGGCCGTGGCGATCCCGCGCCGCGGCCACGGCCGCTTTCGCCCAGGGCCCGGCGGTCTCGAGGGCGAGCATGAGGCCGGTCCCGCGAACCTCGGTGGCCAGGCCAGCCTCCACGAACTCCGCCAGGCCCAGTGCCAGCTCCTCGCCTCGCATTCGGGCGTTGTCCATCAGGTGGTCCGCGTCGATGGCCGACAGCGTCGCCAGGGCAGCGGCGCAGGCCAGCGGGTTGCCGCCCAGTGTCGTCCCGTGGTCCCCGCGCTCGAACGCTCCAGCCGCCTCGGTGACCAGCACGGCTCCGATGGGGACGCCCCCGCCCAGGCCCTTCGCCAGCGTCACCACGTCGGGGACCACCGGCGTCTGCTCGAATGCGAAGAACGAGCCGGTGCGGCCCATCCCGGTCTGCACCTCGTCGAAGACGAGGAGCGCGCCGACCGCGTCGCAGGCCTCGCGCGCGGCGACCAGGTACGCATCGGTCGCGGGATGGACGCCGCTCTCGCCCTGGATCGGCTCCAGCAGCACGGCCGCCGTCTGCTCCGTCACCGCGGCCCGAAGGGCGTCCGGGTCGTTGAACGGCACATGCAGGAACCCGGCGGGGAGCGGCTGGAACGGCTCGCGATACTTCGGCTGGCCGGTGGCCGCCAGCGCGCCCATGGTCCGGCCGTGGAACGACCCGTTCGCGGCCACGATCTCGGTGGCGCCCCGGGCGTGACCCCGCCTGCGGGCGAGCTTGATCGCGGCCTCGTTGGCCTCCGTGCCGGAGTTCACGAAGAAGGCGCGGTCGAACGCGGAGCGGCGCACGAGGGCATCGGCCAGCTCCAGCTGGGGAATGGTGTAGTACAGGTTCGAGACCTGGACCAGGCGGCGGGCCTGTCGGGAGATCGCATCGGCCACGATGGGGCTGGCGTGTCCCAGGACGGCGACCGCGATCCCCGCGACCATGTCGAGGTAGCGGTTGCCCGCGTCGTCGGTGAGCCAGCAGCCATCGCCGGAGACCAGGGTCAGCGGCTGGCGGGTGTAGACCTGGAGATGGACGCGCGCCTCCAGCTCGGGGGCGTCGATCCGACGGGGGACGTCGGCGAGGCGCAGGACCAGCGCCGTGTTCCACAGGTGGCGGGGCCGGTCCGGGGCGCGGTCCGCGTCCAGGACCTCGGGGACATCGTCCATGGGCAGCTGCGTCCAGCCGAACCGCGCGAAGTAGCCGGGCGAGGCGGTGATCACGTAGAGCTCGCCGATGCCGCTCTGGCGCGCGTGGGCCACGGCGGCGCGGATGAGCAGCTCGCCGAAGCCGTAGCCGTGCATCTCCGGCGTGACCGACAGCGAGCGCAGCTCACCGATCCCCGCCCCGAAGTCGCGGAGGGCTGCGAGGCCCACCACGTCGGTGTCGTGGACCACGACCTGGAAGCTGCCGATCTTGTCGGCGATCTCCTCGTGGGAGCGGGGGAGCAGGACCCCCTGCTGAGCGTAACCGTCGATGATCCGCCAGATGGCGGCCACGTCTTCGGGCCGGGCATGGCGGGCGTACGAGGCCCCGCCGGAGAACGAGGCGATGGTGCCGCCGTTGCGGAGGCCGCGGGGCTGCGCGCTCATCGCCGGCCTCCCGCCGGGGCGACCTCGGCGCTCCGGCGTACGGCGCCCAGCTGGTCCAGCAGCGATCCGTTGTGGATGGCCGAGCCGTGGATCGCCGACTGCGTGCGGACCGGCAGGCCCCACAGCTGGATGAATCCCACCGCCGCGGCCTGGTCGAAGCTGTCCTCCGCGCCGTAGGTCGCCAGGTCGTGGCGGTAGAGCGAGTCCGGTGAGGTGCGTCCCACCACGGAGGCGCTGCCGGCCACCAGCCGCAGACGGACCGTCCCGTTCACGTGGTCCTGCGTGCTTGCCACGAAGCGACGCAGCGCGGTCGCCAGCTCGCCGAACCAGACTCCGTCATACGTCAGCGTGGCGAGGCGGTTCCCGACCTCGTGCTTGAAGCCGATCAGGTCACGGGAGAGGACCATCTGCTCGAGCGCGGCATGCGCGGCGTGCAGGAGGACGGCCGCAGGCGCCTCGTAGATCTCGCGGCTCTTGATCCCCACCAGGCGGTCCTCGACGTGGTCGATCCGGCCCACCCCGTTCTCTCCGCCAACGGCATTGAGCCGCTCGATCAGGGTCACGCCATCGAGCGGTTCGCCGTCGAGGGTGACCGGGACTCCCTGCTCGAAGCCGATGGCGACCTCGATCGGCGTGCGCGGCGCGTCGGCGGGGTCCACCGTCCAGGCAAATGCGTCGGCTGGAGCAGCGACCCATGGATCCTCCAGGACGCCGGCCTCGATGGAGCGTCCCCACAGGTTGACGTCGATGGAGTACGGCGAGCCGCTGCCGGCGCCGGCCTCCAGCGGGATGCCGCGGGCCTGGGCGTAGGCCAGCTCCTCGTCGCGGTTCATCCCCATCCCCTTGCGCATGGGAGCGATGACCGTCAGCGCCGGGTCCAGTGCGCCGATGGCGACGTCGAAGCGAACCTGGTCGTTGCCCTTCCCGGTGCAGCCGTGGGCGACCAGGGTCGCACCCGTTTCGTGCGCCGCCTCAACGAGGAGGCGCGCGATGAGCGGGCGAGCAAGCGCCGTGGCCAGCGGGTAGATGCCCTGGTAGACGGCACCGGCCTGCAGCGCGGGCCACACGTAGGACTCCACGAACGCGGCGCGCGCATCCACGCCAATGGCGACCGAGGCACCGGCGGCGAGCGCCCGGGCACTGATCGCGGGCAGGTCCGCGCCACCGCCCACGTCCGCGGTGAGTGCGACGACGTCGTAGCCGTGGGACTCGCGCAGCCACGGGACGGCGACGGAGGTGTCCAGCCCGCCGGAATAGGCAAGCACAACGCGTTCGGTCATGGGTTCCTCGCAAGCAGGGCGCTCGATGACGGCGCCGATTCGGCACGAAGGGCGAGCAGGTAGTCGCGGACGTGGGCGAGCCCGACCCGGCCGCGACAGGCTACGAAGATGGTGTCGTCACCGGCCACGGTCCCCACCACGTCGTCGTGGCGGGCGAGATCCAGGGAGGAGGCGATGGCGTTGGCGGCGCCCGGCGTCGTGCGCAGGACGAGAAGCGGCGGCGCGGCGTCGATCTCGAGCGGCAGGTCGGCGAGCAGCCGTCGCAGGCGCGCCGCGGCGGCCAGCGCCGGGCCCTCGGCGATGTCGTCGGGCAGCAGGTAGGCCGGACCGCCTCCGCGACTGCCGCGCATCACGCCAAGGGCGGCCAGATCGCGGGAGATGGTGGCCTGATTCACCTCCACCCCACGCTCCGCGAGGGCCACCTGGAGCTCGCGCTGCGAGCGAACGGGTCCTGCCGCCAGCAGCTGGCGGATCTGTTCCTGGCGGTGCGCCGGGCCGGTCATGCGATCCCTCCTCGGTCCCCGGTTGGGAGCTGGGCGGTCGCGGCCGCTTGCTGGGGGTGGCCGGCCTCGGGGCCGTCACCGGTGACGAGCGTGCCGGCGGCCTCACCGCGCAGCGCCGCGAGCACCGCGCCGGGGTCGCGGCCGTCCACGATCCGGACCTCGCAACCGGCGCGCGCCGCGTGAAGCGCGGCGCGCAGCTTCGGTCGCATCCCCGCCGTTGCCGCGCCATCGGCCAGCAGCCGATACGCGCCCGCCACGTCGATCTGCTCGACCAGGGCGCCGTCGTGCAGGACGCCCGCGACGTCGGTGCACAGGATGAGAAGGCCGCCGCGCGCCGCCGCGATGGCCCCGGCGGCGGCGTCCGCGTTCACGTTGAGCACCTCGCCAGCGCGGGTCGCCGCGAGCGAGGCGATGACAGGCACCTGTCCGGCGACGGCGAGGGCGTCGAGCAGGCTGCCGTCCACCTCACTGACCTCGCCTACCGCGCCGAGCTGCGGATCGAGGGGTTGAGCAGTCAGCAGGCCGCCGTCGATTCCGGTCAGTCCCATGGCCGGGACCCCCATGGACCGCATCCGGGCAACGAGACGCGCGTTGACCAGCCCGCCCAGGACGGCGCACGCCAGGTCCAGCGTCTCGGGGTCCGTCACGCGCAGCCCTTCGACGCGGCGCGGCGCGAGCCCCAGGCGAGCCGACCACGCGTCGAGCTCCCGCCCGCCGCCGTGGACCACGACCCAGCCGGGTGCCGCCAGGCGCCCCACGAGCTCCACGCAGCCCGCGTGCTGCGCGCTCGTCCCGCCCAGCTTCATGGTGACCGGCCGGCCCGCGTAGGCGCTCACGTCGGGTACTCGCTGTTGATGGCCACGTACTCGGCCGAGAGGTCGCAGCCCCAGGCCAGGCCCGTGCCGTCGCCGACCCCGAGGTCAATGCGGATCGGAACGACCGCAGCGCGGAGCGTCTCTCGCGCGAGCGCCGCGTCGAAGCTGCAGGGTCCGCCCGCGTACGTCAGCGCCTCCCCGATCCAGATCCGCATCCGGTCCAGTTCGAGTGCGGCGCCGCTGCGTCCCGCGGCGGCCGCGATGCGTCCCCAGTTGGGGTCCGCCCCGTGGACCGCGGTCTTGACCAGGCTCGACGCGGCGATGGTCCGCGCGACGATCCGCGCCTCCGCATCGGTCGCCGCGCCGGCAACGGTCACGTCGATGCGTCGAGAGGCGCCTTCGCCATCGGCCGCGATCTGCTTCGCGAGGCTGGCGCAGACCGCCTCGAGCGCCGCGGCCAGTGCCTCGCGTCGCAGACCGCTCGTGATCTGCTCACCGCCTGCCGCGCCCGAGGCGAGCACGAACAGCGTGTCGTTGGTGGAGGTGTCGCCGTCGACGCTGACCTGGTTGAAGGTCCGCTCGACGATGGGCCCTGCGATGGCGCGGAGGACGGAGGGATCCACCGGCGCATCGGTCGTCACCACCGCGAGCAGGGTGGCCATCCCGGGGTGGATCATCCCGGACCCCTTGGCCATGCCTCCCACGGTGAGGGGCCCGGCGTCGGTGCGGACCGATGCCGCCGCCTCCTTTGGCCGCGTGTCGGTGGTCATGATCGCCCGCGCGGCCGCCGTTCCCGCCTCGGCGGTAGCGGCCAGGGGCAGGGCGGTCGCCGCGCGGGCCACCTGCTCGGCCGGGAGCGCCGAACCGATCAGCCCCGTCGACGCCGGCAGGACCTGGTTCGCGGGACAGCCCAGCCGCGCTGCGACGGCCGCAACCACCTGGCGCGCCGCCCGGATGCCGGGGTCACCCGTCCCTGCGTTCGCGCAGCCTGCGTTGATCACGGTTGCTCGTGCCCGGCCGCCGTTCGCCTCCATCGCGTCGGTGGCGATCCGCACCGGGGCGGCCAGGAACCGGTTCCGGGTGAAGAACCCCGCCGCCGCGGCGGGCGCATCGGCCACGATCAGGGCCACGTCGTCCGCGCCGCTCCGCTCGCGCAGCCCGGCGAAGGCGGAGCCGGCGCGGAAGCCGCGCGGCGCGAGGACGCCGCCTTCGATCATCGTGGGCTGGTCGCTCATGGCGTGACGCCCAGCGCGTCCAGGCCGGCCGTCTCGGGCAGCCCCAGGGCGACGTTCATGTTCTGGATGGCCTGGCCCGCGGCGCCCTTGCCCAGGTTGTCGATGGCGCAGGTCACCACGGCGCGCGAGGGTCCGCTTCGTGCGGCGAACAGAAAGGCACGGTTCGAGCCCGTCGCCAGCTTGGTTGCCGGCGGCGACTCGAGCACATGGACGAACGGCTCGCCCGCGTAGGCGTCGCACAGGATGCCCCGCACCGCGCCGGAGTCGAGATCCTCTGCGAGCTGGAGGTAGCAGGTCGCCAGCAGGCCGCGGGCCATGGGGACGAGGTGGGGGACGAACGTGACGCCCGGGGAGGCGGCACCGGCGTCCGCCAGCCCCTGCTCGATCTCCGGACGATGGCGGTGGCCGTCAAGCCCGTAGGCGCTGACCGAGGCGTCGAGCTCGCTGAACCCGAACGCGCGCGCCGCGGTACGACCGGCGCCACTCACCCCGGACTTGGCGTCGATCACGACCTCTCCGGCCAGCATCCCTGCAGCGGCGAATGGCGCGAGCGCCAGCAGGGCGGCGGTTGGGTAGCAGCCGGGGTTCGCGATGAGCCGCGCCCCGGGCAGACGGTCGCGGGTGCGCTCGGTGAGCCCGTAGACGGCCTCCTCCACGAGGGCCCGGGGTCGGGGCGTGCCGCCATACCACGCCTGGTGGACGGTCTCGTCCCGAAGCCGGAAGTCCGCGCCGATGTCGATCACCGTGGCGCCGTCGTCGAGCAGGCGCTCCGCGGCCGGGACCGATGCCCCCGACGGGAGGGCCAGGAACACGACCTCCGCCGAGCCGGGTTCGGGGAGGCCGTCGGAGAGGGTGAGATCCAGCGGCGCGAGCCCCGGCACCTCGGACGCGAGCGGCACGCCGGCGCGCTCCCGCGCGTGGGCGGACGCGAGCGTGACATCGGGATGGCCCGCCAGCAGCCGGATCAGCTCGCTGCCCGCGTAGCCCGTGGCGCCCACCACGGCCACCCGCACCGACGTTGGCGCGGCGCTCATCGCGGACCACCAGGAGCCATCCGCTGCCGTGCAGCGGCCAGCGCCGCCGCGACCCGCCGCGGCGCCGTGCCACCGGGGAGGTCCGGCGCGGCCAATGCCTGGGCCAGGGTGGGGACCGGGTCCGGGTCGCCGGACAGCTCAGGAAGAGCCTCCGAGAGGACGTCGTGCGGCAGGGCCCGCAACGCGACGCCTGCCTCCTGGGCGCGGGTCACGAGGGCACCGACCCGGTGGTGGGCTGCCCGGAACGGAACCCCGGCTGCCACCAGCCGCTCGGCGAGCGCGGTGGCGACCAGGTGGCCGCCCTCGGCGGCGCGAGCCATGGCGTCGTGATCGAAGGTGGCGGTGCGCACGACGCCGTCCATGACACGCAGGCAGAGGGCCAGCGATCCGGCGGCGTCGAGCATGGCGGCGCGTGTCTCCTGGAGATCCCGGTGATACGCCAGGGGCAGGCCGCGCGGCACGGCAAGGATGATGGCCAGGTCGGCCTGCACTCGCGCCGCGCGTGCCCGGACCAGCTCGCACCCGTCAGGGTTGCGCTTGTTGGGGAGCATGGAACTGCCCGACACGTACCCGTCGCCGAGACGCGCCCAGCCAACCGACGGAGCGGACCACCCCGCGAGCTCGCCGGCGAGGCGCGAGAGGTGCCCGGCGCAGATGGCGCAGGCCGCGGCCAGCTCGGCGGCGTAATCACGGTCGGCGACGGCGTCGATCGAGTTGGCGGTGATCCCGGCAAAGCCAAGCGCGGTCGCGACCCGCTCCCGGTTGATGGGCAGCCCCGACCCCGCGACCGCGCCCGAGCCCGCTGGGCACAGGTCGGCGCGGCCACGAGCGTCGGCCAGGCGCCCTCGATCGCGTGCCAGCATTTCCACCCACGCCAGGAGCTGGTGTGCAAGCAGCACCGGTTGCGCGGGCTGCGCGTGCGTCAGGGCCGGGACCACGGTGCCGGCCTCGAACGTCTCGTCCGCACGGGCCAGCAGTGTTGCCTGCAGCGACGCGACGCCGATGTCGAGACTGGCTGTGGTGGCGAGCATCCAGCGACGCTCGTCCGTCACGACCTCCTCGTTCCGGCTCCGGCCAGCCTGGAGCTGGCCCGCGACGACCTCCCCGACGCGCGCCGCCAGGGCGGATTCCACGTTCATGTGGACGTCCTCGTCCGCGGCGCGCCAGGCGAACGTGCCGTCGGCCAGCTCCCGGGCGATGGCCTCCAGTGCCGCGCGCGCCTTCGCGGCATCATCGGGGCCCAGCAGCCGAAGGCGTTCGAGCTCATGGAGGTGCTCGATCGAGGCCGCAACGTCGTGCGCGGCGAGCGGGGCATCCTCGGCCGCCGTGCCGCCCAGCTGCAGCATCGGGTCGCTCAGTGCAGCGGTCGCGACCCCCGCCCAGCGGGGCAACGTCTCGGCGGACGGGGTGGGATTCTGCGGCTCGGACATGGGCGCATGATTATGCGCACGGCTGCAGAATCATGCAACCAGGCGCGCCCTGGTCGCCGGGCGCGTCCTCAGGCGTCCGCTGCGGGGCGGGGCGGGGCCTCGGCCACCAGCTCCTGGTACTCGCGGTGACGGCGAATGTAGGCGGCGATGAACGGGCATTTCGGGGTGACCCGCAGGCCCCGGCTGCGGGCGTCGTCGAGGGCCTCGCGCGCAAGGCGGGAGCCGACCCCGCCGCCCGCGAAGGCGTCGTCGATCTCGGTGTGGAAGAAGATGAGCCGGTTGCCGGCCCGTCGGTACTCCGCCTTGCCCGCCAGCCGGTCTCCGACCCACACCTCGTAGCGGCGCTCGTCGGGGTTGTCCGTGACCCGCGGCGTCGCCGAGGCGCCGGGATGGTCGCTCACGGCATGCTCCTGCGCAGGAACCGGTTGAGCAGCTCGGCGAGGTCCGTCGCCGCCTCCTCGCGCAGCTGGAAGCGCGAGAACCCGGTTCCCACCTGGACCGGCCGGATCAGCCCGGCGCCCTGCAGGATCCCCAGGTGATGCCGCAGCGTCGATCGCGCGAGTCCGAGCTCGGTCGCGATCTCCTTCACCGCCATGTCCCGTTCCCGGAGGACCCCCAGAATCTCCAGGCGCCCCCGATCACCGAGCGCCTGGGCGAGCTTCACGAGCCGTTCGGGGGGGCCGGGGTCGACCGCCTCCGCCGACCGGTCGGGCACCGGGTAGAGGAAGAGCATCTGGTCCGCGTGCTCGATGAAGTAGACGAAGGGCCGGATGATGAACGAAGGCACCAGCACGACCCCGGACACGTCGCCGGTGGGGGTATAGCCGGTGTCCAGCGCAGAGCGGATCACGTCGCCCGCCGAAAGGCTGGAGGCGCTCGCTCGCTTCGCCGCCGCATCGGCCTCGAGTGCGGGCATCACCGGATCGCGGTAGCCGGAGAAGACGTCGCGCTCCCAGGCCCGAAGCACGCTGACCAGCTCCGTGCGGGACTCGATGGGCTCGCGGCGCAAGAGCTGGCGCAGCCCGGCCTGCCAGGGAGCCTCATCGGGCCAGGCCAGGCGCATGAAGTCGCGCCGCGCGGTGGCATTCCCGGACGCTGCCTCGTCGATGCGTTCCGCTCCCACCGCGCGTTGCAGGGGCCGGCTCCAGCGGCCCAGAAGCGCCAGGCGCAGGTCAGCCGGGTCCATGGCCTCGATCCGCTCGACGAGGCGCGCGACCTCGAAGGGCGGACCGGCGTCGAGCGCCAGGCCCAGCACGTGGTCCCAGACCATGAGCGACGCACCGGCGAACGCGCGCACGCGCGCGGTGGTATCGGGAGCATCGGCCGCCACGCGCTCGAACCACGAACGACCGACGTCGTAGTAGGGATGGTGGCTCCGGTGGAGGAACGCCCACACCGTCGCGAGCATCTCGAAGGACGGCCCCGATTCGATGCGCACCGGGAGCACGCGCGGCGTTCCGGGCGGCGCGGCGGGATTGGTGACCAGCTCCACGAGCGGCAACGATAGCGGATCGCGGCGCGACCTGCCGACAGATGGCGACTTTTCTCGCCATAGGGTCATTGAGATGAACCTCGCGCGATTGCAGTGGGTACGTTAGGACAAACGGGGTGCACCCGGGCTCCAGGGCCCGAAAACGGAACTCACCGGAACGCACTCAAAGGAGCAACCGTGAGACGACTCATGGGGACTGCCTTGAGCCTGGCGCTCCTCCTCGCCGCCTGTGGCGGACAGGGGAGCTCAACCGGGCCAAGCGCGACCTCTCAGCCCTCCTCGCCGGCCATGGCCGACGAGCAGATCATGCGGGCCGACCTCGGCACCGAGCCTCCCAGCCAGGATCCCACGCAGGCGACCGACAGCGCGTCGATCGCCGTCCTGCGCCAGACCACGGCCACCCTCGTCTTCTACGACGAGCAGCTCAACGTCATCCCGTGGCTCGCGCAGAGCTGGGACATCAGCCCTGACGGGCAGACCATCACCTTCCACCTGCGAGACAACATCAAGTACTCCAACGGCGATCCGATCGTCGCTGGCGACTTCGTCTACAGCTGGAAGCGCCTGATCGATCCGCGCAACGCCGCGGGCTACAGCTACATCATGGCCGACGTCGTCGAGGGCTCTGAGCTGCTCGGCGTGGACGTCAAGACCACCTCGGATGCCGATATCAACGCCATGCTCGACAAGTTCGGCGTCTCGGCACCCGACGACAAGACCTTCGTGGTCAAGCTCGCCCATCCCGCCGCCTACTTCGTCTACATCGCGACCCTGTACGGCACCGTGCCGCTCGAGAAGAAGTGGGTCGAGACCAAGGACTTCACCGAGGCCGCCAACTGGGTCGGCTCGGGTCCCATGACGATGACCGAGTGGACGCACAACTCGAAGATCGTCCTCAAGCCCAACCCGAACTGGAATCCCGCCATCGGCGACAAGCTGGGCGTTGGCGCTCCGACGATCGCCGAGATCGACTACACCATGATCACCGATCCGACGGCCGTCCTCGCCGCGTACGAGGCCGATGAGGAGGACACCGCCCTGGTGCCTTCCCAGGAGGTCTCCCGCATCCAGAACGACCCGACGCTGAGCCAGCAGGTCGTCTCCGGGGCGACCCTGTCGATCACCTACTTCGGCTTCGACGTCAAGCAGGCGAAGAGCCCGTTCACCAAGAGTGTGAAGCTCCGACAGGCCTTCAACGAGGCGATCGACAAGAAGACCATGATGGCGACCGCCTTCGCCGGCATCGGCGTGGTGTCGGACAGCATGGTGCCCCCGGGCATGCCGGGCCACCAGGACACGGTCTTCTATCCGTTTGACCTGACCAAGGCCAAGGCCGACTTCAGTGCGGGGCTCGCCGAGCTCGGCCTGACCGACCCGAGCCAGCTGAAGCTCCAGATCGGGTACAACACCGGCGCCAACTGGGAGAACAAGATCGACTTCATGGTCGAAGCCTGGCGGACCGCCTTCGGCGTCTCCGTCGAGCCGGTCGGCCTGGAGTGGGGCTCGTACCTCGATCGCCTGGGGACCGATCCCTTCAGCATCTTCCGTCTCGGATGGGGCGCGGACTACCCGCACCCGAACAACTTCCTGACGGACCTGTTCACCTGCACCTCGGCGAACAACTACATGGGCTACTGCAACAAGGACCTGGACGCTCTGCTCGGCCAGGCCGCACAGAAGTCCACGCTCGAGGAGCAGATTCCGCTCTACAACCAGGCGCAGGAGATGATCATGGCCGATGCCCCGATCATCCCGGTCCGCTTCGGTCAGCGGTTCACCGTGGTCAAGCCGTGGGTCAAGAACCTGCGGCCGACCGCCCAGGACAACCAGAACACCGGGGACAACTTCTACGCGTGGGTGACCATCGCCGCCCACTAACGCAGAGGGCCGTACCCGGCCAATCGATGAGGGGGACCGGAGTCCGACGGCCGGTCCCCCTTACCCTTTCCCATCCCGTACCGATCGCCAGGAGGTCGACAGTCGCAATGGCCAGCCAGCCGAGAGATCCGGGACCGCAGTACGGCACCGTTGACTTCTACTTCGCCGCGACCCTCCTCTCGCTGGGGATGGAGCTGGTCGAGGTGGACCGATCCGACCCGTGGCGCGCCCGATTCACGTTCCACGACGACCCGCGACGCCGGGAGTGGACCCAGGACTACTTTGCCGGACGCCTGCGGCTCGATCCCCTCATCCTCTTCCACTCGTCACGCGCGCTCAAGCGCGCGGTCTACCGTGACGGCGGGGCGCTCGACGACCTGTCGGTCTCCCGTCGCCATGAGCCGCAGCGCGGTGCGGTCGTTCGCCTCCAGACGGGGGCCTGACGTCCCGGGGAACTCGGCACCGGCCCGCGGGACCTTCGGCAGGGTACGGCGACCCGCGCCCTCCGGCATGCTCCGGCCATGCAGCAGCGCTCCACTCCGCGGCAGGTTGCCCTGGTTGCCGCGATCGTCGGCGCCGGCGTCTCCGCGTACCTCGCGGTGGAGTACCTGGGTGGGGGTGCCGGGATCTGCCTCACCGGCACCGGGTGCGACGAAGTGCGTGCGAGTGCCTTCGCCTACCCCCTGGGCATACCCACGCCGCTCTTTGGCCTGCTCTTCTACCTCGCGGCTGCCTGGACGGCGTGGCGCAGCGTTGACCCCGCTCCGCTGGTGGGAATCCCGCCGCGCGCCGCGCTCCTGACCCTCGGCATCGTCGGGGCCGGCGTCTCCGCCCTCCTGACCGGGGTCGAGGCGTTCGTGATCCACGCCTTCTGCACCTGGTGCCTTGGTCAGGCTGCTGCGGGCGTTGTGCTGTTCGTTGCGGCCGCCGCCCTCTGGTTGGCCGGCGATGATGCGGAGCCCCGCGGCGAGGGGTCGCGCCGGGCCCAGCGCCGGGTCGCGCGCGACATCGACACCCAGCGGGCCTCGCTGCGCCGCAGTGCCCTGGTTGCGTCGAGCGGCATGGCGATCCTGGTCGTCGGCCTGCTCCTGGGCGGCGCCATCGGCCAACGCGCGGCGAACGACCCCTCCGCCGGCCCGCAGGGCGGCCTCGCACCGGCGACGGCGGCACGCGAGGGGAGCGGACCCGTGACGGTCGTGGAGTTCTCCGATTTCCAGTGCCCGGCCTGCGCCGCGGTGTCGCCGTACCTGCAGCAGCTCGTCGACGATGGCTCGATCACCCTCGTCTACCGCTACTTCCCGCTGCCGCAGCACACCAACGCGCTGCTCGCCGCCCGGGCGGCCGCCGCGGCGCAGATCCAGGGCACGTTCTGGCCGCTCCATGACAGCCTGTTCGACACGCAGGCGACGTGGGAGAGCCTGTCGAACGACCAGGCCACCGCGTACTTCACCCAGCTTGCCACCGACGCGGGGCTGGACGTGTCGACGTGGAAGGCCGATCTGGTCGGCGCTGCCGCCCGCCAGGCCGTGCAGGCAGACTACGACGAGGCCGGCACCCGGCAGCTGCCCGGGACGCCGTCCATCTTCATCAACGGCCAGCCGTACACCGGCTCGCTCTCTCTCGACGGGCTGCGCTCTGCGGTGGCGACCGCGGCGGGCTGAGGGAAAGCGGCCGGTTCAGGACGCCGGTGCGATGCGATCCGCGAGCCAGGCAATCGCCAGCGGATAGCGCCAGTCGATCCCTGCGTGGGTCCCGTCGAAGAGCTCGAAGCGAACCACGGGATCGCCCACCCCGACCTTGTCCAGCTCGCGCTGGAAGGCCCGCGCCCCCAGGTCCAGGAAGTAGTCATCCGACCGGCCTGCGTCGATCCAGATTCCGCGCATGGAGCGAAGCGCCTCTGCGTGGCGAGCGACCATCCGCACCGGGTCCCAGGCGAGGAACCGATCCCACACCTCGGGCAGCAGCCGGCCGTCATTGAGGTCGACGGGCAGGTGGACGCTCCCGTCGGGATCGGCCGCGTAGCAGGCCGACATGGCGTAGATGTCCAGGATCTCCCACTCCTGGGCGTCAAGGCGATCGGGATGCTCGCGGAAGGCGGCCAGGAACCGATCCAGGCTCCCGTCGTACCGATCGCGCAGGACGCGCACCGCGGTGCGCGCATCGGCGAGGTAGCAATGCTCGAAGAGGGCATCCCCCGCGTGCGTGGCGAAGGCGGAGAACAGGTCAGGCCGCAGCATGGGGGTGATCATGGCGCCGTAGCCGCCGCTGCTCTTGCCGGCGATGGCCCGGTGCGCCCGATCGGTCAGGGTGCGGTACCTGGCGTCAACGAAGGGCACCACCTCGTCGCACAGGTAGGTGTGGTAGCGCCCGGTGGCCGGTGAGTCCACGAACTGCGACCCACCCAGGCTCGTCCAGGCGTCGACGTAGACGAGGATCACCGCCGGCACGTCGCCCCGCACGAAGACGGCGTCCGCGGCCTCGATCGGATTCGGCTTGAACGGCTGCCGGTTGCGCCACATGTCGCCCTGTCCGGTGAAGCCCTGGATGCGGTAGATCACCGGGTACCGCCGCGCCGGCTCGTCGTCGTAGCCGGGTGGTGTCCAGACCCAGACGGGGCGCCGGTGCGGGTCGCCGAGGGGGTTGCCGGTCAGCGCGTGGCTGTCCAGCAGATGCTCGTCCAGGCGGCCCGCCATGGGATAGGACCAGGGCCGCACCTAGGTGGTCTCCCCGGCGATCTCGATCCGGCGCATCCGCCGCGTGGCGATGACGAGGGCCAGGGCGGCCACCACGATCGCGACCACGGTGGCGGTCCCGATGGGCAGCTCGGCCTTGAAGACGTCGCTGGGCGGATTCGCGATGGCCTGCGCGAAGGACAGGGTCTGCTCGCGGACGGACAGGGTCCGCGTCCCGGCGAACAACCCTGCGAGGAAGCCCTCCCAGACCAGCACGTACGCCAGGCCGAAGATGAAGGCCCGCCCGGTCACCAGGCTGAGGGCCACGAAGATCGAGCAGTAGACCGCGGAACCGATGGCCCCCGCCGCCGCGAAGCCCAGCGCCAGCTCCACCGATCCGTCGCCACCCGCCAGGACCCCGCCGATCAGGAGTGGAACGCTCGTCAGGAGGATGCTGCAGCCCACCGCGATCACGAGCTTGGTACCGAGCACCGTCGAGCGGGGGATGGGCTTGGCCAGGATGTAGATCGCGGTCCCCTCGTCGAGCTCGGCCCCCATGGTGCCGGTGCCGAAGATGAGCGCGACCAGGGGCATGAGGACGGCGATCCCCATGTCGCTGAGCAGGTGCGCGGTGAAGTTCGGCTCCGGACCGGCGCTCGACACGCGCTTGACGAGCGCCACCACCAGCAGGATGGCGCCCAGCAGGACGAGGAGCAGGGTCCGCCGCCGGCTGAGGAGCTGGCGGACGGTGATCGAGGCGATGACCGGGTTGAAGATCATCGGCGCACCAGGTAGCTGAAGACCGACTCGAGCGACTCGTCGGTGGGGAGCAGCTCGTAGAGCGTGACCCCGGCCCGGCGCGCCGCGCCGGCCACGGCACGGCTGAACGCCCCGAAGTCGCTGGACCGCACGGTGACCAATCCATCGTCGAGGCTCACCCCGGTCACCGCCACCTCGTCGAGCAGGGCGGAGGCCAGGCGGCGGTCGTCGGAGGAGCGAGCCGTGAACGTGTGCGGACGATCGGTCATGAGGCGGCGAATCGCCCGGAAGTCGCCCGAGGCCGCCAGCCGGCCCGCGACGACGACCAGGACCCGATCCGCGACCCGCTCAACCTCCTCGAGGATGTGGCTCGAGAAGAGGATCGTGCGCCCCTCGCCGGCGAGCTGTCGCAGCAGCTCCATGGTGTGGAGCCGCTGTCGAGGGTCCATCCCGTTGAACGGCTCGTCCAGCAGCAGGATCTCGGGGTCGTGGACGAGCGCGGCCGCCACCTTGGCACGCTGGCGCATGCCCTTCGAGTAGGTCCCCAGCGTACGGTCCTGGCTCGGGGCCAGGTCAACCGCGTCGATGGCCCGCGCGGTCGCGGCGACGGGGTCCGGCACGCGCTGGAGGCGGGCGTTCGCCTCGACGAACTCCCGCCCGGTGAGGAACGGGTAGACGGCCTCGTGCTCGGGGACCAGGCCGATGCCTGCGTAGACCGACGGGTCGCCGAACGCGTGGCGGCCGTGCACGGTCACGCTGCCCGCCGACGGGGCCAGGAATCCGGCGATGAGGTGCAGGAGCGTGCTCTTCCCTGCGCCGTTCGGTCCCAGGAGCCCGGTCACGCCGGCATCCAGGCGGAAGGTGACCTCGTTGACGGCCACCACGTTGCCGTACCAGCGCGAGACCGCGTTGACCTCGACCGGCGCAGTGCTCCCCGCGGGTGGCGTTGCCACCGGCACGATCGTACCAGTCATGCCTGGATCCTCTGGTAGCGCCACAGGTAGACGCCGATCCCCACGAGCACGACGGCCGCCGCTGCTCCCAGGTACATCGCGCCGCCGAGATCGGCGCCCGCGACCGGACCATTCGCCTGGCCGCCGAAGAGCGTGTGCCGCACCCCCTCGCCGATCGCGTTCACCTCGAGGAGCACCGGCCAGTCGCCGGTCCCGGCGCGTCGCAGGAGCGCCTGGAGTGCGGTCCCCACCAGGAACACCGCCACGATCGCGGCCGTGGCGTAGGCGCGGCGCGGCGTGAAGGCCGAGATCGACATCCCGATGGCCGCGAGGAGGAGCGCATAGACGATCCCGGTTCCCGCGATCTCCGGCAGGTAGCCGAGCTGGTCGCGGAAGCCGGCGAACAGGTCCGACGCGACGAAGGTCTGCCCCAGGAAGAGGATAAGCAGGGGCACCACGGTGATCACCAGCAACCCCGCGGTGATCGCCGCCAGCTTTGCCAGCGCGTAGTCGATCCGTTCGAGGGCGTGCGCGAAGTAGAGCGTCAGGACCCGGTTGCGCTGGTCGCCCCCCAGGAGCTCGGGTGCCTGCGCCGCGAGGAAGATGACCGACAGGATGCTCGACTGCCACAGGTAGTTGTCGTAGGTCACGCCGACCCGGGAGGCGACCGGACCGGCGGTTGCGCTGATGGCACTCTGGACGATGGCCGGGAACGACGCGAAGGCCAGCGCCCCGAAGGGGACGATCTTGGCCCGACCGCTGCGGCCCAGGCCGAAGCAGGCACGCAGACTGGCGACGAAGAGCGCCCAGACCGCAGCCCGGCGACCCAGCCGTGGTCCTTCGTAGCCGCGATAGCCGATGTCGTAGATGGCGCCGGCATTCGCATCGGATGCTGCCGTCGGGCCGACCGGCATCGGCTCAGGCTGCGTCATGGGCGGCCTCGCTACCCGCATCGTCGCGGAAGAGGTCCTCCAGGCGGTGCCGTCGCTGCTCGAGGCGCACGAGCGCCAGGCCCAGGTCGTCGACCGCATCGCGCACCAGGTCGAACGGCTGTCCGTCGCTCGCTTCGACCAGGACCGTGCGGCCGCTGGCCGTGGCGGCCAGGCCCGCCGCCGTCAGCCTCGCAGCGAGCGCCTCTGACCCCTCCTCGACCTCGACGGCCAGCGTGCCGGTCCGTTCCGTGAAGGTCGCGATGGGCGCAGCCCGCAGGAGCCGCCCGGCGTCGATGGCCAGCAGGAAGGTGCAGACCCGCTCGATCTCGCCAAGGAGGTGGCTGGCGACCAGCGTGGCGATGCCGAACTCGGTCCCGGTTCGACGGATCAGCTGGAGCATCTCGTCGCGGCCAGCCGGATCCAGGCCGTTCGTCGGCTCGTCGAGGAGGAGGAGCTTGGGGTCGTGTACCAGCGCCTGGGCGAGCTTGACGCGCTGCTTCATGCCGGTCGAATAGCCGCCGATGGGCCGGTAGCGCTCCTCGTAGAGGCCCACATGGCGCAGGACGTCGGCCGCCCGCTCCCGCGCGCCGGCGGCAGGGAGCCCGGACATCCGGCCCATGTGGGTGACGAACTCGGTGCCGGACAGGTCCGGCGGGAGGCAGTCGTGCTCGGGCATGTAGCCGACCAGGGCGCGGATGCGAGTTCCCTCGCGGCGAACGTCGAAGCCGAGCACGGAGGCATCGCCGCTGGTCGGGTCCAGCAGGCCGAGCAGGATCTTGAGGAAGGTGCTCTTGCCGGCGCCATTCGCGCCGACCAACCCGATGATCCCCGGCTCCACGTCGAGCGTGAGCGAGTCCAGGGCGAGGACGTCGCCGGGGTAGCGATGCGTGAGGGAGCGGGCGCTGATGAGGGACATGCGGTGCTGAAGTCTACCGGCCCCGGCCGACTTCGTCGTCCCTTGGGGACCTCAGCCTGCGACGGCGCCCGGGGACTCCGCGGTCGCCGGCCGGTCGCGACGCGACCGCCCGTTCACCAGGTTGTAGGCGGCCGGCACCACGATCAGTGTCAGGAAGGTCGAGCTGAGCAGCCCGCCGATGACCACCGTCCCGAGCTCCGCGGCGATGATCGATCCCTCGTTGAATCCCGCGGCCAGCGGAACGAGGGCCAGGATCGTGGCGATGGCGGTCATCAGGATCGGCCGTACCCGCGTGTGGCCGCCGCGGATCAGAGCCTCGCGGACGGGCAGGCCCTCGCCGCGGTGGCGCTCGACGAGGTCGAGGAGCACGATCGCGTTCGTCACCACGATGCCGATCAGCATGAGGAAGCCGATGAGGGCGCTGACCCCGATCGCGTGCCCGGTGAGGAGCAGGGCCGGGAAGGCGCCCACGGTGGCGAACGGCAGGCTGAACAGGATGATGAAGGGTGTGAGCAGCGAGTTGAACGCCAGGACCAGCATCACGTAGACGAGCACGACGGCCACGCCCATCGCGGTGAAGAGTCCGCCGAATGCCTCCGCCTGCTGCTGGCTCACGCCGCCGATCTCGACCGAAACCCCGGCCGGCAGAGCGCCCGAGGCCTGAAGATCGTCGATCCGGCCGGTCACCGCGGCGGAGACGGCGCCCGTGTCCTCGCTCGTGATCTCCGCGCTCACCGTGGCAGCCGGCGCGGCGTCGATCCGGGTGATCGTGGCGCGGACATCCTGCTGGGTGACATCGGCAACGTCAGCAAGGGTGATTCCCGGTCCCACGTTGAGCTGCTGCAGGGCCGTCACCGAGGCAATGGCGCTCGGGTCGAATCGGAGCACGATGTCCTGGGGCGCCCCGCCCGACGCCGGCTCGAGCCTGCTGATGGTCGTGGGGGTCAGGACGCCGCGCACCACGCCACCCACCTGGGCCGGGCTGAGGCCCGCCGCGGCCGCCCGGGCCGGGTCGATGCGCACCACGATCTGGGGAGCGGCGGCAACGAGGTCGCTCGTGACGCCGGCCAGGCCGTCGACGCCCTTCAGCGATGAGCCCACCGTCTGGGTCGCGGACTCCACGGTGTCCGCGTCGGGTCCGGTCACCACGAGCGAGATCGTCCCCCCGCCGCCGGGCCCGTTGGCCTGCTGGACCGAGGCATCCCAGCCGCCGACGCTCACCGGCGCAAGCTCGCCCTCGAGGCGCTGCGCCGCGGACACGAGATCTGCCTTCGAGTCGAGACGGACGATCATGGTGGCCGAGTTCGCGGCCCTGCCGGATTGCGCGGCGATGAGGGTCTGGAAGCCCGTGTCGCCCTCGGCGGGGACCGTGGTCTGCACCAGGGTGACCTCGCGATCGGCGAGCAGGATTGCCTCCGCCTCCTGCGCGCGATCGCGCACGGCTGCCGAGGTGGTGCCAGCCGGCGGGGAGAGGCTGGCGGTGAGGATCTTCTCCGATCCCGAGTTCAGGAACTGGGTCGGCAGGAGCGGCACGATCACCAGCGAACCCACGAACAGGATGAAGGCCGCCGCGACCACCCCGGCGGATCGCCATCGAGAGTGCAGCACGAAGCGGATGGTCGGGTCGTAGAGGCGAACCCAGAAGGAGCGCCGGGGCTCGCCGGAGGCGTCGACCTCGTCAGGCGGCGCCTGCACGAAGAAGTATCCGAGCACGGGGATCACCGTCAACGCCACCACCAGGGAGCCAAGGAGGGCGAAGGTGACCGTCAGCGCGAAGGGGAGGAAGAACTGGCTGACGAGGCCGCCGGCGAAGCCCAGCGGGAGGAAGACGGCGACCGTGGTCAACGTGCTCGAGGTGATCGCGGACGCCACCTCGGACGGGCCGTGCAGGGCCGCGGCAAGGCGGTCCTCGCCCATGGCCCGGTGACGGTAGATGTTCTCGAGGACGACGATCGAGTCGTCGACCACGCGCCCCACGGCCACCGCCAGGCCGCCCAGGGTCATGATGTTGATGGTCACCCCGCTGAACTGCATGAGCACCAGCGCGATGAGCAGGGAGAGCGGGATGCTGAGCGCCGCGACGAAGGTCGAGCGGAGGCTGAACAGGAAGGCAAAGATGGTGAGGATGGCGAAGAGCGCCCCCAGGCCGCCCTCCCGCAGCAGGCCGTCCCGCGATTCGATGATGAAGTCTGCCTGGTTCGAGACGACGTCGATCTTGAGGTCCGAACCGCCGGACGCCGCGATCTCGTGGAGCTTGGCGGTCACCGCATCGGCGACCTGCACGGTGTTGGCCGAGACGGTCTTGCTGATGCTGATCCCCAGCGCCTGGCGACCGTTCAGGCTCCCGTACCCGCTGGCCGCGACCTGCCGCTGCGCGATGGCGGCAACGTCGCCAAGGTGGACGGGGACCGGCGCTCCGCCGGCCTGGTCGACCCCGACCACGATCTGCCGCAGCGCGTCGAGGGAGGCGAGCTGGCTGATCACGGTGACCGGGATGGCTTCGTCGCCTGCAGCCAGCTGGCCAGCGGGGATGGTCACGTTCGCCGCGCCAAGGGCAGCGGCGATCTGCTGGTAGGAGACTCCGGTCCGGGCGATCGCCGCCGCATCCAGGGTGACGGTGACCTGGCCGGTCAGGCCGCCCGTCACCCGGACGTTGGCAACGCCGGTGATTCCCTCGAGCTCCGGCACGACCTGCGTGGCGGCGACCTGGCTCAGCTCGGTGAGGGAGCTGCTCGCCGACGAGATGGAGGCGATCACCACCGGTGCCTGGTTGATGTTGAAGGCGGAGACCTGCGGACTCACCCCCTGCGGCAACGACAGCGCGGCCATGGACTTCTCCATGCTGGAGACCGCCTCGTCGACGTTGGTGCCGTAGGCAAACTGCGCGATCACGAAGCCGATCGAGTTCGCGGAGGTGGATCGGACCTGGTCGATGCCCGCCACCGACTCGACAGCCCGCTCGATTGGCCCCACGACCTGCCCGGCGACCTCGTCCGCTGCGGCGCCGGGGTAGGGAGCCAGGACGGTTGCCACCGGGAACGAGACGTCAGGCAGGAGCTCCTGCTTGAGGTTGGCCCAGGCAACGATCCCGCCGCCGAAGAGCGCGGCTGCGAGCAGGAGGGTGACGGTTCGTCGACTGATGGCGGCTCGGGAGATCCAGGTCATCGGTGGCTTTCCTCGGTGATGGTGGCGGCCGCATCGGTCAGCAGGCGCACGGCGCGTGCAACGGTCTCGATATCCGTGGCGGTCGGCAGGCGCACGAGGAGATCGCGCATCCGCTCGCGCCCGAGCTCGGACATCTCCTCCAGTCGGCGCAGGGCTTCGGGCGTGGCCCTGACGAGCACCTGCCTGCGATCCGCGGGGCTCCCGACGCGCTCGAGGAGCTCCATTCCGACCAGCCTGTCGACGACCCCGCTGGTGGTCGAGACCGCCGTGCCAAGCTGTACGGCGAGCGTGCTGATTCGGATCGGTCCGGTTGCCGCAACGAGGTAGAGCGCCTTGAGCTGGGCGAGCGTGAGGTGGACGTCCGCCATCTCGGGAGCGTGCAGCGCCGTGATCCGCTCGTGGAAGCGCTCGAACGCCTCCATCGCCCGCTCGACGGCACGCCCCCTCGCGGGCTCATTCGGAGGATACGGAATGTTCGGATTCTCCAGATAGTTCGGCTGGCCCGAATTATCGGGATCACCGGGGTGCCGCGTCAAGCCGCGGCGTCGGGTGCTACATGTGGGGCTCGTACCCGGGCTCGAAGTACGGCTGCGGGTCGTCCATGAAGTCGAGCTGGCAGCCCTTGCCGCAGAAGTAGTACGTCTCGCCATCGTGCTCGGCGGTCAGTCCCTTGGCGGTTGCCACCTCCGGGCTGACCTCCATGCCGCAGACGGGGTCCTTGGCGATCGGGGCGGTGCGGGTGTCGGTCATCGGTCCTGGTGCTCCTTGTCTGCTGTTGTCGAGGGGCGTCATGCCGGCAGGTCCTCAGCGGACCCGGAACCGGCGGAGCCGCAGCGAGTTGCTGACGACGCTGACGCTCGAGAAGGCCATGGCGCCCGCGGCCAGGGCGGGAGAAAGCTGCCAGCCGGTCAACGGGTAGAGCGCGCCGGCGGCGATGGGAATCAGCACGATGTTGTAGCCGAAGGCCCAGCCCAGGTTCTGGCGGATGGTCCGCATCGTCGCGCGGGAGAGGCGCACGGCGGTCGGCACGCCGCGGAGGTCGTCGCCGACCAGCGTGATGTCGCTCGCCTCGAGGGCGACGTCGGCGCCCGTCCCGATGGCGATCCCCAGGTCGGCCTGGGCGAGGGCCGGTGCGTCGTTGACCCCGTCGCCGACCATGGCGACCACCGCTCCGGCCGCCTGGAGCTCGGCGACCTTGGCGGCCTTCTGGTCGGGCAGGACCTCGGCGAGGATCCGATCGGGCTTGATGTCGACGGCAGCGCCGATGGCGACCGCCGCGCCCCGACGATCGCCGGTGATCATCCACACCTCGAGGCCCGTCTCCCGCAGGCGGCGGACCGCCTCGGCGGACTCCGGCTTGACGGTGTCCGCGACGGTCAGCACGCCGAGCAGGAGATCGTCACGAGCGACGTAGACGGCGGACTGCCCTGCTGCCTCCGCCTGCTCTGCCACGCTCGCGAGCGGCGCGGGGTCGATACCGGCCTCCGTCAGGAGGCGGGCCGATCCAACCCGCACGAGCCGTGCTCCGACGCGCGCGGAGGCGCCCAACCCGGCGAGGGCCGCAAAGCCCTCGGCGGTCGGGACGTCGAGCGCGTCGCCGTCGGCCCTGCGGACGATCGCCTCGGCGATCGGGTGCTCGCTTCCGCGCTCCACGGATGCGGCCAGGCCCAGGAGCTCGCGATCATCCACGCCTGCGGCACCGATGACGTTGGTCACCTCGGGCCGACCCCGGGTGATGGTGCCCGTCTTGTCGAGGACGATGGCCGTGATGCGCTGCGCCTGCTCGAGGGCGGATCCGTCGCGGACCAGGATCCCGTGCTCGGCGCCCTTGCCGGTGCCGACCATGATGGCCGTGGGCGTTGCCAGGCCCATGGCACACGGGCAGGCGATGATCAGCACCGCGATGGCGCTGGCGAGCCCGAACGGCAGGCGCGGCTCGGGCCCGATGAGCATCCAGACGACGAACGTGAGCGTCGCTGCCCCGACCACCGCCGGCACGAACCAGCCGGTGACCGCGTCGGCGACGCGCTGGATGGGCGCCTTCGAGCCCTGGGCGCGCTCGACGAGCGCGACGATCTGCGCCAGCGCGGTGTCGCGACCCACGCGCTCGGCACGCATGACGAAGGAGCCCGACGTGTTGAGGGTCGCGCCGATCACCGCGCCGCCCACAGACTTCTCCACGGGAAGCGACTCGCCGGTGAGCATCGACTCGTCGAGCGCCGATGCGCCCTCGATGATCGTCCCGTCGACCGGCACCTTGTCACCGGGCCGGACCCGGACGAGATCGCCGGCTCGAACCTCCTCGACGGGGATGTCCGCCTCGTGGCCGTCGCGGATGACGCGCGCGGTCTGCGGACGGAGGCGAAGCAGCGCCTTGACGGCCCCGGCCGCCTGGCCCTTGGCCCGCGCCTCCAGCCAGCGCCCGAAGAGCACGAGGCCAATGATCACCGCGGCCGAGTCGAAATAGGTCTCCAGGCTCAGGCCGGCAGAAGTGACGACATCCGGCATGAGCGTGATGAAGAGCGAGTAGCCGTACGCCGCCAGGGTCCCCATGGCGACCAGGGTGTCCATGGTGAGGTCGAGGTGGGGGAGCCCTTTCGCGGCGCGGACCAGGAACCGCCGTCCCAGCACAAACTCGACGAGGGTGGCGGGGACGAGCAGCCAGACGTTGACGCGCTCCATGGGCCACGGCACGCCGCCGGGCCAGAGCATGACCGCCATCATCGCCAGGCCGGCGGTGGTGGCCACCACCGCCCCCGTGATGAGCTCTCGCCGCTCGGCCGCGCGCTGCGCCTCCTCAGCGGCTTCGGCTCGTTCGGCGGCTCCGGCCTCGGTCATGGCTCCGGCAGCCTGCTCGGCGGCGACCTCGTATCCGGCCGCCTCGATGGTCTTGACGATCGCGGCCCGGTCGATGAGCGCGGGGTCGAAACGCACCGTCGCACGTTCGGACGCCAGGTTGATGGTGGCCTCGGCGACGCCGTCGGCGCGGTTGAGGAACCGCTCGATGCGATTGACGCAGCTTGCGCAGGTCATCCCGATGACGGGAAGGGTCAGCTCGGTCGCGAGGTCGCCGGTCTCCGCGGTGGCCGGCGGCGTGGAGGGTTCAACGGTCATGCCCCGAATGATACTACTGGGGAGTATCCGCCCAGGCTGGGCCAAACGGCCCGAATCGTCACGACGCACGTCACCCGGGCGTTACCCTTAGCGGGAATGCGCGCCCTCCTGCTCACCAACGAGTACCCGCCCCACGTCTACGGCGGTGCGGGTGTGCACGTGGACTACCTGACCCGGGAGCTGCGCCGCCTCATCGAGGTCGACCTGCGCACCTTTGCCGGCGCCCCGGCCGACGAGCCGGGCTGGCGCGTCGCGGCCTACGCCCCCGCCCATGACGTGGGCGGAGCGCCCGAGCAGCTGCGCGGCCTGTGGGGGACGTTGAGCCGCGACATCGGCCTGGTGGCGGACCCGGTGCAGTCCGACCTGGTCCACTGCCACACCTGGTATACACACCTGGCCGGGATCCTGGCGAAGCTCGCCTACGGGATCCCGTTGATCATCACCGTCCACTCCCTGGAGCCGCTGCGGCCCTGGAAGCGCGAACAGCTGGGCGGCGGATACGACGTGTCGACCTGGGTCGAGCGGACGGCGCTGGAGATGGCGGACGCCGTCGTGGCCGTGAGCAGCGATACGCGCGCGGACGTCCTGCGCCTTTTCGACATCCCCCCCGAGCGGATCCACGTGATCCACAACGGGATCGACGCCACCGAGTACGCGCGCACCGAGGACGCCGACGCGCTCGCGGCACGCGGCATCGATCCATCGCAGCCCTACGTGCTCTTCGTCGGTCGCGTGACCCGCCAGAAGGGCATCATCCACCTGGTCCGGGCCATCCGGTACCTCGACCCGGGCATCAACGTGGTGCTCGCCGCGGGGCAGCCTGACACGCGCGAGATCGGCGCGGAGATGGAGGCCGGCGTGGCCGCCGCCCAGGCGGACCACGGGGGCGTCACCTGGATCCCGGAGATGCTCGACCTGCCGACCAAGGTCCAGCTGTACAGTCACGCCGCGGTGTTCTGCTGTCCTTCGGTCTACGAGCCGTTCGGGATCATCAACCTCGAGGCCATGGCCTGCGCCTGCCCGGTGGTGGCCAGCGACGTGGGCGGCATCCCTGAAGTGGTCGTCGACGGCGACACCGGGCTGCTGGTGCCGCTCGCGCTTCGCACCGACGAGCCCATGGCGCCGGCCGACCCCGACGCCTACGCGCGGGGCCTGGCGTCGGCCATCAACGCCCTGGTTGCCCATCCGGGGCGTCGAGCGGCAATGGGGGCGGCCGGTCGGCGTCGCGCGATCGATCGGTTCAGCTGGCGGGCCATCGCGGAGCAGACGGTCGAGCTGTACAGCTCCCTGGTTGCCGGCTAGCGGTCCGGGCGCGACCGGTTCGCCGCGGTCCGCCTGCGCGGTGCGCGGACGATGCCTGCGAGCACCAGCGCGCTGAGGGCCATGATCCCGCCGGCCACCGGGTAGAGGACGGAGAGCCCGGCCGTCGCGGCCAGGCCGGCGGCCAGGCTAGGCCCCACGATCCCGGCCACGTAGAGCGGCAGAAGGACCAGGTTCAACGTCGCCGATCGACGATCGGGAGGCGCCTCCGTCGCCACCAGGGCGAAGACCATGGCCTGCACGGCGGCGTAGGACGCGGCGTAGACGAAGCCCAGCACGGCGAGCAAGGGCAGCGTTCCGGCAAAGGGCATAGGCGCGATCGACAGGCCGTCGAGCAGGAGCGCTCCCACGAGCACTGCTCGGAGGCCGATCCGGTCCCCCAGCGGTCCGGAGAGCGGCGAGACGAGCGCTCCGGCGAAGGCCACGGTGCCGACCACGAGACCGATGGCGCTCGCCAGTCCGGGGCCAATCCCCACCAGCTCCTGCACCAGCAGCGGCAGGTACGGGCGGATCATCTGGTTGCCGAGGATCGCCACCCCGAAGATCGCGAACAGGCGTCGTACGGTCGGGTCTCCGAGGGTACCGCGCACCGCGTCGACGGCCAGGGCCAGGGTCCGGCCGGCGGGGACGATCTCGGGGCGGACCTCGCGCGACGCGCCCAGCAGGAGCACCACGATCCCCACCGAGAGGCAGGCGCCGGTCCAGTAGATGGACGCGAGGGGGTAGCCCAGCCCGTCGACCATGAATCCACCGACGACCGGTCCGATGGCGAAGCCCACCGGGCTCATGGCGCCGAATGCCGCGCTGATCGTCCCGATGCGGCCGGGCGGTGCAACGTCCCGGAGTGCCGCGAGCATGACCCCGGTGTTGCCCAGCTGCAGCCCGGTGAGGAGCAGGGCGGCGGCCAGCTGCCACGGCTCCGCGGCGAGCGCCACCCCGGCGAAGACGACCGCCTCGACGATCGCGCTGCGGACGATCACCGCCCGTCGGCTGATCTTGTCGGCCCACACGCCCCAGAACGGAACCAGGAAGATGCCGAAAACGAAGATCAGGGCGGTGAAGAGGCCGGTCAGGGGGAGGACGAGGTCCGGCGCCACACCGACATCGCGCAGGCGCAGCGGGAGAAAGGCGAAGACCTGGCTGACCCCGAACGCCTCGACGAGCGAGGTGACCGAGTAGATCGCCAGCAGGACGCGCCAGTCCTGGGGGGACTTCCCGCCGCTGCGGGCGGGCGTGGCCGCGGGCTCGCTGAGCACGGGGCGGAGTCTACCGGTCGCGAGAATGCGACGTGGATGGGGCATCCGTCCGCAGATACGACAAGACCGCCGGCGCTGGCCGGCGGTCTTGTCTGGCGGGTCGGTCGCTATCCGAGGACGTAGTGAAGGATCGGGGCCTTCTTGACGAACTCGGTCCTCTCGAGGATCGCGTCAAGGCCGAAGACCTTGCCCGCGCCCATCACGCCCACCGACACGAGCAGGATCGCGTAGATCGCGTCGCTGTTCACGATGCCGTTGGCGAAGTCCCAGGAGGCGATGAAGAAGAAGGTCATCATCAGGGCGCCCATCGCCGCGGCAAAGCGGGTGAAGAGACCCAGGATCAGCGCAGTGCCGATCGCGAGCTCGCCGAAGACGACGAGGACGTTGATGACGCCGATTGCGCCGGCGTTGGCGCCGAGGCTGGCCCAGAACGGATGGGTGGGGTTCAGGTACTCGCCCTGCGCAAGCGTGACGCCCGGCCAGGTGCCCGCCGTCGCGTGCTGCAGGAAGCCCGCCGCTGTGAATGGCGCGCCGCCAAGGGCCAGGAGCTTCTCCAGGCCGGCGAACAGGAAGACCCAACCAATGGCGATTCGCAGAACAACAATGCCTCGCTCGCGAACTCGAGTGATGGCGTCCATGTGAGGTGACCCTCCAGCTGATCTCCCGACGGACCGGACCGTCCGGTCGTCGCGGGGTGTCGTTGTGAACTGCTTATGAGGGTACGAATGCACATGCGCATATACGCCCTGCCGGAATGCCCGAATATGGGTGACTCTTGGACGGGTCGACCAGGGCGGATCGGGTGCACCGCGGCGCCGCGGGACGGTAGTCTGCTTCCATGCCGGAGCCTTCCGCGACGACCGCCGCGCCTCCCCCGGAGCCGCCTGGCGCCGGGCTCATCTCGCTCGGCAGCTTCTCGGGCCGGGAACGTGTCGATCGCGGCGCAGAGCGCAGGATCGTGCTTGCCGGGATCCTCGGCGCGGCGGTGTTCCTCGCCGCCGCTCTCGTGACCTGGCTCAGCGGCCTCGCCAGTCCGGCGCGCTGGGCTCCCCTTCACCTGGCCCTCGCGGGGGCGGCGAGCCTCGCCATCGGCGCGCTCGTGCCACACTTCACGGTCTCCCTGGCCACGGCTCGCCCCGCACCTGCCCGCTGGCGGGCGCTGGCCCTGGTGCTGCTGGCGGTGGGCACCGCCGACGCCGTTGCGGCTGTCAGCGCGGGAGCACCGGCACTCGCCGCCCTGGGCGCTGCGGCCTTCATTGGTGGCGTGGTCCTCACCGCGGTCACCGCATTCGTTCCCGCGCGGCGTGGCCTCGGCCGGCGGGGCGGCGTGGTGGAGCTGGGGTACGGCCTGGGGCTCATCGCCGTCTCCGTGGCCGTTGCCACGGCGATGCTGGACCTCGCGGGCGTCTCCTGGATCGTCGAGCGCTGGGCCTCGATCAAGCCGGCGCACGCGTGGCTCAATCTCGTCGGTTTCGTCACGGTGGTCGTGGCGGCGACGTTGATCCACCTCTATCCCACGGTGGTGGGATCCCGCATCCGTCCCCGACGAGCCATGCTCGTGACGGTGTGCGGTCTGTGGGGCGGCGCGGCCCTCGTGGCGACGGGGTATGCCTTCCAGAGCGACGCACTGGCCCGGATGGGTGCCCTGGTTGCGCTCCTCGGCGCCATCGGCGCCTTCGTGGTCGGGCTCGATGGCCGGCACGCCCGGGGTCGCTGGACGACTGACCTGCCCTGGCATCACCTGGTCATCGGCCATCTGTCGGCCGCGACTGCCTGGCTGCTGGTCGGAATCGGCGTGGCGTCCAGCGCGGTCCTGGTCAACGGCGCGTCCCCGGGTGGATGGTCGATCGATCGGCTCATCGGCCCGCTGGTCGCGGGCTGCTTCATCCAGGTGCTCATCGGCGCCTGGAGTCACCTGGCGCCGGCGGTCGGGCCTGGCGACGTCGCGCGACACGCGCGCCAGCGACGGATCCTGGGCCGCTGGCCCGTGTCCCGTCTTACGGGGCTCAATGTGGGCGTCCTGCTCCTCACCACCGGAACCCTGATCGGCAGCCAGTTCATGGTGGCGGCCGGGTCAGCGCTCGTGGCCCTGGGCCTGGCGGTGGCCCTTGGGCTGATGGTCGAGATGGTCGCGCGGCGTTGATGCCGCGGGCGCGCTACTCGCCCAGGCGATGCTTCGCGACGAACGCGGCCGCCTGGGCCCGTCGCTCGAGGTTCAGCTTGGACAGGATGCTCGAGACGTAGTTCTTCACCGTCTTGTCGGACAGGAAGACGTCGCCGGCGATCTCCTTGTTCGTCTTCCCCTCCGCGACGAGGAGCAGGATCTTGCGCTCCTGCGCCGTGAGCTGTGACAGCTCGTCCTGCTCACCGCCCGTGGCGGCGCGGCGCACGCGCTCAAGCACACGCTCGGTCACACCGGGATCCAGGAGGGAGTCGCCGCGCGCGACCGACTGCAGGGCGGTGACCAGGTCCCGTCCCCGGATCTGCTTGAGGAGATAGCCGGAGGCGCCGGCGATGATGGCGGACAGCACCGCCTCCTCGTCGGGGTAGCTGGTGAGCATCACGACCTTGGTCTCGGGTCGCTCCGATCGGATCTCGCGACAGGCTTCGACCCCTGAGCCGTCCGGCAGCCGAACGTCCATGACAACGAGATCGGGCTGGAAGCGTCGGGCGGCAGCGATCGACTCCGCCATGGTGCCGGCCTCCGCCACCACCTGGAACTCGTCGCGGCGATCGAGGAGCGCCACCAGCCCCTGGCGAACCACCTCGTGGTCGTCCACGACGAGGAGCCGCAGCGGGCGTTCCGGCGTCGCCTGGTCATCGGTCTGGGATGTGGGCATCTTGTCTTCCTGCTCGGTCATGCTTCCGGCTCCATCATCCGCTGGTCACCCGGATGAACCCCCGGACGATGCGGCAGCGTGAGGATGATACGTGTCCCGCGTCCCTTCTGGCTGGCAACCTCGAGCAATCCTCCCAGTCGAGCGGCCCGCTGCCGCATGTTCGCGAGTCCATGATGACCGGCCGGAGACTGCGCCGATGCATCGAATCCGCGGCCATCGTCGATCACCTCGAGGCGGAACGCGGCGCCATCATCGCTCAGATCGAGCTCTGCCGCGCGCGCATCAGCGTGGCGCGCCACGTTGGTCAGTGCCTCGCGCGCGACCGTGAGGAGCTCGGCGACCTGCTCCATCGGCGGCTCGAGGCCGGGCTCGACCCGGACGGAGACCTCCAGGCCGACATTGCGGTTCAGCTCTCCGGCGAGCTGCTCGAGCGCACCCACCAGACCCCGCTCGCCGAGCTCCACCGGGCGCAGCCCGAAGACGAAGGTCCGGATCTCCTGGATCGTCGCGGTCAGGCCCTCAATGGCGTCCTCGATGCGGCTGCGAGCCAGCGCCTCATCCTCGCTGACGATCTCCGGCACGTCGTCCAGCGAGAGCGTGATGCCATACAGCCGCTGGATGATCTGGTCGTGGAGGTCCCGGCCGATCCGCTCGCGCTCCTCCACGATCGTCAGCCGCTGGACGCGGTCGTGGAGCCTGGCGTTCTCGATGGCGATCCCCGCATGCAGCGCGAATCGCTCGACCAGCTCCTGGTCGTCTGTGGTGAAGCGCCGTCCACCCGGTCCTCTCGTGAGGTACAGGTTGCCCACGGTTTGGCCCAGCGACGGGACGGGGACCCCAAGGAACGGGTGCATCGCGGGATGATTGGGCGGGAACCCGTGGCGGCGCTCATCGGTCGCGATGTCGTCGATCCGGAATGCATGGCCCTCGTGGATGATCAGGCCCAGCAGCCCAAGGCCTCGCGGTGGATGGCCGATGCGCTCGCGATCCCCGGGGCCGAGGCCGCTGGTGATGAACAGCTCGATGGCTCCATCGTCGTCGACGATGCCCAGGGCCGCGTAGTCCGCGTGCACCAGCACGCGGACCCGGTCCACGATCCGCTGCAGGACGCGGTCGAGGTCGAGCACCGAGGCGATCCCGCGGACCGCCTCGTCGAGCGCCGCAAGGTGCCCCTCCGCCCGCCGGGCGCGCTCCCGGTCCCTCGTCATCTCGATCGCCGTGGCGATGGCGTTGGCGAGCTCGGGCGGGCCATCCGGGAGCGCGCCCTCGCCGTCGATCCGGATGGTGCCGACCGGCACGGCGTCCATCTCCGTCAGCAACGGCAGATCCGTGACCTGGGATCCGCCTTCTCCGTCGGTGTCGTGCGGGGCGGCCAGGCTCCCGACGCGCAGCTCGACCGGTGCCAGCGGCGGAGCGTCCAGGACGACCGCCGCCCCGAGAAATCCGGTGTGCTCCACGAGCGTCGCCAGCGCTCGCTCGAGCGAGGGACGCTCGGAGAGGTCGGGTCGCGCGCGCCAGGCGTCGAGCGCCCCGAGGAAAGCGGGGAGGGGCAGATGCGCGTAGCGGGCAGGCATGCGGGTAGGGTACCGCGCTCGATGTCCCGCCCTGTCGTGACTTCCGACCGTCCCGGAAGGGCCATTCGGCACGCCCGGCCCTCCGGGGGCCCGTGGCCTACTGGTGTCGGCGGAAAACCGCGACTGCTCTCGGGCAATCCGGATTTGATGCCGCCGATAGAGGGAGTCGCGGCTCTCTGTCGGCCTCGAGGCGCCGGGAGCTCGGCCCAGGCGCCCACCGATGGCCCCGGTACCTTCAGGGATCCGGGGTCATCGCGTATCTGCCTTCCTGGCGGAAACGATCCCGACGGGTCCTGTCAGGTTGGCGCCGTAGACTCATCGCACCGTGAGTCGTCGTCGCGCTTCCCAACCCCTCGCCCGATTCAGCGAGCCCGCCCGGGCCTGGTTCGCCGAGGCGTTTGCCGGTCCGACCCGTGCGCAGGAGCTGGGCTGGGAGGCGATCAGCGCGGGTGCCCACACCCTCCTGCACGCGCCGACCGGGAGCGGGAAGACCCTCGCCGCTTTCCTGTGGTGCCTGGACCGATGCTTCACCGATCCTCGCCCGCGGGCGAACCGGAGCGTCCGGGTGCTCTACGTCAGCCCGCTCAAGGCCCTGGCCTATGACGTCGAGCGGAACCTCCGCGCGCCCCTGGCCGGAATCCGCCGCACCGCCAGCCGCAGCGGCGTCGAGCTGCCGGAGGTCCGCGTGGCGTCGAGGACCGGCGACACGCCGGCGGATGCTCGACGCGCCCTGGCCAGGGATCCACCGGAGATCCTGGTCACCACCCCCGAGAGCCTGTACCTGCTGCTCACGAGCAGGGCTCGCGAGGTGCTGGCCGGGGTGGAGCACGTCATCGTCGACGAGGTCCACGCGCTGGCCGCCACGAAGCGGGGGACGCACCTGGCACTCTCGCTCGAGCGACTCGAGGCGCTCGTGGTGGGCGCCGGGCATGCACCCCCCCAACGGATAGGCCTCTCGGCCACCCAGCGACCGCTCGAGGCGATCGCGGCCTACCTCGGCGGAAACGGGCCTGGCCGCGCGGTCACGATCGCGGATGCCGGGGCGCGCAAGGAGCTGCGGCTCACGATCAGCGTCCCGGTCGAGGACATGAGCCGCCTCGGGGAGCTGCTCGACCCGGACGACCAGCCGAGCGGGCCGGCAGCCGGCCCCGAAGCGCGGCACTCCATCTGGCCGGCCATCCATCCACAGCTCCTCGAGCTCATCCGCCGCCATCGGTCCACCCTGGTCTTCGTGAACTCGCGCCGGCTCGCCGAGCGCCTGGCCAGCCGCCTGAACGAGCTGGCCGGCGAGGAGCTGGTGCGGGCGCACCACGGCAGCGTCGCCCGCGAGCAGCGCCTCGAGATCGAGGAGGCGCTCAAGGACGGCCGCCTCCCGGCGCTGGTCGCCACCTCCAGCCTTGAGCTGGGGATCGACATGGGCGCCATCGACCTCGTCGTGCAGATCGAGGCCCCGCCATCGGTCGCCGCCGGACTGCAGCGCATCGGTCGGGCCGGGCACAGCGTGGGCGAGGTCTCGAACGGCGTCATCTTCCCGAAGTACCGCGGCGACCTGCTCGAGGCCGCTGTCGTCGCGGAGCGAATGCTCGCGGGGGCGATCGAGGAGACCCGCCTTCCCCGCGCCCCGCTCGACGTGCTGGCCCAGCAGATCGTGGCCGCCTGCGCCATGGACACGTGGCGAACGGACGACCTCCTGGCGCTGGTGACGCGGACCGACGCCTTCCGCGAGCTCTCGCGTGAGCAGCTGACCGGCGTCCTGGACATGCTCTCGGGCCGGTACCCGTCGGACGAGTTCGCCGAGCTGCGTCCGAGGGTTGTCTGGGACCGCGCGACCGATGAGGTGACCAGCCGCAACGACGCACGGGTGCTGGCCATCACGTCCGGCGGGACGATCCCAGATCGCGGGCTGTATGGCGTCTTCCTCCCCGAGGATGGATCCGGGCGCGGCGGCCGGCGCGTGGGCGAGCTGGACGAGGAGATGGTCTACGAGAGCCGCGTGGGGGAGACCTTCCTGCTGGGCGCCTCGACCTGGCGCATCGAGGAGATCAAGCCCGACCGGGTCATCGTCACGCCCGCTCCGGGCGAGCCGGGCAAGATGCCGTTCTGGAAGGGCGACGGCGTGGGCCGACCCGTCGAGCTGGGGCGGGCGATCGGCGCGTTCCTGCGGGAGCTGGAGCCGATGCCGGCCGATGCCGCAACCGAGCGGCTCCGGCGCGACCACGCGCTCGACGCGCTCGCTGCCCGCAACCTGGTGGCCTATCTCGCCGATCAGCGCGAGGCGACCGGTGTCCTTCCCACGGATCGGACCGTCGTGATCGAGCGGTTCCGCGACGAGCTTGGCGACTGGCGGGTCTGCCTGCTCACCCCGTTCGGCGGACGGGTCCATGCGCCGTGGGCCATGGCCATCGAAGCCCGACTGCGCGAGCGGTACACCGTGGACGTCCAGGCCCTGTGGTCCGACGATGGGATCGTGATCCGGCTCCCGGAGGCCGATGACGCGCCGCCCGAGGCGGAGCTGATCCTGGAACCCGAGGAGGCGGAAGAGCTCCTCATGGGCGCGCTCGGCGGGACGGCGCTCTTCGCCGCCCGCTTCCGGGAGAACGCCGCCCGCGCGCTGCTCCTCCCGCGCCGGAGGCCGGGCCAGCGGACCCCCCTCTGGATGCAGCGCCGCCGTTCAGCGGATCTCCTCGCAGTGGCGGGACAGTACGGGAGCTTCCCGATCATCCTCGAGACGTACCGCGAGTGCCTGCGCGACGTCTTCGACATGCCGGCCCTGCGGGAGGTGCTGGACGGGATCCAATCGCGCCGGGTCCGGGTCGTCAGCGTGGAGACACCGCGGGCATCTCCGTTTGCAGCGTCGCTCCTGTTCGACTACGTGGGCTCGTATATGTACGAGGGCGACGCACCGCTCGCGGAGCGGCGCGCGCAGGCCCTGGCCCTGGATCGCGAGCTCCTCGCCGAGCTGCTGGGCGCGGACGACCTGCGCGAGCTGCTGGATCCGGCCGCCATCGCCGACGTCGAGCTCGAGCTGCAGGCTCTCGCCGGGGGACGACGCCCGCATACCGTCGACGGCGTGCACGACCTGCTCCGACGCGTTGGCGACCTCACCGTCGATGAGGTCGCAGCTCGCGTCACGGGCGCGATCGACGCTTCCGCGGCCCTGGCGTCGCTCCGGGAGGACCGGCGCGCCGTGGCGGTTCGGATCGCCGGCGTGGAACGCTGGATCGCCGTCGAGGACGTCGCCCGCTTTCGCGACGCCCTGGGGGTCAGCCCGCCGCCGGGCGTGGCGGAAACCTGGCTCGAGCCCGGGGACGGCGAGCCGCTGGACGGCCTACTCCGACGTTGGGGACGGACCCACGCGCCCTTCACCGCGGCCGAACCGGCGGCACGCTGGGGGATCGCGCCGCCGCTGGTGGCGGTCCGCCTGGCATTCCTGGTTGCCGGTGGGGGCCTGGTCGAGGGCTCGTTCCGCCCGGGTGGCACGACCGCGGAGTTCGCCGATCCCGAGGTGCTCCGGCTCCTCCGGCGCCGCACCCTGGCACACCTGCGACGCGAGGTCGAGGCGGTGCCGCCCGAGGCGCTGGGCCGGTTCCTGCCCGGCTGGCACGGGGTCGGATCTCGCGCCGCGGGCATCGACCGCCTGCTCGAGGTGGTGGGGCAGCTGGAGGGCGTGGCGATTCCCGCATCGATCCTGGAACGGGACGTCCTGCGGGCCAGGGTCCGGGACTACACGCCGCGCCTGCTCGACGAGCTGGGCGCGGCGGGCGAAGTGGTCTGGGTCGGTCGCGGATCCCTGGGTCGCGACGACGGTCGGGTCGCGCTCTTCCGTCGCGACCACGTGGATCTCCTTGCCGCTGCCGGGCCGGGAGCCGATGCCGACCGGCCACACGGCGAGCTGCACGAGCGCATTCGCGAGCATCTTTCCCGTCGCGGCGCCTCGTTCTTCCGGGAGCTCCGCTCCGCGGTCGGCGATGCGGCGCGCAGCGACGACGAGGTGCTCGACGAGCTGTGGAACCTCGTCTGGGCGGGCGAGGTGACCAATGACACGTTCGGACCGCTCCGAGCCCTCTCCCTGCCGCGTTCGCGATCCCGAAGCTCCGGGATGCGGCCTCCTCGACCTGGGCGGCTCCTGGCCATGGGGCCGCCGCGTGCCGCTGGTCGCTGGTCGGGTGTGGCCGAGCTCGTTGGTGAGGGGAGGACGCCCACCGAGCGCGGGCACGCGAGCGCCCTTGCCCTCCTCGAGCGACACGGGGTCGTGACCCGAGAGGCGGTCATGGCCGAGGGGCCGGCGGGTGGATTCTCCGCCGTCTACCCGATCCTGAAGGCCATGGAGGAGGCCGGCCGGGCCCGGCGCGGGTACTTCGTCGCGGGCCTCGGGGCCGCCCAGTTCGCGCTCCCCGGAGCGGTCGACCGGCTGCGGGCAGATCGTGATCCTGGCGATGCGCCGCGCGCGCTCGTCCTGGCGGCTGCCGACCCCGCGCAGCCGTACGGCGCCGCGCTGGCCTGGCCGCGCCGCGACGGAGACGACCGGTTCTCCCTGCATCGGGCCGCGGGCGCGTACGTCGTGCTGGTCGACGGCGTGGCGGTCCTTTACCTCGAGCGGGGCCTGCGATCGATCGTGACGCTCCCGGCAGCAGACGACCCGGAGACGGCCGCCGGCGCCATTACGACCCTTGCCGGGCTGGTGACGCCCATCGGTCCCTACCGGGAGCTCGTCCTCGAGCGCGTCGACCGCGAGCCGGTTGCCGGCTCACCCTTGGCCGAGCCGCTGCGGGCCCTCGGCTTCCGCCCGTCGTATCGGGGCTACCTCCTGCGTCGCACCTGATCGCTGACCGGCCCTACGGCATGAGCGGGTCGCGGGTGGTGCCGGTGACGGTCACCGAGGTCGCCACGAAGGCCTCCTGGCAGTAAACGACGGCGTGCGCCGGGTCGACCGGGGCAGTTGGACCGCCGGCGAAGCTGTCGCCGAGCGGCTGGTCTGTGATGGAGCAACTCGCCGACGTTGCGTCCTCGAAGTGGCCCGTGACGGAGAAGACGCGCGCGACGCCCGGGGTGGGAGAGGGATTTGTCGGAAGGGTGACCGATGGCGGCAGGCGGATGGCAACCGTCGCGGCCGGGTCGCCCTCCGGGGCGAGGACCAGGCCGCCGATCGGATACGCCAACCACGGCGGAGACCAGGTTCCGGGCGCGACCCCCCCGAGCCCGCTTGTGATCTCGACGCCGTGAATGCTGAGCTCCGTGTTCCCGAGGCAGGCGAGGCCCTCCCAGCCCCCGGCCAGCGCAGACAGATCGCGAAGCGCGATCCCGCCTCCGACCTTGACCAGGTCCTGCGGGCAGGCGACGGACTCCACGGTCACCGTGCCGTTGGTCGGATCCAGGGCAGCGAACCCGTGCTGAGACGCGAGGTCTGGCGCGGACACGTCGTACCAGAGCACGCCCCCCACGACGAGCGGCAGGCCGACGACCAGCCGCGAGCCGGAACCGACGGTCGCGACAACCGCCGATGCCGAGTCCGGCTCGGCGTGGATCTCCACCGAGGAGCCGATGATCGAGACGGTCGAACGGTAGGGCAGCACCCCTGCCGGCGCCTGCACGAGCTGCACGCCGCCGGGCGAGGACGGCGACGCGCTCCTCACGGCGGAGGGCGTCGGCGACGGGCTGACCGTCAGGGGGCTGGCTGCCGAGGTGGGTGCGGGCAGCACCGCGACCCACGGTAGATGGACGAGGCCGCCCGCCACCGCCGCTCCCAGGCCGATGGCCGCAGCCAGCAGCAGGGTTGCGGCCAGCAGGAGGAGAAGGCTCGACCCCGGCGCCCGACGGCCGGCGGCATCGGAGGCCAGACGCTCGAACAGCGCCTCGGAGAAGACCGGCTCGGGATCCACCGGGTGATCCACGGTCTCCAGCAGGCGTCGCAGCTCATGGTCACGCATCGGTTCGACCCTCGTAGGCGCGGCGGAACCCGTCGCGAGCTCGCGTGAGCAGGGACTCGGTGGCGGCCTCGCTCCGACGCAGGGCACCGGCAATCTCGCGCACGGTGTACCCGTCCAGGTGCTGGAGGGTCAGGGCCAGCCGCTGGTCAGGCGTCAGGGCGTCGAGCGCGGCTCCCACCGAGGTCCGGCGCTCCACCCGTTCCCACACGCTCTCGCCGGACGAGGCAAGGTCCCTGATCCGGGCGGCGCGGTCCCGATCGCGCCGGCCCCGGCGCACCTCGTCGATGAGCAGGTTCCGTCCGATGGCGCAGATCCAGGTGACTGGATCGGCCGTGCCACGGAACGACTCGCGGGCGCGGAGGGCACGCATCATCGCCCGCTGGGTCAGTTCCTCGGCCAGGGATGGATCACGCGAACGGGCCAGCAGGTAGCCGAAGATGCGAGGAAGCGCCTCGTCGTACCAGGCACGGAAGCGCACTGGATTCTCGACGATCACCGCGAAGGGACGTCCCGATCGGTCGCTCGTGCGGTCTGCCCCCATTCCCTCCCGTCCTGCCTGGTGAATGCTTGCCATTCTGCAGGTTTGACGATCGGGAAGGGCCGAATCCTTCGGGAGGCGGCGGCGCCCAGGCGCTCAGCGCGGGCACGCAAATGTCCCGAAGGAACCCTGCCAGCGATCCCTTGATGCAATCTCCAGGACCACGGCCCGGCTCCTCCGGGACGCCCTCAACGATACGGCCCGCCGAGCGGTCTGCCAAGGGCAGTTGTCCACCAAATTCGCCGATGTGCCGGCGGTTATCCACCCGTTGTCCACACGCACCGCCCCGGAAGGGACGTGGTCGGGCTCGGTTCCGTCAGGGACGGAGGACGACCGTCTCTCGATAGGCGGGCAGGTGCACCTCGAACCCGAGGTCGGCACGGATCCGATCCGCGAACGCCTTCGCGGCGTCGGGGTCGCCGTGAACCACGAAGCATCGCTTCGGCGCGCCATCGGACCCGGTGCTGCCGCCGCTCTTGGCGAACCCGCGGACCCAGTCCTCCAGCTCGTGCTCGTCGGCGTGCGCGGAGAAGCCCGAAATCGAGCGCACCCGGCAGCGGATCGGGAACTTCTGCCCGTCGATGTGCGCTTCCTTCGCACCGTGCTGGATGGCGTAGCCGAGTGTCCCCCGGCCCTGGTAGCCGATGAAGAGCAGCGTGCAGGCCGGATCAGGCAGGAATTCCTTGAGGTGGTGCAGGATCCGCCCGCCCGTCAGCATCCCCGAGGAAGCCACGACCATGATCGGCCTGGGCCTGGTCCGAATCGCCTTGGAGGCGTCGACTTCGTTCGTGTACGCCTCGCCGGGATACTCGAGCGGCGACTCCCCGGAACGCAGCAGCGAAGCCGTCTCCTCGTCGTACTCCTCCGGATGGCGCTCGTAGACGTCGCTGGCGCGGCTGGCCATGGGCGAGTCCAGGTAGAGCGGGACGTGCGGGATCCGCCCGTCGCGCAGCAGCCGGTCGAGCTCCCAGACGAGCTCCTGGGTGCGGCCGATGGCGAACGAAGGGATCAGGAGCACGCCCCTGTCGCCGGCGACCTCGCTCACCGCTTCGGCCAGCGCGTCCACGGACTGCGCCATGGGCGCGTGCTCCCGGTTCCCGTAGGTGGACTCGACGAGGACGTAGTCCGCGTGGCTCACCGGGGTCGGGTCGCGCAGGATGGGCGTGTCGCGGCGGCCCAGGTCGCCGGAGAAGACGACGGTCGTGGTGGCGCCTCCATCGGTCAGGCGCAGCTCGATGATGGCCGATCCAAGGATGTGACCGGCGTCGTGGAAGACGGCGGTGATGCCCGGCACGACGGCGAGCTCCGTCTCATAGGAGACCGGGGCAAAGAGCGGGATCGTCTGCTCGACGTCGGCGATGCGATAGATGGCGGCGCGGGTCGTCGTGCGCGCCTCGGGGTGCGCCTCGCGGATGCGCTTCGGCACGTCGCCCTCGTCGGACTCCGCCTCCGACTCGGCGCCGTCACCGGTCGTTGCCGCGGCGGCGTCGGGATGGCGTCGCAACCAGCGCTGCTCCGCCTCCTCCTGGAGCTTCGCCGAGTCGCGAAGCACGATCTCGGTCAGGTCCAGCGTGCCACCGGTGGCGTGGATTGGTCCCGCGAACCCGGCCTTGACCAGGGCCGGGATCCGGCCGCAATGGTCGAGGTGGGCGTGGGTCAGCAGCAGGGCCTGGACGGTCGCCGGGTCGTAGGCGAACGGCATCCGGTTGCGGCTCACCTCCTCGGGAGAGCCCTGGAACATGCCGCAGTCGACGAGGATGCGCGCGTCGCCGCAGGTCACGAGGTACTGGCTGCCGGTTACCGTGCCGACGGCGCCCAGGAACTGGATCGCGATGCTCATGCCGCGCAGTATGGCGCCGGTGCCGATGCGGGGCGCGCCACGCCCGCGCGGTGCTCAGCCGGCCGGGTAATCCAATGACTCGAGCGACCCGGCGGAGCCGCAACGGGAACTCCGCCGTCCCCTTGGCAGCCCGGATGTGCACACGACCGGGCCGTTACCCGCGAAACCCGCCGCGGCGGTCGCACGGGTAGCTCCACTGCCCGAGGACCGCGGGACAACGGACCGCCGGACGTCGGACGGAGCCGGGCTCGCATGGCGCCCCGTATCATCCGCGCATGCCCTTCCCGGTCGAGCCGCCCGTGGAGCCGATGCTCGCGAAGCCCACCCCCGCCATCCCGCACGGCGCGGGATGGATCTACGAGCCGAAATGGGACGGCTTCCGGGCCATCGTCTTCCGCAACGGGGACGAGCTCCTTGTTCAGTCGCGCGACCTCAAGCCGCTCAACCGCTACTTCCCCGAGCTGGAGGCGCCGCTGCGCATGCTGGGCGGGCCGGCTGCCCGCTGGGTCCTTGACGGGGAGATCGTGATCGCCCGCAACGGGGCGCTGGACTTCGACTCGCTGCTGCTCCGCATCCATCCCGCCGCGTCGCGGGTCGCCATGCTCGCCGGCGAGACCCCCGCCAGCTACGTCGCCTTCGACTGCCTGGCCGATGGGGCCGTCGACCTGCGGGACGCGCCCTTCGCCGAGCGCCGCCACCACCTGCTGGCCCTCCTCCGGGAAGCGCCGCCGTCGGTCCTGCTCACGCCGTCGACCGACGATCCCGGCACCGCGCAACGCTGGTTCGAGGTCTTCGAGGGCGCGGGCCTTGACGGCGTGGTCGCAAAGCGCGCGGACCGTCCCTACCTCCCCGGCAAGCGCGAGATGGCCAAGATCAAGCACCAGCGGACCGCCGACTGCGTGGTGGCCGGGTTCCGCTGGCACAAGAACGGGCCCGGAACCCTGATCGGCTCGCTGCTCCTGGGACTCTGGAACGATCAGGGCCAGCTGCAGCACGTGGGCGTCACCTCGTCGTTCACGAACGCGAAGCGTGCCGAGCTCGTGGCGTTTCTGGCCCCGTACCGCGAGCGCGCCCTGGATGACCACCCCTGGCGCGAGTGGCGCGAGTGGGAGGAGCAGGCCGCGGCGGAGGGCCGGCGGATCCCCGGCGCGACGAGCCGATGGAACCGTGGAAAGGACCTCTCCTGGGAGCCGCTCCGACCGGAGCTCGTGGCGGAGGTCGCCTTCGACCACCTGCAGGGCGACCGGTTCCGGCACGCGGCCACCTTCGGGCGCTGGCGTCCCGACAAGCCGCCATCTGCCTGTCGCTACGACCAGCTGGAGGAGACGCCGGCCGCCCTGTTGGCGGACCTGTTCGGCACCTGAGATACACTCAGCGGTGCCATCCGCTCGATCTTCCCTGTGAGGTGCTGCCTTGTCCGTCACTGACCCGAACACCGCCGTGAACGCGCTCGCGAACCGCTTCTGGGAGCGGATCCTCGAGCTCGATCCGCTGCAGGCCACGCTCCTTGGCGACGATCGCTACGACGACCGTCTGCCGGACCTGTCGGCCGCCGGGCGGGCCGCTGAGGAGGCGCTCTCACGCGACGTCCTGGCGGAGGCCGAAGGGATCGACCCGTCCGGGCTGAGCACCGAGCAGGTCATCACCCGCGACATGCTCATGCTCGTGGCGAGGAACGGGCTCGAGCTGCTGGAGGCGAAGCAGTACCAGCTCGCGGTCGACCACATCTGGGGGGTCCAGACCCTGCCGGTCACGGTCGCCCAGTACCAGGACGCGAGCAGCCCCGAGCGCCTGGACAGGATGCTGGCGCGGTTCCGGACGTTTCCGACCGTCATCGACCAGCAGATCGAGCGGCTCCGCGAGGGGATGGCGGACGGTCGGACCTCGGCGGCGGTGCCGGTGCGAAAGGCAATCGAGCAGATCGAGCGGATGCTGGCCACCACCCCGGACCGGTCGCCCACCACGCTGATCGCCCGGGTCGCCGATGACGCGGCGCGGGAGACGGTGCGCACCGCGGTGTCGGAGAACATCTATCCGGCAGTCCAGCGCTACCACGACTTCCTCACAGACGAGTACGAGGCCCATGCCAGGCCGTTGCCGGGGCTCTCGGGAACCCCGGACGGAGAGGCAGCCTATGCCCTCAACATCCGCACGCAGACCAGCCTGGCGGCAACCGCCGAGGAGGTCCACGCGTTCGGGCTGGACGATCTGGAGCGGATCGAGGCGCAGAAGGACGCCATCGCGCGGAGGCTGGGCCATGCGGACCGGATCGCCCTCGATGCCGCCCTCGCCGACGACCCGGCGAACCACACGAGCGACCCGGCGGCCATCGTCCGGCTGGCGCAGGAGCAGACCGAGCGGGCGTTCGCGGCCGCCCCGCAGTACTTCGGTCGCCTGCCGAAGGCGGACTGCGTGGTGATCCCGGTGGAGGAGTACCGCGAGCGTGAGTCGCCCCCAGCCTTCTACATGCCGCCCACCATCGACGGCTCGCGGCAGGGTCAGTACTACATCAACACGTACGAGCCGGAGGCCCGGCTGCTCCACAAGCTCGCGGCGATCACCTTCCACGAGGCCACCCCGGGGCATCACTTCCAGATCGGCATCGAGATGGAGCTCGACCATCTCGATGCCTTCCGGCGATTCGGGTCGCGGATGGCGGGTGTCGCGTTCGCGGAGGGCTGGGGCCTGTACGCCGAGCGGCTGGCCGACGAGATGGGCCTCTACGCCAGCGAGCTCGAGCGCGTGGGCATGCTCGAGACGCAGGCCTTCCGCGCGTCACGCCTCGTGGTCGATTCCGGGCTCCACGCCATGGGCTGGGATCGGGAGCGCGCCATCCGCTTCATGCACGAGCACGGTGCCCTGCCGATGGTTGACGCCGAGATCGAGGTCGACCGCTACACGATCTGGCCCGGCCAGGCGCTTGCCTACAAGCTGGGCCAGCGCGAGATCGAGCGAGCGCGCGACGAGGTGTCGGGCCGGATGGGGGAGCGCTTCGACGTGCGCGCCTTCCATGACCAGGTCCTGGCGCACGGATCGCTGCCGCTCGAGACCCTGCGGCGGGAGATTCCCGACTGGGTCGAAGCCGAGGTCACCGCGCGGGCCAATGTCCGGTGACGCGAGGCGACGCCGAATGAGGGAGCACCCATGAAGCCCCCCGAGTCACGCGTCCTCGAGGGCGGCCGCGTGCGCCTGGAGCCGCTGGGACCCCAGCACCGCGACGACCTGGTGGCCGCCTCGGGCGAGGATCCGGGCATCTTCCGCTACATGGGCACGAACATCGCCGCCCATGGCTGGGACGCCTGGCTCGCCGAGGCGCTGGAGGGCGTGGCCGCGGGCCGGTACGTGGCCTGGGCAACGGTGGATCGGGCGACCGGACGTGCCGTCGGATCGACGCGCTTTGGCGACATCGCACCGGCGGACGGCCGGGTCGAGATCGGCTGGACCTGGATCGCCCCGTCGCACCAGCGCACGGCTGTCAACACCGAGGCGAAGCTGCTGCAGCTCACGTATGCCTTCGATGCGCTGGGGGCGACCCGGGTCTCCCTCAAGACCGACGGCCGCAACCTGCAGTCGCAGGCGGCGATCGAGCGCCTCGGCGCCGTCCGGGAGGGCGTGCTCCGCCGGCACGTCCGCCTGCCGGACGGGTTCATCCGCGACACGGTCTACTACTCGATTCTCCCCGAGGAGTGGCCGGCGGTCCGGGAGCGCCTGACCCGGGCACTGCGCTCGAGATCGACGGGCGCTTGACAGGAGCTCCTTAGGGTCGCATATACTTTTTGGGTGCCATTGAATGTTAGCCCCGAAAGCAAGGCCGATGCCGTCCCGGGCAACGCGCCCCGGCTCCCCGCCGACGAGCTCCTCGACGAGCTGACCGGCTGGGCACCGCGCGACCGCCTGCGGATGTTCTCGGCGTGGCACCGCGGCTCTTTGAGCATCGTCCACCTGACCGTGCTCGCTCTTCTGGAGTCCGGCGGTCCGCTTTCGATGAGCGCCGTTGCGGAGGCGCTCGACGTCTCCCAGGCCAGCGCAACCGGGATCATCGACCGGATGGAGGAGCGCGGCCTCGTGCACCGGCAGCGCGACGACGAGGATCGGCGGATCGTGGCCATCCACCTCGCCGATGCCGGCGCCGCCGTCTCCGCGCAGCTCCTGGAACGACGTCGCGCGCACCTGCGCGAGATCCTCGCCGAGCTGAGCGAGGATGACATCGCGGCCTTCCTCAGAGGGATTCGTGCCATGCGCGCGGCGCGGGCGCGGCGGAACCTCGGCGGGGGAGACGCGACCGAATGATCCGGCTCCTGCGGCAGTACCTGCGTCCATATCTCGGCCCCCTCGTGCTGGTGATCGCCCTGGTGGCCGTTCAGGCGATCGGCACCCTGTACCTCCCCAGCCTCATGGGCGACATCATCAACCAGGGCGTTGCGAAGGGCGACACGGGCTACATCATGCGGACCGGCGGCTTCATGCTCCTCGTCACGATGGGGCTGGCGATCTGCGCCATCGTCGCGGTCTACTTCGGCGCGCGCATCGCCATGGCCTTCGGGCGCGACGTGCGCGGTGACGTCTATCGCCGGGTCATGACCTTCTCCCAGCGCGAGATCAACAAGTTCGGGACCCCGTCGCTCATCACCCGAAACACGAACGACGTGCAGCAGGTCCAGATGGTCCTGGTGATGGGGCTGACCGTAATGGTCATGGCGCCCATCATGTCCGTTGGTGGCGTGATCATGGCGCTCCGCGAAGACGTGCCGCTCTCCGGGCTCCTGCTGCTGATCATCCCGCTCATGGCAATCGTGATCGGCAGCCTCGCCGCTCGGGCGCTGCCGCTCTTCCGGGCCATGCAGGTCAAGGTCGACCGCATCAACCAGGTGATGCGCGAGAAGCTCGCCGGTGTGCGGGTCATCCGCGCCTTCGTCCGCACCGAGCATGAGGAGCGCCGCTTCGACGAGGCGAACCGCGCCCTGACCGATACCGCCCTCCGCGTCAACCGCCTCTTCGCGCTGATGATCCCGCTGCTGTTCGCGATCCTGAACCTCTCGTCGGTCGCGATCATGTGGTTCGGCGGCCTGCGCATCGACGCCCGTCAGATGCCCATCGGCAACCTGATCGCCTTCATCCAGTACGTCATGCAGATCCTCTTCGCAGTGATGATGGCGACGGTCATGTTCGTCATGGTCCCGCGGGCCGCGGCCTCCGGCGAGCGGATCGCCGAGGTCCTGGAGACCCCGACCACACTCCACGACCCCGAGCTCCCGGTGGAGCTGGCGCACCCCGCCGGACGGGTGGAGTTCCGCGATGTCGAGTTCCGCTACCCCGGCGCGGAGGACCCGGTCCTCTCCGGCATCTCCTTCACCGCCGAACCAGGGGCCACGACGGCCATCATCGGCTCCACCGGCAGCGGCAAGACGACGCTCATCAACCTCCTCACCCGTGCGTACGACGTCACCGCGGGGAGCGTGATGGTGGACGGTGTCGATATTCGACAGCTGCGCCAGGAGGCCCTCTGGCAGATGATCGGCGACGTTCCCCAACGGGCCTTCCTCTTCGGCGGGACCGTCGCCAGCAACCTGCGCTACGGTGACGAGGATGCGACCGACGCCGAGCTGTGGAAGTCGCTCGAGATCGCGCAGAGCCGGGACTTCGTCTCTGAGATGGCCGACGGTCTGGAGGCGACCATCGAGCAGGGTGGCAGCAACCTTTCGGGCGGCCAGCGTCAGCGGCTGGCGATCGCGCGGGCGATCGTCAAGCGTCCGCCCATCTACGTCTTCGACGACAGCTTCTCAGCACTCGACTTCCGGACTGATGCGCGGCTGCGCGCCGCGCTGCGCGACGAGACCCGGGATGCCACGGTGATCATCGTTGCCCAGCGGGTTGGCACGATCATGCACGCGGAGCGGATCGTCGTCCTCGACGGCGGCGCCATCCAGGGAATCGGTACCCACGCCGAGCTGCTCGAGACCTGCGAAACGTACCGCGAGATCGTCTACTCGCAGCTCACGAAGGAGGAGGCCGCGTGAGCGGGCCACGCCCGTCAGGCTCCGCCTCCGGCAGCGCGGCAGGTCCGCGGCGTGGCCCCATGGGTCATGGCTTCGGCCCCATGCGCGGCCTGGGCATGCCCGGCGAGAAAGCGCGCAACTTCGGTGGCTCGCTCCGTCGCCTGGGCGGTGAGCTGCGACCGGATGCCCCGAAGGTCGTGGTGGTGGTGGGCGTCGCGATCCTGGGCGTCGCCGCCCAGGTGATTGGTCCGCGCATCCTGGCGGCCGCCACGGATCGGCTCTTCGAGGGCCTCATCGGCAAGCAGCTCGGGCAGTTCTTCGCACCCGGGACCAGCCAGCAGCAGGTGGAGCAGGCGCTCCGTGCCCAGGGCCAGGGCCAGGTGGCGGACATGCTCTCGGGGATGCACGTCACCATCGGCGCGGGCGTGGACTTCAAGGCGGTCGGCACCATCCTCGCCTTCCTGGCGGCGGTCTACCTCATCAGCTCCGCCTTCCAATGGCTCAGCATGTACATCATGGCCGGGGTCTCGCAGCGGACCGTCTATCGGCTCCGCCGGGAGGTGGACCTCAAGCTCGGGCGGCTGCCGCTTGCCTACTACGACCGGCATTCGCGGGGCGACATCCTCAGCCGGGTCACGAACGACATCGACAACATCGCCAACACGCTGCAGCAGAGCCTGGCCCAGATCATCACCGCGGTCTGCACCCTGGTGGGGGTCCTGATCATGATGCTGCTCATCAGTCCGCTCCTGGCCCTCTTCTCGCTCCTGGTCCTGCCGGTCGCGGCGGGGGCCACCACGTTCATCGCGAAGCGGTCCCAGGTCCAGTTCGCCGCCCAGTGGAAGGAGACCGGCGAGCTGACGGGACAGGTCGAGGAGACCCACACCGGGCACGCCGTCGTCAACCTGTTCGGCCACCGCGAGGACGCGATTCGCCGGTTCGAGGAGCAGAACGAATCGCTCTACCAGGCCAGCTTCCGCGCCCAGTTCATCTCCGGGATCATCCAGCCCACCATGCAGTTCATCAGCAACCTGAACTACGTGGCCATTGCCGTGGTGGGTGGGCTGCAGGTGGCGTCGGGGACGATGACCCTCGGCGACGTCCAGGCGTTCATCCAGTACTCGCGCCAATTCACGATGCCCATCGCCCAGACCGCGAGCATCATGAACGTCCTGCAGTCAACGGTCGCCTCTGCCGAGCGTGTCTTCGAGCTCCTCGACGAGTCGGAGCTCGAGGCCGATGTCGCCGTGTCGCAGGTCCGGCCCGACGTCGAGGGCGCCGTCGCCCTCGACGCGGTCTCGTTCCGATACCTGCCCGACGTGCCGCTGATCGACGACCTCAACGTCCGCGTCCAGCCCGGCGAGACGGTGGCGATCGTGGGGCCCACCGGTGCGGGCAAGACGACCGTGGTCAACCTGCTCATGCGGTTCTACGAGATCGATTCCGGGACGATCCGGGTCGACGGCATCAACACTCGGGAGCTCACGCGGGAGGACCTGCGCCGAACGTTCGGGATGGTCCTCCAGGACACCTGGCTCTTTGGCGGGACCATTCGCGACAACATCGCCTACGGCCGCGAGGACGCCACCGAGGACGAGATCGTGGCAGCCGCCCAGGCCGCCCACGTCGACCACTTCGTGCGAACCATGCCGGACGGCTACGACACGATCATCGACGACGACGCCTCGAACCTGTCCCAGGGCGAGAAGCAGCTGCTCACCATTGCCCGGGCCTTCCTTGCGGACCCCCAGATCCTCATCCTCGACGAGGCAACCAGCTCGGTCGACACGCGGACCGAGGTGCTCGTCCAGCAGGCGATGAGCCGGCTCATGCACGGGCGGACCAGCTTCGTCATCGCCCATCGCCTCTCCACGATCCGCAACGCCGACGAGATCCTGGTCATGAACCACGGCCGGATCGTGGAGCAGGGGACCCACGACTCGCTCATGGCCCGCGGTGGCTTCTACGCGGACCTGTACCAGAGCCAGTTCAGCGAGCCACTTGCCGAGGCCGTCTAGAACGGCCGCCCGGGCTCAGGCGCGCTGATCGCGGAACGCCGCCCACGGGTCGTAGTCGGGGTCCGGTGGCTCCTGCGCGGGTCGCACGTCCTCCGGGACGTTGCGCAGGTTCACGCGCACGCGCCACCACAACGTGAAGCGCCCGCGCATCCCGTCCACCAGCACGTCGTCCACGGCGAGATGCTTCGCGGCCTCCTCGTGGCGAGCTCGCCATCGGTCCAGGCCCGCCAGGGCATCCTCCTTCTTTGCCGCCTGGGCGACCACCAGCAGGGGGTGGCGCGATCGGCGCCGGCCCGTGGGACTGACCGTCCCATCCTCGTGGCGGGCGACCCCGGCGGGAAGGGCGGGTGGGACAGAACCGCGTCGCCCGCGGGGCGCGGACGGGTCGCTGGGTGGTCGTGGGTCGGTGCCCCTTCGGCGCTTCGACGGCTGGACGCGCGGCGGCTCGCCGGGCGCCTTGGCGTAGTGCGGCGGCCAGGGTGCCTCGCCCTGGCCATCGGCGGCCTGCCGCGCCGCGAGCTCCAGGAGCGCATCGAGCGACCCGACCGCGTCGTCGATCCCGGCGCCCACGTCCCCGAGGCGCGCGTAGCGATCCGGCATGGTGCGCAGCGTGAAGTCGCCCAGCTCCGCGTCGGGCAGCTCCTCCCAGGTCAGCGGAGCGCTCACCCGCGCTTCGCGGACCGGGCGCACCGAGTAGGCGGATGCCACGGTCCGATCCTTCGCGTTCTGGTTGTAGTCGATGAAGACGCCGTGCCGCTCCTCCTTCCACCACCTGCTGGTGGCGATGGCCGGTGCCCGACGCTCGACCTCCCGTGCAAGGGCCACGGCGGCGCCCCGAACCTCCGGGTAGCCCCACCGGCGTTCGACGCGGGCGTACACGTGAATCCCGCGAGAGCCCGACGTCTTTGGCCAGCCCACCAGGCCGTGGTCGCGCAGCACCTCGCGCACCACGGAAGCCACCCGCCGCACGTCCTCCCAGGGAACACCCGGCCCGGGGTCGAGGTCCACGCGGAGCTCGTCTGGGTGATCGACGTCGTCAGCGCGGATCGGGTGCGGGTTGAGATCGATGCATCCGAGGTTCACGACCCAGGCAAGGGCGGCGCGGTTCGAGACGACCACCTCGTCCGCGGTGCGTCCCGACGGGAAGGAGAGCTCCACGGTGCTGATGAAATCGGGAACCGATGCGGGTGCCCGCTTCTGGAAGAAGGCTTCGCCGGCCGCGCCGTTCACGAAGCGCTTGAGCGCCATGGGACGGTCCAGCACACCCCGGAGGGCGCCATCGGCGACGGCGAGGTAGTACGCCACGAGGTCGCGCTTCGTGGCACCGATGCCGTCGAAGAAGACCTTGTCCGGATTCGAGATGGCGACGGCGTACCCGTCGAGGTCCATGGTCTCTGACTTGCTGCCCGGCATGGCGACAGCCTAGCCGACCTGAGTAGCCTTTCAAGAGACATGGCGAATCGCATGCAACGCATCATCGGCGGCGTGAACGCGTGGTCCGCTCGCTGGCGGACCACGCGGATCGCCCGTGCCACGATCGCCGGGTTCTTCGCGCACGAGGCGCTGCAGTACGCCGGCGCCATGGCCTACTTCATCATCCTCTCGCTCGTGAACGTGTTCATCCTCGGCGTGGTTGCCGCGAGCTACGTCGTCGGGGAGGGAGCCGCGAGGGACTTCGTCATCGAACGCGTCGGGCGGGCCCTGCCCATGGACCCAGGCCAGATCGGCTCGCTCATCGACCGGGCGGTGCAGGCCCGCGGCGGCGTCGGGATCATCGGCCTGGCGCTGCTGCTGTGGAGCGCCCTGGGGGCATTCGGGGCGCTGAGCTCGGGGATCAGCCGCGTCTTCGTGCGCGCTCCCAAGCGTGCATTCTGGAAGGACCGGCTCATCGGCCTGGCGCTGCTGGCCGCCATCGGGATCCTCGTGGCCGCGTCTGTGGCGCTGGGTCTGCTCACCAGGGTCCTCGAGGACGCCGTCTCCACCCACCTCACCGTCCCCGGGAGCGCCGAGCTCTTCGCCACCATCACCATCCTGATCCCGATTGGGCTCGTCTTCTTCGCGTTCCTCATCGTCTATCGCGTCATTCCAAACCGGCCGGTGACCATCGCCGAGTCCTGGCCGGGGGCGGCACTGGCGACGATCCTGTGGACCGCGCTGCGGATCGGCTTCACCTACTACGCCACGAGCGTGGCGAAATACGACACCGTCTTCGGCCCGATTGGCACGGCGATCTCGCTGCTGGTCTTCCTCTACTTCTCGAGCGTCGTGCTCCTGCTCGGCGCGGAGCTGGTGCGAGCCAACGCGCTGGAGGTGGAGGCGGCGGCCCGGGCCGAACGGCGTGATGAGCCCGCTGCCGGAGCGGTGGCGGGACCGCCCGCCGGCTCGTCGGGGTAGTTTCGAGTACTACGGTGTAGTACATTCGGGTCCGTCACGCGGCGCGCAATGTTGGGTACCATGCGCTGCGGCAGACATCGCACCGGGGCACAGCTGCATTGGATCGAACCGCAAAGGGCGCTGCATGACGCGGCGCAGCCGTTTCGCCGCGCTGGTCGTGGCACTCGTCGCCGTCAGCTGGATGATGGTCGGCACCCAGCCCGCCAGCACGACGCTCGCCGGCGATCCGCTCTCGGACGCGAAGGCGAAGCAGCAGCAGCTTCAGAACACGCTCGCGACGCAGCGGGCCCAGCTTGCCTCTCTGCGCAGCACTGCGACCGCGCTCGCCAACGCGCTCGCCAACGCCAAGGCCCAGCTTGCCTCGGTCACCGCGCAGTACCAGAAGGTCTCCGACGACGTCGACCAGGTCACGCAGCAGGTCACCGAGGTCACGGCGCAGCTCGCGACCCTGAACGGGCAGATTGCGGACCTCGACGCCCAGCTCACCCAGGTGGCCGATGAGATCACGGTCCAGACCGCGGAGCTGGAGCAGCGCGAGGCGCTCCTCCAGGACCACCTGCGATCCGCGTACGAGCAGAGCCAGACCTCGCTGCTCGAGGTCCTCCTCTCCGCGCGGTCGCTCGATGACGCGACGAGCCAGGTCGGCTACCTCCTGAGCATCTCCGACCAGGACCAGGCCCTCGCCGGCGAGATCCGGAGCATCCGCGCCCAGCTCGCGATCAAGCAGCAGGAGCTGACCGATGGTCGCGCCGCCCTGGCCGATGCTCGCGTGCAGGCGAACGCGCAGCAGGCCCAGCTCACCGCGCAGCGGGCCCAGCTTGCGACCCTCAAGAAGCAGCTGGCCGTCCTCAAGAAGCAGTGGCAGCAGGAGAAGGCAAACCAGGAGGCCAGGCTCAACGCGTCGCTCAACGCCCAGGCCAGCCTCAAGTCCCAGATCGCCCAGGTGCAGGCCGCGGCGAATGCCCAGGCTGCGCTGGTCAAGCAGCTCCAGGCCCAGCAGGCGGCCGCCTCGCTCGTCGGCCCCGGCGGGTTCTCCTGGCCCGAGTACCCGACCACGATCACCCAGTACTACGGCCCGACGACCTTCACCCTGGAGCCGTCGTACAACGGCTACAAGCATTTCCACACCGGGTTGGACATGGCACACGGCTGCGGGACGCCGATCAAGGCCGCGGCAAACGGCGTGGTCGCCGCCTCCGGGCAGCCGCTCTACCCGTACGACGTGGCCTACGGCGTGATCATCAACCACGGTGGCGGGCTGCAGACCTGGTACTGGCACATGCAGGCGCGGGTCATCGTGCATCCCGGCCAGGCGGTGTCCCGTGGCCAGGTGATCGGCTACGAGGGAGCCACGGGGTTCGCGACCGGATGCCATCTGCACTTCGCGGTCAACGTGAACGGTGCGTGGCGCAACCCGCTCGGCTATCTGCCCTGAGGGTCGTGGGCCCTCGCTGCCTCGACCCGCGGAAGGTCAGGAAACGGTGATCTGCGCCCTCGAGGCCGGCAGGTAGAGCCGCTCGAGGTATTCGCCCAGCATCCGGGCGGTCGAGAAGCGCCAGATCGAACCGGCCACCGCGGCACGCATGATCTCGACCCAGGCACGCGGCACGCCGTCACCATCGCGAGCGAAGAACGGGGGGATGATCTCCTCCTCGAGGAGCCGATAGAGCTCGGCGGCGTCCTGGGCGTCCTGGGCCATCTCGTCACCGGTCGACTCGCGGCCGCCGATGGCCCAGCCGTTCCGTCCGTTGAAGCCCTCGTCCCACCAGCCGTCGAGGATGCTCACCGACGGGATGGCATTGATCGCCGCCTTCATGCCCGAGGTGCCCGAGGCCTCCATGGGTCGTCGCGGATTGTTCAGCCAGATGTCGACACCGCCCACCAGGAACCGCGCAATCCGGATGTCGTAATCCTCGACGATGAAGACCCGTCCGCGGAGCTGCCCGGATCGGCTCAGGCTGAAGATGCGCTGGATCACCTGCTGGCCCGGTCGATCGGCCGGATGGGCCTTCCCGGCCAGCACGATCTGCACCGGCCGCTCGGGGTTCGAGACGAGGCGGGCCAGCCGGTCCTCGTCGCGGAAGATGAGATCGGCGCGCTTGTAGGTGGCGAAGCGGCGCGCGAAGCCGATGGTGAGGGCCTCGGGATCGAGCCGGCCGCGGATCTGGCGCAGGACGTCGGGGGACTCGCCGTGGCGCGCGAACTGGCGAGCCAGGCGTCGTTCGGCGAACCCGAACAGCTCGCGCTTCTGCTGCTGATGGGCTCCCCACAGGTCCGTGTCGGAAACGCGATCGAGCTGCGAGAAGGGTTCCGGGCCGGGCACGTCCGAGGCGAGCGATACGCCCGTGGCCCGCTCATAGAGCCGGCGCAGCGGCCGCCCCAGCCATGATGCGACGTGCACGCCGTTCGTGATGCCGGTGATGGGGTGACCCGCGATCCCCTGCCATGTCTCGGTCGCCGTCCGCGCGTGGAGCTGGCTAACGGCGTTCGCATCGGCCGTGTGGCGCAGGACGAAGGCGGTCATGTCGAATGGCGCGTTGGGATCGTCCGTGTGGCCCCGGCCCAGCTCCAGGAGCTCGCCGGCGTCGCAGCCGGTGTGCTCGAACCACGGAGCCAGGTTCTTCGTGACGAGCGACCGATCGAAGACCTCGTTGCCCGCGGGGACGGGCGTGTGAATGGTGAAGACCGCGTCACGACCGACGCGGCCCAGGGCCTCGCGGATGGGGAGTCCGGGGCTCGCGCCCACCAACTCCCTCGCGCGCTCGAGCAGGAGGAAGGCGGAGTGGCCCTCGTTGAGATGCCATACCCCCGGCTCGATGCCGAGGGCCCGCAGGGCGCGGACCCCGCCGATCCCCAGGACGATCTCCTGGCAGAGCCGCATCTCGCGCCCGCGCACGTACAGGATCTCGGTGATCGGGCGGTCGGCGGGATCGTTGCTCGGGATGTCCGTGTCGAGCAGGAGCAACGGCACCCGGCCGACCTGGGCGACCCACACGGCGGCGTTGACGAGCCGCCCCGGGAAGTCGAGCGAAACCCGGAGCGGTGAGCCGTTTCGCGCCCTGGCGCGTCGCAGCGGCAGGTTCATCGGGTCGAGATTCGGCTGCGCGTGCTCCTGGTGGCCATCCGCGTCGATCTGCTGGCGGAAATAGCCATGCCGATACAGGAGCCCGACGCCGACGAACGGCACGGCCGCGTCCGAGGCGGACTTGCAGTGGTCCCCGGCGAGGATCCCCAGGCCGCCCGAGTAGATCTGCATCGACTCGTGGATGCCGAACTCTGCGCAGAAGTAGGCCACGGGGCTGGAGAGGCCCCGCGCCGGGTCATCGGTGGCGCCTCGCCGGTACCAGCTGTCCGACCCGTTGGCCAGGTAGCGGTGGAACTCGTCGAGGAGGCGGCTGGCGTCGACCATGAAGTCGTCGTCGGAGGTGAGCTCGGCCCAGCGCGCGGCATCGGTGCCGCGAAGCACCGGGATCGGATTGTGGTGGCGCGACCAGGCCCCCGAATCGATGCGGCCGAAGATCTGGCTGGCACGCGGCGTCCAGCTCCACCACAGGTTGTACGCGAGCTCCCCGAGACCCTCGAGGCTGCTCGGGAGATTCAGGTCGTGCTCGGCGAGGACCGGAATCTCGACAGGACTGCTCACCGGCTGCTGTTGATCATGGGCCCGAGGATGATAGCGACGGCGGCCGCTCGTTGTGCGACATGCATGCGCGGGGCCGGCTGCTCTCCGCGGCGACGCTGCTCGGGTTCGGACGGAACGTGACTGTCGCCGCGCGATACAGGAGGCGTTACCCTATCTGCCCCGTGATGGAAGGCTACTCGGTCGAGGAGGCGGCCACCGTCCTCGGGGTGCCGAAGGGACGCGTCTGGGAGCTCCTTGCGCGAGGCGTCCTGGCCGGAACCCCTGAGGATGGCGGAGGCATGCGCGTCTTCCTGCGCGGACCGTCGGTCCCTGCGCCCGTCGGCGACGCTCCGGATGCACGGGACACGCACGCGCCGGGAGTGGGCAACGGGCACGGCAACGGCGCCCACGACGACCCTGCCTTCGAGGCGTCGCCCTTCCGTGAGCTGCTCACGGAGTTCCGGAACCTGACCGAGCGTTACGGCCAGGCGCTCCTCGCCCTCGGAGAGGCCCGGGGAGAGGTCGCGGGCCTCCGCACACGGGTCGAGCTGCTCGAGGCGCGGCTCGACCTGCGACTGCCGGGTCCATCCGGGTGGACACCGCCCCTGCCGTCTGAGCCCGAGGAGGTGCCGGCGACCGTCGATCTCGCGGCGGCGCCGTCGGACACGCCCGCCGACGAGGCGAGCGAAGAGAGCGACGAGCGCCCCGATCCCGGCTTGGTCGCCGAGGCGTCCGAGGTAGGCGACGCACCCGGCGAGCAATCCGAGCCCGCCGAACCCGTTGACGTGCCGGCGACGGCGCCGGCGGCGAAGGCGACGCGCCGGCCACGACGGAGACGACGCGGATCCCGATCCGGAGTCAGCGGCATCGCCGAGGCGCTTGCTCGTGCCGAGGACCCGACATCCGCGTCGCTGCCCGGTGGCGCAGACACGGCGGAGGCCATCGCCGCGCTGCAACACGCACTGGATGCAGGTCGCGGACAGCTGCTGATCGCCGTGGACGGTGCGCTCCATCCCCCAACCCCCGAGGGGGACCAGCCGACGGCTCCGGAGTCGGTGGCGCCCTCCACGGCGGTCCCGGCGGAGGAGCTCGAGCCGTCCTGGTCGCCTGCGGAGACCGTGCGGGAGGACGAGGGGTCCGATATGCCGGTCGAACCGGAGTCCGTGGAGGCATCGATCGGTGAGGCGCCGGAGCTGCCCCCTGCCGAGGCCCCGACCGAGGACGCCGCGGCGGTCTACTCGTCGGAGTGGGACGAGCCCGATTGGATCGCGGAGGAGGACCTGGAGGGCGGCTGGGGGGCATCGGGAGCCACCGCGGGCGCCGAGCCGGCTGAGTCCCGGATGCCCGAGACGGTGATCCCGGAGCCTCCGCCGCCGGTCGTCGACGACGGGGTCCCCGCCTCCGGCGCGATCCTCGGCGAGGAGGTCGTGGCCGAGGTCGCCGAGGCGCTGGTGGAGACACCCATGGCCGAGGTGCCCGTGGCCGAGTCGGCCATGCCGGAGGCCGCGGTACCGGAGCAGATCCCGGATCCTGACGATGCGGCCACGGTCACCCAGACGGTCCCCGAAGCGGCAACCGATGCGGTCGTGGCCGAAGTCGGGGGGCCGGTCGCGGAGCCCGACGTGGTCTCGAGCCCGCCGCTGGCACCGCCCCCGGAGGCCCTGACCGGCGAGGCGCGCCAGATTCCCGAGATGGAGGACTGGCCCCCACCGCCCGCCGAGGAGATCGAGGCCGAGCTCGAGGCTCCGCGTCCCGCTGGCCCCGCCGAGCCCGGTGCCGCGCCGCCTGCAGCAGAGCTCCTCCTCTTCGAGGCGCCCGGCGATGCCGGCGGGGCCGACCGACCGGCCGATGCGACCGGCGAGCCCGCCCTGACACCTGGGGCGACGCCTGCATCAGATGCGTACGAAGAGGAGTTGATGTGGCTGGGCGACGAGTTTCGTCCCAGCACGACGGCCTGGCGCGGTCTCGGCACGCCGCCGGCGACCGCCGAGCCTCCGGGCGAGGCGGGCCCATCCTCAGCCCAGACCGAGGAGCTCGAGCGCCTGGCGCGACTGCGCGGCTGGGATGAGGCGGAGCTCGCGGCGATTCGGTCGCTCCTGGGTGACGAACCGTCTGCGCGCGCGGAGCCGCCGGCGTCGGAGCCGACGGCGTCGTTCGACGCGGATGCCGTTGCCGATGGGGCGCCCGCGTCGGTGGCGGTTCCGGGCCGCACAGACAGCCTGTCGCTTCCCGGGGCGCACGAGCTCGACGAGGCAATGTCCGCGCTCGGCGTCACGGAGGGCGCCGCGGAGCCGGGCGCCGCAGGGGCGAGCCAACCGCCGGTCACGGAGGCCGTGGCACCCGTCGCCGACGAGAGCCCGAGGGCGGAGGAGGTCCAATCGGGCCCGGTCCCGGGGGGAGAAGGTCCGCGGGCCGATGTCACACCGGACGCGGCACCTCCCACCGTGGCTGCGGAAGGCGACGAGCCAGCGCCGGAGGCCCCGCCGGCCGAGGCGCCGTCAGGGCCCGGCTCCGCGTCCGTGCGCCAGGTTCCCCGTGTCGGACCGCCGCGCCTCGCCGACGAAGACTGGCTCCGGAGCCGGCGCGGGCCGGCGGCGAACGCGTACCGGCGTCTTCGCCGCTACTTCCCGGGGTAGCGGGTGTCGGCGTCGCGGATTCCTGCGCTGGGGCCACGCGGCGAGGGATGGGTTGCAGGACAGCTTGTCATCCTCGTGGGCGTCGCGGTGAGTGGCGCGCTCGCGCTACCCCATCCGGCATTCAGCGGTTGGGCCCGATGGATCGCGCTCGGCCTGGGATCGGCGCTCGTCGGCGGCGGAGGATGGCTGACGCTTGCGGGCCTCCGCGGTCTGGGCGGGAACCTGAGCGCCACCCCGCGACCACGCAGCGACGCCCGGCTGGTACGGGAGGGTCCCTATCGGCGCATCCGTCATCCGATCTACGCGGGCATCATCACCGGGTCGTTCGGTTGGGGGCTGCTGAGCGCGAGCCTTCCCGCACTGGGATTCGCCGCGGCGCTGACCCTGTGGTTTGACCTCAAGTCCCGCCGCGAGGAGCACTGGCTCGCCGAGCGGTATCCCGCCTACGCCGCCTATGCGGCGAGTACCAATCGCTTCGTCCCCGGGGTCTACTGATCGCGTGACGATGGTGCATATCGCGGGCGCGTTCATCGTGTTCGCCGCCACGGTCCTCGCGATGCTGGCCGCAGGCGCCGCCGGTCTCCGCGGTGGGGCCGGGTGGGTGGATGCCCTCCGCGTGGGCGTCACCGCGGTGGTCGTCGTCGAAGCCGCCATCGGTGCCGCTGCCTATCTGACCGGCGCCCGGCCCGGCGAGCCGTTGCACCTCGTGTACGGTGCCGCCGCCGTGGCGCTCCTTCCGCTCGCCGCCAGCTTCGCGTCCGAGGCACCTCCCCGGCCCCGGGCCTGGGTGCTGGCGGTCACCCTCGGGATCCTGCTGATCCTCTTCTGGCGCCTCGCGTCCACCGGCTGAGGGGCGTGGGCCTATCATTGAGGGACTGATGCGACGGCTCCGGCTCCTCGCGATGGTGCTGCTGGGCAGCGCCGCCGCCCTCGCCCTCGTCCCGAGCGTTCTCGCCGTGCCCGCCGACCGTTCGGCCGCGGGGTCGGCGGGTGCCGATCCCGCGAGTGACGCGGCGACCGGCCGGGCGCTCTACCTTGCCCACTGCCAGACCTGTCACGGTCCCGACGGACAGGGCACTGCCGCCGGCCCGACACTCGTCGGCGTGGGCGCGGCATCCGCCGACTTTGCGCTGCGCACCGGGCGGATGCCGTTCGCCGGACCCACCGGATCGCAACCGGTGCGCAAGCCGCCGGCCTTCGACGAGACCTCGATCCAGTCGCTCGTCGCCTACGTCGCGTCGCTCGGGTCCGGCCCCGCGATCCCCAGCCCGCTCGTGGACCCCGCCCAGATCTCCAGCGGGCAGCGGCTGTTCGTGGAGAACTGCGCGCCGTGCCACGGCGTGACGGCCAACGGCGGTGCCGTGGGAGGCGGTGCGCTGGCGCCCCCACTGGACAGGGCCACGGCGGTCGAGGTCGCGGAGGCCATGATCATCGGTCCCGGACAGATGCCGGTCTTCAGCGGAATTGCCGAATCGGACCGGAACGCCATTGTCAGCTACGTCGAGTACCTGCGGGGAGCGCCGAACCCGGGCGGCTTCTCGATCGGCGGGATCGGACCGGTGCCGGAGGGGTACGCCGCCTGGATCCTGGGGCTCGCGCTGCTCCTGATCATCATCGTGCTGATCGGCCGTGACTGGAAGGGAGCGAGCTCGTGAACCCTTCGCGAGGCGTCACTCTCTCGCTCCTCCTCTCGGTGGTCGCCTCCATCGGCCTGGTCGTCATCTACATCATCAACGCCGGCGCGCAGATCGAGGGCGTCTTCCTGGCCCTGGCGCTGGGCGGCTTCGGCACGGCCATCGTCATCTGGGCCGTCGCCCTGCTCGACGCGCCGACCGAGGCGGAGCCGCGGCATTCGCTGGCATCGTCCCCGGAAGCCCGTGCAGCGGCCGACGCGGCGCTCGCTCCCCAGCAGATCAGCCGCCGCCGATTCCTGATCCGGCTCCTGGCAGGCGCCGGTGCCGCGCTTGGCGCCGCGCTGGTGCTGCCCGCCTTTTCGCTGGGTCCCACGCCCGGGCAGGACCTGTTCCGCACCGCCTGGCGCAAGGGGCGACGGGTCGTCGACACCGACGGCCATCCGGTGCGGCCCGGCGATCTCCCGCTCGACAGCGTGCGGACGGTGTTCCCCGAGGGGTTCGTGGGACGCCCGGACAGCCAGACCCTTCTGATCAAGGTGCGACCAGCCGACCTCACGCTGCCGGACGGCCGCAACGCCTGGGCGCCGCAGGGGGCCCTCGCCTATTCCAAGGTCTGCACCCACGCCGGCTGCCCGGTGGGCCTGTATCGCGCGAAGCAGCATCAGCTCCTCTGCCCGTGCCACCAATCCACCTTCAACGTCCTCGACGGGGCCACGGTCGTCTTCGGGCCGGCGGCACGACCGCTGCCGCAGCTGCCCATGGAGCTCGACGGGGACGGCTATCTCGTGGCGCTGGGCGACTTCCCGCAGCCCATCGGCCCGGGCTTCTGGGACATGACCCAGTCGCAGCCGAGCGAGGGCACCTAGACCGATGCTGACCTGGATCGACGATCGGCTCGGCACCGCTTCCTGGGCGCGCACCGGCCTGCGCAAGATCTTCCCGGACCACTGGTCGTTCCTGCTCGGCGAGGTCGCCCTCTTCTGCCTCGTCGTCCTGGTGGCGACCGGCGTCTACCTGACCCTCTTCTACGTCCCGGATGCGACGGAGGTGACCTACGCGGGTCCCTGGGCGCCGCTGCAGGGCCAGCAGGTCTCCGCCGCCTTCAACAGCGTCCTGCGCCTCTCGTTCGAGGTGCGCGCAGGCCTGGTCATGCGCCAGATCCACCACTGGGCGGCGCTCATCTTCGTGGCTGCCATCGCCCTCCACGTCATGCGCATCTTCTTCACGGGCGCCTTCCGCAAGCCGCGCGAGCTCAACTGGCTGGTGGGGATCGGCCTGCTGACCTTCGCGCTGGCGATGGGGATCACCGGATATTCGCTGCCCGACGACCTCATCAGCGGAACGGGCCTGCGGATCATCTACTCGGTCGTGATCAGCATCCCGTTCATCGGCCCGTACCTGGGCTTCCTCCTCTTCGGCGGCGAGTTCCCCACCAAGGAGATCATCAGCCGCCTGTTCGTGTTCCACGTCATGCTGCTCCCGGCGCTCCTCATCGGCGGCGTCCTCACCCACCTGGCCATCCTGTGGATCCAGAAGCACACCCAGTACCGCATCCCGGGCGCCACCGAGCAGAACGTGGTCGGCAAGTCGTTCTGGCCGAGCCAGGTGTTCAAGTCCACCGGCCTCGCGATCCTCACCGCTGCCGTCCTGGCGCTGATGGGCGGGCTGGTCCAGATCAACCCCGTCTGGAGCTACGGTCCGTTCGACGCCACCACGGTCAGCGCCCCCGCGCAGCCAGACTGGTACGTGGGCTGGCTCGAAGGCTCGCTGCGGCTCTTCCCGCCGGTCGAGATCAGCCTCTTCGGGGTCACCATTCCGTCGCCGTTCATCCCCGGGGTTCTCATCCCGGGCCTGCTCTTCACGGTGCTCGCGCTCTGGCCGTTCCTGGAGGCCCGGGTCACCGGTGATCACGCCGAGCATCATCTGCTGGATCGACCGTTTGACCACCCGGTGCGCACCGCTCTGGGCGTCGCCGGCCTGCTCATCTTCGTGGTCTACACCATCGGCGGCGGCAACGACGTGATCTCCCTCGTCCTGGGTGTGCCGGTCGAGACCATGACCAACATCCTGCGCGTCGCGATCTTCGCCGTGCCGATCCTCGGATTCGGGGTGACCTACCGGATCTGCGTGGAGCTGCGCGACCGGGGTGGAGGGGTCATGCACCGCGGGCCCGGGGTCCGCCTGCGGCGCAATGCCGATGGGGGTTTCGACGAGGTCGAATCCGAGCCCTGATCCGCCTTCAGCCGCCGGCGAGCGACGAAAGCTCGCCGCGCAGCGCCTCGACGTCCGGGTCCGTCGCGGCCCACTCCAGCAGATCGGGCCGATACGCAAACGCATAGCGCAGGAGCCGGCGGGCGTCGTCGAGCTCGTCGGAGAGGGCGTGGTGGCAGGCGATGTTGTAGAGCATCACGGCGGCATCCCGTGGCGGGATTCGACCGCGGAGCAGGATGGTCTCCACCGCTCGCGCGAAGGCGGCGAACCGGTCGCCCCCTCCTGCGAGCGCCGCGACGTCGGCAAGGTGCGCGATGGCGTGGTTGGCGCCGTTCGAGCCGATGCCGGCCACAAGCCGCTCCGACCGCGACAGCTCCTCTTCGCTGGTGGCCGCAATGCCCCCGATGAGGGCGTCGATGCTCGCGTCCGCCTCGCCGGCGACCTTCTCCCAGCTCCACGCAGCGCGTTCTGCCTGGATACGCGCGTTGGCGTCGTCATCCGACTCTTCGGCGCCCGTTCCATCCGGCTCACCGGCCAGCCGGCGCGCCTCCACGGAGCGCCACGCGGCAAGGTGGGCCAGCACGTCCTGCGCGGACCACTCCCCGATGCGTCGCGGCTCGCTTCGCAGCGTCGGTTCGAGCATCGCGAACAGGTCGTGCTCTGCCGTCCGGGTCGCGGTCAGCATCGACACGAGGTCGTCGTGGAGAGGAGTGGCGCCGGTCGTTCCTTCGTTCACCATGGTCCGAGATGGTACCCGAGCCGTCGAGGGAGCCTGGTGAGCTCGCGCAACCATGGAGCCGGGCGTCGCCCGGCCTCCTCGTCGTCCTCGCGCCGGATCATGGCTTCACGGAGGACTCGCGCGCCCAGGTATCGGAACGGCTCCGGCGGCAGGCTCCGCGGAACCGGACCCACGATCGGAAGCCGGGTCACCGGCTCGTCCGCGCCAAGCACGCGAGCGGCGAGGATGCGGCCAGCCAGGTGCGAGGGGGCGACCCCGTTCCCCGAGTAGCCGAACGCGAAATGCAGGCGTCCCCCGGCCGTGGAGCCGATGCGCGGCAGGTGGTCCGCCGACACGTCGATAGGCCCGCCCCACATGTCGGTGAGCTGGACGTCCGCCAGCTGGGGGAAGAGGGTCCTGAACCCCCGGATCGCCCGACGCCCGGCAGCGAGGTCATCGACGAAGGAGCGCCCGATGCGGCCCCCGTACCCCGGACGGCCGCCGCCGGCGCCGAACGCAATCCGCCCGTCGCGCGTGACATGGACATAGTGGACGCTGAAGCGGGCGTCGACGATCGACTCGCCACCGATCCATCCGAGGCGCTCGCGAACCAGCTCGCCAATGGGCTCGGTGCGGACCATCCAGCTGCTCCACGCCAGGAGCGAGCGGCGGAACGGGCGCCAGCCGGCTGCCCAGGCGTTCACGGCCAGCACGACCCTTGGCGTCACCAGCATCCCCGCGCCCGAGATCGAGCGGGTCGTCAGGCGCAGCCCATCGCCGTCGGGCTGGATCCCGACCACCTGCGTCCCCTCGTGGATCGTCACCCCGCGCGCTGCGCAGACGCGCCGCAGGCCCCGGGCGAGCCGTGCCGGATGGACCGTGGCGCCGTCACGCATGAGCGCCGCGCCGCGGAAGTGCGGCGAGCGGCAGCGGGCAGCAACCTCCTCCCGTGTCAGCTCCCGATACTCGTCCGGCACCCCGAGCTCCCGCGCGGCAGCCACGGACGGGGCCCAGGCTCCGTCGTGGAGCGGCGTGGTGCTGACGGTGAGCATCCCGGCACGGCGGTAGTGGGCGTCGACGTCGTTGCGCGCGCACCAGTCGCCAATGGCATGCACCGAGGACGCCGCCTCGCGCGCGCAGGCGAGAGCCCCATCTGCGCCGAACAGCTCGCGGAGCGTTCCGAGCTCGTCCCACCACGCGTTGACGAAGCCGCCGTTGCGTCCCGATGGCCCTCCGCCGCAGATGTCGGTGTCGAGGATCGTGACCCGCAGGTCGGGGTCGAGGTCCAGCAGTCCCAGCGCGGTCCAGAGCCCCGTGTACCCGCCGCCGACCACGACCACGTCGGCGGAGGCGACTCCGCCCAGGGCCGGGGCGGGGGACGGGTCGTCCTCGTCGGCGAGCGCCTCGCGGAGCCATGGGTTCCGGGCGTCGCCGGCGGGCCGCAGGCCCTGGTCGGCATCGGCCAGCAGGAAGGCTCGCGGGCGCATCAGTCAGGGTGCTCCATGCACACCGGACCGTTCAGGTTGACGTAATGCTTCATGCTGTGGTAACTATCACCGAACTGCTAATCGTTGGGAGACAATGAACTTCGCATCATGACGAAACCCGAGGCCGGCAGCCATGCCGACCAGATCATCACCCTCATCGCGCCGCTGGTGGGCCACCAACGGCACAAGTGGGCGGCGCAGTGCCAGGCCTACGGCCTGTCGATGCTGCATTTCCAGGTGCTCGCCGTCCTCGACGCAGATGGCCCGACGCCCATGAGCCGGCTCGCCGAACAGCTCGACGTGGGCTTCTCGAACGCGACCGGGATCGTCGGCCGGCTCGAGGAGCGTGGCGTGGTGGTCCGGGTCCACGACGAGACGGACCGCCGGATGGTCCTGGCCCAGCTCACCCCTGAGGGGGTCGAGATGCTCCACCAGGTGGAGGACACGCGGCTTGGTCACATCCGCCAGCTGCTCGAGAGCATGAGCGCGGATGAGCAGCAGACCGTACTCGCTGCCCTGCAGCTTCTCGCCTCCACGCACGAACGCTTCCACGCCGAATTCGGCGACACCCATTCCCATGCTCCCGTCCGCGACGGCAAGGAGACAGTACACGCATGACCAATCGCGACGCGCAGGCGGCGGTGGCGGCGATGCCGGACGAGGATTCGCCGGTCCACGTCAGTCCGCGTGCCCGCTTTGAGATCCTGGGGGCCGTCATGCTCGGCCTCTTCCTCTCGGCCCTCGACCAGACGATCGTGGGCCCGATCCTGCCCAAGGTCGTCACCAGCCTGAACGGTGCCGACTTCTACACCTGGGTGGCGACCTCGTACCTGCTGACGAGCACGGTCACCGTCCCCATCTACGGCAAGCTCTCCGACCTGTTCGGCCGCAAGCCCATGCTCATGCTGGGCATCGGGCTGTTCCTGCTCGGCTCCGCCCTGTCCGGCCTGTCGCAGACGATGTGGCAGCTGATCCTGTTCCGCGGGATCCAGGGGCTTGGCGCCGGCTCGCTGTTCCCGATCAGCCTGGCCGTCATCGGGGACCTGTTCACCCCCCGCGAGCGCGGCAAGTACCAGGGCCTGTTCGGTGCGGTGTTCGGCATCGCGTTCCTGATCGGGCCGTACCTGGGCGGCACGCTCACCGACAACTTCAGCTGGCACTGGGTCTTCTTCGTCAACGTGCCCATTGGCCTCGTCGCCCTCTTCGTCATCTGGCGGCTCCTGCCCACCGTTCGTCGTCCGGACGCGGCGAACGCCATCGACTGGGCCGGGGTGTTCACCTTCGCCGCCGGCGTGGTGCCGATCCTGATCGCGCTGACCAACGCGGAGAACGGCGACTGGGGAAGCCCCGGGGTCTGGGGCCTGGGCCTGATCGGCGCAGTCTTCCTCGGGGTCTTCATCTGGGTCGAGAGCCGCGCGGCCGAGCCGATGATCCCGCTCCACCTCTTCCGGGTGCGCACCTTCACGGTCTCGATGATCGCCGTCTTCACCGCGATGTTCGGCTTCTTCGGCGCCGTGTTCTTCCTGCCGCTCTGGTTCCAGGTCGTGAAAGGGGCCAGCGTCACGGCCTCGGGGTACAACCTGCTGCCCTTCCTGGTCGGCCTGATTGGCAGCTCGGTGGTGTCAGGGTTCCTCGTCAGCCGGACCGGTCGCTACAAGTGGCTGGTGGTGGGTGCCCTGGTGGTCGCGGGTGCCGGCGTGGCGCTCATGACCAACATCCGGGCGGACACCTCCTATCCGACGCTCTGGCTCTGGATGGTGCTCGCCGGCATCGGCATCGGCCCCACCATGGCAGTCTTCACCATCATCGTGCAGAACGCGGTGCGCTTCGACGAGCTGGGGGCGGCGACCGCCGACCTCACCCTCTTCCGCCAGATGGGCGGTGTCGTGGGCCTGACCTTCGCGTTCACCCTGTTCCGCAACTTCCTGAGCTGGGATGCCATCCGAACCCAGGTCCTCGCGGCCGGGGCCCCCGCCTCCGCGGTGCCGACGACGGCACCGGCCGGCTTCGACTCAGGGGCGCTCGTCAACGTGGGCGGCGGGGCGCCGAGCTTCCTTGCCCAGGTCCCGCCGCAGCTGCAGGAGGCCTTCGCCCACGGCATCAACCAGGCCTTCTCCATCGCGCTGGGGAACAGCCTCTGGCTGGGGGCAGGGGCGATGGTGGTGGCGGTGCTCAGCACCCTGGCCCTTCACGAGCTTCCGCTCCGCCAGCACTTTGGTGAGGTGACGGAGGAGGACGCGGTCACGGCGCCGCAGGCCGAGCTGGTTCCCGGAATGGAGTAGCACCACGGACTCCGGACAATCGCTGAACGAGGGGCGGGCCGCCAGGGTCCGCCCCTCGCCGCATTCGGCGGACGCGGGGTTCGGCTAGCGGGCGTCCATCTGCGTGATCCATCCCCAGACGGTGATCGCCGCGAGGGCGACTCCCGGGAAGAGGAGCCACGGACCGTAGACCAGGCCCAGGGCAAGCATCGTGGCGGCCGCCGCGCCAATGAGCGGCCAGACGCTGCCGGAGGGAATGGGCTCCAGGCCTGCCGCCAGGGGCTCCTGTGCCGCAGCGCGCCGGGGACTCGAAAAGCCGATCAGCCGGCCGACCACCAGTCCCGCGCGATGGAGGGGTCCGCCCACCCGCGGATCCAGCTCATCGCGCGTGGACCGCACAGCAAGGACGAGGACGCCCACGACGGCGGCCGTGGCCGCACTGACGAAGAGGAGCATCACGGAGCCTGCCGTCTCGTAGCTCAGGAACCAGTAGACCGCGGCGATGACCACGGTGTAGAGCGCGGTCCGCAGGAAGAAGCGAACCTCCTCAGCCATCGGTGGCTCCCCGCTGCGCGCGTTCGGACGCGATGCGTGCGTCGAAAACCGGCCGCTCCGAGCGGATCGGCGGCAGGTGCGTGAAGTTGTGGTGCGGCGGCGGCGAGGTGGTGGCCCACTCGAGGGCATAGCCGTGCCATGGGTCGTCGCCAGCCTCGGCCCCCCTGCCCAGGAAGATGGACGAGACGAGGTTCCAGCCGAAGACGAGGATCGAGATGGCGAGCACCACCGACCCGCCGGTGATGATCACGTTGAGCGTCGTCCAGCCCGTCTCGCTGGCGGGATAGTCCGCGACTCGTCGTGGCATCCCCTCCAGCCCAAGGATGTGCATCGGGAAGAAGGTGACATTCATGCCGATCGTCATGAGCCAGAAATGCACCTTCCCCAGCCGTTCGTCCAGGCGATGCCCGAACATCTTGGGGAGCCAGTAGTAGAGGCCGGCGAAGGCGGCGAAGACCGATCCGCCGAAGAGCACGTAGTGGAAGTGGGCCACCACGAAGTAGGTGTCGGTCACCGCGTAGTCGATCGCCGGCGATGCCAGGAAGGGCCCGGTCAGGCCGCCGATCAGGAACATGAACAGGAAGCCCATGCAGAACAGCATCGGTGTCTCGAAGCGCAGCTTCCCGCGCCACATGGTCGCGATCCAGTTGAAGAACTTCACCCCGGTGGGGATCGCGATCATCATCGAGGTGATCGCGAAGAAGAGGTTGTCGACCACGCCCGTCGCGAACATGTGGTGGGCCCAGACGCTGTAGCTCAATGCGCCGATGAGGATTGTGGCGAAGACGAAGCCGCGATACCCGAAGACCGGCTTACGGCTGAAGACCGGGATGATCTCCGTCACGATTCCGAAGAAGGGGAGGATGAGGATGTAGACCTCCGGATGGCCGAAGAACCAGAAGATGTGCTGCCAGAGGACCGCGCTGCCGCCCGCCGCGGGGTCGAAGAAATGGGCCCCCAGGGTGCGGTCGATGAACAGCATCGCCAGCGCGCTGGTCAGGACCGGGAAGGTGAGCATGATCAGGAGCGAGGTGACCAGCATGTTCCAGACGAAGATCGTCAGCCGGAACATGGTCATCCCCGGGGCACGCATGGTGAACACGGTCGCCACGAAGTTCACCGCCCCCAGGATCCCGGAGCTCCCGGACATGATCAGCCCGACGATCCACAGGTTCGTGCCGGTCCCCGGGGAGAAGACCGCGCTGGAGAGGGGTGCGTAGCCTGTCCAGCCGAATGCCGCTGCGCCGCCCACGAAGAAGCCGGAGAAGGCCACCAGCCCGCCGCCCAGCGCCAGCCAGAAGGTGAGCGCATTGAGCCGCGGGAACGCGACGTCCGGGGCGCCGATCTGCAGCGGCAGGAAGTAGTTCGCGAATCCGAAGACGACCGGCGACGCGAAGAAGAAGATCATGCCGGTCCCGTGCATGGTGAAGAGCTGGTTGTACGTGGCGGTGTCCATGAACTGGAGGTCGGGGAAGGTGAGCTCGGCGCGCATGAAGAGCGAGAGCGTGCCCGAGATCAGCAGGAACGCCAGCCCCATGAACAGGTAGAGCACGCCGATCTTCTTATGGTCGGTGGTGGTCAGGTACTCGACGATCCCGCCGTGCTCGTCGGCGTGGCCGACCGCGGCGCGCGGCTGCAGCTCGGCGGTTGTCACGGTGCGCTCCTCGGCTGGCTGGCCAGCCAGGCGTCGAAATCGGCCTTCGACACGGCGCGGATGCTGAAGTGCATCTCGTCGTGGTAAAGGCCGCAGAACTCGGCGCACTGCCCGCCGTACGTGCCCGCCTCGTCGATCGTGAGCTGCAGGTGGTTGTCGACGCCCGGGATCAGGTCACGCTTCACGAGGAAATGGGGGATGTAGAACGAGTGGATCACGTCATCGGAGACGAGCTGGAAGTCGACCACCTCGTTCACCGGGAGGACGAGCTCCGGGTACGCGGCCCGGGTGCCGGTGACCACCACGTGCGCATCGGTGTACGTGAACCGCCACTGCCACTGGAACCCCTCCACCTTCACCCGCACGGCCGGGTCTGCGACGCGGGCGTCGTTCGTGTTGAGGACGACGGCGCTGACGGCGAAGAGCCCGATGACGAGCAGGGTGGGAAGCGCCCACCAGGCCAGCTCCAGGGCGATGTTCGTGTGGGTCTGGGCGGGGAGGTCGGCCTCGCCGTCCTTCGCCCGGTAGCGGAAGATGTTCCAGCCGATGAGGCCGGCGACGATCACGAAGACTCCGGCCGCGGCAACGAGGAACAGGTTGTAGAGACCCTGCACCCGCTGGGCCTCGACCGTGGCAGGCGCGGCGGTGCACCCGGCCAGCAGGGCGGCGGCCAGGGTGCCCACGAGCATGAGGACGGCTCGGCGCCGGTGACGATCGAATCGCGGCATCCGCCTGCAATCCTACCGCCCGGACCGTGATCCCGGCAGCCGGGGTCGCTACCATCGCAGCATGGCGCCCTTCGACCGGCGGACCGCGCTCATCGTGGTCGATGTGCAGAATGACTTTGCCGATCCCGGCGGGAGCCTCTCCGTCCAGGGCGGGGCTTCCATCGTCCCCCGGCTCAACGAGGCCGTCCGTGCCGCCGTCGCCGCCGGTGCCTTCGTCATCTACACCCAGGACTGGCACCCCGCCTCGACGCCCCATTTCGCAAAGGACGGCGGAATCTGGCCGGTCCACTGCGTGATGGAGACCTGGGGCGCCGCGCTCCACCCGGACCTCACGGTCGCGGGCCCCCGGGTACGGAAGGGATCCAACGGGGAGGACGGATATTCGGGGTTCAGGATGCGTGATCCCGTGAGCGGCGAGGAGCGGCCCACCGAGCTCGATGGCCTGCTGCGCGAGCACCGGATCGAGCGGGCCGTGGTCTGCGGGCTGGCGACCGATTACTGCGTGAAGGCGACGGCCCTCGACGCGCTTCGGCTGGGATTTCCGACCCGCGTCCTCACCACGGGGATCGCGGCGGTGAACCTGGAGGATGGGGACGGCGACCGCGCACTGACGGCGATGGCGGAGGCCGGGGCGGAGCTCTTCTGACGGCGGCCGCAGACGACCGTCAGCGCGGTGTCCGCCGCCACCCCCATCCCGCCAGGCCGATGCCGACGACCATGGCGATCGCGCCAACGGCGGTCCATGTCAGATCCCGGGTCATGAAGCTGCGCGGTGCGAAGGGGAGGTTCAGGCCCTGGGCGACCCAGATCGCCCCGGCGACCACCAGCAGCAGCCCCACGATGATCGACCCTGTCCGCATGGGAGAAGGATAGGTCCGGGGGCATGACCGATGGGTCTTGCGGAGCACGGATCGATGCGTATACTCCCGCCGTCGGGTTACGGCTCGACGCCGGATAGACTTCCCTCCCCTCCCACCACATTCACGGTCGGCTCCGGGGCAGCGGCAAGACCCCTGGGTGGCGTCGATGAACGTGGACGGCCCGACACGGCAACCATCACTGGGAGGGGTCCTGAGTGACCTACACCGATCGGGTCCTGCAGTGTGCGGACTGTGGCGTGGACTTCGTCTTCTCCGCGTCCGAGCAGGAATTCTTCGCGCAGAAGGGCTTCGCCTCTGCGCCCAAGCGCTGCATGTCGTGTCGCGCCCAGCGTCGGGCCACGATGGGCGGCGGTTCCGGCTCCGGGTACGGCAACGGCGGCGGCTACGCGCGAGGACCACGCGAGCTGTTCGACGCCACCTGTGCGCGGTGCGGCAAGGAGACGCAGGTCCCGTTCCGTCCGACGGGCGCCCGTCCGGTCTACTGCAGCGACTGCTTCCGCCTGATGCGCGGCTGATTCGCTTCCCGGAGCAGCACAGACCGGGCGGCCCGCGCAACAGGCGGGCCGCCCGGTTCGCTCTCCGGCTCCGCGCGGTTGGGGCCCGAAGCGTTGCCTCGTATCATGGGTAGGAACATGTGAACGAGAAGCGATTCGGAGCTGAGCAAACGTGACGAATGACAACGACCTGTGGCGCGAGCTGGGGCAGCAGCTGCGCGTCGACTCCATCAGATCCAGCTCGACGGCGGGATCGGGGCACCCCACCTCCTCGATGTCGGGCGCGGACCTGATGGCGGTGCTGATGGCGAAGCACCTGCGCTATGACTTCGGCAAGCCGGCGAACCCGAACAACGACCACCTCATCTTCTCGAAGGGCCATGCGTCGCCGCTGCTCTACGCGATGTACAAGGCGGCCGGCGCCATCTCCGACGAGGAGATGCTCACCTTCCGCAAGCTCGGGAGCCGCATCGAGGGCCATCCGACGCCGATCCTTCCCTGGGTCGACGTCGCGACCGGCTCCCTCGGCCAGGGCCTGCCCGTCGCAGTCGGCGTCGCGCTGGCCGGCAAGCGGCTCGACCGCCTTCCGTACCGGGTCTGGGTCCTGTGCGGTGATTCGGAGATGGCCGAGGGGTCCATCTGGGAGGCGGTCGAGCATGCCGCGTTCGGCGGGCTCGACAACCTGACCGCGATCATCGACGTCAACCGGCTTGGGCAGACCGGGGAGACGATGCATGGCTGGGACCTCGACAGCTACGCGAATCGGGCGAAGGCCTCCGGCTGGCACACCATCGAGATCGACGGCCACGATGTTGCCGCCATCGACAGGGCCTACGAGGAGGCGCTGGCGACGAGCGGCCGCCCGACCATGATCCTGGCCAGGACGGAGAAGGGCCATGGGGTCGCGGAGGTCGCGAACAAGAACGGCTTCCACGGCAAGCCGCTGCCCCACCCGGAGGCCGCGATCGAGGAGCTTGGCGGGATCCGGAACCTGCACGTCGACGTTCACCAGCCCGATGGCGACGGATCACCGCACCGGTTCGAGGCCGGTGCGCTCGCGCTCCCGAAGTACGAGCTCGGCGGCAAGGAGGCCACGCGGCGGGCGTACGGCGACGCCCTCGTGGCCCTCGGCCGCGCCCGCGGCGACGTCGTCGCCCTCGACGGCGAGGTGAGCAACTCCACCTACGCGGAGGCCTTCAAGGAGGCGTTCCCGGACCGCTACTTCGAGATGTACATCGCGGAGCAGCAGATGGTTGCGGCCGCGGTGGGCCTCCAGGTCCGCGGCTGGCGACCGTTCGCGAGCACCTTCGCCGCCTTCCTCTCCCGGGCGTACGATTTCGTCCGGATGGCGGCCGTAAGCCGCGCGAGCATCGTGCTGGCCGGCTCGCACGCCGGGGTGAGCATCGGCGAGGATGGGCCATCGCAGATGGCGCTCGAGGATATCGCCTCGCTGCGGGCTGTCTTCGGCAGCACGGTCCTCTACCCATCGGACCCGAACCAGACCGCGGACCTGATGCGGCAGCTGCCGGATCGTGAGGGGATCGTCTTCCTGCGCACGACGCGCGAGAAGACACCGGTCATCTATGCGCCCGGCGAGAGCTTCCCGATCGGCGGCAGCCGGGTCGTCCGCGAGTCGACCGCGGACCGGGTCACGCTGGTCGGCGCCGGCATCACGCTCCACGAAGCCATGAAGGCCGCCGACCTGCTCGCGGGGGAGGGGGTCGCGGCCCGGGTCGTCGACCTGTACAGCATCAAGCCCATCGACACCGACACGCTCCTGGCGGCCGCGCGGGACACCGGGGCCATCGTGACGGTCGAGGACCACTTCCCCGAGGGCGGCCTCGGTGACGCGGTGCTCGAGGCATACCAGGGCCTGGGGGCCGACCACCCGCGGGTGGTCCGCCTGGCCGTCCGCCACATGCCCGGGTCCGCAACACCCGACGAGCAGCTCGCGGCCGCCGGCATCGACGCCGCGGCCATCGCGCGGGCCGCCCGACGGCTCGTCGCCGCCCCGGCCGGCACATCGGCCTAGCAAGGAGGCTCCGTTGAACACGCTCCAGCGGCTTCACGCCGAGCAGGACCAGTCGCCGTGGATCGACTACATCGATCGGCAGCTGATCGAGAGCGGTCGGCTCGACGAGCTGATCGAGTCCGGGATCCGGGGACTGACCAGCAACCCGACCATCTTCGCCAAGGCGATCGCGGGCGGGCACTATGACGACCTGATCCGCCGCATGATCGGCGCAAGCGAGGGGAACCAGGCAATCTACCAGGCCATCGCCGCCGGCGACGTCGGTGACGCGGCCGATCGGCTCAGACGCGTCTTCGACACCTCCGACGGAGCCGATGGCTTCGCCAGCATCGAGGTCGAGCCTGACCTGGCTTCGGACACGAACGCGACCCTGGCCCGGGCGCGTGAGCTGTGGCGCCTCCTGGGACGGCCGAACGTCTTCATCAAGATCCCTGCCACGCCGGCCGGGATCCCGGCCATCGAGGCGGCGATCGCGGACGGGATCAACGTGAACGTGACGCTCATGTTCAGCGTCGAGGTCTACCGCCAGGTTGCCATGGCCTACATCGGCGGGCTGCGACGACGCCTGGCCGCGGGGCAGGACGTCCACGGGGTAGCCTCGGTCGCCAGCTTCTTCGTCAGCCGGGTCGACTCCAAGGTCGACAAGATGCTCGAGGCAAACGGCACCGATGCGGCCCTGAACGCGCGCGGCACGGCCGCGATCGCGAACGCCCGCCTGGCCTACGAGGTCTACCAGGAGCTGTTCCACGGCCCGGAGTTCGCGGAGCTGCGCGGGGCCGGCGCCCGGGTCCAGCGCTGCCTCTGGGCATCGACCTCGACCAAGAACCCGTCCTATCCGGACATCCTGTACGTCGCGGAGCTCATCGGCCCCGAGACGGTGAACACCATGCCCATGGAGACCATCGAGGCCTTCCTCGACCACGGCGAGGTGCGCCGCACGCTCGATCGTGACCTGCACGCCGCGCATGACGCGGTGAGGGCCGTCGAGGGCAGCGGCGTCAGCATGGAGCGGGTCACCGCGGAGCTCCTCGATGAGGGCGTCACCTCGTTTGCCAAGAGCTTCGACGACCTGATCGCCACGATCGACGGCAAGCGCGAGGCGCTGGCGACGGCATGAGCGGGCAGCGTTCGGGCGAGGCCGCGATGGCGAACCATCTCGGCACGGCCATCGACGAGCGCCTGGCGGCGTGGGAGCGCGACCGTGTCGCCGCGCGGCTGTGGGCCAAGGACGGTGCGCTGTGGCAGGCATCGGGCAAGCCGCCCGAGGCGCTCGCCGCCTGGATGGGCTGGCTCGACCTGCCGATCGTGATGGCGGCGCGGGTGTCCGAGCTGGAGCACCTGGCGCAGGCCGTTGGTGCGGACGGCTATCGGCGAGCCGCCGTGCTGGGGATGGGCGGCTCCTCGCTCGCGCCCGAGCTCTTCAGCCGGGTCTTCGATGCAGCCGACGGCGCAGCGGAGCTTCGCATCCTGGACTCGACCCACCCCGATGCGGTCCGCGGATTCCGCGAGTGGGCCACCGCGGAGCGGACCATCTTCTGCGTCTCGTCGAAATCGGGTGGCACGACCGAGCCGAATGCGTTCCATGCGGCCATGGCCGAGGTGGCGCCCGCGCTCGACTTCCTGGCGATCACCGACCCGGGCACCTCGCTCGCAGAGCTGGCGCGTGCCCAGGAGTTCCGCGGGATCGTCGACGCGCCGCCGGACGTGGGGGGGCGCTACTCGGCGCTCACCGTCTTTGGTCTCGTGCCCGCGGCGCTCCACGGCGTGGACCTGGCGGGTCTCCTGGCGAGCGCTGCCGCGATGGCGGAGGCGTGCCGGGTGCCCGCGACGACTAATCCCGCCCTGCGGCTCGGCGCGTTCATGGGTGAGGCGGCCCGGGCCGGACGTGACAAGCTCACGGTGCTCACCTCTCCACGGTTGTCATCGTTCGGGGATTGGGTCGAGCAGCTCGTCGCGGAGAGCACCGGGAAGCAGGGTACCGGCATCGTCCCGATCGTTGGCGAGGCGCCCGGTGCCCCGGAGGCCTACGCGGCAGACCGCTGCTTCGTCTTCGTCGCGCTCGCGGCGGAAGCGGATCCGGCCCACGCGGCGCTGGCGGCCACTCTTCGCCGGCTGGGGCATCCGGTGGAGGAGATCGTGCTCGCGGATAAACTCGACGTTGGTGGCGAGTTCCTGCGGTGGGAGATCGCCACCGCTTCGGCGGGCATCGTGCTGGGAATCGATCCGTTCGACCAGCCGAACGTCCAGGAGTCGAAGGACGCCACGAAGGCGTTGCTCGCCGCGTTTGCGCGCGACGGCGCGCTGCCGAGCCCCGCGCCGATCGTCGCGGAGGAGGGGATCGCCGTCTACGCCGACCCGGCCGCCATCGGTGACACCCCGGTCAGCGTGGACGGTGCCGTGCGCCAGCTCCTCTCGCTCGTCTCGGCGGGCGACTACCTGGCCCTCCTCGTCTACCTGCCCCGTGATCCGGATCTCGTTGACCGCTTCGAAGCCCTTCGGCTCGAGCTCCGTGACCGGCTGGGGGTGGCGACCACCCTCGGATTCGGTCCGCGCTTCCTCCACTCGACCGGCCAGCTGCACAAGGGCGGTCCGCCAAGCGGCGTCTTCCTGCAGGTGACCGCCGAGCCGCGCAAGGACCTCCCCATCCCGGGGTGGCGCGAGAGCTTCGGCACGCTGGTCGCAGCCCAGGCGCTGGGCGACCTCACCTCCCTGCAGAAACGGCGCCGACGGGCGATCCGGGTTCATCTCTCCGAGCAAGCCGGGGGGCTCGAGCGCCTCGAGCACTCGATCCGGCAGGCGATCGCGCTCACCGGCGGCTGACGGGACGCCGCAGAGGCGCCAGACTGACAAGCGAACGACAGCGGAAGGAGCGAACGGCCGATGCAGATCGCGGTCGCCGGCCTTGGCCGGATGGGGGCCGGGATGGCGCGTAGACTGGCGCGCGGCGGACACGACGTGGTCGCCTGGAACCGCCACCCCGAGGTGACACGACAGCTTGCGGCGGAGCCCGAGAACGAGGGGCGGGTCGCGGTCGCGGAGCCGCTGGAGCAGGTCGTGGGCATGATGACCGGCCCGCGCCACGTCATCATCAGCGTCCCGTCCGGCGACGCGACCGAGGAGATGATCGATCGCCTGACCGGGCTGCTCGAGAAGGGCGACGTCATTGTCGACGCGGGCAACTCGAACTTCCACGACAGCCAGCGCCGGGCCGCCAAGGTCGAGGAACGCGGCCTGGAGTGGCTGGACATGGGCGTGAGCGGGGGTGTGTGGGGGCTGACCGTGGGCTTCTGCGCCATGCTCGGCGGCAAGCGCCCGATCTACGACAGGTTCGAGCCTGCGGTGCGCACGTTGGCGCCGGCCTCGGGATTCCTGTACTGCGGGCCGGCGGGTGCGGGCCACTACGTCAAGATGGTCCACAACGGGATCGAGTACGGCCAGATGCAGGCGATCAGCGAAGGGTTCGACATCCTCCACGCCTCCGATTACGAGCTGGACCTGGCGGCCATCGCCGAGATGTGGAACCACGGATCGGTGATCCGCTCGTGGCTCATGGAGCTCGCCGCGAGCGCCTTCACGCGCGAGGGTCCTGACCTGGCGGCCATCAAGGGATGGGTCAACGACTCCGGCGAGGGCCGCTGGACCGTGCTCGACGCCATCGACCACGATGTGCCGGCGCCCATCATCACGCTCTCGCTCATGCAACGCTTCCGCAGCCGTCGCGAGCCTGATTCGTTCACGGACCGTGTGCTCGCGGCCCTGCGCAACGAGTTCGGCGGCCACGCCATCGTGAGCGCCGGCGACGACGCCGGCGGGGAGGGGCACTGAGGCGAGATGGCTGCCGCGACCCCCACCACCCTTCCCCCGGTCCTCCCCGAGCAGGCGGCCCATCACGGTGATGGGTCGCGGCATCTCGCCAACCCTCTGCGCGAGGGTCTCCGCCTGGAACGGATTCCCGAGCCGTGCACCATGGTCATCTGCGGCGCCACGGGGGATTTGACCCAGCGGAAGCTCGGCCCGGCGCTCTACAACCTCATGCTCGGCGGCTTCCTGCCGCCGGAGTTCACGGTGGTTGGCTTCGCGCGGCGGGAGATGAGCGACGACGACTTCCGCGACCATCTCCGCACCGGGATCGACGAGTACAGCCGCAACCGTCCCGTGAAGCGCTCGGTCTGGGATTCGTTCAGCGACGGGATCCGGTACCACCGCGGCGAGTTCCACGAGCCATCGGCGTACGAGGAGCTGGCGAAGCTGCTCGACCGGATCGACCGGGACCGTGGGACCGGCGGGAATCGGCTCTTCTACCTGGCCGTGCCGCCCGTCCTGTACCCGGAGATCGTCAAGCAGCTGGGGAAGGCCCGCCTCGCCGCGGACGGCGACCGCCGCTCCGACGGCAAGCACGGCTGGGTGCGGGTCATCGTCGAGAAGCCCTTCGGGTACGACCTCGGATCGGCGAGGAAGCTGAACCGGGAGATCCGCGAAGCCTTCGAGGAGGAGCAGGTCTACCGCATCGACCACTACCTGGGTAAGGAGACGGTCCAGAACCTGGCCGTCTTCCGCTTCGGGAACGGCCTCTTCGAGCCCATCTGGAACCGGCGCTACATCGACAGCGTGCAGATCACCGTCGCGGAGACGGTGGGTGTCGAGGGGCGCGGCGAGTTCTATGACCAGACTGGTGCGCTGCGCGACATCGTCCAGAACCATGCCCTGCAGCTCATGAGCGTGTTCGCCATGGAGCCGCCGGTCGAGTTCGCCGCCTCCGACCTCCGCGACGAGAAGCTCAAGGTCCTGCGGGCCGTGCATCCCATGGCCGTGACCGATGTCGCCAGCCGGGCGATCCGGGGCCAGTATGTCTCCGGCTGGGTGGAGGGCCAGAAGATGCGCTCCTACCGCGACGAGCCGGAGGTTGACCCGGAGTCGCAGACGGAGACGTATGTCGCCCTCAAGCTGGCCATCGACTCCTGGCGCTGGGCCGGGGTGCCGTTCTACCTCCGCACCGGCAAGGGAATGCCAACCCGGGTCACGGAGATCGCGGTGCAGTTCCGTCGCGCTCCGCTGGCCCTCTTCGCGCGGACGGGCGCCTCGCAGATCGACCCGAACATCCTCGCCATCCGCATCCAGCCTGACGAGGGGATCCTCCTGCGGTTCGGCGCCAAGGTGCCGGGGCAGGGACTCCAGATCCGCAGCGTCAACATGGACTTCCGATACGGCTCCTCGTTCGCCGTCGACTCGCCCGACGCGTACGAGACCCTTCTCCTCGACGCCATGATCGGCGACGCATCGCTCTTCACGCGCGACGACGAGGTCGAGCGCGCGTGGGAGATCCTCGATCCGATTCTTCGCGCGTGGGCCACGGAGGGACAGGGCGGCCCGCTCCATTTCTACGCAGCCGGCACCTGGGGGCCCCCGGCCAGCGACGACATGCTGGAGCGCGACCGTCGCGCCTGGCGTCGCCTGTAGCGTGCGCATGCCACGCAGCCGATCCACAGCCGCCACGCGCGAGCTCGCCGTCCATCGCCAGCTCATGCGCTTCGGCGAGGCGGATACCCTCGCGACACCGGTCTGGGAGCAGCGCGGGACCACGGTGACCGCCATCGAGGCGCAGCTGGGCCGCCTGTGGGGCGCGGCCGAGTCGGCGTCGGGTGGCCACGAGACCCGCATGCTCGAGAAGGGTCTGCCGCACGCGCGAACGTCGGTCCTCAACTTGATCGTGACCGTCGTGGACTCGGCCGCGGCAGACCGCGCGGTGCACGCCATGATGAGCCTGGGCATTCGTCACCCCTCTCGCGCCATCGTGCTCGTCGCGGACCACGAGTCGAGCGGCGACGCGCTCGACGCGCGGATCAGCACCCACTGCCACGCCGTGCCGGCTACGCCGGATGAACGCGTCTGCTACGAGGAGGTCGTGCTGACGGTCCGCGGCGAGTCCGCGGAGCACCTGTCCGGCGTCGTGGCCCCCATCCTCATCCACGACCTGCCGACATCGGTCTGGTGGCCCGGCGATCCGCCGTTCACCCACCCGGTCTTCGACCAGCTCGTCGAGGTTTCCGACCGACTCATCGTCGACTCGTCTGATTTCGGTGACCTGCTGGACGGCATGCGTCGCCTCTCCGCGCTTCGGGATCGGAGCGGGATCGGGGATCTCGCCTGGGAGCGGTTATCGGGCTGGCAGGAGCGGATCGCACAGTTCTTCGACGCGCCGCGCTTCCGACGGTACCTGCCCAACCTGAACCGGATGGTGATCCACTACGCCACGCCCACCGGACACGGCCGACGACGACGGCGGCAGGACGTCGATGCCGTCGCGCCCGACGTTGCAGCGCCGATGGCCGAGGCGGTGCTTCTCGCGGGGTGGATCGCGTCGCGCCTCGACTGGCGGCGGTACAGGACGGTGCGGCCGATGGAGGACGGTGGCTTCGGGCTGCAGCTCGAGGGACACTACGAAATGGTGGACCTTCGGATCGAGCCGGAGGCAACCGACGAGCTGGTGCCCGGTGAGCTGACCAGCGTGCGGCTTCGGGCCCATGGAGAGACGGGGGCCGCCGAGTTCATCATCGATCGGGATCGCGACGAGGCCACGGTCGCCACCAATGCCGACGGAATGACGGCGCTCCTGCGCAAGATCACCATGGAAACTCCTCGAGAAGCGGAGCTGCTCAGCGCGCAGCTGGGGGGCGAGTCCGCCGACCCGGTGTATGACGCAGCGCTGCGGGCCGCGGTCATCATCCTGGCCGCCGCCCACGGCGGCGGCGACCCCCTCGGTGCGGCCAGCATCCCGGCTCCGGCCGCGGTTCAGGAGCTGGGCGGATGAGGCGCACCCGCTGGATCGTCGTCCCTGATCGCGAGGCGGTGGCCCGCGAGGCCGCGGACCGGTTCGTGGCCTCGGCGACGGCCGCGATCGAGGCTCGTGGCGTCTTTCGCGTGGCCCTCTCGGGTGGCACCACGCCGAATGCCGTCTTCCCCGTCCTTCGGTCGGCGCCGTGGGCAGGGCGCGTGGACTGGAGCCGCGTCGAGTTCTTCTGGGGCGACGAACGAGCGGTGCCGCCCGACGACCCGGAGTCGAACTTCGGCACGGCGTATCGGATGTTCATCGCGCAGCTGCCGGGGGTGCGGCCCGAGTCGATCCATCGCATGCAGGCCGAGTCCAGTGATCTCGATGGCGCCGCGCTCGCCTACGAGACGGAGCTGCGCCTGGCGTTCGCGGTCCGCGGCGAGGAGCCGCCTGCCTTCGACCTCATCTGGCTGGGCCTGGGCCCCGACGGGCACACCGCGTCGCTCTTTCCGGGCAGCCGCGCGCTGCGCGAAACGCAGCGCTGGGCGGTCCCCAACTGGTGGTCGGCGGCGAGGGTCTGGCGAATGACGCTCACGTATCCGGTGCTCGATGCCGCGCGCGAGGTCGTCTTCCTCGTCTGCGGAGAGAACAAGCGCAATGCCGTCCGACACGTGCGCTCCGGGCGCAGCCGCCTGCCGGCCGCACGGGTCACGGCCGCGGACCTGACCTGGCTGCTGGATGCCGCGGCGGCGGGCGATGTGGCGTCGGCAAGCCCAGAGAGTGCCTCGTCGTGACCCCGTGGTTCTTCCTGGCAGGCACCGTGGTTGCCGGGCTGGCGGCCTACGGAACCGGGTGGCCGGCATGGCGTGGGTACCGGACCCGCGAGGCGAGGGATCTCAACGCGGAGCGCTACCTGGCGTGGCGTGGCCGCGCCCCGCGTGGGTCGCAGCCCTCGCTGCGCGAGGGGCCGACCATGGCCGAGCGGCGGCGGCTGTACGTCGCAACCGGGTTGGCCCTGGTCGCGATGATCTGCCTGGTCGGCTTCCTGGTCACGAGCTGAGCGGGGACCGCCGGCCGGATGCGAGTCGAGCTGCTGTACACCGACGACGACCCGGGGTACATGGCAACGCGCCAGAACCTCGTCGAGGTGTTGAGCGAGGATGCCTTCGAGACACCGGTGCAGATGATCGCCGTCCGTTCGTCGGAGGACGCCGAGCTGCTGGGCTTCCCGGGTTCGCCCACGATCCGCATCGACGGTGAGGACATCGACCCGGAGGGCGCCACCGTCATCGGCATCCGGCGGCGGACCTATCCCGGCGACGGATCGGTGCCCGGCAAGCCCCTGATCCGCAGCGCCGTCGAGCGCGCGCGCGGCTGGGGCCACGGCCGCACGCAGTAGCGGACTACACTCGGATCCCGATGCTCGCAGCGTTGCTTCGCGCCTTCTTCCTGTGGCTTGCGCACCGCCGATGGCTGGCGCGCCTCGTTCTGCGCATCCCGTTCGCGAGGCGGCTTCCGCTGCGATTCGTGGCGGGGACCACCCTGGACCTCGCCGTCCGGGCGGTGCGCGACCTGAACGCGGCCGGCCTGACCGCCACGCTGGATCATCTTGGCGAGTCGGTCAGCGACCAGGCGACCGCCGAGGCGGCCGCGGCGGCTTACGTCGAGGCGGTCGAGCGCATTGCGAGCGAGGGGCTGGACGCCAACGTGAGCATCAAGCTCACTCAGATGGGCCTGGACCTGGGGGTGGACGTGTGTCGCGAGGTCCTGCGCCCCGTCCTGGACGCCGGCGGGCGCCACGGCATCTTCGTCCGGATTGACATGGAGTCCAGCGCCTACGTCGACCGCACGCTCGAGGTCGTACGCGGCATGCGGGCGGAGGGCTATGACACGGGGCCGGTCATCCAGTCGTACCTGCACCGCTCCAGGGCCGATGTCGCCGCGCTCGCCGCCGAGGGCGCGCGCGTGCGGGTCTGCAAAGGCGCGTATGCGGAACCGGTCGAGATCGCGTGGCACGATCGCGCCACCATCGGTCAATCCTTCGTCGAGCTCTGCCAGACGCTCATCGGAGCGGGAACCTACACGGGTGTCGCGACGCACGATCCGGAGATGATCGAGGCCATCAGCCGCTACGCGTCGCAGAACCGGGTGTCTCCTGAACAGTGGGAGTTCCAGATGCTGTATGGCATCCGCCGTGACCTGCAGCGGGCCCTCGTGGCGGACGGATACCGGATGCGCGTCTACGTCCCGTACGGCACCGAGTGGTGGCCCTACTTCATGCGCCGGCTGGCCGAGCGTCCGGCGAACGTCATGTTCGTCCTGCGCGGCCTGTTCGGGGAGGGGAAGACGGAAGGGGCGGCTGCGTCGTCGTGGCCCGAGGGGTAGACTCGGGGCAATCTCATGAGCGCATCCAAACGCCCGAGCACCTCGAGTCTCCGGCGGTTCATCACGTCTCGACCCTACGTCCCCGTCGCCGAGATCCGACGCCGGTTCGGCCTCGACGAGCCGGACTGCATCTGCGCCATCGCGCGCGACGGCCGTTCGGCCGCCTACGTGGGCCTGCCCGAGCGCGAGGCCCTCAAGATCCAGGACCTGTGGTCGCGCGACGAGATCGGCCTGGAGCTCTCCGTCGAGGTGCGGGCCCCCGTGGTGGTGGGCATCTATCCGATGCGCATGGCCCGCTACGTGATGGATGGCAATGGCTTCCACCCCAGCGGGCACCATCACGGTGCGGGCGGGCCAGCACCGGGTAACGGCCAGGGGCCGCAGCCTGATCACGTCAGCGTGCCACCTCCGTCGGGGGCCACCCCGCTGGCCTCCCCCCAACCGGTCATTCCGTCCGAGCCTTGACCGTCGCGCTCGTTTCGCGCGAGCTCCTCTTCGCCAGCAGGATCGCCGACGCGGCGTCCCGCGCCGGGGTTGCATTCGTCCGCGTCGACGATCCCTCGACGCTGCCGTCACCGGACACCCTCCGCCTGGTCCTCGTCGACTGGGCGGAGCGCGACATGGGTTGGGCCGATGCGCTGGCCGCATGGTGCCAGGGTGCCCCTGCGTCGGCGCCGCGCGTCGTGCTGTTCGGCCCGCACACCGACCTGGAGGCTCACGCGGCCGCCCGTGCCGCCGGGCTTGGACCCATGTGGGCCCGTTCCAAGCTGCTCTCCGATCTGCCGTCCCTTCTGTCCTGACGGCGCGCGGAGGGACGAGCGGACCCAGCTAGGCTCGAACCCGGCTTGGCTCCTCCGCCGCATCGTGCTCCTGCACGGTGACCGGCTGAAGCTGACCCGTCGGCAGCCTGCGATCCGTTGGCGCGAGCCGCTCGCGGAGCATCGTTCGCAGGACCCGGATGCCGTCTCGGAACGCGTGCAGGTTCGACTCGCCGAACCGGCGAGGCGACTCGGTGCTCGGCACCTCCGCGATACGGAGGCCGCGCTGCACCGCCCTCACCACGATCTGGGTCTCGATCTCGAATCCCTCGGCGTCCAGCGTCAGGGCAGCCAGAGCTCCACGGCGGAATGCGCAGTACCCGTAGCAGAGCTCCGAGAAATCGGTCCCGTACAGGATGTTCGCCAGATCCAGGAGCCTCGCGTTCCCGAACTGGCGAAGCCAGGTGATGTCCGTGGTCCCGCCGCCGGGCAGGAAGCGGGAGCCCTTGACGAACTCGTACCCCGCATCGAGCGCCTCGACGAAGGCTCCGATCTCAGCAGGGTCCATACTTCCATCCGCGTCGAGCATGACGATGTAGTCGCCGCGGGCCGCATCGAACCCCGCGCGGAGCGCGGTCCCCTTTCCGGGGCGTGACTCGTGGACGACCACGACATCGGGCACCACCATCTTCGCGACCTCGAGCGTCCCGTCCGTCGAGAGCCCATCAACGACGATGATCTCGTCAACAAATGTCGGGACGCGCTCGAGGACCCACGCGATGTTGCGTGCCTCGTTCTTGGCGGGGATGACCACGCTGATCGAGTGATCCCTCGGTCGGGTCCCCTGTTTTTGGGTAGGCTGAAGCTGGGCAGTGTGCATATAGCCCCCCCAAGGGCAATGATGATGTGGGGATGGATGATTGCGTTCCCCGTCTCGGCCGGGGATCCATTAGTACCAGCATTCGCCAGTACCATTGGGAATCTCGGGATTGTGTCGGATGGATGGAGTGGTGTCTAGTGCGTCGGGGTCCGTCGAGGAGATTCGCGTTGCGTTCGGTCACCGTATGCCCGTGGGTACGGGTGACAAGTCCACGCCCGGCCCCTAACACTTAGGAACTCGTGAGCACAGCAAGAACCCACCGAAAGCTGCAGGATGCAGGGGTCGTGCGCCACCTGGTGATGGCGCTGCGATCCGGTGCCTCGCGCGCCGAGACCCTTCGCGAGCTGGGCGTCAGCGAATCGACGTTCTACCGTGAGCTGCGCCGATCACCCGAGCTCCGCGAGCTCGTCGAGAGCGAGGCCCCCGGCGCCGCAGCGGAACCCTTCAAGGAGCAGACGCCTGCTCCGCCGGTGACGCCGGCGGCTGGGTCAGGGTCGAATGGGTCAGGACGTCCCAAGGGCGTCAAGCAGGGCGGTTCGGCGCAAGACAACGGAACGTCCGTGCGGACGACCGGCACGGACGACGTCGTGACGCCACCCTCGCCGGCGTCCGCTCGGCGCCCTGGCACTGACGAAGGAGATGGTCGCCAGGACCCCGCCGCTCCATCCGGCAGCGAGCCGACATCGTCCCGGCCCGTGAGGGCGGAACGAGCGGCGCCGCCGTCGCCCCCCGCCGATCGGCGTCCGAAGCGCAGGCAGGCTCGCCGCGTCACCCCGGTCCTCCCGTCCGCTGCGTCGGTTGCGGATGCGAGTGCAACGGTGGTGACGCTGCCCGAACCCGCTGTCGAGGGTTCCCCGATCTCGGCGGCCAGCACCGCCCTGGCAACGACGGCCGCATCGCCCGGCGCCCTCGTGGCTGCCCACGCCGGTCGACCCGCACCATCGGCGCCGGCCGGCGCGGACTGGATGCCGCCTGTCGCGGTCCTCACGCTGCAGCTCGTGGTTGCCATCGCCGTGGGGGCGCACCCGCTCATCATCCTGGCTGTCGCCCTGGCGACCCTCGGGGTCCTGCTCGGCGTTCGACGAGCACGCCGCGTCATCCCCCGGCGGGGGTCCCGCGCGGGCATCCGGTACCGCGAGGTGATGGTCATCCCGGAGGGTGGTCCCGTCGGGCCCGCTGACCGCGCTTCCCGTTCCGAAACGGGTGACCCGCGCGGCGCGGAGGCAGAGGGCAGGGCGGCCGACGCGCACCACAGCGACCTGGACTGGGTGGCGGCGTCAATCCTGAGGGTGCCGACCCCGGACGACCCGCGACCTCCCCGACCCCGCAGCTGATGCCCTCCCCGGCCGATCTGTCTGTCGTGATCTGCGCCTACACGCTCGAGCGGTGGGACCAGATCGTGGCCGCCGTCACATCGGTGCGTGAGCAGCGTCCGCCGGTCCGCGAAGTCATCGTCGTCAGCGACCACAATCCGGACCTCTATCGGCGCGCGTCGGAAGAGCTGCCCGGCGTCCGGGTCATCGAGAACTCGGATCTTCGCGGCCTCAGCGGCGCGCGGAACAGCGGCGTCCGCGTCGCGACCGGCCCCCTGATCGCCTTCCTCGACGACGACGCCACCGCCGACGCCGGCTGGGCCGCCGCGCTCAGCGCCGCCTACGCGGACGACGACGTGATCGGCGTGGGCGGCACCAGCGCGCCGAACTGGATCGCAGGCAGGCCGGCCTGGTTCCCCGAGGAGTTCGACTGGGTCGTGGGTTGCAGCTACCGCGGGCTGCCCACGCAGCCGGGCCCGGTGCGCAACATGATCGGCTCGAACATGAGCTTCCGAAGCGAGGTCTTCGCGGAGGTCGGCGCGTTCGACCCGAGTGTCGGGCGGGTTGGCGCGAATCCGGTTGGTTGCGAGGAGACAGAGCTCTGCATTCGTGCGATCCGTCGTTGGCCGGAGCGTCGAATCCTCCATGACCCCGCGGCGATGGTTCGGCACACGGTGCCGCCCGACCGCGGCACCTGGCGCTACTTTCGGTCTCGATGCTTCGCGGAGGGCCGGTCGAAGGCGCAGGTGACCCGCCTCGCCGGGGCGTCGGCGGGGCTCGCCTCCGAACGCCGCTACACCGCGCGGGTCCTGCCCCGCGGGGCCATCGATCGCGTGCGACTCGCGATCCGCCAGCGGCGCGCGGCTCCGGCGCAGGCCGCCCTGGCGATCGTCGCCGGCCTGGGGATCACGACGGCCGGGTACCTCGCGGGACTGGTCGAGAACCGCCGGTCGGGTGCAGCACCGGCCGCGGCCGGTCCGCCGCCGCCCGCCGCAGGTCGGGGAGAGGAATGACCGAGCAGACCGTTCAACAGGGCGCGTCGCCGGCAACGGGTGCCCGGCTCGACGATGTCACGGTGATCGTCCCGGTGCGCAACGCGAGGCCGTTCCTGGTGGAGTGCCTGTCGGCGATCGTCGCGTCTGCGCCGGCGTCGATCATCGTCGTGGATGGCCTCTCCACAGACGGGACGGTCGAGGCGGCGCGGTCCTTCGGTGTGACCGTCCTCAGCGATGACGGCCAGGGCGTCGCCGCCGCGCGCCAGATCGGCGCCACGCACGCGACCACGCGCTGGATCGCATTGGTCGATGTCGACGTGGTGCTGCACCCGGGCGCCCTGTGCGACCTGCTCGAAGAGGCGGAACGGGGTGGTTTCACCGCTCTCCAGGCGGGCCTCGAGAGCACCTCGGGGCGCGGCTACTGGGGACGGGCGCTGGCGCAGCATCATCGCTCCGGGGTCAGCAAGGGCTGGTTCGGGCTGGTGGCGACCATATTCGAGCGCGAGGCCTTCCTGCGTCACGGCCTGGACGCCACCTTCACATCCGGCGAGGACATCGAGCTCCGCTGGCGCCTGGAGCGGGCGGGGCTCCGCATCGGCGTCTCGACGCGAACCATCGTCGAGCATCGCTTCGGCGACACGTTCGAATTCGCCAAAGGGCAGTTCCTGGCCGATGGCGGCGGCCTCGCGCGCATGGCCGCCAAGCACGGCGTGCGGGCGATACCCCTCCTTGCGCTGCCACTGGCCGCCGCGGGGCGGGGCATGCTGCTGAGCATCCTTCGTCGCCAGCCACAATGGATTCCCTATTACCTGACGTTCGCCGCGCTGAACTGGTGGGCCATGGCCCGTCAGCTCGTCCGCCAGGCGAGCCACCGCGATCGCCCCTCGTGAAGCGTCCCCGGCTGCTGGACCCGCCGCGACGTTCGGCCTGGGAGCGCCTGGCGGGTGCGAGCCGCTCAGGCCCGGACACGTCCGCCGTCACGGCCTTCACGAGCTCCATCGGCCTCATTGCGGGCCGGGTGGCGTCCATGGGGCTGGGCTTCCTTGCCTGGCTTGTCGCCGCCCGGCTTTTCGCTCCCAGCGAGGTCGGCCTCGCCTCGGGAGCGGTGGCGGCCATGATGTTCTGCGTCCAGCTCGCCCTGATCGGCATCGGCTCGGCGGTCATCGCCCTCTATCCGCGCCACGCCGGCGAGCCCAGCCGTCTGCTGAACAGCTCGCTGGCCAGCGTGGCGCTGATGGGCGTGGTCATGGGCCTGGCCTTCCTGGTCCTCGCGAGGGGCGTCTTCCGGGAGCTCAACCTCGTCGCAGCCACGCCGGTCCTGGCCGTCGCCTTCGTGGCCATGACGGTGTTCGGAGCCGTCAACGTCCTCCTGGACAACGTCTCGGTCGCCGTCCGACGCGGGGACCAGGTCCTTACTCGCAACATCGCCTTTGGCCTGGTGACGATCGCCATTCCGCTCGGTCTGGCTGGATTGGCGCTCGTGCAGGGCGCGTGGCTCATTCTCCTGGCCTGGACGCTCGCGGGGCTGACCGCCTGCGGGATCGGGGCGGTCCAGATCCATCGCAGCCTCCCGGCATTCCACCTCCGGGCGGAGCTCCGGCCAGCCCTGGTGCGGGGGCTCATCCGGGTAGGCCTGCCCAACTGGGCCCTGACCATGACTGAACGCGGACCGGCGCTCCTCATGCCGGTGCTGGTAACCGAGCTGATATCGCCCACGACGAACGCCTTCTGGTACGCAGCCTGGATGATGGCCTGGGTCGTCATGATCATCCCCATCTCGGTGGGCCAGACGCTGTTTGCCGAGGCGGCGCGGGAACCGGAGCGCACTGGCGCCGCAACGCGTCACGGCCTTTTCACTTCCCTGGCGCTCGGCGTGCTCGCGGCGGTGGGGATGGCCCTGCTGGCGCGGTTCGCCCTTGGGCTGCTTGGCGGCGCGTACGCCGACGCCGGCGTGGGAGCCCTGCGCGTCCTCGTCCTGACGGTTATCCCGTTCTCGCTGACCCAGGCCTACTACGCCATCTGCCGGGCGCGTGGCCACCTCCGCGAGGCCGTCGCGGCGGGCACGGTCTTCGGCCTGGCAGCCGTGGGTGCCGCGCTCACGGCCGGGATCTCGTACGGCCTGACGGCGATGGCCGTCGCGTGGCTCCTGGTCCAGTGCCTGGCCGGTGCCTGGGCCGCGCTTCGACTCCGCACACTGGCACAGCGCTCCTAGGTCGCGGGCCCGGCCCGCTCGAGGGACCGGCGGGCCGTCCTGGTCTGCGTGGCAGCGCCGCCAGCCGCGTGATCGAGCCTGGCAGAAGCGCCATGGCCCACCCAGTACCAATGGCCCGGTGGTCAGATCGGAGCGGATGTGGGACCTTTTGTCCGGTTCGCGATAGAGTCGGACCGCTGAACGGAACCGGCCGCGACCGCTGCTGCAGGAGACAAGATGTCGGGTCAACCGATGACGCACCGGACGACGGGCAACTCGGCGCTGCCGCGTTTCGGCCGCCTCGCAACTGTCCGCTTCGGCCTGCTCAGCGCGATCGTCTCGTTGGCCGTGTTGATCCCGGCCTACGTGATGACATCATCGCTTCGCGAGCCCACTCCCGCCGGCGGGTTGGCCGCGCAGGCCTCCAGCTCGGCCACGCCACACGCCGCAGGCGCCACGACACGCCCCACGGCCACACCGACCGCATCGGCGTCGTCTCCGGCCAGCGAGGCGCAATCGTCCGGCGGCGCGAATCCGCAGGTCACCCCGGGCCTGACGCCAGGAGCGTCGAGGACGCCGGCGACCCCCAGGGCGGCCGCCTCCGCGCCAGCGCCAACGGCGACCTCCCCCAAGCCCGCACCGGTGTCGACCGCGACGGCGCTGTATGTCTCAACCACGGGATCGGACTCGCACCCCGGCACGCTTGCCGAGCCGTTTCGGACGATCGGGCACGCTGCGGCCGTGGCTCGTTCCGGGGCGAAGGTCTACATCCGTGGTGGCACGTATGCGGGTTTCGACGTCACTCGGTCCGGTATCACCTTCACGCCGTACCACGGCGAGACCGTGGTGGTCAGCGCCGGGAGCCGGGAGAACGCGATCGAGGTCTCGGGCGTGACCTCCGCTGCGCTCAGCGGGCTCGTCGTCCAGGGCAGCACGGTTCAGTACGGCTCCGGGATCATGATCACGGGCTCCTCCGGCGTCACGGTGTCGGGATCGACGGTTCGCAACAACCGGACCTTCGGGATCGTGATCGTCAGGTCCTCGGCCATTCACATCGATGGGAATGCCATCACCGGGAACGCTGACGGGATCGAGGAGCGCTACGCCGGGAATGGCGTCGTGATCGCGAACAACAGGATCTACGCCAACACCAAGATGGTGGACTCCGGCCGGGGGATGGAGGGAATCAACTTCTACAAGTCGACGGGCGCCGTGGCGGTCAGCGGCAATCGGCTCTGGGACAACGGCACGCACTTCGAGGTGTACGGCGCCAGCAACCTGAACATCACCGGAAACGTGACCTGGAACGGCCAGATCATGGAGACCGGGACCGATGGGCCCGCCTGCAACAACAACCGGTTCACCCGGAACATCGGCTACAAGGGAAGCGGGTACCAGGGCGGATCGACGAACGGCATGATCCTCCGCTGCGCATCGAACAACCTGGTCGCCCAGAACACGCTTGACGGCTTCGACCTGTTCGCGTTCGACGTTGTCGACGGGACCAAGGGCGTGAGCTACGGGGGCTCGATCGCCGGCCTGAGGATCCTGAACAACGTGGTCGTCGGTGGACGCGCCTTCAGCATCGACAGCGCCCTTCCGTCGACCGTCAAGATCGACTACAACCTCGTGTACAACGTCGGATCAACGGCGACGTACGGGAACCACCTCGCCTACATGAAGGGCGTCGGACAGTTCGACACGCTGGCCGCCTTCAGCGCCGCAACCGGGTACGAGACGCACGGCGTCTACGGCGATCCCCTGTTCGTGAACCGTGCCGGGCGCGACTACCACCTACGGTCGGGCTCGCCCGCGATCGACCGTGGCCTGGTGGTGCTCAGCGACGGCTACGCTGGCAGCAAGCCTGACCTGGGGCGCTACGAGCTCCACTGAGGCGTCCTTCGGGGCCGGGAAGGTCCCGAACCTCGGGGAGCGCGCGGCTCCGTCGCGATCCGGAAGGTTCAGCGCCCCCGCCACGAGGTCGTGGATGGCCGCAGCCGCGAGCCACACCGCCAGCGACGGCGCCGTGACCAGGATCCCGCGCGCCACTCTCGCGGTGACGGACCGGGGAGTCCCGATCGGCTGGTGAATGTTCGTGATCGACATGCCGGCAGCATGGGGCTGGTTCATTACTGCAGCATTTGGCCGCCGTTAATTCGCTGTTAGTGCCAGTGGTGCCCAAGAGCAACGCCTTTTGGCCCCTGCGCGGTGCGAACGCTGGAGTCGGTTGCCCGGGGGCAGTACTGTGGTCCCATTCATCGGTACTCATCTGTACTAGTCCGTTGTCCGCGGCCCGAGCGTTTCAACCCCTGCACGCGTCTTGACGCCCGGCAGGGTGCCGCCGAGTTGTACGCAACGACCAGGCGCGCTGGGGAGGCGACTTCGTGAATCGGAGGGGAATGAACACGGTGGATCGCCGCCGCTCAGGACTCGCAGTGCTGATTGCTGCAGCCCTCATCTCGTTTGCCATGGCACCCGGCTTTGGCGTCCAACCTGCGTGGGCAGCGACGGACGTCGGCTACGCAGATGCCTCGTACTCAGGCGCAAGCGCGCCCACGGGTCGCGAGCCCCAGAGCAAGCTGTGGTTCAACGACGGGATCTGGTGGGGCAGCCTCTACAGCACCGCTACGCATCACTTCGACATCCACCGGCTGAACTGGGCGACACAGACCTGGTCCGATACCGGCGTTCAGATCGACGAACGCTCGAAGTCCTCGGCCGACACGCTCTGGGACGGAAGCAAGCTCTACGTCGTCTCGGCGATCTCCGACCAGTCGAGCAGCCGCAACCCGCCGACCAGCGGCGACACCACCCTGCGGGTCATGCGCTACAGCTATGCCAGCGCGTCCAAGACCTACAGCCTGGACGCCGGGTTCCCGGCGACGGTGACCAATGCCGCCGTGGAGTCCGTGTCGCTCGACAAGGACAGCACGGGCCGGATCTGGGTGACCTGGACCTACGCGAACGGGAGCGGGCATCGCAGCGTGTACGTGGCCCACTCGACCACCGACACCGCGACCTACGGGGCGCCGTACGTCATCCCGCTGACGGGCACCACCAACCTGGACAACTCCGACTACTCGGCGATCGTCGCCTACAACGGCAAGATCGGCGTGATGTGGAGCAACCAGACCGACGCGACGATGTACTTCGCCTACCACCTCGACGGCGCAGCGGATGCGTCCTGGACCATCAACAACGCGCTCTCGGGCCCGGGCTGGGCGGACAACCACATGGCGATCAAGTCGCTGCAGGCGGACGCCTCCGGGCAGGTCTTTGCCTCGACCAAGACGTCGCTCAACGGCGACAAGTGCCCGCCGTCCTCCGGGAACTCGCAGAAGCCGCTCATCCTGCTGCTCTTCATGGACGGGAACGGCGGCTGGCAGCGCCGCACGTTCAGCACCGCGGCCGATTGCCAATCGCGGCCAATCGTGGTCCTCGATCAACAGAGCCGGAAGATCTACATGTTCGCGACGCTGCCGGCGCCGAACAGCTCATACGGCAGCGGCGGCTCCATCTACTACAAGGTCACCGATCTCGACAAACCGAACTTCGACAGCGGACCGGGGACGCCGTTCATCCAGCTCGCGGCCAACGCGAGCATCAACAACGCAAGCTCGACGAAGCAGACCGTCAGCCCGGCCAGCGGACTGGTCGTGCTGGCAGGCGACGACCACACCCATACGTACGTGCACAACGGGATGACGCTGGGCAGCGATACCACCCCGCCCACGGTGACCGCCACCGACCCGACCAATGGCGCCACCAACGTGCCCGGCACGACCACGGTCAGCGCGACCTTCAGTGAGCCGATGGCGCCCGGCAGCCTGACCGGCAGCCTGACCCTGACGGACACAACCACCAGCAGTCCGGTGGCCGGCAGCTCCGCCTACGACGGACCCGGCCAGACCCTCACCTTCACGCCGTCGAGCGCCCTGGCCTCCGGGCACAACTTCCGTGCCACCCAGGGCACGGCTGCCACCGACGTGGCCGGCAACCACCTTGCCAGCGCCGTGACCTGGACCTTCAGCACGGCGGCGGGCGGTGACGGCACGCCTCCGACGGTGACGCTCACCAGCCCTCCTGACGGCGATACGCTGAGCGGGAGCGCCGTCTCCCTGACCGCCACCGCGAACGACAACGTGGCAGTGGATCACGTCGACTTCCTGGTGGACTCCACGGTGGTCGGCAGCGACAGCAGCGCACCGTACGCGGTCACCTGGGATTCGACGACGGTCTCGGACGGCTCACACACGGTTACCGCGAGGGCCGTTGACTCCTCGCTCAACATGGCGACCGACAGCCATGCGGTGACGGTGTCCAACCAGCCCCAGCAGACCGGAAACCTGTTCAGCGACGGCTTCGAGTCCGGGGGTTTCGCGGCGTGGAGCAGCGTGAACGTCGGCGGTGACGGAACCGCAACCGTCCAGACCGGCACCGTGCAGTCGGGATCGGACGCGGCGCGGTTCACGGAGTCCTCGACCGGCTCGTCGTTCGCGGACGTCAGGAAGGACCTGGGTTCCGACCAGGCCGAGCTGACACTCTCGGGCGACTTCCGCATCGCCGGTGAGGGATCGAGCAGCCAGAACATCCCGCTCTTCCGCCTCTTCGACTCCGGCGGAACGCGCAGGCTGAGCCTGTACCGGCAGGACGGATCGGGCGCGCTGCAGGTGTGGGACGGATCCGGTTACCACTCCACCACGAAGAGCATTGCCCTCAACACTTGGGCCCACCTGCAGCTTCACGTGATCGCCAGCACCGGAAACGGAACCGCGACCGTGGAGATTCGCCTGGACGGCGTCCTCGTGTACCAGGTGACGAATGCGACCCTGGGTCCGGTGCGGACGATCCAGCTGGGTAACGAGACGAAGAAGCAGCCCATGGATCTCTACGTCGACAACATCTCCGTGGACGGCCCCGGCGGTACGCCGACCGCCCCCGACACGACCATCACCTCGGGCCCCAGCGGGACGGTGACGAGCAGCAGCGCCACCTTCACCTTCACCTCGACCATCGTCGGCTCGACCTTCACCTGCAGCCTGGACGGGGCGGCCTTCAGCGCCTGCGCTTCGCCGGTGACCTACAACGGGCTCGGGAACGGAAACCACGCCTTTGCGGTGGCGGCGACTGCCAACAGCGTCACCGACCCGACCCCGGCCACCGCTGGCTGGACGGTGGATACCACCCCGCCCACGGTGACCGCCACCAACCCGACCAATGGCGCCACCAACGTGCCCGGCACGACCACGGTCAGCGCGACCTTCAGTGAGCCGATGGCGCCCGGCACGATCAGCGGCTCGAGCTTCAGCCTGACCGATACGACCACCAGCGGCGCGGTGGCCGCTTCGGTCAGCTACGACGGACCCAGCCAGACCGCCACCCTCACGCCCTCCGCGGCGCTGGCGGCCGGTCACAGCTTCACGGCCACGGTCAGCACCGTGGTCACCGACCTGGCCGGCAACCATCTCGCCACGAACAAGACCTGGACCTTCAGCACGGCTTCGAACCCCGCCCCCGACACGACCATCACCTCGGGCCCCAGCGGGACGGTGACGAGCAGCAGCGCCACCTTCACCTTCACCTCGACCATCGTCGGCTCGACCTTCACCTGCAGCCTGGACGGGGCGGCCTTCAGCGCCTGCGCTTCGCCGGTGACCTACAACGGGCTCGGGAACGGAAACCACGCCTTTGCGGTGGCGGCGACTGCCAACAGCGTCACCGACCCGACCCCGGCCACCGCTGGCTGGACGGTGGATACCACCCCGCCCACGGTGACCGCCACCAACCCGACCAATGGCGCCACCAACGTGCCCGGCACGACCACGGTCAGCGCGACCTTCAGTGAGCCGATGGCGCCCGGCACGATCAGCGGCTCGAGCTTCAGCCTGACCGATACGACCACCAGCGGCGCGGTGGCCGCTTCGGTCAGCTACGACGGACCCAGCCAGACCGCCACCCTCACGCCCTCCGCGGCGCTGGCGGCCGGTCACAGCTTCACGGCCACGGTCAGCACCGTGGTCACCGACCTGGCCGGCAACCATCTCGCCACGAACAAGACCTGGACCTTCAGCACGGCTTCAACGCCTCCGCCGCCGCCCAGCCTGTTCAGCGATGACTTCGAGTCCGGGAACCTCTCCGCCTGGAGCAGCGTCAACACCGGCGGTGACGGCACGGCCACGGCCCAGGGCGGGCTCGTGAAGTCCGGGAGCTATGCGGGCCGCTTCACCGAGTCGTCGGGGAACGGGTCGGTGTCGAACGCGAGGGCGACCCTTGCCACCGATCAGACCCAGCTGACCATCACCGGTGACTTCCTGATCGCCGGCGAGGGGACATCGAGCCAGAACATCCCGCTCTTCCGCCTCTTCGACTCCGGCGGCACCCGCCGCCTCAGCCTGTACCGGCAGGACGTCTCGGGCGGTATCTACGTCTGGGACGCGACCGGGTATCACGCCACCGGCGTGTCGGTCTCGCTGAACTCCTGGGTGCATGTCCAGCTCCACGTCATCGCGGGGAACGGCAGCGGGATCGCGACCGTCGACCTGACGCTCGACGGGACAGTGATCTACCAGACGACGAGCGCCACCCTGCCGCCGGTCCGTACGGTCCAGATCGGCAACGAGACCGCGAAGCAGCCGATGGACCTGTACGTCGACAACGTGGTCATCACCGCGCCCTGACCGTTAGCATACGAACAGGGCACGGCCGCATCCCTCCGGCGGGCGGGTGCGTCCGAAGCCGGCACGTGCGCCGTCGGTTGCCCGCGTGTTCCGGATGGTCCGGTCTCGCATGGCGGCCGGGCTCGCGTGGCATGAGCTCCCGAGGATTTGATGCGCCAGGATGAGCAGAAGGGTCTGGGGGTCGCAATGAACGCGGTGCGCCGATGTCCATCCTGATCGACCAGGCCACCCAGCGCTCCGTCCTGTCGTTCACCTATGACTTCCGATCGACAACAGCGGGCGCGGTGGTGATCGTTCTCCTCCTCGCCGTGCTGCTGACGCGCGAGATCATCCGGGTGCACGGTGGCCCTCGAGCCGGGCGCCGACTCGACGCCCTCAACGTGGTGGCCTATCCGCTGCTGCTCGCCTTCGCCGCTGTCGTGGTGGTGCGCCTCGTCTCGCTGGTTTGACCCCATGAGCGCCATCCGCCTGGGACGACGCCTGCTTCCGGCGTTCCTGCTGTCGGCGGGCGCCGTGGTCTGCTCGGCATACCTGCTGGGGATCGCCAGCGCCGAGCTCCTCCTGCTCACTGCGGGTCTCCTTGCCGGCGCGATTGCCCACGCGATCCTGATCGGCGTGCTCATGGGCCACGCGATCGCGGCACCGAGGGCGCCCTATCGCAACCTCCTCATCGCGCTGATGCTGCCGTCACTCATCCGGTTGCTGGGGATCACGATTCCCGTCGCGGTGACGCCCGTGGCGATCTGGTACTTCACCGCGGGCACGCCCGCGATCCTGGCCGCGATCCTGGCGGCACGAGTCGTCGGGCTTCCCCGTGGGCTGCTCGCCTGGCCGGACAGCCTCCGGCTGCAGGCCGTCATAGCCGTGAGCGGCGTCACGAACGGGATGCTCGCGTACCTCGTGCTCCGACCGGCACCCGTCGCCGGTGGCGCCGTGGCGATCGTTTCGACGGCGGTCGCGGTGGTCGTCTTCGTGGCCTGCGTCGAGGAGCTCGTGTTCCGGGGCATTCTGCAGAGCGTCGCCGCCGGCGTGTTTCGCAGCCCCGGCGCGGGGCTCGCCGTTGGAACGACCGCGTCCACCCTCATGTACGTGGGCTCCCTGTCCCTGGCCTTCCTCGTCGTGATGTTCGCCATGAACCTCTTCCTGGCCTGGGCGGTCGAGGAGACCGGGTCGCTGTGGGGGGCGCTCGGGGCGCACGCTGCCATGGTGGTGGGGCTCGTCGTCGTGTGGCCGGTGCTCCTCCCGTGATGGTGACGCGCGAACCTGCGCCGAACGCCGGTCGATCTCGCGGTCGCCGCATCGTCGCGATCGTCGGCGTGGTGGGCGTGATCTACGCGGTCGCCGTGGGAGCATTCGTCCTGTGGCGGTCTCCCGGGAGCGCGCCCTCGCAGCAGACGGCGATCCTCTTCGCGGTCGGCGACCTGGGGAACGGCCAGTCCGCCGAGACTACGGCCCTGGCCCAGATGCTGGCCAAGCACCGCATCGACGCCCTGGCCCTGCTCGGGAACCTCGCCCCTCCCGATGGCTCGGCGACCGCGTGGGACCAGACCTACCAGCCGACATTCGGAGTCTTCGACACTGCCGTTCGCCCGACGCCGGGCGACATGGAGTACCTCACCAAGAACGCGAAGGGGTATTTCGACCACTTCGCGAAGCACGGCAACAACTTCACCGCAACCCCGTACTACGCCTACACCCTCGGGAGCTGGAGGATCTACTCGCTCAATTCCGAGATCGGCCAGGGGGAACCGGGGAGCGACATGTACGAGTGGCTTCGCCGTGACCTGACGACGACGGATGCGGCATGCGTCGCCGCGTACTGGCACGCGCCGGTCCGCACCGCGGGACCGGGCGCCGCTGACGCCGGGTCGATGAGCCGGATCGAGAGCCTCCTCGCAGCCGAGGGGGCCGACGTCATCATCACCGGCCGCGATCCCAACTACCAGCGATGGGCCGCGCCCGATGGCGTGACCTCGTTCGTGGTCGGCACCGGCGGTGCCCCCCTTGCCGGTCCCACGCGTGAGGATCCGGCATTGGTGGCCAGCAGCGCCACCAGCACCGGGGCGCTGGAGCTCGACCTGCACGCACGCGACGCCGACTTCCAGTTCGTCACCGCCGCCGGTGCGGCCGTCGATTCCGGTTCGATCGGGTGCCATGGCCGACCGACCGGAGATCTGCCCAGGCCGGCAGCCCCCACGGGCCTCAAGGCAGCGGCGGCGGCAACCGGCGTTGGGCTGACGTGGAAGCCCGTCACCGGAGACCCGGCCGCGATCGGGTACCTCGTCTACCGGGGCTCAGAGATCATCGGCTTCTCGACCACGCCGAGCTTCGTCGACGCGACGCTGCCGCCGGGCGCATCGGTCCTGTACAGCGTCCGTGCGGTGGCAGCGAGCGGTGCCCGCTCCACGCCCGGTGATGCCGTCCACTCGGGCGGCGGCGCGGCGGGCTACACGGACTACACGTGGGCCCTCCAGGACGCGAACCCCGCGGCGCCCACCGAGGACAAGCCGCAGAGCAAGCTCTGGCTGAGTGCCGGCAGCTGGTGGGGGATCCTGTACGGGGTGGACCCGCGACAGCCGACCCGCTCCGCCTACTTCATCCAGCGCTTCGATCCGCAGGCGCAGGCCTGGGTGAACACCGGCGCGCAGGTGGACGATCGGAACCGGAGCCATGCGGATGCGCTCTGGGACCAGGCCGCAGGCAAGCTGTACGTGGCGTCCACCATCCGATCCGGCGCTGCCAAGCTCTACCGGTACTCCTTCGCGGGCGGCGCATACTCCCTCGACGCCGGCTTCCCGGTGCGCCTCACCGGGGACGGATCGGAGTCGATGACCATCGCAAAGGATTCGACGGGGACCCTCTGGGTGACGATGACACAGCTCGCGGACGGCAGTGGTGCCTGCAGCACCGGCAAGTCCTGTGTCGTGCGCGTCATGCACTCGACCGACGCCGAGTGGCACTGGAGCACACCGTACCAGGTCCCCGATCCCGCCGCGGTCGTGAACCCGGACGACATCTCCGCGGTGGTGAGCTATGGAGGCAAGGCCATCGGCGTCGCCTGGTCAAACCAGCTGACCGGCGCGTTCTACTTCGCCACGCACCTGGACGGCACCTCGGATCGGGCGTGGAGCACTGCGAAGCTCGAGGTTGCCCCCCGGGGCGCCGACGATCATCTGAATCTCAAGGTCGACAGGGCCGGTCGGGTCTACCTCATCGGGAAGACGTCGCTGAACGATCCGGCGAACGCATCGCCCAAGCTTCCGCTCATGGTGCTCTGGCAGCGAAGCGTCGACGGCACGTGGCGGGACTCGACGGTTTGGACCGTGGCAGACGACGTGACTCGCCCGCAGGTCGTGGTCGACGAGAAGGCCGGCCGCGTGTTTGCCATCGCCGCCCAGCCGGGCAGCGGGGGAAGCATCTACACGAAGTCCGCGAACATCTCCGATCTCGCCTTCCCGTCGGGCCTGGGGACGGTCCTGCTCTCCAGCGGAGAGATGAACAACCCCACGACCACGAAGCAGACCGTGAGCCTCGCCGATGGGATCCTGGTCCTGGCCAGCGATACGCGAACGCACACTTACTGGCACGCGATCATCACCTCCGCGCTTCTCGGGGAAGGTGGCCGATGACCTTCGACCTGGCCGGGCATGTCGGGGTCGGCTCGACCGTGGCCGATGACCGCACCCGGTCGTCGATTGCCGCAGAGCTCGATCCCTATCGGCCGGTCGACGATGGCGGCGTGCAGGTGATGCCCCCTGGCGTGACCCTCGCGCACCTCGAGGCGGAACCGTCGCTCGATGAGCTCCAGCTCGCGGCCGTCGACGGCCTGGTGACCGGCACGACCGCGACGGGCCTCTTCGTGGTTGCCGGCAATCGCGTGGCATCCGTGCCGGACGCACTGAATGATGAACCGGCCGAGGTGCGATTCAGCCCGGGCTTTCCGATCCCACGCCTCTTCCGTCAGGTCGTGCGTCCCGCGCTCCAGCTCCGGGCCCTTGCCGCGGGCTCGGTGGCAGTCCATTCCGCGGCTGTCCTGCGCGACGGGAAGGCGGTGCTCATCGCGGGCTGGTCCGAGTCGGGGAAGACGGAGACAGCCCTGGCCCTGGCGGAGGAGGGAGCCCGCTTCCTCAGCGACAAATGGACCCTCGTGTCGGCCGAGGCCGGGCTCGGGCAGGATGGGACCCCCAGCGCCGCAGCGTTTCCGATCAACGTGGGCATTCGGAGGTGGGTGCTTCCCTTCCTGCCGCGCCTGCGGGCCGCGCTTCCGAGGCGTGCCAGCATGCAGCTGTCAGCGGCCCGCGCCGCGGGCCTCGTATCGCGGCCGGTGCGCGCCCTGCGGCGCAGCGGGATGTCCGGCCTGCTGGCCGAGACCGCGGACCGTGCTGTCGCGCTTGCCGACCGTGCCGCGCTGGCCCCCAGCGAGATCGCGGCTGCGTACGGCCACGGCCCTATCCGTGAGCGCGTCCCGATTGGCCTGGTGATTGTCCTGCGCACCGTTCCTGGCAGCGACGTCACGGCCGGCGACGGCGATCTGCGGGCCACCGCGGACCGTCTCGCGCGTTCTGCCGTGACGGAACGCCAGGCGTACTTCTCCCTCCGCCAGCGCGCCGCCTACGGGTTGGGCATCCCGAACGAGCCGTCCGTCGTTGCGGCGCAGGAGACGGAGGGCCTCGTGCGGATCCTGCAGCCGGTTCCGATCGTGGAGGTTTCGACACCCTTCCCGGTGGATCCCCGGCGCACCGTCGCAGCCGTGCGACCGTGGCTCGACGCGCTCTGACGGTGGAGCCGCTCCCGCGGATCGTCCTCCACCTCGAGGGCGATGCCGGGGCCGTCGGCCACTTTGGCGCCGAGTACGCTGACGCGCCCGCAGGAGGCTCCGCTCCGGCGACGGCGCGCTTGGTCGTGCGGTTCGACGATCGGGTCGACGGTGACGCGCGCATGGATCGCCACAAGACGGTGCGGTGGGAGACCGCTCTCGCTCGTCATGGCCCCGGGGAGATGGAGCTGCAGATCGCCCTGCACGGGCGTCCCCGGTGGTTCGGGCTCTCGCTGGTCCAGGGGTATCTCATCGAGCCGGTGCTCTCGATGCTGGCTGCGGGTGCCGGGATGGTCCTCGTCCCGGCTGCGGGGATCGTGCTGGAGGGGCGTGGGACGCTGCTGATCGGTCGCTCCGGCAGCGGGAAGAGCTCCATCAGCGTCCGGGCGCTGGCACTCGGCATGACCGTGCTGGGAGATGACCAGGTCTGCCTGGACGGGACGGGGGTCTGCACGCGGTTTCCCCGGCGAATCCGGGTGTACGACGACCTGGTCCGGACCGCGCCGGCCGGGGTGGCACACCTGCCCGCGCGGTATCAGGCCCAGCTGGCGCTGCGGCGCGCGGTGCGGCTGGCCACGCGCGGCTACGTGGCGCCTTCGCTGGCGGTGCCGGCGTCCGCGTTCGGTGGGCATCCCGCAGCGGAACCCGTGCCCCTGGGCGGAGTGGTCCTCCTCCACCGGTCCAGCTCTGTGACGTCGCTCACCGTGGAAGACGCCGATGCCGATACGGCCGTCTCGTGGTCGCTGGAGGCCCTCTCCGACCAGCGGAAGCGACTGGCGCGCACCCTGGGGCCAGCATGGGCTCAGGACCTGGAGGCGACCGCCGGGCGAGAGCGCGCCACCCTGACCACCGCCTTCCGCGGCGTTCCGATCCGCCGCATTCGGGTGCCCGGCCGATGGGGTGCCGCGACCGGCGTCTCGGCGCTTGCGGAGGCCCTGGGCCTGCCGTCGGGCTAGTCGACCAGCATGGGTCGCCGCTGCGTCAGGATCCAGCCACGCGTTGCCGGCGTCGAGCGAGGCGGTGGTCCACCTCGTCGAGGAGCTGGTCGGCGGTTCGAAACCCGTTTCCCTCGAGGGTCGCCAGCAGGCGGTCTGCGGCCCTGATCTCCTCGGGAGTTGGCGCAACGCGAGACCGCAGCTGCTCGATGAAGGTCGCGACTGCGGCGCGCAGCGGCATCCCCGGATCGAGGCCCTCGTAGACACGCTTCCACTCGGGATCGTGCGCTGCGAGATCGGAGAAGAACGCCGCCAGGCGCTCGTCGCTTCCAGCCACCGCGTGCCCCGCGATGCGAGATTGGGTGACGCACGGTAAACGATCGGTGTGGATAACACAAGTGCTTATCCACCATGGACCGGGCGCCGGATTCTAGCTACGAAGCGTCGTGACCTGGCCCGCCGGCGTGTCGCGAACCGCAACGCCCAGGGCGGCGAGCTCGTCGCGCAGCGCGTCGGACGTGGCGAAGTCGCGTGCGGCACGGGCTGCGGCGCGACGCGCGAGGAGCGCTGCCGCGCCCGGAGGAAGGTCGACATCGGTCTCTTCCGCGGGCTCGTCCAGGCCCAGGCCAAGCACCCGGTCGAAGTCGAGGAGCAGGGCGCGGCGCTCGATGGGCGCCACGTCATCGGCCGAGGCCACCGCGTGGGCGGTCGCCAGCGCAGCCGGCATGCCCAGATCGTCGGCGATGGCGTCGGCGAAGCGGCGCCGGTAGGAAGCCATGGGCTCCTCCCCCAGGTCGACCCCGGCCGGATCGGACGTGTCGTCGGTGTGGGCTGCCCGACGCAGCCGGCGCAGGCCGGCGGTTGCGGCGCGCATGGCGTCCTCGGTGAAGTCCAGCTTTGACCGGTAGTGAGCGGTCAGGGCCAGGTAGCGGAAGGCAAGCGGTTCGAACCCCTTCGCGGGCAGGTCGATCACACGGATGATGTTGCCGGCGCTCTTGGCCATCTTCGCCTCGCCGAAGGTCAGGAACTCGCCGTGCATCCAGATGCTCACCACGCGGTGCCCGGTCACACCCTCGCTCTGCGCAATCTCGTCCTCGTGGTGCGGGAACTTCAGGTCGATGCCGCCGGTGTGGATATCAACGTGCTCGCCCAGGTACTTCATGCTCATGGCCGAGCACTCGATGTGCCAGCCGGGAAAGCCCGGGCCCCATGGTGACGGCCAGCTCATGAGCCGACCGGGCCCCGCCTTCTTCCACAGGGCGAAGTCCTCGGGATCCTGCTTGTCCGATTCGACCTCGACCCGGTAGCCGGCCTGGTGCTCGCCCAGGCGCTGCCCTGAGAGCTTGCCGTATCCGGGGAACGCGCTGACGTCGTAGTAGATCGTGCCGTCGACCTCGTAGGCCAGGCCGTTGGCCAGCAGCTTCTCCGTGAGGTCCAGCATCTCGGGGATGTGCTCGGTGGCCCGCGGCATCAGGTCCACCGGCAGGATGTTGAGGGCGGCCTCGTCATCCAGCCAGGCCTGCGTGTAGAACTCGGCGATCTCGGCCGGCGTCTTGCCCTCGACCTCGGCCGCGAGCTCCATCTTGTCGCCGCCGGTGTCAAACGTGTCGTCGCGCATGTGGCCGACATCGGTCACGTTCTTGACGTAATGAACCTCGTAGCCCAGGTACTCCAGCATCCGATGCAGCAGGTCACCGAAGAGATAGGTCCGCAGGTTGCCAATGTGCGCGTAGCGGTAGACGGTGCTCCCGCAGGTGTAGACGCCCACCCGGCCGGGCACCGCGGGCTCAAGCCCTTCGACGCTCCGCGCCAGGGAGTTGTAGAGACGGACCGGGGGCAGGGCCTGCTGGGCTGACACGCCCGCATTGTACCGGCGAGCCCCTCCCGCGAAGGCTCTACGATTGAGCCGATGGCACCCGACGGCGCTCCTCGCCACTACCCCTTGACCCTCGGGGAGGAACCGACGCACTGCCCGGCCTGCGGGCAGCCGCTGAGCTCCCGCGTCCTCGAGGAGGACCATCGGCCGCGCCTCGTCTGCCCCGCAGGTCATGTCACCTGGCGCAATCCGCGCCTGGTGGTGGGAACCCTTCCGGTGGCCGGGCAGCAGGTCTTCCTCGCGCGGCGGGGCATCGAGCCCGGCGCGGGCCGCTGGAGCTACCCGGGCGGCTTCCTCGAGCTTGGTGAGTCGGCGCAGGAGGGGGCGCGGCGGGAGACGGAGGAAGAGACCCGGCTGCTGGTCGAGGTGGGGCGGCTCATCGGCCTCTATTCACGGCCGCACGCGGGTGTGGTCACCGTCATCTACGAAGCGGAGGTAGTGGGCGGCGAGCCGCTGCCGGGCGCGGAGTCGATCGAGGTGCAGGCCTTTGGCCCCGACGAGATCCCGTGGGACGAGCTTGCGTTCAGCACGACCGAAAGCGCGCTGCGAGACTGGGTCGCGTCGCTCCCCGGCCGTGGGCCGCGCTTCGAGCCCGAGCTGTGGGTCGAGGGATCCGATCCGGCGGGTTAGCTCGTGCCGGCCCCGCGCAGCACATCACCACGCACCGGAAGCGCGCTTCCGAGCATCGCGCCATAGGCGAGCGAAGCGACGGCGAGGACCGCCTGGACCGACCATCGCTGAGCGTCCGCGCCCGCCAGGTTCGCCGCAGCCAGCCACACCAGGAGCGCGAAGGCCGTGGCGGAGACCGCCAGGGTGGTACGAACGGTGAAGTACCGTCCGAAGAAATAGGCGAAGAGAAGCCCGGTCAGTCCGGCGGTCACCTGGGCGACGGCCACAGCGGCGATCACGCTCCACGCCGGTGCTCCATGACCAAGGCTGCGCACGGCGCTGATCGGGTCGACCCCGATGGCCAGCAGGCCGGCAAGGGCGATGGCGAGCCACACCCAGCCGGCCGCGAGCCCGGCCACCAGGCCACGGTACGCCAGGCGCAGGCCGTTGACCTCGGTCATGACCGGGGTACCGCGTGTCGGCGGGCGCGGGCAGCGTGCTCCGTCATGTCCCAATGGTAGGCACGCAGGCGACCCTGCGCAGCCGGCCCGATGGTCAGGGGCGGTGGCGTACCCGCGGGTCAGTCATACGCGCGGAAGACGGCAACGGCGTTCTGACCGCCGAAGCCGAAGCCGTTCACGATGGCCGTGCGGACCGGCATTCTTCGCGCTACGTTGGGGACGTAGTCCAGGTCGCAGTCCGGGTCGGGGTTGGCGTAGTTGATGGTGGGCGGGACCACGCCGTCGCGGATGGCCAGCGTGGCTGCCAGGGCGGAGACGGCCCCGGCGGCCCCGAGGGTGTGGCCGACCATGCTCTTGTTGCTGCTGACCGCGAGCTTCGCGGCATGGTCGCCGAAGGCGGCGTGGATCGCCTTCGTCTCGGTCGCGTCGTTCAAAGGGGTGCTCGTTCCGTGGGCGGCGACGTAGTCGACCTGCTCCGGAGCGATCCCGGCGTCCCGGAGGGCGCGGATCATGGCCTGCGTCGCCCCGTACCCGGACGGATCCGGCGCGCTGATGTGGAATGCGTCACCGGTGAGGGCGCCGCCGGCGACCTCGCCGATGATGGCGGCACCTCGCCGCTCCGCGTGCTCGGCGGCCTCGATGACCAGGACGCCGGCCGCCTCGCCGAAGACGAATCCGTCCCGCGTGGCGTCGAACGGTCGCGATGCTGCTTCGGGCTCGTCGTTGCGCTTCGAGAGGGCGCCCATGTTGGCCAGCGCCGCAAAGGCAACCGGCAGGATCGCGCTCTCCGTCCCGCCGGCGATCACCACGTCCACGTCGCCATGCTCGATCAGCCGTTGCGCCTCCACGAACGCCTGCACCCCCGACGCACATGCGGCGACCGAGGTGATCACCGGGCCGCGGAGCCGGTTCTGGATGCTGATCTGGCAGGCGGCCATGGAGGGCGAGAGCATGGGCACCATGAAGGGACTGACCCGCTTGCCGCCCTGCTCCAGGAAGACCCGCTCGCCGGTTGCCACATCGCCGATCCCCCCGCCGCCGGTGTTGACGACCACCGCGATCTCGTCCCGGTTGGCGTCAGTGATCCGAAGGCCGGAATGCTCGATGGCCTGTGCCGCGGCGGCGACGGCGAGCTGGCTGAACCGGCTCATGCGGCGGGCTGCCTTGAAGTCGATCCAGGTCCGCGGGTCGAAGTCCTTGACCTCGGCCGCGATCCGCACCTCCTCCTTCGACGGGTCATAGCTGGCGATGCGGGCCACCCCGCTGACGCCGGCGGTGAGGTTGGTCCAGAAGGCCCCGGGGTCGTTCCCGATGGGCGTGATGGCGCCCAGCCCGGTGATGACGGCTCGGCGCCCGGGATCGCGGCTCATGTGTGGCGGGTCACTCCTCGTAGCGGCGCAGGATGATGGTGCTGTTGTGCCCGCCAAGCCCCATGGAGTTCGAGAGCGCAACGCGCACGTCGGCCTGGCGCGCGACGTTGGGGACGTAGTCGAGGGTCAGCTCGGGATCGGGATGGCGGAGGTTGATCGTGGGCGGGATGCAACCGGTCTCCAGGACCTTCGCGCACACGAATCCCTCCAGGGCCCCGGCAGCGCCCATCATGTGCCCGGTCATGCTCTTCGTGGAGCTGACGGCAAGGTGTTGCGCGTGCTCGCCGAAGACCGCCTCGATGGCGAGCGTCTCGTAGCGATCGTTCAACGGCGTGCTCGTGCCGTGCGCGTTGACGTAGTCGACCGCATCCGGCTCGATCCCGGCACGCGCGAGCGCCGCGCGCATGGCGCGCTGGTTGCCTTCGCCACGCTCCGCCGGGGCCGCCATGTGGTAGGCATCCGACGAGGAGCCGTAGCCGAACACCTCCGCGATGGGCTTCGCGCCACGTGCCCTGGCGTGGTCGAGCTCTTCGATGACCAGCACCGCGCTGCCCTCCGCCACGACAAACCCGTTGCGGGTGGCGTCGAAGGGGCGGCTGGCCGCCGCCGGGTCGTAGGCACCGGTATCGGGGTCGATGGGCGTGCCAAGCGCCTTCATCTGGCTGAATCCGGCGAGCGCCAGCGGGACCACGACCGCTTCGGTCCCCGCGCCAAGCATGAGATCGGCCTGGCCTCGGACAATGGTCTCCATGGCTTCGCCGATGGCATGGCCACCGGTGGCGCAGGCGGAGACGACCGCCATGTTCGGGCCGCGCAGGCCGTACTGGATGGCGACCATCCCAGATGCCGCGTCGGGGATCATGTGCGGCAGGAGGAAGGGCGAGACGCGGCCCGGCCCGCGCTCCGCCAGGGTCTTCAGGCCGTCGCTGATCATCCCGATCCCGCCGATCCCGGTGCCGAACACCATGCCGAAGCGATCCGGATCGGCCGCGGAGGGATCGAGCCGACCGTCGGCGGCGAGCAGTCCGGCGGCGGCGAGCGCTTCACCGGTGGCGGCCACGGCGAAATGGGTGTTCCGATCGTGCCGTCGGGCATCCTTTGCATCCATGTAGGTTCCGGCGTCGAAGCCCTTCACCTCGCCGGCGACGTGGATCTCGAACGGGCCGGTGTCGAAGAGGGTGATGTCGGCGATCCCCGAGCGCCCGTTGACCAGGTTGTCCCAGGTCGCGTCGGAGCCGATCCCGACCGGAGAGACGACGCCGAGGCCGGTGATGACGGCACGGCGGGCCGTCACGCGGGGCTCTCCTCGCTGCGGCCCGGCAGCCAGAGTGCGCGGCCGGCAGTGCCATCGGTGGTGTGCACCGCGGCCTCCGGGCTGATGCGGCGGATGAGACCGGAGAGGACGCGCCCCGGCCCGATCTCAACGAAGTCGGTGGCGCCATCGGCGACCATCTGGCGCACGGTGGCGGTCCACTGCACGCCGTGCACGAGGTGGTCGGTCAGCTCCGTGCGGAGGCCCTCCGCGGTATGGATCACGGTTGCGTGGACGTTCCCGAGCATGGGGACCACCGGGTCGCGGAACGGGACCCTGGAGAGGATCTTCCCGAACTCGTCACGGGCGCGGCGCATGAGCGGAGAGTGGCTCGCGACACTGACCGTCAGCTGGACCGCCCGCCGCGCCCCGACGGTCTTGCTCATCTCCAGAGCGAAGACGAGGGCCGGGATGACGCCGGAGAGGACGATCTGACCGGGGGCATTCGTGTTGGCCACCGAGATCTCGCCGTGCTCGCGCGCCTGGGCCACGATGTCATGGACCTGCTCGTCGGAGAGGCCGATCACCGCGCCCATGCCGCCGTCGATGCCGCGCTCCTGCATGATGCGACCGCGCTCGCGGACCAGGTGCAGGGCCGTCTCGAAGTCGATGGCGTCCGCGGCGACGGCCGCCGCGTACTGTCCGGCTGAGTGGCCGGCCACCTCGATTGGCGCCAGGACGACGCCGGCCTCGGCAGCGTCGGCCCGCATGGCCTCGAGGTAGGCGACGCTGGTGGCCAGGATCGCGGGCTGCGCGTTGATGGTCTGGTCCAGCTCCTCCGCCGGTCCCTCCAGGATGAGCCGGGAGAGCGGGAACCCCAGCGTGGCGTCCGCGCGCGCAAGCACGTCCGCGGCGGCGGGGGAACGCCGTACGAGCTCCGCGCCCATGCCCACGTACTGTGAGCCCTGGCCGGGGAAGACGAAGGCGTGACGCCGGGACGACTCGCTGGGAGGCGTGGCGATATCGGTCTGGTCTGTCATGGGTGCTGCGTGCCGAATCCGTACAGTCCCGCCGAGTATAGCCGAGGCTGCGACGAAGCTCGCTCCGACGCACCGTCCCGCATGCTCACGCGCTGTGCACGAACCGGGTCACCACCTCGTGCAGCACCGGCAGTCCGAAGCGCAGAGCGGTGACCGGGACCCGCTCGTCGTGGCCGTGGAAGAGCGAGAGGAACGGCATGTCCGGCTCGAGGCGAAGCGGCATGAACCCGTAGGTCGGAATCCCGAGGAGGCCCACGGCCTTCGCGTCCGTGCCCGGGGTGATCATCATCGGCGCCGGAATCCCCTCGGGATCGGCGCGGCGCAGGGCGGCATCCATGAGCGTGACGATCGGGGCGTCCGCCGGCCACTCGACCGGCGGCATGGTGTGGACCGATTCCACGGCGACCTCGTCGCCGGCAATCGACTGGAGCTGGGCAAGGAACGCGGCCTGGTCGGTGCCGGGCAGGGTCCGAACGTCCACCTCGGCCTCGCCGGCACCGGCGATCACGTTCATCTTCTGGCCGACGTGGATCACGTTCGGGGTGACGGTGTCCCGCAGCATGGCGTCGAGGGAGCGGCGCAGGACCGGATCGGAGACGCGCGTCTCGAGCTCGTTGCGAATCGCGTCCTCATCGCCCGCCGCCGCGGCCCGCACCACGGCGCCAAGACCCAGTGTCTCCAGGAAATCCGCGACGACCGGGATCAGGCGGGCCGGACGTGGAGCCGCGGCGAGGCGCGTGACGGCCGCGGCAAGCTTGATCGCCGGGTTGTCGCGGTGCGGCATGGAGCCGTGGCCCGGCGTTCCGCTGACCCGGATCCGGGTCCAGATGATGCCCTTCTCGGCGACCTGGATCGTGTAGATGCGGCGTCCGCCAATGGTCATCGAGTAGCCCCCAACCTCGTTGATCGCAGCCTCGGCCGGCCTGCCGTCTGCGTCGGCGAAGAGGTCGGGCCGCTCGCGGACCCAGTGAAGGGCTCCGAAGACGCCGCCGGCCTCCTCGTCGGCAACCGACGCGAAGATCACATCGCGGCGCCGGGGTGCCCCCGAGGTCGCCAGGGCGGCCATCACGCCCAGCTCGATGGCCACCATCTGCTTCATGTCGACGGCCCCTCGGCCCCAGATCACGCCCTCCTCGAGGTCGGCGCCGAACGGGTCGTGCGTCCAGGCCGATGCCTCCACCGGCACCACGTCGAGGTGCGACATCAGGATCAGCGGCGGCGCCGGGTCGCTGACGGTGGCGGGCAGGCGCGCGAAGCAGCTGCCCCGGCCGGGCGCGGCTTCCAGGACCTCGGCGGCGACCCCGGCATCGGCCAGCACGTCCGCGCAGTAGCGAGCGGCCGCCGTTTCGCCGCCGGTCGGGTCACGGCCGCCCGCGAGGTCGGGACCGCCCTCCGGCGGGTTGACGCTGGGGATGCGGATGAGGGCACGCAGGTGCTCGACGACCGAATCGGTGGCCAGGTCCCAGTCAGGTGGTTCCACGGTTCCCTTCCTCACGCCTCCAAGCGTACTCAATCGGCGCTCAGTCGGCGGTCTCCGTCACGCTCCGCCGGGCAGCGGCTGCCGCTGGCGTTGCCCGCTGCGTGCGTGCATGGCGGCGTTGCGTGAGCCAGGCGAGCGGCAGCTCCGCGCCGAGAAGGATGACCGATGCCAGCACGAGGACGGGCGCGGACGGCGCCAGGCCCAGGACGATGAGCGCCCCGAGGAAGAAGCAGTGGATCGCGAGCCGGCTCGCAAACGCGACGCGCAGCTCGACGATGGCGAGCCGCTCGCCGTTCGGCTCGGCGCGATCCGGCCCGAAGACGCCCCAGGCGGCCACTGCCACGAAGAAGCCAAGCGCCAGGCCGAAGAGCCACAGTCCGCCGCCGCGATGCGGATCTGCGAGGGGCCGCAGGATGGCGAAGGGCACCAGCCCGGCCAGGAGGATCGCGTAGGCCGGCATGGGCAGGATCAGCTGGAGCCAGGCGCGAGACGGCCGACGAGCAGCCACCTCGCGCAGCCAGCGGGTCATGATGCCGAAGGCCAGGGTGACCCACAGCCACGCGTAGAAGTTGCCCGCCGGGACGCCGAACCAGCCCTCGCTGGCGCCGATGCCCCGCCAGGTCCAGAGCCCAACGCGGATGGCGATGGCGTCGAAGGCGAGGTCCAGCATGATGGCCAGGACGGCGTCCACGAACGGCGCATACCGCCGACGCACGCCGAGCGCATCGGTGATGCGCATGGCCCCGGCGATGATGAGCGCCCACGTGAGGCCGATGACGATGGGGGCGCGGTCCACGGTCAGCACGAAGTGGCTCGAATACCGGTAGCTCTCGAAGATCAGCTGGTCGCCCTCCTCGAGCAGAATCCCGAAGACCGCCGCGGAGAGGAGCTCGAAGAACGGGAGCCTCCCGCGCCGGAGCGACGCGAGGGCCGCCCAGGCGAAGAAGGCCGCTGCGCCGAGCTCGAGTGCGAGGTAGACCGGGTCCATCACGCTCGATGATACGGGCGATCCGCGGACGCGGATGGCGTGCCCCCTGAACCGCGGGTTCAGTGGGACCCGGCGCGCTCCACGAGCCAGAGGCCGGCGAGGATCACGCCGCCGCCCACGAGGGTGAGCGGTGCCAGCGGCTCGCCCAGAAGCCACGCCGACGAGCTCACGCCGAAGACCGGGACCAGCAGCGCGAAGGCGGAAGCGCGCGCGGCGCCGATGCGGCGAATCCCCACATGCAGGCCCACGAAGCCGGCCACGGTGCCGAAGACTGCGAGGTAGCCGATGCCCAGCCAGGCGCCGATGTCGGCATGGGGCAGACGCGAGGGACCGCCCTCGGCGAGGGCGAGGGGCAGCAGGACGAGGGTGCCGGCGACAGCGCCGTACAGGGTGGCGCTGACCGGGTCGAAGCGGACGCCGGCGATCCGGCCCAGGACGGAGTAGATGCCCCACAGGACGGCGCCGCCCAGGAACATCGCGTCGCCCACCAGCCGGTCGGCCGAGGTGGTGCCGCCCTGCGGGTTGACCACCAGGAGCAGGCCGACGACGGCCAGCACCAGTCCGGCCAGCGTGCCGCGTCGCAGGCGCTCGCCGAGGATGGGCGCTGCCAGCAGGGCGGTGGCCACCGGTGCCAGGCCCGGGACGATCAACGAACCATCGGTGGCGGGTGCCAGCCGCAGACCGGTCAGGAAGAGATAGTTGTACCCCGCGATGGCCGTCAGGCCCAGGCCCGCGATCAGCGCCAGGTCCGCGCGGCGAATGGGTGCCAGCCGCATGCCGAGCAGATGTGCCCCCACCCACAGGACCAGGCTGGCGAGCCCGAAGCGGATCGCCGCGATGGTGAAGGGCGGCAGGCTCTCGACCGCGATGTCGGCGGCCACCCAGGTGCCGCCGAAGCAGATGGCCATCCCCGTGAGGGACGCGTAGGCGATCCTGGCGTCCCCGACACCCGGCGTGGCATCGCGCGCGGCGACCGCCTCCGTCGCGGGGGCGGGCTCACGCGGCGTCGGCTCGGTATCGGTCACCGGCGTCACGCTACCCGAAACGCCACTCACGGTCCATGCGGCACGGATGGGGCGGGCCCGTACCGGGCATCGCCGCCTCCCCGAGGTGATGCGGTCGAGGAACCTGGGCGGATCAGCGCGGGTGTCCGACCCGCATCGGCCCGGCCTGGGTCAGCTCGAAGATGGGGGAGGTGGCCGCGAGTGGCGCGTCCGGCTCGGCCGCGAGGGCATCGAGCGTCTTGCTGAACAGCGCCCGGGCCGAGGCGGCCAGGACCACGTCGAAGATCTCCTCGTCGGTGAGCCCGTGCCGCCGAAGCGCATCGACCTGTTCCGGGGTCACCCGGTCTGCGTGGAGGGCCACCGTCTCCGCAAGGGCCATTGCTTCGACGTCCACGGAATCGAGGCCTGCGGTCCGGTAGTCGCGGGCAAGGGCCTCGAGCTGCGGGCGCTCGAAGAATCTCGACTCGAGGACCGCGGCATGCGCGCCCACGCAGTACCGGCACCGGAGGGCGGCAGCCGCTGCCAGCGTGACGAGCTCGTACCGCCGGGGATCCATGCGTTGCAGACTGGCCCGCAGTCCCAGCCAGGCATCCCACGCGGCCGGATTCAGGCTGAAGAGCTTCGTGTAGTTGTGGATATAGTCATCGGCGGCCAGGTCCCGGGCGTACATGGCACGGACGGCGTCGTTCGCCGTGTCGGCGGAGACCGGACGGACATGCATGGTTGCGCCTACCACTCGAGGGTCGCCGCGCCGCCGGCGAGCTGCTCGACGATGAATGCGGCGTTGACGATCCGGGCCCCGGGGACCAGGTCCTGCTCCGTGATGCCCCGCGGCTTCGTGCAGGCGCCGCACGCCCAGATCTCGCCCCCGTTCGCCACGTATTGTCCGATCAGCTCGCCGAGCGGCGGCAGTCCGTCGCTCGCGATCGCCTCCGCGTAGCCATGGGTTGCCAGTCGAACGCCTTCGATCGTCAGCAGCACGGCCGCGGGCTGGTCAGCCGTTGCCGCAATGTTTGCCACGACGAACGGCATCGTCGCCCGCTCGGCATCCTCTCGCCCCCTGGTGGCGTGGGTGATGATGCGTGTCATCTCGCGCTCCTTTCGTCTACCGCTTGCGGCGAAGGAGGAAGCGACGCCGACCGTCATCTTCCTCGTGGATCTCCAGCAGATCGTTGCCGGTCAGGCGAGCCCACGATGCGAGCGCTTCGGGCGCCGATTCGTCATCGGTGAGCACGTCCAGGCGCGTCCCTGGCGGATGCTCGCGCATCCAGGCGGCCACCAGGGGGGTGAAGGTTGCGCAGCTCGCTCCGCTGCCGTCCAGGGTGGGGACGGGTTTCGGGATGCCGTCGGGGTCCTGCCGCCTCATCGTGCCGCTCCTGTGCGATGGGCGGCGAGGCGGCCGTCTGACCAATGCCTGCCGGCATGCCTCGCCACGATCCGTCCAGCAACGCTACGGCGGCGCCAATGTGGCGCGCATCGGCGCTGCCACGCAATCGCGATGTCCGCTGCGCAGGCGGGTTGGCGCCAGGCACGCAGAAACGATCGCGGATCAGCGCTCCATGCGAAGAAGCGCGGCAACGGCGGCGGTGCGCGCGGTTCTGCCCGACACGCCCAGCTTGAGGTACGCGTTCGAGAGGTGGCGTTCAACGGTCCGCGCGCTCAACCCCAGCTCGCGCGCAATCTCCGTGTTGCTCCGCCCTGCGGCCGCCAGCCCCACAATCTCGCGCTCGCGTCGGCTCAGCCCCTCGACCCCGGTCGGCGTTCCGGCCAGCGCGCGCCGGTCCGGCTCAAGAAACGCACCGACCTCGTCCACGAAGGTCCGCCACGCGGGTTCATCGGCGAGGAGGATGTGATTGCTCGACTCGAGCGGCACCAGGCGCGCCCCCGGGACCGCGGACGCCAGCTCGTGGGCTTCCTCGAAGGGCACGTTGCGATCGTCCACCGCATGGAGGACCAGGACCGGCGCGTTGATCCTGTCGACCTCACCGCGCAGGTCGATCCGCTGGCGCTCGATGCGGCTCTGCAACATGTTCTCGGTTGACGTTGAGGTCCGTTGCAGCTCGTCGAACCAGGCCAGCTGCACCTCGGTCGCCGCAGGGATGAACTGGGTGGTGAAGACGTGACGGAAGATCGGGTCCGGCTGCGCCCATCCGGCCCGGATCATGGCGCGGAACGCGACCTCGGTCGGTGGAGGATCGGGGAAGTAATCCGGGGCCCCGAAGCTCGAGCCTCCGTAGACGACGATGCGGCTCACGCGTTCGGGGTGCCGCAGGGCGTATTCCAGCGCCACGGGTGTGCCGCCGGACATGCCGAGCAGTGCGAAGCGGTCGAGACCGAGGTCGGCGACGAGGGCTTCGAGATCGCGCACCCGCGCCTCGAGCGAGAAATCCGTCACGTCCCAGTCCGAGAGGCCGAATCCGCGTTCGTCATAGCGGATGAGCGTGCTCACGCGGCCCAGGTCCTCCAGGAAGTGACGCCAGACCGGGCTCTCCCAGTCGTGCTGGAGGTGGCTGAGCCAGCACGAAACGACGAGGAGGGGCGGCCCTGCGCCGTGGCTGGCGTAGGCGATGCGCGTACCGTCGTGCCCGCGGCTGAAGCGGATCCGCTGCGGCATGCCCCGCGTGCTGGTGCCAATCGCCCGTGCCACACGACGATGGTAGCGAGCCTGTCGAATAGACCGACCGTGCCCCTCCGACCAGGAGGCGCGAGCGATCTTCCCGGTGCCATGGCTCTCGATGAAGGTGCGGTCCTAGAATGCAGGCCATGACGACCGAGGCTTCTTCCTCCACGGTCCCGATCTACCTTGCCGGCGAGTTCGTCGCGACCCCCGTTCCCCTCGAGGTCCGGAACCCCGCCACCGGGGAGCTGGTAGCGACCACCTTCCAGGCCGGTCCGCCCGAGCTTGACCGTGCCACGCAGGCCGCCGTCGACGCCTTCGCCCAGACGCGGCGCATGGCGAGCTTCGAGCGCCGGGACGCCCTGACCCACGTAGCCGATCGGATCTCCGAGGAGGCCGACGAGCTCGCCGAGCTCCTGACCCGCGAGTCTGGCAAGCCCATCAAGGACGCCCGGGGCGAGGTGGCCCGCGCGGCTCTCACCTTCCGCACTGCGGGCGAGGAGGCGCTGCGCATCAACGGCGAATGGATGCCGCTCGACTGGAACGCGGCCAACCGCGGCCGATCCGGCCTGGTGCGCCGCTATCCCATCGGCCCGGTCGCCGGGATCAGCCCCTTCAACTTCCCGTTGAACCTCGCGGTGCACAAGGTTGCGCCCGCGATCGCCGCCGGTTGCAGCGTGGTTCTCAAGCCCCCGTCGAAGGATCCCCTGGTGATGCTGCGCGTGGCGCGCTACCTCGACGAGACGTCCCTGCCCAAGGGTTCGGTGAGCATCCTGCCCATGGACCGGCCCACCGGCGATGCCATGGTGCGCGACGACCGCTTCAAGCTCCTCAGCTTCACCGGGTCGCCATCGGTCGGCTGGAAGATGAAGGCCGATGCCGGCCGCAAGAAGGTCGTCCTCGAGCTCGGCGGCAACGCCGGGGCCATCGTGGACGAGACCGCCAACCTGGACTGGGCGGTCAGCCGCCTGGTGTACGGCTCGTTCGCGTACTCCGGCCAGGTCTGCATCAGCGTTCAGCGGATCTATGTCGTGGAGTCGGTGTACCCGGAGTTCGAACGCCGATTCGTCGAGAAGGTCGCCGCCGTCAGGCAGGGCGATCCGCTCGACCCGGCCACGGACCTGGGACCGATGGTCGACGCCGGCGCCGTGACCCGCACGCACGAGTGGGTGACCGAGGCCCTTCAGCAGGGGGCGCGCCGGCTGGCGGGTGGCGAGCCGAGCGGGCTCTTCTATCCGCCCACCGTGCTGGTCGATGTGCCGAAGGGCTGCCGGGTCTGCGGCGACGAGGTCTTCGCCCCGGTGGTCAACCTCTTCCCCGTCCCCGATTTTGCGGCGGCGATCGCCGAGATCAACGACAGTCGGTTCGGCCTGCAGTGCGGGGTCTTCACCAACGATATGGAGCGAACGCTGCAGGCCCACGACGAGCTCGAGGTGGGTGGCGTGATCGTCAACGACATCCCGACCTGGCGTATCGATCCGATGCCGTACGGCGGGGTGAAGGATTCGGGCCTTGGCCGCGAGGGCCTGCGCTGGTCGATCGCGGACATGACCGAGCCGCGCCTCCTTGCCTTCGTGCGGCCCGTCTAGGCGGCCGGGGGTCGCCCGTTCCCGTGCGAGACCCTGGCTCCGCTCCGGCACCCGAGGCGATCCGCTACGCGCGGATCCTGCCGGCCGACCAGCTGCGTGACGGCGAGCTGCTCCCGGTCGAGATCGATGGCACGCCGGTCGTGCTCGTCCGCCACCGCGGGACGTTCTACGCGACCGCGAACAACTGCACGCACCAGGACTTCCCGCTCTCCGAGGCCGGGTTCGACCCGGAAGACGGCTACCTCGTCTGCGCCTGGCACCAGGCCTGCTTCGACGTCCGGACCGGGGCGGCGGTGATCCCACCGGCCACCGAGGCGGTCGAGACCTTTCCGACGACCGTCGATGCGGCCGGGTGGGTTCGGATCGGGCTCACCGGGAGCCTCGCGCCGCACGCCTGACCCGCGCCGCAGCCGGCGGGCTCGTCTCAGTCACCGAGCGCGTCGCGACGGACCCGACCGTGCATCTCGCCACGCGCGGCGCGCTGGAGGTTGTGTGCGCTGCTGATGAGGGCGATGTGGGTGAACGCCTGCGGCACGTTTCCCAGCGCCTCGTGGGCCTGATCGTCCCACTCCTCGCTGAAGATCCCGACGTCGTTGCCGTGGGTGGCGAGCAGGTCGAAGAGCCGGCGTGCCTCGTCGAGCTCCCCGCGCAGTGCGAGGTTGTCCACGAGCCAGTAGCTGCAGATCAGGAAGCCGCCCTCGTGCCCGGTGAGACCCTCGACGTCGCGGTCCGGCCGGTAGCGGAGGACGAGGTCGCCGTGCGCGAGCTCACGCTGGACCGCCCGCAGGGTCGCCTCCGCAGCCCGCGAGTCGCCCCGGATGAAGCCCACGAGGGGGAAGACGAGCGCCGAGGCGTCGATCACGTCGCTCCCGTAGGTCTGCACGAAGGCGCCATCGCTGCGACGCCCGCGGGTCATCACCGCCTCGCGGATCTCCCTGGCGGCCTGCCGCCATCGGTCCATCCGCTCGCGCTCCGAGTCGGCACGGCCCAGCATCTCCGCGAGGCGCAGGGCGCGATCGAGGGCGACCCAGCACATGACCTTGGAGTAGGTGAAATGGCGCCGGCCGCCGCGCATCTCCCAGATGCTCGTATCGGGGAGGCGCCAGCGCTCGGCCGCCATATCGGCGTAGCTGCTGAAGCGCTCCCATTCCTCCGAGCTCAGCTGGCTCCCGGACCGCACGTCGAGATATGCCGCGTCGAGCGTCTCACCGAAGATGTCGAGCTGTCGCTGCCAGGTCGCGGCGTTCCCGATGCGCACCGGGCGGGATCCCCGGTACCCCTCGAGCTGTGGCCGCTCCCGTTCGCGAAGCGGCGGGTTGCCGTCCACGCGGTACATGACGAGGGGTCCGGCATGCGAGGTGCCCGCCCGCTGCATCCATTCCATGTACGCGTCTGCCTCGGCCCGGTAGCCAAGCTGGTGGAGGGCGTAGATCGTGAAGCTTGCGTCGCGCAGCCAGGTGAACCGGTAGTCCCAGTTCCTCGAACCGCCGATCTCCTCCGGCAGCGAGGTGGTCCCGGCCGCCACGATGGCGCCGGTCGGGTGGTAGGTGAGCAGCTTCAGGGTGATGGCGCTCCGCTCGACCAGCGCGGCGTGGGGTCCGCGGTACGTGCTCACCGCCGTCCAGCGCCGCCAGAACTCGACCGTCTCGTCGAGCCAGCCATGGAGCTCGGCGAGCTCGTACGGCTCCGCGCGCTCCTCGTACTGCTCGCGCTGCGAGCCGGTGCGGACCTCCTCCCCCTCGAGATCGCCGGGACCGTAGTCGATGACCAGGCCGATCTCGTCTCCGGGCTCCAGCGCCCCGGCGACGGCAGCACCTGCGTCCCGGATGGGTCCCCAGGGACGCGTGGCCCCGAAGAGGAGCCGCCGCCGCTCGCCGAGCGCCGGCATGGCAAGGGTGCGGCGTCGTCGTCCCTCGGGTCCGGCCAGCAAGAGCCTCGGGCGGCGTGCCCCGTAGTCCGGTCTCGGCTCCAGGCGCACGGCCACCTGCGCCGTTCCTTCAGCACAGCGGACGAGGCGGACGAGCTTCTGACGCGCGAACGGCGCGGGTCCCAGCTCTGCCCGATCCTGGCCGACCACGGCAAGGAAGTCGGTCACGACCACGGTGGCCGTGCCGACGCGCACGCGAGTCTCGAGGACGGCGGTGTGGGGGAGGTAGCGTCGCCCGACCGGTGCGAGTTCGTCGGCCTGGAGGCGCCAGGCCCCGCCAACCTTCCGGTCGAGCATCGCGGCGAAGACGGACGCGGCATCGAACCGCGGCTGGCACCACCACTCGATGGCCGCCGTGCGGGTGACGAGCGCCATCGTGCGGCAATCCCCGATGGGCGCGTAGTCGGCGATGGGGGGATACGGGTCTGCTGCGGACGCGTCGCGGCTCATGGGCTATCCTCGCGGGCGGTGTCGATTGCGGCCCTCCCGTACGTCAACTGGATCTTCTGGGCGGCGCTGGGCGCCGGTTCGCTCCTCGCGGTCGGCCTGACCGAGCGGTTGGGCGGGACCACGCGTGGCTACCGGCTGTTCATGGCCGGCTTCACCGCCGTGTGCGTCCTGATCCTACTCGTCTCGGAGCTGAACCTCCCGGGCGACGTCCCGGCCGCGGGCACCGCGGACCTTCGACGCGGCCTGGTGCTCGCGCTCGTGGCAGGCACGCTGGCATACCTCGCCGCCTCCATTGCCCGCTGGCCTCGCAGCGGGCTGGCCGTGGCCAGCGGCGCCATCGGCCTCGCGGCCCTGGTGGTGCTGGCGGTCGCCGGCGGTTCGGGGAGCCCAGGGCTGTTCGCCGCGCAGCTGCTCGTGGCAGGCCTGGCGCTGGGGGCGGTCAACGCCGCGATGCTGCTGGGTCACTGGTACCTGGTGACGCCGCGCCTCTCGCCCGCGCCGCTTCGCCGGATGATGTGGATGGCCCTGGCTGCGCTGATCATCCAGGTCGTCCTCTTCGCGTTTGCGGTGATCACCGTCCCGGGCGATGCGATCAGCGGGCCGTTGGGCCCGATCACCTGGCTGCGGCTCCTGGCCGGAACGATGCTGCCGATCGCGGTCATCGTGCTGGCCATGCTTGCCAGCCGCGCGGCCAGCCTCCAGGCGTCGACCGGTCTGCTGTACATCGGGCTGGCACTTGTGATGGCCGGCTCCATCGCCGGCGCGTCGATCACGTATCTCACCGGCGTGCCGGTCTGAGGCGCACGATGGAGATCCGGATTCGCTGCTTCGCCATCCTGCGTGAGCTTGCCGTCGACCGTGAGGAACGGCACCTGCCCGATGGCGCGACCGTCGCCGACGCGTGGGCGGACCTCGCCGCCCGCTTCCCCGGCGTGGTCCCGCACCGGCCGTACGTACGTGCCGCCTGCAACGGGGCGTACGCCGGATGGGGGGTTGCCCTCGCCGATGGCGACGAGGTCGCGTTCCTGCCGCCGGTGAGCGGGGGAGCGGTGCTGACAGGCCTGACGGATCGTCGCATCGACGTCGCTGCGCTCGAGGCGGGGGTGGCCACGCCCGGCCACGGCGCGGTGGTGACCTTCGTGGGCCGGGCCCGCGATCACGCCGACGACGGCCGAGCCGTGGTGGAGCTGGAGTACGAGGTCTTCGCCGAGATGGCGGAGCGCACCCTGGCCGAGCTCGCGGACGAGGCGGCCGGGCGCTGGGACGTCTCCGTGGCACTCGTGCACCGAACGGGCGTGGTGCCGCTCGGCGAGGCAGCCGTGGTGATCGTGACCGCCGCCGCGCACCGCCGTGCCGCGTACGAAGCGAATCGCCATCTCATCGAGGCCGTCAAGCAGCGACTGCCGATCTGGAAACGCGAGCGATTCGTGGACGGAACGGAGTGGAAGCGCCCGGGCGCGTGAGGCCGCGGGTTGGCACGGGCCGCCAGCCCATGCACAATGCCCGCCTGATGATGAAGACGATCCGTTGAGCCAGGGCATGCCGGGCGAGATTCGCTGTCCCACCTGCGGACGCACGACCG
>CAWDTM010000008.1:0-701094 GCA_963805305.1 uncultured Chloroflexia bacterium
CAATTCCCACTTCGGGCCCCGATTTGAGCGTGAATCGAGGCCTTTTTCGTGTCCGCGGAATCCGCCGTACCCACATCTGTATCCTCAAACGACCGCTCAGCACGCCGTCGAGCCGGCGCACCGCGTCGGCCTGATGGTCGGCATGACGTGCGAGTAGCGATCGAGGGTGATCGCCACGCTGAAATGGCCCAGCATCTCGGACACGACCTTGGGGTTCGCCCCGGCGGTGAGCATCAGCGTGGCGGCCGTGTGGCGCAGGTCGTGGCACGGCGGTCCCCCGAGCACGATGACGGCACGCCGAGGGAATGGCACCATCCAGCCTCAGGTACTGAGCTTCGTCGGGAGTTCGAAGCGGGCGTAGAGGCTCGGATCCAGGAAGCGGGTGAGATCGACTATGCCGCCCCTCGTGACGGTGACAAGCCAGAGGCCGGCGGGCGTTGCGGGGGAACCAGGGCCATCGGCGTAGTAGGCGGCGAAGGCAGGGTGGCCGTTGGCGCGGGTGGGGAGGAGGCGCACCTCTCGGCCGGCGCGCCACGTGAAGCTCGCCAGCAGGAAGCCCGCGATCGCCTCTCTGCCTCGGTACCGGTGCGGCGCCGGGGGCATGGACAGCCACGCATCGTCGGTCAGCAGCGCCACGATGCCCTGGACATCGCCGGCCACGTATGCCTTGGCGAAGCGGCTGCTTAGGGCCCGTTCGACGCCTGCGGCAGGGCGTCCGTGTGTCCCGGCGGCGACCGCCATCCCGGATCGCCTGGCTGCCGCCCTGGCCCGCTGGAGCGTGCCCTTCACGCCGGTCTCCGTGGTGTCCAGCATTGCAGCGACTTCCCGGCTGCTGAATCCGAGGACGTCGCGCAGCACGAGTGTGGCGGTCTGGCGCGGTGCCATCCGCTGTAGGGCGGCGATGAACGCCAGCTCGATCGTTTCGACGGCCTGGAGGTGGTGGTCGGGCGCCTCGACCAGGCTATCGGGCAGCGGCTCGAGCGAGGGGATCTCATCGCGGGTGGTAGGTTCAGGAGGCTCGAAGGGCGGGATCGGCTCGGTAGGGATGCGCCGTCTCCGGTCGCGCCGGGCGTTGAGGCATCGGTTGGTCGCGATCCGATACAGCCACGACCGCACCGATGCGCGCTGCTCGAACCGCTCGAGGGCGCGCCAGGCGGCCAGCAGCGTCTCCTGGACCGCATCCTCCGCATCGGTCAGGGAGCCGAGCATGCGGTAGCAGTGGACGTGGAGCTCCCGCCGATACGGTTCGGTCAGCTCGCGAAAGGCCTCCTCGTCACCGATGCGCGCCCGCGCCAGGGCCGTGTTGGTCATGGTCGACAGCATGCCACGCCGTTCCGATTGCGGCCGGATGGGTGTCTTCATGGGCATGCAAATGGAGAGCCCCATGACCGATACCGACAGCCCGGCCCTGCAGACTTGGCTGGCCTACTACCAGGCGTGGATCAGCGGCGACGTCGACGCGGCCATGCGCTACGTAGCCGATGACATCGTGTGTGACGCCCCAGCAGGACGCCTTGAAGGAGCCGCTGCCTACCGCGAGTTCATCGGTCCGTTCACCCGGATCCTAAGGAGTTCATCGGTCATCGCCGCCTTCGGCGACGAGGAGACCGCGCTCGCGATGTACGACGCCGAGACGGTGCCGGTGCCGGATGCGCCGGGTGCCGAGTGCGTTACCGTGCGCGGCGGCAAGATCGTGCGCAGCCGCTTCCTGTTCGACCGGGCGCCGTTCGACGCCGCCCGCCGCCCCGGCTAGAGGCGACCGGAAGCGCTACCGACGCCGAACCAGAATCCATCCAGCGGCGTCACGGTGCGCTGTTCTGGGAGCTCATGCCAGAACGCCGGGCGTTGCAGGTCTGGGCGATATGGGAACGGGTCGCGATCTCACGCTCGTGGCGAGGTAAACGGGCCGTCTAGCCAGCATAGCGCTACCACGCTATGCTGGCTACATGCAAGGCAGCGCCAAGCGCAAGGTCACGCTCTACGTCGACGAGGACGTGCTGCGGGCTGCCCGTGTGCGGGCCGCTCGCACGGACAAGCGTGACTCGGAGGTCGTCGAGGAGGCACTGCGCGCCTACCTCGGATTTGACGTCCTGGAGCGGGTTTGGGCCCGCAGCAATCTGAGCGAGGACGAGGCGATGCGGCTGGCGGTGAGCGAGACGCACGCCGTCCGCCGAGAGCGGCGTGCCACGCGCGGTTCTTGACACCAACGTCCTCGTCTCAGCCCTGATCACACCCCAGGGGGCGAGCGCGCAGTTGCTGCTTGAGCTGCGCGATGGGGCGTTCGAGCTGGTGGTCACGCCGATGCTGCTGGCCGAGCTGGACGAGGTGCTTCATCGCCCGAAGTTCCGCCGCATCCTGTCGACGCCGGAGATCGACGGCTATGTCGCGCTGATCCGCCATGAGTGCATCGTGATGGAGGACCCCGCGCCGTCATCCGATCCTCTCGCTGCCGATCCGGATGACGAGTACCTGATCGATCTGGCGCGCGCCGCCCGGGTCGACGCGCTTGTCTCGGGTGACACCCACCTGCTCGCGCTGCGGGGCCGGGTGCCGGTCATGAATCCCCGCGAGTTCCTCGATTCCTTGGAAGGTCCATGACCCGGCGCGAGGCTCCCGCGGCTACCGTCTTGAACCCTTATGAATCCTGTCTCATGCGTCTCATGTGTCTCCTGGTAGCACTGGGTAGACGCGGCTGAGACACATGAGACGGTTCACCAGGAATCCGGTATGCGGTACCAAATCCGTCAGTTTCGGCCCTATCTGAGCTCAGATCGGGCCGTTTCCCTGCCCGCCGAACGCGGTCTGGTCCCTTATCTGATCCCTTATGCCGATTTGTCGAGGGGGCGGGGGCGGCGACGGAGCGCCCCGCTGGGTGCGTCCGTCCTCGGGGAGTTCACCGGTTGCTCGGATGAGGCCCGACCCCTTGCCTCACATACGCTTCGACCCAGCGATCGGCCATCCTCGACGACCTGCTGACCGCCTTGACGCCAAGTCATACGCTCGGCGCACCGCTCCCGAGGAGGAAGGCCAGATCATCGCCCGCGTCCTGCGCGGTGAGGTTGACCCGAACCGGGTGGACGCCGTCATCGATGCATACCAAACCGACGACCCGCGGATCTGGTGTCGGTGAGCTCGTGGCGTCTCCGACGCAGGGCCGCTGGAGCGGCTGCTACCATTGTGCGTCTGCGCCAGATCGTAGGGCGCCGGAAGCGGAAGGGAGGTGTTCACCGATGACCCAGCGTGACCACCGCTTCCGCGCAGCCGTGCTCGAAGCCGCCTGAGGACACACGATCCGCGGCCGTTCCCATCTGCGTCGGAAGCCCCCTCTTTCCGGAGGATGCAGATGAACGACCTGGAGATCCGCCCGCTGCGCTCGGGGGAGGAGCATCTCTTCACCGCGTACCCGTGGCCGACGGTCCCCGAGGTGGGCTACGAGGCTCGCATCAGCTACGCGGAGCGTTCGGCGCGCAACGAGTACCGGCCTGAGCACACCTGGGTGGCGATCCGCGACGGTGCGGTCGTGGCCCGCGCGGCCTGGTGGGCCGGTCCCACCGATGATCTTCCCGGAGCGCTCGACTGGCTTGAGGCCGCCCCCGAACCGGACCAGCAAGAGCTCGCGACCGCGCTGCTGCGGGCGGCCCATGAGCGAGTCCGCAACGCCGACGGCGACCTGCCCGACTACCACCTGCTGCTGCCTCCCGACTGGAAGGAGCGTCCAGAGATCCGGGCAGCGGCCGAGTACCGCCTGGCCGCCGCCACAGACGCGGGCCTCAAGCCATTCGTGGAGCGCATCAGCTACCGATGGTCAGCCCAGACCGATGGCCTCCCCGAGCGCGGCGATCGTCTTCGCTTCGAGCCGGCCGATGACGCAGCCTTCCTGCCGGCCCTGCGCGCGGTGCTCGAAGGCACGCTCGACGCGTACAGCCGCCGGGACATCGCTACGCACGGGCGGGACGAAGCCGCGGCGCTCCAGCTCCGGGAGCTGCACTGGTTCCCCTCACCGCGCGAGTGGTGGCAGCTGGCCTCGACGCCGACAGGGGAGCTGGTGGGCCTCATCGTCCCCGCGCGCAACTACACGATGCCAACCATCGGCTATCTGGGCGTGGTGCCCGATCAGCGTGGCCATGGCTACGTGAACGACCTCTTGGCCGAGATGGCCTGGCGCCTGGCGGAGCTTGCGCCGAGCGAGGAGGTCGGCGCCGACACCGACGTCGGCAACCTCCCTATGGCACGTGCGTTCGCGCGCGCCGGCTTCCGGACCGACGCCGCCCGGATCGTGATGACGGAACACGGTATCGAGTGAGGCCTCCGCCACCTGAGCGCGGTCGTCGCGAACGACGCCCTTCCGCAGGAGCGCCTCGGGGCGTGCTCGATGACCGCCCAGTGCGGGTGGGGCCGTCGGACATGGGTAGTCGACGGAGACAGACCGGTCTATATCGGCATTCGCGGAGGTCGACGCGTGGCACGCTCAGAATCGGGCCTTCTGCCTGGTCAACGGGCTGTTTGACCGATCGACCATCGCGTTCGGGTGGCATCGTCACCAGAACCCGGTTCGGCGGCCAGAGCCTTTCGGCCCGCTGGTCAGAGGACCTTCTGCATGCCGCCGCTCATCGGCCGCCGATGCTGCCGAGTACCGTGTGTGCGGACCTCTTCCGGAAAGACACCGACACTCCGAGGTGTCCGGCAGTGACAATCCCGTCCGAGTGCGGCGGCTCTCCGCGTGCTTGACCCCCAATCTGACCACTATTGCCAGCCATCTCCTGGCGGCCTGTGGCGGCTTCTACCCGCATCGTCGCGCTCACAGTACCCCATGGCTGCCCCGTACACCGATTCCGGTATGCGGTACCAACCAACTCGGTCGGGGCCCGATTCGCGCTCAGGATCGGGTCGTTCACGTGTCTTTTCGGGAGCATCCACCGACCCGGCCGGCCTGGTCGTACCCGTTGCCCAGGCGCTCGCCTCCTCACTCGGCACCTGAGGCTGGCACTCCTTGAGGCCGATGATCCTCCGGCGAAGCCTCTGCCGTTTCGCGCACGGTGACGACATTGAACGCACTGACAGGGCGCTGGAGTCCTTTCAGTTGAAGTTCGCCCACCGGGTCGACCTCGACATCGTCCTCCACCTCGGCGTAGAGTCGCTGCGAGATCAGGATCTGGCCGCCGAGTGCGGTGTCGGAGAGCCGTGCGGCCAGGTTGGTCACACCGCCGATGGCCGCATAGTCAGATCGCGCCTCGAAGCCCACCTGGCCACACGTGGCGTAGCCCAGCGCCACTCCGATGCCCATGTCAAGGTCATGCCCGCGTTTGCGCCACATCGGCGTCAGTCGCGCCGTTTCCTCCCTCAGCGCGCAGGCAAGTCGAACGGCACGCAGCGGGGCGTCGGGTATCTCGATCGGGTCGTTGAAGAAGAGCTGAACGCCGTCACCCTCGAGAAAGCCGACAGTGGCGTCGAAGCGACTCACCAGGCGGCCGATGGTGGCGTGGAATTCGCCCAGCACGCGCATCAGCTCCTCTGGCTCCACCGCGTCGACGAACCTCGTCCAGCCGCGCAGGTCGGCGAACAGCATCGCCACCTCCCGTCGGTGGCTGGCGAGGATCGATTCATCGCCAGACGAGATGATTGCCTTCGCCAGCTGAGGCGACAGGAAGCGCTCCAGGCGGTGGACGCGCCCAAGCTCCGCAACCTGCAGACGCACGCGCTCCTCCAGCGTCCGATTGAGCTCATTGATCGCATCGTGGTAACGCTTGATGCGCAGCAGCGAGTGCACCCGCGCGAACAACTCGTCCTGGTCGAACGGCTTGGCAATGAAGTCATCGGCGCCCGCCTCGAGGCCGCGCGTCTTCTCTGACCCCACTTCCGCGGTCAGCATGATGATCGGCAGGACGGCGGTCTCCTCGTTGCGACGGAGCTCTCGGCACACCTCGTAGCCGTCGGGTGGAGGCATGAGCACATCCAGGAGGACGAGATCAGGTTTGGCCGTTGCGACCAGCTCCAGCGCCGAGGCGCCGTCATTGGCACTGATGACGTGGTAGTCGCGGCTGGTCAGCAACGCCTCGAGCAGGCGCACGTTCTCTCGCACGTCGTCGACCACGAGGATGCGGGCGCCCTCATCGGTCATCGACCGCCTCCCTCGCAGAACCGCGAGACGGTATCCAGGAGCTCATCAACGTCGACCGGCTTGGAAAGATAGCCGTCGAACCCTGCTTGCATGAAGCGTTCGCGGTCGCCTTTCATCGCCTGGGCGGTGACGGCCAGTACCGGGATACCCGCCGCACGCGCATCCGCTCGCAATCGACGTAACGCCTCCAGGCCGTCCATGTCCGGGAGGCGGATGTCCATCAAGACGAGAGCCGGCGAATGCTCGACGGCCAGCGCCAGCGCGCGAGCAGCCGACGATGCCTCGAGGGTGCGATATCCCGTCGCCTGGAGCACGTCGCGAAACAGCTTCATGTTCTTCTCGTTGTCCTCGACCACCAGGATCTGCTCGCCTGCCACAGCTATGCGGCCATCGCAGCGAGCGTAAACGTGAACGTGCTGCCCAGGCCCGGTTCGCTCTCGACCCAGATCCGACCGTTGTGCAGTTCGACCAGGCGCTTCGAGAGGGCCAGCCCGAGGCCCGTTCCCTCGCGCTGCTCCCTGCCCGCAGCGGCCTGCTGGAACTCCTCGAAGATCCGATCCCTGTCCTCTGGCGCGATGCCAGGGCCGGTATCACGGACCGATACGCGCACCTCGCCATCGAGCTGCGCTGCGGTCACGTCGATGGTTCCTCCTGGCGGGGTGAACTTCACGGCGTTGGAGAGCAGGTTGAAGATGACCTGCCTGATGCGGCGCTCGTCGCCAACCACCGTGATGATGGCGGGGTCCGAGGAGAGCGAAATCCGGACATCCCCCTTGGTCGCCCGCTCGCGCACGATCACGACGCCGCGCTCCAGCGCCTCGGGCAGCGAGAACGGCGCGACGTGGAGCTCGATCTGGCCAGCCTCGACCTTGGCCAGATCGAGGATGTCGTCGATGAGCGACAGGAGGTGGCTCGCCGAGCCGAGGATGTCCTCGAGGTACTCCGCCTGCTTCTCGTTGATCTCGCCGAAGAGCTGCTTGCGCAGCACCTGTGAGAAGCCGCTGATCGCGTTCAGCGGCGTCCGCAGCTCGTGCGACATGTTGGCCAGGAACTCCGACTTGTGACGGCTTGCCGCCTCGAGCTCACGCGACTTCTTGTCCAGCTCGGCGAGGGCCGTGGCGAGCTCCCTAGTCCGCTCCTGGACCTCGTTCTCCAGGTCGGCGTAGTACGCCTGGAGACGCGCTGCCATCTGATTGAACTCCTCGGCCAGGGCTCCCAGCTCGTCTCCGCTCGTGACCTCGATCCGCTGGTTGAGCGCACCCGAGCCGATGCTGGCTGCTGCCGCCTGGATCGACTCGATCGGCTTCACGAGGTTCCGCGCCAGCAGCACGCTGACCAAGATGGCCAACACGAGGAACGCGATGAGCAGCGCTGCCGTGCGCCAGATTGCCGCCGTGATGGGTGCGAACGCCTCGCTCAACGGTTCCTCGACGAAGACCCACCAGCCCGGTGGATCCACTCGCTGATAGGCGCTGATCACCTGCCTGCCGTCCTGATCACGTCCCGTAGTGACGACGTCGGCCGGGGCGGCGCTGGGTCCTGCGAGCGCGGCGCGGACCTGTGGAAGGTCGGCGAAGCTTTGGTGGCCCAGGACGAGATCGTTGTTCGGATGAGCGATGAGCTCACCCCGCGAGTCGACCGCATACGCATATCCGGCGGCGCCAATCTGCGCGCGCTTGAGCGCCTCGAGGACCGCTCTCAGGTCCACATCGGCAACGATGACGCCCGCACCGGGATCCTCCTCGGCGACGGCGACGGTCATGTGCGGCCTCGAGTCACGGTCGCTGTAGTTGACGCTGCCGAAGTACTGGTTGGCGGCCCTGGCACCTTGGAACTCTTCGATGTTCGAGGGGTCGCTCTCGCAGGTTGTCGAGTCTGGCTCGCTCACCTCGATCGAGTAGGCCACGACGCAGGCAACTCCGCTCGCATTCAGATACGTCAGCTGGCTGATCTGGCTCTGGCGACGAAGCAGGGTGAGGAAGGACTGCTTGCGCTCCGTCGCGTCGGCGGCCGGCCCTCTCACGCCATGCAGATCGTCGAGGATCACCTGCACGAACTGGTCGATGGACACGGCGGCGGCCGACGCCTTGTCCGCTTCCAGCCCGGTCACCGTCCGTTGCGTGTCCTCGTAGGCGAAGTAGAACTCGGTGAGGCCTACCGACAGGATCGCCGCGATGACGAGCGTCACCACCACCGCGGCATACCGCCAGATGAGCCGCCTGTGCAGCCGTCTTGGCCTCATCACCGCCGTCGCCCCACCGTCGGGCCTCTGAGCTACCGGTACACCACGTCCGCGAGTGTGATCACATCCTGGGGCACCGTGATGTTCAGCGCTTCGGCCCTCTTGAGACTCAACGCAAACTCCACGCGCGGAACTTCCTCGACGGGCAGCTCGGCGGGCGGTGTGCCCCGCAGGATGCTGTCAACGAACCGCGCGCCAGCGGTACCGACGGGCGCGACATCGACCCCTAGCGAGAACAGGGCTCCCTGCGCCACGAATTCCTTGCGGTGCGCCTGGACCGGCAGGTTCGCCTTGGTTGCCAGGTCGATGATTGTCGGCGAGTGGTACAGGCGGAGGCTGGGTGACAGGATGAATGCGCCGTCAACCTCGCCGGGCGCGAGCGCCCCGAAGACGTCGCCCAGCTCCGCGTCGGTGGACGCGTTCTTGATGTCGAGCTCGAGGCCGAGCTTCTGGGCGGCGTCCTTCGCCTGGACAAGCAGCGGGGGCGTAAAGGTCGCGTCGGTGGGATCGACGAGCGTCAGAAGGCGATGGATCCCGGGAATGATGTACTGGTAGTACTCGAGCTGCTTGGCGACCGGATCCCGGGCGCCGAAAACGCCGGTGAGGTTGCCGCCCGGGTGCGAAAGGCTGGTCACGAGCCCGTCACGCACCGGGTCGGACGGGTGGAGAAACACGACTGGAATCCGGTTCGCCGGGTCCGCCGTCGCCGCCTGCGCGGCGGAGATCGACTTGTCCTCGAAGGCGACGATGACGTCGACATGCTGGCTGACGAAGTCGCGCGCCTGCTGCTCCACCTGGTCCTGCTCGAGGTTGCTCCAGATCAGCGCGATCCGCGGTCCGTCGAACTCGCCGTGGAGCTGTTTCATGCGTCCGTCCACCTTCGTCTCTTCGCCGGCCAGCTCGCGCATTGCCTCGTCGGCGGAATCGATCCACCCCAGCTCCGCGAGACGCCCAACGAGCGTTCCGAGTGAGGGCGGGTTGTGGTCCGTCCCGACGTGCATCATGCCAACGCGCGGCACCGGTCGGGGAGTCGGCGTGCTCGCGGCGAAGGTCGAGCAGGCGGAGAGCAGAACGGCGACGATGACGGGGCCGGTCAGCCGTGAGCTGCGGTTGTTCATCGGTTGGGTGTCCCTAAGTTGTTCCTCATCCAAGCGACCATATGAGTCGCTCGCCAGCGCGCCAAGCCTGCCTGCCTGCCGATATCGGGGGATGCTGGCACACCACGGCCCGGCTGGGAATCCTCAAGTGCTCCGCGCACAGAAGCTCCGCACGCGGTCCGGGAACGCGTCGATGTCGATCGGCTTTGGAATCTGGCCGGCGAAGCCGGCCTCGAGCAGCCAGTCGTCCGAGGGATCGAGTGGCAGGGAGCTCATCGCGACAACCGGGATGTCCGACGTCGGTGGGCTCGCTCGGAGCCTGCGCGCAGCCTCGGTACCCTCGAGGTCGGGAAGCCGCAGATCCATCAGGATGAGGTCCGGCAGCATCGCGACCGCCAGCGCGATCGCCTCCTTGGCGCTCCCAGCCTCGAGCGTCCTGAATCCGGTGACTCGCAGCACGTCGCGGGCCAGCTTTCGATTGCGATCATTGTCGTCGACGATCAGCACCAACGGGGGTTCGGGCACGGCCACGGGCGTATTCTCTGCCCATGCCGATCCGGCTCGTGCTCGCCGAGGACAACTACCTGCTACGCGAGGGTGTCCGAAGCCTGCTGGACGCGCAGGACGGGCTTGAGGTCGCGGCGGTCTGTGGCGACCTCGCCTCACTGCTCACGGCCGTCGAGGTCCAGCGGCCGGACGTCGTGGTGACCGACATTCGCATGCCGCCGCATGATTCCGACGAGGGGATCCGGGCCGCTGCGCGGTGGCGAGAGACGGACCCGCACCTGGGGGTCGTGGTCCTGAGCCAGTACGCGAACCCGGCCTTCGCCCTGGCGTTGCTGGACGCGGGCAGTGCCGGTCGGGCCTACCTGCTCAAGGAGCGCTTGCAGGACGTCGAGCAGCTCGTCGCCGCGATCCGCGCCGTCGCCGAGGGCGGATCCGTGATCGATCCAAAGGTCGTGGAAGGGCTGGTGGCCGAGCGCGCCCGCGCCGCCACGTCGCCGCTCAGCGGGCTGACCCAGCGGGAACGCGGGGTGCTGCGGATGATGGCGGAAGGCAAGAACAACGCATCGATCGCCGGTGAGATCGTGGTGACAGAGCGGTCGGTCGAGAAGATCATCCACTCGATCTTCCTCAAGCTTGGGCTGACCTGGGAGCCGGCCGTTCACAAGCGGGTCAAAGCGGTCCTGCTCTACCTGGCCGAGAGTGATCATTTCCCAGCCGAGGGAAGCGTCGCCACAACGCGCGAACCGCCGGCCGTATCGTCCGTGACGCCGAGCTCGCCTCCCAGCGCCTCGACGCGATCACGCAGGCGCTCCAGCATCCCTCCAGGGTAGGCGTCCGCTACTCCGATTTCGAACCCCACGCCTCCCTCCGCGTCGGCCACCTTCACCGTCGCGTGCGTGCCCGCTGGCGCCGCCGATAGCGCCTCGACGCAGCACCAGTAGACCGCCACGATGAGTTCGGGTGGGTAGCCGCCTTCGGCCGAGACCTGGATCGTGACGGTGACGTCCGTGCGTTCCGCCACAGATCGCAGTGCGCTCGCGAGCCCACGCACCTCGAGCAGAAGCGGCGGGTAGATCCGCTGGGCGAGCCTCGCCGCTTCCTCGATGCCGTGGCGTACGTTGGCTGTCAGCTCGTCCAGCAATCCCTTCGCTGCGATCGGGTCTTCCTCCAGCAGAGCCGCCGCGCGGCGAAGATTGACGGCGAGTGCGACCAGCTCCTGTTGGAGGCCGTCGTGAAGGGTGCGCTCGATTGCACGGCGGTCGGCATCGTTGGTGAGCAGGAGCCGCGCTCGCGACCTGCGGAGCTCGACCGTCTCGCGTCGGAGTCGATCGAGCGCACGTTGCAGCTCACTCGCACCCATGGACTGCACCTCGCCGGTATCGACGCCTGCCACGCCCTGCCCTCCGGGGAGAGTTGTCGGTCATTGCTCGGGCGGCGTCAAGTCTCGACCACGTCGTTAGCCGTCCCGGCCCGTTTGCACTACAGCCAGCGGTGAGCAAAGGCCCTAGGCTCGAGCGGGCGAGACTCGAACCACCGCAGGCAGGCCATGTGCCGCAGCACCGCGTCGATGTCCGGAATCCTCCCCCAGCTTCGACGTCTCCCATGAACGGCGCGATTGCGCTGCCGACAACAAGGAGACGCGAAGGTGAATAGATCCTTCATCGATGGCGAGGCTGGCGGTCTCATGCAGCCGCCTGGCAGGTCATCCAGCGCTCATCGCCTGTCGTGAGCCACGAAGTCGAGCTTTCTGCCCTCAGCAACCGACGCCCAGCAGCCCAGCCGGTCGCCGGCGCCGAGCCGGAGACGAGAACCCACGCGAATGCAGCTTCCTGACCAAACCAAGGAGAATCCGATGGCAGCCACCACGATCGACGACTACCTGGCGGGGGTGCCCGACGACCAGCGCGCGGCGCTCAGCTGGCTCCGGGCCCAGATCGCCGCCGCCGCCCCCGCCGCCACAGAGGCAATCAGCTATGGGCGGCCGGCGTTCAAGCTCGGCGAGCGCTACTTCATGGGCTTCAGCGCGACGCAGCGGTTCTGTTCCTTCTACGCTGGCCGCGCGCCGGTGCAGGCCTGCGTCGACGAACTGGCGACCTACCGGGTCTGGAAGGGGACGATCAACTTCAGGCCGGATCGGCCGCTGCCGGCGGACCTCGTCGCGAGGCTCGTCGCGGTTCGTCGCGCTGAGTACCAGGCACCCGATAGCGACAAGGAGACACTGCGATGAAGTACATGATCTTCACCTATGGCTCCCAGCAGGATTACGACGCCATGGCCGGCAAGGCCGGCGATGCGCCGGCCTGGTCGGCCGAGGACTTCGCAGCCATGGGCTCGTTCATGGAGGCCTTCAACGCCGAGCTCGAGGCTTCGGGTGAGCTGGTCGAGACTCGCGGCCTCGACGCCCCGGTCCACGCCCGCCGGATTGCCCTCGAGGAGGGCCTGCCGGTGGTGACCGATGGGCCCTATGCGGAGACGCAGGAGGTGTTGGCCGGCTACTGGATCGTCGAGTGCGAGAGCTTCGATCGGGCTACCGAGATCGCCGCCCGCCTGGCGCAGGTCCCAGGTCCAGTTGCGGTTCAGGAACGCGCCTACGCCGACGTCCGGCCCATCGTCGAGTCCCGCGCCGAGCTCCTGGACTAACCCGGTGGCCATCGTCGGCCGTGACCTCGAGGACCTGCTGCGCACCCTCGCGCCGCAGGTCCTCGGTGCGCTCGTCCGCCGCTACGGCAACCTCGACACCGCCGAGGATGCCACCCAGGAGGCTCTGCTGGCGGCCGCCACCCAGTGGGCGGCCGATGGCCTTCCGGACGACCCGCGCAGCTGGCTCATCACCGTCGCCGCGCGCCGGCTCACTGACCTCCTCCGCCGCGAGCAGGCGCGCCGAGTACGGGAGGATGAGGTGGCCCGCTGGACCTTGCCCGAGGACTGGCTGGCGCCGGCCGCCGATCGGGCTCCCTCGGATCGCGACGACACGCTGATCCTGCTCTTCCTGTGCTGTCATCCGGCGCTCACCTCCGCGTCGCAGATCTCCCTTGCGCTACGGGCGGTGGGCGGCCTGACCACCGCCGAGATCGCTCGTGCCTTCCTGGTCCCGGAGGACACCATGACCCGGCGCATCAGCCGGGCCAAGCAGGCCATCCGCGAGAGCGGCGTGCCGTTCGCCATGCCGGCCGCTGCCCAGCGCCGTGAACGCCTCGCGGTCGTGCTCCATGTGCTGTACCTCATCTTCAACGAGGGCTACCTCAGCACCGCCGGCGCCGAGCTGCAGCGCGTCGACCTCGCGGCCGAGGGCATCCGGCTGGCCCGCATGGTCCGCGCCCTCCTGCCCGAGGAGGCCGAGGTCAGCGGGCTCCTGGCGCTCATGCTGCTGACCGACGCGCGGCGCCCGGCGCGCTCCGGGCCGTCGGGCGAGCTCGTCCCGATGGCCGAGCAGGATCGCAGTCATTGGGATGCGGCGGCCATCGCCGAGGGAGTCGTGCTCGTCCGTGCCGCGATGGCGCGCGGCCCGGTCGGCCCCTACCAGCTGCAGGCCGCCATCGCCGCCGAGCACGACCAGGCGTCGAGCGCCGATGCCACCGACTGGGGCCAGATCCTGAGCCTCTACGAGGCCTTGCTACAGATCTCCGACACGCCCGTCGTCGCGCTCAACCACGCAGTTGCGCTGGCCATGGTCCGCGGACCGCGCGCCGGCCTCGACCGGCTGGGTAGACTCCAGGCGGAGGGCCGGCTGCCCGGGGACCATCATCCGCTGGCGGTGCGCGCTCATCTCCTCGAGATGGCGGGCGATCGCAAGGCGGCTCGAACGGTGTATGAGGAGGCGGCCAATCGCGCCCGGAACCTCCGACAGCAGCGCTACCTGCGCGCCAGGGCCGCGAACCCGGCGGACGAGCCCTCGTAGTGTTGGCCCGTCGATGATGTTACGGGCTGGGACGCGGCCCCAGCACCTAGACGTTGCTCGATCGTGACTGCAGCCAGGACCGCGAACCCGGGCCAGAGCTTCACCGTACCTTGGCCGGTGCTTCTGGTCGGGGGCGTCATGGCCGTCATCTTGCTTGCCGTGTCGGGGCAGTACGGGTTCCACGGCGACGAGATGTACTTCGTCGTCGCCGGCCAGCACCCGGCCTTCGGCTACGTCGACCAGCCGCCACTGACGCCGCTGCTTTCCGCCGCGTCGGTGGCCCTGCTCGGGATCTCACCCACCGCGGTGCGAGTCCTTCCCGCCCTCGAGATGGCCACGATCGTCGTCCTTGTCGCGCTCATGGCCCGCGACCTGGGCGGGTCCCGACGGGCCCAGCTCCTGGCGGCGATCACGGCAGCCCTCTCCGGCTACCTTGGCGCTGGCCATCTGGATACCACCACGGACCCCGACCTGCTCGCCTGGGCGATCGTCCTCTGGCTGCTGGTGAAGCTCCTCGCCGGCGGCGACCGGCGCCTGTGGCTGGGCGTGGGCGTGGCGACCGGGATCGGCCTCGAGAACAAGGACACCCTCCTGTTCCTGGGCGCGGGACTGGCGGTGGGCCTGATCCTCGCCCGGCGCTGGGATGTCGTTCGCTCGCCCTGGGCGTGGGGGGCGATCGGGATCGCGCTCCTTCTGTGGGTGCCGAATCTCGCCTGGCAGGCGGCGAACAACTGGCCGCAGCTCACCATGGCGTCCCAGATCTCCGGCTACGCCGCCGACAACCGCGCACAGGTCGTGCCGCTTCTGTGGCTGTTCACCGGGCCGCTGCTGTTCCCGGTCAGCGCCGCCGGCCTGGCCTGGATGCTGCTCGCGAAAGCCGCTGCGCCGTGGCGCGCGATCGGGATCGCTGCCGTCGTTGCGCTGGTGCTCGTGTTCGCCATGGGCGGCAAGGCCTACTACGCGATCGGCACGGCGTCCGTATGCATGGCGGCCGGCGGGATCGTGCTCGACCGCTGGCTGGCCCGGGGCCACCCCCGCCTGAGGTTCGCCAGCTTCGCTCTGGCCGCCGTGCTCTCCGTCTCGCTGATCGCGCTGCTCACGCTGCCGATCCTGCCAATTGCCACCTACGCCACCACCTCGCTCCCGGCAACCGTCCAGGACACGGCCAACCAGGTGGGCTGGCCGCAGTTCGTCGCCACAGTTGAGGGAGTGGTCGCGGCTCTTCCCGCGGAAGAGCGCGCGCGTGCCGTGATCCTGACCAACGACTACAGCGAGGCGAGCCCGCTGATCCTGCTGGGCACCGGACTGCCCCCCGTCTACTCGGGCCACAACAGCTACTGGTCGTGGGGGCCTCCGCCCGACGATCGCACGGTCGTCATCCACGTCGGCGACTGGCGACCAACCGACTACGCCAGCTACTTCAACGGCTGCCGCGACGTCGCGACCATCGACAACGGCCTCGGGATCGAGAACGGCGAGCAGGGCACGGCCGTCTCCGTGTGCACCGGGCTGCGCCAGCCCTGGTCCGTGATGTGGCCGGCGCTCCGGACGATCAGCTAGTGACCACCCTTGGCGTCGAGATGGAGCCTCGCGGCGGCCTGGTCGAAGGGGTGGGGGTTGTGGGGGACTGGGGCGCGCTCGCTCGATGTCTCGACCGCATGCTCGGCCCGCAGTCGGGATATCCTCGTTGGGGAGACTAACCGTCTCGCGGATCGCAGCCGGAGTGAAGAGCGTGGTGCGAATGCGGCTCGTGCCGTCTGGGTTGCCGGCGGACAGGCCTGCCTCGGTCGGTCATCGTCGTCGACTCAGCCGAAGGTGAAGCAATAGGCCTCAAGCCCCGCCGCGAGGAATTCGATCTCGACGACCGCCTGGTCGATCTCCCCGGACCGGCGAATCAGCTGATAAGTCCGTTGGCCGTCCACCGTGCCGCTCGCGTCCGCGCCGACGTCGGTGCCGCGGGCGTCCGTTGCCGGGGCGCCGTCGAGCCGGACACGGAACGGGATGGACAGCCCACGAACGGACGGCCCCATCACAAGGTTCACGTCGCGGGCCTGGAAGGCAAAGGCAATTCTGGAGCCGGGTTCGTTTGCGATCACCGCGTGGCGGGTGACCGTCCACGCGCCTTCGAGCGCCCAGGAATTGAGTGGCAGCCCGGACGGCGCGGAGTAGACCCGAGGCTGGTCATACGGCGCCTCCTCTTTTTGGGCGAAGCCGCTGGCCTGGCCATATCCGGTGTATGTCTCCGGCGACCGGAGCGTCCGCCAGTCGGCCGCGACCTCGAGGCCCTTGGGGGCGACGTCGACGAGGTCCTGGTCAAGGTTGGCGGCCCCGGCGTCCATCAGGAGCTGCTGGATCGCCATCTCGGTCGAGGCGTACTCGCCCTCGCCGAAATGGTGGAAGCGGAGGCGTCCCTCGGCGTCGGCGAGGTATGCCGCCGGCCAGAAATGGTTCGAGAACGCCCGCCAGACGCCGTAGTTCGAGTCGATCGCGACCGGATACTCGACGCCGAGGCTGCCAACCTGCGCGGTCACGTTCTCGACGTCCCGCTCGAACCCGAACTCCGGCGTGTGGACGCCGACGACCGTCAGCCCGGCGTCGCGGTACTTCGCCGCCCACGCGGCGACGTACGGGAACGTCCGCAGCCAGTTGACGCAGGTGTAGGTCCAGAAGTCGACGAGGACGACGCGCCCGCGAAGGACATCGGGCGTCAACGACTCCGAGTTCAGCCAGCCGGTCGCGTCGCTGAACGAGGCGAGGCGGCCCTCGATGGGCAACGCCGCCTGATCGCCGGCGAGACGATGGGCGAGCGAGCGGAGCAGGCCGGGCCGGCTTGGTCGTGCGTCCTCCACCGAACTGCGGTCGAGGACTGGGGCTCCGGCATCGTCGGACATGGCTCGCCTCCCATCGTGCTGTTCCCCGGCGCGGCAGAACCCGTCGACCTCGATGACCGCGTCGGCAAACGCATTCTCCGCCCAGCTCCGCGGCGCCGGTTGGAGCTGGGTGGCCCGAGGACTAGAAGTGAGAAACACTCCGGGCCGTCAGGTCAGCCACATCATCGCATCATGATGCTAGAATGCGGCAATGACGAAGGTGCGAACCACGCTGACGGTCGACGCCGAGGTCCTGCGCGCGGTGAAGGTCCGCGCCGCGCGGAGCGGCAAGGGTGACAGCCAGGTCATCGAGGAGGCGCTGCGCCGCGACCTGGGGCTCGACCTGCTCGATCGGCTGTGGGGCCGCAACCAGCTGGGCGAGGAGGAGGCCACCGCGATCGCCGTGGAGGCCCAGCACGCGGTGCGAGCTCGGCGCCGGTAGCCGGCGGTGCGCGCCGTCCTGGACGTCAACGTCCTCATCTCGGCCATCCTCTCGCCGACCGGTACCCCGGCGCGCCTGCTGCTCGCCTGGCAAGCGGGTGCCTTCGAGCTGATCGTCTCGCCCGCGCTGCTCGATGAGCTGCGGCGAGCGCTTGCCTACCCGAAGCTCCGGCGTCTGGTCCCGGCGAGCGAGGCGGAGGCCTTCGTGGCCTGGCTCGCCGAGGCAGCCAACCAGGCATCCGATCCCGGCGGTCCTCCGCCTGTCGATTCGCCCGACCCTGGCGACGCCTACCTTCTCGCGCTGGCCGCCGCCTCGGATGCGGTCTTGGTTACCGGCGACCGTCACCTGCTGGGCCTGGCCGATACTTTCCCGGTTCGCGCGCCCGCAAGCTTCCTGGCAAAACTCGATGAGCGGTGACCGGGACGCGCGCGGATGAGGTAAATGAGACACTTCACGAGGAATCCGGGATGCGGTACCAATCAACAGCCCGGCGGCCCGATTCGGGCTCAGAATCGGGCCGTTCGCTGCCCGCTGCGCGCGGTATCGTCCCTTATTCGAGCCCCTTTCGTTCCCGAATTCCCACGTTTGCATTCCCACGTCTCTGGGCGCTCGCAGCAAGTCGAAGCACGCGAGGGTCCGCATCGGCCGAGCTCGTTGTAGCGTGGTCCCGGCATCGATCGCAAGGAGAACTGAAGTGGCTGGTTGGAAGGCGGCGCACCTGGACGAGATCGAGGAGTTCGACGATGCCGGCTGTCGCTATAGGCCGGTACGTGTCCGCCTGGGCGTTACGGCATTCGGCGCCAGCGTGTGGACGGCCCGGTCGGACGGTGAGCTCGTCATCAATGAGCACGATGCGGGCGACCCAACTGCGGACCAGGAGTTGTTCTTCGTCGTACGTGGCCACGCCGTGTTCGAGCTTGACGGCGAACGGGTTGATGCACCGGCCGGCACATTCGTGTCCGCACCGCCGGGTACTCAACGGAGGGCGAATGCCACGGTGGCGGGGACAGCGATCCTGCTGATCGAGGGTACGCCCGGTAGGCGATACGAGGCACGCGGCTGGGAGCTCTGGGCGCCGCTGGCGCCGATGTATGGGGCGGGCCGCTACGCCAAGGTCGCCGACGCCCTGCGCGGCGCAGTCGAGGAACACCCCGAGTACGGCATGCTGTTCTTCAATCTGGCCTGCTGCGAGAGCATGATGGGCAAGCGGACCGAGGCGCTCGATCATCTCCGACGCGCGATCGACCTGGCGGAGGAGTTTCGCGACAACGCCAGGTCGGATGCGGATCTGGATGCGATCCGCGACGAGCCAGGGTTCAGGGAACTCGTGCGCTAGCGGCGGGCGGTCGGCAGACGACTGTCACCGGCAACGTCCGCACGGGCTCGGGTCTGGCATGCAGCGGGCAGGATATGATGCTGTAGCCTGGAATTCCCCGATGCGGGAGGCCCACCCGATGGCCTGGCGCGACCTCGTTCCCTGGCTGCTCCTGATTCATGTGCTGGCTGCGATCGTCGCGATCGGGCCGAACTTCGCGTACTCCACGATCCGGGAGCTGGGGCGAGGCGAGCCCCAGCATGCCAACTTTGCCACCCGGGTCTCGCATGCCATCTCGGCGCGGCTGGTGTACCCCATCGGCCTCGTGATCCCGGCCACCGGGATCGCCATGATCCTGATCCTGGGCATCGACCTGACCGCCCGCACGTCGTGGTGGCTCGACGGCGCGATCGTGATCTACAGCGGTGTGTACCTGTACTCGTTCTTCGTGCAGCAGCGGATCGTTGAGCAGATCATCGAGCTGACCTCCGCAGCCCCCGCCGGTTCCAGCGGCCCGCCACCCGCGCTTGCGGCGCTGGCGACGCGCGCGGGACGTGGAGGGACCGCGATGCTGATCCTCCTGGTGGTGGTGGTGTCCCTGATGGTCGTGAAGCCGCAGTTCTAAGCAGGTACGGGGCAAATGAGTCATCAGGCCCGCTGCCACTCGAGGTGGGTCAGGAGGCGACCGTCGTGGCGACGGTGCGCAATTGCGGATCGACGATCTCACCGACGGTCACCATGGTGTTCTTCACCTTCGAAACGTCCGCGTCCTTCGCGCTGACCACGGGTGCCACGGTCATCAACCCGTCGTAGCCGCCCTGCAACGAACAGCGGATCGAGGCGAGGCATCTCGTCCCGCGCCTGCCGTGTGCGGCCGCCTCGCAGGGGCTGTCGGCACTTCTGGGTGTGGTAGACCCCTCGGCCAGCGTCAGACCGGTTCCATTCGACCGCGTCCAGCGGCGTGAATCCGGTCGACCATGCACTGTTGAGTTCCCGGTACCAACTCGCAAGGAGGAGGCCCGATTCGCGCGCACGATCGGGCCTCTGGCGTGTCCTGCAGGGCTATGGCGCCCGCAAGCTCACTTGAACTGAACGCTCGCGAGCATCGCGATGAACGTCGCCTTGTCGGTTGGCTCAGTTGCCTGGTGGACGGCGGGGTCGCGGAACGTGAAGGGATAGCCCTGCCCGTCGTGGACCGTGTAGGCCACGTTGATCAGGATCCCGCAGTTGATCGACTCCAGCTCTCCCGGCTCCCCGCCGACCGTGAAGGCCACTGTGGCCTTGTGGACCGCGTAGGTGGCCGAGATGCCGTCGGCGGTGTATGTGGCCAGGTCCTTGCTGGTCGGAGCCGCCGCCGCGATCAGTGGAAGACGACGGACTCCAGCATGGTCGTGGTATTGCGTGAATTCATAGTCGACGGGTTGCGGAACGCGAATCGATACCCGTAGCCGTTGACGACCGTGAACGCCATGTTGACGAAGAAGCAATTCTTGAAGCCAACAAGCGTGCCTGGCTGGCCGCCGATGGTGATCGACTCGACCGAGTCCGGCGTCCCGAGGTTCGAGCAACCGGAATCGACCCCGTTGACCCGGGCGTTCGTGGCGATGCCGTCGGCGGCCCAAGCCGCCAGTGAGCTGGTGGTGGCCGCCGCCGAGACGTAGGCACCGACGTCGCCAGGCCCGAAGGCGTCGACCACCGGGTCGTTGAAGATCGGCGCCGTCTTCCCGTCCCAGGTCGCGCTCGCCGGGGACATCGCCACCCAGCCCGTCGGCAGGGTGATCGAGTACCGGTAGCGCGCGGAGGTGAAGACCACCGGCGTCGGGGTGGACGTCGGGGTGGACGTTGGGATTGGAGTCGCCGTGGGAGTGGCTGTCGGGTTGGTCCCGACCGACGGCCCTGGGCGCGTGGCAATGATGGCCGCCGCAACGACGGCCACCGCAATGGCCGCCACACCGAGTCGCGCGAATGTGGACATGGGAATCCTCCACGGGCCAACGAAGAGCAGGCGACGCTCCTGCCGCACGGAGGGAACGCCCTCCAGCACGGCGTGGAGCAGGTCATGCGGAGCCACCTGCGGCCCCTCGTCGAGCCAGTCGTTCAGACGATGGTCAAAGGACTTGCGAACGCTCATACCGTCCGTTCCTCCCGCGTGGCGGGCAGGGTGGCGTCCGCCGTCAGCGCAGCGCGCAGCCGACGCGTCGCGTGGTGGAGCCGGGATCGCGCGGTCCCGGCGGGGATGCCCAGGAGATCCGCCACCTCGGTCAGTGGCAGGCCCTGGTAGTGATGGAGCACGACCACGGCGCGCTGCTCGGCCGGCAGGCGTCGAAAGCCGCGCTCCAGCTCGTCCCGATCGGCGACCGAGAGCGCCGTGTCCGAGACCGAGGAGCGGTCGTGGGAAAGAAGCTGGATCGTGCTCGACAGGCGCCGCTCGACGCGCCGTTGGCGGTAGCAGGCATGGACGACCAATCGATACGTCCACGCCTCCCACCGACGCGGGTCCCTGAGCGACGGCATGTCACGCCATGCCTCGAGCAGGGCGTCCTGCGTCGCATCCCGAGCAAGCTCAGTCTCACGGAGGATGCGGTACGCGACCGCGTACAGGCGATCGATCGCCGATGACGCGAGCACGGCGAAGGCATGGGCATCGCCGGCTTGTGCTCGTACGACGAGGGCCTCATCCACGGTCGCCCCACCTTCCCTCGGGTCGGCCTGAAGTGGCCTTCCGCTCGTGAAGTATGGTGATCGGGAGCGGCGAAACGTTCATGCCCACCGGCGGAGATCGCGAGCCAGATGGCGCGCGGCCGGGAATGGCGTTCAGCCGACGCGACCGTCCCCGGAAAGGAGACAGCATGACCGATGAGAAGTGGACCGACGACGAGAAGGCGGCGATCAAGGAGTACCGGCGGGAGCGCAGCCGCGCCACGCGTCCGCGCAGGACTGGCAAGAAGGACGAGGCGGACGGCGAGGCCGAGGTGCTCGCCAAGATCGCCCGGCTGGATGAGCCCGATCACTCCATGGCCGAGCGACTCCACGCGATCGTCAAGGCCGCCGCGCCAGGGATGTCGTCCCGAACCTGGTACGGGAGCCCGGCGTACTACCGGGATGGTCAGCTCGTCTGCTACTTCCAGGAGCGCGCCAAGTTCAAGGCGCGGTACGCGGTGCTGGGCTTCAGCGACAAGGCGCACCTCGACGACGGCTCGATGTGGCCGGTCATGTACGCGCTGCCGGAGATGGCCCCCGCCGACGAGGCGAAGATCACCGCGCTCGTCAAGAAGGCGGTTGGCTGAGAAAGGCCGCCAGCCGCTGTGCGGGCGCGAACGCCGGCGATGCTCCGCCGCCGATCGGGGATCGCTTGACACGGTTCCTATATTCACGAGATGACTCGTATCGCCCCGCCACCGAGACGGGTGTATCGGAGCGAATTGCGCGAAGAGCAGGCCGAGGAGACGCAGGCCCGGATACTGGACGCGACCATGCGCGTGATCTCGACCGGCCTGGCGAGCCTCTCCGTTCCGGCCGTGGCGAGAGAGGCTGGCGTGTCGGTCCCTACGATCTATCGCCACTTCCACACGAAGCGGGATCTTCTGGCCGCGGTCTATCCTCATGCCGCGCGGCGGGCCGGCCTGGACACCATCGCGGATCCGCGTTCCCTGGACGAGCTGCGACCGATGATTCGCGGGCTGCTCGAGCGCCTCGACAATCTTGACGATCTGTCGCGCGCGGCGATGGCCAGCCCGGCCGCGTCCGAGGTGCGCCACGCGACGATGCCGACCCGGTACCAGCGTCTTCGACGCATCGCGGACTCGATCCAGCCGAAGCTGGGAAAGGCCGACCGAGACCGGATCACACGATTGGTCGCGGTCGTCACGGCATCCTCGTCGCTGCGGATGTGGCGAGATCACCTGGGGCTGTCCGTCGACGAGGTTGCCGACGATATCGACTGGATCGTCCGCGCGGCGATCTCGGCAAGCCATGAGAGGCGGGAGCATTGAGCGCACCCGCCGTGCGGCGTCTGGCAGAGCTGCGCAAGGCGGATGCTGCCGAAGTCGGCGGCAAGGCCGCCGGGCTTGGTGAGCTGATCGCTACGGGTGCCCGAGTTCCCGACGGCCTGGTCCTGACTGTCGCGGCTGGCAGCCTGCCGGCGGACGAGCGTGGGTCGCTCATCACGGCGGGCGTGGCGGATCTTGGCAGCGGCCCGTTTGCCGTTCGGTCAAGCGGCATCGCCGAGGACGGGGCGGAGCGCTCGTTCGCCGGCATGTTCGAGACAATCCTGGACGTGCCGGCCAACGGACTGGCCGCCGCCGCGGACCGCGTCCTGGCCAGCGCCCAAGCTGCGCGCGCGAAGGCATATGGACCCGCGGCCAGCGGCCAGATGGCGGTGATCGTCCAGCACATGGTCGAACCGGCCGCCGCGGGCGTCGTCCTCACCGCGAATCCCATCACCGGGGATCGACGGTCGACCGTCATCTCCGCGGTGCGTGGCATCGGCGACCGATTGGTATCCGGTGCAGCCAGCGGCGACGAGTGGCTGGTCGTTTCCGATGCCGTGACGGCGCGGCGCCAGGCGGAGCACGCGATCGACCGCGACCAGGCCCTGCTCGTGGCCAGGGAGGCACGGCGGATCGCGGCCGTCATGGGCGTCCCCCAGGACATCGAGTGGGCAATCGATGCCGGCGGCGAGCTCTGGATCCTGCAGGCCCGACCGATGACGGCCCTCCCGCCCGACGTTTCGTGGGACCCTCCGGCGCCCGGCGCCTACAGCCGCCAGCTCCGCTTCGGCGAGTGGATCTCCGAGCCGGTGACGCCGCTCTTCGAGTCCTGGCTGCTGACCGCGATGGAGGAGCGAACGCACGCCGACTACCTGAAGCTGATTGGTCAACGCGTCCCGCGGCCCTATCACGTCCTCGTCAATGGGTGGTACTTCTACACGCTCAACTGGGCCACCCCCGCGGCCTTTGCCCGCAACCTGCCGAACATGCTGTGGCACCTCATTCGATCCCCGCGCCATATCGCGGGGATCAACCCCTCAACGGTCCGGCACAGCTTCCGGCTAGCCGAGCGGGAATGGCGAGCGGACGCGCAGCCTCGCTACCGGGCGGCGGTCGCAGCCGCCGAAACGGGGGTCGAAACCCTGCCGGTGGCCGGCCTGCCGGCGCTGATCGATGAGCTCGCGGACCTCGCAGGCGAATCCTTCACCTGGGTCACGGCCCTGGCGGGTGCGGGGTACAAGCTGGAGATCAACCTCGCGCAGTTCTACCGCCGCCACGTGGCCCCCTCGCTCGGCGGCAGCCACCTGCCGCTCCTGACCGGCTTCGCGGCCCCGACCGATCCTGCGGGGCATGCCGTGGCCTCGCTGGACTGGTGGTGCGCACCCGGGCCGCGAGGGGGGTCCGCGACCACGCCGGCCGCAGATCATGCCGCGCTGGTCGAGGCCAGGCACGCCGCGGCGGAGGCAGCGTTTGCCGCGCTCGCTTCATCTCCGCGACGCCTTCGGGAGTTCAAGCGACGGCTGGCCGACGCCCAGTACATCGTCCCGCTTCGCGAGGAGCAGGTTGCCGAGCTGACGATCGCGTGGCCGGTCATGCGGCGCGCGGTCCTGCGGATCGGGGAGGCGCTTGCCGCTCGCGGTGTGATTGCCGAGCCCGATGACATCTTCTTCCTGACCCGCGACGAGGTGCTGTCCTCGCTCGGCGCGGGTGGCCCGGCTGCGCGCGTCGACGTGGCCGATCGCCGCTCGACGCGGGAGGAGCAGGCTCGGCTCATGCCGCCCCTGCTCGTCGGGCGGATGAACCCGCTGCTGAAGAAGCTGTTCGACGGGATGTCCGGGGTGCTCGGTGCCGCTCCATCGGACACGGCAATCGTCTCGGGCACGCCGGCGTCGCCGGGTCGGGCCAGCGGGGCGGTCCGCGTGATCCGGAGCCCGGAGCAGTTCGACGAGCTCGAGCCGGGCGAGATCCTTGTCGCGACGCTCACCGCCCCGGCCTGGACACCGCTCTTCGCCCGAGCCGCCGCGGTGGTGACCGATGTCGGGAGCCCGGCGGCGCACGCATCGATCATCGCTCGCGAGTATGGGATTCCGGCCGTGGTCGGCTGCGGTGACGCGACTGCCCGCCTCCGCACCGGCATGCGGGTCACCGTCGACGGAACCACGGGGAACGTCGAGCCGGGCTAACGGCGCACGTGACGACCGGTCATCCGCTCCGCCGCGGCCTCTACCCGGAGATGCGGCGGCGGTAGGTGCGCATCGCGAAGAGATACGCCACGATCAGGATACCGACGCACCACGCCAGGGCGATCCAGAGGTCGGTGCCGATTGGCTGCGCAGTGAACAGGTCACGGATCGCGTTGACGATGGACGTCACCGGCTGGTTCTCGGCGAAGGCGCGCACCGGGCCGGGCATGGTGGTAGTGGGCACGAATGCCGAGCTCACGAACGGCAGGAAGATGAGTGGGTAGGAGAAGGCGCTGGCGCCATCCACCGACGTCGCCGTCAGGCCGGGGATGACGGCGAGCCACGTCAACGCCAGGGTGAACACGATCAGGATGCCGGCCACCGCGAACCAGGCCAGCACGCCCGCCGGTGAGCGGAAGCCCATCACGACGGCGACCAGCACGACCACCGCGAGCGATACGAGGTTCGCGACGAGCGACGTCAGCACGTGCGCCCACAACACGGACGACCGCGCGATGGGCATGGACTGGAATCGCTCGAAGATGCCGCTCTTCATGTCCAGGAAGAGCCGGAACGCGGTGTACGAGATACCGGATGCGATCGTGATCAGCAGGATGCCGGGCAGCAGGTAGGTCACGTAGGAACCCGACCCGGAGTCGATGGCGCCGCCGAAGACGTAGACGAAGAGCAGCATGAAGGCGATGGGCATGATCGTGGTTGTGATGATGGTGTCCAGGCTGCGCGTGATGTGACGCAGGGATCGTCCGGTGAGGACGGCGGTGTCGCCGAGGAACTGCGTGGTCATCGTTTCCCTACTTGTCCTTGTCGTTGGTGCCGTGCGTGACGTCCGTGCTGCCCTCGCCGTGGTCGCCGACGATCGCGAGGAAAACATCCTCGAGAGTCGGCTGCTTCTCGACGTACTCGACCTTCGCCGGCGGCAGGAGCTGCTTGAGTTCGGCGAGGGTGCCGTTCACGATGATCCGACCTCCGTGCAGGATCGCGATCCGGTCGGCGAGCTGTTCTGCCTCGTCGAGGTACTGGGTCGTGAGCAGCACCGTCCGGCCCTGTTCGGCGAGCTCCTTGACGGCCTGCCAAACCTCGAGGCGCCCCTGGGGGTCGAGTCCGGTCGTCGGCTCGTCGAGGAAGATGACCGGCGGATTCCCGATGAGGCTCATGGCGATATCCAGGCGACGGCGCATGCCACCCGAATAGGTCGCCACCCTGCGCGCAGCCGCGTCTGCCAGCGCGAATCGAGCAAGCAGGCCGTCCGCGATGGCCGCCGGGTCCTTGAGGTGCCGCAATCGCGCGACCAGGACGAGGTTCTCCCGCCCGCTGAGGATCTCGTCGACGGCCGCGAACTGTCCGGTGAGGCTGATCGACTGGCGCACGGCCACAGCCTGGGTGGCGACGTCGAAGCCGTTGATGCTGGCACTCCCTGCGTCGGCCTTGAGCAGCGTGGACAGGATGTTCACGACGGTGGTCTTGCCGGCACCATTGGAGCCGAGGAGGGCGAAGATGCTGCCGCGCGCCACATCGAAATCGACGCCGCACAGGACCGCGATGTCCTTGTATGACTTCTCCAGACCTTGCACTGTGATTGCGGGCGCCTGGAGGCGCGAGCTCGTCAAAGGGTCTCCTTGCCTCGTGTCGACTATCGCGGACCGGTTCATCGGATGTGTACTCCATCAGCATACGGCGTAGAGTGGCACGCGTAGTCTAGGTATGCGGCGTATACTTGTCAACCTGATGAACGAGGCGAACGCGACTGGGCACCCACGGGCCCCGGGAAGGGCCGCCCTAACCCGTGAGGCCGTCGTCGCTCGGGCGCTCGAGATCGGCACCGCGGAGGGCCTCGAGGCGGTAAGCCTGCGGCGCCTCGCACAGGAGCTCGGGGTCACGCCAATGGCTTTCTACCGTCACGTCCGTGACAAGCAGGACCTCATCAACGCCATGACCGAGACCGTCCTCGACGGGCTCGACTCCACCGTCCACTTCCGATCCGACATGACCTGGACCGAGCAGATGCGCCTGGCGATCGACAGCTACAAGGAACAGATCGAGGCGCGTCCCCTTGCCCTCCCCCTGATGATCGCTTACAGCGGCGATGGGCCGCCTGCGTTCTGGAAGTTCCTGGAGGACCTCCTGGCCGTCCTGCTCGACGCGGGCTTTGAGCGGCGAGAGGCGATCGTCCTGATCCGCATCCTCTCCAACCTCCTGGCCGGGTACCTGCTGCTCTTCCGCCAGGGCGCACCCGTGCCGCTTGACGCCCGCCAGCGCGACCTGCTGCGACGGCGGTTCGCCCTGGTCCAGCTGAGCCTGCCGCCCGACGAGTTCCCGAACCTGCTCGCGAGCGCGGAGGACACCGCGGAGGTCTGGCTCAGCGACCCGGACCGATGGTGGCAGAACACCGTCGACCTGATCACCTTCGGCCTGGAGCGGATCCTCGAGCGTCGCCACGACGGGTCTGCTACCTGAGGAATCCGGCAAGCTTGGTGAGGCGGGTAGTATCGGCGCGAGCACGAGGAACCTGCGACCGTGGCCACCCATCGCGTGCGCATCGGACGTCCGACCGAGGACGTGTACGCCGTCCTTGCCAATCCCGAGCTGACCGGGCGCTGGTATCCGGCGCGCGTGGAGGAGTGGTGGACGTCGCCTCCGCCCCACGGTCTCGGGTCGACCCGCCGGGCGCGCGTCAGGACACTGGGTCGGGCGACCGAGAACGACGCGGTCGTCACGGCCCACGACCCGCCGCGGCTCGCGGCCATGAAGGGACTCTCCCGAACTGCGCCCTTCGCGGTGACCCTGCGCTTCAGGCCCGATGGCGACGGCACGGCGGTCGAGGTCGAGTCGGAGTTCAGCTTCACCGGCGTCATGCGGCTGATCGGTCCGCTCTTCGTCGGCGCCTACGAACGCGGCTGGGAGCGGGGCCTGGCCAACGCCAAGCGGATGATGGAGGCGGGCGAGCTGTAGGGCGGCCCGAGCGGCAGCCCTCGGCGGAGTCCGAACGACCGAGGAGGACCATACGGTGAGCGACTCAACCCCGATCGCCTGGCGCGCGATCGTCTACGACACCCCGGTGCTGCTGTCCGACGGCACCGGGCTCGGGCGCGTGCGCGAAGTGCTGGGCTCGGATCAGGAGGACATCTTCCACGGCATACGGGTGGCCATGGACCGGCGGGCGGCCGATGACGTCGTCGTCACCGCCGATCATGTCACCTCGATCACCCGGGAAGCCATTGGCACCGATGTCGCGAGCACCGACGCCGGGACCCTGCCGCGCTTCGACGACGAGGCGACCTACCACCTCGCCTCGGTCGGGTGGCTGCGCAGGCACCTCGGCTGGCGGCGGGATTCGCGGTCCGACGAAGAGCCCGGGTAGGACGCCTACGGGAGCGAGAGCGCGGACGGGTAGACCGTCGTGTCGTAGGCGATGATCATGTCGTTGCTCGAGGCGGCGGTGGTCTCGACCTTCGCCTCGAGAACGTGCCCGGATGCGAGCGCGTAGCTGCCGACCGGGATCGCGATCCGCTTCTCGACCCACGTTGACGACCCTGCCTGCCAGTTCGCGTCGGTCAAGGTGGCGTTGGCGATCTCGACGTACTTGCTGTTCGTTGGGTTGAAGTCGCGCAGGTAGGCGACCAGCACGCCCTGCCCGTTCAGGCTGAAACCGGTGACTCCGGAGGAGATCCGCAGCACCACGGTGCCCGCGATGGTCCTGGCGGCGGCAAACGCACCACTGCGCCAGTTTGCGTAGCGCGCCAGGTTCGTCTCGCCGGCCCCGCTGCCAGACTTCTGGATGCGCCGACCCGCGACCGCATCGGCGTTGGTGTCGTAGTTGTAGAGGGTCGGTTGCGTGGGGGCCGTGACGGTCATCGACAGGTTGTTCACGGCGCTCGTGTTCCCCGCCGGTGGCGTCGGGTTGTTGTGGAGGAAGTACCAGCTCCCCGTCGCGAACGTGTTTGCTACGACGGCGCGGCTCGCGGTCAGCGTGGCCGACGATGCGGTGGGCGCACTCAGCAGCACGGCGACTGGCAGAAGAACCGCAAGCAGCCGGCGGCGCAGGCCTTGCTTCACCGCTCGCCCCGGTTGCGAAGGGCAGTTCGGATCATGGATGGCCCGGCACTGACCTCCGCCGTGCGGCGGAACAGCTCCGCGCCCAACCAGAGGATGAGGAGGACGGATACGAGCCCCAGACAGCCGGCCGGCCGGCCGATGGCCAACGCAGCCGCGCCGACGTACGGGATGGCGAGAACCATTCGGCCCACCACGCTGGCAGCCCGGGTGATGACCGGGTCGGGCGTGGCGTTCGCATCACCCCTGGTCTCGACGTACACGGTTGAGCCGATGGCGGCGAGCCGCACGATCCGGTGGGTGACCAGGTGTCCCGAGCCAGTCCGGAGGGTCACCACCTCGCCGACCTGCAGCTGGTCCGGCTCGACCGGCGCCTCGACGACGAGCGACCCGACCGGGATTCCCGGTGCCATGGATCCCCCGGTAACGGTGACCAGCCGGCCGCCCAGGGCGGGGATGCCGACCTGGACGACCGCCATGGCGACGGCACACGCCGCGGTCAGGGCCAGGAGCCCGTCGAGGCAACGCGCCGCGAGGCGGACCGTCCGGTTCCCCGCCCTACGGGTTGTTGGCGGTCTGCTCGGAGTCAAAGGTAAACGTTGTCGTGGTGGTGGCGTTCTGGAAGGCGTTGCCAGTACCCAGGGCGAGGGAGGCGCGGAAGCAGAGCGTCTCACTAGCGGCCCCGCTCAGGGTACGGTCGCCCGCCTGGGCGCCCGGCGCGTTGCTGCCGAGCGCAGCAGCGGAGAGCGCGCCCGAGAAGAGGGTCGTGCCGTCGAAGGCAGCGCAGCTGGTGCCCAACGTCTTGACGGTGAGCGTCATCTGGGCGGCGAGGCCCTTGCCGTCGCTGTTCGTGCTGCTGCTCGAAACCGCGTACCGAAGCTGCCCGGTGCCGGTGTTCGTGACCACGAGGCTGCCGTTCACCGTGTCCCCGGGCATGAGCGCGCTGGAGGTCAGGAGCGCGGTGGCCGGGCTCAGGCCCAGCGCCACAGTCCCGGTCGTGAAGGCGTTGGCGCCCAGGACGTCGCTGTCAGTGAATGTCGCGAGCGAGGATGCGATGCCCGCAACGGCCATGGCGCCCGCAGCAATCAGCGCGACGAAAAGATGCGCGCGTCGCGGGCGACGGCTTCCATAATCGATGTTGTTCACGGCTGGTTTCGGCTCCTGCATTGCGGTGACTTGGACCCCCTCGGGCGGCGAGAACTTCGGCGGTTCTGCGGGGATCCTCGCGGCTCGCGGAAGGCGCGACCATCGCTCGATGGTCCGTGACCTCGGTCACGGAGCCGCGTCGTGGGCGCGTGGGGGTAGACGAGGGGGGTGGGAGACACGACCGTGCCCGTCGCGTCTGTCCGTGGGTCCGCGCCAGCGTGGGCCCACGTCGACGAGTTCCTCGCTGATCTTCCCGGTCCCACCCGGGACCGGTTCCTGGCCGTTGGCGTGCCCCGGACCCACGCGCGCGGCGAGACGTTTTTCCGCGCCACCGACGTGCCGGCCCGCGGCGGGATCATGCTGAGTGGCCTGGCGCGCCTCTACCTCGAGGCTGCCGATGGCCGGCGTGCCACCCTGCGCTTCGCTCGGCCCGGGTCCATGGTTGGGGTGGTGACCGCGCTGCTCGGCGAGGCGGTCCCGCTCAACGTCGAAGCCGTGACGGACTGCGAGGTCCTCGAGCTGGCCATGGAGGACATTGCCGAGATCGGCCGCGGCGACGCGCTCTTCTCGTGGGCGCTGGCGCAGGAGGTCAGCCGGCGCATGCTCGACGTTATCGAGGCGCTGGCCGAGGCGAGCTTCGGGACCGTTCGTGGCCGCCTGGTCCGGGTTATCCTCGACATGGCTGACTCGGTCGACCCGTTTGGGCATCTTCTCGTGCACACCACGAACCAAGCCCTCGCCGACAGTATCGGCAGTGTCCGGGAGGTGGTGGCACGCCACCTGGCCGACCTTCGCGCAGCGGGCATTGTCCGCACTGATCGTGGTCAGATCACCGTTCTTGACGCGGAGGCCCTCGCCGCGTTCGCCGGCCGCTGGATGCCGCGCCGCCGTCCGGGCGCTGGGTGAGGATCGAAACCCTCAGTACAGGCTCGGGAAGCGGGGACCAAGCATCGGCTCCAGGGCCACGCTGATGCGCGCCGCCGTCACGCATCTCCCCGCGGCGCTCGTCTTCCGCCGTCTGGCGGCCTGGCCCGCGTTCGCTCCTCGGGACGTCCGGCCCCCGGCTCGAGGACGTTCAGCCCTGCCGCATGCGTCGCGCGGCGGTCCAGGCTCGGGGCCATGGGCCGAGCGCAACCGGGTCCGACCGCGCCGGCCGGACTGCCGCGCCACGGGCGTGGAGCCGGCCCATCCCCGGTGGACGTTACGCGCATCACCGCAGCCATCGGCTCGGTGGTGGAGCGCGCGCGGAAGCGCGGCCGCACGACGCTGACCGAGCCGGAGGCCCAGGCGGTCCTGGACGCCATCGGCATTGCGTCTCCGCCGTCCATCCTGGTCCGTGACCCCCGCACGATCCTGGGCGCCGACCACGACGCTCTCGTGAGCGACCGGGTGGTGGTCAAGGTCGTTGCTCCGGGGCTGCTGCACAAGACCGAGCGGGGCGGCGTCGCGATCGTGCCGCGCAGCGCGGAGGCCGTGGACGGAGCAATCGAGTCCATGGCTCGCCGCCTGGGCGACCTGGTGATCGAGGGCTACCTCGTGTCGGCGTTCATCGAGCACGATGACCGTCTGGGTGGAGAGCTGCTGGCCTCCGTGCGCTGGACGCAGGACTATGGCGTGATCATCAGCGTGGGCGCCGGCGGCATCGATGCCGAACCGCTGGCCGCTGACCTGCGGCCCGGCCACGAGATCGCCATCCTGGCGCCGGGGCTGTGGCCGGCGACCGGCGTCGCGCCGGTCCTGCAGGCCGCCACCGCCGTGCGCCTGGCAACTACCAGCCTGCGCGGGCAGGCGCCGCGCGCGGACCTCGGCGCCGTGGCACAGGTCACCGAGGCGCTCGCGCTCCTGGCGGAGGTCGCCATGCCATCGCTCATCACGGAGTGCGAGATCAACCCGTTGGTGATCGACGACGGGCGTCCGGTCGCCCTGGACATCCTGGTCCGGATCGACGGGCACGTGCCGGTGAAGCGTGTCGAGCCGCCGCTCGAAAAGCTGGCCCACCTGCTGGAGCCCGATACCTTTGCGGTCATTGGTGTCTCCGAGCGCCAGAACATCGGGCACATCATCCTGGGCAACCTGCTGCGCGACGGGATCGAACCCGCCCGGATCACGGTGATCAAGCCCGGGACCGCGGAGATCGACGGCTGTGCCTGCGTGCCCGACATCGGCTCGCTGCCAACCAGGGTCGACCTGCTGGTGGTCGCCGTCTCCGCAGACCAGGCACCCGACGTCATCACGCAGGCCATCGTCCGCCAGGCGGCGGAGTCGATCATCGTCATTCCCGGGGGCATCGGGGAGACGCCCGGCAGCGAGCCGCTGGCACGGCGCATCCGCCAGGCGCTGGTGAGCGCACGCATGACGCCCGGTCGCGGGCCGCTTGTCAACGGCGGCAACTGCCTGGGCATCCGCTCGCGCCCGGGCGGGTACGACGCCATGTTTATCCCCGAACCCAAGCTCGCGGCACCGTCCGGCCGCGCCGCGCCGCTGGCGATCATCGCTCAGAGCGGCGGCTTTGCCCTGGCCCGCCTGAGCCGCCTCGAGGACCTGGATCCCCGGTACACGATCACGGTGGGCAACCAGCTCGATCTGACCGTGAGCGACTACCTCGCGCACCTCAGGGACGACCTCGAGATCGACGTGTTCGCGGTGTACATCGAGGGCTTCGCGCAACTCGACGGGATCCGGTTCATGCGTCTCGCCCGCGAGATCATCGATGACGGCCGGGTGGTGATTCTCTACCAGGCCGGGCGGACCCGCGCGGGTGCGCGCGCCGCCGCCAGCCACACTGCCTCCATCGCCGGGGACGCGGTCGTCACGCGGGCCCTGGCGGAGCAGGCCGGCGTCGTCACGGCGGACTCGCTCCAGGCGTTCGACGAGCTGACCCGGACCTTCACCCTCCTCCACCGCCGGCGTCCGACGGGCCGGCGGGTCGGCGCGGTCACGAACGCAGGCTACGAGAGCGTGGTCATCGCAGACGCCCTCGACCCCCTGCGTATGGCCTCCTTCGCGCCGGAGACCACTGCCCGCCTGCACCGGCTCCTTGCCGACGCACGGCTGACGGGCGTCGTGGAGGTCCACAACCCGCTCGACTTGACGCCGATGGCGGACGATGCGACGTTCCAGGCGGCGGTGCGTGCCGTCCTCGATGATGGTGGGGTCGACGTGGGCGTGGTCGGGATCGTCCCGTTCACGACCGCGCTCCAGACCCTGCCCGCGAGCGCCGTGCCCGGCGAGGACGTTGCCTCCCTGGGCTCGGTGGCGCGACGGCTGGCGAACGCATGGCAGGAGTCCACCAAGCCGTGGGTGGTGGTCGTCGACGCCGGAGCGCGCTACGACCCGCTTGCCGCCCAGATCGCGGGCGCCGGCATCCCGGTCTTCCGGACCGCGGACGCGGCGCTCGGGGCGGTCGCGGCAGCGTGCCGGGCTGCGCCCGTCTCCTAGGCCGGCGAGCCGCGGAGGGCGGCCAGCGTGCGACCGGCCTGGGCGAGATGGAAGCGATCGTGCCCCGCGATGAGGCGGAACGTGAGCTCGTAGCTTTCCGGCCCGCGCTCCGCGTGCACGCCATACCGGGCCCGGTCCTCCACCGGTGTCCGCTCCCACAGCTCAAGGTTGCCGCGTCGGAGAGCCTCGAAGAGCGCAAGGATGCTCTCCGGATCTGCGTCGCGATGCCGGAGCCGCTGCGCCCAGAGGTCCTGATCGTAGCCGGGAATCGCCGGGGTGTCGTGGGCAAGGATCCAGCGGTAGCGGCCGCTCGACACCAGCTCGGCATCGACGACGTGGCCGATCAGCTCGATGACGGACCACTCTCCGGGCGAGGGCGCGCTGCGCAGATCCTCGCCGGCATCCGTGACAAGGGTGCGCAGGCGTTCGGGCGTGGCGGCCTGCACGACCGCCGGGTCGTCGGCCCCGAGGAGGTCGAGCAGCTGGCGCTGGTAGGCCGCTGGATCGGAGACGGGGTCTGGGCTGGGGGTCACGGGCATTCCCTCTCATCGGCTCGGCCAGGCTGGCACCGGTCACTCTAGCGGTGTCGCCAGCCCCTGGCAGCCAGGCGCCGCCCCTTCGTCCACCATCCTCGGCGCCCGGAGGGGGACATGTCCACCCGAGCGGCCGCTGTGGAAATGATTGTGGATAAGTTGGTGGACATACCCCCTTCCGAATGCCGGAATCGGCTCGTACCATTCGCCGCCGACGCCTATCCTCGGCACTCATCTCTCCACCCCCCGGAGGCGCGATTCCCATGCCCGAGCGATCAACTGCTGCCGAAATGGCCCCACAGGCACGAGTTGACGTCGGTGATGCGCCACCTCCGGAGATCGAGGAGTTCATCCGCTTCTGCCATCACCGGCGGGCAGCGGATTGGCCGGAGCTCTATGACGAGATGTGCGCCGTCGCAGCGCGGGGCGAGTTCAACGGGTGGGGTCACGACCAGTTCGCCGATCACGGCCTCACCTTCGCGCTGTCAGGGATGCCGCGCCTGGCCGGCTGGGTGCGAACCACGCTGGCGGCGCCCGCAGAGGTCGTGGAGCTGAGCGCCGGCGTGACGCCGGGCGCCTGACCGGGGAGCCGGACGCAAGCAGCCGCTCCCGGGCAGCTGAGGGCGCGGGCGAGCTTCCGTCGCGCGCATTTCGTTGGTCCGGGAGTTATCCACACCCCGACGAAAACGACGCTCGACTTTCCACAGTCGGGGCCGGATGAGGTCCTGTGGGCACGCCTCAGTAGGTGTGCCGGCGCGCCATCTCCTTCTCGATCATGCGCTCCATGACCATGTACTTCTCGATCCGGCGGCGCAGCTCGTTGGCTTCCGGGGTGTAGAGGTGCACGAAGTTCTGGAGCTCGAGCGAGAGCTTCCGGCTGAACATGCGGGCGTGGTCCAGGTTCCGGCGCAGGAGCACCTGGTCCATCCGCCGCAGATGCTCTTCGTTGAGGAGGTCCTCATCGCGGAGCAGCTGCTTGTCGAGGTCGATCTGCGTCGGCTGGAGCTGGACCCGGGTGATGATCCGGTCGTCGTCAGGCATCGGTGACGCCAGTCTAGCCGAGGGCGACGCGAACGGCAGACCGATGCGGCCCCGCCGAGCCGGCTCATACTGCGGGGCCCATGGCACCTGCGGTACCACCCTCGCGCAGCGACCTGGTGGTGGTCGGTGGCGGGATCATTGGCCTGGCGACGGCCCGCGAGCTGCTCCTGCGGTACCCGGACCTGTCGCTCGTCGTTCTCGAGCGGGAGCCCGAGCTGGCGAACCATCAGACCGCGCATAACTCCGGTGTGGTTCACGCCGGGATCTACTACGAGCCCGGGTCGGCCAAGGCGCGGCTCTGCGTGGAGGGCAAACAGCTCCTCGAGGTGTACGGAGCGGAGCGGGGGATTCGGCTGGAGCGGGTCGGCAAGCTGGTCGTGGCCGTGGAGGAGCGGGAGCTTCCTGCGCTGGCCGCGCTCGAGCTCCGAGCCCGCGCCAACGGGGTGCCCGGGCTCGAGGTGCTCGACACGAGCGGAATCCGCGAACGGGAACCGCATGCCGCCGGCCTGCGCGCGCTGTTCTCGCCGAGCACCGCCATCGTGGACTTCCGCGCGGTGGCCCTGGCCCTGGCCGACGACGTGCGCGCCCTGGGCGGCGCGGTCGTCACCGGGCACCAGGTGCGGGAGGTCGACGAGCGGACGAACGAGGTCGTGGTGACGACGCCATTGGCGACCATCACCTGCCGGGGCGTGATCACCTGCGCGGGGCTGTGGGCCGATGTCGTGGCGGCCGGCGGCCGCCGCGACCGCGAGCGGATCGTGCCGTTCCGCGGTGACTACTACACCCTCCGGAGCGACGCCCGCGCCATGGTGCGCGGGCTGATCTATCCGGTCACCGATCCGCGGTTTCCGTTCCTGGGCATTCACCTCACGCGGCGGATCGACGGCGCGGTGTGGGCCGGACCGAACGCCGTCCTGGCCCTGTCCCGAACGGGCTATCGGCGCCGGGACGTCGACCTGCAGCACGTGGCCCGCGTGATCGGCCATCCGGGGTTCCGCCGGCTGGCGCTTCGTTACTGGCGGACGGGCGCTGCCGAACAGTGGCGTGACCTGTGGAAGCCCGCATTCGCTGCCGCGGTACGCCGCTTCCTCCCGGAGCTGCGTGACGACCAGCTGCTCCCCGGCCCATCCGGCGTACGTGCCCAGGCGCTCGACCCGGACGGATCGCTCGTCGACGACTTCCGGCTGCGGGGAACACGTCGGGTGCTGCGGGTCGTCAACGCCCCATCCCCGGCGGCAACCGCGTCCCTCGCGATCGCCCGGGTGCTCGCGGACGAGATCATCCGGCGCCTCGACTGACGAGGGGCAATTCGGCGGTTCCGCTTCGCTGGACCCCGTGCGTATCCTTGTGCCCCGCCGCGATCGGTACCAACGTGGGGTAGCCAACCGCGGTGCATCGGACTTCACTGGTCTGCGTGGGATCTTGGAGGTGAAGGGTCCTGGGCTATTCGCTGGATGACAAGCTGGTCGTGGGGATCTCGTCCCGGGCGCTCTTCGACCTGACCGAGGCGAATGCCGTCTTCGAGCGCGATGGCCTGCGCGCCTACCGGGTGTACCAGCATGCGCACGAGGACGAGATCCTTGCCCCGGGTACCGCCTTCCCGCTGGTGCGGGGGCTGCTCGCCATCAACGAGCGAGCCAGGGAGCGTCTCGTCGAGATCATCATCATCTCGCGGAACGACGCCGAGTCGGCGATGCGGGTCTTCAACGCGATCGACCACTACGGGCTGGACATCAGCCGCGGTGCCTTCACCAACGGCGGCGACTCGTGGCGCTATATCACCCCGTTCCACTGCAGCCTCTTCCTGTCCGTGGAGCCGCATGACGTCATCGCCGCCCTCCAGCGCGGGTACGCGGCCGCCCTCCTCCTGCCGCCCCCCGAGGGCGCGTCGCTCGAGGAGGAGCCATACCCGGTCCGAATCGCCTTCGACGGGGACGCCGTGGTCTTCGGCGACGAGTCGGAGCGACTGTTCCGCGCCGAGGGCCTCGACGCGTTCCAGGAGAACGAACGCCTGCGCTCGGACGAGCCGATGCACGCCGGGCCGTTCCGCTCCTTCCTCGAGGCGCTCGGCCGCATTCAGGCCCAGTTCCCCGACGACGCGCCGCCCATTCGCACCGCCCTGGTGACCGCACGGGGAGCGCCGGCCCATCGGCGCGTGATCAACACCCTGCGCAGCTGGAAGGTGCGCGTCGACGAGACATTCTTCCTCGGAGGGGTCGAGAAGGCCGAGGTCCTGCGCTCGCTGCGACCGCACATCTTCTTCGACGACCAGATGTCGCACCTCGAGCTGGCCGCGGCGGCCATTCCGTCGGCGCACGTCATGACCTCCGAGCAGCTGCAGCTGCTCCCCACCAATGCCCTGCCGCGACCCGAGAAACCACGCCGGACCCGCCGTCGAGCGACGACCGAGCCCACGGTCGCGCCGCCGCCCGCGACCGCCGACAGCGGGGAGTCCTCGCGACGCCGGGAGCGCCTGGCGCGCTCCGAGAGAGTCGTACCGGCAGAGCCACCCGCCAGGCCCGCCCGCCGGCGCCGCTCAAAGGCCGTCCCCTAGGATTCAGCCGTCGTCGGCGATCATCGAGTCGATCAGCGCGGCCAGCTCTGCGGGTCTCGAGAGCATGGGGGAGTGGCCCCCGTCGATCTCGACGGGCTCGACGCCCAGGCGATCGCGCGCGGCCGTCCTGCCCCAGGCCGGGTTGATGGCGCGGTCGTCGCGGCAGACGATGTAGCCGGAAGGAATGGTCGGCCACGCGCGCAGCGGTGTCTCCTCGTTGAGGAGCAGGTAGCACTGCGGACGAAGCCGGGACAGCGCCCACGCACGAGTGTCGTGGTCGACATCGGCGTAGAACAGGTCGGTGGCCGTGGCAGGACCCACGGCCCACACGTCGTTCCCGAGGTCGGTCCACTCGGCGGTCGCCGGTGCCTCCGGCGAGTCGATGGGTTCCTGGGCCCGTTGCTGGTTGGCGCTCATCCCCGGTCGAGGCAGGAACGCGGCCAGGAACAGCATCTGTCGCACCGGGTGACGTTCGGCCACGAGAGGGGCCGTCAGGCCACCCATCGAGTGGGCGAGGAGCACCGGGGGAGCCGCGGGCTCGATCTGCTCGGCGACGACCTGGGCGTAGCGCTCGGAGGCCGCCGCCGGGTCATCCGTGGGCAGGTCCACCGCCACGAGGTCGTGGCCCAGGCGAGCGAGCTCCGGTCGGAGCAGGTCCCAGCACCATGCGCCATGGAACGCCCCATGGATGGCGACGATCTTCATCGGTCCCTGCCCTCCCGCAGAGCTGCTGCGGCCCTTCCTCAGCGACTCACGGAACGCGCGCCAGGGTCGTGGAGCCCTGCGCCTTGAAGGCATCCAGGGTCGGACCCGTCGCCCCCACCTCGACGTAGCTGAACCCCACAAAGGTCGCTCCCTTGAGCATGTACAGGCCAATCGCCGCGAACTGGATCCCGGATACGGTGGCGCTGGCCTGGGCGGATTCTGCGTCGGCGTCCGGATAGTCGGTGACCGGGGCGATCGAGACCTTCACTCCCGGATAGTCCGGGTTGAGGCTGCCCAACGCATCGGCTTCGCCGGCCTTGGCGGTGGCGGTGTCCGGTGCCTGGATGACATACGCCTCGAAGACATTCTTGGTCTGGCCGCCGTATGTGCAGATCTTGAGGCCGCCGGAGGTGGTGGACTCGACGCCGGCGGTGTACGTGACGCCGGCGAGCTGGGAGGCCTCTGCAGCCGTCACGAGCTCGCAGGGATCCAGCGCTGTCTGCACCGCCGTGGGCTGCGGTGTATCGGATGGCGTTGGCGAGGGAGTGACCGTGGCGCGCGGACCACCACCGCCCTGGTTCGCCGGTGGCGGGGTGGCCGTTGGGCTGGGGGTGGCGTTATCGCCGATGACGGCACTGTTGCTGGTGCACGCCGCCAGGGCAACCGACGCGGCGAGGGCGATGACGCCGATGCGCGCGATGGAGAACCTGGACCTGGGCATGACGGCTCTCATGCGTGTGCTCCTTCTTCGAGGAAACGTCCGTGGTGGGCAGTTCCGGCCCAGGGGAGCCATGACCCGCTCGTCACGGCTGCGCTTCGGTTCTGGGAGCGGCGACGCACGACCGGGCGGAGACGCCGATCCATGGTGACCGGCAGGTGCCCGCGCGGACGGCAGATGGTCTGCATCTCTCCCCAAAGGTCCCCAGGGTGCGCGGGCGGTGCCCGGATTCTATCCCCGAGGAAGAGTGCCGACAATGGGGAAATTGGTGCCGGGATGCACCGGTCTGGGTGGCGTCCCCGGCAGGATTCGAACCTGCGACCCGCTGCTTAGAAGGCAGCCGCTCTGGTCCACTGAGCTACGGGGACCGCCGGGGGCCTCGCGAACACGCGGAAGGCGGCCTGACCTTAGCACGCGTCGGGGGCGCGTCCCGGTGCGGGGTGCTACGGTGCCACCCATGTTCGTGAACGCGTTCGTCAACCTCTACACCCGCGACATCGAGGCAGGTATCCGGTTCTACAGAGACCTCTTGGGATTCAGCGAGACCTTCCGTACCCCGAGCGAAGGCGTGCCCGAGCACGTGGAGCTCACGCTCGACGGCTTCGGAATCGGGCTGGGCACCGTCGAGGCTGCGAAGCGAGTACACGGTGTCGACGCGGCCCCCGGCAGCCCCGCCATGGTCATCGTCGTCTGGACCGATGACCTCGACCGCGCCTACGAGCGCCTCACGGCGGCCGGGACGGCCGTGGTCCAGCCACCGCACGACACCGGGAACCAGAACCGCAACGCCCTTCTGCGTGACCCCGACGGGAACCTGGTGGAGATCGTCGCGAAGCGCCCCTGACCCGTCCCTCAGCCGAAGGTCGAGCGCAGGAGGGGAAGGACTCGCTCCCCGTACAGGCGCAGAAAGCGCGACTGGTCCGAGCCCGGGGCGTGGAAGACGAGGTGGGTAAAGCCCAGCTCCACGTACGGACGGATCTGCTCCACCTGCTCGTCCGGGTCGTCGCTGACCAGGAAGCGCCGATGGGCCTGGTCGGCCACCGTCGCTGCCAGGCGCTCCATCTCGCGCGGGTCCTCGACGCCCATCTTGGCCTCACCGGGCAGGGCCAGGGCCGACCACAGGCGGGTATCGGCCATCGCCCGCTCGCGGTCGGTATCAAAGCTGACCTTGACCTCGATCATCTTCTCGACGGCGTCGGCGCTGCGCTCCGCCTTCTCGATGCCCTCGGCCACCGCTGGCAGCAGCGTGTCGCGGTACAGCTCCATCCCCTTACCCGAGGTGCAGATGAATCCGTCCGCCAAGCGGCCGGAAAGGCGTGCCGCCGCCGGTCCCGAGGCCGCGATGTAGATCTTCACCGGATCAGCGGGGCGGTCGTAGATGGTGGCGTTCCGGGTCTGGTAATACGTCCCCTCGTAGGTGACGAACTCGCCCGACATCAGCTCCTGGATCAGGAGCACCGCCTCCTTGAGCCGGGCGAAGCGCTCCTTCTGCTCGGGCCACGCGATGCCGACCGGCACCTCGTTCAGCGACTCCCCGGTGCCCACGCCCAGGATCACCTCGCGGCCGGGCGCAAGGCAGGCCACGGTGGCCATCGCTTGCGCGACCACGGCGGGGTTGTACCGATAGGTGGGGGTCAGGACGCTGGTGCCGATGGCAACCCGGGAGGTGGCCTGGGTCAGCGCTCCCAGCCAGGCGAGTACATTCGGGGCGTGGCCATCGGTATGGCGCCACGGCTGGAAGTGGTCGCTGACCATCACGCTGTCGAAACCGGCCGCCTCGGCCTCCGCCGAGAAGCGCAGCAGGTCACTCGGTCCGAACTGCTCGGCTGATGCCTTGTACCCAAGCGTTAGCACGCGGGCTCCTCCTGGTGAATTCGATGGCCTCAGGATGGCATGCCTGCCCGCGCGCTGCTCTCGGGGAACGATCTGACCTGCCTTCAAGGAAGCCGCGGAGGTGCAGCGGGGGCGTGGCGATTGGCCTATTCGAACCGGATTGAGGCGACGATGTCCTGGATCGTCTGTTCGGCGGTGGCGCCGGCGCCCTTGTCGGTCTCCCCCTCGAAGACGACGCGCACCCCGTCCACGTCGACGATCCAGATCCTGATCGTGTCGCCGGGTGTGCTCACATACCGCCCACACGCTCCCGAAGAAGCACAGTCGTCACCGGCACCCACGTCATACCACCACAGGTTGTAGCTCGATGCGGTACACGGGAGGTCCTCCCGGACGGAGAGCACCAGGAGCTTCGCGGGATACCCACCCACGGTGACGTCCGAAGCCCCGCTGACGAGGTCAGTGCCGGGCACGGTCGACATGGCGGCCGCGAGGTCGGCGGCCGATGGACCAACCGGCTCGCTCGTGATCTGGGCACACGGGTCGGCGTAGATCCCGTCCGGGCTGGGATTCCAGAAGAGAAGGGACACTCTCTCGGCCCCAGCGCTCGTGTCGTTGTTGATCCAGGCGAACCCGTCGCTGTGCCAGTTGGCCGTCTGGAGCGCGAAGGAGAGCGGAACGCCACCGCGCGTCAACGACTGCGTGCCCGCCGCCAGCAGGCCCCTGGGGAGGAAGGTGGCGGCAGGCGATGGCGACGGACTGGGCCGCGGCGTGGGCGATGGCGACGGCGAGATCAGGCTCGCGGGGGAGGGGCTCGTCCCGACGACCGCACCGAAATGCAGCACGCTCACGCCTATCACCGCGAGGACCACCACGGCGGCAACCGCGAGCGCCAGCCTCGCGACGGCATGCATACCGGCGCTGCGCTGTGGCGTCGCTTCGAGCTGATCGAGGACGGCGTACAGGACGCGGTCGGCGTTCTCCCCTCCATCTTCCCGCAGCCACGAACGGACGGTTCGCGTGAGGTCACGCTCACTGCTCATCGCGCCGAATCCCGAGTGTCGAGGCGAGCGTCGGCGTCAAGCGCCGCGCGCAGCCCCTGGATCGCGTAGTGAAGTCGCGAAGCGACGGTTCCCTCGGCGATACCCAGCGCTTCGGCGATTTGCGCGAGGGGCAGGTCCAGGTAATGGTGCAGGACGAGCACGGCCCGATGGTCGAAGGAAAGGCGCCGGAAGCCGCGCTCCAGCTGGTCGCGATCGATCACCACGGCAATCGCATCCGCGCCCGCTGGCTCGTCAACAGGCAGGAGTCGCAGATTGGGCGTCCAGCGACGGGATTTGGCGGCTTCGGCGTAGCAGGCGCGCACGAGGAGCCGGTGGGTCCAGGCGTCGAAGCGCGCCGGATCCCGGAGCTGCGGAAGGTCGCGCCAGATGCTGAGCAGCGCCTGCTGTGTCGCGTCTTCAGCGAGCGACAGGTCGCGAAGGATCCTGCGCGAAACGGCCAGGAATCGATCGGCGCGCGCGGCGGCCAGATCGGCGAAGGCAGCCCGGTCGCCGTGTTGTGCGCGCGTCACGAGATCGGTATCCATGACCTGTTCCGCTCGGCATCGGTTGGGCCCGACGCTCACACGGTATGGGGTGCGGAGGCCGATGGGAACTTCAATCTTCGGGACGAGGGGCTTCCCGGACAGACGGCCCCGCCCGTCCAGACGACGGGCTGGGCCCTCCGCAGCGGTATCCGTTCAGTCGGAGCCGGTCACCTTGGTACGCGTGCTGACGTAGATCTGGCCGTCGCGACCGAAATGCAGTCGCTCACCGTCCCCCGAGAGTGATGACCGCGTTTCGTTGCCGGCGGTATTCACGTTCGCGCCCACGTTGACCGGCGCCGACCATGCGCCGCTCGTGCTCGCTCGTGAGGACGTGTAGACGTCCTGGCCGCCAAAGCCGCCGGGCCGGTTCGAATTGAAGACGATCTCCAGGCCGTCGCGGCTCACGTTCGGCATGAAGTCCGCCGACGGGCTGTTCAGCTCGGAGACGAGCGTCGCCCGCGCGAAGCTCCCATCCGGGCGCTGTCGGCTCATGTAGATGTTCATGTCCGTGCCGTAGCCGGCGCTCGAGAAAAAGAGGAACGTGCCGGACGAGGTCCGCACCAGCGATGGCCCGAACTCACCACCGGGGAAGTTCGGCCCCGTCCCGTCGGCATCGCACCCCAGGTGATGCGGCGTCCCCCAGCCGTGTCCCGGGTTGTAGCGCGCGAGATAGATGTCGCCGCTTCCCGGTCCGGCATTGCACAGCTCCGGACCCGGCCGCTCGGATACGAACAGCAGCCAGTTCCCGTTGAGAGGCGTTGGGCAGTAGTCGTTTGCCGCGCTGTTGATGGGCGCGCCGAGGTTCTGCGGCCCGGACCATGGCGAAGTGTCGTCGGTCCGGTGCGCGACCCAGATGTCGTTGCCGCCGAGCGTGCCGTCCCGGTTGGAGGCGATGTACAGGTCCCGACCGTTGGGCGACTCGATCGGGCAGCCCTCCCCGGCGGGGCTGTTGACGTCAATCTCGGCCACCGCGGGTCCCCAGCCCGCGAACTCCTTGCCGATCACCATGGCGGACATGGTCAGGGCCAGTGTCGCGGCCAGCGCCACGGCGATGCGACACACGCGGGTGTGGACCTGCCTGGAACGGAACATGGGCGTTGTCTCCCTGCTGATTGGGCGTGCTGACCCTCGCCGTTGAGCAGCCGGCGCGACTCGGATCTGCCCTGTATGGGCGCGCCAGACAGAGAAACCTTCAACCTGCTCGGATGTGCGTCCGGTGGTCCTGCCCTAGACCTCGTCGTGACCGCTGGGGTGTCGCAGCTACGGCGTCATGGCGGCGTGCCCGCCTACGGAGTGCCCTGCTGCCGGCTTCCGAGGGCGTCCGCTCAGCCCTCGAAGAGCCAGGCGGCGATGTCACCGGCCTCGGGGATTCGACCGCTGCTGACCAGCTTGCCGTCGATCACCAGGCCGGGCGTGCTGAGCACGCCGTGCGCCGCGATTTCGCGATAGTCGGTGACCTTCACGATCTCTGCTTCCACCCCGGCCAAGGCGACCGCATCGCGCGCGTTCGCCTCGAGCTTCTTGCAGTTGGGGCAACCAGATCCCAGGACCTCGATCTTCTTCACGACATCGGTCTCCTTACAGTCCAAGCGCGTTGAAGCCGATGCCGACCGCGAGGATGCCCGCAACGACGACGCCGGCGAAAAGGCCAAGCAGCGGCAGGCGCATGACCCGCCGCAGGATGATGAATTCGGGCAGGCTGATGGCGACCACGGCCATCATGAAGGCCAGGGTTGTGCCCAGCGGCATGCCCTTGCCGAGCAATGCCTCGACGATGGGGATGGTCCCGGCGGCGTTCGAGTAGAGCGGCACGGCCAGCACGATCACCAGCGGGACCGCCAGCGGGTTGTCATGCCCGCCGAGGCCCGCGACGAGATCCATGGGAGCGTACCCATGGATGAGCGCACCAATGGCGATTCCAGCCAGGACGAAGGGTGCCACCTTCCAGACGAGGGACCTGGTGTAGGCCCACGCGTCGCGCAGCCGTTCCTCGAGGCCCGGGGCGATCCCGGGCATGGTCCTGCCGCCACTCGACCGGATCTCGAGGACCCACGGCTCGATCCAGCGCTCGAGCGGCAGCCGCCCCAGGACCAGCCCGCCGACAATGGCAACCGAGAGACCGGCGGCCATGTAGAGCAGGGCGATGCCGGGACCGAACAGCCCCCAGAGCAGGACCAGCGCGACCTCGTTGACCATGGGCGAGCTGATGAGGAAGGCGAAGGTCACGCCCATGGGAATCCCGGCCTCGACGAAGCCGATGAAGAGGGGAACGGCGGAGCAGCTGCAGAACGGGGTGATGATCCCGAATCCGGCCGCCGCGACCGTCCCGGTGAGCGCGCCGCGCCCAGCCAGGGCTGCCCGTACCCGTTCCGCGGGGAAATAGCTGCGCGCGAAGGTGACCAGGGTGACGATCCCGAGCAGCAGGAGCAGCACCTTGGGCACGTCGTAGACGAAGAATGCGACCGCGTCGCCCAGGTGCGTGCCGGGCTCCAGGCCCAGCAGGTCGAAGGCGAACCAGTTGGCCGCGGGCAGGTTCGCGAACCAGGCCACCAGCCACGCGACGCCGGCGACCAGCCCCACGCCACCGGCCGGGAGATGCGTGCGTCGCAGGGCGGAGGCGGTCATCCGATCACCTCGCGCAGGGTGGCGTGCGCCCGTGCGATGGCTGTCTCGTCGCGCTCGTAATAGATCCAGCGGGCGTCCGCCCCGTGGCGGCTGGCGCGGACGAGCCCCGCGTCGCGCAGTCGCGCCAGGTGGTTGCTCATGTTGTTCGGGCGCTCGTCCAGGGCGGCCGCCATCTCGCAGACGCAGTGCGGGCCATCCTGCAGCAGGCGCAGGATGCCGGCTCGCGTTCGGTCGGCGAGCAGAGAGGCGGCGGCCACCGCATCGGCGACGTCAGGTGCCGCGAGGTCAAGCCGCGGGGCGGGGAGAAGAGGGAGCTCGTCGGACTGGGTAATCATCTCAGCCCCAACTGTCTCAGTCTGGCGTGAGATATCCGAGGGCCGGACGGCCCGAAGGTCCGGGAGCAACGGCCCGCCGGCCGGTATCCTTGCGCCGGCCGTTGAGAGGGAGAGCAATGACCTGGGGCGTCGGCGGTGGCGGCGAAGGAAGAGTCCTGCCGGAGGGAAGCCCGGAAGCGGCACGCGGTTTCGAGTCGTCCCGGGGCTACGACACCGGTCCGCCGGAGGACGGCGGCCGGAGGCCGGGCTGTCTGCGCACAGCGATCATCCTGGTCGGGATGCTGGTCGTCCTCATCACCCTGCTCTGGCTTGCAGGGGCGATCCTGCACGTGTTCGGTTGAAACCCGGCGCGTAGCAACCGGTGTCGCCGACGGCAGAGCGGCGCACCCACGACCCCGCAATGAGGCCCTGATCCATGCGCCGGACCCTTCGCATCGTCGCTTTCGGCATCCTTCCGCTCATCCTTGCAGCCTGCAGCGGAGGCGGCGGTGGGGCGAGCCCAACCGCCTCCGGCGCGCAGGCAACGTCGACCGAGACAGCCGCGGCGACGGCAACCCAGGCCGCCACGGCGTCGCCTGCGGGGGTGACCGTCATGGCCACCTCGGTGGGCAGCATCGGCGTCGTGCTCGTCGACGGGGCGGGCGGGCGGACGGTGTACACCTTCGCGCAGGACACCAAGGACAGCGGGACCAGCAGCTGCACCGGCGGCTGCATCCAGACCTGGCCACCGCTGACCGTCCCGGCCGGGACGACGCCCACCGGCGGCGACGGCGTCAGCGGTCAGCTGGCCACCATCACCCGGGCCGATGACGGCTCGCGGCAGGTGACGTACAACGGACGCCCGCTCTACTTCTTCTCCGGAGACACCGCGGCGGGGGATGCGAATGGCGTGTACCCGAACTGGGAGGCCGCCAAGCCCTGATCACGGCGACCCGGGAGCACGCGACCGGCCACGCCCCTGCGGGCGCGGCCGGTCGCTCCGGGACTGATCAGTCGTCGGAGGTCAATGACGGCCGTGCGGCTGGGAGATGAGCGGGCACTCGAACTCCTTGACCGGCGTGGTCGCGATGCTCAGGTCACCCTTCGCGGCGGCGGCAAGGACGTCCGGTCCGTTCGTGATCAGGTAGGGGGTCACGTTCCAGGTCACGGGGAGGACCATCCAGCGGCCGCCCTTGAACCCGGGCTGGCCCGGGGCGGCGAGCGCCACGTTCATCTGGGTGTCGAACGCGTAGATCGGCTCGAAGCTGCTGGCCGGCGCTCCGGTGTTCGTGAAGTCGGTGGGGGTGCCAATGGTCAGGTAGACCTGGTCGTTGGCATAGAAGCCCACGTGCGGCGGGCCGTTGCCCGCGGCGAAGGCAGCGGTGGCGGTTACGGTCGCGAAGAGCGCGGCCGCAATGAGACTGGCGAGGAGACGTCGCATCAAGGTATCCCTCTGGCACTGTTGCGGACCACGTGGCTGGTCCCCTGCCGGCTTCGTCATGGGCTCGGGAGTGGCGGAGCCGCGGTCCAGTCTTCGGGCCGGGGATGTCCCAACGTGAACGGGAGCGCGACGCCCGTGCGTCTCGCCCATGACGGAACGGTGACGCCGCTCAGACCGCCGCGAGCCCTCTCGCGGGCTCGCGTATCTCCACGGTTTCCCTGACGGGGCGGACGACGAGCACCGACGCGTCGGTATGGAGGAGGACCTTGCGCGCGACGCTGCCCAGGAGCAGCCGGCCCAGCGTGCCCAGTCCGCGGGTGCCGACCACGACGAGGTCGGCGACGTGGTCCGCGGAGGCCTCCACGATCTGGTGGGCGGGGTCGCCCTCCCGGATCTCTCCCTCGGCGATCATTCCCGCGCGGTGCAGCGTGGCCACGGCCTCGGCGACCGCGGCCCGCAGCCGTTCGTGGCGGTCGTCGACCGTGTGGTCGCCGAGCTCGACGATGGTCGGGGCGAATGCGCCGCCCAGGGCGACCGGCCAGGAGGGCATCGGCTCCAGGACGGCCAGCACGGTTGCCGGCACGGCGTGGAGGAGCTGCCAGGATGCAAGGGTCGCCACGGCCCGATGGGCGCTGTCCGAACCGTCCACGGCCAGCAGCAGGCGCCGCACGCTCGGATGTCGGGCAACGAGGACCGGACATGGCGCGTGGTCGACCACCTCGGCGGAGACCGAGCCGAGCAGCAGCGACTCGAGCGGGCCGTGCCCCCGGCTGCCGATCACGAGCAGGTCCGCGCTCCACCGTTTCGCCTCGTCGACGAGGGCGCTGGCCGGCCGTCCGCGCAGGACCCGCGTCTCGCAGCTTCGATCCGGCGCGCGAAGCAGCGCCCCGACGTTCCACAGCTGCATGTCGAGATCCTTGACGAGGCGCCGTTCCGCCTCGTGCGCGTCCGCGGGGATCAGTCCCGTCTCGGGCGCGCCGAACAGGTCGGGACGGGACTCAAGCGCCGCGACGACCGCGATCTCCGTGCGTGCCGGCAGACGCAGGTGCCCCAGCAGCTCGCGGGCTGCCTCCGCACCGGTCGATCCGTCATAGGCGAGGAGGACGCGCATCTCGGCCACCTCCAGCGGTCTGTGGGATCAGGGTCGGGCAACCGTGGCGCGTCAGGGAGGGCCATCCGTCGCCTTCGAAGGTGCCGAAGGGTCCCGCAGCTCGGGAGCAGCGCCCGTGGCCTGGCCGGCCGCCTTCAGACACCCTGAGACCCTGCACAGCCTGCCGTCGGATCGGGGTCATGCACGCCCCGACGCTCGGGGCGCGGGCACGAGGTCGGGAGGGCCATCATGCAGAGCAGGACACGGTTCAACGTGGAGGCAGCGCTCGCCGGAGAGGCGATGGCGGCCCTGCGCTACCAGCTCTTCGCCGATGCCGCAGCCGACGAGGGCCACGGGCGCATCGCGGAGCTCTTCGCCGAAGCGGCGCTCAAGGAACGCAAGGAGCATTTCCGCGAGCTCGCCATCCTGGTGGGACTGGTGGGGACCACCCGGCAGAACCTGCGGGCGGCGCTCGCGGGCGAGGTCACCGAGCACCGGAGCCTCTATCCGCGTTTCGCGGCGCAGGCGCACCAGGATGGCGAAGCGCAGGTCGCGGAGCGGTTCCAGCTCCTCGGCGCCGAGGAGCAGCGGCACGCGCATCGACTCCGCGACGCCCTCGAGGAGCTTGATGTGGCCGAGCTCGAGGTGGTGGGCGGCTGATCAGGCTGCTGCGGATGCGGCGAGATCCAGGCTGAGCACCTCCGCTCCTGCATCGATCGGACGGCGGCGCCACGGGATGCTCGCGCGCTGCAGGAGCCGATGGATGCCGGTGTTGCCGGGCAGCATCCTTGCCTCGAGCGTGGTGATCCCGCGTCGACGGGCGGCGGCGATGGCGGCGTGCAGGAGCGCCCGCCCGATGCCGGCCCGCTGGTGGCGGTCCTCGACGGCGATGCCAACCTCCTCCACGCCGGTCCGCAGGGTGGCCAGGCAGATGTGGCCCACGATGTGGCCGGTGTCTCGCTCGATCGCGACGAAACCGTCGGCGCCGCGCCAGTCGGCGGTCGCAAAGGCGAGCGCCTGCTCATGCGTAATGCCGCTGGTCGCTCCCATGAAGCGCAGGGCGCGGCTCTCCGGCGAGAGCCGCGCGTAGAACGCCTCCAGCGCCTCAACGTCTCGGAAGCGGGCATGACGAACCAGGACCGGCCCCTGCTCCATGGCCGCATGGTCGTTCGCATCGAGGGACCCCGGCAGTGCCGAACCGCCCGGGCCCGACCGGCCGATCGGTCCTTGCTCTGGTGCCGTGCGTCCCTCGCCCTCGGCCGGCCGCCCTCCGTAGACTCGACGCATGCAGATCGTCAGCCCGGCGGAGGCGGTTGGGTCCATCGCCTCCGGGCAGCAGCTCTGGGTCCACGACGCCGCCGCGACACCATCGGTCCTGCTCCAGGCCCTCGCCGACCGTGCCGACGAGCTCGAGGGGGTTCGCATCGCGCACTTCCACATCGAGGGCCCGGCGCCGCACCTCGCGCCCGAGATGGCGGGCCACTTCCTCCACCAGGCGCTCTTCATCGGGCCGAACGCGCGCCAGGCCGTCAACGAGGGCCGCGCCCAGTACATCCCGGTCTTCCTCTCCGACGTCCCCGACCTCTTCACCAGCGGAGTGATGCCGCTCGATGCGGTGCTCCTCAACGTCAGCACCCCGGACCGCCACGGCTTCTGCTCGCTGGGGACGAGCGTCCTGGCCAACCTGTCCGCCGTGCGGAACGCGAAGACGGTGATCGTCCAGCTCAACGAACAGATGCCGCGGACCCGGGGGGATAGCTGCATTCACGTCAGCCAGATCGACTTCGCCACCGAAGTGAGCCAGCCGCCGTACGAGGTCGCCGAGCCGGTCATCGGCGAGGTGGAGCGGCGCATCGGCGAGCACATCGCCGAGCTCGTGCCCGACGGTGCGACGCTGCAGCTCGGCATCGGCGCCATCCCGTCCGCGGCCGCGCAGGCGCTGACCGCCAAGCGCGACCTCGGGATCCACACGGAGATGTTCACCGATGCGGTCCTGCCCCTGGTCGAGTGCGGGGCGCTCACCGGCGCGGCGAAGGAGATCAACCGATACAAGATGGTGGCCACCTTCGTCATGGGCACCAGCCGCCTCTACGACTTTGTCGACGGCAACCCCATGGTCGAGATGCGCGGCGTCGACTACACGAACGACACCGCGGTGATCCGCAAGCTGCGTCGCATGACGGCCATCAACTCGGCCATCGAGGTGGACCTCACCGGCCAGGTCGTCGCCGACTCCATTGGGCCGAAGTTCTACTCGGGCGTGGGCGGCCAGATGGACTTCGTCCGTGGTGCCTCGCTGGCGCCCGAGGGGCGCGCGATCATCGCCCTCCCGTCCACGGCCTCGAACGGGACCATCTCGCGGATCACCCCGTTCCTGCGGGAGGGAGCCGGCGTGGTGACCACTCGCGCCCACGCGCGCACCATCGTGACCGAGTGGGGGGTCGCGGAGCTCCACGGACGCAGCATCACGGAGCGGGCCCGGGCGTTGATCGACATTGCCCACCCCGATTTCCGCGACGGGCTGGAGCACGTGGCGCGCAAGACCCACTTCCTCTAGGCCCCCGCCTTCCTTTGCCGGTATCCCTGGCGGGGCCCGCCGCCTAGAGGGCGGCGATCGACCGAGGGGCGGTCCGCGGCCCGAAGCGTGGGAGCCGGACTCCCGATGCCTCCAGCAGACGCTGGACCCGCCCGCGCTGCCCCGCGTACGGCTCGAGCAGCTCGATCATCCGCGCGTCGTCGGCCCGCGGCTCCCCGACGAGCGCCCAGGCCACGAGGTCGGGGATGTGGTAATCGCCGATGCTGATCGCGTCCGGATCGCCCAGGGCCACGCGGCGGACCTCGGCGCTCGTCCACGGCCCGATCCCCGACACCGACCGCAGCAGCCGGTCGGCCGCCTGCGCGGATTCCGCCCGCTCCAGCCGAGGTGCGATCCGCGCGGCCGCGCGGATCACGTCCGCCCGTCGTCGCTCGATGCCGAAGGCGTGGAACGCGTACGAGGGCAGTCCGGCCAAGGTCGCCGGCGTGGGTGCGAGCCAGAGGCCCGGTGGCCCCGGGGATCGTTCGCCGTGCGCGTGGATGAGCGCCCGGTAGGAACGGCGCGCCTCGACGCCGGTCACCTTCTGCTCGCAGATCGCGGGGAGCAGCGCCTCGAAGAGACGGCGCGAACGCGGCAGGCGCAACCCCGGATGCCGGCGGACCGTGTCGCGGATCACCGGGTGCTGCGGCACGAGCGCCGACGGGTCGTCGAGGGCACCGACCAGCTCGCCGGCCGCCGCGACCGCTTCCTCGGCGCCGGCGCCCCACGCGCGCACCACGATGCGGTCGGGGCCGAGCTGGCGCAGCTGCCTGGTCGCCGGCCCGGACGCCATGCGGCTCGCCCGCCAGACGCCATCGGCTCCAAAACGGACGGTGGGATCTCCCGTGCCATGCGCCAACGGCCAGAGCGTGGCCGCCAGCTCGACGGGGCCGGGGACGGTGATGATCTCCTCGACGTCGGGTGTCATCGGCGCATGGAGACGATCACCGGGCTCGAGCGCTGGACGCGCTCGAAGTCGGCGCGGCTGTGGATTCCCCGGTACCCCTCCCGCACCAGGACCTGGCCGCAGATCCCGCCCAGCGAGTTGCCCGGTCCCGGGAGCACGAGGAGGTCCGGCGCCCATTCGCGGAGCGCGACCCGCATGCTCCCCGCGAAGTCGAACGGGGTGGTGACCTGCTCGTCAAGGGTGTAGTCCCGCAGCGCCGCCGGGTCGGTGGACCAGGGGCTCCAGCGGGCGCCGCGGCCGTCGACCAGGGCCAGGCGCGGGACCTGCCAGTCCAGGCCGCCCAGCCGTTGGCGGGCACGGTCCGCGACGTGGCGGACGAGCGGCGTGTGATACGGGCCGTGGAGCGCGAGCCGCAGCGGGTAGAGCCGTTCACCAACCCGGCGCGGTGGCAGGTGCTCCATGAGGTGGGCGACACCGGTCTCGGTCCCGGCGAGGACCGCGTACCCACCCAGGTCGATGCTGGGGTAGACCGTTGCGGCAGCGGCAGGCTCGCCGGTCATGGCGCTCACGACGGCGTCCTCCAGGGTCGGGTCCGGCCGCCAGTCCGTCCCGACCAACGGGTAGATGACCTGGCCTCCGGGTCCGTCGCTCGGCAGCGGCTCCTGCTGCAGGAGGCTCATCTCCTGCACGAGGCGCAGGCCGTCGTCGAAGGAGAGCGCTCCCGCGGCCGCCAGGGCGGTGTACCAGCCGAGCGAATTCCCGACCGCGACCACCGGCTCCGCATCGGGCGGCAGCGCGCCGCTGTCGATGAGGGAGATGAGGTAGATGAGCGGCGACGCGTTTGCGGGCGCGAGGTGGACCCGCGGATCAAAGCGCTCGGCCGCGTCGAGCTCCACGAGGGAGGGCAGGTCATACGTCGCGCGCACGGCTTCCGCGCGCTGTACGAGCGGGTGCGCCGGGTCCAGCGAGCCCAGGCTGGCCGACGTGTACGAGCCACCACCGGGCAGGACCAGGGCGGCGCGACTCATGCCGGCGTCCGTCCCGAGGCGGCCGCCAGCGCAGCGGCCACGATCCCGTCGAGGCTCGCCAGCACCGTCATGCTCGCGGGTCCCAGTGGCACGAACGAGTCCACCGACCGGACCGATGCGAGGCGCCGGCCGACGGCATGCTCCGCGAGGTCGGCGATGATCGCGTCAGCGACGCCGCCGCCGGTGGCCCGGCATTCGTCCACCACGAGCACCGAACCCACCCGCTCCGCTTCCTCGCGCAGGGCGGCGAACGGGAGCGGGTTCAGCCACCGCAGGTCGATGACGCGCGCGCGCACCCCATGGTCGACAGCGAGCCGGCGCTGGGCCTGGAGCGAGAGGCGCAGTCCATTCGCGTAGCTGACGAGCAGGAGGTCGGCGGGCTCATCCGGCGCGGCGCCATCGGTCTCGTAGCGACCCACCTCGCCCGGAAGGAGCACGGACGGCGGTGGCGGGTAGTTCGTCAGCCACGCGCCGTCGCCGGGCTCGTGGAGGTCCTTCTCGTGGTACAGCGCGATGGGCTCCAGGAAGGCCACGACGCGCCCGTCCTCGAGGCTCATGGCGACCGCCCCGCGCAGCATGCGTGCCGCATCGTCGCCGCGAGCCGGCACGGCAATCACCAGCCCGGGAATGTCGCGCAGGGCGCCGACGCTGTTGTCGTTGTGGAAGTGGCCGCCAAAGCCCTTCTGGTAGGCGAGCGATGCGATGCGCACCACCATGGGGTTGCGGAATTGGCCGGCGCTGAAGAACTGCAGCGAGGCTGCCTCGCCGCGGATCTGGTCCAGCGCGTTGTGCACGTAGGCCAGGTACTGGATCTCGGGAATCGGGAGCAGGCCGATGTGCGCGGCGCCCTGGGCGATCCCCAGGATCGATGTCTCGTCCAGCAGCGTGTCGAAGACGCGTCCCGGACCAAATCTCCGCTGCAGCCCGTGGGTGACGTTGTACACACCCCCCTTGCGCGCAACATCCTCCCCGAAGGCGATCAGCTCCGGGCGGCGGGCCAGCTCATCGGTGAGGGCGGCGTTGATCTGGCCGGCAAGCGTCCGCGCGTTGGGGGCGGTGGCGTCCTCCGGAAGGCTGCCATCCCATGTCGCGCGCCGGGCGTCGTCGGGGAGCACCGGTGTCTCTGCCCGCGCCGCAACACGGTCGGGATGGTCGGGCGCCAGGGGTGCGACCACCTCCGCAGTGGTCATCAGCCGTGGGCGGCTCGCCGCCTCCTCGGCTGCAGCGGCCACCCGGTCGCGAAGGTCGCGCACGAGCGCGCGCAGTGCGTCCGGCGTCGCGGCTCCGGTCTCCACCAGGCGTCGGGCGTTGCGCAGGAGGGGATCGCGCGCCTCGGTCGCCTCGATCTCGTGCGTTCGGCGGTAGACGTGCTCCGCGTCGCTGCCGGCGTGGCCCCACAGCCGGACCGTCTCCAGGTGGAGGAAGGCGGGTCGCCGTGCGCTGCGCACGAACTCGATCGCCTCGGTGGCCACCTCCCACACCTCGTCGAGCTCGCCGTCTGCGTGCCAGTAGCGCAGGTGGGGCTGGTTCGAGAACGTCTCACCGATCCAGTCGGGCGGGGTCGGAACGCTGATGCCGGTTCCGTTGTCCTCGCAGATGAACAGGATGGGCATGGGGAGCCCGGTCCGGGATGCGTAGCGCGCCGTGCTGAACGCCGAGAGCGCCGTTGCGTGGTTCGCGGAGGCGTCGCCGAACGAGCAGGCGACGATGGCATCGGCGGGCAGGTCGTTCGCCACCCCCAGCCGGCGAGCCCGGGCCAGGGACAACGCGAGGCCCATGGCTTTCGGCAGGTGGCTGGCAATGGTCGAGGTCTGAGGTGGGACCCACAGCGCGCGGCTTCCCCAGACCTTGTGGCGTCCCTGGGCAATGGGGTCCTCGGCGGACGCCACCATCCCGAGCAGCGTGTCAAAGAGGGGCGTCGACCCGGGCAGCTGTCGCGCGCGGGCCATCATGAAGGCACCGGAACGGTAGTGGAGGAACGCCGGGTCCGTGATGCGCAGCCGCGCACCAAGCACCACGTTGTTCTCGTGTCCCGCCGAACCAATCGTGTAGTAGCTGCGCTCCGTCTTCTTCAGCTCGCGCGCCGCGACGTCCAGCACCCGGCTGGCGACCTGGTCCTCGAACAGCTCGATGGCCCGCCTCACCGTGAGCGAGCCACCGGGGTGGACCGCCGTGGCCGCAGGAACCGCCGTGTCGGCAGGCGGAACTTCGGCGAGGTAGGAGTCGAGCGCTCCAGAGACGATGGCGACGCGGTCGAAGGTCATGGGGCGATTCGCATCATAGCCGTCATCGGGTCGCTATCGAGTAAGCGTGCCGTAAGGAGCCGATAAGGGCTCCCGCGGTCTCCTGCTCGCGTGCGCGGTCATCCGGCAACCGATGTCGGGCCGCCACGTGGAGGAGGTCCTCATGCCGCGCCCAGGCACCATCGCACCGGTTGGAACCGGCACCCCCGTGGCTCCTCGCCCGGTCACCAACGGGAGCGGCTTTCCCGGATGGTCGCCGCCCCGCCCCTGACCGACCGGCGCTGGCCGTTCGCGTCATCCGATCGAGATCAGGACGATCCCGGCCACCGCCAGGGTCACCCCGGCCAGTCCCAGGCGTGGGAGACGCTCGCGGAGGAACCCGCGGGCGAGGATCATGGTGACCAGGGGGTAGATGCCGGACAGGGCGGCCGCGAGGCCAACGGTCAGACCGCTGCGGGCGATAACGAAGAGCGCGTTGCCCGTCACGTCGAGCACGCCGCTGGCGGCCACGAGCGGCACGGCCCCGCGGACGGAGCGCAGGCTGCCCCGCGAGGCGGCCAGCAGCACGGTGAAGAACGTCCCGGAGATCCGGCTGGTGGTCAGTGCCCACAGGCCCTCGGCCGACGCCGCCCGGTCCAGGAGCACGTACCACGTGCCGAAGGCCAGGGCCGCGAGCAGCGCCAGGCCCAGAGCGGTGCGCGAGGCGTGCGACGTGGCGGCACCACTCGCCGCGAGCACGGCTCCGATGACGCAGCCGACCCCGACGAGCTGGAGGGGATGAATCTCGCCGCCGAGCACGAAGAGGCTGGCGAGGAGGGGGACCACGACGGTCCCGGCGCCCGAAACGGCGGCCACCAGGCCCATGGCGCCGGTGGCGAGCGCCCGATAGAGGGATGCCATGCCGATGGCGCCGGCAATTCCGGCCGTCATGCCGATGCCCAACGATGCGACGGACGGCATGGGCGGCCGGACCGCGGCCAGCAGGCAGAGGAGGAGCACGCATCCGACCAGCTGGGCGACGGCGGCCACGGCAATCCCGCTCGCCCGCCTGGCGGCCATCCCGCCCGAGAAGTCGCCACCGCCGAACGCCGCGGCGGACGCGAGCCCGGCCAGCACGTATGGGGCGGTCGGCACGAGATGGCACCTCATGGAGCGGGTGGGGCCGGAGGCGGCGGAGGGTGGACTCTAGCAGGAGGTCAACGTCGTGGCCCTGGTGGCGATCGTGGTCTCCGGGGTGCCGGTCCACCGGGCGTCCTGCCTCAACGCCGACGCGACCGGGGTTCTGCGCTGCGGTCCGGCACCGACCCGGAGTTCGTGACCTTTGGGGGATGCGCGCGTTCCGCGGCTCAGGCCTATCCTGTCCGCTGCGGCGCTTCATGCCGCATGGCATGCCCGGGAGGGGAATCAGCGTGATCACGGAGTCGGTACCACCGCAGACGCCACAGCCGGAGTCGATGGCTGCAGGTACGCCACCCGCACGCGCGGCGCGACCGCGCTGGCTGATCGCCGCGGTCGTCGCGGTCGTCGCGCTGGCCGCCCTCATCGGCGTCATCGCCGGAACCACCCTGAACGCGAAGCGGACTGGCGGCGCCGCCAGCGCAGCTGCCGGATACGTCCCCGCGGACGCCTCGATGTACTACGAGCTGCGCGCGGACCTGCCCGGCGACCAGCGCGCGAACTTCGAGACGCTCCTGGGGCACTTCCCCGACGCCGCAGCGACCACGCTCTTCGGTGGCCAGCTCGACACGCTGCTCGACGGCCCCTCCCCGGATCCGAGCGGAATCCGATACAGCACGGACGTGGCACCCTGGTTCGACGGCAGCCTGGCGGCCGCCATGGTCGGCTACCCGTCCTTCACCGGCACGGCGAGCATGACCGCCATGCCGGACATGCTCGCCTTCGCCGGCGTCAAGGATGCAGCGGCGGCCCGCGCGGCCATCGATCGGCTCCAGACCCAGGGCGGTGTCTCCGGAATCACCAGCACGACCCATAACGGTGCGACCATCTGGTCACTGCCCGCCGCAGGGTCTGGCGGCATGAGCCTCTCGGTTGCCTGGACCGTGACGGACGACGAGCTCGTGATCGGGACGAGCGGCGACCTCGTGGCCGCCGCGCTCGACGTCCACGCCGGGAGCAAGCCCGCGCTCGGCAATCGACAGGAGTTCCGTGACGGGCTCGCTCGCCTGCCCGCCGACCGGGTGGCGACCGTCAGCATCGATACGGCTCCCATCCTCGCGAGCCTGCGATCGGCGATTGCCTCTGCCGCCCCGTCAGCCGCTTACCTGTTCGGCACGCTGGACACCGCCGCGCCGCAGTTCATGGTTGCCAGCGCGCGGTTCGAGGGTGATCGCCTGGTCATGGACGAGACGACGACGCTGCCCAATGGATCCACCACGGCGAACCACGACACCGGGCTGGCGGCCGCCGCCCCCGCAGACGCTTTCTTCTTCGCCGATGCCAGCGACATCGGAACCGGCCTCTCCGCCGCGCTCGATGGCCTCACCCAGACCCTTGGCACGAACCTGGGCGCGGACCAGCTCGGGCAGCTCAAGGCCGTGCTCGGTGGCGACCTCTCCTCGTTCGTGTCGTGGATTGGCGACGCGGCCGTCGTCGCGGGCATGGACGGGAGCGCGCCCTACGCCGGACTGATCATCACCACCACCGACGCGCACGAGGCCAGCCTCCGTCTCCTCCAGCTGCAGGGCCTCCTCCAGCTGAGCGCCTCCGGTGGCGGCCCGAAGGTCACCGTGTCCGATCAGGATCACGGCGGCACCCGGATCACCACGCTGACGTTCGATGTACCGCCCACCCTCGCGCAGGTCCCGGACGCCGTGGCGTGGGCCACGACGCTCCAGTACGCGGTGACCGACGCCCGGGTCGTGATCGGCACGGGGACCTCGTTCGTGGGCCGCGTCCTGGATATGACCACGGCGGACTCACTGGCCGCCCAGTCACGCTTCAAGGCGGCGGTCGACGCCGTCGGCGGTGCGTCGAACACCGGAATGGTCTGGCTCGACCTGGCCGCCATCCGCACGGCGGTCGACGGCGCCCTGGGCAATCAGATGCCGGCCGAGATCGGGCCCTGGGCCGCGCCGTTCGACTACCTGGCCAGCGCCGGGAAGGTCGACTCCGGGCGGCTGGAGGGCCATGCCGTCCTCGTCGTGAAGTGAGGGCTGCGGAACACGAGGCCGGGCCGGCGCCTGAGCCACTGCGCCTCCCCGCCGGCGAGTCCCCCGGCCGGGAGGCGGTCGCCCGCTTCCTGCGCGCCCGGGGCGTGGAGCCCTATGCCTGGTCGAACGGTCCGGGAGACCGGTACGCCCCCCATGAGCATGGATACGAGAAGCTGCTGATGTGCGCCGCGGGCTCCATCACCTTCGAGCTCGACGGCGGCGCCGCGATCCAGCTGGGACCCGGCGAGGGCTTCAGCCTGCCGGAGGGAACGCGGCATGCAGCGGTCGTTGGGTCGAGCGGGTGCACCTGCCTGGAGGGGCACCGCTAGGCGGCCGGATCGGTCTCCGCGCCGGCGCCTGCAGACGGCCCGCGCGCCGCCGTCGCGGCCGTGCGCGCGGCGACCTCGAAGGCATTGCCCCGGTACCACCCCCCTCCGGACCGCCACGAGCGGAAGGAGGCGCGCAGGTAGCGCGCCGCGAACGGCGGGCCGTATCGGTTCCATTGCCGCACATGCTCCAGCTCGTGGGCGAGCTCGTCGGGCGCGAGCGGGCGCCAGGTGAAGACGTGTCGGCCAAGGGTGATCGCAAGCCAGTCGGGCAGGAGGAGGCGTGCGCCGATCCCGCGCAGCGCGGGATGCACGTGGAGCCGATGGTCCGGAGCTTCGGTCCCCACCCGCTCAGTCGTGCTGACGCCGATGCGATGGTGGCCACGGGCCGGGCGCCAGGAGCAGGTCCGGACGGTTGCCCCAGCGCTTCAGGAATCGGTAGAAGTTTCGTCGGCTGAGCCGGTCGCGCTCCGCGTCCGGCAGGGACGCGTACCCACGGTGCTCGTGCCGCTCGAGCGCCAGCGCAGCGGTTCGCATGGCGCGCCAGCCCGCGGCGCGCGCCGCGAACGAGAAGTCCAGGTCCGCATTTCGGTAGAAGCGGAACCGTTGGTCGAAGAGCCCCACGTCGCGGAGAACCTCGCGGCGGACCGCAAGGCAGTAGCCCTCGACGGCATCCACCTCGCCGGGAGGGGCCTCGCTGAACTGGCGCAGGTCGGCGGACCGCACGCCATACCCACCGGCGATCCCCACCTGCGGGCGCTCGAGAATGGCGACCAGCGGACCCACGAAGTCGCCGACCGGCTCCAGGCAGGTGTCGATCAGGATCGTGACCTTCCCCCGGCTGCGCCGCAGGCCCAGGTTCACCGCGTCGGCCCATCCGAGCCGTTCGCTCGTCCGCAGGACGACGGGTTCCCCCGGCAGCACGACCGCGGCCAGCAGCGGGTCGAGGTCGTACGAGGGTGCGTTGGCCACCACCACCAGCTCCCACCGGTCGCGCGGTGGGTGGGCGGCCAGTCCGGCAACGAAGCGGGCGAGGTCGGCCGGGTGCTCGTCGGCCACGACGACCAGCGTCGCCGTCATGGTGGCCGGCTCGTCGAGGAGGCTGGCAAGGTCGTCGGCCCGCGCGTAGCCGACCCTGTCGGGAGTCGCGGCGGCCAGGGCGGGGCGCAGTGTCGTTCCCGTTGGGCCGTCGGCCACGTCCCAGCCCAGGGCGCGAAGCTGATCGCGGAGGATATCGGCCCGTGCGAAGTCGCCGGACGACCGCGCCGTAGCGCGCTCCTCGACCAGTCGTGCCGCTTCTTCGGGGATGGCGTCGCTCACGGACGCGGGCGTCCTGTGCCGGCGGGCCAGGGCGCCGCCCGGCCCCGGGGACGACCATCCGCGTCGCGCTCGAGCTTGTGGGCGCCCGGGGTGGGCGGGTCGTAGCGCAGGTGCTCGACCGGCTGACCCGCGACGAGGTGCCGGGCCACGATCTCGTCCGCGTCGTCGGGGGTCAGGGCCGCGTACCAGGTTCCCTCCGGATACACGACCGCCATGGGCCCGTTGCCGCACTGGCTGAAGCAACCGGCGTGGTTCACGCGGACGCGATCACCCAGGCCGCGAGCCTTGACCAGGCTCTTCAGGCGGGCGTGAACCGCCAGCCCGTGACCATCGACCGTGGGGCACCAATCACCGCCGGTGCAGACGAAGACATGGCGTTCGAAGACGGGCATGGGGACGAAACGTACTCCTGGCGGCAACCGAAAGTACCGGATGGTCGGACGGCACCCCAACCTTACTATCCGATCAGGAACCGCGCCGACCGCACCCAACCCGACCGACGCGATCCCGATGCCAAGAGTGCCCCAGGAGTTCGCAACCGATGATGACCAACGAGGTAGGGAAGCTGCTGACGGCGACCGAGGTCGCCGAGATGCTGCACCTGCACGTGAACACGGTCAAGCGGCTCGGCGACCGCGGAGAGCTGCCGTTCTTCCGCGTCTGCAAGCGCGGGGACCGCCGCTTCCGCTACGACGACGTGCTGGACTTCCTGCGCCGGGCCAAATAGCCCCGCGAATCACAAGCGGCCCGGCTCCCACGCCGGGGCGCCTGCGTTCCCTCCAGGGGGGCGCGCGACGACCGCCGAGGTGCCGATCTCTCGGCGGTCCTCGCATGTCCGGCCCAGGTTGTCGGTCATAATGCCGCCCCATGACCGATGAACCCCGCCTGCGCCTGGCTGAGGGGCACCGTCTCCTCGACGCCAGCGACAACGACGCCGCGATCCGGATCCTTGCCTCCCTGACCGGGCACCCGGACCGCGAGCTCGCATCGGAGGCGTGGCTCCTGATCGGCACCGCCCGCTATCGGCTCGACGACGAGCCGGGCGCCCTGGTTGCCTGGCAGCAGGCCGCGGCCCTGGGCGGATCGAACGCCTGGCTGGGCTGGAAGAGCGTCGCGGAGCAGCAGGTCCGGAACGGGAACCTGGAAGAGGCGGTCGCCGCGTATCGCGAGGCCGACCGGCGTGCACCCGGCCCGGAGCGCGGGGCCATCGCGAACCGCATCGCCTGGCTGCTCAAGGAGACCGGCCACGACTTCGCCGCCCGGCGCCAGTTCAACCGGGCACGCGGGTCGTACGGTGCGTATGCCGCGTACGTGACCTGGGGCCTCATTGCGATCAACGTCATCGTCTTCCTCATCGACGCCTCGATGGGCGGGAACCTGGGGAACATCTGGGGCGGATTCGGAGGCCCGCTGGTGCAGGCCGGCGCGGTGTACCAGCCGTACGTGGCGGACGGGGAGTGGTGGCGGCTCATCACCTCCGCGTTCCTCCACCTGGGCCTGCTGCACATCGGCTTCAACATGTACGCGCTGTACCTGTTCGGGCCGATCATGGAGGACCTCTACGGGCACGTCGAGTACCTGGTCATCTACCTGCTCTGCGCCCTCGGAGGCTCCGTGCTCACCATCCTGCTCACGCCAACCCAGGCGGCGGCGGGGGCCTCCGGCGCCATCTTCGGGCTCTTCGGGGTGGGCTTCATGGTCTGGCGCCGCCGGCACCTGATCCTGAACCCCATGGCCCGCGCCATCCTGTCGCAGGTCGGGACGCTCCTGGTGCTGAACCTAGTCATCACCTTCACCATCCCCGGCATCAGCTGGACCGGCCACGTGGGCGGGCTCCTCGTGGGAGCGGCCATTGGCTTCCTGATCCCGCCGGCGGGTGGAACCACGCTGGCCGGCATGTGGCGCACGGCATCGGGCGAGAGCATGGAACGCCCGTTCCCGATCCTGGCCCGGGTCGTGGTCTACGCGGTGATCCTCGCCATCCTGGTGGTTGGAACCTCCTGGGCCGTCCAGCCCGGGCGGTTCTTCTAGGGGTTGCCACGGCGACGCGCCTAGAATCGGCGCATGTGCTTTGACATCGATGCTCATCCGCCGCTGCCGCCCATCCACGGGGCCGCGCTCGACGCACGCGACCTGATCCTCACCTCGGCCGATGGGACTCGCGTTGCCGCCTACGCGGCCCGAGCGGCGGACGCCACCGGGGCGGGCATCGTGATCTGTCCCGACGTCCGCGGCCTGGTTCCGTACTACGAGGAGCTGACCCTGCGATTCGCGGAAGCGGGGGTCGACGCCATCACGTTCGACTACTTCAGCCGCACCGCCGGAACGGGCAAGCGGGACGCTGACTTCGACTATCAGCCGCAGGTGGCGCTCACCCGGCCCGACACGCTGTACGCGGATGTTGCGGCTGCGGCGGCGCATCTCCGGACTCCGGAAGGCGGATCGGTGAGCCGCCTCTTCGCGGTCGGATTCTGCTTCGGCGGGCGGCTCAGCTACCTGCAGGCCGCGCGCCCGGATCTGGACCTCGCCGGCGTCATCGGCTTCTACGGCTGGCCCATCGGGACCCATCGGACCGGCCTGGCGTCCCCGGCGGAGATGGCGCCGAAGTTCACGTGCAGCGTGCTCGCCCTGTGGGGTGGCGCAGACCAGGGCATCCCGGCGGAGGCTCGCGACGCGTTCGACGCGGCCATGGATGCAGCAAGGGTCACGCACATCAGCGTCGCCTATGACGGCGCGACCCATTCATTCTTCGATCGGCGAGCGGACGAGTTCGCCGACGCGTCGGCGGATGCCTGGCGCCGGATGCTCGACTTCATGGCTGTCCCGACCCTGTCCTGACGGCGGGTCAGACCCGCGAGGGTGTCTGCTCGGTGCGTATGACCTCGGCCGGCTTCAGCGGGCGCAGGTAGAGCGTCAGCACCAGGCCGATGTACCCGAGCCACACGATCAGGCGCGTCCATTCCGGTGCGGCGGCGTAGCCGACCAGTGCGTGCAGGAACTGGCCGACGATCCCCAGCCCACCGCCGGCGTCGGGAAGCACGGTCGACAGGTCGAAGGCGGAATGCGTGCCGAAGCCGATCCATCCGATCTCGATGAACTCGTGCAGGGCGCTCGCGACCAGCCCGCCGGCCACGAAGACGAGGGCCACTCCGGTCCAGGTGAAGAAGATCCGCAGGTTGATGGCGCGAGACCCCCGGTAGAAGCCGATCCCCAGCACGGCGGCGATGGCCAGGCCGATGACGGCACCAACGAGAACCGAGAGGGCACCCTGCTCCGCCCGCGAGGCGGCGGTCGCCTGGCCAAGCAGGAAGAGCGAGGTCTCGATCCCTTCGCGAATGACGACGGTGAAGGCAAGGACGGCCAGTCCGGTGACCCGTCCGCCGGTGAGGGATCGGTCGACGGCGGCGCGCAGCTCGTGGCTCACCGACGTGGCCGTCCGCCGCATCCAGAACAGCATCCAGGTCACGACGACGGCAGCCAGCAGCAGCGTCGTGCCCTCGAAGATCTGCTCCGCCGGCGATGGCAGCTCCTGGAGGGTGACCCACAGGACGGCGCCCAGGGCGGCGCTCAGGGCGATCGCCCACCCGACGCCGGCCCAGATCCGACCGAACGCCGAACGGTGCCCGGCGCGGGCCAGGTAGGTGAGGATGATGCTCACGATGAGTGCGGCTTCGACGCCTTCGCGCAGCCCGGTCAGGAGCCCGGTCGTCAGTGATCCCAGATCCAAGAGCGTGCGTCTCCCGACATTCGTGCAAGGTGGCGGTGTCGCGGCTCCGCCGGTCCCTTCGTGGCCGGGAAGCACTCGCTGGTTAGGCTAGACAGAGGTCAGACGTTCGTCAATACGAACTACCAGCGGCCAGGTCGGAAATAGACGGCTCGACACCGCCTTCCGGCCCGGGTCCGGCTGCGGCGCGTCTAGAATCGCAGAAGACGTCAACGACTCCTCCTGCGGAGACCTTTCATGATCGATCTTTCGCTGACCGACGCGCAGCGCGAGGTGCAGCGGACCGCTCGCGCCTTTGCCGAGCGCGAGATCCTGCCGCGCATCGCCGACCTGGACAGCACGGCGACCTACGACCGCTCCCTCTTCGAGAAGATGGGCGCGGAGGGCTTCCTGGGCCTGCCCATCCCCGAGCGGTACGGCGGGGCCGGCATGGACTACATCGCCTTTGCGCTCCTCTGCGAGGAGATGGAGCGCGCCGACACCGCCTTCCGTGTCGTCTACTCGGTGCACACCGGGCTCAACTCGCTGACCCTGCTCCAGTGGGGGAACGAGGACCAGAAGCAGCGCTACCTGGTTCCCCAGGCCCGGGGCGAGAAGCTGGCCACGTTCGGGCTCACCGAGCCCGGGGTCGGCTCGGACGCGGCAAACCTGGCGACCACCGCGCGGCGCGACGGTGACCGCTATCTCCTCAACGGAAGCAAGATCTGGATCAGCCTCGCGGATACCGCGGACAACTTCCTGGTCTTCGCCACCGTCGACAAGAGCAGGGGCCACAAGGGGATCACCGCCTTCATCGTGGAGCGGGACTTCCCGGGCTTCTCCTCCGACTCGCTCCACGGCAAGCTCGGCGTGCGAGCCGGCAACACGGGAATCCTCTACTTCGACAACTGCGAGGTTCCCGTCGAGAACCGGGTCGGCGAGGAGGGAGAGGGCTTCACCATCGCGATGAGCGCCATCGACCAGGGCCGCTATACGGTCGCTGCCGGCGCCGTGGGCCTCGCCGAGGCATGCCTCGGGGCGAGCCTGAAGTACGCTCACGAACGCAAGGCCTTCGGCGACGAGATCGGCCGCCACCAGCTGGTCAAGCAGATGCTGGCCAACATGCAGGCCGGCATCGAAGCCGGGAGGCTCCTCGTGTGGAAGGCCGGCTGGAAGAAGAACGCAGGCGAGCGCAACACGCGCGAGACGAGCCTGGCCAAGTGGTACGCCACGGACCATGCCGTCCAATGCGCGCTCGACGCGGTGCAGATCCACGGTGCCTACGGATACAGCGCCGACTACCCCGTGGAGCGCTACCTGCGCAACTCGAAGGGTTCGGTGATCTACGAGGGAACCGACCAGATACACACGCTGCTCCAGGCGGACTACCTCCTGGGCTACCGCAGGGACCACCCGCTGCGCATGCCGCAGCCGCCGTTCGAAGGAGAGATGTAGCCGGAGGGGGCATGGGGGACCGATCACGGCGAATCCTGTCGATAGACGGGGGTGGCGTCCGCGGCGTGATCCCCGCCGTCGTCCTCGCCGCGCTGGAGTCGAGGACCGGACGGCCGGTTCGCGACCAATTTGACTTTCTGGCGGGGACCTCGACCGGCGCCCTGATCGCGGGGGCACTGGCTGCGGGGATCCCGGCGGCGCAGGTGGTGGCGCTCTACGTGGAGCACGCGCCCGAGCTCTTTGCGCGGACGCCGGTGCTCTCGACGCTGGCCCGCATCCTGACCGGGCACATGTACGACGTGGAGCGGCTCCACGCGCGCATCCGCTCGGAGCTCGGGAGCCGATCGGCCGACTGGCGGCTTGCCGACGTTCCGGTCGACATCCTCGTCACCGCGAAAGGGCTCATCGACTCGCACCAGTGGTACTTCGTGAAGGACTGCCGCGGGCGGAACACGTGCCGAACCGGCAACCTGTCCCTGGCCGACTGCCTCACCGCCTCGGCAGCGGCGCCCACCTACTTTGCACCATGGACGGTTCCCGGGCTCGAGGACCACGGCCCCATGGTCGACGGTGGAACCGGCGTGGCCGGCAACCCCACCTACCAGGCCTGCGTCGAGGCGTTCGTCTACGCGGACGGATATCGGGCCGCGGACACGGTGATCGTCTCCCTGGGAACCGGCCTCTACCTGGACCGGTCGCGTCCGCGGTGGCTCTACGACTGGCTGGGCTGGCTGCTCGCGGAGCTGCTGCGCTCGCCGGGCGAGCAGCAGACCGAGCTCGTCAGCCGGCACTACCCCGAAGCGACCTTCTACCGTCTCGACGTTCGCCTGCCGAGGGACTTCGCGCTCGACGGGGTGCGCGCACTGCCGGAGCTGCGGGCCATTGGTGAGCGGCTGGCGGATCGGATCGACTGGCCCGCGCTGCTGGACGGGACCGACACGACCTGGCTCGTCCACGACGGCAACCGACGCCCGGAGTCATACGCCGCGACGATCTGATCAGGATCCGTCGCGCTCGTCGGGGTGAATGGGGACCATCCGGGAGGTGGGCCGCTCGTGGTGCGGGGTGAAGACAAGGAGGGCCGCCGCGGCAGCTGGCAGGAGCAGGGCCCCCGTCACCTCTCGCGGCCATGAGAAAGCGAAGGCGATGGGGTCCGGCCCGGCGAAGCCCGGGTACCGGAGGACCCCGAGCGCGGTGAGCCACCAGGCAAGGCCCAACCCCAGAACGGCCAGCCCGAGGAGGCGACGGATCCAGCTGCCCTCGACGATCGCGAGGAGCACGCCGATCAGCAGGGCAGCGGACGCGGCTCCGATCACCGCGCCGATCCCGATGGAGGTCCAGGGCTCGCGGCCACGCTGGTACGCGGAAAGCAGGGACAGGCCCGGATGGCTCAGGTACTCGACCCAGGCGTTGATGGCCAGGTCGGCCAGGCCCGCGAGGACCACGCCGAGAGCGAGATCGAGGGCGAGGGTGGCGCGTCGGAGGAAGGTCTCGAGACGATCCACGCGGTCAGCCGTCTTCATCCGGCGCGCCTCCCGGCTCGAGGGTCAGCGTGTCCCGCGTGGCGGCCGCAACCTCGAGCTCCGTCCAGGGCATGGGAGCGCCGTCGCCCGCGAGCCACAGCTCGTACAGGTCCCGGTAGTGGCGCGAGAGCGGGTTGCCGCTCTGCCCGCCGGCCAGGGAGAAGCGGCTCGCAGCCGGATCGCCCAGGTCGATGACGCAGCGGGTATTTGCCAGGGCTCCCGGACGGCCGAACGGATCGAGCGGACCTGCCGAGACCTGCATGGGCGTATTCGCGTCGCCCCCGATGGGGACCGGTCCCAGGTTGAAGATCCGGTCGAGCGGACGGCGCACGCCGATCGGGTGCTCCAGCGTGACCTGGCGAACGTGGCCCCATCCCCAGCCGGCGGGGTCGTCGCCGTGGTGATCCGCCAGCCAGCGAACCGTGCCTCCCAGCGCGGCGACCGACTCCGCCGTCCAGTCCGATCCGTCGAACCAGCCGTCCGGACGCTCGCGCAGCAGGCGCACGAGGCGGCTCATGGCCCGGGTCGAGAAGAGCGTGTACGGCACGACCTGGCCGAAGCCCGCGCCGATCGCCCAGGACCACGAGCCGGGGGCCTTGGCGCGGGCCAGGCGCTGGGTGAGATCCGCGGCGAACCCCTCGTAGATCGCGGCGCCCGGTGAGTCCGCGGACACCTCGCCGTCCCAAACCCGGAGAATCTCGAGCGCGCGAGCGGCATCGGGGTCCGCGGCCGCATCGACCGACAGGCTGAGCACGAAGTCACGAAGCTCGCGCCATGGCATGGAGGTGACGTCCATCTGGAGCCGCTGGGCGGCCGCGACGTCCCAGTCGAGCCGGTTCGACAGTGCCTCGACCAGCCGTGCGATGCGATATCCGTCGATGAAGTCGCTGCCCAGGAATGGCCCGTCGCCGTCCACGGTTGGCTTTCCGTTCGCCGAGGCGACCCACCCCGTATCCGGATCGAGGCTGTGGGGCATCTCGTGGAACGGCACCAGGTCGTCCTCCCACCCGTTCGTCGGATCCCAGCCGGGGAGCGGGACCGTCCCTGTCCCCGCTCGGCGGCGGGGAAGCTGTCCCACCAGCTGCCAGCCGATATGCCCGTCGCGGTCCGCGTAGACGACGTTGAGGGCCGGTCCGGGCCACTCCGCGAAGGCGCGCCGGAAGTCGTCGAAGGAGCTGGATCGGACGACGTCCAGAAACCCGCGGACCGGCAGCGGCCGAAGCCACACCGCGGACATGGAGAGCGCCTGGGGGATCTCCTCGGCGAGGATGGCGGTGATCACCGGACCGCGCCTCGTCACGAGGATCCGCTCCTCGATCGGCTCGGCGCCCTTCACCGCGATCCGCTCGACCCGAGTGTCGCACGGCACGAAGGCATCCCCCTCCCGGACGGAGGCGCCATCCGGGCCGATCTCCTCGAGGAACAGGTCGGTGTTGTCGGTGAGCCCGGCGGTGATGCCCCACGCCGCGTGGCCGTTGGTCCCGATGGGGAAGGCGGGACCGCCCACGAACGAAGCTCCGGCGATCTCCCACTCCGGAGTTCGCAGGTGCGCGAGGTACCACGGCGCCGGCAGCGTGGGCGCGAGGTGCGGGTCGTTCGCCAGGAGCGCGGCCCCCGATGCGGTCCTGCGGCCCGCGATGGCCCAGTTGTTCGACGCGCCGCCCGTGGGCAGGGCGGCCTGGAGTGCCGCGAGGTCTGCTCCCAGGCGGTCGACGACCGCGGCCGCCTTCGCGCCGGGCGGTGCCGTCACCGGGAGCCAATCGGCATAGGCAGGATCCAGGGCGCGGACCGCGTCCGCGCCATCGGTCAGGAAGACCTTGAGGCGGGCGAGCTCGACGTCCCAGTTGCTCGAGAGGGAGAATGCCTGGAGGCCCACGAACGAGAGCACATCGAGCGCGGTCCATGGCGTTGGCTCGGCACGGAGCAGCCGCAGTTCGTGCGGTGCGCGCCGGAGCCCGTGTGCAAATCCGCCGTTGACGCCGGCCACGTAGCCATCCAGCGCGGCCAGCAGATCGGTGCCCAGGACGGCCAGCTGTGCCTGCGCAGTGCGGGAAAAGCCCAGACGCCGGCTCATGCGGTCGATAGGGATGCCGTCGGGGCCGATCAGCGCCGAGAGCGTCCCGGACCCCACTCTGCGGAGCAGCTCCAGCTGGAATCCCCGGTCCTGGGCATGGCAGAAGCCCAGGCCGAACCAGGCGTCCGCGTCCGTCGACGCGTCGACGTGGGGGATGCCCCACCGGTCGCGCCGGATGGTGATCCGTCCATCCGTCCCGGACACGCGCAGGTGTCCGCGCGTGCGCGGGAGCCGGGTGCCCAGGACACGGAGGAGGAGGCCGGGCCAGTCGAACGCCATGCATCGCAAGCCTACCCCTTGCGATGCCTACGAATGTGGCATCCTTCGACCCCGCCGACCATGACCTGTACGCCGTTCGCCCAACGGCAGATTGGAGCGAACGGATGCCTCTCCGGGGTGCCGCCATGGCCCTCGTCCTCGTGGTGCTGCTCGCCGCGTGTGCAAGCCCCGCACCATCGGTCTCCCCGCCTGCGCCAAGCGTCGGCCCGTCGACGGTTCCGGACGCCAGCGCGGTGGCCCTCGCCTCGCCGTCGGCCACCGCCGTCCCGACCCCGAGTCCCGTGCCGTCGGGACCCCTGCCGGGCAACCTGCTGATCGCCGACCGGGGGAACGGTCGCCTGCTGATCGTCGACCCGTCCGGCACCATCCTCTGGTCGCTCACCCTCAACCGGCAGGCCGGCTGGTCGCAGGCACCGCTGGCCGCGGACGACGCCTTCTTCACCGCCGATGGCCGCCAGATCTCGATCAACGCCGAGGACGAGCACGTGATCGCCCGGGTCGACATCGCCACCAGGCGCATCGTATGGAGCTACGGCCACGATGGCGTCCCCGGCAGCCGCGCCGGCTACCTGAACACGCCGGATGACGCCTACCCGCTCCCGAACGGCGACACGCTCGTGGCGGACATCTTCAACGAGCGGATCCTCGAGATCTCGCCGGCTGGCCGGATCGTGCGCCAGATCGGGACGACCCGCGTCCGGCGCCACGATCCGCCCACCGCGTTCGCGGCACCCAACGGCGACACGCCGCTGCCCGACGGCGGGATCCTGGTCACCGAGATCGGTGGCAGCTGGGTCGACCGGCTGACCGCGTCGGGCGCCCTCGCCTGGTCCGTGCAGCTGAAAGGGATCCACTACCCGTCTGACGCGCAGCTCCTGCCGAACGGCGAGATCCTCGTCGTGGACTACCACTCGCCCGGCGCGGTTGCCGTCTTCCGACGGGATGGCACGCTGGTCTGGAGCTACCGCGTCACGAGCGGGGCGGGCCGCCTCGAGCATCCGTCGCTCGCGGTGCTGCTCCCGAACGGGAACTACGCGGTCACCGACGACGACAACAACCGCGTGGTCGTGATCGATCCGGGGACCGGGAAGATCGTCTGGCAGTACGGACATCGAGGCGTGGCCGGTACGGCACTCGGCTACCTCAACGGGCCCGACGGGCTGGACTTCGCCGGGCCGGCGGTCCTCCTTCCGTCCTGACGCGGCCTTCTATACTTCGCGGCCATGAGCCGCACGATCGAGCTGGTTGCCGGCCTGATGCTCCTCGCCATCGGAGTGCTGGTCCTCGCGTCCGGTTGGATCGCGGACTGGATCGGCACGCTGAGCGTGGGCGACCGCTGGCTCGCCTACTGGCCGGCGCTCCTGATCGTGCTGTCGGTGTTCTTCATTGGACCGGCGCTCATCGGTCGCCGCCAGCATCGCCGCCTTCGCGCCGGGATGGCCATCCCCGGGGCCGTCCTGCTCGGCGCCGGCCTCGGGCTGCTGTACACGAGCCTGAACGGGCACTGGGGGACGTGGTCGTCGCTGTGGACCGTGCTGCCGTTCAGCTTCGGCATCGGCATGTACGCGGCCGGCTGGATCGCCGACGCGCCCGCCTTCAAGTGGATCGGTTTCGCGCTCGCCGTGGGTGCGGTGATCGCGTACCTCGCCCTGGCCACCGCCTTCGGCGGTGAGGCGTTCCGGCTGGTGGGCGCCATCGGCATCATCGCCCTGGGGCTGGCCCTCACGGTCGGTGGTCTCGCAGAGAGGCTCAGTCGCAAGTCGCCCGCCTGAGGCGCTCGCCTCAGCTGCCCCGCGCGTACCACACGTTGCCCGGGCCGTCGTAGCTGTTTCCCTCGCCCCACAGGGCGTGGAGCGAGGATCCGTCGGAGGCGAGCTCGAAGTAGTCGCCGTAGGGCTGCAGGAACCCTTCCATCGGAGACGCGAGCTTGTACGAATAGCCCGCGACGTAGGCGGACAGCCGAACGACCGCTCCGAAGGACGCTCCGCCGTCATCCGAGGCGCGCAGGTACGTGTTCCACCGGGCGCCCGGATCGTTTCCGCCGCCGTCATGTCCGTTGCGGTCATCCATCCAGGCGATCGCGACCCCGTCATCGCCGGTGGTGACCAGCGCCGGGAATGCACCATTGACCCCGGAGGCGGCCCCTGAGACGTCCCGGGCCGCGCTGAAGGAGAGCCCCCCGTCGTCGGAGCTCGCGTACAGGACGCGGTTCGGGCCGCCGGCCTCACTGCTCGCGTTCCACAGCACGTGGACCCGGTCCCGACCGTCCACGCCGAGTGCCATCTGGGCACCCCAGAAGTCCCAGCCGGGGCAATCGCAGGTCGGCGGTGCCGCGGAGACGCCGACGAGCGTCGTATGCCAGGTCGTCCCCCCATCCGTCGAGCGGGTGACGTACAGGTTGATGTCGCCCTTCGCCTGCCCGGGACGGGTCACGCCGTTCCAGGCGAAGTAGACCGCGCCGCTGCTGTCCACCGCCCCACCGCTCGGGAGCGAGACACCCACCTTGGCGGTGCTCTTCATGGGCTGCTGGAGGGTCCAGCTCGCACCGCCGTCGTGGGACGCGGAGACGAAGATCTTCTGCTGTGTGTGATAGGCGAGGTACACGTGCCCGCCTCGCACGGCGAGGATGTCCTTGTCGGTCCCGCGCATGAGGGGCTCCACGAGCACGGTCTGCCAGGTGGCGCCGAAGTCATCGGATCGTGCGACGTACTCGGAGGCCTTGTTGGCCTGCATGAACGCGGCGTAGACCGTCGAGCCGTCGGCGGCATCCACCTCGATCTGTGGATCGTCCTGCCGCTCGTCCGCGGGGGCCAGCGGCCGTGGCGCGTCCCAGGTCGTCCCGCCGTCGTGCGAGATCTGCAGCTCCGTGTGGGGACTGGCGCAGGTCGGGCACGCAGGATCGGGACCGTAGTGCGTCCACGTCGCGTACACGGTTCCATGGGCGTCTGCAGCGATCGCCGGCTCCCAGTCGTCGCCGGCCGCGAACCCGAGGCGAGTGGGAGCCCCGAACGCGGGGTTGGAGCCGGCGGCAGTGAGCAGGATGCCCGCGGCGAGCGCCGCGCCAAGACGGGGGAGGGTCAAACGGTGTCGCACCAGGCACCTCGATGGCATGCGGGACGCACCGCGCGGGTTCGCGCTTGACGGCACCCTACGGCGGGTCGCGACGATGCGTCAACATGTGCGTGCACGCACCACCCGGTGGGTCAGGCTCGATACGGACGCCGGTCCTCGAACGCGCGCGCAAACCAATCCAGGACGCGTTCCAGCCGGTCGATCCGCCGGTCCGGGCGCCCAATGGACTGGAATGGGTGGTGCTCCCCGGGGTAGAGGAGGTACTCGACGGGGCGATCCAGCGCCCGGAGGGCGGCGAACAGCTGCACGTTGTCGGAAGCGGGGCAGATGCGGTCCTCCTCGGCCTGGATCATGAGCAGCGGAGTACGGATCCTCGCCACGTTGTGCAGCGGCGACCGATCCCACAGCTTGGCCGCGCCCGCGTCGCTCAACGGATCGCCCAGGCCGCTGCGCCGACCGTCGTATATGCCGAAATAGCACTCCGCCCAGGCGGTGGCCTGGTTCGAGACCCCGTTCTCGCTGACCGCCGCCGCGAAGCGCTGCGTGACGCCCACCAGCCAGCTGGTCAGGAATCCGCCGTACGAAAGGCCGATGAGGCCCAGGCGGCCGGGATCCGCGAGGCCGCGGGCCACCAGGCCCTCGACCACCGCGAGGGCATCAGCCGCGTCGACGTCGCCCCAGCGATCGCCGAGTGCCTCCACCCATGCCCGTCCGAAGCCGGCAGAGCCGCGAATGTTGGGCTGCACCACGCGCCAGCCGCGCGCGGTCATGGCCAGGACGTCCAGCGACGGGCCGAATCCCCAGGATCCGGTCGGTCCGCCATGGATGTCCAGGACCGTCGGCAGGGGCGCGTCGTCCGCGCCGGCGGGGGAATGGAGCCAGGCATGGATGGGGCCTGCGGATCCGGCCAGCTCGAGCTCGTCGAGCCGCGGCCGCGGAAGGCGCCGCTGCCAGGCGGCGCCATGAGCGGTGAGCCGGCGGAGGGCGCCCGCGTCGACCCGGTACAGCTCCTGCGCCCGACCGCCGAGCTGGGCGTTCACGGCGACCCGGCCGCCGGCAACCGCGAGGCCGCGAGCCACGAGCCGGGTCTCCGGGGCAACCATGGGCTCGGCGGAGCCGTCCAGGCCGATGCGCCAGGGGGCGACCCGGCCGCGACGCGTGACGAGCACGGCGATCGTCTCTTCGTCGAGCCAGAAGGGGCCCTCGGGCTGGTCGCTGCGGCTCAGGTGCGTGCTCGCCCAGGCGCCGATCGGCAGATCGAGCCCGGCGGTCAGGGATCGGATCTCGCCGGACGCGGCGTCGATGACGAAGATCTCCGGCTGCGCGGCCTCCGGCGGGTCGGCGACGTCGGTGCCGATGGCGGCGATCCAGCGCCCGTCGGGCGAGAAGGCCGGCGCCGCCAGGTCGCCGCGCAGCGAGGCGAGCCGGCGGGACCCGCCGTCCTCGACCGGGACATTGAAGAGGATGGACTGCGGATTCAGCCCGGCGTCCGGTCCGGCATCGGCCGCGAAGACGATGCTTCGTCCATCCGGCGACCACACGGGCGTCTGGACGTCGAGGTCGCCCCTGGTCAGCTGGACTGGCCGGGCTCCGCGGCGTGGCGCGACGAGCCAGAGGTGCCGGCGGTGGTCCAGGAACCCGGTGTCGTCACGGAAGTCCATGCGCGTGATGCGGCGCACCGTGGGTGCCTCGCGTCCGGGTGCGCGGCCCTGGACGAAGCGCTCCTCGGCGACCGGCGCGACGACGGCCAGCCGCCGACCATCCGGGCTCCAATGCACGGAGTCGACGCCGTGGGGGAGGTGGCCCAGGGGACGCGCGGGGCCGCCGGCCGCCGGGATGACCCAGGCCTGGGCCGGGCGCTCGGGATCGGGGACGGTCCGGTCCGCGGGAGCGCGGAGGAACGCGATGAGCCGACCGTCCGGCGAGATGGCGGGATCGGTGTCCATGACCCGGCCACTGGTCAGCTGCTGCGGAGGCCCTCCCCCGAGCGCCACGCGCCACAGGTGCCGCCGATACTCGCCCGCGACGACGGTGCGACGCACGTAGGCGATCCATCCGGCGTCGGCCGCGAGGGTCAGCGTGTCGATCGCGACCTGGGACGCGACCAGCTTTGCGGGGGAGGTGGCGGTGCCGAAGACCGATCGATTCACTCGTCTCGATCCTCCTCTACACGCTGAAGAGCATCCGGAGCGAGAGCGCCGCGACGGCCACGCCAGCGGCGGCGGGTACCAGCGAGCGGCGCGCGCGGGAGGCTGCGCCCGCGAAGTTCGGCGCCAGGATGGATGCCACCAGGGCTCCGACCAGCCCGGCCGCTGCGGCCAGGAACGCCTGAGCGACCGTCGGGGAGGCGGCGCCCACCTGTCGCTGCCCGGCCAGCGCCGCCCCCACGATGACGGTGACCAGGGCGGCGAAGAGGCCGGAGCCAAGGGTGCCGGCGAAGGCGCGCACCGGCCCGATCTGGGTGCTTCCGGTGGCGACGGCGCCCACGACGAGCACCGCGGCGACCAGCCAGGTGCCGGCCACCGGGTGCGTGGAGGCGGCGGGCGCCGCGAGCCAGAACCAGGCGAGGGCGACGATGGGCGCGGCGAGCATGCCCAGGGCGGCGACCCAGGTCAGCGGGCGCGTCCAGTCCTCCGGGTCCTCCGGCGGCACGACGGCGCCGAGCTTCACGCTGACCGGGACCGCATCCTCCTCGGGCACCGGGGGCGTCATGCGATCGCTGCGCCTTCAGGCCTCTCGGCCGACCCGACAGCTTGAACCGTCGCGAGGCGGAGGCCCAGGATGCGCGCTCCGAGCTCGCGCACCATCCAGCCGGCCTGTACGGCCAGCTCGGGGTCCGCATCGGCCCTCGCCAGACCAGCCAGCGCGTGCAGCTCCGGCAGCGCGGCGGGCGTGTCGAGGTCGTCGTCCATGGCAGCCAGGAAACGCGCGCGATGCTCGGCCACCACCGGCTCGAGGGTGCCGGGGTCGGCGTGCGCGGGTGCCAGCGGCTCCAGCTCCTCCGCGATGCGGGCGGCGTGCCGCAGGGAGGCGACGCGGGCTGCCGAGAGGTCGAGATCGGCCTCGTCGAAGTCGACCTCCTCGCGGTAGTGGTGGCTGACGAGGTAATGCCGGATGGCATCGCCGGAATAGGAGGCCAGGAGGTCACGCACGAGGACGAGATTGCCGAGCGACTTGCTCATCTTCTCGCCGCCGTAGCGCAGCATCCCCGCGTGCATCCAGTAGCGCACGAAGGGACGCGTGCCGCTCGCTCCCTCGGACTGCGCGATCTCGGCCTCATGGTGCGGGAAGACGAGATCGCCGCCACCGCCGTGGAGCTCGAACTGCGGGCCAAGGTAGGCCATGGACATCGCCGAGCACTCAATGTGCCAGCCCGGCCGACCCGCGCCCCACGGTGAGGGCCAGGACGGCTCGTCGGCCGCGGATGGCTGCCACAGGACGAAATCGAGCGGATCGCGCTTGCCCGCCATGTCCGGCACGTTGCCCCGCTCGTTCGCGATGGGCAGCATCGCCTCGCGGGGAAGGTGCGAAAGCTCGCCGAACTGCGGGCGCGAGGCCACCGAGTAGTACACGTGGCCCTCGGCTGCGTAGGCGTGCTCGCGGGCGAGGAGCGCGGCGATGATCTCCTGCATCTGCGCGATGTGCTGCGTGGCGCGCGGGAAGTGATCGGGCGGCAGCCAGTTGAGAGCCGCCATCTCCGTGAGGAAGGTGGTCACGTGGCGGTTGCCCAGGTCCAGGTAGTCCTCCCCGAGCTCGCGCGCCTTGCGCAGCAGGTCGTCGTCGACGTCGGTCAGGTTCTGCACGTAGGTCACCGGGTGACCCAGGTACTCGAGATACCGATGGAGCACGTCGAAGCTGATGTACGTGAAGGCGTGGCCCAGGTGACCGGTGTCGTAGGGCGTGACGCCGCACACGTAGAGGCCCACCGGCCGATCGCCGATGGGTTCGAAGGGCAGCGCCTCGCCGCGGCGGACGTCGAAGAGACGGAGGGTCACGCTCGCGATTCTAGGCCGCTCGCGAGGGGCTGGGTCGGGCTGCCGCAGCGTCCGATCGCGATGGTGCGAGGTTGGCAGGCCTCGTAGAATTTCGGCCACCCCGTACGCCTCGGGTGAGCTGCCAACCTCCGCCGTACCTCGGGAGCCGAGTCCATGTGGGAAGTCCTGCGCTGGATGATCGTGTTCGTCCTGGCGCTCCTCTTGATCGTCGTCGCCATCTACCTCGTCCTCGGCGAGCCCCTGCCGATTCCGCAGTTCTGATCGGCGACCTCAGAAGTCCGGCTTCGCGCTCATGAGGAAGCCGATCAGCCCGGTCGCGCCAGCCATGGCATAGGCGATGGCCCGCTGGCGGCGTGCCCGGCGCTGCCAGTGCGCCGCGTCGGTCTCGGCATTGCGGCCGACCAGCCGGCGGAGGTTCGGGCGGGAGACGAAGGCCGCCACGACCAGGTTCGCGGCGTAGATCCCCAGGGCGGCGAGAAGCCACGGGCGGCGCAGGAGGTCCGCCCCAAGGATGGCGACGAGGCCCGCCCCCGTCACCGCGAGCGCGATCGCGATCGCCACGCTGCCGCTCCCCTGCATCGCGAGAAGGGCACGGCGTGTCACGCCCCGTGCCGCCCGCGGCGACGAGTCCCGATCCGAGGTCCCGTCGTGCGCGCGGAGCAGGAAGGGGAGCAGAAGGCTGGGAAGGAGCAGCGAGACCGCCAGGGTCACGTGGACGGCGAGCAGGATGGCGAACCACGGCATGGTCGCGGCATCCTACCCGAAGTGCCGGACCGGGGGATAGGCCCCGTTCGCGCGGGAGCCTAGACTCCGTGGCATGCAGTTCTTCGATGCCTCCGCGATCCGTGCCGCGACCCCGGTCATCGCGCTCCTCGACGCCGTCGAGGCCGGCTATCGGGACGTTGCCGCCGGTCGGGACCGCTCGCCTGTGCGGACCCGGGTTGGCCTCCCGGGCGGCGACCTCCTCGTGATGCCGGGCGTCCGTGAGGGCGGAACGGGCGCCGCGGTGAAGCTCGTGACCGTAATCCCCGACAACGCGTCACGCGGACTGCCGACCCTGCATGCCGTGATCGCCTGGTTTGACGCGGTGACCGGGGAGCCGCTGGCGATCCTCGATGGTACGGAGGTCACCGCCATGCGCACCGGCGCCGCCTCTGGCGTCGGCACCCGGCTGCTGGCCCGCGAGGACGCATCGGTCCTGACACTGTTCGGCTGTGGGGGCCAGGCGGCCTGGCAGGTGCGGGCGGTCTGCGCGGCTCGCCCCATCCGCGAGGTTCGCGTCTTTGCCAGGAACCATGCGAGGCGCGAGGCCTTCGCGGCAGCGATGGCCGGCGAGCTGGGCCCGGCGGTCCGTGTCGTGGCCAGCGCGTCGGCCGAGGCGGCCGCCCGCGGGGCGGACGTCATCTGCTGTGCCACCACGGCGACGGAGCCGGTCTTCGACCCGGCCTGGGTCGCCCCCGGCACTCACATCAACGGGGTCGGCGCGTACCGCCTGGACATGGTCGAGATCCCCCCGGCGCTTTTCGCGCAGGCGGATGTCGTGGCGGTCGATTCACGTGACGCGGCCCTGGCCGAAGCCGGGGACCTGGTGGCGGCGTTCGGTGCCGGCCATCTGCCGCGAGACGGCTTCATCGAGATCGGCGAGGTGGAGCGCGACTGGGCCGCCACCCGTGATCCGTCGGCAGTCACCATCTTCAAGAGCGTCGGCCTTGCGATCCAGGACGTGGCCGCCGCCGAGCTGATCGTCGGTCGGATTCTCGCGGGCTGATCGACCCGCTCAGAACAGGCGAAGCAGCGCGGCGAGGAGATCGGTCGGGCGAATCTGCGCGGCCAGGCCGCGTGCCAGGCGTTCGAGCGTCGGGGCGAGGCGTGCCCGGAACGCCGTGAGACGAGGATCGATCCCGAGCCGCGAGCCGGCATCGCGGGCCAGGGTCGCGTCGAGGGCGGCGACCTCGGATGGGCTGGTCGCCACCCGGCCGGACGTCACACCGCCGGACGCGCTGCCGGCGATGTCCCACGGGTCCGCCCATTCCAGGGGTCCCGAGGTCCCGATCATTGCGTGCGATGGACCCACCGTCGCAGCGGTGGGAACCGGTTCGGCGACCACCGGGGTCGGATGCGCCGGCGGTGGTGGCGGTGGAGCGCTGGCGTGGGCGACCGTCAGTTGGCCGCCGCCGGGCAGCTGCTGGTCAGGTGGTGGGATGGGCAGAGGCGTCGGGACCGGCGTCGGTCGGGGGGTTGCGGTCGGGAACGCCGTTGGTGTCGGTGCGACGGTCGGCGACGGCGTGGCGGTCACCGCGGCCGTGGGTGCCGCCGTCGGGGTGGCCGAGCCACTGGCCGTTGCCGTCGGCGACGCGGTCGGGACCGGAGACGGCGTCGCCGTTGTCGTGGGGGCGGGGGGTGTTGCCGTGGGCGCCGGTGTTGGTGTCGCCGGTGCTGGTGTCGGCGACGTGCCAGGCGCACCGGTGACCGTCACCCCCGGGTAGTAGTAGGCGAGGATGATCTGCGAGGCCGTAAGGCCGGCGAGCCCGCACGCCTGGGTGCCCCACTGGTAGGCCTTCCAGCCGTTGGCGTTCGCTCCGCACGCCTCGCCGATGTCGCCCGCGTTGTAGTACGTCGGGAAGATGTGCCCGCTCTTGTAGACGCGCCAGGACCAGGTGTCGTCAACCGCCGCCGCCGCCGTGCTCCACGTCGTCCGTGATGGATCGTAGACCTGGTCCCAGGTGTCGTCGCGCAGGTCGAAGCACTGCCCGTCGGCGTTGACCCCGCCGCGCCAGTGGAGGACCTGGTACCAGGCGTAGTTGCGCACGGCGAGCGCTCCCGAGCGCAGGGACTCCGTGGTCCAGGAGCCGATCCACTCGCGGGAGAGCACGTTCCTGGCGTAGGTCTTGAAGTCCACGGTATCGACCGCACCGCTGACATGCCGATACACGCGGATCGTGGGTGGTGGTGTCGACTCGCTGCTCCACGAGGAGCAGGACGAGGCGGCAACCGGGGACAGGGTGCCGGGCAGCAGCCCTCCGGAGAGCGTGGCGACCGCGAACAGGGCGCTCGCGACGATGCGGCGTGCCATCTGGGTCGACCGTACAGGTCACCCGACCGCACCAGAAGCCACCAATGGTCCTAGGCCGATCAGCCGCTCGCCCAGCGGTGGACTCGCTCCCGTACACGGTCGAAGCCCAGGTCGGCGCAGAGTGCGACGAAGGTATCCCTCGGAACGCCGGCCCAGGCGAGGTCGTCGAGCGTGCCGACAATGGACGCATCGCGGTTCAGCGTCGCCAGCCGACGGAAGAGCAGCGCGTCCGCGCGTTGATCGCGCAGGGTGGCGGCCAGGCGGCTCGCCCCGCGAAGGGGGATCTCCCAGTCGAGCGGGGATTCGGGGATCGCCTCGAGGCGGCCGAACCGGCCCAGCACGGCCGCGGTGCTCTTCGCACCCCAGCCGGGCAGGCCGGGATAGCCGTCGGAGCTGTCGCCAACGAGGGCGAGGTAATCCGGGATCGACGCGGGCCGGACGCCCCATTTCTCGACCACTCCCGCCTCATCGTACGTGACCCGTCGCATCCGGTCGCGCAGCACGACTCGCCCGTCGTCGACGCACTGGGCAAGATCCTTGTCCACCGAGCAGATGACGATCTGCTCGAGGCGCGCATCGGCCCCGAACCGGGCGACCGCGGTGGCGATCCCGTCGTCGGCCTCGTCCTCCACCATGGGCCAGGTCGCGATGCCCAGGGAGCGCAGGGCGCGCTCGGCGTCCGCGAACTGGGCCAGGAGCTCCTCGGGGACGCCGACGCTGCTCTTGTACGGCGGGTAGATGTCGTTCCGCCAGGACTCGATGACATGATCGGTCGCCGCCGCGACGTGGGTCACGTCGGGCTCCCGCAGCAGCGAGAGCATGGAGTCGATGAGCCCGCGCACGGCGTTCACCGGCCTCCCGTCGGGTCCTCGCTCGGCTGGATGCGAGAAATACGCGCGGAACAGCTCGAAGGTCGCGTCGACGAGGTGGAGCTTCATCCGCCACGCCCCGGGGCGCGCTCGAGCGGGTTCGGGCCGGGCGCAAACCCTGCCCGCTGCGTGAACGGCATACCCCGATGGTACGCGGGCCGGTAAGCGGGCAGTAAGCCACGCTGCACGAAGATTGTCCCGCAGGGAGCCGGCGCGGGCGCGTGCCCTGCGAAGGCCGTGACGGATCACCGTCACGGCCGCCGCGCCGGCTCCTCGCGGCCGGCAAATCCTCAGGCGCTGCGCCTGCGTGCGACCGGGCGCTCCCAGATCGTTGCCGCCCGCGCGGCCGGCGTCATCTCGAGGGTTCCGTCCTCGCGCACCCACCATGCCGCAAGCGACCGTGCGCGTGCCGCCGAGCCGATCCGCGAGGAGCCCGCCAGGAAGAGCGCCTTTGACCAGACCTCGGCCCACGCGGGGTCCGCGAGCGCGACGGTGACGGCGGCGAGGCCCTCGCCCCCCGGCTCGCCCGTGCGCGGATCGATCAGGTGATGCACCGGGCGCCCGTCCGGAGCCGTCCAGCGTCGAACTGCGGTCGACGAGGTCGCGACCGACGCATTGCGCAGCTCGATGACCGCCATCGGCTCGCCGCCACCATGGGGGTCCTCGATCCCGATCCGCCACGGGCCGCCATCCGGCTGGGGGCCGAAGGCCACGATATCGCCCCCGGCATCGAGCAGCAATCCGGAGCCGGACGGCAGCGCGGAGCGCGCCACCCGGGCCGCCCAGCGCAACCCGAGCCCTTTGCCGACGCCCCCGGAGTCGACCGGCTCTGCAACGCGGATGGCCCGCTCCCGGGGACGCCGCTCCAGCCCGCTGCAGGCATCCACCGCGTTACGCGTGTGCGGCAATGCCCGCGGTCCGGGGTCGGGAATCTGCACCCCGGCGCGCTCGCCCAGCTCCTCCAGCCTTCGCAGGACGCGGACGTCGAAGCGGCCGGCCGTGACCCGTTGGGCGCGGGCAGCCATGGCGACCATGGCGTACAGCCGATCGCCCGCTGGCTGCCAGGCACCGGAACCTGCTCCCCGGTTGAGACGGCTCAGCTCGCTCTCGCTCCGAAAGCGCGACAGCGCCGCCTCCGTGCGTTCCATCTCCTCGACGACGAGCGCCCACGCGCGGTCAGCGCGCGGTCGCCGGCAATGCACCACCATGGCGCGCAGGACCGACCCCATGGCGCGCGTCGAGTACTGCTGAACCCGGACTCGTCCGGTCACTGGTCTCCCTTCGGCTATGGCTTGCCCGATGCTCCGGTCGTTGCCTGCGTTGCGGGCGCCGTCACGACCACCGTGACGGTCCGGGGTGCCGTCGGCAGCCGTGAGGCGCTCTGCGGGATCCGCGCGGCGGCGCCGGTGGCGGCCTGCACCTGGGTGGCGAGGGCGGCGACCGATGCCTCGAGGTCCGCGCTGCGCGCCGCTGCCGACCCGTAGGCGCCGGACGCCGCGTTCAGGGACTCGACCGTCGCCTGCAGGTCCGTCTCCAGCGATGCCCGGTCGCGCGCGAGTCCCGAGATCGCGTCGGCGAGAGGCTGCTGTGCCGTGCTCGCGACGACATCGGCCTGGTGCTGGAGCGCTGTGATGCCGGCAAGCGACACCGCGTACAGGCCTGCCGTAACCCCGAGGGCAATGGGAACGTGGAGCGGGGCCTTCTTCTTGCCGGGCATCAATCGTCGCCCTCGCCACCTTCGCCATACGGCGCGGAGGTTGCGGTTGGAGCGGCGGTCTGGGTCACGACACGCGTCACCGTTGCGGGCGCGGCCACCGCCTGGGACTCGAGGGCGGCGAGCTTGGCCTGGGCTGCCTTGAGCTGCGCGGCGAGCTGCGCGGCGGCGCCGGCGTCGGTGGTCGCCTTTGACTGGGCGGCGGTGAGCGCATCGCTCAGCTGCGCGGCCTGGGCGCTGACCTGGTCGAGCTGCGCACGGAGGGCGGCGCTGCGCGCCTGCTCGTCCCGGAGCTGGCCCGCCAGGGCCTGTGCGTCGATCGGCTTGGCGGTCAGCGTGGCGTTCGTGCTGGTCCACGCGCTTGCACCGCGCACGACGGCCACGGCGCCAAGGAGGCTCAGCACGGCGACGATCGCCACCAGGCTACGCCGCGGGGTGTGATCGGACATCGGATTCCTCCATGAGGTCATGTGCGGGCACCGGCACCAGGACCGGCGCCCGGCCGGGCAGCTGCGGGACATGGGCACGCCGTTCGGCGCGCCGGCGGACGATCCAGTAGCGGTAGACGGCAGATGCGACGACCACGACCGCGATCCCCCAGTAGACGAGCCGAATGGCGCCGGTATCGGTCCCGGAGAGCGCGCCGTGGATCCAGCCCAGGCCAAGGGCCACAGCGGCAAATCGATGCAGCTTCAACCAGATCCCGGACGGCAGGAGGCGGGTCCAACGAGCGGTCGCCCCGGTGATGAGGGTGGCGTACAGGCCCAGCGATCCCAGGGCCACCGGCACGCTCCGGTATTTCGAAAGACCGGGGAGCAGCGCGCCCAGGACGTCCACGTTGGCATACGGGTCCAGCAGGATGGCGGCGATGTGCACCCCGAGGAACGCGATGACGAAGACCCACAGGGTCTCGTGCCACGGATAGATGCGCTTCGCCTGCTTCCACTGCGCCTGGTCAGGATGGCTCAACGCCAGTCCCAGGACGACCATGACCGCCAGCAGGACCAGGACCGTGACCCCGGTCGCCCGGGCCGCGAGCCACACGCGCATCTGGGCCTGGTACGGCGTGGCCGGCGGCACGACCTGGTCGGTGATGACCAGGATCGCGAGGCCGGCGATGGCGAAGAGGATGGCGAAGGTGCGCGTGCCGAGCTTCATGCTCAGTCTGAGGCGCGCGGACGCGCCAAGGTTTCAGGCTCGTGCCGGACGATCGGCACCCGGGGCTCACATCCGATGGTCCTGCCGCGGCAGCCGAGCCGAATCCCGGCATGCGGGCTTCGCGGCCCTGGCCGATCCGCAGGCCCCGCGCCGATATCGCGGGCGGGCAGGTCAGACGGCGAGCGGCTCCCGGTATTCGCCGTAGACGCGGCGCAGGATGCCGCACATCTCGCCGATGGTGGCGTAGGCCCGCACCGCCTCGACGATGGCCGGCATGAGGTTCACGTCGCCGGCCCGCGCCTCATCCTCCAGGCGGCGCATGGCAGCGGTGTGGGCCGCCCCATCGCGTTGCGCGCGCGTCCGCGCCAGGCGCTCGAGATGGCGCCGCTCCTGCTCCCCGGTGATCTCGACCAGCGGGATGCGCAGCTCCTCGCTCGGATCGGCGTAGCGCGTGACCCCCACCAGTTCACGCTCGTGGACCTCCAGCTCTCGCGCCTGCTCGTACGCCGCGTCGGCGATCTCCGCCTGGGGAAATCCCGCCTCCAGGGCCCTGACCATGCCGCCCATCTCGTCGATGCGGGCGATGTACCGCCATGCGGCCTGCTCCGTGCGGTTCGTGAGCGTCTCCACGAAATACGACCCGGCCAGGGGGTCGACGGTGTTTGCCACGCCGGATTCCTCCGCGATGACCTGCTGCTGGCGAAGGGCCAGGAGCGCTGCCTCTTCGGACGGAACCGCCCATGCCTCGTCGTAGGCATCCGTATGCAGGCTCTGGGTCCCGCCCAGCACCCCGGCGAGGGCCTGGATGGCGACCCGGGTCAGATTGTTGAGCGGCTGCTGCGCGGTCAGGGACACCCCCGCGGTCTGGGTGTGGAAGCGCATCCAGGTCGATCGTTCGTTCTCCGCCCCGAAGCGTTCGCGGCAGAGCTTGAACCAGATCCGTCGCGCGGCACGGAACTTCGCGATCTCCTCGAAGAAGTCGTTGTGGCTGTTGAAGAAGAACGAGAGCCGCGGCGCGAAGTCATCGAACCGCAGGCCGCGCGCCATCGCGTCCTCCGCGTAGGCGATCCCATCGGCGATCGTGAAGGCCAGTTCCTGGACCGCCGTCGATCCGGCCTCGCGGATGTGGTAGCCGGAGATGCTGATCGTGTTCCAGCGCGGCATCTCGCGGGTGCCCCACTCCACGGTGTCGGTCACGAGCCTGAGCGAGGGGGCCGGCGGGAAGATGTACTCCTTCTGGGCGATGAACTCCTTGAGGATGTCGTTCTGCAGCGTCCCGGTCAGCTGGGCGCGCGGCACGCCCATCTTCTCGGCGGCGACGACGTACATGGCCCAGATCATCGCGGCGGGGGAGTTGATCGTCATGCTGGTGCTGATCTCGCCCACGGGCAGCCCGTCGAGCAGGATCTCCATGTCGGCGAGGCTCGAGACGGCGACACCGCAGGTGCCGAACTCGCCCGCGGCGTGCGGATCATCGTGGTCGTACCCGTACAGGGTCGGCATGTCGTAGGCGATCGAGAGCCCTGTCCCACCCTCCTCGATGAGACGCTTGAACCGCCGGTTCGTGTCCTCCGCGGTCCCGTAGCCGGCGAACATGCGCATCGTCCACGGGCGGCCGCGATGGCCGGTGGGGTGAATGCCGCGCGTGAACGGGGGCTCGCCGGGCAGGCCAACGTCGTCGATCTCGTCCCATCCCGCGGCGGCGCCATCGGCGCCCGGGCTGAAGCGGTAGCGGGGACGTCCCGCATCGGGGTCGTTGGCGGGATCGTGCAGGTCGCTCGGGGTGTAGACCCGGTCGATCTCCACGCCGGACTGGGTGATGAACCGCGCCCGCCGCTCGCCACCCCGTTCCAGGGCCGGCCGCAACCGTTCGCGCTCCCATGCCTCCTGGTGCTCCGACCACCGCTTCGGATCGCTCATGGAGCGCAGTGTGCGGGCAAGACCGATGCCGCCGCAACCGGGACCGTGGCGGCGACGACATCGGCGCGGGTGATGGCTCAGGCGGCGTCCACCACCCACTTGCGCGGATCGCCCGCGCCCAGGTCGGTGATCCCCGCCGTTGCCAGCGCGCCCAGGACCAGCGTGCGGCGATGCGCCGCGAACGTCAGCACGTGGGCGATGAGCCCTCCGTACGTATAGATCTCCGGTGGGTCGCATTGGGCGTCAACGAAGGTCTCGTCCAGGCGTCCCTCGTCGACCACGCGCCGGACCTCGGCCAGGAAGGCGTCCCCCGACGACCGCAGGCGGGTGCGCATGCTCGCAATGGACTCGCCACGCTCGATCGCGAAGTCGTAGTCGCGGCTGGCGATCACGTTGTTCCACATGTCCATCTGGCCGATGAGACGAGAGAGCAGGGTGCGGAGGGTCGGGTCGTCGTCGACGCCCTCCACGGAGAGAGTGATCGGGGCGTCGAGCGTGGCAGCGTCCAGCCTCGCGGCACGGTCGACGAGCTCGCCGACCAGCCAGACGTGGTGCTCGACCATGCGGACCAGGAGATGCATCGCGGTTACCTCGGTACGGGCGGGCAGCCGGAGGCCGCCCGGCGGGTGGAAATGCACGTCGGTGGGACAGGAGAGCTGGATCTGGCCGGGCGCTGCGCGCCAGGCCGAGGGAGCGGACCCGTAGGCGCGCTGGAATGCCCGCGTGAACGCCTCGTTCGATCCGTATCCGGCCTCCAGGGCGATCTCCAGAATTCCCGCCCGGCTGGTGATCAGCCGGTAGGCGGCGCGCTCCAGCAGCACGCGGCGGCGGAAGGTGGCCGGCGGCTCGCCGGCCGTTGCGCTGATGATCCGGTCGAAATGGTGTCGCGAGAGATAGGCCCGCGATGCCAGATCGCCCGCGTCGAGCTCGAGGTCGTCGAGATCCGACGCCACCGAGTCGACGAAGCCGAGGAAGGTGTCCTGCGCCGTGCTCATGGCCTCATCCTGCGGGTCGCTGCGGTGTCTTCGCTTGATCGTACTTGCGCAGGTTGCGTCAAGGACGGATTGACCGAACGGTCCATCTCGGCATGTCGGAGCGTCATAATCGCCCGGCATGGCTGTTCGGGGCACGAGCGCAACGTTCATCGGCCGCACCGATGAGCTGGCAACGCTCGATCAGCTGCTCGGAACCGGCGGCGATCGGCTCAGGCTGGTCCTCATTGGCGGGGAGGCGGGGATCGGGAAGAGCCGGCTCATCGCCGAGTGGGCCGGTCGTGCCCGCGATCGGGGGGCGCTCGTGCTCACCGGCGGCGCCGTCGACGTGGGGGAGACCGGCGCCCTGCCCTACGTCGCGATCGTGGAGGCCCTCCGGCCACTGACCGTTGATCCGGGCCGGTCTCGCCTCGCGCGGGCGGGCCCCATCGGCGCCGACCTCACCCGACTGCTGCCTCGTCTGGGCCCATCGCCCACGAGCCGCGCTCCGGTGAGCGGCCTGCCCGAGGAATTCGCGCAGGTCCGTCTCTTCGAGCAGCTCCTCGCGCTGCTGACCCGGCTGGCGGTGCACACGCCAACAGTCCTGGCCCTCGAGGACCTGCAGTGGGCAGACCAATCCACCCGCGACCTCCTCGCCTACCTCGCGCACAACGTGGGCGACGCGCCCATCGGCCTGATCGGCAGCTTCCGGACCGATGAGCTCCCGCCCCTCCACCCCATGCGCGCGGTCCTGGCCCAGCTGATCCGCGGCCGCGGGACGGCACGCATGGACCTGGCACCCTTCGGGCCTGAGGAGCATGCCGCCCATGTCGCGCAGCTGCTCGGCTCCAGGCCGCCGCCGGCACTGCTGCGCGCCACGTACGCGCGGAGCGAGGGCAACCCCTTCTACACCGAGGAGCTCCTCGCGACCGAGGATCCCGACGCCGCGCGGCTCCCGGAGTCGCTGCGTGACGCTCTCCTGGTCCGGCTCCGCGAGCTCTCGCCCGCTGCCCGCGAAGTGGTTCGCGTCATTGGTGTGGGCTGGTCCGTCTCGCATCCGCTCCTGTCGCAGGTCACGACGCTCGACGAGTCGGCTCTCCTCGCGGCCCTGCGCGAGACGGTCGACCGCGCCGTGGTGGTGCCCGACCCGCAGACCGGCCGCTACGGCTTCCGTCACGCCCTCATCGCGGAGGCCGTGTATGCGGACCTGCTGCCTGCAGAGCGGAGCCGCCTCCATCGCGCCTTTGCGGAGGCGCTCGCGGCCGACGCGAACCTGGGCGACGCTTCGCCGGCCCGCGCTGCAGCCGAGCTCGCGAACCACTGGTACGCGGCCGGCGCGATGCGGCAGGCCCTCCCGGCCCTCGTGGTCGCGGCCGACGAGGCGCGCGGCGTTCACGCCCAGGGCGAGACGCTGGCGCACCTCGTGCGCGCCACGGAGCTCGCGGACCGGATCCACGATGCGGGTTCCCTCATACCCCTCCAGCGCTGGGAGCTCGACGCGCGGACGGCGCTCGCCGCCGAGGCGGTGGGCGACTTCGAGCGCGCCCTCGACAGCTGGCACCAGGCACTCGAGCACGCCGTGGACGCCGGTCACGCGGTGCGCGCCGACCTGCTGGTGCGATTGGGCGAGACGGAGTTCCTGGCCGGTCGACTCGACGGCCTCGTCGCGGCCCGCCGCGCCGCGGTCGAGCTCGTTCCGGCGGAACCGCCGACCGCGCTGCGGGCGTTCGTCCTGGCCAAGCTCGCGATTGCCCTGAGCCTTGCCGCCCAGCTGGAGGACGCGCGACCCATGGCGGAAGAGGCGCTCGCCGTGGCGCGTCGGGTCGATGCGCGGCCGGAGGAGGGCAAGGCGCTGAGCACCCTGGGCACCGTCCTCTACCTCTCGGGTGCATCCGAGATTGCCGTTCGACACCTCGGCGAGGGGCTCGTCATCAGCGAGGAGCTGGGAAGGTTCGGGGACGAGGCAATCGACCGCTCGAACCTGTCCGAGGCCCTGCACCAGGCGGGCCGGCTGAAGGAGGCGGCGGCCGTGGTCCTCGAGGGGCTCGAGCGCGCGCGGACAAACGGCCTGGAGCGCACCTACGGGGAGACGATGGGCGCGATCGCGGTGAACTGGCTCTTCCTGCTGGGACGCTGGGACGAAGCCGAGCGCATGGCCCAGGAGGTCCTCGACCATGCCCCGCGAGGTCTTTCGGCGGACTGGACCGCGATGGCGCTCGCCGAGCTCGAGATCGTCCAGGGCCGCTTCGACGAGGCAAGCGCCCATCTCGACCGCGTGCTCGACGGCGACCGAAGCGCTCGGACACCGGGCTGGTACGGGCCGCACGAGCAGCGCGCACACCTCCTGGTGGAGCTGGGCCGGCCCGCGGAGGCGGTCCAGGAGATCCGTGACGCGCTCGACGCGCTGGATCGCATCGGCATCGCCCCCGAGGCCGGCGAGATCCGTTGGCTCGCCATTCGGGGCATCCAGGCGGTGACCGACCTTGCCGGGTCGCCACGGGCCCGTGCGGACCAAGCACTGCCAGCCGGCGCCGCTTCGCTCGTCGACGATCTGCTGGCCCGGGTCGACGCCCACCTCGCCGCGGTCCGGAACCTCGCGGGCCACCTGGATCCGCACACCGCCTGTGACGCGCTCCTGATCCAGGCGGAGCTCACCCGGCTGCGCTGTGAGCCGGACCCCCGTCTCTGGCGCCGGGTCGCCGACCAGTTTGCGGCCATGGACCACGCGTGGGACGAGGTCGACGCCCGCTGGCGCCAGGCGGAGGCGCTTCTCCTCGCCGGTCGCCCGCGCTCCGCGGCCGCCGGCCCCCTGCGGGCCGCGCACCGAGCCGCCAAGACCCTGGGTGCCCCGCCCACGCTGGCGAGGATCGAAGCCCTCGCGAAACGGGCCAGGATCCGCCTGGAACCGGCTCCGGGACCTGCGGCCGACGGAGCGCTGCCGGGCGGTGGGGTCGTGGGTGACGACGGCATTGCCGATCGGGTCCGCCGGCTCACGCCGCGCGAACGGGAGGTCCTCGCGCTGCTCGCCGGCGGGCGGGCGAACCGCGAGATCGCGGCAACCCTGTTCATCAGCGACAAGACGGCCAGCGTCCACGTGACCAACATCAAGGAGAAGCTCGGGGTGCGGACCCGGGTGGAGGCGGCGGCGCTCGGCATTCGACTCGGGATCGGGGAGGCGACGGCGGGATCCGACGGGTCGACCTAAGGCCCGGCGGCGGCAGAAATAAGGCGTAGCCCAATGCGCTTCTCGCGCGCGAGCGCGAGACTGGGGTCCGATGGAGCAGACCTGTCTCGTGATCCCGCTGCGTCCGGGGAGCCGGGAGATGGCACGCGTCTTCCTTCGCGCACTGCTGGGGTCGCGAGCCGATGAGCTGGCGCGGAGCGAGCACCGGCTCGGCATCGAGCGCCAGGCCTGGTTCACCGCAGGCGAGGGGACCGATCTTCTGATCGGCATGATCGAGGCGAGCGACTTTGCTCGCGCCCTGAGCCTGCTCGCCATCTCCATGGACCCGTTTGACCTGTGGTTCAAGCGATCCATCGAGGCGGTCACCGGGCTGGATCTGAACGATCCGCCAGCGAGGGATCCTGCCGCTCTCCTGTCGACGTACGTCGCGGAATCGGCATGGGTACCGGTGATGGCTCATCCGAGCCCGGTGGCCTGACACACGGGGGGAGCCGAATCTCGATCAGGGCGGGATCGCGCGGACAGTAAGGGGGGAAGTCCGTGGATCCCGCCCTGACCCCGGTTCCTTGGCGCTGATCGGGACGGACCTACAGGCTACGGGTAGAGGCCGCGCAGCGTCGTCGCGTCGGCGACGCGTTTGACCGCGAGCATCGTTGCGGCGCTTCGCAGGTCGACCCGCTGCCGGTCCGCAAGGGCCACCGCCGCTGCGGTGGCGCCGTCCATGATCCGGTCGAGGTTGGCAGCGATCTCCTCCTCGCTCCAGAAGAACGACTGCATGTCCTGGACCCATTCGAAGTAGCCCAGGACCATCCCGCCGGCGGTGCACAGAATGTCCGGCAGCACGGCGATCCCGCGGTCACGGAGGATCGCATCGGCCTCGGGGGTGGTCGGCCCATTCGCCGCCTCGACGACGATTGGAGCACGGATCTTGGGGGCCACCGCTGCGGTGATCTGGTTCTGTACGCCCGCCGAGACGAGGATGCTGCAGTCGGACTCGAAGATGGCCTGGCGAGGCATCTGCTCGGTATCGGGAAGGTCCGTGATCGAGTCGTGGCCGTGAACCCAGGAAATCGCCGCGGCCACGTCGATACCGCTCGCGCTGCCCACCGCGTCGCGATCGTCCGCGATGGCGACCACCTGGGCGCCGGCGGCCACCAGCATCTGGGCCAGCGAGCTGCCGACGCGGCCGAAGCCCTGGATGGCGACCCGGGCCCCGTCGAGACCGATGCGCTTTGCCCGCGCGGCGGCCAGCGCAGCGCGGAAGGCACCGCGGCTCGTGGCCTCCCGCCGCCCCGCCGTACCGCCGACAGCCATGGGCTTGCCTGCCACCGAGCCGGCCACGGTGTACCCCAGGTGCATGCTGAAGGTGTCCATCATCCAGGCCATGGTCTGCGATCCGGTGTTGACGTCGGGGCTGGGAATGTCCTTCTCGGGTCCGACCAGCAGGCTGATCTCGGTGGCGTAGCGGCGGGTGAGGCCCTCGCGCTCATGCGCGGAGAGCCGGCGCGGGTTGACGACCACGCCGCCAAAGGCGCCGCCATACGGGATCTCGACCAGCGCGGCCTTCCACGTGTTCCACATCGCGTTGGCCCGCACGAGGTTCAGGGTCAGGTCCCGCGTGAACCGCACGCCGCCGGTGGCCGGGCCACGGTTCACGTTGTGGTGCACGCGGAAGCCGGCGAACGCCTCGACATGCCCGTCGTCGAAGCGGACCGGGAAGTGCACCTCGAGCTCGCGCTTCGGCACGCGCAGGACGCGGTGCATCGCATCGTCGAGCCCGAGCCGCTCGGCCGCGGCGTCGAGCTTGTGCTGCGCCTCCGACCAGACGTCGAGATCGACCGCCTTCGGCGGGACCATGAAACCTCCTCGTCGTGGACAACCGGCCCCCGGACCTCGAGGGACGCAGCAAGGCTAGCGTCTGCGCAACGGCGGGACCAGCCCGTGGCGCTGGATCGGCTGAACGTCGAGCGGGCGTGGCAAGATGAGGGTTGGCACGAATATCGCGGCGCCGGCGACCAGCAATGTCGACCGGCACCCCAGCGCATCGAGGTGCATACCGATGGCCCCGCGCGTTCTCACCGTGAGCGGCCCGATCCCCCCGGAGCGGATCGGCTTCACCCTTCCCCACGAGCACACGTCCTGCCGGCTCGACCAGGTCGTCGCACGCGAGCAGCTCGTCGAGTTCACCTCCGATGCCGAGGTGATGGCCGATGAGCTCCGCGACTTCCGTCGCCGGGGCGGCAGCTGCGTCGTGGACCTGACGCCGAGCGGCCTGGGGCGAGATCCGACATGGCTCCGCAACCTGGCGACCCGGACGGGTCTCTCGATCGTGATGGGGGCCGGCTGGTACCGCGAGAGCTTCTACCCGCCCCGGGCGGACATCGATCGGCGCAGCGCCGACGATCTCGCGGACGAGATCGTCGCAGAGGTGGAGCACGGCGTCGGGGAGACCGGCGTCCACCCCGGGATCATCGGCGAGATCGGCACCGATGCAGGATGGATCAGCCCCCGGGAGGAGCGGGTGCACCGGGCGGCGGCGCGCGCGGCCAGGCGCACCGGGCTGGCCGTGGTGACCCATTCGCTGTGGAGCCCGGTGGCCCTGGACCAGCTGCGGATCCTCGAGGAGGAAGGGCTGGACCCGTCGCGCGTGCTCATCGGCCACGCCGACACGGTTCCCGACCTGGACCACCAGCTCGCCATCCTCGAGCGCGGGGCGAATCTGTGCTTCGATCAGCTGGGCCGCCCGGGCGACGGCGCCGCCGCGCGGGAGGCCCGCCTCGTCGAGCTCATCGTCGAGCTCCTCGAGCGGGGCTTCACGGATCGGCTCTTCCTCAGCCAGGACATCTGCACCGACGACCAGCTCAAGGTGTACGGCGGAACCGGGTACGGCTACCTGGCCCAGCACTTCCTGCCGCACCTGCGGACCGCGGCCGTCGGGGAGGGAGAGATCGCGGCGATGACCATCGACAATCCGCGTCGGATCCTGACGGTCGCCTGACCGGGGAGCGGCGACGGAACCGTGCCTGATCCCGCTCCGGCCCCCCGCGATCCACGCGCCGACCTTCGCCGCATCGCGTTCCTGCTCGAGGCGGCGAGCGAGCCCGCGTACCGCGTGCGCGCCTTCCGCAACGCCGACGCGCTCCTGGCCCGGCTGCCGCCGGACCAGCTGGCGGCGAGGATCCGCGCGGGGACCCTGCATGAGCTGCCGGGCATTGGCGAGGTCCTCGAGCGGACGATCAGCGAGTCGGCGCGCGGCGAGGAGCCGGTCTATCTCCGCAGGCTCGAGGCCACCGGCGGGCGGCCGGTGGCAGAGGGTGCTGCCGCCATCCTGGCCGCCCTGCGGGGGGACTGCCACGTGCACTCCGACTGGTCCGATGGCGGCTCGTCGATCAGGGAGATGGCCGAGGCGGCCCGCGGCATCGGCCACGCCTGGATGGTCCTGACCGACCATTCGCCACGCCTCACCGTCGCGAACGGGCTGTCGGCCGATCGGCTCCGTGAGGAGCTGCTGCAGGTGGCGCAGCTGAACGACGAGCTCGCCCCCTTCCGGATCCTGACGGGGATCGAGGTCGACATCCTGCCGGACGGCTCCCTCGACCAGGAGCGCGACCTGCTGGCGCAGCTGGACCTCGTGGTCGGCAGTGTCCACTCTGAGCTGCGCATGGACGGCCGGCTCATGACGCGCCGGCTGGTCACCGCCCTGGCGGACCCGCACCTCGACATCCTGGGGCACGTGACCGGGCGCATGGTCACCGGCAGGCGGCACCGACCGCCGTCGGACTTCGATCCCGAGATCGTGTTCGCGGCCGCCGCCCGGTTTGACAAGGCGGTGGAGATCAACAGCCGCCCGGAGCGTCTCGACCCACCGAAGCGGCTCCTGCGCCTTGCCGTGGAGGCCGGCTGCCGCTTCACCATCGACTCCGATGCGCACGCGCCCGGGCAGCTGGCCTGGCTGCCGAACGGCGCCGAGCGGGCGTTCCTGTCCGGCGTCCCCATCGATCGGATCGTGAACACCGGGGCCGTCGAGACGGTCCTGGCCTGGACCGCGACGCACGGGGACGGGGGAGGCTGAGCCGCGGCCACCGCTGGCCGCGGCAGCGCCATCGGGCCATACTGGCCGCACGTAGCCACGCACCTGAATCGCACGGAGGTTTCCATGTCCGTTGCCCGCGTCACCGAGCTCTCCTGCACATCCAACCAGTCCTTCGAGGATGCCATTCGCCAGGGTCTCGAGCGTGCGATGAAGACGCTCCGCGGGGTCCGCGGTGCCTGGATCAAGGAGCAGCGCGTCAACGTCGGCCGGGACGGCAGCCTGGAGTACCAGGCCAACATCCTGGTCACGTTCATCCTCGAGGACTGAGCCGGCCATCGGGCCGGGGCGCGAGACGGAGGCCTACCAGGGCGGCGCGAGGCGTTCCACGGTCAGGCGATCCGCGTGGAGGCCCGCCGCGTTGAGGGGGATCATGGCCACGTGGTCGGCGCCGGCGTCGCGCAGTGCCGCCAGGCGCCGGCGGAGCGTGGGCTCGTCGCCCCACGCGACCAGCGCGTCCACCAGCCGGTCGGTCCCCGGGAGCGCGAGCTCGTCATCGGTGAATCCCAGGCGGCGCAGGTTGGCGAGGTAGTTCGGAAGGGACAGGTAGCGGGCCAGGTAGCGGCGCGCGGTCTCGCGCGCCGCGGCGGCATCGGCCTCCAGGCGGACAGCCAGGCTGACGACCAGCAGCGGGCGCGGCCGTCCGGCACCGCGTGCGACCGCGTCCAGGTGCGCGCGCGCCTCCGAGACCGCCTCGACCGGCACGCAGTACAGGAATGCGCCATCCGTGCGCTCGGCCGCCAGGCGTTGCATGCGATGGCGCAGCGCCGCGATGACCAGGGGCGGCTCGCCGTGGGGAAGCGGCCCGCGATAGGGGGCGGCCCGGTACGCGTCGAGGTATGCCCCCATCGCCTCGATGGGCGGCAGCCAGCGATGACCGCGCACCTGCTCGATCTCCTGGTGGCCGACGCCGAGGCCCATCAGCATCCGGCCCCCGGAGAGCTCGTGCACCGTGGCCGCAGCGGCGTGCGCTGCGAGGGCGTCGCGGGCGGTCGTCTGGGCGATGCCGACCGCCAGGCCGACCCGACCCGTCCGGGCGGCCAGGTGTCCGAGGAGCGCAAACGGCTCGCGGCCGGTGCCCTCCTGCGTCCAGGCGACGTCGTATCCGAGCCGCTCCGCGGTGCGGACCAGGGCGACCACCTCGTCGACAGGCAGCCGATCGTACCCGGACCACAGGCCGTGCGGGCCGATGCCCTCCATCGCCAGGGAGCCCTAGTCGGCGAGACCGATGCGGTGGCCCACGCGGACGAACCGAGCCCGGTAGACCGGATTGGAGATCCGGCCGTTGACCATCGCGGCGTCCAGCGGCCGGTTGGAGCGCGGAGCGCGGTACCGACCGCGGTCCCGGATCGCGTCGGCGATCTCAGAGGCCGTCGCCGGTCCCTTCTCGCTGATGACGGCGATGATCTCGTCATGCAGCGCGACCCGGCCGCCCTTGACTGCCGGCGGCGCGATACCCGTCGACGTCGGGTCGGCCCCGGCAGGCGCGGTGTCGGCCTTGCGCGGCCTCCCCCGTCGTCGTTGGGTCGGCTGCTGTGCCGCGACCGCGGGGACCTCCGCGGCGACCGCCTCGGTGCCGGTTGCCTCCCCGGCGGTACGGGTGGGTGGCGCCATGCGGGTCGCGAGCTCTGCCACCTGCGCCGCAAGCGAGGCGACGCTCGCCTCGAGCTCGGCGAGGCGCGAGGCACCCTCCGGCTGCGCGAGCGCTTCTCCTGCCCGTTCGGCGTCGAGGCGTTCCTCGACCCAGCGCTGGACGAGCTGCCCGGGTCGCAGGTCCGCGGCGGCGGCCAGCTCCTTGAGGAGGCCGAGACGCCGGGGATCGACCCTGATGGCCATGCCGCCCTCGTCCTGGCTGCGGGGGACGTAGGGGGCTCGCGGCGGCCCTCCCGGGGCGAACGGGCGTGGCGCGCTGTCGCGCCGCACGAAGTCGCGCGGTGCGTTGTCGCGCTGATGGAAGTCACGCGGTGCGTTGTCGCGCGGTCCGCGGTCGGCGGGTGGTCCCGGGGAGCGCCCGCCGGGGCGGAACGGTCTGCGGTCCGCGTAGCCGCCCCCGCCCCCACCGGGTCGCGATGGTTGGCGGCGGTCGCCGCGTCGATCATTGGCCATGGGGTCACTCTACCCGTCGCCATCTCGCTTGGCCAGCCGAGCGCGGCCGATCACGCCTAGAAGCTGCCGCTCGCGCCTCCGCCACCCGCGCTCGAGCCACCGCTGAAGCTGCCTCCGCCTCCGCCGCCACTGCTCGACGCCGGCGGGCTGCCGATGCTTCCGAGTGCGCTGAGCATGCCCGACACGTCCGGGACCGGCGATCCCGAGAGGAGACCGCCGCCACCGCGGCTGACCAATGGGCCGCCACCCGCGTCGAAGGCGCCCGTGGTGGTGCCGAGCCAGGCCGGGTACCAGGCGGGGTACGAGGCCACGCCCGTGCTCGGCGCCGGCGTCCTGCCGGCGGCGCGGTCCTCGATGCTTCGCTCCAGGACGGCCGAGACCTCCGCGTGCAGGCCCAGGGCGATCCCCCACACCATGGCCTCGTCCGGGGTCGAGGCCAGGACTCTGACCGTCGCGTCGGCCGCGACCTGCTCCATGGATCGGGCCTGCTCCAGGGTTTTGCGCAGGGTGCGGCGGTACGCCTTGAGCATCCCGTCGACCATGGCGCCGTTCGGGGTGCGCTGGGACATCGCGCGGGCGAAGGCGAGCGTTGCCGCGCCACCGAGTCCGAGTGCGATCCCCAGGACCACGAGCCCGCTGCTCGGCAGCAGGAGGCCGGGGACGAAGGCCACGCCGCCGGCGAGCAGCTCCGCGCCCCCAACCGCCAGCCAGCGCAGAATGGCGCGCCGGGGACGCTCGTGGAACCAGCCGAGCCGGACGGCATCGGTCTCCAGGAGCGTGTGGAAGTCGCCGATCGCCGCATGAAGCCGGCCCAGGGCCTCACGGTCGAGGACTCTGAGCGGCCCACCCATCGCGGTCATCACCTCGAGCAGATACGCCTCGGGGTGCGGCAGTGGCTTGGGGCCCGCGGGCGCGGGTGCGATGACCTCGATCGACAGACCGCCCTTGTCGTCGACCACCGGTGCATCGACGTCGTGGAACACGATGAATCCGTCGCTCGCCAGCTCCATGAGCGCCGTGGTGACGCTCCGCTGTCCCGAGGCGCCGTCGTGGACGACCGTGGCGAGCGGCGGCGTGAGGTCGGCCGGTGGGCCTGCCATCAGGACCGACGGCGAATCGAGGAAGAACGGGTCCCGGCCCTGCCGGCGCCACGCGAGGTAGACCAGGCCGATGGTGCCCAGCAGCGCGATCGGGGCTGCGCCGAGAGCCAGCAGCGCATCGACGACCCGCGCCCGCTCGAGGCGGGCCCGGCCGCCGGAGGTCACCCCGTGGTCGACGGCGGCCACGGTGCTCAGCATCGCGGCGTCGAGGTCGCCCTGCGCGGCCGAGGGCACGAAGTCCGCGGCGATGATGGCCGCCAGCTGGTCCTCGTCGAGGTACGCGGACTTGAAGCCGGACCCCGCATACAGGCTCACCTTTCCGTGGACGAGGTCCGGCTGCAGGCCCAGGAGGATCACGAGCCCGTCGTCAAAGCCGCTGCGGCCGACGCCCCACTGGTCCATCAGCGCCCGTGCCGCTTGGAGATTGCTCGCCTCCGTGGCGGACGGGTCGACCTGGATGTAGACCGCGATCTCGGCGCCGCTGCGCGTCTCGACCCGGTCGATCTCGGTCTCGAGGTGGGCGACCGTGTCGGGGTGCAGCGCCCCGGGCCCGTCGTAGACAGCCTGGCCCGGGTTCGGGCTGGGGAACGGAGGACCGGCGGCCGAGACGGGGAAGGCGAGCAGCAGGGCCGCGAGGGCGGCGAGCGGACCCGCGACGGCGGCGCTCGCGAGCAGGCGGCGCATGGGGGGAGGATAGTACCGGTTTGACCGGTACGTCCCTCTCTGGCAGCCTGTGGTCGACCCACCGGGTCTGCTGTCGTGGTCCATCGGGCCACGCCCGAGGCCCGCGCGAGACGCGGAACCGCTCAACGCGGACCGTGCGCGGAGCCTGAAGAACCCGCTACCGGAGCCCCATGTTGCGTAACCCGAGAAGGGTGCTGGTCACCCTGCTCCCGGCGGCTGCCCTTGTGCTTGCCGTCTCCGTCGCCGCGGCGCACGCCCCAGATGCCGCGCGTCCGGCGATCGTCAACCCGACCCTCCCAACGCTCACCGCCACGCAGCTGCGCGGCGTCGCCGACGATGGCCTTGGGCCGCTCACGGCGAAGGCCGATGCGACCCCCGCACCCGCGGCGCGCAAGGCCCCTGCGCCGACGCCGGTCCCGCGGCGTCCAAGCGTGACCGGCACCGCCTCCCATTACCCGGGCACCCGCAGCTTCATCGGCCGGGCGGCCGTGGCCCTTCCGGGACCGCTGGGGGGCAGGTACACCGGTGGCATCAGCGGGACCGTCACCGTCTGCGCGGACCGCTGTGCGACGCTCCCCGTGGTCGACTACTGCAACTGCTACTGGGGCACCTCCAGCCAGCGCGTCGCGGATCTCACGCCCGAGGCGTGGGCCCTGGTCAGCGATCTGCCGCTGTCGCGCGGCCTGGTCAAGGTGACCGTCATCCTCGGCTGACCTTCCGGAGCGACCGGTGGCCCGCGGGGCGGGTTACTGGCAGCTCACCACGACGCTGGCCGGATCACCGCCCACGCCGGGTATCGACTGGTCGTAGGTGACCGTCTGTCCGCCGCCCACCTGCGGGGAGACGGAGGTCACCGCCCCCAGCTCCCGCCCAGCTGCATCCCGGGCCTCGAGGCGGCACTTGGCGCGGCCTGCCCTGGTGCCCTCGTTGCTCACCGCGACGGTCGCCACCAGGACACCCTGTGACTGCGGCTGGAATGAGACGGTGCGGGCCGAGTACGGACCAATCCCCCGCATTGCCAGGCTGGCGGCGAGGGCCAGCAGGGCCACCCCCGCGACGATGGCCACCACGATCGTGCCGTGATACTGGCTCGCGGACGGCGTTGCCATTCCGGCCCGGTTGCAGACCTCGCAGATGGACGCGTCCGGTCCGATCTCCCTCCCGCACTTGTAGCAGCGCCGCGGGGCGCGCGGGTCGAGGGCGCCGGCATCGGGCCTGTGCGCCGTCACGCGTGGCCCTCCGGCAGGCGCTCACCGGCCCGGATCGGCACCGGCAGCCAGTTCTCCTGCGGCGCCAGCGGACAGCTCCAGCGAACGTCGTACACGCACGAGGGGTGGTACGCGTAGTTGAAGTCCAGCACGAGCTCATCGCCTTCGGAGCCCAGGTCGGCGCCCTTCGCGGAGTCCCACAGATAGCGGCCGGCGCCGTACGTCTCCGTGCCGCTGGTAGCGTCGCGGAAGGGAACGAAGATCCCGCCGGCGTACTCGTTCATCCAGTACACCGCGAGGGTGCAGGGCGTGCCATCCACGACGAACCGCACCCATCCGATCCGCGTGTACGGGAAGGACAGCCCCTCCCCGGAGCGCGGCAGGTCGAGTGGGGGAGCGTCGGGGTCCGGCTCCAGGGACGCGGTGAAGCGCAGGGACGCGTCATGACGCCAGTAGGCGACGCCGCGGAACGTCCGTCGCTCGTCGGCGGGAACGGGAGAGGAGGGGTGCTCGCTGAAGAGGCGGTCGCGCGCGGCGCGATAGGCGACCAGGCGCATCGGCTCGGGTCGCTGGTCGGCTCGCAGCGTCTCGTGGATGGCGGCGACGCGGCGTCGCCAGTCGGCGAGGTCGAGGTACTCGGACATGGACACCCGAGAGGATAGACGGCGGGCGCCCCGCGTGGGGCGCCCGTCATCGGCTGCTGCGGGAAGGCCCCGCCTAGGTCAGGCCGTTGTCGGTCAGGAATCCCTTTGCGACGTCCTCGATCTTCTGCTTGTCGACGTTGACCTTGACGCCCATCTGGGTCAGGGCGTCGGTCGTGAGCTTGGCCGAAACGGCGTTGAGGGTATCAGCCAGGTCGGACCCGCCGGCATCGGCGAGATCCTTGCGCAGGATCGGGATCATGTTGCCCGCCACCTGCGACTGCTGATCGTCCTCGAGGAGGACGAAGTTGAACCGCGCGATGTCCGGCTGCGTCGTGCACAGCTCGGCCACGTCGACGTTCTTGCTGTTGAGCGCCACCGCGATGTCCGCCGAGCACGGTGCCAGCTTGACCCACTGGAAGCCCGGAGCGGTGATGTCGATCCCGTACTTGGCCTTGAGGGCCTGCCCGCAGCCGGCGTTCGTGCCGCACTCGGGGGGCAGTCCCCACTTGAGCTGCGTGGCGACCTTGGCGGCGTCGCTCATCGTCTTGAGCGACAGTGAGCTGGCCGTCTCGGAGCGCACGGCGAACCCGTTCTGGTCGGTGCCCGGAGCGTAGTCCAGTGAGGTGAGGCCCAGCGGATCAAGGGCCGCATCGAGCGACGTCTTCGTCGTCGCCGGATCTCCGGTGGCGGTGGCCTTCAGCTCGGCCGCCTCGTAGCCCAGGTACTCGGGCATGAGGTTGATCTGGCCGCTCTTGAGGGCATCGTTGGTGAGGGTCCGCGCGCCCAGGTTGAACTTGCGGTCAACGGTGAAGCCCTTGGCCTCGAGGGCCTGTGCATAGATCTCGCCAACGAGGGCGGATTCGTAGAAGTCGGCGGAGCCGATGGTGACCTTCGGCATCTCCGCCATCTGTGACGCGGAGCTCATGGCCGATGGCGATGAGCTGCCGCCCCCTCCCGCCGTGCAGGCACCGACGATCAGCGCCAGCACCGACGCCCCGAGGGCGAGCATGCGGAATCTCCGCATTGGGTCCTCCTTCTGGTGCGACGAGCTTGCCGCCACGTTCCGTGGCGGTTGAGTTCCGGAGTCTATCAGCCAACTCGTGACACTCCGATGACAGGAATACGCCGACCATTTCAGCCGGGTTCAGCTCGCGAGGCTAGACGTACGGTCCCCCGACCGGGGTCTGCGGCGAGTGGCGGTCGCCGCCCCCGGCCCGCGCCGGCGAGAGCGGATGGGTCCCGAGCCCGGGCGAAATCAGCCTTCGCTGCAGCCAGGCGAAGGTCAGCTCGGTGCCGATCGCGAGCATGCCGACCAGCACGGCGCCCATGAAGAGCTGCGCGTCATCCTGCTGTGCGATCCCGTCGATGATGAGCCTGCCGAGCCCGCCGGCCCCCAGCACCGCGGCCAGGGTGGCGGTCGCGACGATCTGCACCGCGGAGATGCGGAGGCCCGCGAGGATGGAGGGCAGCGCCAGCGGCACCTCGACCAGCCGGAGGAGCTGGAGCTCGCGCATCCCCATCCCTCGTCCCGCCTCGATGGCGTCCGGGTCGACCTCCCGGATGCCGGCGTAGGTGTTTGTCACGATGGGAGGAACCCCCAGGGCCACCAGGGCGACAACGGTGGGAATGAAGAAGAAGCCGATTGGCGGCCACCAGTTTGCGGTGATGGTCAGCACGATCCCGAGCAGGCCCAGCGTCGGCAGAGCGCGACCGATGTTCGAGACGCTGATCGCCGCCAGGGCGCCGCGCCCGGTGTGGCCGATGGCGAGCCCCACCGGAAGCGCGATGAGGACGGAGAGCAGGAGTGACCCGCCGGAGAAGGCGAGGTGCTCCACGAGGCGGGGGAGCATGCCGTCGGCGCCGGTCCAGTGGGCCGGGACGGAGAGCCACTGCGCCAGCTCGCCGACGAGCTTCATTCTGCGCTCCTGCGGGCCCGTGCCCATGGCGTCAGGCGTGCCTGGATTCCCAGGAGGCCCAGGTCCGCAAGGACCGCGAGCGCCACCGAAAGCAGCGACCCCACCCAGATGGCGGTGGGGAAGAAGCCCCGCAGACCGGTTACCACGATGAGGTACCCGAGGCCACCCTGGCCGATGAGGGCCGTGACCGTGACGAGGCCGACGGTGGTGACCGTCGCGATCCGGACTCCCGCCACGATGATCGGCACAGCGATGGGCAGCTCCACGCGCCATAGGAGCTGATTCCGGGTGTAGCCCATGCCCGTCGCGGCCTCCACGACCTCGGGCGGAACGGACTCCAGCCCGAGCAGGATGTTGCGGATCAGGATCAGGAGCGTGTAGCTCGTCAGCGCGATCTCGGCCGTGAGGAAGCTGATCCCGGTGAACGGGATGAGGAAGGCGAAGAGTGCCAGGCTGGGTATGGCGTACAGCAGGCCGGTGACGCCGATGACTGCGGCGGCCGCGCGCCTGCGCCGACGGATGAAGAGCGCTGCCGCAAGGCTGATCGCGAAGCCGATGACGACCGCCGTGAGCGTCATGCCCACGTGCTGCAGCAGACGCTCGCCGATCAGGTCGAGGTTGTTGCCGATCCAGTCGAAGCGGATGAACGGCTCTCCGGGCGGCATGGGCTCAGCTCGCGGCGGGCGGCGTCGCGCTGCGGAGCACGGCGCTGATCTGGTCGACGCTCACCAGGCCCAGCACCCGGTCACGCTCGTCCACCACGACGCCCAGCTGAACGGAGGAGGCGAGCATGGCCGAGAGGGCGTCGCGCAGGGTCGTCTCTGGCTCGAGCAGGCTCGCGCCCGGCGTCGCGAGCCCGCGGTCGATGGCACCGTCGCCGGCCAGGTCGCTGCCGTCGATCCAGCCGATGGGCCGATCCTCCTCGTCCACGAGCAGCGCGAAATCGAGGGGCGCGGCGTCGACCGCCCGCACCGCGTCGCGGCTGCGATCCCCGGCGTGGACGATCACCGGCTCGAGGAGGGGGAGATCGCGGACGCGAGCCAGGGAGAGCCGCTTCAGTCCCCGATCCGCGCCGACGAAGCGCTCCACGAACTCGCTCGCCGGCTGCGCGAGGATGGTGTTGGGCGTGTCGTACTGAGCCAGGATCCCGCCGCGCTGGAGGATGGCGATGCGGTCCGCCATCTTGATCGCCTCGTCCACGTCGTGGGTCACGAAGACGATCGTCTTGCGGACCTTGGCCTGCAGGCGCAGGAACTCGTTCTGGAGCCGCTCGCGACGAATGGGGTCCACGGCGCCGAACGGCTCGTCCATGAGCATCACGGGGGGATCGGCCGCCAGGGCCCTCGCCACGCCCACGCGCTGGCGCTCGCCGCCGGAGAGCTCCGACGGGTATCGGTCGCGGTAGCTCGCCGGGTCGAGGCCAACCAGGTCGAGGAGCTCCTCGACCCGATCTCGCACCCGGCCGTCCGGCCAGCGGAGCAGGCGTGGCACCACCGCGGTGTTCTCGCCGACCGTCATGTGCGGGAAGAGCCCCACCTGCTGGATCACGTACCCGATCCGCCGTCGAAGCTCGACGGCGGGCAGGTCCATGATGTCGTCGCCGTCGATGGTGATGGTCCCCGCGGTCGGATCCACGAGACGGTTGATCATCTTCATCGTGGTCGTCTTGCCGCACCCCGACGGGCCTACCAGGACGCACACCTCGCCCGCGGAGACCGCCAGCGTGAGCTCGGTCACGGCGGGGGTCGTGCCGTCCGGTCCGTACCGCTTCGTGACGTGGTCGAGGGCGACGACCGCGCCCGTCGTGGCGGTGCTGCTCATGGAGCCGATGATACGGGCCCTGTCGCGGCACCCCGTGTCACGAGCCGGTAGATGGTGAGCGACGGGTTGCGGTAGACCGCTTCGAAGCCCGGCACCGCGCTGAACTCGACCGGGTCCGGGCAGGGCGACGGCCAGCCTCCCTCGATGAGGTACGTGGCATGCAGCGATCGCATGAGGCTTGCCGTCCCGGTCGGGCTTCCACCGCAGAAGATGGCCCTCACCTGCGCGGCGCGCTCATCCGGGGAGTAGCCCAGGTTGGCCACGTACGGCTGGAAGGTGAGGAGCCGCAGCCGCCCCGCCGGATCGGTGGGGGCGTTCAGCCAACCGTCGGTCGCAAAGACGGCGTCGTCGGGCGTGTTGGCCGCAATCCATTCGGACGCAGCGAGCTGGTCCGCGGAGAGCACCTGCTCGCGGTTGAGCGCGGTCCAGGCGCCCACCAGGAGTGGAGACGGAAGGCTCAGGGCGAGCACAACGGCCACCGCCGGCCACGGCCATCGGCGCAGGAGCCAGCCGGCGAGGAGGGCGACCGCGATCCACATCGCCTGGAAGTACTTGTTCATGTCGAAGGCGATGGTGCTGACCTGGACCACGTTCGGGATCACGAAGAGCACGATCACCCATCCTGCCAGGAACCAGCGCACGGGCGTCCGGCGCCAGAGGAGTGCGGCGGCGGCCAGCACCAGCGGCACGCCCAGGTTCGTCACGTAGAAGAAGGCCACGGCCCAGGGACCATCCGCGAACGGGGCGGACTCCCAGCCGGCGACCAGCTTGAGCGCCCCTGACCCGGTCGCCTGGAGGAGCGGCGCCACGGCGAAGGGCAGGCTGAGGAGGTACGGGGCCAGGAAGAGCAGCGCGTTGCGAGGCGTGGCTGCATCGGTCAGTCGTCCGGCGGTGACGACCCAGAGCAAGGCCAGGAGCAGGCCGGCGGGGAAGAAGAAGAAATGGAAGGGAGCCAGGAGGGCTCCCGTCAGTCCGGCCAGGGCGATCAGCATCGGGCGGTCTCGCCAGCCGGCACGCCGCCGTCTCGCGGTCGGCAGGCCCGCCACGAGGAGGAGGACCATGGCCACCAGCATGGGCAGGCCGGCCATCGTGGCGCGGTGGACGAGGAGCCCGGTGCCCATCACGGACGGGATCCGGAAGTACGGCCAGGTGACCTGGCCCAGCGGGTCGAACCACGCGTTGTCGTAGCTGTGCGCGGTGACCAGGCTCAGCGGGTCACCCAGGCCGTTGGCCAGGTCCCCCACCAACCGGATCCAGCCGAACCCCCCGGCGAAGACCGCGATGCCCCCCGCGATGAACGCGGCGCGGCGCGCGCCACGGCCCCGGAGCAGGGTCCGGCCGAGCCCATGGACACACAGGACCAGCGAGCCTGCCAGGATCGCGGACGAGGTGACGAAGACCGGGATCGCGAAGAGCCCGGCCGCGTTCGCGACGATCGCGTCGTGGAAGTCGGCGAACCAGTGGTAGACGAGCGGTTCGCCCGCGAAGTACGGCACCTGCGGCGGGAAGTTGCCGGCGTTCAGGCTCTGGGCGATGGAGAGATGGACGCCGAGGTCGCTCCAGTTCGAGCCGCCGCTGTCGACGCCCGCGGCGGTGACGTGCCACAGTCCGCTGGCGAGGACGAGGCCCACGAAGCTCCCGGCGACGAGCGCCAGGAGGAACGGCGCCGGTTCCCGGGCGAATGCGTTCCAGGCGCCACGGACGCTGTGCGCCAGGCCGCCGAACGGGCTGCCGCGCCAGGCCGCGACGGGGATGGGGGCCGCGAGAAGCACGGCGGCCACGAAGACCGTTGCGCGCGAGTAGCCGAACGGCAACGAGAGCCACCAGACGAGGTGGGTGCTCACCGCGACGGAGAGGATGACCGCCAGTCCCAGGCGCCCGGTCGCGGGGATCCGCGGCAGCGCCAGCGCAACGATGCCCCACCCGGGCACGAGGTAGAGGAGCGGCCAGACGACGGGGATGGCCAGCGCGGGCTGGAGCCACGCTCCCCCCAGCGCGACGAGCACGACGATCCCGGCGATGCCCGCCGCGAGCGGGGAGCCTGGGCGGCTCACTCAGCCGTTCGGTGTCGAGGGTGCCAGGCGGGGGAGCGGCTGCCTCGGATCGAGAACGGCGACGATGCGGTCGACCTGCGGATCGGTGAGAATCTCGTCGCGCATGATCCGGCGGGCAAGCCCGTCGAGGGTGGCGTGGACATGGATCCCGGGACGCTGGTCGGCCTCCCAGCCGATCTCGGTCTCCGCACCGGTGACCAGGCAGGCCTCCACGCCGGCAGGGAGTCCGGCGCGCTCGAGGATCAGCTCCAGCCGGTGCCCCGCGAGCCGGGCCCGGGTCACGGGCAGCGCGTCCCACGGAATCCACGAGTCGGTGGACCGACTCCAGCGGTACCAGTGGCCGTTCCGCTTGCGGAAGCGGCCGCGATCATGACCCAGAGAGAGTGCCCAGGTCCCACCCGGCCCGACCACCACCGCGTCGGTCGGCTCCGACCCGGCGGGCGCCGCGTGGCGGACGTAGTGGAATCGATCGTCGAGATGCCGGCCGAGTCCGGCGGCCAGGCGGTCGGGAGCGAGCGCGGAGAATCGGCCGAAGGGAAGGCGGGAGTGGGAGGCCGTGGTGTGCAGAATCATGGGTCGGACGATCGTCTGCCTGCGGTGGCGTGGTGTCGGGTGTCCCCCTGGATCGGACCGGTCAAGTCTACCGCGACAGGTTCGTCTCGCCTAGGTCCAGCGACATCGCGACCGCCCGCTCCTCGTATCCCAGCGAGCGGTACAGGCTGCGGGCCACCTGGTTGCCCCCGAAGACATTGAGATCGATGCGCGTCAGCCCCCTGGCCCGGGCCGTCTCCTCGACGAGCCGCATCGCCTGTCGCCCAAAGCCCCTGCCGCGGCTCTCGGGGTCGATCTCGACGTCCCAGACGTAGAGGACCGGGCGACCGTCGATCTCGCGATGGCCGACCCACAGGCGGCCCACCGCGTTCCCCTCCGCCTCGAGCACCATGATCTGCTGGCCCGTGGTGTCGAGGCCGTCGGGCAGCACGGCGGCCATGTCGTGCTCCGCCTTGCGTTGCGCGGCCATTCGCTCCACGAGCCCGTTGGTGGCAATGTCCTCGGCGTAGGCATCCGTGACCCGGCGGTACCAGGCGGCGTACGCATCAGCGCGAAGGGGCCGCGCGGTGAGGGTCGGAGGCGTGGGACGGGCGTCTGTCACGGCGGCATGGTAGCCGGAGCCGCGGGGCTCGTCCGGCGTGGCTGGTAGCATCCGCGCATGGCAAGCATGCAGGTCGGTCCGGAGATCGAAGAGGCGGTCCGCGTCATGCTCCTGGAGATCGGGGAGGATCCCGATCGGGCTGGGTTGGCGGGGACACCCGGCCGCGTGCGGCGCATGTACGAGGAGCTCGCGGCCGGCTACCGCGTGGACCCGGACGAGCTCATGAACGGCGCGTGCTACGACGTCGAGTACGACGAGATGGTGGTCGTGCGCGACATCGGCTTCTTCTCGCTCTGCGAGCACCACCTGCTGCCCTTCTTCGGGAAGGTGCACGTGGGATACCTGCCGAAGGGCCGGGTCATCGGCCTGTCGAAGATCCCGCGCATCGTGGAGATGTACGGTCGACGCCTCCAGCTCCAGGAGCGGCTCACCCAGCAGGTTGCCGAGTTCCTCATGGAGCGGCTCGCGCCCCGCGGGGTGGCCTGCGTCGTCGAGGCCAGCCACATGTGCACCATGATGCGGGGTGTGAAGAAGGAGCAGGCGCGGATGGTGACCAGCGCCATGCTGGGCCGGTTCCGCATGGACCCCAAGACGCGGACCGAGTTCCTGGCCCTGATCGGCAACCCGGGCGGCTAGAATCGGCCAGCGATGACGAACGAGAGCGGGACCGATGGCGGCGCCAGCGAACGCGAGGGGCCGATCCGGGTCCTGATCGCCAAGCCCGGCCTGGACGGCCACGACCGTGGCGCGAAGGTGCTCGCCCGCGGCCTGCGCGACGAGGGCTTCGAGGTGATCTACACCGGGCTGCGCCAGACGCCCGAGATGATCGCCGATGCCGCCGAGCAGGAGGACGTCGACGTCGTCGGGCTCTCGATCCTCTCCGGCGCGCACATGACGCTTCTGCCCAGGATCGCGTCGCTCGTTCGCGAGCGCGGCATGGGCGACGTCCTCATCGCCGCCGGCGGGATCATTCCCGACGCGGACATCGGTCCCTTGCGGGAGGCCGGCATCTCGGAGATCTTCGGGCCCGGGACGAGCATCGGCGAGGTCGCTCGCTACCTGCGCGAGCACGTCCGTCGGTCGCGCTGACCCGCATGTGCCGGCCGGCCCGTGGCTGATGCCTCCGCCCTCCTCGAGGCGGCGGTGGCCGGGGACCGGAGGGCGCTCGCGCGGCTTCTCACCGCAATCGAGGGCGGCGACGCCGATACACGGGCCGTGCTGCCCGCGGTGTTCGGGGCCACCCGCGGAGCGCACGTGGTGGGCGTCACCGGTCCGCCCGGGGCGGGCAAGTCCACGCTGGTCAGTGCGCTGACCTCCGAGTATCGGCGCCGTGGCCGACGCGTGGGGATCGTGGCCGTCGACCCGTCGTCGCCGTACACCGGCGGCGCGATCATGGGCGACCGCATCCGGATGATGGAGCACGCGTCCGATCGCGACGTCTTCATGCGCAGCATGGCCGCGCGCGGGGAGCTGGGCGGGATCGCCGGCGCGACCTGGTTGGCCGCCGCGGCGCTCGACGCGGCCGGCTACGACCCCGTCCTGGTGGAGACCGTGGGAGCCGGCCAGAGTGAGGTGGAGATCGCCCGGCTGGCGGAGACGACGGTGGTGGTCGAGGTGCCGGAGATGGGCGACGAGGTCCAGGCCATCAAGGCCGGGCTCCTGGAGGTCGCCGACGTTGTCGCGGTGAACAAGGGCGATCGGCCGGGTGCGGACCGGGCCGCGCGCCAGCTCCGCGCGATGCTGGCCGGGGCCGGCGGGCGCTTCGGAGCGCCACCGCCGATCCTCGTCACGACGGCGGTCACCGGCGAGGGTGTCGCGGCGCTCGTCGATGCGATCGACGCCCATCGTGAGACGGCGCGATCCCGGGAGCAGGCCCTGGCCCGTGCGCGAAACCAGGTCCTCCGCGCACTCTCCGAGCAGGCGGCGCGACGGGCTGCGGCCGACCCACGGTGGAACGAGACGATCCGAGCCGTGGCGGACCGCGAGCTCGACCCGATCACCGCGGCGGGGAGCCTGCTCGAGCACTGAGCTGCGGGGCAGCCTCGCGGCTCGCCGGCCCTGCTAGGCTAGCCAGCCATGAGCATCGAACGCGTCTTCGTCATCGGCGCGGGCCTGATGGGGCACGGCATCGCCCAGGTCAGCGCCGCCGCCGGGAAATCGGTCACCCTCGCGGACCGCACCGCCGAGCTGGCGGAGAAGGGCAAGGCCCGCGTCGCCGGGAACCTGGGCCGCCAGGTCTCCAAGGGCAAGCTGGAGCAGACTGCCGCGGACGCAATTCTGTCCCGGATCACGACCTCCGCCGGCCCGGCCGCCGCCGCGGGTCACGACATCGTCGTCGAGGCCGTCTTCGAGGACGAGCCGCTGAAGCGTGAAACCTGGACGGCCCTCACGGCAGCGGCGGATCGCGGCACCATCTTCGCGTCCAACACGAGCAGCATCAGCATCACCGGCCTGGCGACGGTCACCGACCGGCCAGCGCAGTTCATCGGGCTGCACTTCTTCAGCCCCGTCCCGGTCATGAAGCTGATCGAGATCATCCGTGGCCTGGAGACCGATGGCGCGACGTACGCGGCCTGCCGCACGTTCGCCGAGGAGCTGGGCAAGACCGTGATCGAGTCGAAGGACATGCCCGGCTTCCTGGTCAACCGGATGCTGGGCCCCTTCATCAACGAGGCCGTCTTCGCACTGATGGAATCGACCGGTACCGCCGAGGACATCGATACCGGGGCCAGGCTGGGCCTGAACCACCCGATGGGACCGCTGGAGCTGAGCGACTTCATCGGCAACGACGTCATGCTCGGCGTCATGGATGTGCTGTACCGCGGGTTCGGCGATCCCAAGTTCCGTGCTGCCCCGCTCCTGCGGCAGATGGTCACCGCCGGCCACCTCGGACGCAAGGCGGGCCGGGGGTTCTACCGCTACGACGAGAGCGGGAGCAAGATCGGCTGATGGTCGCCGCGGCACCGCCCACCCGTCCGGACCCCTTCGCCCTCACGGAGGAGGAGCGGCAGGTTCGCGACACCGTGCGGGACTTCGCGCAGCGCGAGCTGGCACCCACGGCCGCCCAGCGCGACGAGGAGGAGCGCTACGACCGGTCCCTCTTCCGCGGGATGGCGGAGCTGGGCCTGGCCGGCCTGCCCTATCCGGAGAAGTACGGCGGGGCCGGGATGGGGACCTTCCCGTGGGTCCTGGCCTGCGAAGAGATCGGCGCGGCCGACATGGGGATGGCGGTGAGCCTCTCCGTTCACGTCCTGGCCCAGCTGCCCATCCTGGCGCACGGAACCGACGAGCAGAAGGCGCGCCTGCTGCCGCCCATGACCGCCGGGGAGCGTCTTGGCGCCTTCGCGCTCACGGAGCCCGGAGCGGGGTCGGACGCCGCGGCGCTGGCGTTGCGCGCCGAGCGCACGGACGGGGGCTACGCGCTGACCGGCAGCAAGATCTGGATCACGAACGGCCATGAGTCGGAGGTGACCATCGTCTTCGCCACGGTCGATCGCTCGCGGGGGCGAGAGGGGATCACCGCCTTCGCCGTCGAGCGGCCCACCGACGGCTTCACCGTTGCCGGGCACGAGCGAAAGATGGGGATCCGCGACTCGGTCTCCGCGGAGCTCGTCTTCGACGGCGCTGTGGTGCCGGAGGCGAACCGCCTGGGAGCGGAGGGCGACGGGCTCAAGGTGGCGCTCTCATCGCTGGGCGCCGGCCGGATCAGTATCGCTGCCATCTGCGTGGGCGTGGCGCGCGCCGCCCTGGAGCATGCCGGTCGCTATGCGCTGCAGCGGACCCAGTTCGGCCGGCCCATCGCCGACCAGGAGATGATCCAGGCGATGCTCGCCGATGCGGCCACCAAGGTCGAGGCGGCGCGCCTCCTGACCTGGCGGGCAGCGCGTCTGCGCGACGCGGGAGAACCCATCAACGCGGCAAGCAGCATGGCCAAGATGTTCGCGTCGGACGCCGCCATGGAGGTGACAACCGACGCCGTGCAGGTTTACGGTGGCGCCGGATACAGCCGGGACAACCCGGTGGAGCGCCTCATGCGGGATGCCAAGGGGGCGCAGATCTACGAGGGCACCAACCAGATCCATCGGCTCATCGTCGCGCAGCACCTGCTCGAGGGGCTGCGGCGGAGCACATGAGCCGCGGTGGAGCCCGGGCCTATCCGTTCGCCCACCTGCAGGAGGATGACGCGGTTTCGAGGGAGGCCAGACCGATGACCACCGCGATCGTTCCCGGGCCTCGGCGGGGCGCCGTCAGCCGCGGAGATCCGCTCGCGGTCCCCGACGAGCTGCGCGCCAGCAGCCTGGTGGACCTCGTGCGCCGCACCGTCGACCGGGACCCGGAGAAGGAGGCGCTGCGCTGGAAGCTGCCACGCACCCGGCGCCAGACGGGCGGCGACGCCGAGACCGAGGACGAGGTGGTCTGGCGATCGATCACCTACGGCGAGCTGTGGACCTGGATCACCCAGGTGGCCGTTGGCCTGCGACACCTCGGCCTGGAGGCCGGTGACCGGATCTGCATCATGAGCCGCACCCGCCCGGCCTGGCTGACCGCGGATCTTGCGTCGCTCTCGATCGGTGCCGTGAGCTGCCCGATCTATCCCTCGGTGGAGCCGGGCCAGGCGGCCTATGTGATCAACAACGTGCAGGCGCGGGCCGTGATCGTGGAGAACGCGCAGCAGGCGGCCAAGATCGTGGCGATCCGCGAGCGATGCCCGACGCTGGAGCACATGATCGTCATCGACGACCGCGGCAAGGTCCCCGCCGACGCAATCAGCCTCGACGGGATCTTCGACATGGCGACCGCGAGCGCGGATGAGCTCGCCGCGTGGGAGGCCGGCTGGCGGGCGATCGAACGAGACGCCGTGGCCACCATCGTCCACACGTCGGGCACCACGGCCAACCCGAAAGGCGTGATCCTCACCCACGGAAACATCCTCCACAACTTCGAAGCCGGGATCCAGGCGGTCGACTTCAACGAGCACGACCTGTTCCTCTCCTTCCTGCCGCTGAGCCACATGACTGAGCGGGCGGCCGGGCAGGTGGTCCCGCTCGGACGCGGCTGCACCATCGCCTACGCAGAGCCGGCCATCGAGCGCCTGCCGGCGAACATGGTCGAGACCCATCCCACGGTGATGGTCGCCGTGCCGCGGCTCTACGAGCGGCTCTACGCCCGCGTGACCTCGACGGTGGAGGCCGGCCCGGCACTCCGCCAGCGCATCTTCCGCTGGGCCCTGGGCCTGGGCCGCGCCAAGTACGAGAACCATCTCGCGGGTCGTGCGGACTCGGCGTGGCTCGCCGTGCAGCTGGCGCTGGCGGATCGGCTCGTCTTCCACCGCATCAAGGAGCGAACCGGCGGCCGGGTTCGGTACTTCGTGTCCGGCGGCGCGCCCCTGTCGCAGGAGATTGGCGAATTCTTCTTCGCGATGGGCATGCTGATCCTGGAGGGGTACGGGCTGACCGAGACGGCGCCGCTCCTCACGCTCAACACGCCGCAGGACTTCAAGTTCGGGACCGTGGGTCGTCCCGTGGCCGGCACGGAGGTCATGATCGAACCCGAGACCGGCGAGATCCTGGCCCGGGGCCCGCAGATCATGCAGGGCTACCTGGACCAGGCAGAGGAGACGGCCCGCGTCATCGACGACGACGGCTGGTTCCATACCGGTGACATCGGCGAGATCGACGAGACCGGGCGCATCCGGATCACGGACCGGCTGAAGAACGTGATCGTCCTCGCCAACGGCAAGAACGTGGCGCCCTCGCCCATGGAGATCGCGCTCCTCACGAGCAGGTACATCGCGCAGGTGCTCATCCTCGGCGACAACCAGCCCTACACCGGTGCGCTCATCGTCCCGGATTTCGACGAGCTCGGGCACTGGGCCGCGGGGAACGACCTGGCGGAGATGCCGCCGGAGCAGCTCGTGGAGGAGCGCTCCGTGGTGAAGCTCATCGAGGGCGAGGCACGCCGCCTCCTCGACGGCTTCGCCGTCTACGAGCGCCCGCGACGCATTGCGCTGCTCCCGCGGTTGCTGAACGAGGAGGCGGGCGAGCTGACGCCGTCGCTCAAGATCAAGGCACGGGTCGTGAAGGAGCGATGGGCGGCCAAGATCGGGTACCTGTTCGACCGGGGCGGCGACGCCGGCGACTGACCGCCGGAGACCCAGGAGGGACGGCTGCGACGGATCGCCGCAGGCGCTGTCGGCGCAGGCCCGGAGTACCATTCCCGCATGAGCGACGTCTTCATCCTGTCCGCGGCCCGGACGCCCATCGGCAAGTTCGGCGGCGGCCTGTCAACCACTCCCGCCACACGTCTCGGGAGCATTGCCATTCGCGCCGCCGTTGAGCGTGCGGGCATCGCGCCCGAGCACGTGGACGAGGCGATCATGGGCCAGGTCCTGCAGGCCGGCGCTGGCCAGGCGCCCGCCCGGCAGGCAGCCCTGGGCGGCGGTCTCCCGGACGGGGTCAGCGCGACGACCATCAACAAGGTCTGCGGATCCGGCCTGAAGGCGGTGATGCTGGGCGCCTCCGAGATCCGTGCCGGAGACGCGGAGGTGATCGTGGCCGGGGGCATGGAGAACATGAACCTGGGGCCGTACCTGCTGCCCCAGGCTCGGACCGGCTATCGCCTGGGAAATGGCGAGATCGTCGACAGCACGGTCCACGACGGCCTGTGGTGCGCGATCTGCGACGTCCACATGGGCCTCCATGCGGAGCGGGTGGCCGCCAAGCACGACGTGACCCGCGAAGCGCAGGACGCATTCGCCCTCCGCTCACACGAGCGTGCGCTGGCGGCCATCGACGCCGGTCGCTTCGCGGATGAGATCGTCCCCGTCGAGGTACCCGGCAGGAAGGGGCCAACCGTCGTGGACACCGATGAGAACCCGCGAGCGGATAGCTCGCTCGAGGCACTCGCGCGCCTGAAACCCGCCTTCCAGCCGGACGGCGGAACGGTGACCGCGGGCAACGCCCCCGGGATCACCGACGGCGCCGCCGCGGTGGTCATCGCCTCGGAGGCGGCGGTCGAGCGGGAGGGCGCGAGGCCGCTGGCCCGCATCATCGGCTACGCGCAGGCGGACGTGGCGCCGGAGTGGCTCTTCGAGGCGCCCATTCACGGCGTGCGCCGGCTGCTCGAGAAGGTGGGCGGCACGGTGGACGACTTCGACCTGATCGAGATCAACGAGGCGTTCGCGGCCCAGGTCCTCGCCGATGGCAACGAGCTGGGCTTCGACTGGGACCGGGTCAACGTCAACGGCGGGGCCATCGCCCTGGGCCATCCGATCGGTGCGTCCGGCGCCCGAGTCCTCGCCACGCTGCTTCACGAGCTGCGGCGTCGGGGCGGTGGCAAGGGTCTTGCGACGCTCTGCCTGGGTGGCGGCGGCGCCGTGGCGATGGCCATCGAGACGGTCTGACCGGACCAGGTCCACGGGCCGCAGGACCCTCGCCTTCGGGCGTTCCGGCACCCGGGTGATTGGATTGGTCCTTCTATAATTTGCACCGCTTGCGACTCAGGCCTGCTCTCGCCTGCATGACCTGCGAAGGCGCCGGGCCGCGATTCATTGGAGGCAACCTCACACCGCTATGGCCAGCGAACACAAGGTTGCGGAGGTACCGAACATCTGGGCCGTCGCCCAGCAGCAGTTCGATGCCGCCGCACAGAAGCTGGACCTGGACGACGGTCTCCGACGCGTCCTCCGGGTCCCGAAGCGCGAGCTTACCGTCAACTTCCCGGTGACCATGGACGACGGGCACGTCGAGGTCTTCACCGGCTACCGCGTCCAGCACAACGTGTCGCGCGGCCCGGCCAAGGGCGGCATCCGCTACCACCAGGACGTCACGCTCGACGAGGTTCGCGCCCTGTCGATGTGGATGACCTGGAAGTGTGCGGTCGTGAACATCCCCTACGGCGGCGGCAAGGGCGGCGTCATCGTCGACCCCAAGAAGCTGTCGCGTCGCGAGCTCGAAGGCCTGACTCGCCGCTTCGCCACCGAGATCAGCCCGCTCATCGGCCCCGATCGGGACATTCCCGCTCCGGACGTCAACACGAACGCGCAGACCATGGCCTGGATCATGGACACCTTCTCCATGCATCACGGCTACACGATCTCCGGCGTCGTGACCGGCAAGCCCATCGCCATCGGCGGTTCGCTCGGTCGCAACGAGGCCACCGCCCGCGGCGCGGTCTACACCCTGCAGCAGGCCAGCGCCGCGCTGATGGTCCCGCTCAAGGGTGCCCGGGTCGCGATCCAGGGCTACGGCAATGCGGGTTCCATCGCCGCCACCCTGCTCCACGACGAGGGCGCCACCATCGTCGCGGTGAGCGACTCGACCGGTGGGATCCACAACCCGGCCGGCCTCGACCCCAACAACGTGAGCGCGTGGAAGCGCGAGCACGGCACCGTGGTCGGGTATCCGAAGGCCGAGGGGATCAGCAACAGCGCGCTCCTGGAAGTTGACTGCGACATCCTCGTGCCGGCGGCGCTGGAGAACCAGATCACGGCCGGCAATGCGCCGCGCATCAAGGCCCGCATCATTGCCGAGGCGGCGAACGGGCCCACCACGCCCGAGGCGGACGAGATCCTCCACGAGCGCGGGATCTTCCTGATCCCGGACATCCTGTGCAACGCCGGTGGCGTCACGGTCAGCTACTTCGAATGGGTCCAGGACATGCAGTCCTTCTTCTGGACCGAGGAGCGCATCAACGAGTCGCTGAAGCAGATCATGGACAAGGCCTTCGGCGACGTGTACGAGATGAGCAAGCTCCACGAGGTCCACATGCGGACGGCCGCGTACATGGTCGCGGTGGCCCGCGTCGCCGAGGCGACGACCCTTCGGGGCCTCTACCCGTAGACTCCTCTCGGACCGACTCATGCGGGCGCCGGCTCCAACGCCGGCGCCCGCCTTCTATTTGACGCAGCAATCGCCGGTGAGGAGGGCGAACCGATGCTGGATCACGAGGAGCGATTCCTCTTCCGCGAGGAGATCGTGAACCTGGCCAACGCGCTCGCGGAGCCGGGGCAGCTGGACAACGTCGAGGACCTTCTCGCGGAGGTCACCACCTCGCCACGCTTTGATGCCGACGTCTTCACCCTCGAGCGTTCGCTGCAGGTCATGCTGGGAGGCCGCGCCGGCTCGACCCTCGTGGGGCTCCTGACCGTCGACCGCTCCGTCTTCGAGGAGACCGGTGAGATGGGACTGCCGCCGGAGACCCACGAGCGGATGGTCTCGTGGCGCGCCCGATTCGGCCTGGCCATCGACAACGCGCTGAACTACCTGAACAATCCCGACGGAATCCAGGGGCACAACTTCGGGACCCAGGTGCTCCATGGCGAGGGCGGAACCACGCTCCAGGGGCGCCTGACCCTGGTCCGCTACAACAACGAGCCGCAGTTCTTCATCGCCGACGCGGACATCCTCATGACCGTGGCGGCCGACCTCCTCGAGCGGCTGGGGGAGCACCTCGCCCCGGAGATGATCGAGCCGGAGCTGGTGCAGCGCCTGCGCGAGGCGGTGGATCTCATCGAGCGTCGGAGCAAGGCCCGCGGCTGACCTCGACCGGGAGCGCGCCGGCTCGTACCATGCGCGCATGACCGCGACACCACGCGCCGTCGACGCGCTCCCCTTCACCGGCGATCCCGACGCGGACCGCCTTCTGGCCGCCGACCCGTTCGCCCTGCTGGTCGGGTTCGCCCTCGATCAGCAGGTGAGCGTGCAGAAGGCGTTCTCCGGGCCGATGGAGCTTCTCCGCCGCCTCGGCCACCTCGATCCGGCCGGCATCGCCGCCATGGACCCCGCCGAGCTGGATCGCATCTTCCGCGAGCGGCCCGCCCTGCACCGGTTCCCCGGCGCCATGGCCACCCGGGTCCGTGCCCTCGCCACGGCCGTCGCCGATGACTACGGCGGCAGCACCGGGCGCATCTGGGGCGGCGCCGAGGACGGGGCGGACCTCGAGCGGCGGCTGCTGGCGCTGCCCTCCATCGGCGAGATGAAGGCCGGCTCGATCCTGGCCATCCTCGCGAAACGCTTTGGCGTGACGCTGCCGGGGCTGGAGGAACGGCTCCCGAAGCACCCGACCCTTGGCGACGTGGACTCTCCCGAGGCGCTCGCCGCCTACCAGGAGCAGAAGCGAGCGCACAAGGCGCAGCTGCGGGCCGCGGGCGAGCGCGCCTAGGGAGCAGGGTCGGGCGCCCGGAAAAGGAAGGAGGCCGGGCGTGGGCACTCGCCGGCCTCCTCGTGCGCCGCGATGAACCCGGTCGCGTACCGGAACCGCGGTGACGAGGCGGATTCTACGGTCTTGGGCCTAGCGGTCACTAGTACTTTCGGATCGACCCGGCGGGCTCGTCAGGCGACATCCCAGGCGAGGGGCATGGTGTCGGTGAGCCGCGTGCGGCCGATGAAGACCGCGAGCAGCGCCAGCGCAGGCCCCGTGACGCGCTGCAGCTCGGCGAGGGTGTAGGCGTCCGCCACGCTCACGTAATCCGGCCGCGCCATCGGCTCAACCGCGATGACGTCCTCCATCCGCGCCCGGAGCACCTCCGCCGATCGCTCCCCCCGGTCGTAGGCGCGGCGGGCCGACTCGAGCGCGTCGAACAGGCAGGCGGCGGCATGTCGCTCCTCGATCGAGAGCTGGCGGTTCGCCGCCGCGATCGCGACCCCGTCGGGATCGCGCACGGTTGGGCAGACGACCAGGTCCAGGTTCACGAAGAGGTCCGTGAGCATGCGCCGGATCACGACCACCCGCTGCGCGTCCTTCTGGCCAAGGTAGAGGCGCGCGGGGCCGACGAGGTTGATGAGCTTGATGGTCGCGGTGGTGAGGCCGTCGAGGTAGCCGGGGCGAGACGCACCCTCGAGCCGCCGGGTGAGCCCCTCCACCGTGATCCGGGTGAGGTCGTCCAGCGGGTACACCGTGGTCACCGAGGGCAGGAACGCGATGTCCGCCTCCGCACGCTCGAGCAGGGCGACGTCACGGGTCTCGTCGCGGGGGTAGTTCGCCGCCTCCGCAGGGGACGCGAAGACCGTGGGGTTCACGAAGCAGCTCACCACGACACAGCCGTTCTCGCCGCGGGCGCGTCGCACGAGCGAGAGCTGGCCCTCGTGGAGGAACCCCATGGTCGGGACGAAGCCCACGGCGTCGCCGGCGAGTCGTCGTTCGAGGATTGCCTCCCGGAGCTCGGGAACGGTGCGCGCGACGAGCATCGGCGGTCAGCGGCCGGGCGCGTCGGCCCGCCGGGTCCCGCGACCACGGGTCGGCCTGGGGGCAGGTTGATCGCGCACGGTCCGGAAGCGGTCCGCAATGACGTCCCACAGGCGCTCGGCGACCTGCCGCTTGGGGAGCATCGGCCAATCGGTCAGGGCCCCCTCCATCCCGAAGACGGTGACCTTGTTCTCGTCGGAGCCTATGGCGTCGAACGGTCCACCCACGACGTTGCCCACGATGAGATCCAGCCCCTTGTCGCGCAGCTTGCCGGTGGCGTTCGCCTCCAGGTCGTCGCTCTCGGCGGCGAAGCCGATCAGGAACGGGCGAATGCCGGCGGGCATCTCGCCCACCTCGGCCACGATGTCCGGGTTGGCGACCAGGTCGATCTGGAGGCCCGCCCCGTCCCGCTTGATCTTTCGGCTGCTCGTCTGCTTCGGCGCGAAGTCCGCCACGGCGGCGGCCATGACCAGGATGTCGGCGCCCGCCGCCTCGCGCAGCACGGAGCTCCGCATCTCACCGGCAGTCGCCGCGGCCACCACGGTGACGCCCGGCGGGGGAGCGACGCTCATGCTTCCGGCGATCAGCGTCACCGAGGCACCCCGATCGCGCGCCGCCTCCGCGATGGCGACGCCCATCTTCCCGCTGCTGCGATTGCCGATGAATCGAACCGGGTCGATGGGCTCGCGCGTTCCGCCCGCGCTCACCACGACCCGCAGGCCGTCCATGTCGCCCGCGTGCTCGAAGAGGCGCTCGACCGCCTCGGCGATGGTCGCCGTCTCCGCCAGTCGACCGATCCCGGTCAGTCCCGACGCGAGTGCCCCCACCTCCGGTTCGACGACCCGGTAGCCGAGCTCGCGGAGTGCGGTCACGTTGCGCTGGGTGACCGGGTTCGTCCACATCCCGGCATCCATGGCGGGTGCCACGACCACCGGCGCGCGGCTGGCGCAGGCCACCGCGGTCAAGGCGCTGCCCACCAGGCCGGCCGCGAGCTCGGCGATGAGGTTGGCCGTGGCCGGAGCGATGACCAGGGCATCGGCCGCTTCGGCCAGCTCGATGTGCGCGATCTGCTGCTCGGCGTCGAGGCCCAGCACGTCGGTGACCGCCGGCCGATGGGTGAGGCTCTCGAAGGTCAGCGGGGTCACGAAGGCCGTCGCCGAGTGGGTCATCACCACGTCAACCTCCGCGCCGCGCTCCATCAGGCGGCGGACGAGGAGGATGGCCTTGTAGGCGGCAATGCTGCCGGTGACGCCCACCACGATGCGGCGCCCGGCAAGCGGCCGCTGGTCGCCGCTCACGTGCGCCCCCCGCCCGCTGCCCCGGCTGCGGTGTGCCGCGCCGAGCGCGACGCCTCCCAGGCGTACCGGATACCGCGCAGCGTGAGATCGGGCTCCACGGCGTCGATGCCGGGCACCTCGGCCAGCCACGGCTCGTAGGTGTGGCCCCCGGTCGCGACGACGTGGATCCGCGCGTCGCGCGGTGAGCGTTCCGCGAGCTCGGTGCGGAGTGCGGTCAGCAGTCCGCTGACCAGGCCGATGTAGCCGAGCACCATGCCGCTCTGCATGGCGCTCACGGTGCTGGCGCCGATGGCGTGCTCCGGGCGGCGCAGCTCGATCCGCGGCAGCTTGCTGGCGCGACCCACGAGCGCCTCGAGGGAGAGGCCCAGGCCGGGGGCGATGGCGCCGCCGATGTACGCGCCCTCTGCGCTCACGAGGTCGAAGTTGGTGCTCGTCCCGAGGTCGACGACGATGGCCGGGCCGCCCAGCTCGTTGCGTGCTGCGAGCGCGTTGGCCAGGCGATCGGCGCCCGCCTCCGCGGGGCGGTCGATCTCGATGGCGAGGACACCCTCGATGGTGCCGGCCTCGAGAACGAAGGCATCGGCGCCGGCGCGTTCGCGCGCCATGCGCAGGAAGGTCGTGGTCAGGGGCGGAACGACGCTGGCCAGGGCGACCCCGTCGAGCGATGCAAGCCCATGGCCGTCGAGGCCCAGCAGGCCGGTCAGGAGCGCGGCGAGCTCGTCATCGGTGGCCGTGGTCCGGGTCGTGGCGCGCCAGGACCCGACGAGGTGCTCGTCCTCGAAGAGGCCGAGCGTCAGGTTCGTGTTGCCGATGTCGACCGCGAGGAGCTTCATTCCGGCGCACATCCTAGCAGCCGGTCGGCACGGAACCGGCTCCCGCGCCATAGGTTCATGCGGATCGGTGGCCCGGTGCTAGACTCGCCGACGACCCAACCCCCGCAGCCCGCAGCGAGCACGAGCCGCATGTCCGACGCCCGAGCGAAGCTCTACATCAACACCGGCGTCGTCACCAACCGGACCGATGTGTACAACATCCTCCGGCCGCTGCTGAAGCAGACGGTGACGTACACCTACTACCGCGGCGCCCACGTCGAGAGCAGGGGCGCCGGGTGGGTGGAGCGCATCGTGGTCGACCACCCCGAGATCGCATCCTACTTCACCCCGCTCTCGATCTGCGTGAACCTCGACTCGTTCGACTACCTGCAGTTCGACACCACCTCGGAGCAGCTGCTCGTGTACACCCTGGTCATTGGCTCCGAGCGGGTGGTCCTGGAGTTCGCCGCCTCGCCGCGCATGGGCGGCGATGACGCGGACGACGGCCATCCATTGCCGCGGAACGCCGACGAGCTGGCCCGCGACCTGCGCTTCATCCAGATGGAGCTGATGATGTCCGCGGATGGGCCTGAAGGAGCGGATGAGGACGAGGACGCATAGGTGACGGCGCGGGCTGCGCCACAGCGCGCGACCATTGACGGGCCGGACTTCGAGCGAACGGTGCTGGCCAACGGGATGCGGGTGGTGACCCATGCCATGCCGCACGCGCGTTCGGTATCCGTGGCGCTCTTCGTGGGGGTGGGCTCGCGCCACGAGGACGATCGCCACGCCGGCCTCTCCCACCTGCTCGAGCACCTCGTCTTCAAGGGAACCGCCGGATATCCGGATCCAGGCGCCCTCTCCGAGGCGGTGGAGGGCTGCGGCGGGAGCGTCAATGCGAGCACCGATCGCGAGATCACCGCGTACACCGCCCGCGTCCCGGCCAACGCCGCGGCGACCGGCCTGGGCGTGGTGCGAGAGCTGGCCCTCCGACCGCTCCTGCGGCACGCCGACCTCGTGGCCGAGAAGCCGGTGATCGTCGACGAGATCCGGATGTACATCGACTCCCCGGCAGATCACGTGTTCACGCTCTTCGACGAGCTGCTCTTCGGTCAGCACCCGCTGGGCCGCGAGATCGCGGGCACTCCCGGATCCGTGCGAAGGGCGACCCGCGCGCGGACCCGGGAACACTGGGCCCAGTGGTATCGCCCCGATCGGATGGTGCTTGCCGCGGCCGGCCACACCGACCACGCCACCGTCCGGCGTCTCGCGGAGTCCTGGTTCTCGGGCGGCGCCGCGGATGACCTCGACCCCCTGCGCAACGGGTCACCGCTGCGGCTCGTGCCTCCGCCGCGGATCGCGCCGCCGGGTTCGATCCGCGTGGTGCACCGGGACCTGGCGCAGGGGAACCTGTGCCTGGGGATGCCCGGCGTCTCGCGCACCGACCCCGACCGCTACGCGCTGGACCTGCTTGGCGCCATCCTGGGTGACGGGATGAGCAGCCGGCTCTTCCTGGAGCTCCGCGAACGCCGTTCGCTGGCGTACGACGTGTCGACATTCGCGTCCATGTATGCGGACTGCGGCACCGTCGGGATCCATGCCGGCTTCGATCCGGATCGGGCAGGCGACGTCCTGCGCGCCCTGCTCGACGAGCTGGACCGCGTCGTGCAGGAACCGGTCTCCTCCGCGGAGCTGGAGCGGGCGCGGGCCTACACGAGGGGGCGGATGGAGCTGCGCATGGAGGAGACGGGCGCGGTCGCCTCGTGGCTGGGGATGGGCGAGATCCTCCTGCCCCGCATCCTGAGCGTTGCGGAGGTGGTGGAGCGCCTCGAGGCGGTGACCGTCGGCGATATCCAGCGCGTCGCGCAGCGCTACATGGCTCCCGGCCAGGCGCGGGTCGCGCTGCTGGGTCCGTTCCGTGGAGCCGCACGCTTCGAGAGGATCATGGCGGCGTGACCGAGAGCGAACACGACGACCGCCGATCAGGCGGCGCCGGCGACCGGGCGGCGGTGATGCCCGACGCCGCAGATCCCGAGCTGCCGCTCGACGAGAACGGACCCGACCCCGGCGGGGACGACGGATCCCACCCGGCCCCGGCCCCCGACGACCCGGGCATCCGTGCCGATACGAGCGACCAACCGCCGTCGGGCATCTACTACGTCGATCTCGTTCCCGACGAGCTGGCGCTTGCCCGTGCGCAGATCGACAGCGGCCTCTCCGCCACGGCCGAGGCGGTCCTCCTGCGGCGCATCGCGCGGCTCGCCGCGCAGGGGACCCCCGCGCTCGATGAGCTCGACGCTGCCCGTGCGCTGCTGTCCGAGGCCGTCTGGCGCCAGGGCCGGCCGGTTGCGGCGGGCGCCGTGGCCGGGCGCATCAGGGCGGGAAGCCTGGAGCGACGTCGGCCGCTCGTGATGATGATCGAGGCGGAGTCGCTCGCGGCGGCGGGACAGTTGGACGCGGCCACGAGCCTCGCCGACCGGATCGTTGGCGAGGTCGGGGTCGACGAGGCATGGCGCCTGCGGGCGGGGATCCCGTCCAGGCTGCCCTGGCCGGTCCCGGTCTCGCTTCGCGCACGTCGGCCGCACGAGGTCGCGGCCGCCCGGCGGGGTCTCGAACCGACGCCGACCCCCGCGGTCGGCGACCCGTCCCGCACGGCCGCCGCGCACGCGCGTCTCGAGGCGGCACGGCAGGCCTATGGCCTCGGTGAGCTGGATCGGGGGGATCGTGAGCTGATGGTGGCGCTGCGCCTCGATCCGCGGGTGGCTCCGGAGGGAATCGGCCTCATCGAGCCGACCCTCGATCGCGAGCCTGCAACGGACCGTCTGCTACTCTACGGCGACCTGCTCAGGGCAGCCGGACGCACCGGCGAGGCCTCGACCGTGTACGACCGCGCCGCCCGGGCCTGATTCGTCCCAATCCCCGCGAGGCGACCCGATGCCGCGGTGCATCGAGCGCCGGCCTCGCCCGTACTGTCAGGAGCGGCGAACACCCATGGAGCGCACCCTGGTCCTGGTCAAGCCCGACGGCGTGCAGCGCGGCCTCATCGGCGAGATCCTCGCCCGGTTCGAGCGCAAGGGCCTCAAGGTCGTCGGCCTTCGCCTGCTTCCCGTCCCGCGGGAGCTCGCAGAGGAGCACTACGCCGTCCATGCCGGCAAGCACTTCTACGCCGGGCTCGTGGCGTTCATCACCTCCGGTCCGGTCGCCGCCGTGGCCGTCGAGGGGCCGGATGCCATCGCGACCGTTCGCCGCCTGGTGGGGAAGACCATGCCGAACGAGGCTGACCCCGGCACGATTCGCGGCGACCTGGGGATCAGCGGCCTGCGCAACCTCGTGCACGCGTCGGATGCGTCGGAGACCGCGACGGCGGAGCTGGCGCTCTGGTTCCGGCCCGGGGAGCTCGTGGACTACGACCGCACGATCGACCCGTGGGTGATCGCCGAGGAGCCGCCGAAGGGCTAGCCCGCAGGCACCGGCAGGAGCGCGCCGGGCGAGCTCTGCGTCGAGGGGTCGCCGGTTGACTGCGGGAGCCCGGGATACGTCGGCCGGGTGAAGATCCCCAGCTTGTCGAGCGGGAAGTAGCGCAGCAGCGCGCGGCCGATGATCAGGTCACGGCTGATGGGCCCGAAGAACCGCGAGTCCTGGCTGACGCTCCGATGGTCACCCATGACGAAATAGCTGTCGGAAGGCACCACCCATTCGCTGGTCCCGTCGGGGTTCCTGGGGAGGGTGGGCTCCTGGGCGCCGCTGACGTCGGTGGCCACGTACGGCTCGTCCAGCCGCACCGCCGATCCGCCGGCAGGGGTCACGTACACGTTGCCGTTGTCGAGGCGCACGGTGTCGCCCGGCAGGCCGATCACCCGCTTGATGAACGGGACGCCGCCCTCCGAGTACCCGTCCGGCGGGTTGAAGACGATGATGTCGCCGCGCTGGTAGTCGGAGAAGTGCGGGCTGATCTTGTCGATGAGCACGTACTGTCCCTGCACGATGGTCGGGTACATGGAGGTCTGCTCGACCTCGAAGGGCTGTGCGATGAAGTTGTGGATCAGCAGGTAGATGAGCAGGGTGAGGACCAGGGTCTCGATGATCTCCAGGGCACACCCGAGGCCGCGCCGCGGAGCCGGTGTCTCCGGGGCGGCCCCTACATCGCCGCGCGCCGGATCAGGGGATTCGTAGGTCATCGGGCTCCGTCGATCTGAGGGCTGGCCAAGGCGGGCCGGCACAGCATAGCGCACGCACCGGCCCGCGCCGGCACCCCGCGCCGGTCCGCTCGCCGGTGGTCGTCCAGGGCCGGATGGACCATTCCTCGGTCCGCCACGCTAGACTCAGCCGACATGGGCCATCTGCTGCTGGTCAGACACAGCACCACCAACGCGAGCGCGAGCGGGCGGAACCTGGGGCAGGGCTCGGATCCGTCGCTGTCAAGCGCGGGGGCGGCCCTGGCCACCAGGCTGGGCGTCTCGCTCCGGGACGAGCTGGCAGAGCTCCCCGTCGCGGAGCTTCGCCTGGTCGCTTCCAGCGCGCACCGCTGCCTCGAGACGGCCGCCGCCGTCGCCCGCGCGCTGCCGGGTGACGCGGAGCTGGAGGTGGACCCCCGGCTGCTCGAGATCGACTACGGTGCCTGGGAAGGGCTCACAGCGGACGAATGCTGGGCGCGGGACCCGGATGTCCGGGCGGCGTGGGAGACGGACCCCTTCTCCACGCACACTCCCGACGGCGAATCGGGTGCCGATGTCGCCGCACGCGCCTTCCCGGCCCTCGACGAGCTCCAGGAATGGCTCGCGGAGGATCGGGCCCGTGCGGCGATCGTGGTCGCTCACAACCATGTCAACCGGCTGCGGATCACGTCGATCCTCGGCTGGCCCATGGCCAGCTACCGGCGTCGCGTCTCGCAGGATCCCGCGGGGTACAGCATCATCGGCTTCGGCGGGCTGCTGCCCGTCGTGCGGCGCCTCAACGCGCTGCCGGCATGAGCGGCCCATCCCTGGAGCTCGGCCAGCAGCTCCTGCCCTCCACCCAGACCAAGGTCACGCCGAAGCAGATCGTCGCGAACCGGATCCTGGCCATGAGCTCCGTCGACCTGCAGCAGGCGATCTCCCAGGAGCTGGAGGAGAACCCGGCGCTCGAGCTGCTGGAGGAGGAGACCTGCCCCATCTGTGGGGGACCCACCTTCGGCGGCACCTGCCCCTCCTGCTCGACGGCGGACGATGACGTCGCCTCGCCGGACCAGCTCGACGCGGGGAGCAGCAAGACCCGCGACGAGGCGGACGCCGACGACCCCATCGCGCGTGCGGAGGCCGCGTTCACGCTTCACGATCACCTGGACTGGTCGCTGCGCGCCATCCTGCCCCACGATCTTCACGATGTCGTGGGCTGGGTGATCGGGGAGCTCGACGAGAACGGCTTCCTGACGGCCTCTGACGCTGACATTGCCGCGGAGAGCGGAGCCACGGTCGAGGCGGTCGCGGCGGTGCGCGCCGGGCTGCGCAGCGTCGATCCGGTGGGCATCGGCGCGCGCGACGTTCGCGAATGCCTGCTCATCCAGCTGGCGCACCTGCGCGAGTCGGGGACCGACGTGCCTTCCATCGCCGAGCCCCTGATCACGGACCACATGGAGGCGCTCGCCGGGCGTCATTTCCGCGAGATCGGGAAGGCGCTGGGGGTGGACGAGGACGCGGTCCTGGAGGCCTGGGAGTTCATCCGCGTCAACCTGCACCCGTACCCCACCTCCGCCTTCGTGGCGGCGACCCGGGGCGACGCGGCTCGGCCCATCCTCCGCCCCGACGTGCTCATCCGGATCATCGACGGCGAGCTGGTGGTCGAGGTGGTCGAGTCAAGGCGGTACAGCCTCCGGGTGGCGCCGTCGTACGCGACGGTCTCATCGGCGCTCCGCTCTCCGAGCTGGAGCAGTGCGGAGAAGGAGCACGTTCGCGCGCACGTCGGGCGCGCGCGATTCTTCATCGACGCGGTGCGCCGCCGCCGGGCAACCCTGGGCCGCATCGCCGGGACGTTGGTGAAGCGGCAGCACGACTACCTGCTGCACGGGGTTCGGCACCTGGTTCCGTTGACGCGTGCGGATGTGGCCGCGGAGATCGGTGTCCACGAGTCAACCGTGAGCCGGGCCACCGCGGAGAAGTACGTCATGCTGCCTTCCGGCGAGGTGGTTCCCTTCTCGCACTTCTTCACGGCCTCGCTTTCGGTCAAGGATCAGATCCGGACCATGATCGACGAGGAGGATCCGACTCATCCGTTGAGCGACCAGCAGATCGCGGACGCCCTCGCATCGAATGGCGTGGCGATTGCTCGCCGCACCGTCGCCAAGTACCGCGAGGAGCTGCGCATCCTGCCGGCGCGGCTGAGGCACCGCTGACCCGGTGGCCGCGGAGGCGCCGGGAGGCCGGGTGCGGCGCGTCGCCATCAGGTCCGTCCTCGTCCTGGTGGTCGGCGCGGCGATCCTCACGCCGATCCTGTACTACGCGAGCACCGTGGACGTCCGGCCGCCGCAGGTCGAGCATTTCGCGGTCACCCAGCACCTCCCCGGAGACGGATCGGTCGCACTGACGACCGCCAGCCTGGAGATCGTCTTCTCGGAGGACGTGGATCACACGACAGCCCAGCTGGCGTTCGCCATCGACCCGCACGTGACCGGCGCCTTTAGCTGGAGCGGCACCGCCATGGTCTTCACCCCCTCGGCCAGCCTGCCGCTGGAGACCAGCTTCTCGGTCAGCTTGGGGTCCGGCGTCCGCGACCTGGCCGGCAACGTCATGGGTGCCTCGGGGCCGTACACCTTTCGGACCGTGGGCAGCCCCAGCGTCGTCGCGACCTCCCCGGAGACGTCCGCGACGGACGTGCCTCTCGACGCGACCATCACGCTGAGCTTCTCCACGCTCATGGACACCGCGTCCGTGGCGGATGCGCTGGAGATCATCCCCCGCACGGACGTCGACCTCCGCTGGGCGGGGCAGAAGGTGACCGTCGTGCCGCGGCAGGCGCTCGAGCCCGACCACCAGTACCTGCTCGTGGTTGGCACCTCCGCCACGGACCTGGCCGGGACGGCGCTAACCAGGCCCCTGAGGCTGACCTTCTCCACCGTTCCCGCGGGCCTGCATGCCAGCGCGGTTCTGCCCCAGGACACCGCGCAGGGCATCGCCGTGACGACCGCGATCGCCGTGGTCCTGGATCGTGCCATCGATCCGGGAAGCGTCCGGGATCGCCTCATCAGCGTGGTGCCTGCGGTCGCCGGCTCGGTGAGCCTGGTGGCACCCGACGGGGCGGCCGGCATGACCGATACCGCCCGCCGCATCCTGCGCTTCGTGCCCTCCGGTCCGCTCCCGGCGAACACGACCTTTACCGTCACCCTCGACCGCGGCCTGCGCGGGACCGATGGGGCGCAGCTCGCGGAGCCACTGTCCTGGACCTTCACCACCGGATCGCCATCGGCCTCGCTCGCGAACCAGATCGTCTTCCTGTCGAGTCGCTCGGGTGTTCCCAACCTGTGGGCCATGAACCCGGATGGCAGCAACCAGCACCAGGTGTCGGCCGAGCTTTCGCCGGTGACCAGCTACGCGGTGGCGCCCGACGGGCGCTCGTACGTCATTGGCGACGGCGCGCGGCTCATCGAGGAGCAGGCCGATGGATCCCAGAGGCGGGTGCTCACCCAGTCCGGCGACGTCGAGTTCGACCCGTCCTTTGCGCCCGACGGGTCCGCGATCGTCTTTGGCCGCGCCGACGGCGCGACCGGGGCCGGCCTGGGCCTCTGGTCCCGACTGCCATCGGGCGGGCCGGCCAGGGCGCTCACCGTGCCGAGCGGCGTCGGCGGGGTCCTCGGCACGCCGCAGGCGACGCCCAGCGCCACCCAGTCCTCCCCGGCCGAGCCGGCCCCCCTGCTGCGCGCCCCCCGCTACTCGCCGGATGGCACGCAGATCGCGTTCGTCGACACGGGGGGCCGCGTGGGGATCCTGGATCTGGGTGATGGTTCGGTGACGGCGGCCGCGTTCCACGCCGCCTCACCGCCGGCCTGGCTTCCCGGCAGCGAGGGAATCCTGGTGAGCGGTCTGGGCTCCGTCTCGAGCCAGTCGCCCTGGGCGAGCGGCGTGCTGACTCCCGGGACGCCGGTCCCGCCCCTGACCGCGGCGGGCCTGCGGCTGACCGCCGACGAGGATGCCGCGCTCCGCACGGTGGAGCTCGATGTGGGCCTGTCGCTCGCCCAGACGACGCCGCTCAACCCCGGAGCCGCGCGTCCCGTCGTTGGCCCGAACGGCCGTATCGCCTACGTGGTGCTCGATCCGGACTCGAACGATGCGGGCAGCCTGTGGATCGCCGCCCCCGGCGGGCTCGGCTCGGTCGAGCTGTCGCCGGACAAGCGGGCTCGCGCCCGCGACGTCTCGTTTGCGCCCGAGGCAGGCACGCTGGTCGTCGCGCGCGAACCCGTGATCGCGCCAGAGCCCGAGCCCACGCCAGGGGCGTCCGCGTCACCCGGGGAGACCGCGGCGCCCGCGTCGACACCGACGCCGGGTCCCCCGGCCGAATCGCGTCCCGCCGGTGGCATCTGGCTCATCGATGCGCGGTCGGGAATCGGCCGACAGCTGACCACGGATGGCTGGCTGGCGCGCTGGCTTCCGTGACGGATCGGCCTGCCCGCCGTAGTTGACCCGCGAGCGTCGCGCGTGCGAGAATCCGCCCGCCGCGCTGGCGGGCCCTGTGCACGGGCAGCCGCCGGCGTTTCCGTGTGTCAGACCTGACAACCCGCCGCGAGCGCGCTGCCTGCGGGACGATCAGAGCCAACCGCCATCGGAGGACCAATGGAGCTCCAGCCGATCATCTGGGTCATCCCCGGCGCGGGCATCCTCGCCATCGCCTTCGCCCTGTACCTCGCCTACGACGTCCTTCACAAGGACACCGGGACGGAGGCGATGCAGGAGATCGCGGGGACGATCTTCGAAGGGGCCGTTGCCTTCATTCGACGCCAGTACCAGACGATCGCGCTGCTCGCCATCGGCGCGGCGGTGGTCATTGGCGCCGTCATCGCACTCGTCGAGACGCGCCAGGTCGCTGACACGCAGATCTACGGCCTGGACCTCGGGATTCGGACCGGGGTCGCGTTCCTGGTCGGTGCGGCCTGCTCGATGGCATCGGGGATCATCGGCATGTACATCAGCGTCCAGGCGAACCTGCGCACCGCGGCCGCAGCGCGCCATTCCCTGGTCGGGGCGGTCCAGACCGCCCTTCGCGGTGGCGCCGTCTCCGGGTTCCTCGTCGTCTCGCTCTCGCTCCTGGGCGTCTTCGGCATCTTCACCGCCTACGGCGGCTTCACCCACCCCGAGCAGGCCCCGTTCCTCATCGTCGGCTTCGGCTTCGGCGCGAGCTTCGTCGCCCTCTTTGCCCAGCTCGGTGGCGGCATCTACACCAAGGCCGCGGACGTCGGCTCCGACCTCGTCGGAAAGGTCGAGGCAGGCATCCCGGAGGATGACCCGCGGAACGCCGGCGTGGTGGCCGACCTCGTGGGCGACAACGTCGGCGACTGCGCCGGTCGCGGCGCCGACCTCTTCGAGTCGACCGCTGCCGAGAACATCGGCGCCATGATCCTGGGGGTCGCGGTGTACGGCATCGCCTCGACACTCGGGTGGGCGCACCCGGAGGCCTGGATCTTCTTCCCGCTCGTCATCCGCGCCTTCGGGTTGCTGGCAACCATCGTCGCCATGTTCTTCATCGGTGGGCGCGAAGACGAGAACCCGATGAACATGCTCAACCGCGGATACTGGATCACCACCATCCTGTCGGTCGCGGGCCTTGCCCTCGTCACCTGGATCATGATGGGAACCGCCACCCAGACCGGTGCCAGCGGAATCCCGGTGTGGATCTACTTCTTCGGTGCCGGCGTGGTCGGGCTCGCCACATCGGTGGCATTCGTGTACCTCACCCAGTACTACACCGCCGGCTCGTACCGCCCCGTGCGCGAGATCGCGGAGGCGTCCCGGACCGGCCCGGCCACGAACATCATCTCCGGCACGGCGGTCGGGTACGAGACCACGTTGCTCACGGCCATCACCATCGGCCTGGCGCTGTTCCTCAGCCACTGGCTCGGCCAGCAGGCACACCTCGTGAGCCCAACCACGGGCGCCAACGTGGGAGGCATCTTCGGGACCGCGGTCGCCACCATGGGCATGCTGATGACCTGTGCGTTCATCCTCGCCATGGACACGTTCGGCCCCATCACCGACAACGCGGGCGGCATCGCGGAGTTCAGCCACGCGGAAGCCGGCGCTCGTGAGATCACCGACCGCCTCGACGCGGTCGGAAACACCACGAAGGCGCTCACCAAGGGGTACGCGATCGCGTCGGCGTCCCTGGCCGCATTCCTGCTCTTCAGTGCGTACATCGACAAGGTCAACCTGATCCTGGGCAACCGGATCGCGGCTGGGCTCCGCGAACCCGGCACGTTGCTGGCATCGGTCAACCTGGCGGACGTGAGCGTCTTCATCGCCGCCCTCATGGGCTCGATGCTGGTCTACTTCTTCTCCAGCCTCGCCATTCGCGCGGTGGGCACCACGGCGCAGGCCATCATCGTCGAGGTCCGCCGCCAGTTCCGCGAGATGCCCGGGATCATGGACTACACCCAGCGGCCGGACTACGCCCGCGTCGTCGACATCACGACCCGCGCTGCCCTGCGCCAGATGATCCTTCCCGGCTCCGTCGCCGTCGCGACTCCCATCATCGTCGGCCTCCTCCTCGGGTACGAGGCGGTCGCCGGCCTGCTCATGGTCGGCACCATCGCCGGCGTGATGCTGGCGACCGTGCTGAACAATGGCGGCGGTGCATGGGACAACGCCAAGAAGTACATCGAGGCGGGGCACCTGCTCGACGACGACGGCAACGTCATCGGCAAGAAGACGGTGGCGCACGCGGCCGCGGTCGTGGGCGACACCGTCGGCGACCCGTTCAAGGACACGGCGGGCCCCTCCCTCCATGTCCTGGTGAAGCTGCTCGCGACCATCACCCTCGTGATGGCACCGCTCTTCATTCGCTGATCCGAGGGAGGCCACCGACCCCGCCCCCACAGGAGTCAGACGGTGCTCATCATCCAGGCGGCGATCATCGGCCTCGTCCAGGGGCTGACCGAGTTCATCCCCATCAGCTCCTCCGCGCACCTCATCTTCCTGCCTCGCGTCCTGGGCTGGAACGATCCGTTCATCAACTCGAACGCGTTCGACGTGATGCTCCACATGGGCACCCTCGTGGCGCTGCTCATCTACTTCTGGAACGACCTCATCGGCCTGCTGCTGGCCTGGCTGGCGTCGATCCGTGATCGATCGCTCGCCGGCGATCCGCGACGGCGCCTGGCGTGGCTGCTGCTGATCTCGATGATCCCCGGGGCGATCCTGGGTGCCCTGGGCGAGAAGTTCTTCGACACGTTCTTCCGCGAGCACAGCCTGCTCTTCATCGCTGCGCTGCTGGCCGTCGGCGCCGGACTCCTTTGGTTTGCCGAGCGGTGGGGAACCCGGTCCCGTGAGATGGAGGATCTGCGGGTGGGCGATGCGGCGACCATCGGCGTGGCGCAGGCGTTCGCCCTCTTCCCGGGCATCAGCCGGTCGGGGATCACCATTGCCGGAGGGCTCTTCCTGGGGATGACCCGCGAGGCGGCGGCGCGATTCAGCTTCCTGATGGCGACACCCATCATCGCCGGGGCGGGGATCTGGAAGGGACGAGACCTGCTGGGCGGCGGGCTGGCCGGAGCCGATGTCCTACCCCTCATCGCCGGGTTCCTGGCTGCCCTCGCAGCCGGCCTGGCCGCCATCTCCTTCCTCCTCGCCTACCTGCGCCGGCGGAGCACGGGGCTCTTCATCGCCTACCGGTTCGCGGCCGCGGCCGTCCTGGTCGTGCTCGTGATCCTGGGCCGCTGAACCACGGCCGCGAGCGACTCAGGACCCGCCGCCCGCACCCAAACGAGCACGATTTCCTTTGACACCCGGCATGGGGGCGCCTACAATGCCGCGGCGTTCGGCACCCCGCGGAAGCGGGGCGATGGACGCGAAATCCTGGCCCCGGACATTCGGGAGAGCCAGCTTCAGGACGGTCATCGCGCGCGGTGACGGGACTGGAGCGTTTTTTGTTATTGATCGCGGCGAGCTGTCGCGCATCCCCACGGCGACGGTTCGATCCCAGGCCCATCGTGGGGTGACGACCTCCACCTTTGAAGGGGGAGACCTGACATGAACAACAAGCCGGTCTATCTCACCGCCGAGGGCCTCACCAAGCTCAAGGCGGAGCTGCAGCAGCTGGTCACCGTCGACCGGCCGCGCGTGGCCGCCCGGATCCACGATGCCAAGCTGGACGGCGACATCACCGAGAACGCCGAGTACGAGGACGCCAAGCAGGAGCAGTCGTTCCTGGAGGGTCGGATCGCCACGCTCGAGGCCCAGCTGCGCAACGCCGAGGTGATCGAGCAGCCGGACGGCGACCGGGTGGGCATCGGCTCCTCCGTCGTCATCAAGGGCGCCGATGGCGAGGACCACTTCACCATCGTCGGGTCCGCCGAGGCGGCTCCTCGTCAGGGACGGATCAGCAACGAGTCGCCGGTCGGTGTCGCCCTGATGGGACGTCGCAAGGGCGAGAAGGTCATCGTCCAGGCGCCATCGGGCCCGGTCGAGTACACGATCGTCTCGGTCGCGTAGGCCACCCGCAGCGCCGTGTTCTGGGCCGACGAGCTCGCCGCTCGCGTCTCCGGCCCGCAGGTCGTCAACGACAGCAAGACGCCGTCCGGGACGGTCCACGTCGGGTCCCTGCGGGGCCCGGTGCTGCTCGACGTCATCGTCCGCGCGCTCCGTGATAGAGGGATCAGCACGGAGCTGCGCTATGGAGTCGATGACCTCGACCCCATGGACGCCCAGGCGCTGCTGACGCCCGACGCGATCGAGCGCTCCATGGGCGTGCCGCTGGCCCACGTCCCGGACCCCGCCCAGGATGGGCACGCATCCTACGCGCGCCACTTCGCCGAGCTGTTCACCGCCACCTTTGCCGGCCTCGGGATCCATCCCGACGTCTACTACTGGATGAGCGAGGTGTACGGCTCCGGCCGGATGGACCCCTTCATCCGGATTGCCCTGGATGCCGCCGAGACGGTTCGGGCCATCTACCACCAGGTGAGCCACGTCGAGCGGCCGGACGGCTGGCTGCCGGTTCACGGCATCTGCCCGGTCTGCGGACGGATCGGCACCACGCTCGCGACGGACTGGGACGGCGAGACGGTCGCCGTGCGCTGCATGCCGGATCTCGTGGCGTGGGCGACCGGCTGCGGAGCCACGAGCCGCATCGCGCCGTTTGGCGGCGCGGCGAAGCTGCCCTTCAACGTGGACTGGGCGGCGAAATGGAGCCTCTTCGGGGTCACCATCGAACCGTGCGGCAAGGACCTGGCCACCGCCGGCGGCAGCCGGGACCGCGCGGACGCCATCGCCCGCGAGGTCTTCGGACGGGAGCCGCCGATGCGGGTGGACTACGAGTTCCTGAACATCGGCGGGAAGAAGATGAGCACCTCGAAGGGCACCGGTGCCGCGGCGCATGAAATCGCCGAGGTTCTCCCGCCGGAGGCCCTGCGCCTCCTCTTCGTGCGCCCCCGTCCCAACCAGGCGATCGAGTTCGACCCGGTCGGGACCGATGCGATCCCGCGCCTCTTCGACGAAGCAGACCGCCTGGCGGCGGCCACCGCCGGCAACGAGGTCCGCGGCGAACTTCCCGCGGACCACGAGCGGCTCTTCGGCATGAGCCTCGTGGAGCGACCCGACGACCTGCGCGCGGAGGCCGCGGCCTACCGGCAGCCGTTCGCGCACCTCGCGCTCCTGCTCCAGGTCCCGGGCATCGACCTCGTCGCGCGCGTCGAGGCGGAGAAGGGGGGACCTCTCTCGCCCCGCGAGCACGCGTTGCTCGACGAACGGGTGGCTTCCGCCCGCGCCTGGCTGGCGGACTACGCTCCTGACCGCGCGCGCGTCGAGGTGCAGGAGCGGCTTCCCGGCGCCGTGGGCGGGCTGGATGCCGCCCAGCGCGGGATGCTGTCGACGCTGGCGGATCGGCTCACGGCGCTCCCGAGCTGGACGGGCGACGCCGTGCAGGCCGCGATCTTCGACGTAGCGCGCGAGCACGGAGTGCAGACGGGTCGCGCGTTCGCTGCCCTGTACGCCGCGTTCCTGGACCGGTCGAACGGCCCCCGGGCCGGGTGGCTCCTCGCATCGCTGGATCCGGCCTTCGTCACGGAGCGGCTGCGCGCCGCCGCCGCCTTGGGTACTCTCCCCGCGTGATCGGCGTCGGCCTCATCCGGGATGACCCCGAGGGGGTGAAGCGGGCGGTCGCCCGCAAGGGTGAGCCGGTCGACGCCGTCGACCGGGTGCTCGAAGCCGACGCACGCCGTCGCGCCCTCGAGGCGGAGGTGAACGAGCTGCGTGCGGAGCGCAATGCCGGGAACAAGCAGCTCGGCGAGCTGATGCGGACCGGCCGCCGCGACGAGGGCGAGGCGCTCAAGGGGACCATGGCGGGGCTGTCGCAGCGCATCGACGACATGGGCATGGAGCTGGGCGAGGTCACCGCTGCCATCGAGCGCAACCTGCTCCTCATCCCCAACCTGCCGCATCCATCGGTCCCCGACGGGACGGGGGCGGATGACAACCCGGTGGTCCGCCGCTGGGGCGAGCCGCGGCCGGAGGGCAGCACGCCGCCCCACTGGGAGATCGCAGAGCGGCTGGGCCTCTTTGACCTCGAGCGCGGCGCGAAGATCGCCGGCTCGGGCTTCATCCTGTTCACCGGGCCGGGCGCGCGACTGGAGCGGGCGCTCATCTCGCTCATGCTCGAGCTCGCCGAGGGCTCCGGCTACCGCGAGGTCTGGGCACCGCTCCTCGTCAACGCGGCCTCCGCCCGCGGCACAGGGCAGCTCCCCGACAAGGAGCACCAGATGTACGTGGCCGAGCGCGACGAGCTGTACCTGGTCCCCACCGCGGAGGTGCCTGTCACGAACATCTACCGCGACGAGATCCTCGCCGCCGACGATCTCCCCATTCGCCATGCCGCCTACACCCCGTGCTTCCGCCGCGAGGCCGGGGCGGCGGGCAAGGACACCCGCGGCCTCCTGCGCGTCCACCAGTTCGACAAGGTCGAGATGGTGAAGTTCGTGCACCCCGACACGAGCTACGACGAGCTGGAATCGCTGACCCATGACGCGGAGAAGGTGCTCGAGGCGCTCGAGATTCCGTATCGCACGGTAGAGCGCTGCACCGGGGACGTGGGCTTCGCGCAGGCCAAGGGCTACGACCTCGAAGCCTGGTCGCCGGGGGTCGGCAAGTGGCTGGAGGTCAGCTCCTGCTCCAACTACACGGATTTCCAGGCCCGGCGCATGAACCTGCGCTTCCGTCCGGCGGCCGATGCGCGCCCGGAGCTGGTTCACACCCTCAACGGCTCGGGCCTGGGGATGAGCCGCACGTACGCCGCGCTGATCGAAACACACCTGCAGCCGGACGGCTCGATCCGGATCCCCGCCGCGCTGCGTCCCCACTTCGGTCGCGACAGCATCGGCTGATCAGCGCGCTGCGAGCCCCGCGACTCGCAGCCGGGGGAGGAGCGCCGCGCGCACGTCGCCCGCCGCGCGGGCGGCCGCTTCGGGGTTGGGTTCCACGCCATTGGTGAACATCCGCACCTGGAGCGCTGGACCGTGGGCATCCATACGCTCCGCCTGTGCGGACGTCACCGGCTGGACCACGAAGTGGAGGTGGCCGGGTCGCCGGTCCGCGTGCGACCAGAGGCAGGCGTAGACCTGGGAAGCCGGGTCATCGGCAAGGCGGGCCGCAAGGGCCACGGCGGCCGGCACGCCCACCAGCAGCGGGCCAAGCTCCGACGCCTCCATCGGCTCCAGGTCCGCCAGGTGGACCACGTGCCGGATCGGCTTGACCACCACCGTGCCAATGCCCAGCGGGCCGACGCAGTGTTCGACCACCCAGCCGCCGGTCGTGGCGATGCGGCCGCCGGGGACACGCTCGGGATGGTTGATGAGCTCGCAGGCCAGGCAGTCCATGGCACGGGATGGTAGTCGCGACGAGCGGGGCGCAGCTCCGAGCCTGGCGAGGCTGCGCTACTCTGCCTACCCCGACTACGTCAGGAGTCAGCCCATGACCGCCCTACCCGAATCAGCCCCGTACGCGCTGCGGCTTTCGATTGACTACCCGGAGCGGCTCGACCGCTTCACGACCTTCTTCAGACTGCTGTGGGTGATCCCCATCGCCATCATCGCCGCCGGGCTCTCGACCGGCCTCTTCATCTCGACGGGCCTGATGATCGTGTTCCGGCAGCGATATCCCCGCTGGTGGTTCGACTTCACGCGCGAGCTGACGCGATTCAGCATCCGGGTGGGCGCCTACATGGCCCTCCTCACGGATGCCTATCCGTCAACCGTGGAGGAGCAGGGCGTGCACCTGGAGCTCGACTACCCCGACGTCGAGCGGGACCTCAATCGATGGCTGCCGCTCGTGAAGTGGTTCCTGGCCATCCCGCACTACATCGTGCTGTGGTTCGGGTGGATCGCGACCTTCGTGGTCATCGTCATCGCCTGGTTTGCGATCCTCTTCACTGGCCAGTATCCGCGCGGGCTGTTCGACTTCGTGGAGGGCATGATGCGGTGGAGCCTGCGCGTCAGCGCCTACGCTTACCTGCTCGTCACCGACCGCTACCCGCCGTTCAGCCTGCACTGACCGGACGGTCGAGGGCCCCACGCTAGAATCCATGCGCCGCGGAGGGGTGGCAGAGTGGACGAATGCGGCGGTCTTGAAAACCGCTGACCCGCAAGGGTTCGTGGGTTCGAATCCCACCCCCTCCGCCAGATTCCGCGCCGCGCGGCCGCCTGAAGAGCGGAGTGGAGCCTGCGTCAATGGCGAAGACCGGCGATTCCCGTGAGCTCATCGTCGCCGAAGAGCTGGCCGATGCCCTGGTGGCCGACGACCTGGCCCTGGCCGTCTTCGAGCGCCTCTCGCTGAGCCACCGGCGGGAGCACGCGAACTACGTTGCGGATGCGAAGGACCCGGATACGCGAACGCGGCGAGCCAACGAGACGGTGAAGCGGCTCCGCGCGCAGGCATGAGCGGGGTGTGAGGCCGTTCGCGACATCCACGGGATCGTCACCGACTCGACGGACGCGGGGACCCCTCCTGCTGAGGCGTCGTGGCCGCGTCGGTGTCCTCGGATGCGCAACCGCGCCGCCGGTCCGTGATCCACAGCGGCGGGACGGCGGCGAGCAGCGCGAACCCGGACGGCCAGATGACGGGCAGCGCCAGGAAGGCGGCGATCGGCACGGCCCAGCGCCGGCCCGTTGCCGCCGCCCAGACGATGACCCCCAGCGCAAACGGGAGCCGAACCCCGAACGACGGGAAGGCGAAGAACAGGTACTCGTAGGTCCGGCTGGTCCCGGCGTTGGATGCGAGAAGCTTGATCCAGTCCTCCCATAGGCCGATGCCTCCGATCAGCACGGAAACGACCATCACCCCGGCGGTCACCGCCGTCACCTGGGCCAGTGCCCGCCATTCGCGACGGATCGCGAACCAGAGGAGGCCGATGCCGGGCGTCACCTTGGTGAGCAACACGAAGCTCCACGCGCCCGGGTACCGGAACCCCACGATCATGACCGCCGCAAGCAGGACGTGGATGTTGCCGCGGACGAGGTCCTCGATCACGCCGGGCACCACGATCGTGTAGGCCGCCCCGGCCGCCACGAGGGCGCCAAGCGAGACGATCGCGTATCCGATCCTGAACACCGCGAAGGGCAGGAGTGTGAACGGCGCGAGGAGCTGCGCGATGGCCGGCGAATACAGGAATGCGTCCTCGCTGCCCAGCTGCGCCCCGCCGTACGGGTTTGATGGATCCACGGCCCAGTAGGCGTGCGAGTCGTTCGGGTGCAGGTTGTAGGGGAGAACCCCGGTCACCACGGCCAGGAGCCACAGCGCGCCGATCCCGGTGACAACCAGGCGGACGTTGCGCCACCCCCCGATCCGCTCGACTGCTTGCCCCAGCGAACGGGTGATCCCCCTGGCCCAGCGTCCCCGGTCAGGCATCCTCGGGCGCCGGCACCTCGTGGTGCAGGCGGCAGCGTGCCTCGTATGACTCGTCGGCCATCCCGCCAATCAGGATCAGCGGCGAGTCGGCGGTCGCGGGCTGGCCGTCGATGAGGCGCTGGGTGCGGGTCGCCGGCTCGCCGCAGACCATGCAGATCGCGGTGAGCTTCGTCACCTGGTCCGCCAGCGCCATGAGGCGCGGCATGGGCCCGAACGGGATGCCGCGGAAGTCACGGTCCAGCCCGGTCACCACGACCTGCTTCCCGCCATCGGCCAGCCGCTCGACCGCCTCCGCCAGCCCCTCGTCGAAGAACTGCCCCTCCTCGATGGCCACGATATCCGCGTCGCGGGCAAGCGCCTCGATGTCGCGGGAGTGCTCCACGGAGAGCGCCTGGTGATGAGCCCCGGAGCGCGAGACGACGGTCACCTGGTCGGTTCGCGTGTCGAGCTGCGGCTTGATGAGGATCACCTGGCGTCCGGCGATCGCGAACCGGCGCAGGAGCCGGAGCATCTCATCGGTCTTGCCGCAGAACATGCATCCACAGATGACGTGGACCCAGCCGCTCGTGTAGAACATCAAGCCCTCAATCCCCGACGACGGCGCTCTCGGTCTCGGGGTCGCCGAGCGCCCCGGACAGCGCACCGCGCAGGACCTCCGTTGGCGCGTCGTTCCCGGTCCACAGCCGGACGGCAACCGCCTGCGCCACAAGGAAGCTTGCCTGCCCGTTCGCCACCGTCGCGCCGCGCGCCTTCGCCTCGCGCATGAGGACGGTCTGGCCCCGGTGCAGCGCCAGGTCCAGGACATACAGGTTGTCCGGGAGCGCCTCCGGTGGAACGGCGCTGGCCGCCTCGTCGGCGCCCAGCCCGCTGGCATCGATGACCAGGCCGACCCGAGCGAGCTCCGCTTCCAGGATCGACTCGTGCCACGGGCGCGCCCGAAGCTCCATGTGGCGCGCCACCTTCGCGAAATCCGCGACGAGCGACTCGGCCTTGTGGAGGTGCCGGTTGAAGACGGAGACGTGCTGGAACCCGGCGCTGATCAGCACGGTGACCGCGGCGCGGGCGCCGCCGCCGGCCCCGAGCACGAGGGCGCCACGCGGCCACTTGCCGCGCACCTTGGGCAGGATCGCGGCGAGCCCGGCACGGATGCCGTCGACATCGGTGTTGTGGCCCCGCAGGCGCTGGCCGTCGCGAACGATGATGCTCACCGCGCCGCTGGCCTTCGCGTCGTCGGACAGGCTGGAGCACAGGGAGGCGGTCTTCTCCTTGTGCGGCGCGCTCACAACGGCTCCGAGGTAGCTCCGGCCACGCAGGGTCCCGACGGCCTCGGCGAGCTTGTGGGGATGGATCTCCCAGTGCTCGAGAGCGACGGATCGACCGACCGCCTCGAACGCCGCGAGGAGCACCGGCTCGATCGCGGTGGGTGCTTCGGAGGAGCCGATGATGGGTAGGCGCTGCTCAGGCATTTGGTCACTCGTCTGGGTTCGTCGATGCTGCGCTTCGCCCCGGGCGGCAGACTCGTCGGAGCAGCAGGCCCATGCTATCATCGGCGCCGCTCGCGGAGAGGTCGCATAGTGGCCTAGTGCGGCGGTTTGCTAAACCGTTGAAGGGGGTTTCCTCTTCCGAGGGTTCGAATCCCTCCCTCTCCGCCAGTCTCGCCCGGTCGGGTGCCCGTAGCTCAGTGGATAGAGCGTCAGGTTGCGGACCTGAAGGTCGGAGGTTCGAGTCCTCTCGGGCACGCCAAGCTCGCGGCAGCATGGGGTCGTTCGACGATCATGACGGGATGGAGGTCCAGCTCCGCTCCACGCGATGCCTCCGACGAGATCGAGGGAATCACGATCCATGAGCGTGCGGCCGGCAACGATCAGATCATCGTCCTGTATGTGATCACCGATACCGCCACGCCGGTCGATCCCGGCGTCCTTTACGCCGCCGTCGCTGTTGACGCCGCCGCGCGGGCGACCATCGGGTGGCGCATCGTCTCGACCGACTCCGTGCCGATCCGCCAGATGGGCACGGTCGGCAACGTCTTCTTCCAGAGCGGCGGCCAGTTCACGAGCCAGGCCGCCGTGGCGGTTGTCTACGCCCACGCCGATCCGCGAGCGCGGGAGGGGGCCACCGGGGCAGTCCGCTAGGCCTCTGCGTCACCCATTGGCTCGTCCTGTGGCGGGTCAGCCTGGCCGCTCGCTTCGGGCCCGGGAGTGCCGACATCCTCGTCCGTCAGTGCGGGTGGTGTCGCGGCGGGGGAGGCGCGGCGCGCCACCTCGCGAGCCCGCAGATCGGCCAGCAGGTCGCCACGATGCTTCGCGGCCGTCTCACGGGCCTGCGCATCCTCGCGTTCGCTGACGGTGCGGCGCTTCATGGAAGCACAGTCTACGCGGCCCTAGTCGAGCGGGTCGCTCCCCGCCCCGCCGTCGACGCCGGGCGCCGATCGTGCCAGCTCCTGCCGGCAGCTCAGCGTCCGATCCGCGAACGGTCGCGCACGCCAGACCAGCACGGTCGCGTAGTCCGACACTTCCTGGAGCCGATTGCGCGCGTACTGGTCGTTCGGCTGGATCCAGGCATCCTCGGGTGGCAGCCCGTGCCCGGGGACGTACTGGAAGCCGATCTGCCGCGCTCCGCAGCTGGCCACGACCGCGTAGCCGCCCTCCCAGGTATCCGTCGCGCTGAGCACGCTCCACCCCGGCAGGCGCGTATGCACGGCGGCCAGCACCCTCGCCACGCCGGGGTCGCCGACGCGCGGGATGGGTGCCAGGAGGGCGCCGGCCACCAGGGCCGCCAGCGCCAGCGCGCCGGCGACGGTCTGCAGGTGCGATCGGTTCAGCATCGGTCTCCGGACATTGCACGTGGAGTGCCTGACCATGATCGAAGGTCCCGTCGCGGGACGGGTCGCGGCGGCTGAAGGATATCGCAGGAATGCCCCGGATGCTCTGCTAGACTCCGGTCGCCACGGAAGCGGTTCCGGGAGGGAGCGCGTGAACTACGAGCTGTACATGGCCGAGGCGATTGCCGAGGCACGCCGCGGGGCGGAAGAGGGGGAGCGGCCCGTCGGCACGGTTGCCGTCCTGGACGACGCGATGGTCGCCCGCGACCATGATCGCTGCCAGGCCGATGGCGACCCCACGGCCCACGCCCTGATGCTCACCATCCGTGCCGCAGCCCGCAAGCTCGGGACGCGGCGCCTGTCGGACGTGACCATCTTCACCACCCTCGAGCCGTGCCCGATGTGCGTGGGCGCGCTCCTCGAAGCACAGGTGCGCGCGCTCGTCTTCGCCGTCCCCGACGACGTGCGCGGCAGTGCCGGCACCGTGACACAGCTGGCGCGCAGCGATGTGATGCCGCACCAGATCTCGGTGGTCTCCGGGGTCCGCGAGGCCGAGGCGCGGCGTCTTGGCGAGGAGGCCACCGCCTCCGCTTGACGGCGCGTGGTTCGATTGCCCGCCATCCGCCCCGTTGGTAGACTCCCGCGGCGGGGGAGAGGTGTCCGAGTGGTTTAAGGTGCCGCTCTCGAAAAGCGGTGTGCGATGAGCACCGTGGGTTCGAATCCCACCCTCTCCGCCACGTTTCACGCTGCCGCACCGCGAACCGCGGCGTGCCGTGCCCGCGGAGAGGTCGCCTAGAGGCCTATGGCGCCGCACTGGAAATGCGGTTCGGGGAAACCCGTCGGGGGTTCGAATCCCCCCCTCTCCGCCACTGCCCTGCGCTCCTACATGGTCGTTGGCGGTTGCGGGCTCACCGTGCGAGCCCAATGACCGAGGCGATGCCGATGGCGCGGTTCCCTTGATCACCCGGTCGCCATCCGGTGACAACACGACCGAGGGCGGACGCCTCGTCGGTGGCAAGGCCCAGGACACGAGCGCACCACGGCTCGTGGATGCGGAGCGTCCTCGGGCGCTCTGCCGCCGGCACGCAAATTGACCGATGCGGGCACCGCGGATACCATCGCGGCGGTCGTGCTAGGCGGGGAACTAGCGGTGCCCTGTACCCGCAATCCGCTACAGCGGGGCTGAATTCCCGGCCGAGGTCGTCTGCCTCCGCCTCCCACCTCATCGCCCGACGTCGAGAGTCGGGTCCCACGCAGCGAAGGTCCGTGAACCCCGTCAGGTCCGGAAGGAAGCAGCGGTAAGCGACCGCCTTCGGGTGCCGTGGGGCGACCTGGCTGGAGCCGGGCGATGCGGCGTGTGCGGGGGTCGTTCGATCGACGCCGGGTGCACGACCATGATCCCGCCGACGCCGCGGCGCCCGTCCCGGGCTGACCGCCGGCCTCTCGGTGTACCCTCAGGCCCAGACATGGCACGCCCCGCCGCTGACCCGCCCGTCGCACCCGCCGACGCCGAGCTCCAGCCCTTCGGCCCCGGAGCGCATCGTGCGCTGTACCGCCGCTGGCGCTCGCAGCGCTTCGGCGAGGTGCTGGGCCAGGAACCCATCGTCGCGACCCTCAGGCGGGCCGTTGCGACCGATCGTCTCGCGCACGCGTACCTCTTCGTGGGGCCGCGGGGGACCGGGAAGACCTCGACGGCGCGGATCCTGGCCAAGGCCATCAACTGCACGAACCGCGGGGAGGACGGCGAGCCGTGCGACGCGTGCCCTGCCTGCGTCTCGATCCGGGAGGGCAGGGCGCTCGACGTCATCGAGATCGACGCGGCCAGCCACGGCCTCGTCGAGGACGCCCGCGACCTGGTGATGCGTGCGCTGACCGCGCCATCGGAGCTGCGCAAGCGGGTCTACATCATCGACGAGGTCCACATGCTGAGCACCCACGCGTTCAACGCGCTGCTCAAGCTCATCGAGGAGCCGCCCGACCACGTCGTCTTCATCCTGGCCACCACCGACACGCACAAGGTGCTGCCCACCATCATCAGCCGCACCCAGCGCTTCGACTTCCGGCGCCTGCCGGCCGATGCCATCGTCACGAAGCTCGCCCGTATCAGCACGGCGGAGGGGGCCGATGCCGAGCCGGAAGCCCTGGCCCTCGTCGCCCGCCTGGCCGATGGCGGCATGCGCGACGCGGAGTCGCTTCTCGACCAGGTGCTCGCCTACGCGGGGACGCACGTGACGGCGGCTGCAGTCCGCGAGGCGGTGGGGCTGGCGGACGACGCGACGATTGCGGCCCTCATCGATGCCTACGAAGCGGCGGACGCTCAAGGGGCCCTGGGCGGTATCGAGGAGCTCGCCGATGCCGGACGCGACATGGCGCAGGTGGCGGCCCAGGCCGAGGTGGAAGCCCGCGGCCGGCTCCTGGCCTCTGCCGCCGATCCGGCACGGGCGCGGCGATTGGCGCAGGTCCTCCGCGCCGTCTCGGAAGCCGCCGGTGCCGGGGCCCGCGAAGGGCGCGCCAGGCTCATGCTGGAGCTCCTGGCGGTGGAGCCGAGCGCCGGCACCACGACGACCGTGCGCCCGCTCCCACTGCCCGCGGCCACCGCGGAGCCAAAGAAGCCGGCGGCGCCCAAGGTGGCGCGGCCGCAGGTGCCCGAGCCCGCGGCGCCCGAGCCTGCGGTTGCCGAGGCGGTCGTGGTGCCGGCCGGCGAGCGGCCGGAGCTCGACGCGGTTCGGACGCGATGGGCGGAGGTGATCGAGCGGGCCGCTCCGGCAATCAAGCCGCTGCTCCGCGAATGCCGCCCGGTGGCGATCGCCGGCGCACGGCTGACGCTCGCGTTCCCGGAGGAGCGCGGCTTCATGCGGGAGAAGACGGCCACCCGGTCGCCGGCCATTGAGCAGCTGCTGGTGACGGTCTTCGGAGGGAGCTGGGCGATCGACTGCGTCTCGGGCAACGTGGATCTCGAACCCCTGACCATCGCCGCCGCCGTTGCCCCCGACCCGCAGGATCCTGACGCGCAGGCATTGCTCGACGGCGTCCTCAAGATCACCGGCGGCGAGCTCGTCGACGTTCCCGAAGTCCACTGACCTGACCCCCCGCAGCGGAGAGAGCACCCACGTGAACATCGCGCAGATCGCCAAGATGGCGCAGCAGATGCAGACCCAGATGGCCCAGGTCTCCGAGGAGCTCAAGGAGACCACCCTCGAGACCACCGCGGGTGGCGGTGCCGTGCGGGTGGTGATCACCGGTGCCGGCGAGATCCGGGCCATCGAGATCGATCCATCGGCGGTCGATCCCGACGAGGTCGAGATGCTCCAGGACCTCGTCCTCGCCGCGGTGAACGACGCGATCGGGCGGAGCAAGGAGCTCGAGCGCGAGCGGATGGCGGGAATCGCCGGCGGCGTGGGACTGCCGGGGCTGCCCGGTGGCCTCGGCCTCCGCTAGCCAGCGGAACCGGCAGCATCCATGGCAGGCCTGATCGCGCCCGTCGCCCGCCTCATCGAGGAGTTCAGCCGGCTGCCGGGCGTGGGACAGAAGACCGCCCAGCGGCTCGCCTACCACGTCCTGCGCGCACCCGCAGACGAGGCCCGTGCCCTGGCGACGGCACTCGTCGCCATCAAGGAAGAGGTCGCCTACTGCTCGATCTGCTGCAACATCACCGAGGTGGGCCACGACCCCTGCGAGATCTGCTCCGACACTCGACGCGACCCCTCGCGCATCTGCGTGGTCGAGGAGCCGCTCGACGTGCTGGCCATCGAGCGCACCGGGGAGTTTCGGGGCCGGTATCACGTCCTCCACGGGGCGATCAGCCCCATCGACGGCATCGGCCCCGATCGAATCCGCGCGCGCGAGCTGATCGAGCGCGTCAGGGACGGATCGGCCCAGGAGGTCATCCTGGCCACCAACCCGAACCTCGAGGGGGAGGCGACCGCCATGTACCTCGCGGACCTGCTCGCCGAGCACGTAGCCATGGTCAGCCGCATCGCCCGCGGACTGCCCGTCGGGGGGGACCTCGAGTACGCCGACGACGTGACCCTGATCCGCTCACTCCAGGGCCGGCGGCAGGTGGAACGAACCGACCGGAGAGCGCCCGACACGCTCGCTTGACACCGGGTGGGGGCGGGGATAGACTCCGAGTTCGCGCCGGCAGCGTGTCGGCAGGCGATGCAAGAACGGCGGTCCACACGGGCCGCGCCGCTTGTCCGCCGAGGTTCACCGAGTATCGGAGGCCTCAATCGAACGAAACCGCCCAGCGGTGGCGCGACCTTAACAGCTGAAGAGTGACAGGAACCCACACGAGTCAGCGGGACCAAGTCTGAACTGCGAACGGTGGACGAGCCTCTTGGCAAGGCCACTGTTTTCTTTTTGTTCGGAGAGTTTGATCCTGGCTCAGGACAAACGCTGGCGGGGTGCGTGAGACATGCAAGTCGAACGGGGTTGTTGGGGCTTGCTCCAACAACCTAGTGGCGGACGGCTGAGTAACGCGTAGGTGACCTGCCCGGAAGTGGGGAATAACTGCCCGAAAGGGTGGCTAATACCGCATGTGGTCGGCGATTCGCTTCGCCGTCTAAAGCCGCAAGGCGCTTCCGGAGGGGCCTGCGTCCGATTAGCTAGTTGGTGGGGTAACGGCTCACCAAGGCGACGATCGGTAGCTGGTCTGAGAGGATGATCAGCCAGACTGGGACTGAGAACGGCCCAGACTCCTACGGGAGGCAGCAGTCGGGAATTTTGCCCAATGGACGAAAGTCTGAGGCAGCAACTCCGCGTGAGGGATGACGGCCTTCGGGTTGTAAACCTCTTTTCTCAGGGAAGATACAAGACGGTACCTGAGGAATAAGCCACGGCTAACTACGTGCCAGCAGCCGCGGTAATACGTAGGTGGCGAGCGTTGTCCGGATTTACTGGGCGTAAAGAGCGCGCAGGCGGCTGGTCAAGTCCGATGTGAAAGCTTCCGGCTTAACTGGGAAATTGCATCGGAAACTGATCGGCTTGAAGGTGGGAGAGGGTAGCGGAATTCCCGGTGTAGTGGTGAAATGCGTAGATATCGGGAGGAACACCAGTGGCGAAGGCGGCTACCTGGCCCATTCTTGACGCTGAGGCGCGAAAGCTAGGGGAGCGAACGGGATTAGATACCCCGGTAGTCCTAGCCGTAAACGATGAACACTAGGCGTAGTCGGTATCGACCCCGGCTGTGCCGTAGCTAACGCATTAAGTGTTCCGCCTGGGGAGTACGGCCGCAAGGCTAAAACTCAAAGGAATTGACGGGGGCCCGCACAAGCAGCGGAGCGTGTGGTTTAATTCGTCGCAACGCGAAGAACCTTACCAGGGCTTGACATGTGGCGGAAAACGGCGGAAACGTCGTCCTCCCGCAAGGGATCGTCATGCAGGTGTTGCATGGCTGTCGTCAGCTCGTGTCGTGAGATGTTGGGTTAAGTCCCGCAACGAGCGCAACCCCCGTGGCATGTTGTATCACTCATGCCAGACTGCCGAGAGAAACTCGGAGGAAGGTGGGGATGACGTCAAGTCAGCATGGCCCTTACGTCCTGGGCTACACACACGCTACAATGGCCGGTACAACGGGTTGCCAAACCGCAAGGTGGAGCTAATCCCATAAAGCCGGTCTCAGTTCGGATTGCAGGCTGCAACTCGCCTGCATGAAGCCGGAGTTGCTAGTAACCGCAGGTCAGCACACTGCGGTGAATATGTTCCCGGGCCTTGTACACACCGCCCGTCACGTCATGAAAGCCGGTAACACCCGAAGCCGGTGGGCCAACCGCAAGGAGGCAGCCGTCGAAGGTGGGATTGGTGATTGGGACGAAGTCGTAACAAGGTAGCCGTACCGGAAGGTGCGGCTGGATCACCTCCTTTCTAGGGAGACACGCGAGCCGGTTCGCCGGTGAGCCGATCCCAGGTCGATCGTTCAGCCAGCCGAAAGGACCGATGCCGTCGAGGGAGGCATTGGTGAACGGGTTGAATGCCCTCGAGATCCTGACCTGCCCGCTGATGAACGCGGGTTCCTGTCACTCTTCAGCCGCCAAGGCACGTCCGGGCCGTCCCGCATGCGGGACGGCTCTTCGTTTGCCCCCGGCGCGGGTGAAGGGGCCGGCCGGATCGGTTGCGGAGGCCACGGGCGGCGGGGTACGATGCCGATCCCGGGGGGGCGTTTAGCTCAGCTGGTTAGAGCACTGCCCTGATAAGGCAGAGGTCTCTGGTTCGAGTCCAGAAACGCCCACCATTCCTCCCCTCGCACCGGACGGAGCGCCGTGGCTGACACCGCACCGGGCCAGACGGCCGCCGAGCGCCCGATGGGCATCCTGGACACACCCAACGACGACCGCGCCCTGGAGGCGACGCTCGACGGACAGGTCTTTGCACGGCACCCGGTCCGCACCCACCTGGTGACTCCGGACGATGGGGACGCCGCCGTCGTCGTGCAACGCTACGCATCTCCGCTGGGCGACGATGTTGCGTTCGTGGCGGTGAGCGAGCGGATGGTGGCCATCACCCAGGGACGCTCCTACCCCATGACCGAGATCCGGCCCGGCCGGCTGGCGCGCTTCCTGGTGCGGTTCGTGACGCGCCCCGGGTACGGCATTGGCCTCGGCACACCGGAGACCCTGCAGCTGGCGATCGACGAGGTCGGGGCTCCCCGGATCCTGCTGGCGGCCGCCGTCAGCGGCATCACCAAGCCGTTCGGCGTCCACGGGCTCTTCTATCGGATCGCCGGTCCCCAGGCAGGGGCCATCGACGGACCCACGTCGTACACCATCCCTCCCTACAACCAGGCGGCCACCCTGGGACCCCGCGACCCGAACGGCGCGGCACGAACGATCGCCGCGGCGATCGGGGTGCCCGTCGCCGTCATCGACGCCAACGACGCCGGCTGCAACGTCCTGGGTGCGAGCCCCGGCCTGGATCGGAAGATGGTCGTCCGCCTCTTCGCCGACAACCCGTTGGGGCAGGCCCGTGAGCAGACGCCGATCTGCGTCGTGCGCCGCCTGAGCTGGCCTGCGGATCGGCCGCTGCCGCCGCAACCGCGTTCGCGCCTCTCGCCGCCCTGACCCGCGCGCTCGACGGGCAGAGCGCAACGCTGTGATGGTGGACCGGGCGGGACTCGAACCCGCGACCCCCGCCTTGCAAAGGCGGTGTTCTCCCACTGAACTACCGGCCCCCGGGGCGCAGAGCCTAGCAGACCGCCGGCCGCCGCCGGCGTCAGCGCGAGGTCGGGATCCTCGACGGGGCGGCGTAGCCGTGCTCGGCGATCTCGCCGGCCCGATCGCGATAGGCCTCGGTGCTGGGCGCGGTCCTGGCGCGGAACCCGTCGACCATCCGGTTGTACATCGAGAATCCGGCGGCGATCAGGACGGCGAGCTGCACGTCCGCGTCGGTGGCACCCGCGTCCCGCGCGGTCGCAACATCGTCCGCGGTGAGCTCACGCGCATCGCCGCGCACGACGCGCGCGACATGGAGCAATGCGCGCATCCTGGCGTCGAGCCCCTCGGCGGACCCCACCTTGATGGCGTCCAGCAGCGGCGCAAGCTCGGTCTCCCCGCTTCGCTCGAGCAGCGCGTTCGCGTGTTCGCCGTGGGAGTCCATGCAGAAGAAGCAGTCGTTCGCGGCGGACACGGCCTCCGCGATCATTTCCCGCTGCGCGCGCGTGAGCGTCGCGCCCGGATAGTCGTTGACGAGCAGCTCATCGGCCAGGCCACGCAGGTGGATGCCAAGACCCGGCGTCAGGCGCATCGCGGCCCCGATGCCCGGAACGTCGGGGAGCCCACCGACGATGGGGTTTTCCTGCGAGCGCCTCACGCGCTCTTCCTCGCGTGCCATGGCAGATCCTCTCCCTCGTGTGCTGACAGCTCGCGGTCCGTGCGGAAGTATGCGCCTGCCCCCGCGTGGGGGTCAGCCCCCGGAGCCCGACGACCCGCCCGATCCAAGGGGAAGCACGCCCACGTTCAACCAGCGCGCTCCGGTCGCTCGGCGCATGGCAAACGTCAGGGAAAAGGGGGAGGTCTGGACTGCCCCTGCATGCCCGTCGGCGTCGTACGTCACCGTCGTGACCATCCCGTGTCCGTCGAACCCAAGGCTCAGCCCGGTCTGCATCCCGAAGGGCACCAGGAGGCGAACGCTCAGCGAGTCGAACTCGTAGCGGGCGATGGTGGTGGTCCGGGATGCCACCGCCTCCTGGAGGCGCCCCTGCATCTGCGCCAGGCGGTCTCCGTGGTCCACCGCGGTGAGGATGGTCGCGTCGCGCTGGAGCAGAGCCTGGCTCTCGAGCTCCAGGTTCTCCGCGAGCGTCAGCACGATGCCCTGCATCTCGGGCCCGGCGACCTGGTGGTCCCAGTCCGCGACGTCCTGGCCGACGCTGATCGCCGGGAGGGTCGCCGCATCGACCGGGTGCGGCACCCGGGCCAGGACCTCAGCGACGTTGGGAAGGACGAGCCCACGGGCCGGGATGCCGGCGGCCACGATCCCGACGCCCATGACCAGGACCACGACGACCGCAAGCCCCGTGCGGGCGGTGCCGCGGACCAGGCCCGCGCCGGGGCCCATGCCCGCCGCCAGACGTCGTCCAAAGGCGCCGATGTCGTCGGCCGCCGTGCGGGCCTCTGGCAGCAGGCGATCCAGGATCGGGCGCGCGGCGCACATGAGGACCAGGCCGGCGAGCAGGCCCACCTTGGCGCCGAACTCGTCCGCCTGGGGCGCGATGAGCAGGGTGGCCGCCAGCGCGACGAGCACGCCGAACACGACGCGCGCGACGCGACCGGCCGGCGCCGTGCGCGGGTCGGTGATCATGAAGAACAGGAAGATGAGAACCTCGGGCGAGACGACGATCACCCGCCAGAAGTCGGCGCCGCAGACCGGGGCGAACGACCAGCGGGCGACCATACAGTGGCCCGACGCCGCAAGGACACCGATCCCGACGGCGAACGCGACCCAGAAGGTCACCGCCAGGACGAGCAGGTGCAGCCGCCGGGTGATCAGCAGACCGCCGCCGACGATGACAACGTAGGCCGCGATCATCCATGCGTTCAGCGGCGCCCACCAGAAGTCGAGCGGCTCGATTCGCGTGCTGCCCAGCAGGAGGAACGCCACCACCAGGCCGATGTTCGAGGGGTTGAACACGTGCACTCCCCGGTACCGGATGACGTACTTCGTCAGCAGGGAGAGGCCTGCCACGATCGCGAACACGTACCAGCCATTCGTTGCCCACGGGTCGTCGGCCCGCGTGCCAACCACCCGCAGGATCAGTGCGACGCCGCTGCCGGTGAGCATGGCGCTGGCGGGCCAGACGAACGAGCGGGTCTGGCGGAAGGACAGCGTCATTTCGATCGCGGCACAGGCCAGGATCGCGGCCAGGATCTGCGGGACGCTCACCTGGAAGTGCAGCCCCACCTGCCCAAGCACGTGGATGCTGATGATGACCGCCGCGACATGCAGCCGCGGATCGCGGATGGTCGGCAGGACCAGGGGATAGCTGGTGTTGCCCAGGGTGAGCGTGCGGCTGGTCACAGAGCCTCCGCGCGACGGTCGGCCACGGTCCACGCCGGGCCGACCACCACGCAGTGTAGTCGCCCCGTCTGCTACCGTCCGCGACGCCGTGACCCATGACCTGCGCGTCGCCGCCCTGAACTGCTATCCGGTCAAGTCGTGCGCCGGGATCGCGCTGTCACGCGCCGACATCGGCCCGATGGGGATCCGGTACGACCGACAGTGGATGGTGGTCGACGAGCGCGGGATGTTCGTGGCACAGCGCGGCGACACCGGTGGACGCGCGCTCGGCATCCGCTCGCTTGGCCAGGTCGAGACCGCGATAGGGGACGGAACCCTCACCCTGCGGGTGCCGGGGATGGATGCGTTGCGCGTCCCGCTCGCCGGCCGGGCCGGAGACCGGACGACGGTCGGGATCTGGAGCAGCCGTGTCACGGCGATCGACCAGGGTCGCGAGGCGTCCGACTGGTTCAGCGCCTACCTGTCTCGCGAGCGGCCGGGCCGGTATCGGCTGGTCCGGATGCCCGACGACGAGATACGGGCGGCCAACCGGGGCCACGGCCGGCTGGCGTTCGCGGATGGCTATCCCTTCCTGGTCATTTCCACCGCGTCGCTGGCAGACCTCAACCGGCGGATGGCCGTACCGCTGCCCATGGATCGCTTCCGCCCCTCCCTGGTGATCGAGACGGGCGAGCCGTATCTCGAGGATCGCCTGGCGGCCATCCGCATCGGCAAGATCGAGATGCGCGGGACCACGCGTTGCGTCCGCTGCCCGATCCCAACCTTCGACCAGCGCACCGGCGCGCGCGGCAAGGAGCCGCTGCGCACCCTGGCCACGTACCGGCGATCCGCCAGGGGCGTCGTCTTCGGGCGCAATTTCAACCATGTCGGCACCGGCTCGCTCGCCGTCGGCGACCCCGTGGAGGTCGCGGCCTGGGAAGGTCCCGATGGCGAGCCCATGCTCGTCTGACATCCGCGCCATCCAGGGCACGGCCTTGGTTGACCGGGACCCCTCCGGGTGATACAGTTCCGTTCGCTCTTCGCGGGGAGACCGCCATGCGGTACACCTCGCGAATCGTTGTGACAGGCCCTATTGACAGTGTCCTCTGACCGATGCGCACGACGCGTGTCGTGTCCACCGGCCAGCGGACAATCGCTGACGTCGTGACGTCGCCGAAAGGCGTCGACCGGGAGGCGCGAGCCGACCGGCGGGCCATCCAACGGGAGCCAGCGCGGCGGAGCGTCCCTCGAGGGCGCTGCGACCTTAAGAACCGAAGAGTGGAAGCATCGATTTCGTCGAGGATGAATTCCGACGCGACCGCGGTCATCGTGCAGCCAGCTTCGTGCTAGCCGCGTGATCGCTAGGTCAAGCTACTAAGGGCGTTCGGTGGATGCCTTGGCGCCAAGAGCCGATGAAGGACGTGGCAGGCGACGAAACGCTCCGGGGAGCTGCGAGCAAGCGTTTGATCCGGAGATATCCGAATGGGGAAACCCCCCTGGGGTAATGCCCAGGGACGGCCGACTGAATCAAATAGGTCGGCACGAGGACACCGGGGGAACTGAAACATCTAAGTACCCCGAGGAACAGAGAATATTCCGTGAGTAGTGGCGAGCGAAAGCGGAGGAGCCCAAACCGTGGCGGCGTGACAGGTTGCAGCCGTTGCCGTCACGGTGTTGTAGGGCCGGTCTGCGGGAGCTGCAAGACCCGCAGGGAGTTACAAATCGGATCGTTAGCAGAAGTGGCATGGAAAGGCCCGCCAGAGAGGGTGACAGCCCCGTATACGAAAGCGTTCCGACTCCCGATCGTGTCCCTGAGTACCACGTGGAAGGTCTCTCATGTGGGAACCCGGGCGGACCACCGTCCAAGGCTAAATACTCTTGGCGACCGATAGTGGACAAGTACCGTGAGGGAAAGGTGAAAAGCACCCCGGGAGGGGAGTGAAATAGTACCTGAAACCGAATGCCTACAAGCAGTCAAAGGGTGTTGCCAGGTGCCTTCGGGCGCCAGGTAGCCTGATGGCGTGCCTTTTGAAGAATGAGCCGGCGAGTTACTCGTAGGTGGCGAGGTTAAGTCCGAGAAGGACGGAGCCGCAGCGAAAGCGAGTCTGAACAGGGCGCCACAGTCGCCGCGAGTAGACCCGAAACCGAGTGACCTACCCATGGGCAGGTTGAAGCGGGAGTAATGTCCCGTGAAGGACCGAACTCACTAGCGTTGAAAAGCTAGGGGATGACCTGTGGGTAGAGGTGAAATGCCAATCGAACTCGGAGATAGCTGGTTCTCCCCGAAATAGCTTTAGGGCTAGCCTCGGGGGTTCAGTCGCGGGGGTAGAGCACTGAATGGGCTAGGGGGCTTCCCGCTTACCAACCCCAATCAAACTCCGAATCCCGCGATTCCATACCCCGGGAGTCAGACTGCGAGGGCTAAGCTTCGTGGTCAAAAGGAAAACAGTCCAGACCGACAGCTAAGGTCCCTAAATCCAGACTAAGTGGGGAAGGATGTGGAGTTGCACAGACAACCAGGATGTTGGCTCAGAAGCAGCCACCATTTAAAGAGTGCGTAATAGCTCACTGGTCAAGTGATTCCGCGCCGAAGATCCAACGGGGCTCAAGTCTGGTACCGAAGCTTCGGATCGTCGTCACCTTCGGGTGGCGGTGGTGGTAGGGGAGCGTTCCGTCAGCAGTGAAGGTCGACCGTGAGGACGGCTGGAGTGGACGGAAGTGCGAATGCCGGCATGAGTAGCGAAATGCGCGTGAGAAACGCGCACGCCGTATGTCTAAGGTTTCCTGAGGAAGGTTAATCCGCTCAGGGTTAGTCGGGCCTAAGCCGAGGGCGAAAGCCGTAGGCGATGGACAATCGGTTGATATTCCGATACCGCCAATGACCGTTTGCACCGCAAGGTGCCTGGTCCGTGGACGCTGGTGCGCTAAGGGCGACTTCGGTCGCTCGAGGCAGCCAATGAGAAGCGGTCCTGGGAGCAAGGGCGTGACCGGGAACGGTAGGTTGAGCGCACTCTTGGCTATGTGCGTCTAAGCCGGTAGGGGGAGAGGACAGGCAAATCCGTCCTCTCATCAACTCCGAGCAGCGAATGAAAGGCGAAAGCTGATTCGACTGAGCCGATCCTGCAAGAAAAGCGTCTAGCGAGGTCAAAGGCGACCGTACCGCAAACCGACGCAGGTAGACGGGTAGAGCATACCAAGGCGATCGGAAGAACCCTCGTTAAGGAACTCGGCAAATTGACCCCGTAACTTCGGGAGAAGGGGTGCCTCGCAGTGGCTCATTCGTGAGAGGCTGATCGAGGCCGCAGTGAAATGGCCCAGGCGACTGTTTACCAAAAACACAGGTCTCTGCTAAAGCGAAAGCTGACGTATAGGGGCTGACGCCTGCCCAGTGCCGGAAGGTTAAGAGGAGGGGTGCAAGCTCTGAATTGAAGCCCCGGTAAACGGCTGCCGTAACTATAACGGTACTAAGGTAGCGAAATTCCTTGTCGGGTAAGTTCCGACCCGCACGAATGGCGTAACGATCTGGGCGCTGTCTCAACGAGGGATCCGGCGAAATTGAAATACCTGTGAAGATGCAGGTTACCCGCGGCAGGGCAAAAAGACCCCGTGGAGCTTTACTGTAGCCTGATATTGGACTGAGGTTTAGCATGTGTAGGATAGGTGGGAGACTTTGAAGCTGGGGCGCCAGCCTCGGTGGAGTCAACGTTGAAATACCACCCTTGTTGGATTTCGGCTCTAACAGCGATCCGTGATCCGGAAGCTGGACAGTGTCAGGTGGGCAGTTTGACTGGGGCGGTCGCCTCCTAAAGTGTAACGGAGGCGCCCAAAGGTACCCTCAGGCTGAATGGAAACCAGCCGTAGAGTGCAAAGGCATAAGGGTGCTTGACTGCGAGACCTACAAGTCGAGCAGAGACGAAAGTCGGGCTTAGTGATCTGGTACCTCCGAGTGGAAGGGGTATCACTCAACGGATAAAAGCTACCCCGGGGATAACAGGCTTATGGTGCCCAAGAGTTCACATCGACGGCACCGTTTGGCACCTCGATGTCGGCTCGTCGCATCCTGGGGCGGAAGTACGTCCCAAGGGTTTGGCTGTTCGCCAATTAAAGCGGTACGCGAGCTGGGTTCAGAACGTCGTGAGACAGTTCGGTCTCTATCCGCCGTGGGCGTAGGGAACTTGAGAGGAGCTGCTCCTAGTACGAGAGGACCGGAGTGGACGAACCAATGTTGTGCCAGTTGTCACGCCAGTGGCATTGCTGGGTAGGTATGTTCGGTCGGGATAAGCACTGAAAGCATCTAAGTGCGAAGCTCGCCTCAAGATGAGGTTCCCCACCGGGTTAACCGGGTAAGACCGCAGCGAGACTAGCTGTTTGATAGGCCGCACGTGTAAGCGCAGCAATGCGTTCAGCTAAGCGGTACTAATGGTCGAGGGCTTGACCTAGTTTCACGCGTCTAGCACGCCGCTGGACGCGAACGCGACCCCGCGCCGCCGGCCAATGGCCGGCTCATCGCGACGCGATCGACGCTTCCACCTTCCTCGGTTCGACGCACCCATGCGGTGCAGTCGCCAATTGAAGATATCCCGGTGACGCTAGCGGAGAGGATCCACCCGTTCCCATCCCGAACACGGAAGTTAAGCTCTCCAGCGCCGAAGATACTCGGGGGGCAACCTCCTGGGAAAATAGGTCGTCGCCGGGATATTTCTTTGCCCCTGCCCCGCGCGGACTATCCTTGCCGCGTGGACCGGATCTGCCCGCTTCTGGCGCTCGCCGCTGATCTCCGGACCGTCGTTGGCGGCTTCGATCCCGAGCATCGCTGCACAGCCGGCAACCCGGCCCTGGCGCTGGACCGTGCCACGCAACAGCGTCTCTGCCTCCACGAGGCCCACCTGGAATGCTCCCGCTATCGCGAATGGGCATCGCGGCGCGCGCTCGCCGGGGGTGTCCCGCGCCCTGCGTCGGACACCGCGTTCGTGCGGACACGACTGGTCATCGAGCCCGAGGTCGCCTGGCGCGGTGTGAGCCTGCCGGCGCGACGCGGCCATCGACCGGGGCGCGCGGTGATCGGCGGGGCCGCGGCCCTGCTCGCCTTTGGCTCGATCGCCGCTGCCGGCGCGTCGACCCAGGGGTTCGGCCTCCTCGCGGGGGCCGGCGCCACCGCCACGCCCACGGTGAGTCCCAGCCCGTCGCCGAGTCCCAGTCCATCACCGACCGCCACACCCAGCCCCTCGCCCACCCCGTCGCCAACGCCGTCACCGACGCCCAAACCCGCCACCCCGGCGCCGACGCCGAAGCCCACGGTGCGAACCTATCGGGTGCAGGGCGGGGACACCCTCTCCTCGATCGCGGCTCGCTTCGGCGTGTCCGTTCAGGCGCTCATCAACGCGAACGGCATCACGGACCCGAACAGCCTGAGCATCGGCCAGGTGCTGGTCATCCCCTGAAGGAGCTCAGAACGGGGGCTGGCAGGTCCGGCAGAAGGTCGTCGCCTCGTCTCCGCCGATCTGCCGGAGCTCCCGGCCGCAGCGCGGGCAGGGCTCTCCGCCGCGCAGGTGCACCTTGAGGAATTCCCGGTGCTGGGTTTCGATGTGCGGTGGCACGAGCGTGCGCACCTGGTCCACGGCATCGGCCAGGACGCCACGCATGGCTTCATAGAGGCGATCGACATCCTCCGGCCGGAGGGTGCTGCGCCGCCGGAACGGAGCCAGGCGAGCCTCCCACAGGATCTCGTCGGAATAGGCGTTGCCGATGCCTGCCACGAACCGGCCGTTGCGAAGCAGCGGCTTGAGCTGGCCGGGGTGGCGCCGAATGCGATGCCGAAACTCCTCGAGCGTGAGCGCCGGGTCGTCCGCATCGGGACCCATCTCGCTCCAGCCGGGGATGGACTCGAGCGCATCGGGCTCGACGAGATACAGCTTCCCCAGCATCTCGCGGTCGACGTAGCGCAGCTCAGTGCCATCGGAAAATCGCAGGCGCAGGCCCGTGCGCGCGCGGACGCGCTCGCACGAATCATCGAGGAGCCAGAATCGGCCCGCCAGCATGGGGTTCGCGGCCAGGATCTGCCCCCGGCGGCCAGCCCGTTCGAATGGCAGGAGCAGGAACTTGCCGCGGCGGCTGGCGCTGCCTGCGGTGAGACCAACCAGGCCGGCCAGCGCCGCGGGCGTGGCCCGCACGAGAATGGGCGTCGGCGCCGACGCGTCCGCGACCGTTCGGCCCGTGATCCGCAGCGCCAGCTGCTCGGCGACCACGGTCAGGTCGGGCAGCTCAGGCACGGAGGGACCCCATTGACCGTATGGTATGCTACGCCGGCTCTGCAGCAGACAACCTCATAGCGCCGTGCGCGGTTGAGCGTCGAGCACAGCTCGAGGATAAGAGGAGCACCAGTCAGAAGAGACAGGCAGCCTTCTACGAATTGAGCGTTCGAAACGCCCTCCGATGCATGGGAGGGCGTTTGTGCTGCAGGGACTTTGTTGGACAGGAGCACACCACACTTGACTGAAGAGACGAACAAGCCCGAGCCCCAGGACGCCGAGAGCGAAGCTGCCGTGTCGCCAATCGCGACAGAGGAGCCCGCCGCGGCGGCACCCATGGCAGAGGATCCGGTGGCGGACGCCTCGGCCGTGTCCGAGGAGACGGCCGAGGCGGCGATCGCCGAGGCTCCCGCCACGGCGGCGGTCGACGGCGAGCCCGAGGCCGTTGCAGCCGAGGCTGTTCCGGCGACGGAGGAAGCGGCGACTTCCGCCGTGGAGGAGCCGGCGACGGAGGATTCCGCCTCGGCTGAGAGCACCGCCGCGCCCGAGGCAGAGCCCGTCCCCGAGGCAGAGCCCGTCCCCGAGGCAGAGCCCGTCCCCGAGGCAGAGCCCACCGCTGCGGCTGCGAGCGCGCCCGAGCCAATGACCATGGCCGAGCTCCTCGAGCTGCCGGATGTCGAGGTCAAGAGCCTGAAGCACGGCGACGTGGTCGAAGGCACCGTGGTGCGGATCGATCCGGACGAGATCCTGGTCGACTTCGGGGGCAAGAGCGAGGGCGTCGTCTCGAACCGCGAGTTGATCGGGCGCCGGGGACGCGACAGTGACGAGTCTCGCCCCGAGATCAAGATGGGCGACGAGGTGCTCGTCTACGTCCTGCAGCCGGAGTCGCCGGAGGGCCACGCTGTCCTGTCGCTTCGTCGCGCCGGGCTCGAGCGCAAGTGGCGCGCGATGCAGGAGCGGTTCGACGCCGGCGAGATCGTCGAGGCGCGCGTCATCGACCACAACAAGGGTGGCCTGATCGTCGACCTGGGCGTGCGCGGCTTCGTGCCGATCAGCCAGATCGTCGACTTCCCCCGCCGGCCGCGCGACGAGCAGCCGCGCGACGCCGCTCAGGAGATCGCCGAGAAGCTGCAGCCCTTCGTGGGTCGCACCCTGCGGCTGAAGATCCTCGAGGTGAACCGCAAGGCGAATCGGCTGATCCTCTCCGAGAAGGTCGCGCTGTACGAAGAGCGTCGTGAGAAGCGCGACGAGCTCTTCAGCAGTCTCCAGGTCGGCCAGCGAGTCAAGGGCACCGTGCGCAGCATCGCCCCGTTTGGCGTCTTCGTGGACCTGGGCGGCATCGACGGCCTGGTGCACAAGTCGGAGCTGTCCTGGAACAAGGTCAACAACCCGGAGACCGCCCACGCCATCGGTGACGAGGTCGAGGCCGAGGTCATCGACATCAACCACGAGCGCGGACGCATCAGCCTGTCCATCCGCCGGCTGCAGCCGGATCCCTGGCAGGAGTCCGTTGCCAAGTACGCCATCGGCGACCTCATCGAGGGCGTGGTCACGAAGCTCGTCAACTTCGGCGCATTCGTGCGCGTGGAAGAGGGGCTCGAGGGACTCATCCATATCAGCGAGCTCTCGAACCAGCGCGTCGCGCATCCGGGCGACGTCGTGAAGGAAGGCGAGACGCTCAAGCTGAAGATCATCAGCCTGGACTCGGAGCGCCATCGGCTGGGGCTGAGCCTGAAGCAGGCCGACGGGACGGCCCCCGCGCCGGCGAGCGCGCCGTCCCGCTTCGAGGACCGCCCGCCGCGGCGCGAGCGTCGTGATCGCCGCGATCGCGAGTACCGACCGGAGGATGCGATTCGCGAGCCGGACGAGGGGATCGACAACACGATGGCAGCTGCCTTCGCGGAGTCTGGTCTGCTCGCCCAGTTCCGGGCCAGCCAGGCCGAGCGCGAGGCCGACGCCGAGAAGCCGGCAGACGTGCAGGCCGAGAAGGCGGAACCAGCCGCTGAGCCGGAGGCGCCCGAGCCCAAGGCCAAGGCCGAGAAGGCGGAACCAGCCGCTGAGCCGGAGGCGCCCGAGCCCAAGGCCAAGGCCGAGAAGGCGGAACCAGCCGCTGAGCCGGAGGCGCCCGAGCCCAAGGCCAAGGCTGAGAAGGCGGAACCAGCCGCTGAGCCGGAGGCGCCCGAGCCCAAGGCCAAGGCCGAGAAGGCCGAGAAGGCCGAGAAGGCCGAGGCAGCCGTTGAGGTTGCGGAGCCCGAGGCGGTGGCCGAGCCCACGTCGGAATCCGAGGCCCCTGCAGAGCCCGGGCCTGAGACGGCCGCGGAGGAGAAGGCCTAGCGATCGATCGCGCCCGGACCGGCCGGGCGCACCCGTCCATTGGCACGAGGCGGACCCGCGTGACGGGGCCGCCTCTCGCTATCCTGCGGAGCAGCATCGAGACCCCGCAGGACTGGAACCAGCACCGAAGTACCTATTGAAGACACCATCTCGTAGTGGTGCCGTACACTCAGAGGAGGCGTCTGCGGGCAAGCGGCCCGTTCAACGCCCGTCACCAAGGACGCGACCATGGACCGATTCGACAAATTCACCGATCGAGCGCGCAAGGTGCTGACCCTCGCCCAGGACGAGGCCCAGCGCTTCAATCACAACTACATCGGCACGGAGCACCTCCTCCTGGGCCTCGTCCGCGAGGGAGAGGGTGTCGCCGCGCGCGTCCTCGAGAACATGAACGTCGAGCTGTCGAAGGTGCGCACCGCGGTGGAGTTCATCATCGGTCGCGGTGATCGGCCGGTCGTCGGTGAGGTCGGCCTCACGCCGCGCGCGAAGCGCGTCATCGAGCTGGCGATCGACGAAGCACGGCGCCTGGGCCACAACTACATCGGCACCGAGCACCTGCTGCTTGGCCTTGTCCGCGAGGGCGAGGGGATCGCAGCAGGCGTCCTGGAGTCCCTGGGCGTCAACCTCGACAAGGTGCGGCACCAGGTGATCCACGTCCTGTCGCAGAGCAGCAGCGTCACCCCGGCCCAGGAGACCAAGCGGCCGTCCAAGACGCCCACGCTCGACCAGCTGGGGATCAACCTGACCGATGCCGCCCGCTCCGGCAAGCTCGACCCGGTCATCGGGCGGGAGAAGGAGATCGAGCGCGTCATCCAGATTCTCAGCCGGCGCACGAAGAACAACCCTGCGCTCATCGGCGAGCCCGGCGTTGGCAAGACCGCCATCGCCGAGGGGCTTGCCCACCGAATCGTGAACGGTGACGTGCCGGAGACGCTCATCGACAAGCGGGTCCTCACCCTCGACATCGGCTCGCTCGTCGCTGGCACCAAGTACCGTGGCGAGTTCGAGGAGCGCCTGAAGAAGATCATCGAGGAGCTGCGAAGCAGCACCGATAACGTCCTGTTCATCGACGAGCTGCACACCCTCGTGGGCGCCGGGGCGGCCGAGGGCGCCATCGACGCGGCGAACATCCTCAAGCCGCCGCTGTCGCGCGGCGAGCTGCAGTGCATTGGCGCGACCACGCTCGACGAGTACCGCAAGTACATCGAGAAGGACGCCGCCCTCGAGCGTCGCTTCCAGCCGGTGATGGTGGAGGAGCCGACCGTCGACGAGGCGATCGACATCCTGTTCGGCATCCGCTCCCGATACGAGGACCACCACCGGGTCAAGATGAGCGACGAGGCCATCCGCGCCGCCGTGGACCTGTCGGTGCGCTACGTCGCTGACCGTGCCCTGCCGGACAAGGCGATCGACCTGATCGACGAGGCCGGGTCGCGCGTCCGCCTGCGCAGCTCATCGGCTCCGCCGTCCATCAAGGAGGCGCAGCGCGCGCTCGAGGAGGTCACCCGCCAGAAGGACGAGGCGATCGCCAACCAGGACTACGAGGGTGCGGCGAGCCTGCGTGACGAGGAGGCGAAGGCCAAGGAGCACGTCGAGGCGCTCCGGGCCGAATGGCACGAGGAGGTCGCGAAGGAGACCCCCGTCGTCACCGAGGAGGACATCGCCCAGGTCGTCAGCATGTGGACCGGGATCCCCGTGGTGCGCATCTCCCAGGAGGAGAAGGAGCGCCTGCTGCACATGGAGGATGCGCTCCACAAGCGGGTCGTCGGCCAGCAGGAGGCGATCGAGACGGTCTCCAAGGCTGTCCGCCGCGCGCGCGCCGGCCTGAAGGATCCCAAGCGCCCCATCGGCTCGTTCATCTTCATGGGCCCAACCGGTGTCGGCAAGACGGAGCTGGCTCGCGCGCTCGCCGAGTTCATGTTCGGCAGCGAGGACGCGCTCATCAAGATCGACATGAGCGAGTTCATGGAGCGCCACAACGTCTCGCGCCTGGTTGGTGCCCCTCCCGGCTACGTTGGGTTCGACGAGGGTGGCCAGCTGACCGAGGCGGTCCGGCGCAAGAGCTACAGCGTCGTGCTGCTCGACGAGATCGAGAAGGCGCACCCGGAGGTCTTCAACATCCTCCTCCAGATCCTGGAGGACGGGCACCTGACCGATGCGAAGGGCCGCCGGGTGGACTTCCGCAACACGATCATCATCATGACCAGCAACGTCGGAGCCCCGCAGCTGCAGCACGACAAGTCGATTGGCTTCCGCGGCACCGGGGCGACCGTCGAGGCCGAGGCCAGCGCCGAGTACGAGCGCATGAAGGAGAAGGTCCTTGGCGAGCTGAAGAACGTCTTCCGCCCCGAGTTCCTCAACCGGATTGATGCCACCGTGGTCTTCCGGCAGCTCACCCGCGAGGAGATCCGTGAGATCGTTGACCTGCTCCTGGAGCGGGTCACCGCGCAGATCCTCGGCCAGCAGATGGAGCTTCTGGTGACCGATGCAGCGAAGGACGCGATCATCACGAAGGGCTACGACCAGGCCTTCGGCGCCCGACCGCTGCGGCGCGAGATCCAGCACCAGATCGAGGATCCCCTTGCCGAGCGGATGCTGATGGCCAGCTTCGAGGCCGGAGACACGATCCGGATCGATGCCGCCGAGGATGGCACCGTTTCGATCGAGAAGGTGACGCCACCCTCATCCGGCCGCCGAAAGCAGGCTGTCACCGCCGGCTGAGCCGGCGTTCGCCTCCTGGACCCACGGTTCGCGAAGGGGCCACTCGAAGCTCGTTGCGCGCCTGATGCGCGCGCCGCGCAGGTCGGGACCACCGGGCGGCCGTGCTCCGTCGCGGCGGGCGATAAGCCGCCGGCAAACGCGGCGTGGCAAGATGAGCCGATGCCCGCCGTCCGTTCCGTCTACGTCTGCCAGCAGTGCGGCTCGACCTCGCCCAAGTGGGCGGGGCAATGCCCAAGCTGCGAGGCATGGAACACCCTCGTCGAAACGGTGATGCCGTCCGGCCCGCCCAGGCGACGGGAGCGCACCGGTGCCGGGCCAGGCGCCGCTGCCGTGCAGCCCATCGGCTCGGTGTCGAGCGCTGAGGCGGATCGCCTGGCGAGCGGCATCGGGGAGCTGGATCGGGTCCTGGGCGGCGGCCTGGTCCCCGGCTCCATCGTCCTGTTCGGCGGCGACCCGGGGATCGGCAAGTCGACGCTGCTCCTGCAGCTGGCCGCTCGCCTGGCCGCCCGTGGTGCGACGGCCCTGTACGTGACGGGCGAGGAGTCCTCCAGGCAGGTCCGTGGCCGAGCGGAGCGGGTCGGCGCCGTCGTGGACGGCGTTTCGCTGCTCGCGACGACCGAGCTGGAGACCGCGATCGAGGCGATCGTCGCGACGGCGCCCGCGCTGGCGGTCGTCGACAGCGTCCAGACGCTCGCCAGCGCCGAGCTGGGTGGGCCGGCGGGGAGCGTCGGGCAGGTGCGCGAAGTGGCCGTGCGGCTGTCGGAGGTGGCCAAGACCAGCGCAACCTGCGTCGCCCTGGTCGGGCACGTTACCAAGGAGGGCACCGTTGCCGGTCCCCGCACGCTCGAGCACCTTGTCGACGCGGTGGTCTACCTGGAAGGCGAGCGGCTGGGAACCACGCGGCTGGTTCGGGCCGCGAAGAACCGGTTTGGCTCGACCGACGAGGTGGGGGTGCTCGAGATGCGCGGTGACGGCCTGGTCGAGGTGCCCGACGCGTCCCGGTTCTTCCTCGAATCGGAGCAGCCGCCGGTCGCGGGCAGCGCGGTGACGATCGCCCTGGAGGGAACGCGCCCGCTGGCAGTCGAGATCCAGGCGCTTGTCGCCCCGGCGGGATACGGCTCACCGCGCCGCGCGACGACCGGGATGGACACGAACCGGATCCTGATGCTCATCGCGGTCCTGGCCCGCCACGCCGGGCTGAACCTCACCGGGCACGATGTCTACGTCAACGTGGCCGGCGGTCTGCGGATCGAGGAGCCTGCGGCCGACCTGGCGGTTGCCGCGGCGCTCGCCTCGTCCCTGCGCGAGCGCGCCGTCCGGTCCGGCACCGTGTTGGCCGGCGAGCTGGCCCTCTCCGGGCGACTCCGGCCCGCGTCACGGCCCGAACGTCGCCTCGCAGAGGCGGAGCGGCTTGGCTTCACCCGGCTGATCACCGGCCCGGAGCGCGGCGGGGCAGGCGATGGGCAGACGCCGCACAGCGGGATCGAGCGGGCCCGCGACCTGCGCGACGCGCTGCAGCGCGCGCTCGAGGGGTAGCACACGGCCCGCAGCGACCCGAATTCGCTGGTTGCCCGCCCGCACCTTGAGTGCTACGGTTGCCGCCCGCTTTGGCGGGACGTCCTTTGCGTCGCCGGCTTCATCCCTTCATCGGCCTCATCTGCGGCGGCGTCGAACCTCGTTATCAATCCCGGACTCATCAACTAAATGACACGACTCATCCAGCTCCTCGGCGCTTTGCTCGGGACGATCGGCGGGCTCGCGCTTGGCGTGGTCCTGCTCCGACAGGCGGAAGGCCTGCTCGATCCCGGGAATCGCGGCGCCTTCCTCACCGCCTTCGTGGTTGCCAGCTTCCTGTTCGGGTATCTGGCCATCCCGTACGTCACCGTGTACCCCACCCGCTGGGCTGTGGCGCAGCTGGCCGAGGCGGGTGCGGGCGAGTACGCCCTGGGCGTCATCGCCATCGTTGTCGGCCTGGTGATGGGCCTGCTGCTGGGCGTCCCGCTCTCCGAGCTGGGCGGCGTCGCGGGGTCCCTGCTCCCGCCTCTCGTCGCCGTCCTGCTGGCGGCCCTGATGCTCGCGGCAACGCTCTACAAGCGGGCGGTGCTCCTGCCGGCGGCGGCCGGATTGCTGCCCGGGCATCGGCGCCAGGGCCACATCAAGTCGGTCGTCGTGGATACCAGCGCGGTGATCGACGGGAGAATCGTGGACATCGGCCGCACGGGATTCATCCTGGGCAGCCTGGTGGTCCCGCGCTTCGTGCTCGACGAGCTGCAGCGCATTGCCGACTCGCCGGACGCCATGCGCCGAAACCGGGGTCGCCGCGGCCTGGAGATGCTCATGGCGTTGCAGAAGGACTCCATCAGCCCCATCGAGGTGAGCGAGGCGACCTACCCCGAGGTGGCCGATGTCGACGCCAAGCTGATCGCCTTCGCGCGTGACAACGACGCGGCGATCCTGACCAACGACTTCAACCTCAATCGCGTGGCGGAGCTGCAGGGGATCAGGGTTCTCAACATCAACGAGCTGGCCAATGCGGTCAAGGCAGTGCTCCATCCGGGCGAGGAGCTCGCCGTGCGCATCATCCAGGAGGGCAAGGAGCCGGGGCAGGGCGTCGGATACCTTGAGGACGGGACCATGATCGTGGTCGAGGGCGGCAATCGGCTCATGGATCAGGAGGTCGTGACCTCGGTGACGCGAGTCCTGCAGACCGTTGCAGGCCGCATGATCTTCGCGCAGCCGCGCGACGCGGTCGGCCGTGAGGCCTCGTCACTTCCGGCTACGCCGCCGCCAGAGGCTGTGCTACCCGTGCGGGATACGGGACCAACCCGCGGCACGCGGGCCACGGCGCGGCGGTCCACCGACGGCGGAACCAAGGACATCGCTGGCCGCGAGTCCGCCTGAGGTCGTGGCCGCGGGCGTGGCGGACCTCGTCGCGGTGCTCGTGGCGGCCGGGCGTGCCCGGCGGATGGGCGGCGACAAGCTCTGGCTCGATCTCTGGGGACGCCCGGTCTGGCGCTGGAGCCTCGATTCGCTTCTGCAGGTCACGGGGCTCTCGCTCGTGGCAGTCGTCGTTCCCGCCGAGCAGGTCGAGCGTTTCCGCGAGCGCCTTCCGCCAGGGGGAGCCGGCCGCTGCCTCGTCGCGCGGGGCGGGGAGACCCGGGCCGAATCCGTGCGGGCCGGCCTCGAGGCCCTCGAAGGCGCAGGCGTCGCTCGCGACGCGCTGGTGCTCGTGCACGACGCAGCGCGCCCGGCGGCAGACGCGGCGCTCATGGAGCGTGTCGTCGCCGCGGCCCGCGAATCGGGGGCGGCGATCCCTGTGCTCCCGGTGGCCGAGACCCTGAAGCGGGTCACCGACGACCTCGTGGTCGCCACCGTCCCCCGGGAGGGGCTCGGCGCGGCACAGACGCCCCAGGCGGCGAGCCTGGAGGACCTGCTCTCGTCGTTGCGGGCCGCGCAGGCCCGCCTCACTGAGCCGACCGACGAGGCACAGGCGCTCGATGCGGTGGGGATACCGGTGCGAGCGGTCGCCGGCGACGCGGCCAACCGCAAGCTGACCGAAGCCGGCGACGAGCCGGTCCTGCGCGCAATCCTGCGGCAGTGGGCGCTCGCCGCGGTTGCGGTGGCTGCGCCCCCGGCCGACGGTCGGGCGGCCATCGGCTTCGATGCGCACCGCCTCGAGCCGGGACGGACCCTGCGCCTCGGCGGGCTTGTGTTTCTTGACGAGCCAGCGGGGCTCGCGGGGCATTCCGACGGCGACGTGGCGCTGCACGCGGTGATCGACGCCATGCTCGGAGCCGCGCAGCTGGGTGACGTGGGCGGCCTCTTTCCCTCTGACGACCCCCGGTGGGAAGGTGCGGACTCCACCGCGTTGCTGCACCAGGCCGTGGCACGGGTCCGCGATGCAGGGCTGGAGCCGCGTTCCGTTGACCTGACCATCGTCGCGCGCCACCCCGCCATCGCCGCGGTGCGCGAGGCGATGGCGGCGGGGATCGCCGCTGCGCTGGAGGTCTCGCCTGAGCGTGTCAGCGTCAAGGGCACGACGAGCGACGGCCTGGGCTTTGCCGGCGACGAGGGGATCGCCGCCTTCGCCGTCGCGACCGTGGCCCCGGCATCGGGAACCGGGTGACCGAGTGGATCGGTGGCCGCCGCCCGGTGGCGGAGGCTCTCGCCGCAGGACGGGTCGCGCGGAGGCTCCTGGTCTCCGTCAGCGCCAAGCCGGGTCCCGAGCTGCGCGAGGTGCTCGGCCGCGCGCGAGCCGCGGGGATCCCGATCCTAGAGGTCCCCGGTGATCGACTGGCACGCCTGGCCGGATTCGAGGGCCACCAGGGGTTGCTCCTCGAGGTTGCGGAGCGGCGCTGGTCGGACGTGACGGAGATGCTGGCTCGCGCCGCGGCCGGCGGACATCCGCCGTTCCTCCTCCTGGGCGAGCATCTGCAGGACCCGACCAACTTCGGTGCGCTGCTGCGTTCGGCGGAGGCAGCCGGCATCGACGGAGTCATCGTCCCTGAACGCGGTGCGGCACCGCTCACCGCTGCGGCGGTCAAGGCGTCGGCTGGCGCCAGCGAGCATCTCCTCATCGCGCGGGTCGGGAGCCTGGGGCAGGTGATCCATGAGCTCAAGGAACGGGGCGTGCGGCTCGTCGCTGCGGACCAGGAGGCCGAAGCCCTGGCCTGGGAGACGGATCTGACCGGGCCTATCGCCGTTGTGGTCGGCAGCGAGGGGAGCGGCCTGTCGGGTGCGACCAGACGGCGGTGCGACATGCTCGTGCGGTTCCCGATGGCGGGGCGCGTCGCCTCCCTGAACGCGGCGAGCGCGGGCGCGCTGCTCCTGTTCGAGGTCGTCCGCCAGCGAAATGTGCCGCATGATTAGAATCGCCGCGAGGTCCTGAACACCCATGCGACATTCGCGACTCTGGTGGGCGGCGGTCCTGCTGCCCGTGGCGATCATCGGTGGCATCGAGCTGCTGGCCGACTGGGTGCTCGACCCGTACCTCCCCTTTCCTCTCGACACCGCGGTCGTCACGGTCACCGCGCTGCTCCTCGCCCTGCTGCTCGTGACGGTCGCCCGCCGGCGCTTCAACCTGCTGGCCGGGGCGCTCGATGCGCGCACCCGCGAGCTGGAGAAGCGGGGGGCAACGGCGCGGGCGCTCCACCAGCTGGCGGTCGCCATCAGCGCCACGCATGATCTCGACGCCGTCGTCGCTGCGGTCGTCGACGACACGCGCCGCCTGCTCGAGGCCGATGTCGCCTTCCTCCTCCTGGCGGCCGGTGAGACGAACCGCCTGCGCGCTGCGAGTGGTCCTGCCGAGGCATTCGTCGACGACGCCAGCGACGTGCAGGAGCCGGCGGACGTGGTCACCGAACCCTTCCGCCGCTCGCTCGTCGCCGCCCCGCTGCACCGTGCGGCAGCCACGATCGGTTCGCTGGCCGTCGGCTCCCGGCAGGAGCGTGCGTTCGAGGTGGACGAGCTGGAGACCCTCTCGTCCCTGGCCAGCCTCCTGACCCTCGCGATCGAGAACGCCCGCCTGGAGGGCCAGCTGCGCGAGATGGCGGTGCGAGGGGAGCGGGAGCGGATCGCCCGCGAGATGCACGACGGGCTCGCGCAGGTGCTGGGCTACGTGAACACGAAATCCCAGGCGGTCGAGGAGCTGCTGCGCCAGCGCCGAACGCGCGAGGCCCGAAGCCAGCTCACGGAGCTGGCGGCGGCGGCCCGCTCCATCTACGTCGACGTGCGGGAGGCGATCCTTGGCCTCACCAGCCCGGTCACGCCAGAGCGCGGCCTGGTGGGTGCCCTCGAGGAGTACGCGGCCCGCTACGCCACCGCCGCCAAGATCGCCGTCTCCGTGGAGGCCTCGCCTGAGGCGTCGGCCGTGGACCTCAGCGCCGAGGCGGAGGCGCAGGTCTTCCGCGTCGTCCAGGAGGCGCTGACGAATGTCCGCAAGCACGCTTCCGCCGCTCGCGTCCGGATCGAAGTCGCCTGCGAGGGGCCGGAGCTCGCCGTGAGCGTCATCGACGACGGGCGCGGATTCGCCGCGCCGGCACCGGGCCGGGGCGCGGACGCGAGCGGGGGGGGATCTGCCGGGCGCGAGCCCGCCTGGCCGCACTACGGGATCGCCGCGATGCGCGAGCGAGCCAGCGCCATCGGCGGTGCGCTGGAGATTGGGCCGGGAGATGGCGGCGGAACGCGGGTCGTGCTGCGACTCGCCGTGGGACGCATCATGGCCACCAGCGCAGACCCTGTCGGGGGACCGGTCTGATGCGGGTCGTGCTCGCCGACGACCACGCCCTCGTACGCGACGGCATCGCGTCGCTCCTCTCGGCGTGGGGCCACGAGGTCGTGGGCCAGGCCACCGACGGCGAGGAGGCGGTCGTTCTCTCCGAGCGCACCGATCCCGACCTCGTCCTGATGGACGTGAAGATGCCCGGCATCGGCGGCATCGAGGCAACGCGGCGCCTCAAGGCATCTCGACCGGCGGTGGCGATCGTCATGCTGACCGCCAGCGAGGATGAGGACGATCTGTTCGCCGCGATCCAGGCCGGCGCCCAGGGGTACCTGGCCAAGAACCTCGAGTCGGACGGGCTACGTCGAATGCTCGACGCGGTCCGGCGCGGGGAGGCGGCCATCACCCCCGCGACCGCCGCGCGCATCCTCGATCACTTCCAGCGCGCAGAACGCGACCCGGCTCCTGACCCTGACCGCCTCACCGATCGCGAGGCCCAGGTCCTCGACCTCGTGACCCAGGGGCTCCGCAACAAGGAGATCGCGGCACGGCTGGCGATCAGCCAGAACACGGTCAAGTACCACCTGGGCAACATCCTGTCCAAGCTGCACGCGCAGAGCCGCGCGGAGCTCACGGCGCGCGCCATCCGCGAGGGCCTGGTTCCCGATCCACCCTCGAGCGCCTGATCGCCGCCCATTGACCGGCCCGGGAACAGTCCGGGGTGGCCCGGGGGCCAAACGGACCGGTCCGCATGGCCCCCGACGCCCACCCGATCACCCGGCATGCGACCCACCCCTGCGCGCGTTGCCCGCCTGACGTATTCGCGGGACCCTCGGAGGCAATCAGCCGCGGAGGGCCCGCCATGGGCTATCGGATCTCGATCGACCACGACAACTGCATCAACTGCGGCATCTGCATGGACGTCTGCCCGGTGCAGGCCATGGACATGAGCCGCCCGCAGGTCGCGGGCGTGGAAGCCGCGGGCCACGGCTCGCCGATTCCCTGGATGATGGAGCACCCCGTCCAGGTGGGAGAGTGCATCGGGTGCTCGATCTGCATTCGCGAGTGCCCCGTGGTGGTCATGACCCTCGACACGGTCCCCGAGGCCACCCCGCTCGAGGCATTGCCCGGCCCGGTCTACCCCCCACGGGAGAACGACGGCTGGATCCCGCTGAGCGAGGTCACGCGGGAATCGCTCAAACCCGGTCACCCGTCGCCGTTCGGCGCGCTCACCGGCGGCTGGCGGACGCATGAGCGCTCGCAGCCCTGGCAGGTCTGGGACTCGATGGTCGAGCCAAAGGCCGGAACCCCGCAGGCTCCCTGCCAGACGGCGTGCCCTGCCGGGACCGATGCGGGACGGTACGTCGGGCTGATCGCCCAGGGCCGGTACTCCGACGCCTACGCGGTGGCGGCGGAGGTGAACCCCTTCCCGTCGGTGTGCGGCTGGATCTGCACCGCCCCGTGCGAGGCAGCCTGCCGGCGCGGCACGCTCGATGAGCCCATCGCCATCCGGACGCTGAAGCGGTTCGCGGTCGAGAACGGCACCCTGCCGGAGATTCCTCGGCCGCCGGTCAGCCGTGGCGAGCGGGTGGCGATCGTGGGCGGCGGGCCGGCCGGCATGTCGGCCGCCTACTACCTTGCGCGGCTGGGGTACGCCGCCACCGTCTTCGAGGCCATGCCCGTCCCCGGCGGCATGATGGCCATTGGAATCCCGGAATATCGGCTGCCGCGCGAGGTGCTGCGAGCGGAGATCGACCGCATCGTCAGCCTGGGAGTCGACCTCCGACTCAACCAGGCGATGGGCCGGGACTTCTCGCTGGCCGACCTCGAGGCCCAGGGCTTCGGGGCCATCTTCCTCTCCACCGGGGCGCCAAAGAGCCGTCGGCTGGGTGTTCCCGGCGATCAGCTCAAGGGCGTGGCGCCGGCGACGCTGTTCCTCAAGCAGGTGAACCTCGGGGAGGAGCCGCACGTGAGCGGCACCGTCCTCGTCGTCGGGGGCGGCTCCACGGCCATGGACGCGGCCCGCTCCTCGCTGCGGAGTGGTGCGGCATCGGTGACCGTGCTCTATCGGCGCGGACGCACGGAGATGCGCGCCCAGGTCGAGGAGATCGAAGCAGCGGAACGCGAGGGGATCGTGATCCGCACCCACAGCGTGGTCGAGGAGGTTCTGGGTGAGGACGGCCGGATGATCGCTGCGCGCATCGTCGCCAGCGACGGTGGCACGGAGACGCCACCGGAGACCGTGCCCGCGAGCAGCATCCTGGTCGCCATCGGCGAGGAGCCGGATCCGTCCATCCTGCCAGAGGGCACCGGGATCGAGATCAGCGCCTTCGCCGGCATCGTCGCCGACCCCAGGACGCTGGCGACGGGCCACGCAGGCGTCTTCGCCGGAGGCGACGTGGTCTCGGGGCCGAAGACCATCATCGACGCGGTGGCATCCGGGCGTCGGGCCGCGGCGGCCATCCACGCCTACCTGCGTGGGATCCCCGACGGCGAGCCGGCCGTCATGGCCGCGGCCCGCTATCGCACTCCGCCTCCCCCGTCACTCGAGCTCGACCTTGCGATCCGTCCGCGGGCGCATGCCGTCGAGGGCGAGTACGTCGCGGGTTCCTTCAAGGCGACGCAGCAGGGATTCACCGATGGGGTGGCCCGCTCAGAGGCGAGCCGCTGCTTCCGCTGCGATGCCGTCTACAGCTGCCCGGCCGTGTCGGTGGCCGCCGGGCGCGGTCGTTCCCAACCCACCGGCGCGGACGTATCCGCGGCAACCTCGACTGGAGGACAGCAATGACCCCTGATCAGGTCACCGGCTTCTTCGATTTCGGTGAAGGATTCGTCGAGGGCACCATTGCCGCGGCGCTCGTCGCGCTCTGGCTGCTCGCCCTGGCGCTCCACCTGGCGCGTCCGTACATGGTTCGCACCCTCCGCAAGTTCACGCTCCGGCTGGGCGCGGACCTGTGGTGGATCATCTACGTCGCCCTGCGCGACATCCTGCTGGTGCAGGTCTTCCTGGGCAGCTTCATCTTCTTCTACCCCGACGTGGTGGGCGGCCAGGACCTGCCGATCACCGGCGGCGTTGCCGCGGCCTGTGCCTTCGGCGCGCTCTTGCTCAAGCTGACCGGCCGCGGCGAGGGAGACACGGCCAGCTTCCGCTGGCAGACGATCCTGCTGGGGATCGGCTCCGTCCTCTATATCGGTCCATACCTGCTCGGCGTGCAGCTCACGCAGATCGACCAGGGTTGGGCCACGCAGCTGTCGTCCATCTTCGTCACCAGCCAGAACCCCGGTTGGGGTCTTGCCCTCTGCTATCTGTCCGCCGCCGCGGTGGGCGTGATGGGCCTGACCGGCGTGATCTTCAACCTTCGCAAGACGACGACGCGGCGCCCGCCGGCCGTCGCGAGCTAGGAGCCAAACGATGACTGCCGATGAACTCGCTGCCCAACTGACAAGCGGAGGCTCCGGCTGGCTGGTCCTCTCACTGGCCGCCATCCTCCCAATCCTGTGGGCGTTCACCCTCATCGTCCACTTCGCACGACCCTACGTGATCCAGTTCCTGCAGAGCCTGACCCTTCGGTTCGGCGGTGACGTCTGGTGGCTGAGCTACGTCCTCATGCGCGACGGCCTGATGCTCGTCACGCTGGCGCTGAGCATGGTCTTCCTGATGCCGAACCTGTACATCGGGCTGGGCCTGCCCATCACCGCGCCGCTGGCCACCGTGGGGCTCTTCTGGGCCCTGCTCATCAAGCTGACGCGCGACTCGGATGACGACCCCGTCGCGTTCCGCTGGGTGAGCATCCTCCTGGTCGTCTCGTCCGCGCTGTACATCATTCCCCAGATCTACGGCCTCGAGGCCGCGGACCAGGTGGACGCCCTCTCGGGCTTCGGCCTTGGCTGGGTGCCGGATGCGCTGAGCGCGGCGAACGCCGACGCGGGCACGGTCAACCCGCTTGCCTGGCCGATCCTCTTCATCGGCATGGCACTCGTGGCGCTGACCGGGGCGTACCTGTTCAGCAAGTTCTTCTCCGGCCTGGGTGCGGAGGAGGCGGACGAGGTGGAGGCCACCGCCTAGCGGCATGCGGGGTTCCTCTCGCGGACGATCGGGCGCGGCCGGTGCAGGTCCCGCCCGATCGTCGCGTTCCGTGCTGGGCCTGGCGCCTACCATGGCGTTGTGAGCACCTTGCACGGGTCGGCTCCCGCGATCCAGGACTTCTACCCCGATGACGCCGCCCATTGCTTCGGCTGCGGCTACCTGAACGAGCGCGGGCACCACTTCCGCACGCGAGCGACGAAGGACGCGACCATCACCGAGTTCACGCCGGAGCCGTGGATGACGGCCCTGCCCGGCCTCGTCTACGGCGGACTCATCGCCAGCCTGCTCGACTGCCACTCGACCGGCTCCGCGGCCGTCTTCGCCCTCGCGCGCGAGGGCCTCGCCATCGGAGCAGGGGAGTCGCCCCGATTCGTGACCCGCCACCTCGCCGTCGACTACCTTGTGCCTACCCGCATGGGACCGCTGCGCGCCGTGGGCCGCCTGGTGGAGGCGACCGACCGGAAGGTCATCGTGGAGAGCTCCCTGGAGGCCGATGGCGCCGTGACCGCGAAGGCACGCGCCGTCCTGATCCGTCTAGAATCGGCGCCTGGGCCGACGTAGCTCAACGGTAGAGCAGCGGTTTTGTAAACCGCCGGTTGTGGGTTCGACTCCCTCCGTCGGCTCCAGAATCCCAGCTGCGGGAGCTCAGCGCCGCGAACGGCGCTGAGGGGGCGTTGGGGAGGCGCGACGGGCCAGGAGCTCCCCGATCCGCCGTCGGAAGCGAATCCCCGAGGAATGGCGCGAAAGCCAGACGAGGTAGTCGGGATCCTGCTTGGCCAGCTCGTCGAGCGTCCACCCGGCGTAGCGCCCGAAGTCGACCGTCTCGGCGGAGCGGCCGGGCGCCGGCGGTCTCGCTGCCGCGTACGGGGTCACAATCGGAGCGCTCGGAATGTGCAGCGTCTGCGCCTTGTCATAGAGCACCCGCCGATCCTCGGTTCGGACGGCTTCGTACGCGATGTTCAGCTCCGCCATGCGCCGGTTGGCGCCCGGCGATGGATCGCGATCCGGGTGGAACTTCGCGGCCAGGATGCGAAATGCGGCGTGGAGGATTGCCTGGTCGGCCTTGGGGTGGACCTGCAGGACTTCGTACGCGTCGCGACCGGCCATTGTGCAGTCCTCCCCCGCACGCGCGGAGGGGTCTACTTCTTCTTCTTGCCGCCTGGCTTGGCTCCGCCCTTCGGCTTCTTGCCGCCGCTCTTGGATCCGGGTCCCTTATCGGGCATGGAACGGGCCTCCTGGGAAGGTTGATGCGCGAGACGGTACACCTGCGCGCCCTCGCGCGATAGTGCGCGCAGCGTCCGAGGGCCCGACGCCGACGGTCGCGGCGAAGAGGGACCCGGCGACCCGTTCATCCGTCTGGCACTCCAGCCATCGCGGCGGAAGCGGGTGGCCGCGGTCGCCAGCCGACGAGGAAGAGGACGGCGCTGCCGCCGATGACGTAGCCGCTGCCCTGGATCACCAGCAGGGCGACCACCGGCACCACCTCTCCGGCAACCCCGGCCAGGATCGCCCCGGCCAGCGCGCCAACCGACGCCATGGCGCTCAGTGCACCCACCACGCGGCCGCGGTGCGAGTCGGCGCTGAGCGACTGCTGCAGGGTGACGAGCCCGGCGCCCATGGCCGCGCCCGGGACGCCGACGACGGCGATGGCCACCAGGGCCGGACCGATGTGCGGGTACAGGACCGGGTAGGTGAAGAGCCCCAGGTCGATGGTGCCAAAGAGGAGCGCTCCGCCGATGAGGAGTCGTTGGGGATTCATGCGGGAGCCGAGCCGCCCGATCACCAGCGCTCCCGCCAGTCCGCCGATCGCCTGGGTCGACAGGAGCGCCCCGTAGCCGGTGGCGTCGGAATGCAGCGCGTCGGTCACCCACGGCACGAAGAGCGTGATCGTCAGCCCTTCCCCGATCGAGGTCACGACCATGAAGACGAGGAGCGCCCGGAGGACGGGGGCGCGGAGGATCACGCTGAGTCCGTCGCGCCACTCGCCGACGAGGCGGCGCCAGGCAGAGAGCGTCTCGGCCTCGACCGACGCCTGGGACTGCGTCGCGCGGGCCGCCGGGTGGTACCGGATCAGGCCGATCAGCAGCGCGGAGATGAGAAACGTCGCGCCGTCGAGAATGGCGACCAGGGTGAGGCCGCCGACCGCCACGACGACGCCTGCGATGGCCGGCCCAATGAGGCGCGACAGGTGACGGCTCACGCCGGACAGCGCGTTGGCCGTGACGAGCTCCTCGTCGCCGCCCTCCAGCAGGGTTGGCATGATGGCGATTGCCGCCGGTGTGAAGAGCTGCTCGACCGAGCTCTGGCCAAAGAGCACCACGTAGGCGATCCATGGCCCCAGGGCTCCCAGACCCAGGAGCGGCAGGAGGAGCAGGGCCAGGACCACGTTGACCGCCACCATCAGCCGTCGACGGTCCCATCGGTCCACGTACACGCCGGCGACCGAGCCGAACACGATCGACGGGACCAGGAAGGCCACCGGGATCCCGGCGATGGCCAGGGTCGAGCCGGTCAGGCGGTAGATCTCGACCGGCAGGCCCACGATCAGGAACCAGTCGCCGGTCATGGAGATCAGCCCGCCGAACCACAGGAGCGCGAAGTTCCGCTGGCGGAGGACGCGAAGCATCGGGCGGATTATGCCGTGACCGCGGAGGGGTAGGCTTGACCGATGGAGGCCGAACGGTGAACGAGGCCGGCCGTGCGGAACGGCGCGAGCTCTGGGATGAGCGCCATCGCGAACGAGAGATCGAGTCCGAGGGTCCGGACGACACGCTCGTCGCGCAGGTGTCGGCGCTGCCGCCGGGGCGGGCGCTGGAGGTGGCCTGCGGCAGCGGCGCCAACGCGGTCTGGCTGGCAAACGCGGGGTGGCAGGTGACGGGCGTCGACTGGTCGTCGGTGGCCCTCGAGAAGGCCTGTGATCGTGCGGCGCGCGCTCGCGTGCGTGCGGACTGGGTCCAGGCCGACCTGCTTGAGTGGACGCCGCCACCCGACGCCTTCGACCTGGTCACCGTCCTCTACCTGCACCTGGAGCCGGGCGAGCGGCAGATCGTCTATCCGGCGGTCGTCCGGGCCCTGGCGCCGGGCGGGCGTCTGCTGGTGATTGGTCACGACCGGCGGCACCAGGGCCATGGGCCGGACCCCGAGAGGCTCTTTACCGCCAATGAGCTCGGAACGGAGATTCAGGCGGCGGTGCCCGAGATGGTGATCGAGGAGGCGCTCGTCCAGCGACGGGGCTCCGGGGAGGGCCCCGGACCGGTCGACGCGGTCCTTCGCATGAGGCGGGCGCCGATCGGTTGACGGGGTAGTGGATAGAGCGAGCCGAAGTTGTGGCAGCCCTCGACTTGGGCACGTTCAGCCCGGAATGGGCTCATGACGCAACCGCGGGCCGCGCCTGTTGCGCAGGGTCGCGGCGCCGACGTACACGGTCGGTGGCTGCCCGCAGGACGGCCTTGACGTCCTGGAACGAGGTGGATGGGTCATTGTTGAAACCCATGAGCCGGTGCTCGTAGTCCTTCCCGCGTTCGTCGATGACGAAGCGGACTTCCTGGAGGGCGGCACGACGGTGGTCATACCGGCCCAGCACCTGAATGCAGGCTTGACGCAGCGCACAGAAGAGGCTGAGTTGAGTCGCCCGGGACGGGCACCTCCGGGTGTCTGCGCGATTCCACAGTGTTTCGCCAGAGAGCAACCGGTTGGCAATTTCCAGAATCTGGACGTCCTGCGCGGGTACAGGGGAGGCCATGTCATTCCTCCTCGCGCCGCCGCGCCGGAGTGGCCCGCACGCCGGAGCCCGAGGCCTGGGTTGCGGCGACCCACGTCGCCCCACTCTCTTCTGCTCCGCACGGATCCGCTTACTTGGACTTGTGCGTGATTCTAGGTCACTGGGTGCCGTACTGGCCGGCGAAGTCACCTCCGCCTATCCGCTACCCGCCGATCGGTTGAGGGGTTGCCGGGCGTTCGCTATACTCGCGCCCGGTCGGTATCGGTTTGCTCCGTGCCGGCTGTCGTGATCTGTGGGTAGGTTGAGCAGGTGGTGAGCTCTGCTGACTGTAGATCAGCCGTCGAGAGACTGTGGGGGTTCGATTCCCTCCCTGCCCACCAACACCACGACTGACCCTCCGGCGAGAGCCGGGCGATTCGCTGCACGGCCACATGGCTAAGTACCCCGAGTATCTCGCCGCCAACGACCACAGTCGGCGCGCCGTCCTTCTGAGTCTGGCCCACGAGCGTGAAGCTTCCTCCAAGGGAAACTCCTTTCAGCAGCATGGTCCACGACGGGTTGACCCGGATCCTTGGGGGGGTACGCTGCAGGCTCAGCTCAGGGGGTTCGCATGAGGCGTTGGGATCGTTTGGCAGCCGCGGCAGCCATTGGGCTGTTGCCGCTGATGATGGCGCCGTCCCAAACGCACGCAGCCTGCGGCGAAAGCACCAAATTCGTCGAGCAGGTCGCCGGTACCAATCTCTATTAACGGCAATCGCGACGCGGTCTACAGTTATGACCACCGACCGACGTGTAGCGTCAACGCGCATTCGACGTTCCTGCGCGCGTCCGACGACTATCGAAGCTTCGTGGAAGTGGGGGTGCGCGAGGAACCGGACGGCTCAGCACATTTCTGGACTGAATGGCGCGTCTGGCCCAACTCGCCGGTTGCGACTTACTCGGACGGCACCTTTGGCTTGGCATCACTGAACGTCTGGTACTCCTTCGAGATACAAGACGTTGGATCGGGAAGATTCGGCCTGTTCTGGGCCGCCGGCTATGACCCCGATCACGCCACGTGGCGATTCATCGCTAACTCGCCTGCCATGCCGCGCAACGTCGGTGAGGTTGAAATTGAGGAGGCCAGGTTCGGTACGGCGAACGCCAGCCACCAAGCCGTCACCCTCGAGAAACAGAACCGCCAGTTAAGCAGCTGGAGCGCGTGGTCGAATCTGCTGTGCGACCAGTCACAGAACAGCATTACCGGTTGGTGGGCGGTCAAGTACAGCAATCAACATTGGCAGATGTCTTCCGCGCCACCTGGGTTGTGCTGAGATGAAGAAGATTCGAGCCTGCTACCTCTTGTTGGCATTGGCTGCATCCGGGGCGCTCGCCGGCTGCACGGCTGACGGTGCCGCGCCCCGCAACACCCGGCCGGAGACTTCGGTGCACGCAGATCTCGGGCAGACCCCGGTCCTCAACTGGGATCATCCTTTCATGAGCGAGGGGGAGACGGTGGATCGCAACATCCTGGTCGCCGAGCCGGCAGCGTTCGGACTGACGTTCGCGCCGGTGGTGCCCGTGTATGCCACCGGGACCCTGCGCTGGGTCGACGTAAGCTCCCACGCCACCGTTGCCTTTCTGTTTGACTTTAGCTCCGACACACGATTCGGAACGGACGCCCGAGCCGAGGTCCAAGAATCGAGCGCGACGATGACTCAAGATGAACTCATTACCGGGCCACGTCCAGGGGTTCATTCGGTAACAGATGTCGGCTCAACTGCCGTTCTGGTCCTACAGTCCGGTGGGATCGCCGATGCCATGTTCATTCGTGATGGCGTCTTCTACGATATCGCCGGCCCCGCTCTTCCGCCTAATGCGGCTCTGGACCTCGCTACGCAACTTGTGAAACAGCTGAACTAGGCGGTCTCATCACAGCCTGGAGGAGACTCGGCCCTGCTGACCCTGATGGTCGGTATCGGCTAGAATCGTCGGCCGGTGGTCTGCCTCTGGGCTCTGCCCAGCCAGAGTAGACGCTGCCGGCCGAAATTACGGGCAAGCCGTCAGAGTAGGCACACTACGCGTCACAGGCCCACGTAGCTCAGTTGGCAGAGCACTTCCTTGGTAAGGAAGAGGTCTCCGGTTCGAGCCCGGACGTGGGCTCCATCCTCGCTCCTCCCGTTCAAGAGGGACCCGCGGAGCCCGCTACGCCATGGTCCGGGAGGGGTTCTTGTCCTGCCGTTGCGGCGGCCGCACGAGATCCAACCTCGGCGCGAAGGATTTCGACCTCGAAGGGCTCCGCCAAACCGCAGGTTTGCGAAGGATTCCGCATGGTTGCGGGATTCTTCGCACGTGTCGCACAATTCGCGACGCCCACTATTGCCAGCCCGCGACGCGCGCCCGCGATCTGGTCGTGCGCGCAGCCATAGGAGGCGGCCCCGCCAGTGAACCCCAACGTCATCCTCCCCTTCTGCTCGTCGGCGCTGAGCTTCGTCTTCGCGATCCTGGTCGGCGACCAGTGGCTCCGGCGGCGGCAGCCGTACCAGCTGGTGTGGACCGTTGGCCTCCTCTGGTATGGGATCAGCGCCGGCACCGAGTTCCTCGGAGGTCTGATTGGCTGGAGCGAGCCGCTCTACCGCGCGTGGTACCTCATCGGCGCCTTCGGGGTCGCGGCCTACCTGGGCCTGGGGACCATCTTCCTGCTGAACAAGACCCGCTTCGGCTACTTCGTGGCCTTCTCCCTCTTCCTGGCCGGGCTCTTCAGCTGGCTGACCACGATCAAGTACGCGGATGCCGGGGACCCGGTCTCCGGCGGCATGACCCTGGCGGTGCTGGGCTACACCTGGGGCGGCGCGTTGCTGCTCGGGCTCGTAACCATGGTCAACCGCCGCTGGGTCGCCCCCGTGTCGGCGGCCCTGCTCGTGGTCGCGAGCGTGGCGGCCACGATCCTGACCCTCACCGTCACGCTGCCCGCCCCCGGGTTCGCGCTGGACCCCGTGACCTCCGTGCCGATCGGCGCGGCCTTCCCGAGCGACCTGCGAATCCTCACCCCTCCGTTCAACATCACCGGGGCCTTCGCGCTCGTCTTCGGCGCGGCCTACTCCACCTACATCTTCATGCCCAAGATCCGGGTGATGCGGGTCACGACCGGCATCCCGGTGGTCGGACAGATCGGCCGCGGCGTCGCCGTGGTCGTGAACTTCTTCGCGTCCATCCCGACTGCGCTGCAGGCACTCGTGACCGGCCGGCTGAACAGTCGCGTGCCGGCCACGGTGCTCATCGCCATCGGCGGCTTCATTCCCGGCTGGACGAGCGGGCTCAACCGGTTCGGCGTCACCTGGTCGTTTTTCCTGGGCGAGTTCCTCGGGGTGCTCTTCATCTTCCTGGGGTTCCTGGTCAGCGTTGAGGTCTTCAGTGACATCCGCCTGCCCTTCACGAGGGTGGTCCTCCTGCGACGCGACCGGGCCGCGGCAGGTGGCGAGGTGCCGGCGACCAGCGGAGGCGCCGGGGCCGACTGAGCCGCTTACTGCCGGTCGGACGAGCCTTTGGCGAGTCAGTGGAAGCGCGGGACGCGGGGTCCGTCTGGCGAACCCCGCGTTGCATCACCGCTCAGCCTCTGGGAACGCTGATCCGGATCGAGTCCACCATCGCCTGGAGCTGGAGCTGGTCCACAGCATGCCGGTCCGTGGATTCCGGGACGCCCTGCTCGAGCTCGAAGGGCGACGTCTCGGGGAAGTCCGTGGTGCGGATGACGAGCACGGACTGCCCCACCTGGAGCAGACGATAGGTCATCGGGTGGCGCTGGTCGCCGACCAGGGCGTACCCATCCTCCCAATATCCGGACTCGGCGGCCGTCCACAGCTTTGGAGTCGGGCAGCCGGAGTGATTCAGCGTCGAACGGACCGTGATCATCCGGCCGGCGAACCCGTCGACGGTGATCGCGGACGACTCCGTGATCTCGAATCCCGCCCAGGAGCCCATTGCCGACACCACCGTATCGACGGAAGCCTGGGTCTGCGTGTCAAGGACGCCCAGGTACTGGTTGCAGGCGTCCTTGGAGACATGCCCGATCACCGAGATGACGAGGCCCCAGCCAGATCCGGCCGGAGCATCGGGGCTGTCGACGAGGACACCGTTGTAGTCGGTCGCCGCGTCCCAGAGGAACCAACCGGGGGGAACGTCGACGGTGACCTTGGCGGGATATCCGGTGTCGAGGTAGTAGATGCCTGGCGGAAGGTTGGGTGGGTACGCGGCCCCGTTGACGCTGGGGTTGCTGGCGGAGCCTCGGAGCGAGGCCGGGCCGGCAGGGGTCGGAGCGGCCGTTGGTGTCGGAGTCGGCGCGGCCGAGGGCCCCCCCACGTGAGACGGTCCACGCAAAAGCCCAAACCCGAGCAGGGCTATGACGACCGCGAATGCCGCGACCAGCCCAAAGCGGGCTGGGCGGGGAACGGTGCTGATCATGTGGGGCATCCTTCTCATCCCCGGTAGGGGACGAATCTGTCTCGTTGTCGGGAGCTCGGCGTGAATGGCGTCGCGGAGCGCATCCGGCATCGGTGTCGGACCCTCGTGCATGTCGAGGTAGTCCTCCAGCAGACCGATGAATTCGTCCGTGCGCGTCATGCCGTGCCTCGTCTGATCTCGAGCCGTGCGTCGGCCTCGATGGCCGCGCGCAGCTGCTTCAGTGCGTAGTGGAGCCGGGAGCGCACGGTACCCACGGGCGTCCCCGTGGCCACAGCTGCCTCCGGTGCGGTCATACCGAGGTAGTGGACCAGCACGACGACGGTGCGGTGCTCCACGCTGAGCGTGCCGAACGCCTGGTCGAGCTGGGCCCGGATGGCGATGTGTGAGGCGGGATCAGGCGCCATCGGCTCGTCGCGCGGAAGTAGCCGGAGGGTGCCGCGGTGACGTCGCTCGCGGCGACCTTCGGCGTAGCAGGCATTGACGAGGAGCCGGTAGATCCATGCCTCGAAGCGGTCCGGATCCCGAAGCCGCGGGAGGTTGCGCCACGCGTCGAGGCAGGCCCGTTGCGTGGCATCCTGGGCGAGGGAGGTGTCGCGCAGGATCCGGCGCGCGACGGAGTGGAGGCTGTCCCCAAGGCGTCCGATCAACGTGTCGAACGCCTCTTCGTCGCCGGCCATCGCCCGCTCGACGAGTCTCCGCTCCATGGTCCTCACTCTCCGAACGACGCCTCGTCGGGAGCCGTTCGGTGAGTATGAGTGGCACGGGAAGCGGACCGTTCAAATCTCGACCGTCGCAGCCACGGCACTCGGACGCGCGGGCTTGGAAGGTGCCAGATGTCCGATACCCCGGCCGTAGGCGCGTTCACGCCGGCGCGGGTGCGCTGGACCGCACCGAGCGCCGGGACAGGGGATGGCCGGCTGGCGCGTTGACACGCGGGGTCACCGACAATAGAATCACGAGGCTTTCCCCGAGGTGACCGGCCCTAGAGTCCCGTGTCCGCCAGGGGTTTTGAAACGAAGGACCAAGCGGACGTGGCCAAGGCCGAGAATCGACCCGTGATCACGCTGGCGTGCACCACCTGCAAGGAGCGCACGTACAGCACGCGGAAGAACAAGAGAAACGACCCGGGGCGGCTGGAGCTGAACAAGTACTGCCCGCGGTGCCGGCAGCACACCCTGCACCGGGAGACGAAGTAGCCAGATCCGACAGACGGCGGAGCCGCGCCATCGGTAGGGGTGTAGCTCAACTGGTAGAGCACTGGTCTCCAAAACCAGCGGTTGCAGGTTCGAGTCCTGTCGCCCCTGCCAGACCAGCCCGGCGCCGCCGCAGCATCCCGCCAGACCAAGCCCGTACGGACGAAGAGCCGAAGCAACCGTGATCCAGGGAATTCGCACCTATCTCGACGAGAGCTGGGCAGAGCTGAGGAAGGTCTCCTGGCCCGACCGGCAGACGGTCGTCAACCTGACGCTGATCGTGATCGGCGTGAGCGTGGCCATTGGCGCCTACATCGCGATTCTGGACCAGGTGATGCACTTCGCCCTCTCGCAGGTGTTCAAGTGAGCGACGAGCAGACCCGCAGCGACACGATCGCGACCGAGCCGACCGAGCCGAACGAGCCGACGGCGCTGGACTCGAACGAGTCCGCCGGGAGCGAGGCGAACGGCGCCACCGAGGAAGCGGCCAGCCCGACGGAGACCCCGGCTACGGCGAGCGACGACGCGGCCGACAAGGCCGCCGCCCAGGAGAACGAGGCCCGCCAGGCCGCGCGCCTGTCGCGCGAGGCTCCCCGCGTGGCTGACATGCCCGCCGAGGAGCGCACGCGCAAGGTGTGGTACGTCATCCACACGTACTCCGGGTACGAGAACAAGGTGAAGGCCAACCTCGAGCACCGCATCGAGTCGATGGGCGTCGAGGACCAGATCTTCCAGGTGCTCGTCCCCATGGAGGAGGAGATCGAGATCAAGAACGGCCAGCGGCAGACCGTCAACAAGAAGGTCTTCCCCGGCTACGTCCTGGTCGAGATGGTTATGAGTGACGAGAGCTGGTACGTGGTGCGCAACACGCCGGGTGTCACCAGCTTCGTGGGATCCGGCAACCGGCCCACGCCGCTCGACGAGAGCGAGGTCAAGAAGATCCTCAAGCAGATGGGGGTCGAGACGCCCAAGTTCAAGGTCCAGTTCACGAAGGGCCAGAGCGTGCGCGTCAACGACGGTCCGTTCGCGGAGTTCATCGGGACCGTCGACGAGGTCAACCCCGAGCGGAACAAGGTCAAGGTGCTCGTCAGCATCTTCGGCCGCGAGACCCCCGTGGAGCTCGACTTCCTGCAGATCGAGAAGCTCTAGCGTCCTACATAGACCGATGGCGGCGTATCGTCGCCATCGGCGCAGCAGAGAGGGAGGGGCGTGAACCGCCCCGCTTGGACCTCGGAGGAAGCACATGGCGAAGAAGGTTCGCGCGATCCTGAAGGTGCAGGCACCCGCCGGCAAGGCGACCGCCGCACCGCCCGTGGGTCCGGCCCTGGGCCAGCACGGGATCAACATCATGGAGTTCATCAAGGCCTTCAACGAGCGAACGGCCAGCCAGGCCGGCTACGTGGTCCCGGCGGAGATCACCGTCTTCGAGGATCGCTCGTTCACGTTCGTGACCAAGGCGCCGTTGGCCGCCGCGCTCCTCAAGCGTGCCGCCGGCGTCGAGTCCGGATCGGCGGAGCCGAACCGCGACAAGGTCGGGACGGTGTCCCAGGCGCAGCTGCGGGAGATCGCGGAGGCCAAGATGGCCGATCTCAACGCGAACGACATCGAGCATGCCATGCGGATCATCGCCGGCACGGCTCGCAGCATGGGCATCGAGGTGAGCGAGCGATGACACAGCACGGGAAGAAGTACCGCGCCGCGGTGCAGCTGCTCGAGGCCGAGCGCCGCTATCCGATTGACGAGGCCGCCGAGCTGCTGCCGCGCGTCTCGATCACGAAGTTCGACTCCACGGTGGAGGCGCACCTGCGCCTGGGCGTGGACCCGCGCCACGCGGATCAGCTCGTGCGCGGGACCGTGGTGCTGCCGCACGGGACCGGCCGCCAGACCCGGGTCATCGTCTTCGCCCAGGGCGAAAAGGCCCAGGAGGCCCTCCGAGCCGGAGCGGACGAGGTGGGGGCCGATGACCTCGTGAAGCGGGTCGACGACGGCTGGTTCGACTTCGATATCGCCGTCGCCACCCCGGACATGATGGGCGCCGTTGGGCGCCTCGGGAAGAAGCTGGGCCCCCGCGGCCTGATGCCGAACCCGAAGTCCGGCACCGTGACCTTCGACATCGAGCGGGCCGTGAGCGAGGTGAAGTCCGGCCGCGTCGAGTTCAAGGTGGACCGCGCGGGGATCGTCCACGTTCCGGTGGGCAAGGCAAGCTTCACGCCGGACCAGCTGGCGGCGAACATTGCCGCCCTTGTCGACGCGGTGAACCGGGCGAAGCCGTCCGGGGCCAAGGGCACCTACCTGCGCAGTCTGACGGTGGCACCCACCATGGGTCCCGGCGTTAGGGTGGACATTCCCTCGGCGCTCGCTGCCGCGATGCCGTAGCCGAATCCGCAAGCCCGAGTTGCCGCCGGGAACGGCGCCGGGTACCATCAGCGCCCGCAATCGAAGATCAGCCACAGACAGCGATGCGTTCCGGGTGCGACTCCCGGACCAATTGCCGGCCCTCGCAGAGGCCGGCGGCACGCCAAGGCACGCAATCGGGACGACATCGGTCCCGGTCCGCTTGACGCGGTCCTGCAGTGCCAACGCGCGCAGGACCGTTTTCATGTCCAGGAGGTGGACCAGGAGTACCGATGCCGAATGAATCCAAGCGCCAGGCCGTCAGCGCGCTCGCGGAGATGCTCCGCGGGAGTTCCGCGATGGCCGTGGCGGACTACCGGGGCCTCTCAGTCTCGGACATGCAGGTCGTCAGGCGGTCGCTGCGAGCCAGCGGCGTAGAGCTGCACGTTGCCAAGAATCGCCTGCTGAAGATCGCCGCCGACCAGGTTGGCCTCGACGAGCTCAAGCCCATGCTCTCCGGCCCGACCGCGCTGGCGACCATCTCCGGTGACGAGGTGGCCATGGCCAAGGCCCTCCAGGAGGCGTTCCGCCCGTTTCGGACGGTGAGCCTGCGCGGTGGGCTTCTGGGCACGCGCGCCATCGATGGCGCGGGCCTCTCGCAGCTGGCGTCACTGCCCGGCCGCGACGTGCTCCTTGCCAGGCTGGCGGGAGGCATGGCCGCGCCCATCTCGGGGATGGCGGGCGTGCTCGCGGCGAACCTGCGGAACCTCGTCGGCGTGCTGAGCGCCGTCGCGGACAAGAAGCGACAAATCGAGGGCGGCAGCGCCGCCTGACGAGAAGGAGACACCGAACCATGGCAACCAAAACCCTGAGCAAGGACGACATCCTCGAGGCCATCGACGGGATGACCGTCCTTGAGCTCTCCGAGCTGGTGAAGGCCTTCGAAGAGCGCTACGGCGTGACCGCGGCCGCGCCGATGGCCGTTGCCGCTGCGCCGGCCGCGGGCGCCGACGCTGCCGCTGCGCCGGCCGAGGAGCAGACGGAGTTCGACGCGGTCCTGACCGAGGTCGGCGCGAACAAGATCCTCGTCATCAAGGCGGTCCGCGAGCTGACCGGCCTGGGTCTCAAGGAGGCGAAGGACCTCGTCGACGCGGCGCCGAAGCCGGTCAAGGAGGGTGTCGCCAAGGAGGAGGCAGAGCAGGTCAAGGAGAAGCTCGCCGAGGCCGGCGCGACGGTCGAGGTCAAGTAGCGCACGCGCGCGTCCACCCACACAGGAGGGGCCGGTCCCACGAGGGGCCGGCCCCTCCGCATGACCGTCGCATGGGCGAAGATGCGTCGGTGAGCGACCTGCAGATCCCCGAGGGCCTGCACTGGTGGCAGGGCGAGCCCGGTGGCCCAGAGTGGCTCGAGCGGCTGCCCTCACTCGTTGCCGCCTGCGTGGCGGAATGGGACCTCGTCCTTGACGACCCGTTTCCGGACGGACACATCGCGCTCGTCGTTCCCGGACGGCGGCGCGCCGGGGGTGACCCGGTGGTCCTGAAGGTCAACGTCCCGGACGCGGAATCGGAGCACGAGGGCGCGGCCCTGCGCACCTGGGACGGGGACGGCGCCATGCGTCTCCTGGCGGAGGCCCCGCGCAACCGTGCCCTGCTCGTGGAGCGGCTCTCACCCGGCCGGCAGCTACGGGACGTGGCGGACCCCGAACGCGCCGACGAGATCGTGGCCCTGGTCCTTCGGCGGCTGTGGCGGCCCCTGGGTCCGGATGCGCCGTTCGCGACACTCGCCGCGGTCGCGCGGCGCTGGCGGGACGCCCTCCCCGCCCGCTGGGAGCGCCACGGCCGTCTCTACGAGCGCGACCTTCTCGACGAGGCGACGGGCTGGATCGACCGCCTCGTGCCCTCCATGCCGGCGACCGTCCTCGTCCACCAGGATCTCCATGGCGGCAACATCCTGTGGGACGACCGTCGTGGGTGGCTCGCGATCGACCCGAAGCCGCTCGCCGGGGAACCGGCGTTCGATACGGCCTCCCGCCTGCGAGACGGCCGGCCGGAGCTCGCCGAGGATCGCGCGGCCGAACGGACGATCCGGCAGCGCCTCGACCGCCTGGCCGACCTGCTGGACCTCGATCGGGAGCGGATGCGCGGATGGGGGATCGTCCACGCGCTCGCCTGGCTCAACCCCGGAGAGGGCCGGACCTCCATGCACGTCCGCGTCGCTCGGTGGCTCGCGGAGGCCTGATCACCAATCGCGTAAGCACAGGTTGGCACACGGTATGCGCGTCGTGCGGGTGGAAGCCGATTCATGCCGCACCGGGAGATGGTGCGGGTCAGCCGACCGAAGCGAGGTGCAGCCACGAGTCAGAACGTCAGTGATTTCCTCATCGAGCGTCTCTCGCAATGGGGCGTGAAGCGGATCTATGGGTTCCCGGGCGACGGGATCAACGGGATCGCCGGCGCCCTGAACCGGCGTGGCGGTGATCCGGCCTTCGTCCAGGCCCGTCACGAGGAGCTGGCCGCGTTCATGGCCTCGGCCCACGCCAAGTGGACCGGCGAGGTGGGTGTCTGCCTCGCGACCTCCGGGCCGGGCGCTGTCCACCTCCTCAACGGCCTCTACGACGCCCGGATGGATCACCAGCCGGTGGTGGCCATCGTCGGGCAGCAGGCGCGCCTGGGTCTGGGCTCCGCCTACCAGCAGGAGATCGACCTCGTCAGCCTCTACAAGGACGTGGCCGCGGAGTTCGTCCAGCTCGTCAGCGTCCCGGCCCAGATGCGCCACGTCGTGGACCGGGCGATGCGGATCGCGATGGGGGAGCGAACGGTCACCGCCATCGTCGTTCCGAACGACCTGCAGACCGCCGACGCGGTTCCCGAGCCCCCGCGGACGCACGGTGCGGTCTACTCCGGCATCGGCTTCAGCAGGCCCGTCGTGGTCCCCGCTGACGCGGACCTGCAGCGGGCCGCCGACATCCTCAACGAGGGCGAGCGGGTCGCGATGCTCATCGGGCAGGGCGCGCGCGGCGCCGCCGACGAGGTCGTGGCCACGGCGGAGCTGCTCGGCGCGGGGGTGGCCAAGGCGCTCCTGGGCAAGGACGTCATCCCGGACGACCTTCCGTGGGTGACCGGTTCCATCGGCCTGCTGGGCACCCGGCCCAGCTGGGATCTGATGCAGGAGTGCGACACGCTGCTGATGATCGGTACCAGCTTCCCGTACGCCGAATTCCTCCCGCCCGAGGATCAGGCGCTGGGGGTCCAGATCGACATCGACCCGCGCATGATCGGCGTTCGCTTCCCCATGCAGGCCAACCTGCTCGGCGACAGCCGGGAAACGCTGAAACGGCTGCTGCCCCTCCTCCAGCGCAAGGAGCGCCGCGACTGGCAGGATGAGATCGAGGCCAACGTCAGGGACTGGTGGCAGCTCATGGACGAGCGCGCGGAGACGAAGGCGGACCCGGTGAATCCGCAGTGGGTGCTCCACGAGCTTTCGCCGCGGCTCCCCGACGACGTGATCATCGCCTGCGACACCGGATCGGTCGCCAACTGGTACGCACGTGACCTCAAGCTCCGCAAGGGGATGCGTGCCAGCCTGTCCGGGAACCTGGCAACCATGGGTCCCGGCATGCCGTATGCCATCGCGGCGAAGTTCACCCACCCGGACCGGCCGGTGGTGGCCCTGATTGGCGACGGCGCCATGCAGATGAACGGCATGAACGGGCTCATCACGGTCGCGAAGTACTGGCGCGAATGGAAGAACCCGCGGTTGACGGTCCTTGTCCTCAACAACCGCGACCTCAACCAGGTCACCTGGGAGCAGCGGGCCATGGAGGGCGATCCGAAGTTCGAGGCCTCGCAGGACCTCCCCGACGTGCGGTACGCCGACTATGCGAAGCTCCTGGGCCTTGACGGCCGGCGCGTGGAGTCCGCGGCCGAGGTCGGAAGCGCCTGGGACGTCGCCCTCGCGGCTGATGTGCCCACCGTGCTCGAGGTGGTAACCGATCCGAACGTCCCGCCGCTTCCGCCGCACATCACCCTGGAGCAGGCCAAGCACTTCGCATTCGCCATCGCCAAGGGCGACCCGGACGGCTACGAAGTCGCGAGCAGCTCGGTGAAGGAGATGCTCGCCGGCGTCCTCTCCGGTCGATGATCGACACGACCATCGACGGGCTCGACGTCGCGGCCTACACCATCCCCACCGACGCCCCCGAGTCGGACGGGACCCTCACCTGGGACAGGACGACCATGGTGGTCGTCCACGCCTCCGGTGGCGGCCGGCGCGGCCTGGGATACACCTTCACCCACGCGTCCGCCTCGGGGCTCATCCGCGAGAGCCTCGCGCCCATCGTCACCGGGCTGGACGCCCTGGGCGTGCCGGGCGCCTGGCAGTCGATGGCCGGCGCGCTTCGCAACATCGGGCGCCCCGGCATCGGCTCTGCGGCGATCTCCGCCGTGGACGTGGCCCTCTGGGACCTGAAGGCACGCCTGCTCGGCGTGCCGCTCGCGGGCCTGCTGGGGCGGGTCCGTGACGGCGTGACGATCTATGGGTCGGGCGGATTCACGTCGTATGAGCCGGACCGCCTCCGGGAGCAGCTCGGAGGCTGGGTGGCCGACGGCATCGGCTCGGTGAAGATGAAGGTCGGCCGTCATCCCGCAGACGATCCCGCCCGCATTGCCGTGGCCCGCGACGCCATCGGCCCTGACGCGACCCTCATGGTCGACGCGAACGGCGCGTACGAGCGCAAGCAGGCAACCGCGCTGGCTACGGCTTTCGAGGGCCTTGGCGTGACCTGGTTCGAGGAGCCGGTCAGCTCGGATGACCTGGCCGGGCTGCGGCTGGTCCGGGACACGGCACCGGCCGGCGTCGAGATCACCGCGGGCGAGTATGGCTACGACGCGTGGTATTTCCGGCGGATGCTCGACGCGGGGGCGGTGGACGTCCTGCAGGCGGACGCGACGCGCTGTGGTGGCTACACCGGCTTCCTGGCCGCGGCGGCCGAGTGCGCGGCGCGCTCCATGCCCCTCTCCTCGCACTGTGCCCCGGCCCTGCACCTGGCGGTCTGCAGCGCCAGCGCGCCGCTCCGCCACATGGAGTACTTCCACGACCACGTCCGCATCGAGCGGATGCTCTTCGACGGCGTCCCCGAGCCACGCGACGGACGCCTCCATCCCGACCTCGATCGACCCGGCATCGGCTTCGACCTCAAGGAGGCCGATGCTCGCCGCTACGCGGAAGGAGGCAGCGCATGACGACCCCCATCACCTCCGCGGCCAAGGCCCGCGAATCTGCACCCCTGACCCAGCCACCGCCGCCGGCGGTCCCTGGCGCCGACCAGGTCGACGCTCGCGGCCTGGCGATCGCGCTGCTGAACGCCGTTCGCGGCGAGGTTCGTTTCGACGCCGGATCCCGCGCCCTGTACGCGACGGACGGCTCCAACTACCGCCAGGTACCGATTGGCGTCGTGGTGCCGCGCGACGTCGACGACATCGTCAGCACGGTCGCCATCTGCCGCGAGTTCGGGGCTCCGGTCCTCAATCGCGGCGGCGGGACATCCCTCGCCGGCCAGTGCTGCAACACCGCCGTGGTCATCGACTCCTCCAAGTGGGTGAACCAGATCGTGGAGCTCAACGCGGAGGAGCGCTGGGCACGGGTGCGGCCGGGGATCGTCCTGGACGACCTTCGCAACGCCGCGGAGGAGCATCACCTGACCTTCGGGCCCGATCCGGCCACCCACGACCACTGCACCCTGGGCGGGATGCTGGGCAACAACAGCTGCGGCGTGCACTCGGTCATGGCCGGCAAGACCGTGGACAACGTCCTGGAGCTGGAGGTCCTCACCTACGGAGGCGAGCGCTTTACGGTGGGCGAGACCAGCGAGGAGGCGCTGGCCGACATCATTGCCGAGGGCGGGGAGCGTGGGCGGCTGTACGCCCGACTGCGCGACCTGCGCGACCGGCAGGCGGATCAGATCCGGCAGCGCTACCCGGACATCCCGCGCCGGGTCTCCGGCTACAACCTGGACCAGCTCCTGCCGGAGAACGGCTTCAACGTGGCCCGGGCGCTGGTGGGCAGCGAGTCGACGCTGGTCACCATCCTGGAGGCGAAGCTGCGCCTGGTCCCGTCACCGCCCGCGCGAACCCTCGTCGTGCTGGGCTACCCGGATGTCTTCACCGCCGCCGACCACGTTCCGCAGGTGCTCGAGTCGGAGCCCATCGCGCTCGAGGGGCTGGACGACGCCCTGATCGCGGACATGAAGGACAAGGGGCTCCATCCCAGGGACGTCCAGCTCCTGCCCGATGGCGGGGGCTGGCTGCTGGTCGAGTTCGGCGGAAAGACCAAGAAGGAGGCCGACCGGCACGCCCGCCGGCTGATCGACCGGCTGCAAGGGACCGATGGCGCCCCCACCATGAAGCTCTTCACCGACCGCGACCAGGAGGCCAAGGTCTGGGAGATCCGCGAGTCCGGACTGGGCGCCACCGCCGATGTCCCGGGCAAGCCCGACACCTGGCCCGGCTGGGAGGATTCCGCGGTGGCCCCCTCTGAGCTGGGCGCCTACCTTCGCGACCTGCGCGCCCTGTGGGACCGCTACGGCTACCACGCTGACATGTACGGCCATTTCGGGCAGGGCTGCCTGCACTGCCGCATCGACTTCGACCTGGTCACGGCCGACGGCATCGAGCACTGGCGCGCCTACGAGCACGACGCGGCGGAGCTCGTCGTCCGCCACGGCGGGTCGCTGTCCGGCGAGCACGGCGACGGTCAGGCGCGCGGGGAGCTGCTGCCGATCATGTTCGGCGACGAGCTGGTCGACGCGTTCAGTGAGTTCAAGACCATCTGGGACCCGGACTGGCGCATGAACCCGGGCAAGGTGGTGCGGCCGTATCGGCTCGACGAGAACCTGCGCCTTGGGGCGGACTACCACCCGCGGATCCTCGAGACGAACTTCACCTTCCCCGACGACGAGTTCAGCTTCGCGAACGCGGCCAAGAGGTGCGTGGGCGTGGGGAAGTGCCGGCGTGAGGAGGGCGGGACCATGTGCCCGTCCTACATGGTCACCCACGACGAGCAGCACTCGACCCGCGGCCGCGCCCGGCTCCTGTTTGAGATGCTCAACGGGGAGCTGCGAGATGACGGCTGGAAGAGCGAGCCGGTGCGCGAGGCGCTGGACCTGTGCTTTGCCTGCAAGGGCTGCAAGAGCGACTGCCCGGTCAACGTGGACATGGCCACCTACAAGGCGGAGTTCCTCTCCCACTACTACTCGGGGCTGAAGATCCGCCCGCCGGCCGCCTATGCCATGGGGCTGATCTACTGGTGGTCGGGCCTGGCGGCGAAAGCGCCGTGGCTGGCGAACTTCCTGACCGGCGCGCCGGTCCTGGGGTCCATCGCCAAGCGGATTGCCGGCATCGCGCCGCAGCGCCGCATCCCGCGCTACGCGCCGCAGACGTTCCGTGCCTGGTGGGCCCAGCGCGAGGGGGCGGGCCGCCGACGCGCCTATGCCGCCGCCGACGGGGGCTCGGCGCAGCGCCAGGATCGGCGCCGGGTGCTGCTCTGGCCCGACACCTTCAACAACCACTTCCATCCGGACACCGCGAAGGCCGCGGTCACCGTGCTCGAGGATGCCGGCTTCGAGGTGGTCATCCCAAGGGCCACGCTCTGCTGCGGCCGTCCGCTCCAGGACTGGGGCATGCTGGGCTTGGCCAAGGGGCTCCTCAAGCAGGTGATGCGCGAGCTGAAGCCGGAGATCGACGCCGGGACGCCCATCGTGGGGCTGGAGCCGAGCTGCGTCACCAGCTTCCGGGACGAGATCGTCAACTTCTTCCCGCGCCGCGCCGCCGCACGCCGGGTCAAGGAGCAGACCTACATCCTCAGCGAGTTCCTGGAGAAGTTCGCTCCGGGCTACCGGGCTGGCAGGCTCTCGGGGAGGGCCGTGGTCCACGGGCATTGCCATCACAAGTCGGTGCTGGGCATGGGCGCGGAGGAAGCGGTCCTCCGCAAGCTCGGCCTTGCCTTCGAGCAGCCGGAGGCCAGCTGCTGTGGGATGGCAGGCGCCTTCGGGTTCGAGGCGAGCCATTACGACGTTTCCATGGCCGCCGGCGAACGGGCGCTCCTGCCTGCGGTGCGCGCGGCGGACGGCGAGACGCTGGTGATCAGCGACGGGTTCAGCTGCCGCGAGCAGATCGACCAGGGCTCCGGCCGAACGGCGCTCCACCTGGCGGAGGTGCTGGAGATGGCGATCCGCCGACGGCGCGCGGAGGACAGGTCGGGACGCGCCGCTCAGACAGGCTCGTAGGCGCGATAGTCCGGTTGCCAGATGGCCTCGTCCAGGGCCGCCTCGATCGCGTCGTCGTCCATCACCCGCCCGTAGCCTGACTCGCCAAGGGTCCGGATGGTCGCGGCGGCGATCGCACGCGCCACCGGGCGCAGGTCGTTGATGGCGGGGTAGAGGGCGCCCGCGCGCAGCCGCGCCTCCGGCGTGAGGCTGGCGAGCACGCGCGCGGCAGACCGGAACACGGCGTTCGGCAGCTGGGTGGCCTCGCCGACGATGGCTCCGATACCCACGCCGGGAAAGATAAAGACGTTGTTCGCCTGGCCAATCTCGCGGACCTCACCGTCCATCTCGACCGGCGGGAACGGTGATCCGGTGGCGACCACCGCACACCCGTTGGTCCAGCGCAGGAGCTGTTCCGGCGTGGCCTCGACCTTCGCGGTCGGGTTCGACATCGCCAGGATGATCGGATGGTCGGCGTGGGCTGCCATGGCCCGGATGGATGCCTCGTCGAAGGTGCCCGCCACGGCCGTGGCGCCGATGAGGACCGTGGGCTTCACGGCCTCGATCACCTGCTCGAGCCCGAATGGTCCGTCGCCCGTGAGCCCGAAGTGGGCCATGGACTCAGCGTCCATGGCCAGCGACGCCTTGTCGCGGTCGACGCCGGCGCGCCCGACATGGATCAGGCCGTGCGAATCCAGCACGGCGATCGAGCGACCGATGGCGGGGGCGGGGACGCCAGACGCCCGGAGCTCCGCGACAAGCAGCTCCGCCATGCCGACGCCCGCGGCGCCGGCCCCCAGGAGGACGAAGCGCTGGTCGTCGACGGTGCGGTTGAGGTGCCGGAGTCCCGCCAGGACGCCGGCCAGGGCCACGGCCGCGGTGCCCTGGATGTCGTCGTTGAAGCATGGGGTGCGCCATCGGTATCGGCGCAGGATGGAGAGGGCCGTGTGCTGCTTGAAGTCCTCCCACTGGATGACCGCCTTGGGGAAGACCCGGCGCACGGCCAGGACGAAGTCCTCGATCACGAGGTCGTAGGCGAGGCCGCGGAGGCGCGGATGGCGCCAGCCCACGTACGCCGGATCGCCCAGGAGCAGGGGGTTGTCCGTCCCCACGTCGAGCGAGACCGGCAGGGTCGAGGCCGGATGGATCCCGGCGGCGGCGCTGTAGAGCGCGAGCTTGCCGATGGGGATCCCCATGCCGCCGGCACCCTGGTCGCCGAGGCCAAGGATCCGCTCGTTATCGGTCACCACGATGAGCCGGATGTCCCGCCGCCCCACGTTCTGCAGGATGCAGTCGATGTCCCGATCGTCCGGGGTGATCCAGATGCCGCGCGACCGGCGCAGGATGTGGCTGAACTGCTCGCAGGCCTGCCCCACGGTCGGGGTGTAGACGATGGGCAGGAACTCCTCGAGGTTCTCGATGAGGACCCGGTAGAAGAGCGTCTCGTTCCGGTCCTGCAGGGCCGCCAGGCCGATGTACTGCTCGAGTGGATCGCCCTTTGCGCGCAGGTGCTCCAGCTCCAGGGCCACCTGCTCGTCGATGCTCTTGACGTGCGGCGGCATGAGCCCGCGCAACCCGTACGTCTGCCGCTCCGCCTCGCTGAAGGCGAGGTCCTTGTTCAGGAGCGGCTGCGCCAGCAGCGCCTGGCCGCGCAGCGCGACCGGCACCGGTCCCAATCCGGTGATCAGCGCGCTCAGGACATCGGGAGACAGCCCCTGCATGGGGGTCACTCTCGTGCGTGCCACCGGCGCAGAGTAGTGCCAAACCGCCCGGGGCGGCGCGCCAATCGGTCCCTGCGCCCAAGCCGCTGCGCCCCCGGCCGGACCCAGGTGGTCATGGGATGACCACTGCGCCCGGCGAGCGACCGCGCGCCACCGGCATTACCCGCTCCCTGGTCGTTCGGCTTCGCCGTGCACCCGTCCAACCCGGGACGGGCCGGCCGCCGGTCGCCGCGGTACGGGGGCTACCAACGGTCACCGGGACCGTGACCCGGCGGTCGACGGGTGCTCAGGCGGGAGCCGCGGGTGCCACGAGCGCCTCGGCGATGTGGTGAGCCCACTCCCGGATGGTGGCCGGATCGCGGAAGTCGCCGTACGGAGCGCGCACGGCGCGGACGATGATCCGCTCACCCACGCCGAGCTTCGCGCGATCCAGGGCGCCCACCAGGAGCCGATGCTCCCGTGCGCCGGTCGCCTCCAGCATGGGCGCCACGTCGACCGGGTCCTCCATGGGCTTGGGCGTCACGCCCAGCGGGCCGGAGCTGAAGAGCCACACCGGCCGCTTGCGCAGCTCGTCCGCATGGAGCGCCACGAATTCCTTCGCCTCGCTCATCCATTTGCCCACGTAGACGGCGCTCCCCAGCACGACCGCGTCGTAGCCTTCCAGGGTCGCGACGTCGGTGATGGCCCGCGCCTCCGCGGTGATGCCCTCCGCGCCCAGCGCCGTTGCGATGGCCTGCGCGATCTCCCCGGTGGCGCCGTGCTTGCTGGCGGCGGTGACCAGGATCCTCATCGTGTCCTCCTCGTGCCCACCTTTGCCAGGCAGGCTGGGCGTTGGATCCGGCCGGCGGACAGCTCTGCAGCAACCGGCGGCCGGACTGCGGTCGATACTCGCGCACGGTCGAGGCGGCGTCCAAGGGCCATCCGGCCCGGGGTGATGGTGCGCCGGTCGTGTCCGGAGTGGACCTCGCCCGCTACTCGTTGATATCCGCGCGATGGAAGATCGCGATGGCGGCGAGGAGGAACGCGCAAGCCCAGCCCGCGCCCACGAGCACCAGCCAGACGGTCGCCGGGGTGCCTGGCGGAAGCGCCTGGGACGAGCCGTCGAACGGGAGCGTGACGGGGTGGGCGGCGAAGCGTGCGGACTGCAGCAGGAGCTGAAGGTCTGACGAGGGGAGCAGACGAATCGCGGTGGCCACCGCATCGGTCTGCGTCGCCCAGCGCGAGACGGCGATGTTCTCGACCAGGAAATAGGCGAAGGCCAGGATCAGCGCGATCCCGCTGTTGCGGAACACCACGGTGAGGACCAGGACCAGGCCAATCACCACCATCGAGAAGAGAAAGAGGCTGCCAAGGAGCGCCGCGATGCCCGCCGCATCCACTGGATGACCGCCCGGGAGGTCCGTACCCACCGCGACCCCGATCAGCGGCATGAGCGAGCCGATGATCGCCACGATCGCCAGCAGCAGCAGGGCGATCACGGCCATCGCGCCGATCCGCACGGCCAGGAACGCACGGCGGTTGCTCGACGCCACGAGCGAGGTCCGAACCGTCCCGTACACGAACTCCGCCGCAAGGGTCCCGGCCGTGGCGAAGGCGATCAGCGCGAGCACGAAGACCTGGCCCGACTGCAGCACCGTCAGCAGGCTCTGCGGGAAGGCATACTGCGCCCGCTCGGCGGCCATCTGGGCCAGCACCTCGGCGGGAACCGGCTGCGTCGGGTCGAAGCCGTAATGGCTGTCGATGCTGCTCAGGGAACCCCAGTAGCCAATGGTGGCCAGCGCCGCCAGGGCGGCGAGCACGAACCACAGGTCCTTGCGACGTCGGAGGCGCAGCCACTCGGCACGGACCAGGCCGCTCATGCGTGGGACTCCGCCGGCGCGGGCGCCTCGCCCGTGAGCTCCAGGTAGATCTGCTCCAGGGATGGTCGGCGCAGGGCCACCTCGGCGGGGTAGATCCCGACGTCCGCGAGGAGGCGAATTGTCGCGCTGCCGTCCGGCTGGCCGTCGATCTGCACGGTGGCGACCGCGGCACCGCGAGCCGTCAGGCCTCCGGACTGCAGGACCACCAGGGCCGCGTCCCGCTCGGCCGGCGCTGCGAAGCGGACGACGAGATGCTCGCGGGCGGCAAAGAGGTCGCTCGTGGCACCCTGGGTCACGATGCGCCCCCGGGCGATCACGGCCAGCTCGGTGCAGACCTGCTCCGCCTCGTTGAGCAGGTGCGTCGAGAGGAAGACGGTCGTGTGGTCGTGGGCGAGGCCGGTGATCACGTTGCGGACGTCGACCGTTCCCTCCGGATCGAGGCCGGAGGTCGGCTCGTCGAGGATGATCACCGGCGGCGCATCGAGGAGTGCCAGGCCAATCCCGAGGCGCTGGCGCATCCCCGTCGAGAAGCCACCCACCTTGCGACGGGCGACATCGGTCAGGCCCACGCGCTCGAGCGCGGCCCGGCAGGTGGCGGGCGCAGCGGACTCGGCGACCCCGCGAGCGGCGGCGAAGACGCGCAGGTTCTCGTAGGCGGACAGGTACGGGTAGAACGCCGGCCGCTCCACCAGGGCGCCGACCTTGCCCAGGACCGCCGCACCCGGATGCACGGACTGTCCCAGGACTCGCGCCTCGCCGTCCGTTGGGCGGACCAGGGCAAGCAGGAGACGGATGGTCGTCGTCTTGCCCGACCCGTTGGGGCCCAGGAACCCGAATACCGACCCGCGCGGAACGGCCAGGTCCAGGTCGTGAACGGCCCGGACGGCACCAAAGTGCTTCGTCAGGCCATGCGTCGCGATGACAGGATCCACCACCGGGTTCTGGACCGCCGCGATGTTCGTCACGCCTCTCCCTCGTGCGGACGAGATGACCGTCCGCACCGCATTGTGCCCGAGCTGCGCAAGGGTCCCGGCCGGCCCGGATTCCGACTAGCCCGCGGCAGGGACCTCGCGGCGTGAAGGGAGGAGTCGGGTCGCGAGCGCCAGGAGGAAGATGGAGGTCTCGACCAGGACGATCGTGGCGCCGCTCGCGGCGTTTGCCCAGTAGCTGACGTACAGGCCCATGACCGGCGCCAGCAGGCCGATGAGCACCGCCACGGTCAGCAGCCGGCCGAAGCTGCGGGTCACGAGCTGCGCGGTGGCCGCGGGGGTCACCAGCATGGCGACCACCAGGATGATGCCCACGGCCTGGAGGCTGACCACGATGGTCATCGCGATGAGGGCCAGGAGCAGGTAGTCGAGCTGCGCAACCGGCAGCCCGGAGGCAGCGGCTCCCAGCGGGTCGAAGGTCGTGTAGAGCAGCTCCTTCCACAGGATCGCCACGACGGCGAGGACCGCGGCGGCAAGGGCCACGAGAGCGATGAGATCCCCGGTGCCGATGCCCAGCACCTCGCCGAAGAGGAAGCCGAAGAGGTCTCCGACATAGTTCGGGATCAGGCTGAAGAGGAAGATGCCCAGCGCGAACATGCCGGCGAAGAGAACGCCGATGGCCGTGTCGGCCCGCAGGTGCCCGCGCCGGGTGACCCAGCCAATGGCCAGCGCGGTGGCCACCGCGGCCACGGCCGCTCCCAGGTAGAACGGCAGCTGGAGCATGTAGGCGACGACGACGCCCGGGAATGCCGAGTGGCTCAGCGCGTCGCCCATGAACGCCAGGCCGCGCAGGACCATGTAGGAACCGATGACCGCGGCCACCACGCCGACCGCCGCCGAGGCGAGGAGCGCCCGCAGGAAGAAGTCGTAGGCGAGCGGCTCGAGAATGGGGGTGAGCATCAGCGCTGGTCCTCGTGGAAGTGCCGCTCGTCGCCGCTCGCGGCGTCGTGGTGGTGCGCGTCGTCGAGGATCACCGTCTGGTCGCCAAGGATCAGGAGGTGGCCGCCATAGGTGGCGGAGAGCACCTCGGGGTCCATCACCAGCGAGGAGGGGCCAACGGCCACCATGCGCCGGTTGAGGGCCACCACCATCCCGAAATGCTCCGCGGCCGCGGCCAGGTCGTGGGTGGTGGCAATCGCGGTGCGCCCCAGCTTCGTCTCGGAGTCGAGCAGCGCCATGAGGTCCTCCTGGGTCGTGATGTCCACCCCGGTGACCGGCTCGTCGAGCAGGTACAGGTCCGGAGCGGCGGCAATGGCGCGAGCCAGGAACGCGCGGCGGCGCTGTCCGCCGGAGAGGGCGCCGATCTGGGAGCCGCGCCGGTCCGCCATGCCCACCCGCTCCAGCGCGGCCTCGACGGCCCGCCGGTCGTCGGCGTTCGGCCGGCGCCATGGCCCCAGGCGGGGATATCGGCCCATCATCGCCACGTCCCAGACGCTGACCGGGAACGACCAGTCGACGAGCTCCGCCTGTGTGACGTACGCGATCCGTTTCGCCTCGCGCCCTGCCGGCTCCCCCAGGACCTCGACGACGCCGCTCCACGGCGCCAGAAGTCCCGCGATCAGCTTGAGCAGGGTGGACTTTCCGCCGCCGTTGGGACCGAAGATGGCAACCAGCGAGCCCCGCGGAATCTCCAGGGTCACGTCGTCGAGCGCCGCGCGATGGTCGTAGCCCGCCGAGACGTGCGCGAGGCGAATCGCAAGCGGCTCGTGGCGATGCGTCTCTCGCCCGGCGTGATCGGCGTGGCCGCCATGGTCGTCGTGGTCAGGGTGGTGGACGTGCTCGTGGGTCATGAGCTCAGTGCAGCGCCTCCACGATCTGCTGGGTGTCCCATCGGATGAGCGCCTCGTAGCTGGTGACCGGCGTATCCCCCAGCGACCCGTCGTACAGGTTTGCCACCACGCGGACGCCGGTCTCCGCGGCGAGCTGGTCCACGAGCTTGGTCGGGAACTGCCGTTCGCTGAAGATGGCCTTCACCCCGGCGGCCCGGATCGCGTCGACGAGCGCCGCGGTATAGCGTGCGCTCGGCTCCTGGCCGGGTGCGGCGACGGCCACGCCCGCGATCGTGATCCCGTACGCGCGGGCATAGTAGGGGAACGCATCGTGGTAGGTCACGATCCGCCGGTTTGCCTCGGGCACGGACGCGACCTGCCCGCGGACCCAGGCGTCCAGCGCGCGCAGGCGTGCCTGGTAGACGGTGTTGTTGGCCCGGTAGCTGTCGGCATGGGCCGGGTCCACTGCGGCCAGCGCATCGGCGATGCGCTTCGCGTATTCCTCCGCGTAGGCCACGTTCATCCACAGGTGCGGGTTCTCCGTGGCTGCCGTCTCACCCGGCAGGAGCGCCACGCCGGGCAGGGCATCTCCCAGGCGGACCAGCGGCGTGCCGGGCTGCGCCGCATTGCCCAGGGCCTTCACCATCCAGTCGTCGAGGCCGAGCCCGTTCATGAACAGGACCCGTGCCCGAGCCACGGTCCCCATGTCGGATGGGCGGGGCGCGAAGGTGTGCACGTCGCCATTCCTCGGCACCAGGCTGGAGACGTTGACGAGGTCACCGCCCACGTTGGCCACCATGTCGGCGAAGACGGTCGTCGAGGTCACGACGGTCAGCCGGCCGTCGCTGGCTGCCGGAACGGCTCCGCAGCCGGCCAGGCCCAGTCCGAGCGCGAGCGCGAGGCCGATGGCGACGGGTCCGCGTCGCGATTGGCTCATGCGGGCCCCGGCTTTTCCGCCCGGCATGGCGCGCAGACCCCGAACAGCTCGAGCCGATGTCGTTCGATCCGGTACCCGGTCTGCGCCTCGACGCGACGGAGGATGGGGGAGAGCCCCAGGTCGGCCACCTCGTCGGACCTCCCGCACCGATCACAGACGACATGGTGGTGGTGCTCGGCGGGCTGGCAGGCCACGTAGGCGTGGCTGCCGTCCGGCAGATCCACGCGCTCGACGAGCCCGAGCGAGGTGAGCAGGTCCAGCGAGCGGAAGATGGTGGCACGCCCGGGCGCGGGGTGCACGCTGCGCGACGCGGCCAGGATGTCGTCGGCGGTGAAGTGGCCCGGCTGTGCCGCGATCACGTCGGCGACGGCGCGGCGGGCCCCCGTACGGCGCCGTCCGGCAGCTGCCAGCGACGCGACGATCTCGCGGCCCTTCACCATGGGCGGATCGTATCTCAGCTGAGACCCAGTCGCAACTAGACCCGTCCGGCCTGGGCTGTCCATCGCCGGAGCTTATGGGCCGTCCGGCACCTCTCGGGGTGCCGTTTGGGGAGCGGGCGCCCGACCGGCGGTCCTCGTTCGCCGGACGTGGCCAGCGTATCCTCGTGTCCGGCAAGCAGCCTGCCTGGCCGCCACACGGCGCCGGGATGCACTCGAGAAGGGACCCTGATCCACCGATGACCACAGACACCGAGGTCCAGCACGCGCGGGCCACCGACAAGGCGAGCGACATCCTTCGTGCCGGGTACCAGCCGCTCGCCGCATTCTTCAAGCCGCGCGCCGTCGCCGTCGTCGGGGCAACGGAGAAGGCCGGCAGCGTGGGCCGCACCATCCTCACCAACCTGATCTCGTCGCCGTTCGGCGGGACCGTCTACCCGGTGAACCCCAAGCGGCCCAACGTGCTGGGGATCCACAGCTACCCCGAGATCGGCGCCATTCCCGAGCCGGTGGATCTGGCGGTCATCGTCACGCCTCCCCCCACCGTTCCGGCCCTCATCGCCCAGTGCGGCGAGGCCGGGGTCCGGGCCGTGGTCGTCATCTCGGCGGGGTTCAAGGAGGTCGGTCCCGAGGGTGCCGAGCTGGAGCGCCAGGTCGTTGAGGAGGCTCGCAAGCACGGTGTGCGGGTCATCGGCCCCAACTGCCTGGGCGTCATGAGCCCGGTCACCGGGCTGAATGCGACCTTCGCCGCCGCCATGGCACCGGTCGGCCACGTGGCGTTCGTCAGCCAGAGCGGCGCGCTCCTCACCGCGGTCCTCGACTGGAGCCGCCAGGAGAAGGTCGGGTTCTCGTCGATCACGAGCCTGGGATCCATGGCCGACGTCGGCTGGGGCGACATGATCACCCACCTCGGCAGCGACCCGAACACCGAGGCGATCGTCATCTACATGGAGACGGTGGGAGACGCGCGGACCTTCCTGTCCGCTGCCCGCGAGGTGGCGCTCACGAAGCCGATCATCGTCATGAAGCCGGGACGCACCGCGGAAGCGGCCCGGGCTGCGGCCTCGCACACCGGGTCGCTGGCCGGCTCCGACGAGGTGCTCGATACCGCCTTTCGCCGCGCAGGCGTCCTACGGGCCGAGCGGATCGACGACCTCTTCTACCTCGCCGAGGTGCTCGGCAAGCAGCCACGGCCGCTGGGAAGGCGGCTGACCATGGTGACCAACGCCGGCGGACCCGGGGTGCTGGCCACCGATTCGCTGATCACCGGCGGCGGGGAGCTGACGGCCCTCGCCCCCGAGACGATCGAGGCCCTCAACGGCGTGCTGCCGCCCACCTGGAGCCATGCGAACCCCGTCGACATCATCGGCGACGCGCCGCCGGAGCGGTACGCGTCTGCCCTCGAGATCGCCGCGAAGGATCCCGGATCGGACGGCCTGCTCGTGATCCTCACCCCGCAGGCGATGACCGACCCCACCCGCACCGCGCAGCAGCTCGTCCCGTTCGCCCGGAGCACCGGCAAGCCGGTGATGGCCAGCTGGATGGGCGGCCTGGAGGTCGAGGCCGGCACCGCCATCCTCCGCGACGCGGGGATCGCGACGTTTCCGTATCCCGACAGCGCGACCCGCATGTTCAACGACCTGTGGCGGTACTCCGACGACCTGCGTGCCCTGTACGAGACGCCGTCCCTGCCGCGCGACGCGGAGAGCGCCCTCCACCGGGAGCACGCGCAGTCGATGGTGCGCGCGGCCTGCGAGGCGGGTCGCACGATCATGCCCGAGTCAGAGTCCAAGGAGCTCCTGGCGACCTACGGGATTCCCATCACCCCCATGCGGATCGCGGAATCCGAGGCCGATGCCGTGGCCGCGGCCGGCGACATCGGCTACCCGGTGGTCCTCAAGCTCTACTCGCACACGATCACCCACAAGACCGATGTCGGCGGTGTCCAGCTGAACCTGCGCGATGCAGACGCGGTGCGCGCCGCCTTCGCGACGATCCGCCAGGCGGTGGCCGAGCGTCGCGGGGCGGAGCACTTCGAGGGGGTCACGGTGCAGCCCATGGTCGAGTGGAAGGGCTACGAGCTCATCGTGGGCAGCTCGATCGACGCCCAGTTCGGTCCGGTCCTGCTCTTTGGCCTGGGCGGCCAGCTCGTCGAGGTCTTCCGGGACCACGCCCTGGGCCTGCCTCCCCTGAACACGACTCTGGCCCGGCGGATGATGGAGCGCACGCGGATCTACACCGCGCTCAAGGGCGTCCGGGGCCGCGCGGCGGTGGACCTCGACGCGCTGGAGCAGCTCCTCGTCCGCTTCAGCCAGATGGTCGTGGAGCTCCCCCGGATCGCGGAGGCGGAGATCAACCCGCTGCTGGCAAGCGAGGACGGGCTGCTCGCCCTGGATGCGCGGGTGATCCTGCACGACCCGCAGGTCCCGCGCGAGGACCTGCCGCGCCCGGCCATTCGCCCGTACCCGCTCGAATACGTGTCCGCATGGACCGCGGGCAGCGGCGAAACCTTCCACATCCGGCCCATCCGCCCGGAGGACGAGACCGCCATGGTCCGCTTCCACCGGGATCTCTCGGCCGACACCGTCTACTCCCGCTACTTCGCGGCGCTCGGCCTGGATCGGCGGATCGCCCACGACCGCCTCGTGCGGGTCTGCTTCGGGGACTACGAGCGCGAGCTTGCCCTCGTGGCAGAGCACGAGGACCCCGCGAGCGGGGAGCGCGAGATCGCGGCGGTGGGCCGCCTCTCGAAGACGAACGCGCCGGGAACCGCGGAGTTCGCGATCCTGGTCGCCGACCGGTTCCAGCACCACGGCCTGGGGTCGGAGCTGCTGCGCCGGCTCGTGGGCGCCGGGCGCGACGAAGGCCTGGACCGGATCGTGGCCGAGATGCTCCCCACCAATGGCGCCATGATCCGGACCAGCGAGAAGCTGGGCTTCGCGATCAGCCGCTCGTCCGACGAGGTGACCGCCGAGCTGCGCCTGCGCTGAGCGGGTCCGGGCGGCTCAGCCCCTTCGCCGCCGTCGGCCGAGCACCGGTCCCGCGCGGCGCGAACGCGTCAGGCGTCGCGACGCATGCGCAGGGCGCGCACGCTGAGCGCCAGCCCCGCGATGAGCGTGGCGGTGCTCACCAGCGGGATTCGGCGGCTCAGGGAGGCCGGGAGGTACATGTCCACGACCGCCCCGTTCTGTGCGCCGAGCTCCTCCGCGAGCGGGGTCAGCGGACAGACCTGGTTGTTGCTCAGGTAGACAGCCGCTTCGGAGAGGGCCACCGCCAGGCTGGCCGCAGCCCGACGGCCCGCGCGTCCCCGCAGCCCCTCCCAGACGTACACCGCGATGCAGCCGGCGATCGAGAAGAAGGCTGCCGTGTGGATGCCCTTGATGGCTGCCAGCGCTGCCGGACGTGCGCCATCCGGAATCCGTGCCGCGAGCGGCCCCGTCAGCCACCCGCTCCACGTCGGTTCGCGCTGCATGAGCGTCATCCGTTCAGGATTCGTGGCCGGCTCACCACCGGCAAGGGCCGTCCGGACCGGGGGAGCCGGGCCGGAAGACGGGCGCAGTCAGGTGGCCAGCGGCATCGTGTAGACCACGCACTCCCCGCGCAGGACCTCGGTGCCGTCTGCGCGCCGTGCGACGCAGCGCAGACGGGTGATGGGCTTGTCCGCGCGCGATGCGATCACCTCCGCATCTGCGGTCACCGTGTCCCCGATGAACACCGGCGCGGGGTAGTCCCACTCCTGGTGGAGGAAGACGCTGCCCGGTCCGGGCAGCTCCATGGCCACCAGGGCGTTGAAGAGTCCGGTGGTGGGGCCACCCTGCGCCACCAGGGCGCCAAACCGCGTGCCGGCTGCGAGGTCGGCGTCGAAGTGGATCGGATTGCGGTCCCCGGTGATGGCCGCGAAGCCCTCCACGTCCTCGGCGGAAATCGTGCGCGTCCATGTCGCCCGGGCCCCCACCTCCGGCGGGCGCCACGTGTCGCCAGTGTTCGTCATCGCCCGATGATGGACGATGGGTCAATCCAGTGGCGGCAACGGCTCGTTCCTGCCAGCGGATGTCAGGGGGCGCGCGTACCATCGGCGCATGAGCACTGCACCGATCATCCTGGTGCCCGGCTTCTGGCTGGGCGCCTGGGCGTGGGACGAGGTCGCCGGCCTGCTGCGAGCCGACGGAACCGATGTCACCGCCCTGACCCTGCCGGGCCTCGACGCGGTCGAGACCGACCGGTCTGCCATCACCGCCGCCGACCACGTGGACGCGATCTGCGCGGCGATCGAGGCCGCCGAGGGCGCGGTCGTGCTCGCGGTGCACTCCGGGACCGGGTTCGCCGGCTACGCGGCGAGCGACCGGCTGCCGGATCGCATCGCGGCCATGGTCTACGTCGACTCCGGCCCGGGCATCGGAGCCATGGATCCCGATTTCTCCGACGTTGAGATGCCGATGCCGTCGCCAACCGAGCTCGCGGAGAACGAGAACCTCGACGGGCTCTCCGAGGAGCAGCTCGCGACCTTCCAGCGGCGCGCGGTCCCCGAGCCTGGCGGCGTGGTCCGCGGGTCGGTGGCGCTGACGAACGACGCCCGCCTGGACATCCCGACCACCCTGATCTGCACGGGCTTTCCCTCGGATGCGGTGAAGGCGTACGCCGCGGAGCACAACCCGCCGTGGCTCGCCGGGCTTGCGGAGCTGCGGGACGTGACGTGGGTGGACCTGCCGACCAGCCATTGGGTCATGTGGTCGCGCCCCACTGAGCTCGCACAGATCATTGGGGAGGTGGCGAGGGCGCACGCACCGACCGGGTGATCCGCGCGGCGTACCTCGTTCCGACGAAGGGCTCCTGGCGCCGACAGTGGGACGATGGGTCCAACCTGCTATGGTCTCCGTCCATCCCACGCCACGCCGCCGGCCGTGGCAGCACCGCGTCCGAGCGGGCATGGAGGGAGATGACGACCACATCGCGCACGCCCGCTGCGGCCAGCGCCGTTCGGGCTGACATCCGCAACATCGCCATCGTCGCCCACGTGGACCACGGGAAGACGACGCTGGTCGACGCCATGCTGCGGCAGACCGGCACCTTCCGCTCCAACGCGGTGCTCGTCGACCGCGTCCTCGACTCGGGGGAGCTGGAGCGCGAGAAGGGGATCACGATCCTCGCCAAGCAGACGACGGTGGACTATCGCGGGATCCACCTCAACATCATCGATACCCCCGGCCACGCGGACTTCGGCGGGGAGGTGGAGCGCGGCCTGCTCATGGTCGACGCGGTCCTGCTCCTGGTCGACGCGGCGGAGGGTCCGCTGCCCCAGACCCGCTACGTCCTGAAGAAGGCCATGGGCCTGGGTCTGCCGGTCGTCGTCGCGGTCAACAAGGTGGACCGGGCCGACGCCCGCCCGGGCGAGGTCCTCGACGACATCTACGAGCTGTTCATCAACCTGGGCGCCGGCGATGCTCAGATCGACTTTCCCGTGGTCTACACCGTGGGCAAGCGCGGGCTGGCGTCTCTCTCTATGGAGGACCCGGGGACCGACCTCGCCCCTCTCCTCGACCTGCTCGTCGAGGTGACGCCCGCGCCGACCTACACCCCGGGCCACCCGCTCCAGATGCTCGTCACCAACCTGTCCGCCTCCGATTACGTGGGACGCATGGCCGTGGGCCGGATCTGGAACGGCACGCTCACGCTGGGCCAGCGCATCAGCATCGTCCGCGAGGAAGCCGACCAGACCGATGGCACCGTCACGCCGGGGCGCCGGGTGCTCCTCTCCGGGACGGTGACCAGCCTGCAGACGGCGCACGGCATCGAGCGGGTGGACATGCCCGAGGCGGGACCGGGCGATATCGTCTCCGTTGCCGGGATCCCCGAGGTGACGATTGGTGACACGATCACCGATCCCGCCGACCCGCGGCCGCTGCCACGCCTCGACGTGGACACGCCCACCCTGCGGATGACCTTCTCCGTCAACTCGAGCCCGCTGGCGGGGCGCGACGGAACCCTCCTGACCTCGCGCCAGATCAAGACCCGCCTCGAGCGCGAAGTGCTGGGCAACGTCAGCATCGAGGTCAGGCCCATCGAGGGCGGGGAGTCCTTCGACGTCCGGGGCCGGGGCGAGCTGCAGCTGGCGATCCTCATCGAGCAGATGCGCCGCGAAGGGTTCGAGCTGACCGTCTCGCGTCCCGAGGTGATCGAGCGGACCGTCGACGGCGCGCGAGAGGAACCCTACGAGCGGATCACCGTGGATGTGCCGCCGGAGTACATCGGCGTGGTGCAGCAGGGCCTCGCGCCGCGCAAGGCGCGCATGGAGCAGATGTCGACCGACGCCGACGGGCGGGTCCGGATGGAGTTCGTGATCCCGTCGCGGGGGCTCATCGGCTACCGGGGCCAGCTCCTGACCGATACCCGCGGCACCGCCCTCATGCACCAGATCTCCGAGGGCTACGGACCATGGGCCGGCGAGGTCACCCACCGGATCAGCGGGGTCCTGGTCGCCGATCGGGCCGGGGAGAGCCGCGCCTATGCCCTGTCCAGCCTCATCGAGCGCGGCGAGCTGTTCATTGGTCCTTCGGCGGAGGTCTACGAGGGGATGATCATTGGCGAGAGCGCTCGCCCCGGGGACATGAACGTCAACCCCACCAAGTCCAAGAAGCTGTCGAAGATGCGGACCCAGGCCACCGACGGGGATTACCGGATTCCCACCCCGCCGCGGGTCCACACCCTCGAGTCCGCCATCGAGTTCATCGCCGCGGACGAGCTGGTGGAGGTGACGCCCGCCGCGCTGCGCCTGCGCAAGCGGGTGCTGTCGGCGCATGGCCGCCGGCCGTCGCTGCCGTAGGCGTCAACCGCCCAAGGAGGAACACCCATGCGAATCGCACACTCGGCTGGGGTCCCGTCCCTGCCGGCCGACGCAAGCCACTTCAACGGATCGGTGCAGATGCGCAACCTGGGTGCCGTGGAGGCGCCCCGCGGATCCGCCCTGATCGTGACCTTCGAGGCGGGTGCCCGGACCCACTGGCATCGTCACCCCGACGGCCAGCTGCTGTACGGCCTCGACGGAGCCGGCCATGTCGGTACCCGGGACGGGGAGACGGTCGACATCGGCCCCGGCGACCTGGTCTACGCCCCTCCGGGTGAGGTCCATTGGCACGGCGCGGCGCCGGATGCCGGCCTGACCCACCTGGCGCTCTCGTTCGGCGAGACAGAGTGGCTCGGCGAGTCACCCGATGCAGGCGACTGACCTAGTCGAGCCCGAGCAGGGCCCGGATGGCGGGCTCGCCGCCCGGACCGGTGGTCACCTCCAGCTGGCGGGCCGTGCCTTCGATCGTGAGCCCGAAGCGGTAGAAGGCGCAGCACGCCGCCTCCCGCGCGGCCAGGTCCGCGATGGGCGCCATGGGCTCGCCGGCCTCGAAACGGAGGCGGACCCCGCCCGGGATCTCCTCGACCAGTGAGGCGTGGTCGCGCACGGCCCTCCATTCGGCCATCCGGTGGGGGAGGTCCGCGCTGTCGAGGGAGCAGCAGGCGCCAAACGCCGCTTCGGATGTCATCGGCAGGTCACGCGCATGCATGGTCATGGACAGACCGTACCCCCCGGAAGCGAATCGACGGGCAGGGATGCAACGTGTCGGCCGGCCCGGGCGTCGGTCCCCCATGAGCCTTCATCGCGGGCCGAAGGAACGGCGGGCAGCCGGTCTGGTCGTCCTGCTCGGCATGCTCCTCTCGGGTTGCATTGGATCCGCGCCGTCCTCGGCGCCGGCATCGGTTGCGACGGCGACGCCCTGGCCAGCGGTGACCCCGGCGCCGTCAGCCACGCCCACCGACTCGTCATTGCCGACCGCGCAGCCGAGTCGGTCGGAAGCACCCACCCCAACGCCGGCACCCAGCGCCACGTCCGTTGCGCAGACGTGCGCCGTCAGGACGCTGAATGGCATGAGCGAGTCGCAGCGGATTGGCCAGCTGTTCATGCTGGGCCTGACGAACGACAGCCTGACCAGCGCCTACCGGACCGCGATCAGCGACTACCACTTCGGATCCGTCCTGTTTGCGCGCCGCACGGCCGTTGGTATCAGCGCCGTGCGCGGGGTCGCCAATGCCATCCAGGCGCTTGCCACCGATCCGATCACCCACGGCGTTCCGTTCTTCGTTGCGGCAAACCAGGAGGGTGGCACGATCCAGGCTCTCACCGGTCCGGGCTTCGACACCATCCCGTCCGCGCTCGAGCAGGGCGCCATGACCCCAGCCCGGTTGCAGGCGCTCGCCGCGGTCTGGGGAGCCCAGCTGCGCGCCGCGGGCGTGAACGCGAACCTGGCTCCGGTCGCCGACGTGGTCCCGGCCGGAACCGCGGAGAGTAACGCGCCCATTGGAGCGCTCGATCGCGAGTACGGGTACGACCCGGCGACGGTGGCGAGCCACGTCGTGGCCTTCATCGCGGGGATGCGAGAGGCGGGCGTGAGCACGACGGTCAAGCACTTCCCGGGGCTGGGGCAGGTGGCCGGCAACACGGACTTCACCGGCTCGGTCATCGACTCGGTCACGACCCGCGACGACCCGTACCTCCTGCCCTTCGCCCGCGGGATCGGCGCCGGCGCCCCGTTCGCCATGGTCTCCCTGGCCACGTACACCCGCATCGACCCGCGTCACCTCGCCGCCTTCTCCGACACGGTGATCAACGGGATGCTGCGCGGCGATCTCGGGTTTCGCGGGATCGTCATCTCGGACAGCCTCAGCGCCGTGGCGGTGGAGGACCTGACGCCGGCCCAGCGCGCCCTCGACTTCCTGGATGGCGGCGGCGACATGATCGTTCTCAACAACCTGCCAGCCGCCCAGGAGATGGCCGATGCCATCGCATCGTTCGCCGCGCAGCACGACTGGTTCAGAGCTCGCGTGGACAATGCCGCGTGGCATGTGCTTCGCGGCAAGGAGGAGTCCGGCCTGCTGACGTGCTGAGGAACGGCGTATGACTGGGGCTCGCCTGGGCCGTCGCGCCGGCGGGCTAGTGCGACCCGGTGACCAGGCGCTCCCGGTCGAAGAGTCGTGACACGAGCCGCCATCCGGCCGCGTTGAGCCCAAGCAGAACCGCCACCGCGGCGACGGCGAGGGCGAGGCTGGGATGGATGACGTTGAGCGCGACGAGTGCGGTCACGATGACTGCCGGAAGACTGGCCAGCAGGCTGAGCTGCTGGGCAACCCGGACGTCGCTCACGCGCGTGGAGATCGCCATGGCGGTCCAGATGGACCAGCCGGCGAGGAGCGGCGTGAAGAGCACCTGCGCGAGCAGATCGGGTCCCTGCATCAACGCGGGTGCCACGCCGGGCTGCGCGAAGAGCGCGACGATGGCCAGGAAGACCAGGAAGACGGCGTACGCGACCCCCAGGGACGGCAGGAGCGCGGCAAGCGCCTTGGCCAGGATGAACTCCTCGCGCGGGATGGGGGTCGCGAGGAGCGGCTCGAGCGAGCCCTGCTGCCGCTCGCCGGCGATGGCATAGGCGGCAACGAACAGGGGCACCAGGGTCGGGATGCCCAGCATGTAGAGCAGGACGTGCTCCCCGGCCAGTGAGGCCGATGATGCGATTCCGAGGACGGCGACGAGCGGCTGGATGGAGAACAGCAGCGGAATGACGGCCATCGTCACGATGACCGATCGGTTGCGCCGGTACTCCCGGAGCTCCTTGCGGACGACGGCCCTGATCCGCCTCGCGCTCAACCTCACGTCCGCGCCGCCCCTTCCTCCTCGTCGACGAGAACGAGGTAGACGTCCTCGAGCGAGTGCTGCGACTCCCCGATCGACAGCACATCGGCCCCGGCAGCGACCAGGGCTCGGGTGACGGCGGGCGCTGCGACGGTCGCGTCGGAGACGTCGAGGAGGTAGGCATCCCCGTCGGGGTGCCAGCCGTCCACCCCCGCCAGGCCCGAGAAGACCTGCGCCGGCTCGGGGAGGGGAGTGATCGTTCTGACCCGCAGGGTCCTCGCGAACAGCCGCTCGCGAAGCTCCCCGGGCCGTCCGATGGTGCGCAGCGTGGTGTTGAGGATCGCGACCCGGTCGCACAGCCGCTCTGCTTCCTCGAGCCGGTGCGTCGTAAGGAAGATCGTCACGCCCGCATCCCGAAGGCCGTCGATCAGCTCATGGACGCCGCGGGCGGCGACCGGGTCGAGGCCGGCGGTCGGCTCGTCGAGGAAGAGCACCTCCGGGTCGCTGAGGAGCGCCCGCGCGAGGGCCACGCGCTGCCGCAGGCCCTTCGAGAGGGTGCCGCAGACGTCGTCCGCGCGATCCTCCAGGTTTCCGGCCGCGAGCGCCCGTGCGATGCGGCCGCGCGGATCGGGCGTCTCGTACAGATCGGCGAAGCACTCGAGGTTCTCGCGCACGCTCAGGCGAACGTAGAGGCCCGGTGCCTCGGGCATGACCGAGATGTGCCGTCGGATCTCGACGCCGTTCCCGTGGGCGAGCGGGATTCCCAGGACCGATGCCGACCCCGATGTCGGCTCGATCAGGGTGGCCAGCATGCGCACCGTCGTCGTCTTCCCGGCCCCATTCGGCCCAAGGAAGCCGAAGACCTCGCCGCGCGCGACCTCGAACGAGACATCGTCCACCGCGAGGCGGTTGCCAAAGCGCTTCGTCAGGTGGCTGACCAAGAGCGCGGGACCGCGATCGCTGTCCGCCGACAACGGCGGTGCCCCAGGCTCGCTCATGACATCTTCACGCGGGCAGCGTAACCCGAGGCGCCAACCCGACGGGAAGTTACGACCCCTGAACCGCGCCAGTTGACGAAGCGAAGATCGGTGCTACAATCTCCGTTCGCGTGTCCGCGCCTCACCCTGCCCTTTTCACAGGAGTCCTGAATGGCTTTGGCCGAGTCAGCCAGCCAGTTTGAGCTGGCCCCGCGCCGTAAGAGTTTCTCACACATTCCGGAGGTCCTCCCCCTCCCGAACCTGATCCAGACCCAGACCCAATCCTTCGAGTGGTTCGTCTCCCGCGGCCTCCGCGAGCTCCTCGACGAAATCACTCCGATCACCGACTTCACCGGTAAGAACCTCGAGCTCCACTTCCGCGAGTTCTGGTTCGACGAGCCCAAGTTCTCCGAGGACGAGTGCCGCACCCGCGACCTGACGTACGCGCGGCCGCTCAAGGTCGAGGTCGACCTGATCGTCAAGGAGACCGACGAGGTCAAGCACAACGTCGTCTTCATGGGCGACTTCCCGTGGATGACCGACCAGGGCACCTTCATCATCAACGGCGCCGAGCGGGTCGTGGTCAGCCAGCTCGTGCGCTCGCCGGGCGTCTACTACACCGGCTCCGAGGATCCGACCACCGGCCGGATGCTGTTCGCCGCCAAGGTGATCCCGAACCGCGGCGCCTGGCTCGAGTTCGAGACGTCGAACAAGGACCTTCTCAGCGTCAAGGTCGACCGCAAGCGCAAGATCCCGGTCACCACACTCCTGCGCGCGGTGGGCTTCACCGATGACGCGGAGATGACGGCCACCTTCGCGCCGGTCGACGACAACCCGGAGCACCCGTTCGTGGCGCAGACCCTCGAGAAGGATCCGGCCACGACCCAGGACGAGGCCCTCATCGAGGTCTACAAGAAGCTGCGCCCGGGCGACCCGCCCACGGTCGACAACGCGCGCGCGCTCGTCAACAGCCTCTTCTTCAACTTCCGCCGATACGACCTGGCCCGCGTTGGTCGATACAAGCTCAACAAGGCGCTGGGCGAGACCGCGTCCAAGATGAAGATCAAGCTCCCTCCCGAGGACGAGGAGAACCGCGAGGCGCGGGTGATCAGCCGGGAGGACATCCTGGCCATCATCGGCAAGCTCGTGGAGCTCAACAACGGCCGCGGCGAGGGCGACGACATCGACCATCTCGGCAACCGGCGCATCCGCGCCAACGGCGAGCTGATCCAGAACCAGTTCCGGATCGGCCTGCTCCGCATGGAGCGCGTCGTGAAGGAGCGGATGACGATCACGGATGCCGATCAGGCCACGCCGAACTCGCTGATCAACATCCGCCCCGTCGTGGCGGCCATGAAGGAGTTCTTCGGCGGAAGCCAGCTCTCCCAGTTCATGGACCAGACCAATCCGCTCGCGGAGCTGACGAACAAGCGCCGCCTCTCGGCGCTAGGCCCCGGTGGCCTGTCGCGCGAGCGCGCCGGGTTCGACGTTCGCGACGTCCATCCCTCCCACTACGGACGGATGTGCCCCATCGAGACGCCGGAAGGCCCGAACATCGGCCTCATCGGCTCGCTCGCCACCTACGGGCAGATCAACAGGTACGGCTTCATCGAGACGCCATACCGCAAGGTCCGCAAGCTGGTGGGGTACCGGGACAAGCAGGCGGACGTCATAGGCCAGACCCTCGCGGAGGACCTGGTCCTTGCGGAGGGCGCCAAGCCGGCCGCGAAGGCGGGCACCGTCATCGACGACAAGCTGTGGGCGTCCATCAAGGAGGCCAAGCTCGGATCGGTCCGCATCCGACCGCTCGTGACCGATGAGATCGAGTACCTCGACGCGGCGGCCGAAGAGAAGTTCCACATCGCCCAGGCCAACGCGGTCCTGGATCCCGGGATGCACTTCGCAGAGGAGCGGGTCATGATCCGCTACCGCGACAAGTTCCGGATCGAGCCCGCCGAGGACGTCGACTACATGGACGTCAGCCCCAAGCAGATCGTCTCGGTGGCCACGGCCCTCATCCCGTTCCTCGAGCATGACGACGCGAACCGCGCCCTGATGGGCTCGAACATGATGCGGCAGTCGGTCCCGCTCCTCCAGCCGGAGGCGCCCGTGGTGGGCACCGGCGTCGAGTTCCGCGCCGCGTTCGACTCGCAGCAGGTGGTGGTGGCCAGGGCGGCCGGCACCGTGGTCAGCGTGACCGCCGCCGCCATCCAGATCATGCGCGACGAGGGGAACGAGGTCGACACCTACCAGCTCAAGAAGTTCCTGCGCTCGAACCAGGGCACCTGCATCAACCAGCGGCCGATCGTCGACGTCGGCGACCGCGTGGCGGTGGACCAGGTGCTCGCCGACTCGAGCAGCACCGACAACGGCGAGCTGGCCCTTGGGCAGAACATCCTGGTCGCCTTCCTTCCCTGGGAGGGCGGCAACTACGAGGATGCCATCGTCATCAGCGAGCGCCTCGTCAAGGACGACCTGTTCACCTCCATCCACATCGAGAAGCACGAGATCGAGGCGCGGGACACGAAGCTCGGCCCCGAGGAGATCACGCGCGACATCCCGAACGTGGGCGAGGAGAGCCTGCACAACCTCGACGAGGACGGGATCATCTACGAGGGCGCCGAGGTCACCCCCGGCGACATCCTGGTCGGCAAGATCACGCCCAAGGGCGAGACGGAGCTGACCGCCGAGGAGCGCCTCCTGCGCGCGATCTTCGGCGAGAAGGCGCGCGAGGTGAAGGACTCCTCCCTGCGCCTGCCCCACGGCGAGCGGGGGATCGTGGTCGACGTGCGGCAGTTCAGCCGCGAGAACGGCGACGAGCTGCTGCCCGGCGTGAACCGCCTGGTCCGCGTCAGCGTGGCCCAGAAGCGGAAGATCGCGGTGGGCGACAAGATGGCCGGACGACACGGCAACAAGGGCGTGATCGCCAAGATCCTCCCCATGGAGGACATGCCGTTCATGCCGGACGGCACCCCGGTCGACATCGTCCTCAACCCGTTGGGCGTCCCCTCGCGGATGAACATCGGCCAGATCCTCGAGACGCACCTGGGCTGGGCCATGAAGGTCCTGGGCCTCCAGGCGGCCACGCCGGTCTTTGACGGCGCGACCGAGGAGCGGATCCGCGGCGAGCTGTCCGCAGCGGGCCTGCCGGAGGACGGCAAGACCCAGCTGATGGACGGGCGCACGGGCGACCCGTTCGATCATCGGGTGACGGTCGGCTACATCTACATGCTCAAGCTCCACCACCTGGTGGAGGACAAGATCCACGCCCGCAGCACGGGCCCGTACAGCCTCATCACCCAGCAGCCGCTGGGAGGCAAGGCCCAGTTCGGCGGCCAGCGCTTCGGCGAGATGGAGGTCTGGGCGCTCGAAGCGTACGGCGCCGCGAACATCCTCCAGGAGCTCCTTACCGTGAAGTCCGACGACGTCGTCGGCCGCGTCCAGACGTACGAGGCCATCGTCAAGGGCGAGGAGATCCAGTCGCCGGGCGTTCCCGAGTCGTTCAAGGTGCTCATCAAGGAGCTCCAGGCGCTCGGGCTGTCCGTGGAGATCCTGAACGAGAACGAGGAGGAGATCCGCTTCGTCGAGGACACCGGGAGCTATCCGCTTCCGGACCTGGGCGGGATCAATCTCCAGGGATTTGAGGAGTAGTCCGGGAAGCGGCGTCGTGAGGGCGCCGCGACCCGCCATCGCACACCAGGAGTCCATTCCCTGCCGGGGCCTGGTCATCCCTGGCAAGCGCCCCAGACGCGGCCCGCAGCCGCAGGAGTCGTAAGCCGCTCATGCTGGAAGTCAACAACTTCGACGCGATCCGAATCAGCCTCGCGTCACCCGAGCAGATCAAGGGCTGGTCCTCCGGCGAGGTCACCAAGCCGGAGACGATCAACTACCGCACGCTCAAGCCGGAGAAGGACGGCCTCTTCGACGAGCGCATCTTCGGTCCCACCAAGGACTGGGAGTGCTACTGCGGCAAGTACAAGCGGATCCGATACAAGGGCATCATCTGCGACAAGTGCGGCGTCGAGGTGACCCGCAGCAAGGTGCGTCGGGAGCGGATGGGGCACATCAAGCTCGCCAGCCCGGTGAGCCACATCTGGTACTTCAAGGGCACGCCGTCGCGGCTGGGGATCCTGCTCGACATCAGCCCGCGCAACCTCGAGCGGATCCTGTACTTCGCGATGTACGTCGTGACCCGCGTCGACGAGCACGAGCGTGAGAAGGCGCTTGCCCGCATCGACGAGGAGATGCAGGCCCGGATCGGAAACGCGCAGGGCGTCGTGGACGACAAGCGCGCCGAGCTCGAGGCCGCCGTCGCCGACAAGAAGGTCGAGGTGGAGTCCGCCTACGAGGCCGATATCCGGCGCCACGACGAGCGCTTCGCGACCCGCTCCGAGGAGCTCGCGACGGCGGCGCAGGAGGTCGAGGCGGCGGTGAAGGCCGGCGGCAAGACCGTCACCACCGACATCGTCTTCGTCCCGACCGGCGAGGTGATCGGCCGCGCCGATGACGCCGCGAAGGACGCCCTCGCCGCGCTGCGCAAGGCGGTGCACGGCGAGGTCGAGGCGCTCGACGCCGAGGTGAAGGAGGCCAAGGCCCAGGCCGCAGAAAAGCGCGACCAGGCCCTGGGCGACCTGACCGGCGGCATCGACGAGGCGCTCGCGGCGGAGCGCGGCGAGGTTGCCCGCGAGACCGACGAGGCTCGCCTCTGGGCACGCAACGAGCGGCAGCAGATCGAGTCGGTCAAGGTCATGCAGACCCTGACGGAGAGCGAGTTCCGTTCGTACACCGAGCGGCACGGCCGCCTCTTCGACGCCGGGATGGGCGCGGAGGCGGTGAAGAAGATCATCGAGCAGCTCGACCTCGATGACCTGGCCCAGCGGCTGCATGTCGAGATGCGCCAGACCTCCGGCCAGCGCCGGAAGAAGGCCATCAAGCGCCTGCGCCTGATCGAGGCCTTCCGCAAGTCCGGAGCGCGTCCGGAGTGGATGATCCTGAGCACGCTGCCCGTGATCCCGCCCGACCTGCGGCCCATGGTCCAGCTGGACGGCGGCCGCTTCGCGACCTCGGATCTCAACGACCTGTACCGGCGGGTGATCAACCGCAACAACCGGCTCTCCCGGCTCCTGGACCTCGAGGCCCCGGAGATCATCATCCGCAACGAGAAGCGAATGCTCCAGGAGGCCTGCGACGCGCTGATCGACAACGGCCGGCGCGGCCGTGCCATCGCCGGCACCGGCAACCATCGGCTCAAGAGCCTGTCGGACATGCTCAAGGGCAAGCAGGGCCGGTTCCGCCAGAACCTGCTCGGCAAGCGCGTGGACTACTCCGGTCGCTCGGTCATCGTGGTCGGCCCGGAGCTCAAGCTCCACCAGTGCGGTCTGCCCAAGAAGATGGCCCTGGAACTGTTCAAGCCGTTCGTCATGCGCCAGCTCGTCGAGCAGGGCTTCGCCCACAACATCAAGAGCGCCAAGCGGATCGTCGAGCGCGTCCGGCCCGAGGTCTGGGACGTCCTCGAAGAGGTGATCAAGGATCACCCGGTCCTGCTGAACCGGGCGCCCACGCTCCATCGGCTGGGCATCCAGGCCTTCATGCCGGTCCTCGTCGAGGGTTCGGCGATCCAGATCCATCCCCTCGTCTGCTTCGCCTTCAACGCGGACTTCGACGGAGACCAGATGGCGGTCCACGTGCCGCTCTCGTCCGCGGCCCAGAAGGAGGCGAAGGAGCTGATGCTCTCCACGCAGAACCTCCTGTCCGCGGCCGACGGCTCCCCGGTCGTCTCGCCGACCCACGACATGGTCCTGGGCTGCTACTACCTCACCGTCAGCGGCGAGGAGCTGATCAACCCCGGCACCAAGCCGGCCAAGGCCTCTCGGACCACCGCGAAGGGAGCCCGGGGCAAGAAGGCCGGCCCGGCTGCGGAGGACGACGAGCGGTCGCTGAAGACCTTCGTCGACGACAGCGAGGTCTTCATGGCCCTCCAGGCGCGATCCGTTGGCGTGCACGACCCGATCCGGGTCGAGACGCACGCCTGGACCGGCGACCTGGAGACGGGCAGCTCGGCGGCGACGCTGCTGACCACCACCCCGGGCCGGGTCGTGTTCAACACGGTCCTGCCCGAGCAGCTCCGATTCCTGAACCAGACCATGGACCGCAAGGCGCTCAAGGCGCTGATCGCGGATTGCCATCGGCGGCTGGGTCCGTCGGCGACGACGGCCCTGGTGGATGGGATCAAGTCGGTGGGCTTCCACTACGCGACGCTGGCCGGCATCACGATCGGCATCGACGACGTGGCGATCCCGGTGCGCAAGAAGCAGATTCTCGAGGAAGCCGATACGCACGTCAGCGAGATCGATCGCGAGTTCCGCCGCGGCTTCATCACCGAGGAAGAGCGCTACGCGCAGACCGTCGAGGTCTGGCGCGAGACGACCGACATGGTGACGAGCGAGATGCTCGACGGCCTCGACCGGGACGGGTCGGTCTGGATGATCACCCACTCCGGTGCCCGCGGAAACGTGACCCAGGTCCACCAGCTGGCCGGGATGCGTGGCCTGATGGCGGACCCGTCGGGCCGCATCATCGACCTGCCCATCAAGTCGAACCTCCGCGAGGGAATGAGCGTTCTCGAGTACTTCATCTCGAGCCACGGAGCCCGCAAGGGTCTCGCGGACACCGCGCTGCGAACCGCCGACTCCGGGTACCTCACCCGGCGCCTGGTGGACGTGGCGCAGGACGTGATCACCCGCGAGGACGACTGCGGGACGGACCTGGGCACCTGGATCACCTCCGACGAGTCGGAGCACATCCCGGAGCCGTTCGGCGACCGGCTGATCGGTCGCATGGCCGCGCTCGACATCGTCGACGAGAAGACCGGCGATCTCCTGGTTGTCCGCAACGACGAGATCGACGAGCGCGGGGTCGAGGCGATCCTGACCTCCGGGCTGGAGCGCGTCAGCGTGCGCTCACCGCTCACCTGCCAGGCGCGTCACGGCGTCTGCCGGATGTGCTATGGCCGTGACCTGGCCACGGGGGACCTGGTCCGGCTTGGCCAGGCGGTGGGGATCATCGCTGCGCAGTCGATTGGCGAGCCGGGCACCCAGCTCACCATGCGGACCTTCCACACCGGTGGCGTCGCCGGCGAGGACATCACCCAGGGCCTCCCGCGCGTCGAGGAGCTCTTCGAGGCGCGGATCCCCAAGGGCCAGGCGATCATGACCGAGATCGACGGGACCGTGGAGGTCGTCCACGGGGCCGACGAGTCGATCCGGGCCGTGATCACCCATCGCGACGCGTACACCACCCCCATCAAGCTCACGCCGCAGCACGAGGTGCTCGTGTCCAACGGCGACGAGGTGACGGAGGGCCAGGTGCTCGCTGCCATGGAGGCGGATGGCGAGCGCTCGGAGGTGAAGGCGCCGTCGGCGGGCCGGGTCACGAAGAAGGGGAGCACCCTCACCCTCCACTCGGAGGAGGTCGACACCCGCGAGTACCCGGTGCCGCACTTCGCGCGCCTGCGGGTCGACACCGGTGACGAGGTCACCGCCGGTGATCCGATCACCGAGGGATCGCTCAACCCCAAGGACCTGCTCGCCATCAAGGGCGTGGACACTGTCCAGCGCTTCCTGGTGGCCGAGGTCCAGAAGGTGTATCGCTCCCAGGGCGTGACCATCAACGACAAGCACGTCGAGATCATCGTCCGGCAGATGCTGCGCAAGGTCACCGTGGACAGCCCCGGCGACACGGAGCTGCTGCCGTCCGAGCTGATCGACCGGTTCGAGTTCGAGGAGACGAACAACCGGATCCTGGCCGAGGGCGGCGAGCCCGCCACGGCGCAGACGGTCCTGCTGGGCGTCACCAAGGCGAGCCTGAACACGAGCTCCTTCCTGGCAGCCGCCTCCTTCCAGGAGACGACCCGGGTGCTGACCGAGGCCGCCATCAACGGCGCCAAGGACCACCTGCTGGGGCTGAAGGAGAACGTGATCATCGGCAAGCTCATCCCGGCCGGGACCGGCGCCGAGGCCCGGGCCCTGGCGGCGGCGCGATCGCGCGAGCTCCCGCCGGAGGAGGCCGAGGCGCTCCGCGAGCGCGAGGCGGCCATGAGCTTCCTGACCGGCGACGTCGACGCGGATGGCGACGGCGAGATCCAGGTCGAGGAGGCCGAGGCGGCCGCCGTCGAGGCGGGCGAGTCCGTCTCCGAGCTGATGGACGCCGGCGACGATCCGGCCATCGAGGCGGAGGTCGAGGAGCAGGTCTTCGACGAGCTCAAGGCAGAGTCCGACGAGGGCGAGGCTACGCCGGCCAAGAAGTAGGCGCCCCGCTGCAACGGATGAACGAGGGACGGGCCGCGAGCTCGTCCCTCGTCGGCGTTGCCGAACGAGGTGGACCCATGGCGTCCGATCCCGAGCTCACCGCGCAGGCGACGGCGATCGCAGACACGCTGCGGGCGACGCTGAGCCACGCGGTGCTGGGCATCTACCTCTACGGCTCGGCGACGGCCGGTGGTCTTCGCCCCCAGAGCGACCTGGACATCTTCGCCGTTTCGGGGCGGCGCATGGCCGATGTCGAGCGTGCGACCCTCTCCCGCCGCCTCGCACCGCTTTCCGCGCGGAGCCTGCGGTTACCCGGCTGGCGACCCGCCGAGGTGTCGGTGGTGGTCGCCGACGAGGTGCGGCCGTGGCGTTCCGCCCCGCCCATGGACTTCCTGCTGGGCGAGTGGATGCGCGGCGAGCTCGACGCGGGCGGGCTCCCGCCGCGGATCGAGGCCAACCCCGACCTGGCCGTGCTTATCACCATGGTCCTCGGCGCGAGGCGGGTCCTGTACGGCCCGCCGCCGGAGGCGCTTCTGGACCCCGTTCCGGCCGATGCACTGGCGCGTGGCATGGCCGAGAGCATCGGCTCGCTGCTCGCGGACCTGGAACCGGACACCCGCAACGTGCTCCTGACCCTGGCCCGCATCTGGACCACCCTGGCAACCGGGGAGATTCGCCCGAAGGACGCTGCCGCGGACTGGGCCATTGCCCAGCTGCCGGCGACCGACGGCGTGCTCCTCGCGCGGGCGCGCGATGCCTACCTGGCCGGACGGGAGGAGTCGTGGACGGATGACGCGGATGCGGTGCGCCGGCTGGCCGGGACGCTCATCGACCGGATCCGCGGCGGTGTCCACTGAGCTGACGAAACGGCGGAAGGGTACCGGGTCGGCCGTCGGCTCGCCGGCTGAGCAGACGAGGGAGGGGAGGAGCGTCCGCTACGCCGTCACGTCCTCTGCGTCGCGGACCACTGCCCACCGCCCACCGCCCGGCCGCTCGGTTGACACTCGATCGAGGCGACCCGTATACTCCGCGTTCGGTGTCCCGCCTGCGGGGCGCCTTCGTGTGTGCCCTTCCGGGCACCCTCCGTTGAGCAGAGTCCACCGCTCGGAATCCCGGGATCCGTGCGCTCGTCGCGGGGGGCGGAATCGCCACGAACTTGCTGCATATCGGTCGAACGCGAGGTTCTCGTTGCCAACGATCAGCCAGCTGGTCCGCAAGGGCCGCAAGCCGGCAGTCAAGAAGGTGAAGGCGCCCGCTCTGCGGCGGACCTTCAACACGCTGAAGCAGACCACGTCCGAGGGGCGGGGTGCTCCGCAGCGTCGTGGCGTCTGCCTCCAGGTGATGACGCGCACCCCGAAGAAGCCGAACTCGGCGCTTCGGAAGGTTGCCCGCGTCCGTCTGACGAACCAGATGGAGGTCACCGCCTACATCCCCGGCATCGGGCATAACCTCCAGGAGCACTCGGTGGTCCTGGTCCGCGGCGGTCGGGTCAAGGACCTGCCCGCGGTCAAGTACCACATCGTGCGCGGAACGCTCGACGCGGCCGGGGTGCGGGACCGCAAGCAGAGTCGCTCCAAGTACGGCGCCAAGGCACCGGGAAAGGCCTAGGCCATGCCGCGTCGTCCCACCATCGCCCGGAAGACCAAGTACGAGGAGAAGCTGGTCGGCACCGCGCTGACCATGAGCCAGCTCACGAGCAAGCTCATGCACGGCGGCAAGCGCCAGCTCGCCGCGCGCATCCTCGAGGATGCCATCGCCCGCTGCGAGAAGCAGACCGGCCGGTCCGGTGTCGAGGTCATGGAGCTTGCCCTGCGCAACGCGATGCCGCTCATCGAGGTCAAGCCCAAGCGCGTCGGTGGCTCCACGTACCAGATCCCCGTCGAGGTCCGGGCGGACCGCCGCGTCTCGCTGGGCATGCGCTGGCTCATCGAGGCCGCGCGCAAGCGCAGCGGCCGCAGCATGGCAGACAAGCTGGCCTCCGAGTTCATGGACGCCAGCAACGGCATCGGCGCGGCCGTGAAGCGCCGCGAGGACACGCATCGGATGGCGGAGGCCAATCGGGCCTTCAGCCATTTCAAGTGGTAGGCAGATGACCATGACCCAGGCCGCGGGGCGGCCCATCAGCGCGAGCAACCGGATCCCGCTCGAGCGCACCCGGAACATCGGGATCATTGCGCACATCGACGCGGGCAAGACGACCGTGTCCGAGCGGATCCTCTTCTACACCAAGAAGATCTACAAGATCGGCGAGGTGCACGAAGGCGCCGCGACCATGGACTGGATGGAGCAGGAGCAGGAGCGGGGGATCACCATCACCGCCGCGGCCACGACCTGCTTCTGGAAGGATCATCGAATCAACCTGATTGACACGCCCGGCCACGTGGATTTCACGGTCGAGGTCGAGCGCAGCCTGCGCGTGCTCGACGGGGCGGTCGTCGTCTTCGACGGGGTTGCCGGCGTGGAGCCACAGTCCGAAACAGTCTGGCGCCAGGCCGACAAGTACGAGGTTCCGCGCTTCTGCTTCGTGAACAAGCTTGACCGGACCGGCGCCGACTTCTGGCACGTGGTCGACATGATCAAGGACCGCCTGGGTGCCAACGCGGTGCCGCTCCAGCTGCCCATCGGCCTGGAGGACACGTTCCGCGGCGTCATCGACCTGATCAACCTGAAGGCGATCACCTACGGCGGCGACCTCGGCGACGAGATCGAGGTCGGGGAGATCCCGGCCGAGCTCGTGGCGGAGGCCACCACCTGGCGCGAGAAGCTCGTGGAGGCACTGGCCGATCTCGACGATGGGATCGCGCACAGCTATCTCGAGGGCGAGGAGATCGCGGGCGAGCGGATGATGCCGATCCTGCGCGAGGCGACCCTCGCCTACCGGATCGTGCCGGTCCTGTGCGGGTCAGCGCTGAAGAACAAGGGCGTCCAGCCCATGCTCGACGCCGTTCTCGACTTCCTGCCCAGCCCGCTCGACGTCCCGCCCGTTCACGGCAAGGATCCGCGCAGCGGTGAGGACACCGTCCGCCACACCGATCCGGACGAGCCCTTCTCCGCGCTCGCCTTCAAGATCGCCGCGGACCCGTACGTTGGGAAGCTGGCGTTCTTCCGGGTCTACTCCGGCACGCTGAAGACCGGGTCCTATGTCTACAACTCGTCGAAGGGCAGCAAGGAGCGCGTCGGACGCCTGCTCCAGCTCCACGCCAACCACCGGGAGGAGATCGACCAGGTCAGCGCCGGCGACATCGCCGCGGCGGTGGGACTCAAGAACACGTTCACCGGCGACACGCTGTGCGACGAGTCGAAGCCCATCGTCCTCGAGTCGATCACATTCCCGGAACCGGTCATCGAGCTGGCCGTCGAGCCCAAGACCAAGGCGGACCAGGACAAGATGGCCCTTGCCCTCCAGCGCCTCGCGGAGGAGGACCCCACGTTCCGGGTCAGCACCGACCAGGAGAGCAGCCAGACTCGTATTGCGGGCATGGGCGAGCTCCACCTGGAAGTGATCGTCGACCGCATGATGCGGGAGTTCAAGGTCCAGGCCAACGTCGGCCGTCCGCAGGTCTCCTATCGCGAGGCGATTCACAAGCAGACGCGGTCGGAGGGTCGCTTCGTGCGGCAGACCGGCGGCAAGGGCCAGTACGGGCACGCCGTCATCACCCTGGAGCCCCTCGAGCGTGGGTCCGGCTATGTCTTCGAGAGCAAGATCGTCGGCGGCTCGGTCCCGCGCGAGTACTGGAAGGCCGTCGACGAGGGCATCCGTGACGCGTTCGCGGGCGGCGTGATTGCCGGCTACCCGGTCATCGACGTCAAGGTATCGCTCGTGGACGGCTCATACCACGAGGTCGACTCATCGGAGATGGCCTTCAAGATCGCCGGCAGCATGGCCGCCAAGGCAGGCGTCCAGAAGGCCGGTCCGGTCATCCTGGAGCCGGTGATGAAGGTCGAAGTGACCACGCCCGAGGAGTTCATGGGCGACGTCATCGGCAATCTCAACAGCAAGCGGGGGCACATCGAGGGGATCGACGAGCGCGGGACGTCACGGGTCATCCGGGCGCTCGTACCGCTCGCCGAGATGTTCGGCTATGCCACCGAGCTGCGCAGCATGACGCAGGGTCGGGCGGTGTACTCCATGGAGTTCGCCCGGTATGCCGAGGTCCCGACCAGCATCGCCAACGAGCTGATCGCGAAGTCCAAGAGCTAGCGATAACAAGGAGCGACGAAGGAAGCATCCATGGCAAAGCAGAAGTTCGACCGCAGCAAGCCGCACGTGAACGTGGGCACCATTGGTCACGTCGACCACGGCAAGACGACCCTGACAGCGGCCATCACCAAGTACCTGTCACTGTCCGGCGGCGCCGACTTCCGCGCCTTCGACTCGATCGACAACGCTCCCGAGGAGCGGCAGCGCGGCATCACCATCGCCATCGCCCACGTCGAGTACTCGACGGCGAACCGCCACTACGCGCACGTCGACTGCCCCGGTCACGCGGACTACATCAAGAACATGATCACGGGCGCGGCCCAGATGGACGGCGCGATCCTGGTCGTCTCCGCCGCGGACGGCCCCATGCCCCAGACGCGCGAGCACATCATCCTCGCCCGCCAGGTGGAGGTGCCGGCCCTGGTCGTGTACCTCAACAAGGTGGACATGGTCGACGACGAGATGCTCATCGACCTCGTCGAGATGGAGGTGCGCGAGCTCCTCAGCAAGTACGAGTTCCCCGGTGACGACATTCCCGTCATCCGCGGCTCCGCGCTCCAGGCCCTCGAGACCGCGAGCACCGATCAGGACGCTCCCGAGTACGCCTCGATCAAGGAGCTCATGGACGCGGTCGACTCGTACATCCCGACTCCCGTCCGCGACATCGACAAGCCGTTCCTGATGCCCATCGAGGACGTCTTCGGCATCAAGGGCCGCGGCACGGTGGCGACCGGCCGGATCGAGCGCGGTATCGTGCACACCGGCGACACGGTCGAGCAGGTCGGGATCCACGCCAAGAGCCGCGCGCTGGTGGTGACCGGCGTGGAGATGTTCAAGAAGACCCTCGACGAAGGCCAGGCCGGTGACAATGTGGGCCTGCTCCTGCGCGGCATCGAGCGCGACGAGATCGAGCGCGGCCAGGTGCTCGCCAAGCCGAACAGCGTGAAGCCCGGCACCAAGTTCAAGGCCGAGGTGCTGGTTCTCACCAAGGAAGAGGGCGGCCGCCACACGCCGTTCTACACCGGGTATCGGCCGCAGTTCTACCTGCGGACCACCGACATCACCGGCTCCATCGCGCTGCCGGCCGGTGTCGAGATGATCATGCCCGGCGACAACGTGAACATCGACGTCGAGCTCATCACCCCCATCGCCATCGAGCAGGGCCAGCACTTCGCGATCCGTGAGGGCGGGCACACCGTCGGCGCGGGCGTGATCACGGACCTGATCGCCTGACCATGGCCAAGCAGCGCATCCGCATCCGGCTCAAGGCGTACGACCACAAGCTGCTCGACCAGTCGGCCGAGCAGATCGTGGAGACGGCGCAGCGAACCGGTGCCGACGTGGCGGGACCTGTCCCGCTGCCGACCCGGATCGAGAAGTACACCGTCATCCGCGGGCCGTTCGCCCACAAGGATGGTCGGGAGCAGTTCGAGATCCGGACGCACAAGCGCCTGATCGACATCATCGATCCGTCCACCAAGACGGTCGACGCGCTGATGCGGCTGTCGCTCGCGGCCGGCGTGGATATCGAGATCAAGATGTGATGTGTGGGCGGTGCCGAACGTGCGCCGCCCGCCCATCCGCCATCAGGAGGAAGCACAGACAGTGCCGGCAGGAATCATCGGGCGAAAGCTCGGCATGACGCGAATCTTCATCGAGGACGGCACGGTCGTCCCGGTGAGCGTCATCGAGGCAACCCCGAACACCGTGGCGCGGCTCCGGACCCCGGAGCGGGACGGCTATGCCGCGCTCCAGCTCGTGGCCGGCACCGCGAAGAAGGTGACGCGGCCGGTTGCCGGCCAGTTCAAGCACCTCGACAAGGAGGCGGCGAAACCCCGCCGGGTCTCCGAGTTTCGGGTCGATGCGCTCGCGGACTACGAGGTCGGGCAGCAGCTCGACGTCTCGCTGTTCGAGGCGGGCGAGCTGGTCGACGTGACCGGGATGAGCAAGGGCAAGGGATTCACGGGCACCATCGCGCGGCACCACTTCAAGCGCGGTCCCAAGACCCACGGATCCAACAACTACCGGCAGCCCGGCTCGGTGGGAGCCGGTACCACGCCGGGGCGCGTCTTCCTCAACACCAAGATGTCCGGACACATGGGTGACGAGCAGGTCACCGTCAAGAAGCTCAAGGTCGTGCGGGTCGATCCCGACCGGAACCTGATCCTGGTCAAGGGTGCGGTCCCCGGGGCACGCAACGGCCTGCTGCTCGTGCAGAAGGCGAAGTGACGATGCCGCAGACCAAGATCATCAACGCGAAGGGCAAGGAGGCCGGCTCCGTGGAGCTCGCCGACTCGCTCTTCGGCGCGCCCGTGAACGAGGCGCTCATCCACCAGGCGGTCGTTCGACAGCAGGCGCAGGGGCGCCTGGGGACGTCCGCGACCCAGACGCGAGCCATGGTCACCGGCGGCGGCCGCAAGCCGTGGCGCCAGAAGGGAACAGGCCGGGCGCGACAGGGAAGCCGGACGGCTCCGCACTGGCGGGGCGGGGGGGTGGTCTTCGGGCCGCATCCGCGCGACTACGACGCGAAGATGCCCGCCAAGATGCGACGCGCTGCGCTGCGCGGGGTCCTCTCGGCGAAGCAGGCCGATGGAGCGCTCCGCATCGTGGAGAGCATCGCGATCGACGAGCCGAAGACCCGCGCCTTCATCGAGCTCCTCGAGGCATGGAAGGCAGAGGGCAAGGTGCTCCTCGTGCTGCCCACCCGGGACTCCACCGTGGAACGCTCCTGCGCGAACCTGCGCGAGGTCCGGGTGCTCCTCGCCGACAGCCTGAACGTGGTCGACCTCCTCGAGGCCGATACCGTCGTCTTCACCCGCGACGCGCTGACGCGGGCCACCGAGGTGTACGCGTGACCAGCATCGTGCACGACATCCTGATCCGCCCGGTGATCAGCGAGAAGAGCGTCGCGGAGACCGAGCGCAACAACTACACGTTCGCCGTCGCGCGTGACGCGAACAAGTTCCAGATCAAGGCCGCCGTCGAAGCCGAGTTCAAGGTCGACGTCCTCGGTGTCCGGGTCATGACCGTGAAGCCCAAGGAGAAGCGTCGAGGCCGGCGCACCCCGGGCATGGTCCCCGGCTGGCGGAAGGCGGTCGTGACGATCGCCGCTGGCCAGAAGATCGAGCTCTTCGAGGCCGTCTGACATGCCACTTCGCAGCTACCGACCCACGAGCCCCGGGCGTCGCCAGATGACACGCTCGACGTTCGAGGAGATCACCACCTCCGAGCCGCACAAGCCGCTCACCGAGCGGCTCCAGAAGCACGCCGGTCGCAACAGCCAGGGCAAGCTCACCGTTCGCCACCAGGGGAGCGGCCACAAGCGGCTGTACCGCGTCATCGACTGGAAGCGCGACAAGCCTGGCGTGCCGGCGCGGATTGCCACGATCGAGTACGACCCGAACCGGTCGGCCCGGATCGCGCTGCTCCACTACGCCGATGGCGAGAAGCGCTACATGCTCCTGCCGCACGGCCTGGGGATCGGCGACACGGTGACCTCCGGGCCGGATGCCGAGGCGCTGCCCGGCAACGCCCTGCCGCTGTCGCGCATTCCGCTGGGCACCCAGATTCACAACATCGAGCTCGTGGCCGGCCGCGGGGGCCAGATCGTGCGTTCCGCGGGGAGCAGCGCCCAGCTGCTCGCCAAGGAGGGCGATCACGCTACCGTCCGGCTTCCGTCCGGCGAGGTGCGCCGCGTGCGTGCCGCGTGCGTGGCGACCATCGGCCAGGTGAGCAACCTGGACCACGGGAACCAGAAGATCGGCACCGCCGGGCGGGCGCGGCACATGGGCCGCCGACCCGAGGTGCGCGGATCGGTCATGAACCCCCGCGACCACCCGCATGGCGGCGGCGAGGGCAAGTCCTCGATCGGGATGCCGCCCAAGACGCCGTGGGGCAAGCCGGCCATGGGTCTCCGGACCCGGGCCAAGGCCAAGGCGAGCAACAAGATGATCGTCCGGCGTCGGTACGGACGCGGTTAGGAGAGCGCGATGAGTCGTTCCGTCAAGAAGGGACCGTTCGTCGACGCGCGCCTGCTCGGCCGCATCGACGACATGAACAAGCGCAACGAGCGCAAGGTGCTGAAGACCTGGTCGCGGGCGAGCGTGATCTTCCCGCAGATGATCGGGCACACCATCGCCGTCCACGACGGGCGGCGGCACGTGCCGGTCTTCGTCACCGAGAACATGGTCGGGCATCGGCTCGGCGAGTTCGCGCCCACGCGCACCTACCGCGGCCACGGCAAGGCCACCGAGCGCTCGTCGGCGCTGAAGTAGGAGCGAGCCGATGCAAGTGACCGCAACCGCCCGCTACGTTCGGCTCAGCCCGCGCAAGGTGCGCCTGGTGACCGAGCTCATCACGGGCAAGCCCGTGGAGGAGGCAGCCGCCATCCTGCGGTTCCTTCCCAACGCCGCCGCGCGCGACGTCGCGAAGGTGCTCAAGAGCGCGACCGCCAACGCGGAGAACAACTTCAACCTGTCCGCCGATGAGCTCGTCGTCGCGCGAGCCATCGCGGACGACGGACCCACGCTCAAGCGGTATCGGCCGCGGGCGCAGGGCCGGACCTTCCAGATTCTGAAGCGCACCAGCCACATCACCGTCGCCGTGGCTGACAAGGAGGCCTGATGGGTCACAAGGTTCACCCGTACGGCTTCCGGATCGGTGTGATCAAGCCGTGGCTGGCCAAGTGGTACGCGGATCGCGACTACGCCAGCCTGCTGCAGGAGGACATGCGGATCCGGCAGCTCGTCGCAAAGCAGCTGTCGAACGCGAGCGTCAGCCACGTCGAGATCGAGCGGGGCATCAACCACGTCACGGTCACGGTGCACTCCGCCAAGCCGGGCATCGTCATCGGCAAGGGCGGCGCGAACGTCGAAGCGCTGCGCACGAACGTCGGCAAGCTGACCGACAAGAAGGTCAAGCTCGAGATCAAGGAGATCCTGCAGCCGGAGCTCGACGCCGTGCTGGTGGCCCAGAACGTGGCCGGCCAGCTCGAGCGCCGCATTGCGTTCCGCAAGGCGATCAAGCAGGCGATCCAGCGTTCGATCAAGGCCGGCGCCAAGGGGGTCAAGGTGCAGGTCTCCGGCCGGCTCGGCGGCTCCGAGATGAGCCGCACCGAGTGGGACCGCGAAGGCAGGATCCCGCTCGGCACCCTGCGCGCCGACATCAGCTACGGCATGGTCCACGCGCGGACCACCTACGGACGCATCGGCGTCAAGGCCTGGATCTACCGCGGCGAGCAGCTCGGGGATCGGCCGGGCCTGGCCCGCACGGAGCCTCGCGAGCAGCGACGCCCGCGCGGTGGCCGCGGTCGGGGTGGCTCCACCGCGCCGGCGGCACCCGCAGCGGTGGCCGCCGGATCCGACGCCCCGGCGTCGACAGCCAGCAGGGAGCCGGTGAAGCCGGCCGAGGAGGCCTGATCCGATGCTGATGCCAAAGCGCGTCAAGCACCGCAAGGTCCAGCGCGGCCGCCGGGCCGGAATGGCCAAGGGCGGCACCCAGGTCAGCTTCGGCGACTACGGGCTGATGGCCGAGGAGGTCTGCTGGCTGACCAGCCGCCAGATCGAGGCGGCGCGGCGAGCCATGACGCACCACGTCAAGCGCGGCGGCCGGATCTGGATCCGGGTCTTTCCCGACAAGCCGGTCACCAAGAAGCCCGCGGAGGTCCGCATGGGCTCCGGGAAGGGTGCCCCCGACCACTGGGTCGCGGTCGTCAAGCCCGGGCGGGTGATGTTCGAGATGGCCGGCGTGCCGGAGCCGATTGCCCGCGAGGCGATGCGGCTGGCCAGCCACAAGCTGCCGATCTCGACGAAGTTCGTCGTCAAGGAGGGCTTCGAGCATGGACATCAGTGAGATCCGGGCTCTCTCTGACGCCGACCTGGAGGCGCAGCTGCTCGATGCCAAGCAGGAGCTGTGGAAGATCCGATTCGATCTCGCCACGCGCCAGGAGAAGAACTACAGCAGGCTGCCGGCGACCCGCAAGCGGATCGCTCGCATCCTGACGGTGATGACCGAGCGCCGACACGCGGCTGACGCTGACGGCGTGGAGAAGGCCAGCTGATGCAGGGCAAACGAAGAACGAAGGTCGGGCGCGTCGTGTCCGACAAGATGGACAAGACGGTGGTCGTGAGCGTGGAACGGCTCCGGCGGCACCCGATCTACAAGCGGGTCGTGCGCCTGTCGAGCAAGTTCAAGGCGCATGACGAGGAGAACACCGCCCGGGTCGGCGACACCGTGCGCATCGAGGAGAGCCGCCCGCTCTCCCGCGACAAGCGCTGGACGGTGGTGCAGGTCGTGGCGCGTGGCTCCAACGAGGAGCTGGTGGGCTAGATGATCCGTCAGTACACCAGGCTGCGCGTCGCCGATAACACCGGGGCGCGGACGCTGATGTGCATCACCATCATCGGCCGATCGGGCACCGATTCGGCCGAGGTCGGTGACGTCATCGTCGCCAGCGTGAAGCAGGCGCTGCCCAACTCGGGCGTCAAGAAGGGCGACGTCGTGCGCGCGGTTATCGTGCGCACCGCGAAGGAGTATGGCCGTCCCGATGGGAGCCACATCCGCTTCGACGAGAACGCCGCCGTCCTCATCACTCCCCAGGGCAATCCGCGCGGAACCCGGATCTTCGGGCCGGTGGCTCGGGAGCTCCGCGAGCGCAACTACATGAAGATCGTGTCGCTTGCCCCGGAGGTGCTCTAGATGGCGAACGTGAAGAAGGGCGACACTGTGCTGGTGATCGCCGGCAAGGACCGCGGCAAGCGCGGGACGGTCGACCGGATCGAGCGCACGAAGCGTGGGCTCGGCGTGGTCGTCCCCGGCGTGAACATGGCCAAGAAGCACATGCGTCCTCGAAGCCAGACCCAGCAGGCCGGCATCCTGGACATCCCCGTCCCGCTGCACATCAGCAACGTGATGGTGATCTGCCCCAGCTGCGAGAAGCCGACCCGGGTGGCGCACGCGCACGTCGAGGGCGACGTCAAGCGTAGCGTTCGCGTCTGCCGCAACTGCGGCGAGCAGATGGAGGTGCTCAAGTGAGCCCTGACGCCAAGACGCCGCGCACGCGTGCTCCGAAAACCGCCGCCAGCGCCGCTGCCAAGCCCGCTGCCAGGGCGGGGTCGCGAGCCGCGAAGCCGGCTGCCGCGAAGACCGCCGCCCCGACGAAGGCTGCCGCCCCGGCCAAGGCTGAGGGAGGGACCCGAATGGAGTCCCGACCGTCGTACAGCCGGCCGATCTACGCAGGGCTTCGCCAGCGGTATCACGACGAGGTGGTCCCCGCGCTGCAGCGGGAGTTCACCTACGCGAACCCCATGCAGATACCACGCGTGGACAAGGTGATCGTGAACATCGGGCTGGGCGAGGCGATCCAGAACGCCAAGGCGATCGACGCCGCCGTGGGCGACCTCGCGACCATCACCGGGCAGAAGCCCATCGTGACCCGCGCACGCCGCTCGATCGCGCAGTTCCGGCTGCGGACCGGGATGCCCATCGGGGCCAAGGTCACGCTCCGCGGGCAGCGGATGTACGACTTCCTGGAGCGCACCCTGAACCTGGCGCTCCCCCGCATCCGCGACTTCCGCGGAATCCCGACGCGCTCGTTCGACGGCCGCGGCAACTTCACGCTGGGCCTGCGGGAGCAGCTCGTCTATCCAGAGATCGATTACGACGCCATCGACCGGCTCCGAGGCCTCGAGGTGAGCATCGTGACCACCGCACGCACCGACGAAGAGGGACGCAAGCTCCTCCAGCTGATGGGCATGCCGTTCCAGAGCGCCTGATCGCGCCGCACAAAGGCACAAGGAAGGATTCGGACCAGCCGCATGGCAAAGAAGTCAATGATCGCGAAGGCACAGCGCGAGCCGCGGTTCTCCGCACGGCAGCACAACCGCTGCTCCATCTGCGGGCGACCGCGCGGCTACATGCGCCGTTTCGCCATGTGCCGCATCTGCTTCCGGGAGCGGGCCCTCGAAGGGTTCCTGCCGGGAGTCACCAAGTCGAGCTGGTAGTACCAGGCCGATGTCGACGGCCGCCACGAGCGGCCACATCAGCGGAAGGCGCCTCCCACGCGCGAGCGTGACGCGAACCACCGCCGAGGAGTGACAAGAAGAGAACGATGAACACATCCGATCCGATCGCCGACATGCTGACGCGGATTCGCAACGCCAGCGCGGCGCGGCACAGGGACCTGACGCTGCCCTCGTCGAAGGTGAAGCGCGAAATCGCGCGCATCCTGACCGAGGAGGGCTTCATCGAGTCGTGGGACACCGCGACCGAGGGCGTGCAGGAGATGCTCTCCGTGCGCCTCAAGTACGTCGAGGGTCGCACGCCGGTCGTGTCGGGCCTCAAGCGCATCAGCAAGCCAGGCTTGCGCGTCTACGCGCGCAAGACCGAGATCCCGCGCGTCCTGGGCGGGCTCGGGCTGGCCATCCTCTCCACCTCCCGCGGGATCATGACCGGGTCGCAGGCCCGGAAGCTGAATCTCGGCGGCGAGGTGCTGTGCTACGTCTGGTAGGGGAGCGAGCCATGTCACGAATCGGTCGCATGCCGATCCCCGTCCCCGCCGGCGTGGAGGTCACCCAGCAGGGCAACCACCTCACGGTGAAGGGGCCGCTGGGCACCCTCGAGCGGACGCTGCACCGCGAGATGACCATCGAGCGCGACGACGGAGCGCTGCGCGTGGTGCGTCCCAGCGATGAGCCGCGCCATCGGGCCCTCCATGGCCTCACCCGGACGCTGGTCGCCAACATGGTGACCGGGGTGACCACCGGGTTCACGAAGAACCTCGAGATCTCCGGGGTGGGCTACCGCGCCCAGCTCCAGGGCGAGAAGCTCGTCCTGGCCCTCGGCTACTCGCACCCGGTGGAGGTCACGCCCCCCGAGGGGATTCGCTTCTCGCTCGATACGCCGACCCGGCTGTCGGTCATTGGTGCCGACAAGGAGCTCGTGGGCCAGGTGGCTGCGGACATCCGGTCGCGCCGCAAGCCGGAGCCCTACAAGGGCAAGGGGATCCGATATGCCGGCGAGCAGATCCTCCGCAAGGCCGGCAAGGCCGGCAAGGTTGGAGGAGCGTAGGACGCCATGATCAACAAGCCTTCACGCGGCGCCCTGCGCCACAAGCGACACAACCGGATCCGGCTCACGCTGGCAGGGACACCCGAGCGGCCTCGCCTCTCGGTATTCCGGAGTGCGAAGTTCATCTATGCCCAGGTGGTGGACGACACCAGCGGGCGCACCCTGGCTGCGGCGTCGTCCCGCGAGCCCGAGCTCGCCGTGGGCTCCGCCAAGACGGACGCGGCGCGCGCCGTCGGCAAGGCGGTCGCGGAGCGCGCAAAGGCGGCGGGTGTGCGCGCGGTCGTCCTCGATCGCGGCGGATACCAGTACCACGGGCGGGTTCGCTCGCTCGCCGAGGGCGCCCGCGAGGGCGGCCTCGACCTGTAGGGCGGAGGAACGTATGGCAAGAATTGACCCGTCCAAGCTCAATCTCGACGAAAAGGTCGTCCAGATCAACCGTGTCGCGAAGGTCGTGAAGGGCGGTCGCCGCTTCAGCTTCAGCGCGGTGGTGGTTGTGGGCGACGGCAACGGCGTCGTGGGTGCCGGGCTCGGCAAGGCCGGCGAGGTGCCCGAGGCGATCCGCAAAGGCGTCGAGGACGCCAAGAAGCACCTGGTCCGGGTGCCGCTGGTGGGCGCCACGATCCCGCACGAAGTCCAGCGCCATTTCGGAGCGTCGCGCGTGATGCTCAAGCCGGCCGCGGCCGGCACCGGCGTGATCGCCGGCGGCTCGGTGCGCTCCGTCGTGGAGATGGCCGGCATTCGCGACCTGCTCTCGAAGACCATGGGCAGCACGAACCCGGTCAACGTGGTGCGGGCGACGATCGTGGGTCTCACCGCCCTGCGCTCGGCCGACCACATCGCCGGCAACCGCGGCAAGACCGCGGAGGAGCTGCTGGGCAAGCGAGGCGCCGAGGCGGCTCGCAAGCCGCACGAGGTGATCGAGCGTCCGGCCCCGGTGTTCGGGCAGGGAGGCGGCCGTGGCCGATAAGCGAAGCGACGAGGCCATGCTCCGGGTCACCTGGGTTCGTTCCACCATCGGCCACAAGGCCGGCGCGCGGGGCACCATCCGGGCACTCGGCCTGCATCGGCTCAACCAGACGGTTCAGATTCCGGACAACCCCGTCAACCGCGGGATGATCCGGCGGGTCGCGTTCCTCCTCGAGGTGGAGGAGCCGGCCACAGAAGGGAACGCGGGGAAGTCATGAAGCTCCACGACCTCCACCCGGCGCCCGGATCCCACCAGCCGCCGAGGCGCGTGGGCCGCGGACACGGCTCGGGCCGCGGGAAGACCGCCGGGCGCGGCACCAAGGGACAGAAGTCCCGGGCCGGCGGCGGGATCCCCGCCTGGTTCGAGGGCGGCCAGACCCCGCTCCACGTCCGCACCCCGAAGCTGCACGGGTTCAAGAATCGATTCCGGGTCGAGTACGCCCCGGTCAACCTCGCGAAGATCGCCGAGGCAGAGAAGGGCACGCTCATCACCCCGGATGTCCTGGTCCACGACGGGCTGCTGCGCGACACGAAGCTGCCGGTCAAGATCCTGGGCAACGGCAACGCCCCGACGGGCGTGACGGTGCATGCCCACGCCTTCAGCCGTGCCGCCCTCGACAAGCTGTCGGCGGCCGGGAGCACCGCCCAGCGCATCAGCTGGCCGGAGGGGGACCCGGTCGAGGATGTCGCGGAAACCCCGGAGCCTTCCGAAGCCGATGGCGCCGCCAGCGCGACGGCCACTGCCGTCGCCGAGTCTGACGACGAGCGCGCCCCCGATACCGAGAGCGAAAGCGAGTCCTAGGTGATCGAGTCCGCCGTCACCGCCTTCCGCGCGCCGGACATCCGGCGCAAGATCCTGTTCACGCTGGGGATCCTCCTGATCTTCCGGGTGCTGACCAACGTCCCGGTTCCCAACGTGGATTCGACCAAGCTGGCAGACCTGTTCAACACGAACCAGCTGCTCGGCCTGCTCGACCTGTTCAGCGGAGGCGGCCTGGCGACGGCGTCGATCGTCGGCATGGGGGTGAACCCCTACATCAACGCCAGCATCATCATGCAGCTCATGCAGGGGGTGATCCCCAGCCTGGGCGACCTTGCGCGCGAGGGTGAGTACGGGCGCAACCGGATCAACCAGTACACCCGGCTCCTGACCGTGCCGCTGGCGTTCGCCCAGGGCTACGGCTTCACCGTCCTCCTCCAGCAGGCGCAGGTGCTTCCGGCGGAGTCCTTCTTCAGCTTCCAGACCCTCTCGCTGCTCCTGAGCTTCACGGCCGGCACCATCCTGCTGATGTGGCTTGGCGAGCTGATCAGCGAGCGGGGCATCGGCAACGGCATCAGCTTCATCATCTTCGCCGGCATCGTGGGTCGCATCCCGCACCAGGCGGGGCCGGTCATCTCCGGACCCGACGGCTGGGCGCGGATCATCCCCTTCATCATCATCGCCATCCTGGTCATCGCCGGGGTCGTGTGGGTGAACGAGGGCCAGCGGCGGATTCCGGTCCAGTACGCGAGCCGCGTGCGTGGTCGGCGCATGTACCAGGGCCAGACGCAGTACCTCCCGCTGAAGGTGACCATGGCCGGCGTCATCCCGATCATCTTCGCCATCAGCATCCTGCTGTTCCCGGCGCAGATCGCCCAGTACTTCACGACCAGCAGCATCGCCTGGGTGCACGACGTCGCCAACTGGGTCGCGACGAACCTGAACGGAAGCAACCTGTGGCTGTACGGCAGCCTGCTCTTCCTGCTGGTGGTCTTCTTCACATACTTCTACACGGCATTCCAGTTCCGGCCTGATCAGACGGCGGACTTCCTGAGAAAGAACGGCGGGTTCATCCCCGGCATCCGGCCCGGTAAGCCCACGGAGGACTTCCTCCTGCGGGTCACGAACCGCATCACCCTGGGTGGCGCCGTCTTCCTGGGAGCCCTCGCCGTGCTGCCGTACCTGGTGAGCGCCGCGATCCCGGGCACCCAGTCGCTGCGCCTGGGTGGCACCAGCATCCTCATCGTCGTGAGCGTGGTGGTCGAGACCATGAAGCAGCTCGAGGCGCAGATGATGATGCGCCGCTACGAGGGCTTCATCCGGTGACGGCCGCGGGCATCGGCTCGGGGAGCACGGCGCCCGCGCGGCGGATCATCCTGCTGGTCGGCGCGGTCGGCGCCGGAAAGGGCACCCAGGCATCCATCCTTGCGTCACGGCTCGGACTCCTGCACCTCGCGAGCGGGGACCTCTTCCGGCGCGCCGCCCGCGAGGGAACGGCGCTCGGCATGCGGGCACGCGAGTACATGGATCGCGGCGAGCTCGTGCCCGATGACCTGACCATCGCCATGGTGATGCAGGCGCTCGGACGGCCGGAAGCCGCCCGCGGCGCGATCCTGGACGGCTTCCCGCGAACCGTTGCCCAGGCCCGCGCCCTGGACGCGACCCTGGCCGCCCAGGGCGAGCGGATCACCCGGGTGATCTCCATCGAGGTTCCACCCGAGGAGCTCGTGGAGCGGGTCTCCGGCCGCTGGGTGTGCCCAACGGACGGCACGTCGTACCACGTCATCACCGATCCGCCCCGGGTCGCAGGGGTCTGCGACAAGGACGGGACGCCGCTGGTCCAGCGCGACGACGACCAGCCGGAGGTGGTTCGCGCGCGGCTCGCGACGCAGGTGCCGCCCATGCTCGAGGTCCTGGCTCATTACCGGGGGGTCGGCGTGGTTGAGCGCATCGACGGTCGTGGCGCCATCGACGAGATCGCCCAGCGCATCCTCCACGTCCTCGGCGTGACCACCGGAGACGCCACCAACGTCCGTCCACGCGGGGCGTCCTGACACCATGGGCATCCCGTCGCGACCGCGGATGGTCACCATCAAGCGCCCCGAGGAGATCGAGACGATGCGGCACGCCGGCCGCATCCTGGCGGAGATCCTCGACGTGCTCCGCGCGGAGCTGCGTCCGGGCATCACGACCCTCGACCTGGACCGCATCGCGGCGGAGATGATCCGCGACGCCGATGCGGTCCCCTCGTTCCTGGGCTACCACGGCACGTACCCGGCCAGCATCTGCACCAGCATCAACGATGAGGTCGTTCACGGCATTCCCTCGCCGAGACGGCGCATCGTGGAGGCGGACGTCATCGGGGTCGACATCGGCTGCATCTGGCAGGGGTGGCACGCCGACTGCGCCCGGACCTGGTCCGTGGGCACCCCGTCGCCCAGGGTTCAGTCGCTCATGGACGCCACGGAGCGGGGGATGGAGGCCGGTATCGCGGCGGCGCTCCCGGGCAACCGGCTGGGCGACGTGGGGGCAGCCATCGAGACGGTCGCCCACGAGCACGGCTACGGCGTTGTCCGGCCGTTCGTGGGCCACGGCATCGGCACGGAGATGCACGAGGAGCCGTCCGTTCCCAACTACGGCACGCCTGGCCGCGGGATGCTGATCCAGCCGGGAATGTGCTTCGCCATCGAGCCGATGTTCACGCTGGGGTCCGCAGAAGTTGCCGTGCTCGACGACGATTGGACCGTCGTCACCGTCGATGGCAGCCTGGCCGCCCATTTCGAGAACACCATCGCCGTGACCGATCACGGGCCCGACGTGCTCACCGTCCGATGAGCGCTCATGGTTGGGCCACCCCGTTGTGCCTCGCCTGCCCGGTGGTGTATACTCCCTTTTCCGTGGGTCGCCCTGTGCGGCGGCCTTTCGCTGTGTCCCACCAGACGAGCAACAAGCAGCAGATCGAGGGTGCGTAGCGCTTGGCGAAGAAGGATGCGATCGAGGTCGAGGGTGAGGTGGTCACCCCGCTCCCGAACGCGATGTTCAAGGTGCGGCTGGAGAACGGGCACGAGGTGCTCGCGCATATCTCCGGCAAGCTCCGACAGAACTTCATCCGCATCCTGCCCGGCGATACGGTCCGAGTCGAGCTGAGTCCCTATGACCTCACCCGGGGTCGCATCACGTACAGGATGAGATGAAGGTTTCTGCGTCCGTGAAGCCCCGCTGCGAGCGCTGCAAGGTGATCAAGCGCTCTGGCGTGGTGATGGTCATCTGCGTCATTCCCAAGCACAAGCAGCGCCAGGGATAGGGGGAGCCGCATGGCACGAATCTCCGGCGTCGACATCCCGCGCGAGAAGCGCGTGGTGATCTCGCTCACGTACATCCACGGCATCGGCCCGACCTCGGCCAAGCAGATCATCGAGAGCGCTGGCGTGTCGCCGGACACGCGTACGCGCGACCTGACCGAGGACGAGGTCAACCGCCTCCGCGAGGTCATCGACCGGCGGTACAAGGTCGAGGGCGACCTCCGCCGCGAGGTGAGCATGAACATCAAGCGGCTGATGGAGATCGGGTCGTACCGCGGCCTCCGCCATCGGCGCAACTTGCCGGTGCGTGGGCAGCGCACGAAGACAAACGCCCGCCAGCGGCGCGGCGCCCGCCGGACGGTCGGCATCCGTCGCAAGAAGTGATCCGCAATCTCACACACGGCCACATCGGCCTGACACCACAGGAGTTCCATGGCTGAGCGAAAGCGCGCGACGCGTGCCAAGAAGCGCGAACGGAAGAACGTTCCCGTCGGGCATGCCCACATCCAGTCGACGTTCAACAACACGATCGTGACGATCACCGACACGAGCGGGAACGTGATCAGCTGGGGCAGTGCCGGACTGGTCGGCTTCAAGGGCTCGCGCAAGAGCACCCCGTTTGCCGCCTCCCAGACGGCCGAGGGTGCCGCGAAGCGCGCCATGGAGCACGGCATGCGCCAGATCGAGGTCTTCGTGAAGGGTCCCGGTGCGGGCCGCGAGCAGGCGATCCGCTCGCTGCAGTCCGCCGGCCTGGACGTGACCGCGATCACCGACGTCACGCCCATCCCCCACAACGGCTGCCGCCCGCCCAAGCGGCGCCGGGTCTGAGAGGAGCGAGACCAAGATGGCACGCTACACCGACCCGGTCTGCCGCATCTGCCGCCGCGAAGGGCTCAAGCTTTTCCTGAAGGGCAGCCGCTGCTACACGAAGAAATGCTCGTTTGAGCGACGCTCGACCCCGCCCGGCATGTATGCCACCCGCCGCCGCAAGGTCAGCGAGTACGGCATCCAGCTGCGCGAGAAGCAGAAAGTGCGCAAGAGCTACTCCGTCCTGGAGCGCCAGTTCCGGAACTACTTCGAGAAGGCCTCGAAGCGAAAGGGAATGACGGGCGAGAACCTCCTGCGCATGCTCGAGATGCGCCTCGACAACGTCGTCTTCCGAATGGGGTTCGCCACCAGCCGCGCCCAGGCGCGTCAGCTGGTCACCCACGGCCATTTCGCGGTCAACGGGCGCGCCACCGACATCCCGAGCTTCGGGACCAAGGTGGGCGACCGGATCGAGGTCCGCGAGACTCGGCGGGGCCGAGAGCACTTCAAGACCACCGAAGAGACCATCAAGTCGGCGCAGATCCCCGAATGGGTGAGCGTGGACGCGACGAAGCTTGCCGGGACCGTGCTGGCGGAGCCGGCCCGCGAGCAGATGCCGCTCGAGTTCAACGAGCAGCTCGTCGTCGAGTACTACTCGCGATAGGAGCACGGACCAGACCGCATGATCGAGCTTGAGACGCCTCGCATCGACGAGGTCGAAACGACCGGCAACCTTTCCCGCTTCGAGGTGAACCCCCTGCGCGCCGGGTATGGGGTGACCCTTGGCAACGCCCTGCGCCGGGTGCTGCTCAACTCGCTCGAGGGCGCGGCGGTGACCTCGGTGCAGATCGCCGGGGTCTACCACGAGTTCAGCACCATCGAGAACGTCAAGGAAGACGTCACTCAGATCGTGCTGAACACGAAGAAGCTCCGCCTGCGCTCATTCGCCCACCACCCGGTCACCCTGAAGCTCATCAAGCGCGGCGCCGGACCGGTCACCGCCGCGGACATCACCGAGTCCGCGGACGTCGAGATCATCAACCCGGAGATGATCCTGCTCACCCTCGACAGCGACGCGGGCTCCGTCGAAATGGACCTGACGGTCGAGACCGGCGTCGGCTACCGACCCGCGGAGCACACCGAGGACATGCCCATCGGCGTGATCCCGGTGGACGCCATCTTCTCGCCGGTGCGACGCGTGAACTTCGCCGTGGAGAACACCCGCGTCGGCCAGATGACGAACTACGACAAGCTGGCCCTCGAGATCGAGACCGATGGGACCGCGACCCCGCAGGCGGCGCTCTCCGAGGCGGCAGAGATCCTCGTGCGCGAGTTCAGCCGCTTCGCGGACATCGGCCGCCGCCCCGCCGACGGAGAGGAGGAGCTGACCACCCCGGTGGCCGCCAACCTGCTCGATACGCCCATCGAGGACCTGGACCTGCCGATGCGGGCCTACAACAGCCTCAAGCGCAACAACATCACCAAGGTCGGCCAGGTGCTGGCCCTCTCCGACGACGAGTTCCTCCGCATGCGGAACTTCGGCAAGAAGAGCCTGGACGAGCTCAAGGAGCGCCTCGCGCTCCGCGGCTTCATCGTCCCGGAGGCCGGGTCAGTCGACGAGTCCGATCTTCCCGGCTCCGTGGAGCTCGACGAGGCGGTAGCCGCCGAGCTGGACCGGGAGGCCTAGATGCCGCACCAGATCGCCGGTCGACGGCTCGGCCGCTCCGGCGCTCACCGGATGCACATGCTCGCCAACCTGGCGGTCGCGGTCCTGCGCTACGAGAAGGTCAAGACCACCGAGGCCAAGGCCAAGGAGGTCCGCGGCGTCGTGGACGGCTTCATCACGACAGCCAAGCGCGGCGACCTCGCCGCGCGCCGTGCCCTGGCTGCGGACCTGCCGCATGAGCCGCTCATCGTCGAAAAGCTCATGGGCGAGCTTGCGGACAAGTATGCGGATCGGTCCAGCGGCTTCACCAGAATCGTCAAGATCGGCCCGCGGCTGGGAGACGCCGCACCGATCGTGCTGATCGAGCTCGTCTAGGCGGGACGGTCGGGACGCCCACAATGCCCGCCACGCGGCGCAGATGCGCTCGGGCGGTGCTCGAATACGACGGAACTGCCTTCGCCGGCTCCCAGGTCCAGCCGAACGCTCGGACGGTACAGGGGGTGCTGGAGGAGGCCCTTAACAGACTGACCGGCGAGCGGGTGCGAATCCGTCTCGCCGGGCGCACCGATGCCGGGGTGCACGCCACCGGCCAGGTCGCCGCCTTCTGTATCGCTCGCCGCGGACGCGGCGAGGGATTCAGCTGGCGGGAGTTGCAGCGACGGTTGAACGCCCTGCTGCCCGACGACCTGGCGGTTCGCGCGCTCCGGGCCGCACCGCCGGGGTTCGATCCCAGGCGGGACGCTGTGGCACGGGTCTACCGCTACCGGATCAGGATGGGCGGGCGACACCGGCCGCTGGAACGGCATCGGACGCTCGAGATCGGAGACCGACCGGACGTCGCGGCGATGCGCGCGGCGGCAGCCGTGCTCCCCGGACGGCGCGACTTCGCGGCGCTGGGGAGCGACGACCACGGTCGGACGGTCCGTCATCTGTCGGAGGTGGCCGTGCTCCGCCGCGGGGATCTGCTCGAGATCCGCGTGACGGGGGACGCGTTTCTCCGACGGATGGTGCGGAGCATCGTGGCGATCCTCCTGGAGGCGGGTCGCGGCGGCCTCACACCGCGGGACGTGGCCGGGCTCCTCGACGCGCGGTCACGGGCCCTGCACGGCAGGGCGGCGCCGGCGAGAGGGCTCACGCTCGAGCGGGTCATCTATTCGAAGAAGGATCGCACTCGCAGGGGCGCGGGGGCGGCAGAAGAGGAGGAGCCCCGGACCGGGCGAACGACGCGCGGCACGGGCTCAAGGGACGAAACGTGAAGACCTACGCAGTCAAGGCGAGCGAAATCCAACGGCGCTGGTGGGTGGTCGACGCGACCGACCAGACCCTGGGGCGGCTGGCGACGCGCATCGCCACCCTGCTGGAGGGTAAGCACAAGCCCACCTATTCGCCGCACCTGGACACCGGCGACCACGTGGTCGTCATCAACGCGGCCCGGATCAAGGTGACCGGCAACAAGCTGGTCGACAAGTCCTACTTCCGCCACTCGAACTACCCCGGTGGCCTCAAGGAGGAGAGCCTGGCGGCCGTCATGGCACGCAAGCCCGAGCTGGTCATCGAGCGCGCGGTGAAGGGCATGCTGCCGCAGAACCGGATTGGCCGGGCCATGTACCGCAAGCTGAAGGTCTACCCGGGGGCGGATCATCCGCACGAGGCCCAGCAGCCCACCACGGTCGAGCTGTGAGGACAATGAGCCGATGAGCACGAGCTATATCTACGGCACCGGCCGCCGCAAGACGGCCATTGCGCGCGTCCGCCTGCTGCCGGGCGATGGCGGCATCGTGGTGAACGGGAAGGACGTCGAGGACTACTTCGGCCGTGGCCCGGCGCTGGCCAGCCTGCGGTCGCCCTTCCGCGTGACCGAAACGGAGGGACGCTACTCCGCCAGCATCCTGGTGAGCGGAGGCGGGCTCGCCGGTCAGGCGGGCGCCATCCGTCACGGCATCGCCCGGGCCCTGGTGAGCGCGCACCCGGACGCGCGCGCCGCGCTCCGCGAGGCGGGCCTGCTGACCCGAGACCCGCGGGCGAAGGAGCGCAAGAAGTACGGTCTCAAGCGCGCCCGCAAGGCGCCGCAGTACACGAAGCGCTGATCCACATCTCCAGAGGGCCCCGGCGGGTTCGCCGGGGCCCTTTGGTATGATCGCGGGCGACGCTGGAGGACCGGTCGCACTTGTGTTGAACGCGATCAGCGACTTCTTCAACACCTACTTCCTGGGCAGCTGGAGGTCGATCGTCGACATCCTGCTCGTCGCGGTCGTCATCTACTGGCTCTTCATCCTGATCCGGGGAACGCGTGCGGTCCGGATCGTGATCGGACTCTCGATCCTGTACCTCGTCTACCTGGCGGCACAGGCGCTCCAGCTCAGGCTCCTCTCGACCCTGCTCCAGGCTGGCGCGGTGGTGGGCCTGTTTGCCATCGTCGTCGTCTTCCAGCCGGAGCTTCGGAGGGCGCTGGAGCAGATCGGCCGGGTTGGATCGCTCAACCGCTTCTTCGTCTCGAGCGAGCTGGCCGCTGCCGAGAAGGTCGCGGGCCAGGTGAGCCGTGCCGCCCGGCTGCTCGCGGGATCGCGCCACGGTGCCCTGATCGTGATCGAGCGGGACACGGGCCTGCACGACCTCGCCGCGGAATCGGGGGTCCTCCTCAACGCCGACCTTCGGGCAGAGCTGCTGGTCACCCTCTTCTACCGGGGCACGGCGCTCCACGACGGCGCGGTGATCATCTCGGGTGATCGGATCCTAGCTGCAGGCGTGCTCCTGCCCCTGAGCCAGAACGTGCTCGATTCGGAACGCTACGGGACGCGGCACCGCGCCGCGATAGGCATCAGCGAGCAGACCGATGCGGTGATCATCGTCGTCAGCGAGGAGACCGGGTCAATCAGCCTCGTCCTGCGCGGCCGCATCGAGCGGAACCTCACCGAGGACCAGCTGCGTCGCCGGATCCTGAACCTCATCCGTCCGCAGACCCCCCGGCGGGCCATGCCGATCCTGCGCCGGACCCTGGAGGGTCGCTGGGGCATCGGGGGTGGCGAGCCAACCGGTCCTGTCGACCCCGACGAGCGGGTCATCGGCGAAGATGGAGGCAAGCGGCCGTCGCGCAACCCGATGCGGCGCCGGCGAGGCGCCAAGCCGGACGACAAGGACGCCGGCGACGCGGTGCTTCCCGCGGAGCAGAAGAGCTGATGGGCTGGGTGGTCCGCAACTGGCAGCTGAAGCTCGGGGCGCTGGCCCTGGCCACCATCCTGTACACCGGCCTCGTCTTTTCCGGCTCGTTCACCGAGGCGCGCATCGGCGGGGTGCCCATCCAGCGCATCAACCAGCCGAGCGCGGCCTACGTCATCACCCAGCAGCTCGATCCCGTCGAGGTGCATTATCGCCGCTCCCAGGACGCCGTGGGTCCCATCAACCAGAACAGCTTTGCCGCGACCGTGGACCTGGCGAACTACGACATGACCCGGCCCGGCACGCCGCAGAGCCTGCCCGTCACGGTCAACGCACTGGCGAGCGGGGTGGATGTGCTGGACGTCACACCGTCGCAGGTGACCGTCACCCTCGATGTGCTGGCCTCCAAGGAGGTGGACGTCCAGGTCGATCACGGCGTGGTGCCCGAGGGTCTCGAGCTGGGAGGCGCGACCGTCAGCCAGACGACCGTGATGGCCCGCGGCCCCAGCTCGTTCGTCAGCCAGGTCGTGCGCGCGGTCGCGCGCGTCCAGATCGACGCCTCGGGCATCGACTACCACAACAACCAGGTCGACCTGCGGCCCGTCGACGCGTCCGGTGCACTCGTGCAGTCGGTGGAGCTGACTCCGAGTGTCGTGACCGTCGACATTCCCGTCGACCAGACCGAGACGAGCAAGACCGTACCGGTCAGCGTTGCCCTGACGGGAACCCCGGCGACGGGCTACACCATCGACCAGGTCACGCCGGACCCGCTGACGGTCACCCTCCGCGGAACGCCGTCGGTCCTGGCGGACGTCAGGGAGGTCTCCACGGCCCCGGTCTCGGTCAATGGCCTCGCCGCGACGCGCACCTTCACCGCGGACCTGGTCCTGCCCACCGGCCTGCAGCTGGCCCAGGGATCGTCGTCGTCGGTCAGCGTGGCGGTGACGGTCTCGGCCGCGCAGGCGAGCCGCACGTATCTCGTCGGGGTGACCTGCATTGGCGCATCCGCCGGAACGACCTGCCTGCCGCAGTCCGACCAGATCGCGATCACCGTTTCCGGGACCGAACCAGCGCTGGCGGCGCTCAAGATCGCACAGATCACCCCGGTGCTGAACGTCGGCGGGCTCGCAGCGGGCAGCCACGACGTGACTCCCAGCGTGTCCCTCCCCGACGGGATCAGCCTGCTCTCCTTCTCGCCCGGTCAGGTGACGGTGATCATCACCCAGCCGTTGCCCACCCCGACGCCCGGAGCCTGAGTGGCCCGCCTGTTCGGCACGGACGGCATTCGCGGCGTCGCGAACGTGGACCTGACGCCGGCCCTGGCTCACGACCTGGGCCGGGCTGTGGGACACCTGCTCACCGGAGACCGGCGCCGGGTCGTGATCGGCCAGGACACCAGGCGCTCCGGCGACATGCTGGCAGCGGCGCTGGCCGCCGGTCTCGCGAGCATCGGAGCCGACGTGGTGGAGCTGGGCGTCGTCACCACCCCCTGCCTGGCCTTCGTGGCGGGGAGCGGCGACTTCGAGGCCGGGATCATGGTGAGCGCCTCCCATAATCCGGCGTCGGACAACGGGCTGAAGGTGCTGTCGGGCGGCCGCAAGATCGATGACGAGGCGGAGAGTCGGCTCGAGTCGCTCATCTTCCAGGCCGAGTCCCTGCCCGGTCCCGGAAACGACGGGCTTGGCCGGATCGCGCGCGACATCGGCCCCATCGCCGACTATCGGGCACATCTCGCGGATGCCGCCGGGGACGCCTTCGAGGGCCTGCGGATCGCGGTCGACTGCGCGAACGGGTCCGCCAGTGTCATCGCGCCGGAGCTCTTCCGCAGCCTGGGTGCGGAGGTGACCGCTCTCTTCGCCGAGCCGGATGGCACGAACATCAACGCGGGCTGCGGCAGCACCAGCCCGGACACGATGGCCCGCATCGTCCGGGACCGGCACCTCGACCTGGGCTTCGCGTTCGACGGTGACGCGGATCGGCTGATCGCCGCTGACGAGCGCGGCGAGCTGGTGGACGGGGACCTGATCATGGGGATCTGCGCGCTCGACCGGCTCGCGCGCGGCACGCTGCGCAACGACCTGCTCGTCGTGACGGTCATGAGCAACGGCGGCCTCGAGCGGGTCGTCTCCGGCGCCGGCGGTCGTGTGGTGCGCACCCCCGTGGGCGACCGGCACGTCTTCGAGGCCATGGAGCGGGCAGACGCGATCATGGGCGGTGAGCAGTCCGGTCACATCATCTTCCGGGATCGGGCCACCACCGGGGACGGGATCCTGACCGCCATCGAGCTCACGCGAACCCTGCGGGGAAGCGAGGGGGCGCGCCTGTCGGAGCTCGCGGCGCGCATTCCGAGGCTTCCGCAGGTGATGATAAACTCAGCCGTCCGCCACAAGGATCAGTGGCAGGTGGACCCGGAGTTCGGGGCCGCCGTGACGAAGGCCACGACACTGCTGCGGGGTCGAGGGCGGATCCTGGTCCGACCATCGGGGACCGAGCCCAAGATCAGGATCATGGTCGAGGGGGACGACCACGAGGAGATCAACGAGATCGCCCGCGAGCTTGCCCGGCTCGCAGAGGCGCGCCTGAACTGACCATCACCCACCACAGGAGGGCGACCCATGTGCGGCATCGTCGGGTACGTGGGGCCGCGCGACGCTGCCCCCATCCTGCTCGAGGGGCTGCGGCGCCTCGAGTATCGAGGCTATGACTCGGCGGGCATCGCGCTCGTCACGGACGAGGGGACGGTCTTCGTCGAGAAGAAGGCGGGCAAGCTCACCAACCTGACCGAGCATCTCAACGGCGGAGCCCCGTCCGGCCATCCCGGGATCGCGCATACCCGCTGGGCGACGCACGGGCGGCCCAACGACACGAACGCGCACCCGCATACCGACTGCACCGGGCGCCTGGCGCTGATCCACAACGGGATCATCGAGAACTATGCGGAGATCAAGGACCGCCTGCGCGCGGAGGGCCATCAATTCCGCTCGGAGACCGACACCGAGGTCCTGGCCCACCTCATCGAGTCGCGCTACGAGGGCGACCTGGTCGAGGCGGTCCGTCTCGCGCTGCGCGAGGTGCGCGGCGCGTACGCCATCGGCGTCATGCACCTCGATCACCCCGATTGCATCGTGGGGGCCAGGATGAACGTCCCGCTCATCGTGGGGCTGGGTGACGGCGAGGGATTCCTGGCCAGCGACGTGCCGGCCATCCTGGAGCACACGAAGAACGTGGTCATCCTCCACGAGGGCGACATCGCGGCGGTGACGCCCGGCGGCGTCCGGATCATGGACCTCGACGGAGAGGCCGTCGAGCGCGAGGTCACCCATATCACGTGGAACCTCCAGGCGGCGGAGAAGGGCGGCTTCCCGCACTTCACGCTCAAGGAGATCTACGAGCAGCCGCACGCCATCCAGGAGGCGCTCCGAGGGCGCGTGCATACCGATGGGACGGTGCACCTGCCCGAGCTCGATGCGATCAGCGCGAAGCTCGAGGCGGTCGACAGGGTCTACATCATCGGCTGCGGGACCGCGAACTACGCCAGCCAGGTGGGGGCGCAGCTGATCCAGGACTGGGCGGGCCTGCCGGCGGCGGCGCAGATCGGGTCCGAGATGCGCTACTCACCGCCTCCCATCGACGATCGCACCCTGGTCATCAGCGTCAGCCAGTCCGGCGAGACGGCGGATACCCTGGCGCCCACCCGGCTTGCGGCCGAGCGCGGCGCCACGGTCGTGGTGGTCACGAACGTCGTCGGGTCCGCGCTGACGCGGGACGCCGCGGCGGTCTGCTACCTGCAGGCCGGGCCCGAGATCGCGGTGGCCAGCACCAAGGCATTCGTCACGCAGGTCCTCGTGCTCGAGATGGTCGCACTCCACCTGGCCCGCCTCCGCGGCCGGATGCGACCCCACCAGGTGAGCGCCATCGGGCGGGCCATGCGGGAGCTCCCGGGCCATGCGGCCGAGACCCTCCGCCTGGCACCCCAGATCAAGAAGATCGCGCGCCGCTATGCAGGGGCGACCAGCATGATGTTCATCGGCCGCGCGCTGGGCTTCCCGATCGCCATGGAGGGCGCCCTGAAGCTCAAGGAGCTCAGCTACGTGCACGCGGAGGGCTACGCGGCCGGTGAGCTGAAGCACGGCCCCATCGCGCTCCTCGATGCGGCAACGCCCCTGGTCGCGATCGCCACCCGTGGCGCAACCTACGACAAGGTCGTGAGCAACGTCGCGGAGGTCCGCGCCCGCGAGGCTCCGGTCATTGCCGTGGCGACCGAGGGCGACGACCAGATCGGGCGGTACGCGCAGGACGTGATCGCGGTCCCGGAGACCATCGAGGCCCTGGCACCGATCGTTGCCATCCTGCCCCTCCAGCTCCTTGCCTACGAGGTGGCGGTCGCCCGGGGAACCGATGTCGACCAGCCCAGGAACCTCGCGAAGTCGGTCACCGTCGAATAGTGAGCCGCCACGAGGTGGGGGTCGACCTCGTCGACATCGATCGGATCGTGGCTGTCCTGGGCCGCTACCCCGACCGATTCCGTCGCCGCGTCCTGACCGAGGCGGAGGATCGCTACTGCCACGGTCGGCCCGAGCGCATCGCGGGTCGCTGGGCTGCCAAGGAGGCGATCAGCAAGGTGCTGGGCCTGGGCGTGCGCGGCGTGGGCTGGCGCGAGATCGAGGTTCTGCCGAACCGCGCCGGGCAGCCGCAGGTGCTGCTGCGTGATCGCGCTGCTGCCCGAGCGGAGGCCCTGCAGCTCGCGGAGGTGACCGTCTCGATCTCGCACGAGCGCAGGATGGCGGTCGCCGTCGCGATCGCTGAACGGCGGGAGGGGAACGCGGATGCCCATTGGTGAGATCACCCGGGACTGGGTGGCCGAGCACCTCCCGCGGCGGCCGGCCCGGAGCCACAAGGGGACCTTCGGGCGGGTGCTGGTCGCCGCAGGGTCACTCGAGTACGGCGGGGCGCCGCTGCTTGCCGGCCTCGGCGCCGCCCGCAGCGGCGCCGGCCTCGTCAGCCTGGCCGTGCCCGAGTCCCTCGCGCTTCGACTCGTGGGCGAGGTACCGGAGCTCACCATGGTCCTGCTCCAGGAGGAGGCCGCCGGCCTCACCGGACCGAACGGGTGGCGACGCCTCGCGGCCGAGACCCTGGCCTCCGATGCGAGCGTCATCGGTCCTGGGCTGGGCCGCCTGCCCTCGACCCTCCGCCGCACGCGCAACCTCGTGAGCGAGCTGCGCAAGCCTGCGGTCGTGGACGCCGACGGTCTCAACGCGCTGGCCGATGGCGAGCGCTGGTGGCGATCGGTGTCGACGCAGCTGGTCCTCACCCCGCACCCTGGTGAGTTCGCGAGGCTCACCAGAGCCTCCGAGATCGGACGCCTCGCGGAGGACGATCGCTACCGGATCGAGCGAGCCCGGGAGGCGGCCCTGCTCTGGGGCCAGGTGGTGGTCCTGAAGGGAGCGCACACCGTCATCGTCGACACGGAGGGCAACGGGGTCGTCAGCGAGGTCGCAACCCCCGCGCTGGCCACCGCCGGCAGCGGTGACGTCCTGGCCGGCTCGATCGGCGCGTTCCTTGCCGGCGGGTGCGAGCCGATGGTGGCGGCCACGCTGGGCGTTGCGATCCACGGGCAGGCGGGGCTGATCGCGGAGCAGCGGATCGGCAGGGCCGGGGTCATGGCCCGCGATATCGCCAACCTCCTGCCCGAGGCGATGGAATCGTTCCGTGGGGGTCGCGGGTGAGCCCGGAGGCTGCCCCGCCGGTTCGCAGCCGGCACCGCGCCTGGATCGAGGTGGACCACGCGGCGATCGCGAGCAATGTCGGTGTGGTACGGAGCCTGGCCGGCACGGGCAAGGAGATCATCGGCATCGTCAAGGCCAACGCCTACGGGCATGGCGACGTCGAGGTTGCCCGGACCCTGCTCGACGTCGGTGTCGAGCGGCTCGGAGTCGCGACGCTCGACGAAGGCCTGCGGCTCCGCGCGGCCGGCATCGACGTTCCGATCCTTGTGCTCTGGGGGATGGGTGAGGCAGAGGCCGAGCCCGCGTTCGCCGCGGGCCTGGAGCCCATCGTCTACTCGGAGGCAGGCGTCGCACTGGCCGAGGCCGGGGCCGCAGCGACCGGACGGCGCGGGGCGGTCCATCTCAAGATCGACACCGGTCTGGGCCGCCAGGGCGCGGAGCCGGGGGAGGCGGTTCGACTGGCGCTGGCCATTGCACGCAGCCGCCATCTTCGCCTGGCCGGCACCTTCAGCCACCTTGCCGTCCCCGGCGAGGACGCGGCGTACACCGACGTGCAGGCCCTGCGCCTGGCCCAGGTCCTCGATTCGGTCCGCTCCGCCGGCGTGGATCCGGGGCTGGTCCACATCTCGGCCAGCGGCGGAATCCTGGCCGGGGTCGGCGGCTTCGCCGATGCGGTCCGTCCCGGGCTGCTGCTGTACGGGATCGCACCGGCGTGGGCCGCCGACCGCGAGCTGGGCCTGCGCCCCGCCCTGTCGGTTCGCGCGCTGCCGCTGCGGATCTTTGACCTCGCGGCGGGGGAGGCGATCGGGTATGGGCTGCGGTTCCGCGCCTCGCACCCGACCCGGATCGCGACCCTGCCGATCGGGTACGGGGACGGATGGCCGCGAGCCCACATCAACAACGGCTGGGCCCTCGTCCGCGGGCGCCGGGTCCCGATCGTGGGGGCCGTCAGCATGGACGGCCTGACGGTCGATGTCGGGGCGGTCGATGGGGTAACCTACTCCGACGAATTCGTCCTGATCGGTGCCCAGGGCGGTGAGCGGATCACCGCCGCCGAGGTGGCGGCCGAGCGGAGGACCATCAGCTACGAAGTGACGACCGCCCTGCGCGATCGGCTCCCGAGGATTCACGTGCGGGACCGGTGAATGCAGGGTCGCACGAGCGACGAACCGCCATGGGACTGCCCATCGAGATCGAGATCTGGCGAGGGGAGATCGCCGAGCTGGAAGTCGACGCCATCGTCGTTCCGGCCAACGAGAGCCTGTTCATGACCAACCCGGTCGCCGCGTCGGTGAAGCGCCTGGCGGGGGAGGAGGTCGAGCGTGCCGCCGTGACCCAGGGTCCGGTCGCTCCGGGAACGGCGGTCGTGACCGGCGGCGGACGGCTGGCGGCCCCATACGTGGTGCACGCCGTCGCGGTGGGGCACGATCTCACGGCGGACGCGGAGCGCCTGCGCCAGGCGATCCGTGCGGCGCTGCAGGCAGTGGAGCACCTCTCCCTGCGACGGATCGCCCTTGCCCCGCTCGGGACGGAGCGAGGCGTCTTCACCCCCTCGGACGCCGCGGCGCTGCTCTTCGACGAGATCATCACCCATGCGGAGCGGCGCTCGGGAAGCCCCGAGTCCATGGTGATCGCCGTGTCCCGCCACGAGGAGCTCACCGCATTCGCCGCCACGCTCGATGTCGTGCGGTCGCGGACCATTCCGACACCGCCCGTCGAGGGCCGATGAGCCGGGAGGGCCAGGCGGAGCTGACCGACACGCTGCGCCGGCGCGGATTGGCGGCGCCGGCGCGCCTCCTCCTCGACGCGCATCGGCCGCTTCGCCCCATGCTCGCCGAGGCGGGCGCATTCCTGGGGCCGCTCCTGCGGCCGATGCTCGGGCGGCGCTACGGCAGGGTGCAGGCGCTCCTGGACGATCCCGAGCGATACGACGCGATGATCGAAGGACTGGGCGATGCCGAACATCGGTGACCTGGTCGGCCGCCTGATCGGCATCGTGGGTGACGCGATCAGCTCGTCCTCCGCGCGCCTGGGTCCGGCCGCCACAGCCACCGTCCTGCTGGTGCTCCTCGTGCTCCTGGCGCTCCTCGCTCGTCCGGTGACCCGCTGGACCACGCGGGACCTGGGACGGCTCGCGTCGCTGCCCCGCGGGCTTGCGATCGCCGCGGAGGCCGGCGCGGGTGCCGCGGTCTCGCTGGGAACCGCGGGGGTGGCGCGCTCGGTGACCGCGGTCCAGCGCCTGCAGACGCTCGCGGCCCTGCCGCTGCTCGGGCACGTCGCGCGGGCGGCCGCGCGGGCCGGCGTCCCGCTGGAGGTCACGACGAACGACCCGGTCGCGGCGCACCTGGCCGACGCCACGCTGGCGACGGCGCACGACCGCACGGGAACGCCCGAGCGGCTCGGACGATCGCGCGTGACGTACGTCGGCGAGGGCCGAGCGACGGAAGCGGTGCGGGCCCTGGTCGCGCATGGCGGCGGAGAGCACCTCGCATCGTCCGCGAGCGATCACGCAATGTCGCTGGTGCTGGGTGGCGTGGCCGAGGAGGGCCTGCTGCTGATGATGGGCGCGGCGACCGGCGAGGCCGCCACCACGTTCGGGACCGCGTCCGCATCCGGGGCGTCTTCGGTGCTCCTCACCGGGGAGGGAACGCTCATCGGGCCGGAGCTGTTCGTGGCAGGGTCCGACCTGCGGCCCGGCGGCGTGCGGGCCGGCGTGCTCGCCGCCAACCGGCTCATCTGGCTGGCGGCCGCGGTCCTCGTCGCCGGATCGCTCCTCCAGCTCCTCGGTGTCGTGGACATCGCCGGCTTCCTCGTGGGGCGTGCCTGAGGATGCGGCGCTCGATCTACGCGGCGATCGTCACGGCGGTCGGCATCCTGATCCTCGCCGACCTGGTCATCGCGAATCCCGCGCTCGGCAGCGTCGCCGGATTCCTGACCGGTCTCCTCGTCCTGCTGGCCGCCGCCGCTGCGATCGCGGGCACCCTCTCCCTGCTCGCCCGCCACGGCTCGCGGATCGCACGGGGCACGGATCGCGTTGGTTCGCTCGCCGTCCTGCTTGGGATGGCACTCGTCCTGCTCCCCGGGCTGGCTCCCGGGTCGAGCGGTGCCGACGCGCCGGCGGTTCGCTGGGTGGTGGCCGCCCTGCTGGCTCCCCTGGTGGCGGCCGTCTTCGCCCTGCTCTTTCCGCTGCTCCTGGGCGCGGCGCGCCGGGGGCTTCGCCTGCGCGGCCGGGAGACCGGGGTGATGCTCGCTGGAGCCGTCGCGGTCCTTGTCCTTCTGCTGCCTATTGGTGGTGATCCCGGTGCCTGGCTGGCCTCGGTGGCTGGCTGGGTCCAGGCCGTGCCCGTGGCCGCCGTGTTCCGCGGCCTGCTCCTGGGCGTCGCCTCCATCGGGGCGCTGACCGCCGCCCGGATCCTGCTGGGCGCCGATGGCGTCGATGACTGACCGTCGCCGCCCGAGCCGGAGGCGCGTGCTGCGCCGCCTGGCGCCCCTGGCGCTTGTCGTCGGCCTCGCCGTCGCGTGGCTGCTGCCGACCATGCCCTTCCTCGCCCTGGGAATGGGCGCCAACACCGCCGCGGGGAGCGACCTGCACGTCGCCATCGGCGCATTGCCGGACCGACCCCTCGTCGTGGTGGACATGGATCCGGATCTGGGGACCTATCCGGAGATCCGATTTGCGACCCGCGCTGCGCTGGCAGACCTCTTCGCCGTCGGCGCACGGGTGGCCTTGGTGAGCTTCAGCCCCGAGGGCAGGGCCATTGCGATCGCCGAGATCGCGCGCCTCCGCGAGGAGGGCGCAGGCGGTGACCGGCTCGTCGACCTGGGCTTCCGGAGCGGCGGTGAGGCCGCGCTGGTGCAGCTTGCCGGCGAGCCAATCGCGTCGGACGTCGGCGGCGACGCCGGACCCATCCTGGATGCGCTCCGCGCTCGGGGAGGCGGGCTTGCCGGGTTCGACCTTGCGCTGGTCGTCGGTGGCGGTGAGATGAGCCCGCGGAGCTGGATCGAGCAGATCGAGCCGCGCGTCCCCGGACTGGCGGTCGCGGCGGTCACGCCCACCTTCCTGCTCCCCGAGATGCAGCCCTACCGCGATGCCGGCCAGCTCGTGGCGCTCGCGGGCACCCTGCCCCAGGGTGTCGCGTACGGGACGGCGGTTGCTGCCGGCGGCACCTCGAGCGGACCGGGGCGCGTTCCCGAGCCGGCGCCGCGGGATGCGGCGATCCTGCTGGGCATGCTCATCGCGATCGGCGTTCTCGTCGAATCCGGGGCCTCCTCGCTCGTTGGGCGCGGTGGCCCGCCGGGGCGCGGGTCGTGAACGGGTTCTTCGAGACGGGCACCGCGGGCACCGTCGCGACCTGGGTTGCCGCAATCGTCACGCTCGGTGTCTGGTCCTACCTCGCCGGTGAGCGTCGCCAGCTGCATGTCGCCCAGCTGTTGCTGGCCGGCCTGGCGACCGGCTACCTGACTCTGCTCGCCATCCGCGAGGTCCTCGTCCCGCAGCTCATCTCGCCCCTCCTGGCCGACCCTGCCGCGCACCCGGACCTGCTGATCGACGCGGTCCTGGTTGCCATCCTGGCCCTGGCCCCATGGCTGCCGCGGCGCGTCGTGGCGCTGCCCGTGGCGGTGATCGTCGGCGGAACCGCCGCGTATGCACTCGGCGGCGCGATCACCGGGACGCTGCTCCCCCAGCTGGCGGGGGGGATCGTCACCGCGGACTCCGGCCCCGGCGGGGCGGTCTCCGGCGTCATCGGGCTGGCGATCACGGTTCCCGTTCTGCTCGCGTTCCTGCACGGGGTCCCTCGCGGGCGTCTCATGAGCGGGGTCACGGGCGCGGGACGCTGGTTCCTGCTGGGCGGCCTGGGAGCCTGGCTCGGCTTCCTGCTCGTCAGCCGCCTGGCGCTGCTCGTCGATCGCATCGGGTTTCTCCTCGGAGACTGGCTGGGGCTGGTCCGATGAGGGAGGATGGGGCCATGGAGCTGATGGAGCCGGCGGAGGTCGATGGCCCAATCGACGATCCCGTCCGGGCCCTGGCGGAGGTGTCGGTCCTGCTCGACGTCGGGAGCGCCTGGAGCAAGGCCAGCGTGGTTGGCCGGGTACGCGGCCGATGGCGAATCGTGGCCCACGCTGCGCTGCCGACGGCATGGGGCGAGGCGGCGCTGGTCGCCGCCCTCTCCGACCGGCTGCACGCCGTGGCTGACCAGCGGATCGTCGACGAGCTGGATGCGATCCTGGCGGGGGCGCCCAGGATCGCCTGCCATACCCCTTCGCGTCCGGGTCGGATCGCCATCGCCGCGGTGACCGCCGGGATCTCCGGTGAGGCGGCGCGTCGGGCCGCCGAATCGGCGGGATGGGTCGTGGCCGCCCAGGTGGCGGCCGATGACGGACGCCCGCTTCCGGAGCGGCTCGCCTCGCTGGCGGCCGCCGAGGTGGACGCCTGGCTGGTCGCGGGTGGCTTTGACGCCGCGCGGCCGGAGCAGGCGCTCGAGGCCGCCGGGATGGTCGCCGCCGCCCGCGGCGGCGGCAGGACCCCGGTGGTCTGGGCCGGCTCGGCCGCACTTGCCGACGAGGTCGCCGCGCTCTTCGACCACGGCGTCGTCGCCGCCGTCGCCAACCCGCGTCCGACCGCCACCGAGGATCTGCTTGGCCCGCTCCGTCATCACCTCGAAGAGCTGCTCGACCACCGTGTCGAGGGTGGCGGTACGCGGAGCCTGGCCCCCATCGCCTTCCGTCGCTCGATCGCGGAGATCGCCCGCGAGGAGCGCCTGCGTATCGGGGCCGTCGACCTCGGGGCGCGCTACGCGACCTGGGCCTTCGCCGACGGCCGCAGCGAGCCGGTCGTCCCCGCCTCGCGCGTCTTCGCCGCGGGAGGCCTCGGGTCACCGCTCCTCACCGTTCCGGGCGCGACCGGACGCCTGGTCCGCCTGCTCGCGGTTCCCGTCGACGAGCTGGCGGTGGCCGACACGCTCCAGAACATGCGGTCGCGGCCGGGGACCCTTCCTTACAGCGGGGACGAGCTTGCCGTGACGCGGGCTGCCGGGCAGGTCCTGCTCGCGGCCCTTGGCGAGGAGCGTGGAAGCGAGCCCATGGATCTCCTCATCGGCGCGGGACGCCTGCTCGCCGCCGCGCCGACGCCGATGCACGCGATGCAGCTGCTGCTCGCCGGGATTCGTCCAGTCGGCGTCACGCAGATCGCCGTCGACGCGGCGGCCGTCCTGGGACCGCTCGGCTCGCTGGCCGATGACGAGCTGCGCGAGGGCATTGGGATGCTCCGGGACGACCTGCTCCTGCCGCTGGGCACCAGCGTCGTCGTGCGCGGCGGACGGCCGGGGCAGCCGGCCCTGACGGCACGTCTCCATCGCGCCGGATGGCCGGACCCGGACCCCGTCGCGGTCCGAAGCGGCCAGGTCGCCGTGCTGCCACTCCCGCGGGGAGAGCACGCGGAGCTGGAGATCGAGCTGGGAAGCGGTGTCACCCTGCCCGGGGCACGTCGGACGCACCACGTCCGGGTCGAGGTGACCGGCGGGGTCGTGGGGCTGGTGCTCGATGCGAGGGATGCCCCGATCGGGCTCCCCCGGCGCCTCGATGACCGCCGGGCCATTCTCGCGGGGTGGCGAGACCTGCTGCTGCGCGAGCCCGCGGCCCGAGACAGGTCCGAACCGGCAAACGAGGACGCTGTCGAGGCGGCAGATCACAGCCGGCCCGCGCGTGCTGTCGATCGGATGCGACGCTGGCGGCCGCGCGCCTCGTTCCTTCGCGGCGCTCGCGTGCCGGGCGCGCTCGCCGAGGCGGAGGGCCAGGACGGCGAGGAGGCCGGCGCAACTGATCCCGACCCCGGCGACGCGGTGGGGGAGGGTCGCGCGCCATGATCGATGAACGGACGGCCGTGTCCGGAACCGCGCCGGCGGTCCATCGCATCGCGCTGCCCAGAGGCTCCGTCCCGCATGTCCAGACCGGAAGCCAGATCCGTCCCGACCAGGTCCTCGCTTCCCGGCGAGAGGCTCGCCAGGCGCTCCGCCTGCCCATCGCCGGCCCGCTGGGACGACAGCCGGCCGATGCCGCAGCGCTGATGCTGGTCCGCCCGGGGGACCGACTCGAACCCGATCAGCCGATGGCGCGCGGTCCCGACGGCCGTGAGGTCCGCTCGCCGGACCACGCGATCCTGCTCGCCTACTCGCCATCCGATGGCACGGCGCTCCTCGTGTCGCTGGGCGCCGAGAGCCCGGTCATCGGCCACGTCGCCGGGTCCGTCCTGCAGGTCACGCCGCAGTTCATCAGCGTCGCCGTGCCGGGAGCCCGGCTGGAGGGGATCGGCGGCATGGGCGACGCCGTGCACGGTGAGCTCGCCGTGGCCGTCCACACCCATGACGAGGAGCTGCGCGCCGGAGCCATCGACGTCTCGGCGGCGGGAAAGATCCTGATTGGCGGCTCGCGAGCCTCCGCCGAGACACTGACCCGGGCCCGCGCCATGGGCGTGGCGGGCATCGTCCTGGGCGGGATCCTGGACAAGGAGCTGCGCGACTTCGAGGCGATCCAGCGCCGGCGCCGCGAGATCGGCGGGATGACCGGCTCGTTTGCCGTCGTGCTGCTCGAAGGCTACGGCAAGGTGGCGCTCGACGGCCAGCTCTTCGCCTGGTTCCGGCAGCACGCTGGACGCACGGCGAGCCTCTTCGGCCAGGACCGGATCCTCTACGTCCATGAGGCGGCCCAGCCACCCCTCCGCGTGCCGCGCGCCGCGGTCGGGGACCGGGTGATCATCCACCGCCGTCCGTTCCACGGCCGCAGCGGGGTGCTGGTCGGGATCCTCGACGCGCTGCACGCCACGCCCTCGGGCATCCCGGCGGTGACCGGCCTCGTCCGCCTCGAGGATGGCCGGCTGGCGCCCATCCCGCTTGCCAATCTGGAAGCCACTCATCTGCCGGGTCCGGACGGTGCGCCGGTGCGCCCGACCCCCTGAGACCACGTCGCGGGCAAGGGCATCGGCTCGGCACCCCCGGCCGCGCTTCCTATACTTCCGCCATGGACCACGCACTGCGCGGCGGCCCGGCGCCGCCGTCAGGCGCCGCGGCCCAGGGCTCCGGTTCGGTGGGAACCTGCGTCACGGTCTCGGCCGAGGAGACGAGGGCGCTGGGGCATGCCCTCGGGGCCGCTGCCCGACCAGGGACCCTGGTCGCCCTTGCCGGGCCTCTGGGGGCCGGCAAGACGGTCCTGGCCAAGGGGATCGCCAGCGGCCTGGGAGTGCGCAGCGTGGTGAACAGCCCCACCTTCGTCCTCATGAACGAGCACACCGGTCGGCTGCGACTCTTCCATGTCGACGCGTATCGCCTCGACGATCCGGAGGAGGCTCTCGCCGCCGGCCTCCTCGACGAGCGGGAGGCCGACGGCGTGACCGTCATCGAGTGGGCGGATCGCCTCGATGGCTGGCTGCCCGCCGAGCGCCTCGACCTGGCCCTCGACCCCGATCCGAACGGCGGAGACCGGCGGACCATCCATTGGTCGGCGCGGGGTGTCCTGCACGAGCGACTGGCGCGCGCGCTCGAGCCCGCTGCCGACCTGAGGGCCGGCCCGGTTGCGAGCGACCGGTGATCATCGCCATCGAGAGCGCGTCGACTGATCCGTCGCTCGCGCTGGGAACCGTCGACGGGGTACCAATCGCCGAGGACGGCTGGAGCGGCGGGCACGGCCAGGGCCGCGAGCTCCTGCCGCGGTTGCTCGCCCTCCTCTCGACGGCCGGCCGGCCGGTGGGGAGTGCCACCGCCGTAGCGGTCGGCATCGGGCCCGGATCGTTCACGGGCCTCCGGGTCGGGATGAGCCTGGCAAAAGGCCTGTCCTTCGGGCTGGCGGTCCCGATCCTCGGCATCCCCAGCCTGGAGGGCTGGCTTGCCGCCGAGCCGGACGCGCGGGCCGCGATCGCCCGCGCCGGGGCGCACGACGCGTTCGTCCTGCTCCGGGGCGCGGCGGAGCCGGTCGTCGTCTCCCAGGAGGCGTTGCCGGCGGGCGCGCACGCCGATCCCGTTGTCGCACCGTCCGAGCTCGCCGCCGCGTTCGACCTGCGCGGTGCCCGGTCGCCGGCCCATGCTGCTGCTGCGGTCGCGCGACTCGCGGCAGACCGCCTGCGCTCGGATCCGGCCGGGGACGAGCTGCGCAGCCTGGAGCCTCGCTACCTGCGCCTTCCCCGTGGCGTGGCGGAGCTGTCGGCTGAGGCCATCCGATGGCTGTGACCGTGCCGGTCGAGATCGCGCCCATGGAGCTCGCCGACATCGGTGCCATCCGGGAGATCGAGCGGCTCAGCTTCCGGACGCCGTGGCCCAGCTACGCCTTCGAGCAGGAGCTCACCTCGAACCGCCTCGCCCGGTACCTCGTCGCGAGAGCGGGCACCGCGGTGGTCGCGTTCGGCGGCCTGTGGCTGATGGTCGATGAGGCACATGTCACGACCTTCGCCGTGCATCCGGAGTGGCGGCGGCAGGGGATCGGGCGGCGGCTGCTCGTGGCGCTCGTCGAATCGGCCATGGGGCTGGGCGCTGCACGGATGACCCTCGAGGTGCGGGCCGGCAACGTCGACGCGCAGCGGCTGTACGCGGAGCTTGGTTTCGAGGAGGCCGGTCGACGGGTCGCGTACTACACCGACGACGGCGAGGACGCCATGATCATGACGACGCCCCTCCTGCGCTCGCCACGGATGGCCCGTGGCCTGTGGGCGGCCCGGCGTCGCATCGCCGGCGATGTGCCCGGAGGCGGCCGTTGAACGCCCCGCGGATTCTGGCCATCGAGTCGTCCTGCGACGAGACCGGCGTCGCCGTGGTCGTCGGGGGCCGCCGAATCGAGGCCAACACGGTCGCCAGCCAGGTGGCGCTCCACGCGGCGACGGGGGGCATCGTGCCGGAGGTCGCCGCCCGCCAGCAGCTGCGGTGGATCGTGCCCACCCTGGAGACTGCGCTGTCGGATGCGAGGGTCGGATGGAACGAGCTGGATGCAGTCGCGGTGACCTACGGGCCGGGGCTCATCGGCTCGCTCCTCGTGGGCGTCAACGTGGCCAAGGCGCTCGCCATCGCCCACGACCTCCCGCTCGTCGGCGTGAACCACATCGAGGGCCACATCTACGCCAACTGGCTCACGGACGCGGGCGCCGGAGCGCCACTCCCGCCAGAGCCGGACTTCCCGCTCCTCTGCCTCGTCGTGAGCGGCGGCCACACGCAGCTGGTCCTGATGCGGGACCACGGTCGCTATGCGCTCCTGGGCCAGACCGTCGACGATGCGGCCGGGGAGGCATTCGACAAGGTGGGTCGCCTGCTGGGACTGGGGTATCCCGGCGGCCCGGCCATCTCGAAGGCAGCCCAGGACGCCACGCCGTCGACCCGCTTCCCCCGGGCCCGGACCGACGGTCGCTATGACTTCAGCTTCTCCGGACTCAAGACGGCGGTGCTCCGCGAGGTGGCCGGGTATCGAGAGCGTGGCGAGCCGATCCCCGTGGATGGCGTGGCCGCCGCGTTCGAGGAGGCGGTCGTCGGCGCCCTCGTGACGAAGACCGTGGCCGCCGCAGCGGCGCACGGAGTCGCGGCGGTCGCCCTGGGCGGGGGCGTGGCGGCCAACCGGTCCCTGCGTGCGACGCTGCGCGATCGGCTCGCGGCCTCCGGCACGCCGCTCTTCGTGCCGCCGCCGGCATGGTGCACCGACAACGGCGCCATGATCGGCGCAGCGGGCGGATTCCGGTTCGTCGCCGGCGACCGAGCCGATCCGGCACTCGAGGCGATCCCGAACCTCGCCCTCCCGTGGCTGGAGGCGTGAGCTCCCATCCGGCCCTGGCGCCGGAGCGGCTGGCGCCTCCGACGCCCGGGCAGCTCCGACGGCTGCTTGCCGCCGAGAAGCTGCGCCCGAGGCGATCCCTGAGCCAGAACTTCCTGACCGATGGCGCCGCGCTGGATGCCATCGTCGAGGCCGCGGCGCTCGCGCCGGGCGACCGCGTCGTGGAGATCGGTCCCGGGCTGGGCGTGCTCACCCGTCGCCTGCTGGCTGCCGGCGCCTCGGTCCTGGCCGTGGAGCTCGACCCACGTCTCGCCGCGTATCTGCGACGTGAGCTGGATGGCGTCCCCGGTTTCGAGCTCATCGAGGCGGACGCCCTGACGCTCCACCCCCGCGAGATCCTGCCCGGCGAGCCGTTCAAGCTCGTGGCGAACATCCCGTACCACATCACCAGCCCGCTCCTGCATGCCTTCCTGGAGGGGGAGCGGCCCCCGGAGCTGACGGTCCTGCTCGTCCAGCGCGAGGTCGCGGAGCGCGTCTCCGCGCCGCCGGGACGGATGAGCTACCTGTCGGTCTTCGTCCAGAACGTGAGCGACGCCTCGATCGTGGCGGTCGTGCCTGCCGCTGCCTTCGAGCCCGCACCGGAGGTCGACTCAGCGATCCTGCTGCTCCGCCGGCGCCCGGCACCCGAGGTTCCGCCCGGCCCTGCACGGGAGCCGTTCTACCGCGTGGTGCAGGCGGGGTTCCGCCAGCGTCGCAAGCAGATCCACAACGGGCTCGCCCGGGAGCTGCCGATCGCCTTATCGACGGTGCTCGAAGCCCTGACGGCGTGCGGCGTCGACGGGGAGCGACGACCCCAGACGTTGACCCTCGTCGAATGGGCATGCCTGGCGGGACGCCTGGCGGCCGCGCTCGAGCCGGCGCCGTGAGCGTCACCGGCGGTCTGCGGCTGGCCGCGCCGGCCAAGCTGAACCTGTCCCTGCGGGTCACCGGCCGGCGGCCGGACGGCTACCACGAGCTGGTAGGCGTCATGGCGCTGATCGACCTGGCCGACGACCTGCTCCTGCTCCCCGGCTGCTCCGGCCTGCGCGTCACCGGGGAGGCGCGGGGCGGCGTCCCGGTGTCGCCGGGCGACAACCTTGCGTGGCAGGGCCTGGTGCTGGGGCTCGGCGCCGGGCCGCTGGACTGCTGTTTGGCCCTCGACAAGCGTGTGCCGGCAATGGCGGGGCTGGGCGGCGGCTCGTCGGACGCCGCGGCAGCGTGGCGCCTCGGCCGTCGATGGAGCGGCGCCGACGACACGGCAACCCCCGCGGAGCGCAGCGCGCTGGCACGCCTTGGCGCGGATGTCCCCTTCTTCGCGGCGAGCGTCCCGCGCGCCGTGGTGCGCGGCATCGGCGAGCGGGTGACCCCGTCGCCAGAGCGATCCCTCGAACCACCGGGCTCCACCATCGTGCTCGTCCATCCAGCCTTCGGGCTCTCCACGGCGGCGGTGTTCGCCGAGCTTCGACGCTCGGAGTGGGCCGATACCGAGGACGAGCCGGTGCCCGGTGACAATGCGCTGCTCGCTCCCGCGCTCCGGCTCCGGCCGGAGATCGCGGATCTCATGCGCCTGGTCCTGGCAGCCGGGCTCGATCCGCACATGACCGGCAGCGGGCCCAGCCTGTATGCGATCACCGACGATCCGCCGCGGGCGGCCGCCGCTGCGCGGCGCCTCGAGCGTGCGGGCGTGCGCACCACGACGACCCGCCTCCGCCGCGAACCGGCTAGGATCGAGGTGGTGGCAGGGAGTGACGAGGAGGACCCATGAGCGGACGGCGGCCGGTCCAGACCGACGGTGCACCAGGCGCCATCGGTCCCTACAGCCAGGCAATCGCGGGCGGTGGCTTCGTGTTCACGGCGGGCCAGGTCGGGCTCGACCCGGCCACCGGCGAGCTGGTGGCGGGTGGCGTCGCAGCCCAGGCGGAGCGCGCGATGCGCAACCTCGCGGCCGTGCTGGACGCGGCCGGCACGTCCTTCGACCGGGTGGTGAAGACGACCATCTTCCTGGCGGACCTGGCCGACTTCGCCGCCGTCAACGAGGTCTACGGAGGATCCCTGACGCTCCCGTATCCGGCGCGCTCGACGGTCGCGGTCCGTGCGCTGCCCAAGGGTGCGCTGGTCGAGATCGAATGCATCGCGCTCGCCGGAGAGGCGTGACCGCGCCGATGTGCGGGTTGACCCTCCGGATGGGTCGCGGATACCATCGCGGCCTGTTGCCCCCAGGACCGGAGCTCACCTCACCGTGCTAGGCACCGCGGCCATCGTGCTGGCCGCCGGACAGGGCACGCGCATGCGCTCGCGCCTTCCCAAGGTGCTGCACCCCCTCGCCGGACGGCCCATGGTCGGGCACGTCCTCGAGGCGCTGGGCAAGGTGGGCATTGACCGGCCGGTGCTCGTCGTCGGCCACGAGGCGGAGGCCGTCGAGGCGGCCGTCGGGAGCGCCGCGATCAGCGTGCGCCAGGTGCCGCAGCTGGGGACCGCCGACGCGGTGCGCATCGGGTTGGGATCGACCTCGGCCGATGCGGACCAGGTCATCGTGACCATGGGCGACGCCCCGCTGCTTCCGGCCGAGCTCTTCACCGCCCTTGGCGACGCCCAGGCGCGGAGCGGCGCGGCGATCGCGCTCCTTGCCGCGCACCTTCCCGATCCGGTCGGCTACGGCCGGATCGTCCGGGACCCGGAGGGGGACTGCCGCGCCATCGTCGAGGAGGCCGATGCCGACGAGCCAACGCGACGGATCGACGAGGTCAACGTGGGAACCTACTGCTTCGACGCGGCGTGGCTGCGCGCCTCGATCGAACGCGTCGCCATGAGCGCCACGGGCGAACGCTACCTCACCGACCTGGTCGCCCTGGCGGTCGGCGACGGCCGCCGGGTCTCCGTCGTCGACGCGCCGCGCCCGGAGCTGACCCTGGGCATCAACGACCGCGTCCAGCTTGCCGCTGCGGAGCGCCTGCTCCGCAGCGAGATCGCGGAGCGCCACATGCGCAACGGCGTCACGATCGTCGATCCGTCCACGACTTACATCGACGCAGGGGTCGAAATCGGGCAGGACGCGCGCATCGAGCCGTGGACCATTCTGGCCGGCGCGACCGCGATCGGGGAGGAGGCGGTGATTGGCCCGAACGCGACGCTGCGGGACAGCCGGATCGGGCCACGGACCTCCGTCTGGGCCAGCATCGTCGAGGCGTCGGCGGTGGGGGAGGACGCCCGGATCGGGCCTTACAGCCATCTGCGACCCGGCTGCGACATCGGCCCGCGCTGCCGCATCGGCAACTTCGCCGAGCTGAAGAAGACGCAGATGGGAGCCGGGACCCAGCAGCACCACGTCAGCTACCTGGGCGACGCGGAGGTCGGCGAGGCGGCGAACATCGGTGCCGGCGCCATCACCGCCAACTTCGACGGGGAGCGCAAGCACCGCACGGTCATCGGCGACCACGCCTTCATCGGGGTGGACACCATGCTCCGCGCGCCGGTGACCATCGGTCCCGGAGCGCGCACCGGTGCCGGGGCCGTCGTGACCCGCGACGTTCCCGCGGGCAAGACGGTGGTGGGCATGCCGGCCAGGCCCATCGAGCTGCGCCGTACGCGGCGGGCCGCGGCCGCGGCCCCCGAGGGAGCGGCCGAGAACGGCCTGACCGCGGAGCGGAACATGCAGACGGGAGGCAGCGCGACCCGAACCGATGCCTGAAGGCAGCAGTACCGGCAGCGCGACCGGCAATCCGTTCCTGGACATCGCGATCGTCTCCGCCCTGATCCTGGCCAGCGGATTCTTCGCTGCCTCGGAGCTCGCGCTCATCACCGTCAAGCGCCACCGGCTGACGCAGCTTGCCGAGGCGGGGAACCGGTCGGCGCAGGCGGCGGAGCGACTCACGGCGGACCCGTCGCGCTTCCTGGCGACGATCCAGGTGGCGCTGACCTTCCTGGGGTTCCTGGCGTCGGCCGTCGGGGCCGTCTCGTTCTCCGGCGCGATCGCGGATCTCGTGCGGGTGATACCGTGGCGGCCCATCCAGGAGGCGGCGGGCGGCATCGCCTTCCTGGTGACGACGCTCCTGATCGCGCTCGTCTCCATCGTCGTCGGAGAGCTCGCGCCCAAGACCCTGGCGCTGAGCTTCACGGAGCGCTACGCGCTCGCCGTGGCGAGACCCATCGGCTTCATGGAGCGCGTCCTCAGCCCCTTCGTGTGGGTCGTGACCCTCATCTCCGGGCTCCTCGTCCGCGCGCTCGGTGGCAAGGAGCGACCCCGTCCGGGATACCTCTCCACGGAGGAGCTCAAGCTGCTCGTCGAGACCGGCTCGGAGCAGGGGACGATCGAGGAGGACGAGAAGGAGATGATCCACGGGGTCATCGAGCTCGCCGAGACCAAGGTCCACGAGGTGATGGTGCCGCGCATCGGAATCCGGGCCGTCGAGATCAGCGATCCGTTCGGCGAGATCCTCGACATGGTCGTCCGGGCCGGGCACAGCCGGATCCCGGTCTTCCGCGAGAACCTCGACAACATCGCCGGCATCCTCTACGCCAAGGACCTGCTGCCCTACCTGCGCGCCGATGGCTCGGGTCCGCCGGCGATCGACATCCGCACGCTCCTCCGCCCGCCGGTCTACGTCCCCGAGACGAAGGCGGTGGACGAGCTGCTGCACGAGATGCAGGTCGCCAAGCGGCACATCGCCATCGTCGTGGACGAGTACGGCGGGACCGCGGGGCTGATCACGATCGAGGACATCGTCGAGGAGATCGTGGGCGAGATCCAGGACGAGTACGACACAGAGGAGCCCCTCGTCGAGCCGATCGCCTCGGATGACCAGCTCGTGTTCCGGATCGACGGGCGCGTCAGCATGGATGACCTGCGCGACCTCTTCGACCTCCCCGACGAGGAGGAGGAGGACGAGGAGGCGTACGACACGGTGGGCGGGTTCATCATCCACCGCGTGGGACGGATTCCGCTGCCCGGCGCCGAGGTCCCCTTCCGTGACGTCACCCTGCGCGTCGAGTCGGCCGATTCGCGCCGGGTCAGCAAGGTGATCGGGACCCGGGCACTGCCGGCCGAGGTCGAGAACGGCGACGGCGAGACGGAGCGCGGCTGAGGATCGCGCCGGCGCGCGTCACCAGCGGTGGGTCAGACCGCGATGGCGCTCTCGACCAGCGCTGTGAGCTGTGCGCCCCGTTCGGGGGTGATCGGCAGGCGCCCCGCGGCGCGCAGCGCCCGGTCGCGGAAGCGGCGCGCCTCCGCGATCGCATGCTGGCGGGCCCCGCTCCGCTCCAGGATCCCGAGCACCTCGTCCACCTCGCCGTCGCTCATCAGGCCATCCGCCTCCGGCGCGAGCGCGCCGTCGGTTGCCTGCATGGCCGGGGCGTAGATGCGGCGCAGCCGGTCGACATCGGCCGGGTCCGCGTGCTCCAGGGCCCAGACCAGGGGCAGGTTCTTCTTGCGCTTGCGCACGTCGCCGGCCACCGGCTTGCCGGAATCGGTCGAGCTCCAGAAGGTTCCCTTCACGTCGTCCGCCATCTGGAAGGCCATCCCCAGCTCGTAGCCGAACGCCCGGAATGCCTCGATCGTCCCGGGGTCGTCGGTGGCCAGGATGGCGCCCGACTGGACCGAGGCTCCGAGGAGCGCAGCCGTCTTGCGGCTGATCATCTCGAGATACTCGCCCACGGTCACGTCCAGCCGGCGCTCGAAGCTGATGTCGAGGAACTGGCCCTCGCAGAGCGCCAGGCAGGTCTCGTCGTAGACCCGCATGAGGGCCAGCACACGGTGCTCGCTGACGCCGCGCTCCATGAGCCGATAGAGCGCGAGGCGTGACAGCGCGAAGAGCGCGTCGCCGGCGTTGATGGCGAGCGGGATGCCCCAGATGGCCCACAGGGTCGGGCGGTGGCGCCGTTCCTGGTCGGCGTCCTCGATATCGTCGTGGACCAGGCTGAAGTTGTGGCCCAGCTCGACCGCCGCCGCACCGGGAAGCGCGGCATCATGCTCGCCGGTCAGGGCCTGGTAGGCGAGGAGCCCCAGAAGCGGGCGGATCCGCTTTCCGCGCGGCCCGGACGGCTCGTCGAGGCCGAGGTGATAGGTGAGCATCTCGTACAGTGGACGCGTGTGGCCGTCGCGCTCGGAGAGCACCGCCCGCATCTCGTCCTCGATCTCGGCCAGGAGGTGGGTAAACTCGGACCTGATGTCCACCGCTGAAGGGTACCCGACCGACTCGAGCAGGCGCGCCATGTCACGGGTACGGTGCCCGCAGCGCGGCGGATCTCTGACGTGAGCCCGCGCTCGCGCCTCTACAAGACGGAGGCGATCGTCCTGCGCAGCATGAACCTTGGCGAGGCGGATCGCGTCCTCACCGTCCTGACGCCACGTCTCGGGAAGCTGCGGATCGTGGCGAAGGGGGTTCGGCGCACCAGGTCGCGGCTGGGAGGCGGACTTGAGCCGTTCAGCGATGTCCAGCTCGTCCTGGCCGTGGGACGCACGTTCGACGTCGTGACCGGTGTCGCCATCACCGACCCGCACCTGGGTCTGCGCGACGACCTCGAAGCGACGGCAGCCGCCTGGTACGTGGTGGAGCTGGCGGATCGGTTCTGCGAGGGAAGCGCGGATGCGTACCGTGCCTTCGTGCTACTCGCCCAGGCGCTGGCGGCGCTCGACGCTCCGGCCGATGTCGTTTCCCGGGAGACCGTGAATCGCTGGTTCGAGCTTCATCTGCTCGATGCCATGGGCTTTCGGCCGGAGCTGCGCCGGTGCCTGGAATGCGGCGCCGCGATTGAGCCGAACGGCAACCGCTTCTCGGCCGTGGCCGGCGGAATCCTGGGTCCGGAGTGCGCGACCGCGGCGACGGATGCCCGGCCCATCTCTCCGGACGCATTGAAGATCCTGCGCCATCTGCAACGGAGCGAGCTCACCGAGGTGCTGCGCCTCGTGCTGCGACCGCCGCTGCAGCGCGAGGTCGAGCGCCTCCTGCACGCGACCGTCTCCACCATTCTCGAGCGCGAGCTCCGCACGCGCGAGTTCCTCCAGGAGGTGAGCGCGCGACGGGCCGCTGGAGGCGTGCCCGGATGAGCCTCCGCTTCCCGTTCCGCGGGCCGCAAGCCCCGGAGCCGCCTCCCGTGGTGGACGGCGTCCCATGCCGTCCCTACCGCACCGGTGAGCATGCCGCGACGATCAGCGCCATGCTGCTCCGGAGGCTCATCGCCGCCGCGATCGTCGCGGCCGCCATCAGCCTGGTTCTTCCCTTCGTCATCACGCTGGCGACGGTGGGCGGGGCGGCGTCGGCCGACGCGATACCCGCCGCTGCTCGCGTGGCCGGGTCACCCCTCGCATTCGCCATCTACCTGCTCCTCGTGGACGCGTTGCTCGTCCGGGGCAGGCTGTCGCGAAGCCTCTCCGTGCTGAGCTGGATCGCGCAGCGGAGCAGCGCGGAGCTCCGGCAGACGACCGGCCTGCGTCGTGCGACCGAACGGGCAGGGGCGCGACGCTGGCTCGCCGCCCACCCGGGAACGGACGGCGAGCCGGACCGGGTTTCCGCGGTGCGCGTCGAGCTGAGCGTGGCGCTCGGGGACCCGGCCGGCGCCCGCGCGGCGCTCGATCACCTGCGACGCGAGACGCCCGAGCAGGCCCTGCGGGCCGACCTGCTCCTGGCAATGGTGGACCTTGCCGCCGGCCGGCCGTTCGACGCGGAGGTCCTCCGGGGGCAGGTCGAGGGGATCGCCGACCCGGAGCTTCGCGCCGATCTTGCGGCCAGGGTCGCATCGCGCATCGCGGAGGGCCGCTTCACCTGCCAGGGCGACCACCTGGCGGCCATGGCCTGGGGCTTTCCGTACGTGGGCCGCCGCGACCGCGGCCTTCTGCTGCGCGCGTACTGGATGCCCCTCGGGGTCCTGGTCCTGATCACCGCCTTCGCCCTGGCCTTCCTGCTTCCGGCCGGGGGCTAGCGTGACGGGCCCGGGGCCGGCGCCGCGCCGGCTCACCGCCACCGAGGCCCGCCGCCTGGTTCTCCTGGCCCAGGGCCTCGGAGGGCCGCGCTGGGGCGGGGTGGTGGAGACCGTGGAGCGGCTGGGGCGGCTCCAAATCGATCCCACCCGGATCGTCGAGCGCGCGGAGCGCCTGACCTTGTGCAGCCGGATCGGCTCGTACGAACGCGAGGAGCTCCAACGGGCGCTCGAGCAGGCTCCGGTGGCTCTCTTCGAGTACGTTTCGTTCATCCTGCCTGTCTCCGACCTGCCGCTGCACCGCCCGGTGCTCGACCGCTTTCCACGCCCCGAGTACACGCGCGGCCGCTACATGGCCGAGTGGCTCACGGACAACGCGGGGTTCCGGTCGTACATCCTCGAAGCGCTGGCGCGGCGCGGCCCGCTCCGCTCCCGCGACTTCGACGATCGCGCGGAGGTGCCATGGCGGACCGGCGGCTGGAACGACGGCAAGAACGTGGGTCGCATGCTCGAGGCGCTGTGGCGCGGGGGGTGGATCGCGATCCGCCGGCGGGAGGGCTCGGAGCGCGTCTGGGACCTCTTCGAGCGCGTGCTCCCGGCGGAGGAGATGGAGACCCTGCCCGACGAGGTCGTGGCCATCGAGCTCATGGAACGCCAGCTGCGGGCCGCGGGGCTCGTCCATCCGGGATGGGGGACCGCGCTCGACTACCGGCTGCCGGCGCGGGACCTCGGGGAAGCGACGCTCCGGAACGACGGGACGGCGGTCCCGGTCTCGGTCGACGGAATCGACGGCGAATGGCTCGCCCACGCAGCGGGCCTCGCGACCCTGGACGACGGTGCGTGGCAGCCCCGCACGACCCTCCTCGGGCCGTTCGACCCGCTCGTCGCCGACCGCGAGCGGCTCGCCCAGCTCTTCAAATTCGCCTACCGCCTGGAGCTCTACCTCCCTAGCCCTCGCCGGGAGTACGGACCCTACGCCCTGCCGATCCTGGACGGGGACCGCCTCATCGGCCGCCTGGATGCCGCTCTCGACCGCCGGGCCGGCACGCTCCGCCTGCGCGGCATCTGGGCGGAGCCGGACGCGCCGACCGATGCGACGGACCGCGTTGCCGCGGCGATCCGCGACCTGGCAGGGTGGCTCGGTGCCGCCTCCGTGGAGCCGCCCGCCCACCCGCCGGCGCCGTTCGGCGGGCTCGCCGACGCGCTCGGCTGACCCAGACTCCAGCGCCGACGGCGGTCTGCGCTAGACTCGGTGACCCACATCGGGCCATCAACATTCGTCGCACGAAGCGTGCGACGCCCGGACCGAAAGGAGCCGCTGCCTCCCGTGCCCGCCCCGAACATGGACGTCATCGTCAGCCTCGCCAAGCGCCGCGGGTTCGTCTTCCCGTCGAGCGACATCTACGGCGGCATGGCCGGCTTCTGGGACTACGGCCCGCTAGGCGTCGAGCTGAAGAACAATATCAAGGCGGCCTGGTGGCGCGAGATGATCACCCTGCGCGACGACGTGGTGGGGCTCGACGCGGCGATCGTCATGAACCCGCGGGTCTGGGAGGTCTCCGGGCACGTGGCCGGCTTCAGCGACCCCATGGTCGACTGCCGGAACTGCAAGTTGCGTTTCCGCGCCGACGACCTGAAGGGCGCGCCCTCGGAGATCGCCTGCCCCAACTGCGGGCAGCGCGGCACGCTGACGGATGCCCGCCAGTTCAACCTCATGTTCCAGACCCACGTGGGTCCCGTGGAGGAATCGGCGTCGGTCGCCTACCTGCGCCCCGAGACCGCGCAGGGCATCTTCGTGAACTTCGACAACGTGGCGACCAGCATGCGGCGCAAGCTGCCGTTCGGCATCGGGCAGATCGGGAAGAGCTTCCGCAACGAGATCACGCCGGGCAACTTCATCTTCCGCGACCGCGAGTTCGAGCAGATGGAGATGGAGTTCTTCGTCCACCCGTCGGACGAGGACCGCTGGTTCGCCTACTGGGTGGACGAGCGCATGCGCTGGTGGACCGATGTCGTGGGCATCTCGGCCGAGCGCCTGCGCTTCCGGCCCCACGATCCGGACGAGCTGTCCCACTACTCGAAGCAGACGACCGATATCGAGTACCTCTTCCCCATGGGCTGGTCGGAGCTCGAAGGGGTGGCGGACCGCACTGATTTCGACCTGTCGGCGCACGCGCGCGGGTCCGGGAAGGCGCTTGCGATCTTCGACGAGGCGGCGGGGGAGCACGTCACCCCCTATGTCATCGAACCGGCAATGGGCGTGGATCGAGCGCTCCTGACGGTCCTCATCGACGCGTACGAAGAGGAGCATCTGGTGAAGGAGAAGCGGACCGTCCTGCACCTGCGTCCTGCGCTCGCGCCGGTCAAGGCCGCGGTCCTGCCCCTCCTGCGCAACCGGCCGGAGCTGGTGGAGACGGCCAGGAGCCTCGCCGCCGACCTCAAGCGGTCCGTGCCGGCCATGTACGACGACACCGCCAGCATCGGCAAGCTTTACCGGCGCCAGGACGAGATCGGAACGCCCTTCTGCGTGACCGTGGACGTCGATTCGCTCGCCGATGGCGCCGCGACCATCCGGGACCGCGACAGCATGACCCAGGAGCGCGTGCGCCTGTCGGAGATCCCGCAGCGGGTCGCCGATCTCGTGGCCGGACGCGCCGCCTGGGAGGGGACGCCCCGCCCCGCAGCCGGCGAGGGCGAGGATCGGTGACCGAGCTCTCGGCGGTCGCCGAGGTACAGGCGGCGCTGGAGCGCGGCCAGCACGAGCTGGTGCTGGATCGCACGGCGGCGATGCTGGCTGGCCGACCGGGAGATGACGCGGCCCACGAGCTGCGGGCGCGGGCCTTCCTGGCCATGGGCCGCCTCGCCGATGCCGAGGCGGAAGCGTCGGACGCCGTGCGCCTGGATCCGGACGAGATCCGCTACCGCGAGCTGCTGGCGGAGGTTCTCGCCGCCCGGGGTGCGCATCGTGACGCCGCGGTGGAGTTCGGCAGCCTTGCCCGGGACGATCCGCGGCAGGCGGGCTGGACCGTCGCGGAGGCGCGCGAGCGGCTGGAGGCGGCCCAGCCCGAGATGGGCGTCGAGGCGGCCCGCCGCGCGGTGCGGCTGGACCCCGCGGACTTCGCGGCGCAGCTCGCCCTGGCGCAGGGCCTGGTGCGCGTGGGTGATGCGGGTGCCGCCATGGACGCCGCGACCCGGGCCGCGCACCTGCGCCCCTCCGACCTGCAGGCCAGGGAGGCGCTCGCCGACGCGCGCTGGCTGACCGACGACGCCGGCCACGCGTTCGACGAGCTCGCGAGCCTTGCGTCCGTGCTCAGCGGCGCGGACCGGGCGCGCGTGACCCGTAAGGCGCGTGCCCTGTATCGGCAGCGCAGCGGCCCGGCGGGCAGGCTCGTTGCTGCCATTCCACTGCTCTTCCGGTACGCCCTCGCACGGGGCTGGCTGCGGCTGTCATGAGGGTTGGGCTCCTCCGGGAACGGATGACGGCGGCGCTGGCGAGCGGCATGCTCCGCCCTGAGCCCGAGGTCGTGGCGCTCACGGTCGATCGCACGAAGGCGATGGCCGTCGCCCTGGCCGGAATGGCCGATGACGACGAGGTCGAGGTCGCCGACCTCGACGTCCCCACCACCCGGGCCGCCGCGATCCTGGGATTCCACCCGGAGCACGTGCGCCGCCTGATCCGAACGGGACGCCTGCGAGCGCGGCGGATCGGCGGCGACTATCGCATCCGGATCACCGACCTGTGGCCCCTCCTGGAGCTCCGTCACCGGGAGCCGGGCCGCCGCCGGCTTCGGCGGCGATAGCGGTTCCTCCCCGAACGGCATGGTGGGACGGGACCGGCGGTACAATCGAATCTCCCAGTTGCACGAGGATCGCGTTTTCACATGGCCACGTCTGGCAGAAGAACCGCGAAGCGAACCACCACCGACAAGTCGAGCACGTCCGGCGGGGCCGGCCCGGAGTCGGAAGCGAAGCTGATCTACACCTTCTCGGAGGGAAACGCCGGGATGCGCGCCCTGCTCGGAGGCAAGGGCGCGGGGCTGGCGGAGATGACCAATGCCGGCCTCCCCGTCCCGCCCGGGTTCACCATCACCACCGAGGCCTGCAACGCGTACTACGACGCCGATCGCACGCTCCCGGAGGGCCTGTGGGAGAACGTGCTGGCGCACATGACCGCGCTGGAAGGGGCGACCGGCAAGGGATTCGGCAACGCGGAGAATCCGCTCCTGGTGAGCGTGCGATCCGGTGCCGCCTTCAGCATGCCGGGGATGATGGACACCGTCCTCAACCTGGGCCTGAACGAGCAGACCGTCGCCGGGCTCATCCTGCTCACCGACAACGAGCGGTTCGGATACGACGCCTGGCGTCGCTTCGTGGCGATGTTCGGCCGCATCGTGCAGGGGATTCCCGGGTCGGCCTTCGACGAGCCGCTCGAGGCGCTCAAGGAGCAGCGGCACGCCGCGGCCGACACCGACCTCACCGCGGAGGACCTGCGCGGGCTGGCGGAGCAGTATCAGCAGATCGTCGCGGATCGCACCGGCGAGCCGTTCCCGGCGGACCCGTACAAGCAGCTCGAGCTCGCCATCCGGGCGGTCTTCGACAGCTGGTTCGGCAAGCGGGCGCATGACTACCGCGAATACAACAAGATCCCGCACGACCTTGGCACGGCGGTGAACATCGTCACCATGGTCTTCGGCAACATGGGTTCGGACTCCGGCACCGGGGTTGCGTTCACGCGCGACCCGAACACCGGTGAGCGGGAGATCTACGGCGAGTACCTCACCAACGCGCAGGGCGAGGACGTGGTGGCCGGCATCCGCACCCCGGCCAAGATCAGCCAGATGCGCGACGAGATGCCGGAGGTCTGGATCCAGTTCGAGGAGATCGCCGAGCGGCTCGAGCGCCACTACCGCGATGTCCAGGACCTGGAGTTCACCATCGAGCGCGGCAAGCTCTACATGCTCCAGACCCGGTCAGCGAAGCGGACGGCACCGGCCGCGGTGAAGGTCGCGGTCGACATGGTCGACGAGGGCATCCTCAGCAAGGAGGAGGCCCTGCAGCGGGTGGACCCCGGGCAGATCGTGCAGCTGCTGCTGCCGCGCTTCGACGAGTCGGCCAAGGGCCGGGCGCAGGACCGGTTCCTCGCCAGGGGCCTCAACGCGTCTCCGGGGGCGGCCACCGGGAAGGCGATCTTCGATCCGGACCGTGCCGTCGAGGCCAAGGCGGCCGGCGATCCGGTGATCCTGGTCAGGATCGAAACGTCGCCGGACGACGTGCACGGCATGCTCGCCGCGCGGGGCGTCCTCACCGCCCGCGGGGGTGCCACGAGCCACGCCGCGGTCGTGGCGCGCTCGATGGGCCTTCCCTGCGTGGCTGGCGCAGAATCGCTCCAGATCGATTATGCAAAGCGCCAGATGCGGGCCGGCGACGTCTCGGTCGCCGAGGGCGACATGATCAGCATCGACGGGACCACCGGCGAGATCTACGCCGGCGAGCTGCCGACGATCGAGGCACGCTTCGAGGACGAGCACGACCTGGCCACGCTGCTCGGCTGGGCGGACGAGGTGCGCCGCCTGCAGGTCTGGGCCAACGCGGACTATCCGCGGGACGCGGAGCGCGCACGCGCGTTCGGCGCGCAGGGCATCGGCCTGTGCCGCACGGAGCACATGTTCTTCGAGGAGGACCGGCTGCCCACCGTGCGGCGCATGATCCTTGCGGCCACGCGCGCCACGGACGCCAAGCGACGGCGGGACGCTGGCGCGGAGCTCTCTGCGGAGGATCGCGAGACCGTCGAGACCTTCGATGCTGCGCTGGCAGAGCTCGAGACGCTCCAGACCGACGACTTCGCCGGCCTCTTCCGGGCCATGGACGGCCTGCCCGTCGTCATCCGTCTCATCGATCCGCCGCTCCACGAGTTCCTCCCCAGCTACGAGGATCTGCTCGTCGACGTGACGCGGCTTCAGGACCGTCTCTCCATGGACGGCGACGGCCGGTCACCGCTCGACGCGGTGGGGGACCGGGTGACGCCCGCGCTCGAGAAGGGGCTCCAGCGGGTGCTCGGGAGGAAGGACGCAGGACGGGCGATGAAGCTCCTGCGCCGCGAGGGCAAGACCGCATCGGCCCGGTCGGACGAGACCGATGGCGGCGATCTCTCCGCTCAGCTCGCAGAGAAGACGGAGCTGCTCCATGCCGTGGAGGCCATGCGGGAGCAGAACCCGATGCTCGGGATGCGGGGCTGCCGGCTTGGCCTCCTGATCCCCGACATCATCCGCATGCAGACGCGGGCGATCCTCGCAGCGGCGACCCGGGTGGCGGGCGAGGGCCTGACGCCGCTTCCCGAGATCATGATCCCGCTGGTCGGGCACGTGAATGAGCTGGCGGAGACGCGCCGCATCCTCGAGGCGGAGGTCGCGCGCATCGTCGCGGAGGCGGGTCAGCAGGTGAGCTACAAGTTCGGGACCATGATCGAGGTTCCGCGCGGTGCGCTGACCGCCGACCAGATCGCCGAGCACGCCGAGTTCTTCAGCTTCGGGACCAACGACCTGACGCAGATGACGTTCGGCTACTCGCGCGATGACGCGGAAGGCAAGTTCCTGCTCCAGTACGTGGACCGCAAGATCCTGCCGGTCAACCCGTTCCAGGTGCTCGATACCGAGGGTGTCGGCCAGCTGGTGCGCATGGCGACCGAGAAGGGGCGCACGACGCGCAAGGATCTCAAGGTCGGGATCTGCGGCGAGCATGGCGGCGATCCGCAGAGCATTGCCTTCTGCCACGAGGTGGGCCTGAACTACGTCTCATGCTCGCCCTTCCGTGTCCCCGTCGCGCGGCTGGCGGCTGCCCAGGCGGCCATCAAGGAGACCGAGGTGCGCGACAAGTAGCCTCGTCGCTCAGACCTGCGGGCTGGGGCTCGGAGTCTCAGTCGGGGTGGGGGCGAGGGTCGGGGTCGGGCTGGGACTCGGGGTGGCGCTGGCGGTTGCCGTGGCGGTTGCCGTGGCCGTGGGCATCGGGGTCACAGCCGGCGTCTGCGTCGGCGTGGCGGTGGGCACCGGTGTGGGGGTCGACGCCGGGCTCGGATGCGCCACGGGAGTGATCCTGGAGGTCGCCCGCGGCGTGACCAGCGCGGGGCCCGGCGTTGGCAATGGGGGTGGCGTGGCGGTCCCGGACGCCGTTGCCAGCGTGGACGGCGAAGCGGGAGCGCTGCGCGGCATTTCGACCGATGCGGAGGCCGGGCTGCCCGTCGCGCCCAGCACCTCCTGGGCGCGCTGCGGGAAGAAGGTCACCGACCCCGAAAGGATCTGCGTCACGCCGAAGGTCACCAGGCCGCCGGTCAGGACAAGCCCGCCCGCCGCCGCGGCGTAGCGCCGCGCGTGTCGAAGGCCGCCCGGCACGGTCGCGGTGGCTGGACGCGACGAGGGCAGGGGCGCAAGGCCCGTGTCGATCGCCGCCAGGGCGTCCTGCGCACGAACCCACCCGGCGCAGACCGGACATACGGCGGCATGAATGGCCAGGTCGCGCGCCAGCTCTCCGATCGCCCCATCGTCCAGCCAGGCGCGGAACCGCTCGTGCATGCCCTCATCGCTCATGCGCCGCCCCCCGCCGGCGCCATGGTCTGCTCCGCGATGGCGCGAATGCGCCGGGCAAGGGGTCCCGATGCCGCGGGATCGATGGGCAGCGGCGCCGGCTCGGGCGACGCGCGCTGGTAGGCATCCAGGAACTGGTGCCGGGTGCCGGCGAGCATCCGGGCGAGAACGGCCGGTCGCGAATGCAGCAGGCCCTCGACATCGCGCGCGTCGAGCGCTTCGATCCATCCCGCCACGAGCGTCACCCGTTGCCGCCCGTCGAGCGATTGCAGGCTCTCGTACGCCGCGGCGTCCACGCCGATGGAGGCGAGCGCCTCGCGACGCTCCTCGTCGGTTGGCCCTGCGCCGCGCTTCCGTCGACGATGGAGGGCCCGGATGACGTGGCCCCGCAGCCACGCTGCCCCGCGATCCGGATGGCGCAGCGCGTCCGCGTGGCCTACGCCGTCGGCGAGGGCTTCGGCCGCGAGCGTTTCGGCCCATCGTCGATCGCCGAGGGTGACGAGCATGGCGAATCCGTGGAGCCGCTTTCCGTGCAGGTCGCGAAAGGCCGCGCGGAGCATCCCCTCCTCGGCGCTGGGACGGCGTTGCTGGACGGCCGTGGCGCTGCCCTCCACGATGCGGCGTGCTCAGGTCCTGTGGGAACGCGGCGAGTGTAGTGCACCCGCGTAGTGGACGGCGAGGGGCGGCGAAGCCCCCGTGAACCAAATGGCGCCTGGAGGCATACCTTGACAGAGTGGTAGAATCACCACGTACCCCTTGACAAACCCCTTGACAAGCGCCTGTCTGCGCAGGAACCTGCCTCCCGAATGACGAATGACGGAATCGTCGCCGAGATCAAGACCCGCCTGCCCGTCGCCGAGCTGATCGGCGAAACGGTTGCGCTCAAGCGGGCCGGCAGCGCCTACAAGGGGCTCTGTCCGTTCCACGCCGAGAAGACGCCCTCCTTCGTCGTGAGCCCGGATCGCGAGAGCTTCCACTGCTTCGGGTGCGGGAAGAAGGGCGACATCTTCACCTTCGTCATGGAACGGGAAGGGCTGGACTTCCGCGAGGCCCTGACCCGCCTGGCGGACAAGGCCGGCGTGGAACTGTCGGAGCGGACCGCCCGCGAGGACCGCCGCCGCCGCCGCCTCCGCGAGGCGCTCGAGGCCGCCATCGCGTGGTACCGGGAGGTCCTGGTCCGCACGCCGCAGGGGGAGCGGGCGCGCACCTACCTGGTCGGGCGCGGGTTTGCCGAGGAGACGCTGGAGCGGTTCTCGGTCGGGTACGCCCCGAACGCATGGGAGGCACTGAGCAAGCGGCTCTCGTCGCGCGGGTTCACCGCGCAGGAGCTTCTCGACGCGGGGCTTGCCAGCCCGTCGAACCGGGGCGGTGTTATCGATCGCTTCCGCGGCCGGGTCATCATTCCCATCCGCGACGCCTCCGGGCGACCCACCGGTCTCGGTGGCCGAATCCTGCCCGGCGCCGACGGTCCGAAGTACCTGAACTCGCCGGCCACGCCCCTCTTCGACAAGAGCCGGACCCTCTTCGGCATCGACCTCGCACGCACGGCGATCCGCCGCGAGAAGCTGAGCGTCATCGTCGAGGGCTACACCGACGTGATGGCGGCGCACCAGGCAGGCTTCGCGAACGTCGTTGCATCACTGGGAACTGCGCTGACCGCGGGCCAGGTGGAGCTGGCAACCCGGTACGCGGACGCGGTCGCCCTCGCCTACGACGTCGACCTGGCCGGCGAGGCGGCGACCCAGCGCGGATTGCTCGAGGAGCTGGGACCGGAAGCTGCCGTCAGCAAGGTGCGCGTGATCCGGATTCCGTCAGGCAAGGATCCCGACGAGCTGATTCGCACGGATCCCGATGCCTGGAGCGCGGCCGTTCGGGAGGCAAAGCCGGTGATCGAGTACTTCATCGACCGTGCCGCGGCCGACGTCGACCTGGGCAGCGTCGCGGGCCGCAAGGAGGTGACCGGTCGGGTGCTGGCCATCCTGAAGCGGGTCCCGGACGCGGTCGAGCGGGCGCTCTACCTGCAGCAGCTGGCCCGCGTGGTCAACGTGGAGGAGCGGACGCTTGCCGATGCGCTCGAGCATGCCCCGCTCGTTCGACGCACGCCCCGCACGGCGGAACGCGACCCCGCGGCGGTGGCCGGGACACAGGCCCTCGACCCGCTCGAGCGCGAGGCGCTGGGGCTGCTGCTCCGCTATCCGGCCCTCGCTGCGGAGCTCGACGAGGAGCCGTTGCCGTTTCGCGAGGCGATCGCGGTGCAGCTCGCACGTTCCGTCGCCGATCGCGCTCGGGCTGCGTCCGATGCGGGGCAGCTCCCGGCCGTCGCCGAGGCGGCGGACCTCGAGGCCTTCATCGGGGGCCTTGATGCGGCCTCGGCCGCGCTGGCGCGGAGCCTGCTGGCGGGTGCCGCCGGACGGCGCGACGAGAGCGGGCGCTGGTCGGACGAGCCTCCTCGCGACCCGGTCACCGCGCGCGAGGACCTGCGGATCTGCCTCCTGCGGCTGGGGGTGGTGCGCATCGAGGAGGAGCTCCGCGACGCGCGGATCCTGCTCGACGAAGCACAACGGGACGGCGAGCGAGCGCGGCTCGAGGAGATTGAACAGGCGATCGGTGGGCTCCACCACCAACGCGAGGCAATGACGAAGGCAATGCGAATGCCGGCCCAGGCGGCTGGCGCGAGGAGGTGACACGCGTGGCGAGCACGACCACGAAGAAGCGGCCAGCGGACGTCGAGGTGCTCGATGCGCCGGCCACGTCGCGGACAACCAAGGAGACGGCAGGCGCGAAGGCGCCCACGGCCAGGAAGACCGGGCCCTCTGGTCCTGCCGCCGCGAAGAAACCGGCCGCAGGAGCCCGGGCGAAGCCCGCGAAGGGCACGACCGCGAAGGCGAAATCGGACCCGAGCGGCTCGAACGGCAACGGCGTCGGCGATATGCTCATCGATGACCTTCTGAGCAAGGGGCGCGACGAGGGGTTCATCACCCACGACCAGATCCTCGAGGCCGTTCCGCAGCCCGAGCAGAACCTGGGCGCCATCGAGGAGCTGTACGCCACCGCCGAGGAGGAGGGCGTCGAGGTCCTCGACGCACAGAACAACCCGACGTTCGCCGATGCGGAGGAGGAGGACGAGGACCAAGCGACGGCCGGTGCGGCGAAGCCCAAGGCCGCCGAGGAGGACCTCGAGGCGCTCGCCGCCGACCTGATCGGGATCGACGACCCCGTGCGGATGTACCTCAAGGAGATCGGAAAGGTCGCGCTCCTCACCGCCGAGGAAGAGGTCGTGCTGGCCAAGGCCATCGAGCTCGGCGAGCAGGCTGTCGAGATCCCCGAGCGGGCGCTCGTCAACCTCTATACCTGGGTCAGCACCGGCTCGGAGCCCAAGGCGCGGGCCATGGCTGCCATGCGTGCCTTCGACCTGCCGCGCGAGTCGCAGCGGGTCACCAGTGATGCCATCGACTGGTGGATCAAGCGCGGGAACGCGATCGAGGCGCCATCGGTGAAGCTCAGCAAGGCGCGCCGATCGAGCGACCTGGACGATGACGCCCGCAATCGGATCATGCAGGCGGAATCGATCCTCAAGCTCTACGAGACCGATGCCGGCCAGGCGCTGAAGGATGCGGTCCTCTTCGGCCACTCCTACCGATTCAAGCCACTCAGCCACGCCGGCGCCCTCGAGCTCTTCGAGCTCGAGCGCTGGGCGCGCGAAACGGCGCAGGGGATGGTCAAGGCGTACATCGAGGATGGCAACGACGCCCTCTACCTCAAGGAGCTGGGCTACGACCCGACCATCCCGACCGACACCCCGCCGGAACGGCGGACGGGCCGGCTCATCGAGCAGGGAATCGATGCCCGCAAGCGTCTCACGGAGGCGAACCTGCGCCTGGTGGTGAGCATCGCCAAGAAGTACATCGGGCGCGGCATGAGCTTCCTGGACCTGATCCAGGAGGGGAACATCGGCCTCATCCGGGCGGTCGAGAAGTTCGACTACGAGAAGGGCTTCAAGTTCAGCACGTATGCCACCTGGTGGATCCGGCAGGCGATCACCCGGGCCATCGCGGACCAGGCGCGGACGATCCGCATCCCGGTCCACATGGTGGAGACCATCAACCGCCTGATCCGCGTCCAGCGCACGCTCCTGCAGGAGCTCGGCCGCGAGCCGACCATCGAGGAGATCGCCCGGCGGATGAGCCGCGACGAGATCGTGCGCGAGCTGCGCGAGAAGCTGCAGCGCGAGCCCACCGAGTCGGAGGTCGACGTCCGCGAGGAGCAGGGTCCGCAGACCGTATCGCCGGAGAAGGTTCGCGAGATCATGAAGGTCTCCCAGGAGCCCGTCAGCCTGGAGACGCCCATTGGCGAGGAGGAGGACAGCCACCTCGGCGACTTCATCCCCGACCTGGCGAGCGTCGCGCCGGCGGATGCGGCGAGCCACCAGCTGCTCAAGGAGCAGGTGGAGGGCGTGCTCGACAGCCTCACCCCGCGGGAGCGGCGCGTGCTCCAGCTGCGGTTCGGCCTGGAGGACGGGCGATCCCGCACGCTGGAGGAGGTGGGCCGCGACTTCAACGTGACCCGCGAGCGGATCCGGCAGATCGAGGCCAAGGCGCTGCGCAAGCTCCGCCACCCGAGCCGCAGCCGCAAGCTCAAGGACTACCTGGAGTAGGCCGATGGCGCGTGACCCAGGGCCGAGGGAGGCGGCGTTCGTCGTCCTCCGCCTGCTGCCGGACGAACGGTGGGAGCTTCTCGGCGAGGTCGCTCGCAGGCGTGGCCTCCCTGCTCGCGCTGCCCGTTCAGCGGCGATCCTCGAGGTGACGGGCGGTCAGGCGAGGAACGGCGAGACCTACGCCGCCGTGCTTCGGAGTGAGTGGCGAATCGCCCTGAACTGGGCGCCACCCCCGCAGGACTGACCCACCGCGCCGCGACCCGGACGCGGGGACGCCCATTGCCGGCGGCCCGAGGCGAGCGCCTGCGATTGGCTACCCGCCGCAGGTGCCATCGAGCGTCCCGGGGACCATCTCGGTCTCATCGGTTCGCCCATCGTCGAACTTGCCTTCGGCCGTCACGTGCTTGCCGTCGATCCGAACCACCGCATCGCCCGATCCGGCACCGGGGAAGAGCTCCGAGTTCGATGACGACCAGCTGACACTGGGGTTCTCGAAGTCGTCGATGTCGTCGAGGCTGAGCTCGTAGACGATCCCGTCGCCCTCGTAGCGCCCCTGCCCCGACTCGTCGCGGATTTCGGCCTGCATCTGGACGCGGGCGCCGGTGCTGTGCGTGCCGAAGGAGTTGGAGCTGAACGAATAGACAGCGCTCTGGGTCTCTTCGTGGCCGAAGGCGCACATGAACCCGGCGAAGTCCCATGTCTCGTCGCCAATGGTCAGGGTCGCGCTGCCGGCGCCGGCCGGTTGGCCGGGCTGATCACCGCTGCCGGCATCCTCGCTGGCCTGCGGCGTGCCCTCCTCTCCGTCCTGGGTCGTCGGCGTCCCTGAAGCGCCGCTGCTCGCGGGCGTCGGGCTGGCCGTCCCACAGGCGGTCAGGGTGAACGCAAGACCGATCCCCAGTGCCAACACCATGCCGGGCATTCGATCGGTGATCAAGCGCGTGTCGCGGAATTGTCGCCGCATGCCTCTCCTCCGATTCTGACGCGGCGGGCCGCGGCCTAGCCGCTGCCCAGCGTCATGAGCTCGGGGAGGGCAATCGGAGGCCGTTGGACGTCGGCGCACCGTCGTGCAACCCACCATACGCGCCGGGGTCAAACCATGGCCGGCGAACAACCGGGGTGACGAGGACCGCACTCGACGCGTGCGGCCCGCCGACGGGCAGATGCGGACCGCACCGGCTCCGTAGCAGCGCTCGAGACCGATGGCGGCGGCGGCCGGTTTCCCCGGCCGCCGTTCTGCTACCCGGTGGGTCGGCGCCACGTCGCGACGCCGGCGGCCACGAGTGTCAGGGCGCACGCCACGGCGAGGAGGCCCGCCCCCGCCATCGCCAGGCCCACGCTGGCGGCATCCGAGATGAAGCCCATCACCGGCGGGTAGACGATGCTCCCTATCACGGCGAAGGCCGCCAGGCTGCCCGTCACCGCGGCAAGGCGACCCGGGTAGAGGGAGCCGGCGATGCTCATGATCATGGGGTAGACGGGGCCGAACGCCAGGCCGCACAGGGCAAAGAGCGCCGCCGAGACAGGGAGCCAGGGCACGACGACCGCCGCGCCCAGCGCGGCCGCGGCCGCCAGGGTGCAGGTCATCGCAAAGGTGATGGGCGGAAATCGGTCCGCGAACCGTGACGCGGCGAGGCGGCTGACCGACTCGCCAGCCCAGAACCCCGCGAGCGCCGCGGTGGCCGCGCCGTCGGTGGCAGCCGCGAGGAACCGCACGATCCAGCTCGACGCGCCGAGTTCCGCCGAGACGTAGAAGACCATCGCCAGGCCCAACAGCACGATGGGCACGACCGACGGCCACCGTTGCAGCCAGGGGCCGGGCGAAGGACCGCCGGCGTTGCGCGGCACACGCGGGTGCCGACCGGATGGCATGGGCCGGGTGGCGAGCATGACCGCGACCACGAGCGCGACGGCCGCGGTCGCCACGAGGATCGCCCGCCAGTCGACGCCCGCAGCCACGAGCTGGCCGACGACCAGCGGCGAGCTGGCCGCCCCGATGCTGAAGAACAGGTGCAGCAGGTTGAGGGCACCGCCCGGTCGGCGCGCCGCCAGGTCGAGGATCAGCGCGTTCATCCCGCCGTCGACCGCCCCGGCGCCCAGCCCTGACGGCACGCCGGCAGCCACAAAGATGATCCACGCTCCCGTCGATCCCTCGGCCAGGAGACCCAACCCCAGCAGAACGGCCCCGGCGGTGAGGACGCGTCGGCGTCCGAACCGCTCCGTCGCGAAGCCGCCACCGAAGGACCCGAGCGCGAAGGAAGCGGCGTTCACGAGGTAGAAGAGCCCGATTCCTCCGTCGGTCTGGCCGAAGTCAGCCTCCAGGGAGCGGATCAGCGCCGGGACCAGCAGGGTCGACCAGCCGATGAGCGCGAAGCTGACGTAGGCGATGCCGGCAGTCAGGCCACCGTGGGGTGCGGGGCGGTCCGCAACCGCCGGAGTGCTCACCGGAAGAAGGATAGGGCCGTCGACGGACGCCGCGCCGACTGTGACTAACGGATCATTGACGGGGTTTCAGGACACCATAAACATGAATGCGATATGGGATGGACGTTTGTGACCAACTACGGCCGGGTGCTGCTGGCCGTCGCCGCCGATCCGACCCGCACGATTCGCGAGATCGCCGCGGAGGTCGGCATCACCGAGCGCGCCGTTCATCGGATCATCGTTGCCCTGACGAACGCCGGGTACCTCGAGCGGACGCGGGCCGGCCGACGCGTGCACAACCGCGTCAACCTCGATCAGATCCACGTGGAATCGCTGGAGCGCGCCGCCACCGTCCGCAAACTGTTTGCTCTGCTGGCGCCCACCGAACCGGTGCCGCAGACCCGCGGTGACGACTCGGAGGTTGTGGCGTGATGCGCGTCATGGCGCCGAAGCGCGCGCTCGCGCTCTTATCTCTTCGCCAATGAGCCTGTACTCCTGCTGATGGGGACGCGCGCCGCACTCGGTTGGCGAGGCAGGACGGACGACGAGCTGTGGGACCCGGCTGTGGCCGCCCAGCTCCAGGCCAGCGATGCGCGAACCATTGCGCGTGGGGCCCCCACCGATTTCGAGCTGACAGTGCCGTCGCGCGGCGGTGTCGACACGATCCTGATGTCCACGTTCCCGCTCAGCGGCGCGAATCGCGAACGGTTGCTGGGGACGATAGGCCTCAACATCACGGATCGCGTGCGCGAGGCCGGCGAGGCGCGCGTCGAGGGCACGCGGCGCGACAACAGGCGCGCAGCGGAACGCGCAGCCGTGGCGGGCGCGCTCGTGCGGTTGCGGGCGGTTGCCGGGATCCACGAGACGGCCACCGCCATCTGTCGGGCGATCCACGCTCTGCCGAGGCTGGCCCTGGCGTCCATCACGCTCTTCGAGCTCGACGGCAGCGCGACGCCCATCGGCGTTGCATCGGCGGTCGGTCTCCCGCGCACCCTGCCGCGGCTGAAGCAGGAACGCACCGAGGTGCTCCGGCACCGGGCCGCGCATGGCCCGTGGGTGGAGCCCTGGACGGCCCCGAACCGCCACCCGCACAGCCGGACGCTGCGCTCTCTCGGTATTCACCACGTCGCCTACGCCCCGATCCACGCCGGCGACGACCTGGTGGGAGTCCTGATGGTCGGCGGCTCGTCGGAGATCGCCGCGCCGGAGCTCACAGAGCTTCTGCCCGCCATCACCGAGTTTGCGGGTCTTGCTGGAGCGCTGCTGGCGCCCGGCATCTCCGGTCGTCTCGGCTACCGGCAAGCGCGCGCGACCATGCTTGGCGTGATCGCGCAGCGGGCGTTTCGCCCGGTCTTTCAACCCATCGTCGATCTCGCCAACGGGAACACCATGGGCTACGAGGCGCTCACCCGCTTCGATGACGGGGCAGACCCGAACACGCGGTTTGCGGCGGCGGCGGCGCTGGACCTGGGGATGGATCTCGAGCTCGCCACCCTGGGCGTGGCGCTGAAGGCCGCGAAAACCCTTCCCTCATCGGCCTGGCTCACCGTCAACGTATCGCCGCGGCTGATCCTTTCGGGGGCGCCGCTGCGCCGGCTTCTGCGGCGCCACGGAGGCGATGTCGTCTGCGAGGTGACCGAACATGAAGTGATTGGCGACTACAGCCGCTTCAGAGCCATGATCGCGCGTCTGCCCAACGTCACCATTGCCATCGATGACGCTGGGGCCGGCTTCGCCAACTTTCGCCACATCGTGGAGCTGCGGCCGGCGTACGTGAAGCTTGACCGCTCGCTCATCGCGGGCATCGACAAGGACGTGATTCGCCGGGAGCTCGTTCGAGGCATGCTGCCGTTCGTGCAAGCAGCGCAATGCCGCCTCGTCGCCGAGGGCATCGAAACCAAGGCGGAGCTGGCCGCGCTGCGGGCGCTTGGCGTGCCCCTGGGACAGGGCTACCTCCTGGGGCGCCCCGCGCCCGCCCTGGTGGCTCATGGTTGACTCAGCGCCACGAGAGCCGCTGAACCCGGATGAGGCGGCCTCGCGCAGTCAGGTCCGGCGATCCCTCGACGTCCTGATCGTGGGCGCCGCGGTGTCCGGCGTGGCGGAATGCATATGGGCCCTGGTCACGGGCAGGACCGGCTTCCTGTTCGCGGCATTGCTCTTCTGGTGGGCTGGGGCCTGGATCCTCGCCTTCCCGCGGCGTTGGGTGGGGCGTGACGAGGTCGCAGGCATCATCACGCGCGTCGTCCTGGTCGTCAGCGGCACCCTGGTCGCGATCGCGTTTCTGCAGTCCTTCCTGGCGCTCGAGGTGGTGACCGCGATGCTGCTCCCAATCCTCCTCGCCACACCGTATCTCAATGGACAACGCCTGCGGCGGCTTGCGCTCCTCGTGGCCGTTGCGGCGATTGCCGCGGCCATGGCTTCGTTCCTGCCCGAAGAAACCTCGGTGGCCACGGATGGACTCGAGGAGATCATCCGACTGTCGTCGCTCTTCCTTGTGCTCGCGGCGGTGGTCATGGTGGTCTACCAATGGAGCGAGCGGCTCAAGGCGTCGAGCCGCGAGTTTGGTCAGCTCGTCGATCTGTCGACCCAGCTCGCCAGGACCTCGGATCCCGAGGCGCTGGGCACCATGCTGGCGGAGCACCTCGCAGATGCGATCGGCTTCGACGACTGTGTGATCTCCATGCTTGATGCGGAAACCGGGCGCCTGGTTCCACTGGGGTCGCATCCGGTCATGCACGCGCGCGAGTCGCCTCCCGGATCGCTCTCCACCCGGCCGATCCTGTCCCGCATGGCCGGCGAGGCGAGCCACCTGATCGTCGAGGTCGGCAGGGAGCCTGCGGGATCTGCCGAGCGGGTGCGCCTGGAGGCGCAAGATCGCGAGATGATGATCCTGCTGCCTCTGGTCGCCCTGGCCGGTCCGAGCGGCGTTGCCGAGCTGACCGCGCGGAAACGACGCTCGCTCGGCGAGCGGCAGCTGGCGCTGCTGGGCACCCTGGCCTTCGCGGCGGCGATGGCCATTGACAACGGGCGGCTGTACCGGGAAGCCCACCAGCGGGCGCAGCATGATCCGCTCACCGGCCTCGCGAACTCGACCGTGTTCCAGGATCGAGTCACCGGTGCTCTCAAGCGGCTGCCGCGGCGCCCTGGACGAATCGTGGCCGTCCTGTTTGCTGACCTGGATGACTTCAAGGCGGTAAACGATACGCATGGCCATCTCCAGGGCGATCGGTTCCTGACCCTGGTGGCTGAACGGCTGCGCACCGTCGTGCGTCCGGAGGATACGGTGGCCCGGCTCGGGGGCGACGAATTCGGCCTTCTCCTGGAGGAGCTCACCAGCGTCGACCAGGCGCTGATGGTGGCTGCACGGGCTATCGCTGCCGTGGCCGCACCCATGGAGCTTGGCGGCCGCGCGGCGATGGCCTCGCTCTCGATCGGTGTCGCCTTCCGGGCCGTCGCCGATGCGACGGCGGACGAGCTGCTCCACGAGGCAGACACCGCCATGTACGAGGCCAAGCGGGCCGGCAAGCGGCGCGTTGTCCAGTACACCGGTGCGATGGATTCAGCCGCCGCCATCGCGAGTGACCCGCCGCCGCGCCCGCCGGTCCGGCGTGTGGGGCCGGGGCACGCGGCACGCCGCAAGGAGGTCAGTCACGGCTCCGTCCTTTGACCCGTCCGAGCGGCGAACCCTATAATCCCGCGGGTCCCCGACGCCCGGCCGATTCGCGGTCGCGCGCACACGGCGTTCCGGCGTAGCTCAGTTGGTAGAGCGGGCGGCTGTTAACCGCTTGGTCGCAGGTTCGAGTCCTGCCGCCGGAGCCACTTGCCCTATTGTTACGGATGACGTAACATTGGCGCATGTCATGGGAAGAACTCCTCGCGGCGGCGGCCGCGCAGCACGGCTACTTCACGACCGCACAGGCGGCTGAGCACGGCATCAGCCGGCGGGCGCTGACCTGGCGTGCCCAGCACGGCTCCGCGGAGCGGATGGCGCACGGGCTGTATCGGCTGCCGCACTGGCCGATCGGTGCTGACGACGAGCTGTACGCCCTGCAGGCCCTCGCGCCGTACGGGACCTTCAGCCACGACACAGCCCTGACCCTGCTGGGCCTGACCGACATCATCCCGTCGGCGATCCACTTCACCATCCCGGAGACCTCGCGACTCCGGTCGCGTCCGGGCGTCACGTTCCACCGCTCACGGCACGGTGCGATGAGGGACCGGACCTTGCGGGACGGGCTGTGGATCAGCACCGCGCGTCGCGCCCTGCTGGACGCCGTCCGCGAGGGTGCTGATCCGGATCAGCTGGTCTCGGCCGCCCGCGACGCCCGCGAGCGGGCGATGCTCGCCCCGGACGATCTCGACGAACTCCGCAGGCACGCGCCGTTCTCCGGCGCCGGCCTGTGACCAAGACGAGGGGCGGGACACCGGCTGGTCGGCGAGCCAGCCTACTCGTCCGCATGGCCACCGTGGCTCGCGAGGCGGACGTCGTCCCGCGTCGCATCCACCTCGTCGTGGCGATCGACCGCCTCCTCGCCCGGCGGCTCCAGGCCGCGCCCGGACGGTGGGTGGTCAAGGGTGGCTACGCGAACCAGCTGCGGCGACCCGACGATGCCCGGTTCACTGAGGACCTCGACCTCAAGATCGATGCTGCCATCGAGACGGCGCCCGAGCTCCTCGCGTCCGGCTTCGCGGTCGATCTCGGCGACGACTTCAGCTACGAGGTCGCATCATCGCCGTCACCCCTCGACAGCCCGCCCGGCGGTGGTCTGCGGTTCCTCGTCGTCGCACGCCTCGCGGGCACGGAGCTCGTCCGCTTCAAGGTCGACGTCAGCGCCGCGGACGTCGTCGTCGGCGAGGTGGAGTCCTACGTCTCGGATCCGGTCGTCGAGCGGCTTGGCTTCAAGCGATCGCGGTTCCCCGTCTATCCCGTCAACCAGCACTTCGCCGAGAAGCTCCACGCCCTGACCCTGCCGCGCGATGTCGAGAACACGCGGGCTCGCGACCTCGTCGACCTGGTCTGGTTCATCCGCCACTTCACCTTCCGCTCGGAGGCGCTGGCGATTGCCTGCATCGCCACATTCGAACGCCGCGCGACGCACGCGTGGCCACCGGTCATCGATGTCCCGCCTGACTCGTGGACGCGACCCTATGGCGTGTGGCGGGCCGAACTGGATCTGCCCGAGCCAAACCCCGCGGCGGCCGCGGCGGCCCTGCGCTCCTTCCTCGTGCCGGTCTACCTCGGCGAGGCCGGCCGGTTATGGGATCCAGCGCCACAGGAGTGGCGGTAGCCGGGAGAGGGCCAACACACGCCGAACGAGACTGCGACCCAGCGGCCACCACTGCGCCGAGGGCTTCGCCGGCGACTTGGGCGCACCCCGTGATATCAACGGACCCTATACTCCGGATCGTTTCCTAAGCGTCTCAATGGGGTGCCGAGTTGAGCCTTGTGGGGGAGATGCGGACTGCTCTCTCGTCGAGCTTTCTGGCGCAGGTCGACGCGCCGACAGTGGACGAGCTCCTGCGGGATACACATGTTCGGGAAGTGCCAGCCGGTCGCGTCTTCATTTCGGAGGCCCACTCGCTGCGTTGCGGGCTCCTGCTCTCGGGGCTTGCGCGGGTGTTCGTGACGCGTCTCGATGGGTCTGAAGTGACTCTCCGCCGTGTGGGAACGGGTGCCGCCGTAGGAGTGAAGGCAATCGTCGGGCGTCGCAATCAGGCCGGGGTCCAGGCCATCACAGCCGTTGAGTTCCTCGAATTCGATCCACTGAGGCTGATCGATCTCGGCCGACGAAACGCCGCCTTGGCGATGGCGATTGCCGCCGAGATAGACCGGCGCCTGGAGGACACCGAGCTCGAGCTCGGCAGTCAGCGTGGAAGTGTCCGTCAGCGGCTCGCCGCCGTGCTCCTTGACCTGAGCGCCGAGGGCGAGCCGCTCGAGGTGCACCTAAGCCAGGAACGACTCGCGGCCATGATCGGGGCTTCACGTGAGCACACCGGACACGAATTGCGGACCATGAGCGTCCTTGGACTCGTGCGGCGGGAACGGGCGCGGATCACGTTGCTCGATCCACTCCGGTTGCAGGCGTTGGCCCGCGACCCGGGAAGTCAGCGCGCCCTCTCGATCCCAGTGGGCTAGGCCTAGCCGAACCAAGGGCTACGAACGGCCACTCCGAGAAGTGCCTCGCAGTCATGTGAGAGGCGCATCTCACTTGACTGAGAACTCCCTCCTTGTCCTCCGCGCGCCTCGGCCTCCACCCTCACCGCGTCACCGGCCGCCGGCCGTCCGGTCAGATTGGGAGGGATCGGGGTGTTGCGCTCGTCGCTGTCGCGGGCAGTCGTCTTTGCCTGGGCATTGGTCTTCGTCTTCCAGACGCCGCTGCTGGGAGCTTCACCGACTCCCGGCCCAAGTGGATCGCCCGGGACCGGTCCGGACGTCTCGACCCCCGCGACGCCCACGCTGGCGATTCCGGTCGCAGCTGCCCCCATCCAGATTCGCCAAAGCGGTAGCCCTTCAACTCCTGACCCGAGCATCGCACTCCGCCGGACATTCGCCGCCTCGGTCACGCCGAAAGGGATCACCGAGATCCCCAGCCTCCGCACCGCGCAGACCCGCACCTTCGCGAACCCGGACGGCACCCTAACCACTGAGGTCTACGCCGATAAGATCAACTACCAGGATCCAAGTGGAGCATGGAAACCCGTAGACCTGACCCTGGTCCCACTTGCCTCTGGACCCTATGACCTCGGCGTCCGAGCCAATGACATTGTCGTCCGCGCCAGTGACAGCAACGCCGACGCCGCGCTCGCGCAGGTGGTGCTAGGCGGACACTCGGTGTCCCTTCGGACCTTCGGCTACACGTCGGGCGGCACGTCGGTATCCGACACCGTGTCCTTCGCCCCGACCTCCGATATCGGGAGCGTGTTCGCCCGTCCGACGACTGAGGGCCTGGAGTTCGGCGCCTCGCTGGCATCTGCAACCCAGCCGTCCACGATCGCGTTCGCGATCAACACTGGTGGCTTGGTGCCATCGATGGCCGACGATGGCAAGACAATTCTGCTTGTCGACCCTGCGGATCCGAAGAACGCAAAGGGCACCACTGTCCGGATCGCCGCACCGGTGGTTTCAGAAGGAGGGCACGACGAGGGCAGTTCGGACCCGGTGAGCGTCCAGCTCGTTGCGCCCGGCTCCTCTGGCGCGGGTTCTGACCTTCCCGCCGGGGCCGTTTCGTCGTTGCTCCCGTCCGAGGTGCTGGTTGTCTATCGGATCGATAGGAAGTGGTTGGGCGATCCCGCCCGGCAGTACCCGGTCGTGCTGGATCCCACGATTTCCTCGCAATGCGTCGGAGCCCAGTCCGGCTGCTACAACGGCAGCACGGGGGCCATGGACGACTTCATCTTCGACTACAACAAGGCCTCGCATCCCGATGGCTGGACCGTGGTCCGGGTCGGCTACGACAACCGCAACGAGCCTGTTGCCCCCCAGCCCTACAACCGCATGCGCGGCATGTTCTACTTTCCCGACTACAGCCTGCCAGATGGCGCGCAGGTCACCAGCGCCACCCTGACCACCTATGTCGACCAGGCCTTCGGTTCGTACCAGAGCAAGGTTCTCCAGCTGTACCCGCTCAATCACAGCTGGGGCACCAACATCACCAGCTGGAACGACATGACCCTGCCAAGCCAAGGCTGGGACAACACGCCGGTCGATAGCTACACCATCCCCAGCAACGCGAGCTACGGCACGGGTACGGCCGTCAGCATCGACGCCACCGATATCGTCCGGGAATGGGCTACCCGTCGGCCGCAGGACTGGCACCAGAACTGGGGCTTCCTGATGAAGTTCTCGGGAACAGAGAGCACCTCGACGCCCGAGATCACCTGGCGCAAGTACTCGAGCCCGACAAACGGCAACCGGCCCAAGCTCGTCATCAACTACACCATCCCCAAGGTTGCCTTCGACTTCGACAGTGCGCTGGGCTCCACCTATGCGCCGTCGAACATGACCGCGGGGCAGGTCGTCAAGCTACCCATCACCGTCACCAACAACGGCAGCGGTTGGACCTTCAACCACTACGTTTCGGGGTCGACGGACTACTTCGACGTCGGTTACCGCTGGCTGGATGCCAAGGGCAACCTGGTGACGTGCCCGTCCGGCACATGCACCCAGCACTTGAGCGCCGACGTCGCCACCGGCGCCACGAGCTCCCTGTTCGCCCTCTCCGTCACACCTCCGGCCACGGCGGGCCAATACACCCTGCGTCTCGATCTCGTGCACCAGTTGAACGGCAAGGCGCTCTGGGTTTCCGATTGGGCCCAGCCCTCAAAGTTCTATAGCCGCAACAAGAAGGTGCTGACCTCGGACAGCACGCGCTGGGTCGGCTCAAGCGTCGTCGAGCGCGATGAGTTCGGGATCAACGTGGTCCGCGGAGGAGGCACCAACGGAGGCGACCTTCAGACCGTCGATTTCGGGATCGCCGGCAGCGCCGGCATCAACCTGGACAACCACAACCTGCACCTTGCCGGCGACACCGGGCTCGGCTTCGATGACCTGCTGCCGATGAGCCTCACCTACGGCTACGACTCGGCGAACACCTACGACTGCACCGGAGTGCTGGCAGCCTGCGGGTGGTACACGAACTGGGATGAGCGCTTCATCAACGAGACCGGCAGCGGCAATTTCACCTACCAGGACAGCTCCGGTAACCGCTATCTGGTTTCCACGGCCGACGACGGGGAAATGTCCAGCGGCTCTCCGGATCAGTTGGAACGTGATCGGTTCACGATCTTTGACGACTCGACCATGGGGTGGGGTGGCACCCACCCAACCCTTACAACCGCGCAGCATTACTCCGGGTCCTATTCACTGAGCATCACCGCGACCAACATGGGCACTGAGGCCGGCACGCCCAACTCGGTCGACATCGCCCGCTACCAGCTCTTCCGACTCGCGGTGCGATCGTCGAGCACGGGCCGACCCGCGATTGGCTTCCGCCTCACGGACAACAAGGATGGGTCCGCTCACTGGTTCTTCTACACCTTCGGACCCAGTAGTTGGACCGTCTCTGGCTTCCCCACCAAGTACATCAGCTGCACCACGCAGAACGCCTGGTGTGTCGTCCCCAGCACCGAGAACATCCTCTCCGACGCTCGGGCGGCCATCAGCGGGTTGTCCACCGATCTCATCTTCACGACCGTCGATCTGCGCGGCGATGGTGGAGCCGGCACCCTGTACTACGACGACCTGCGATTCGACGTCCGCTCGTCAACGGCGGTCGATGACAACACTCCGGCCTGGACCGCAAACAGCGGCAACGCAGCCGAGTACACGGCCGACACCTACTCGGGGTCCTACTCGGTGAAGGTGACCCCGGCAAGCATCGCGTCCAGCCCCGATTGCGTGGCCTGCACCAGCATCGATCTCACCACCTATCCCGTTCTGCGCTGGGCCTGGAAGAAGGCAGGCGGCACCAGCGTGGCCCTGATCCTCTACCTTAAGGACCAGCGAAACAATGCGACAGGGGTGGTGACCTATTACGCCGGGCCGGTCGCGCCGGTCGGAGCCACCAATCCCATCCAGGTCAGCCAGGTCGTGCCCGACGACTGGACCCTGGTGCAACGCAACCTCATCGACGATGCACGTCAGGTGCTGAACTTCTTCGACGATGCCGATACCGCAGGCAGCAACGGGTACGCCGGATCTACAGCTCCCGTCGCCGACGGGGTCACTTGGACGGGTTACAAGTTCAGCGCCGTCGACGGAACGCTGGCCCTCTTCGACTACATGGCAGTCCAGTCCAGTCCACTGAGCGCCGGCACCAGCCTGAGCGCCGGCGAGGACTTCGTGGTCACCGAGGCCAGTGGCGTCAAGCACTACTACAACCTGGACGGGTTGCTCGAGCGCATCGTTGACCGCGACGGGAACACCATCGCCCTCGACTACTCCTACAACACGTCCACCACCACCGGTGGCGCGAGTGCGTACACCCTTACCGCGATCCACGCAGCCGGCGAGTCCCTGGGGTCCTACAGTCGCCGCATTGCCGTGGGCAGCGTCGCCAGCCCGCCGTCGAACGAACGAGGCATCAAATTCACCGAGGTGCTGGGTTCGACCGGCAGCAGCACCGGGCGCGAGGTGGACTTCTTCGCCGCCACCGTGGCCGGAACCAACGTCGCGGCCGGCGACCTGGTGGCCATGAGCCCAGCCCGCAACGGCGCCTCGACGTGCACGGCGTCACCCTCAGGTTGTGTCGGATTCAGCTACTGGGATGCCACCTACCACCATCTGTCGAGCGTCTACGACCCGCGATACACAACGGGCAACAACTACCGCCACACGGTGACCTGGACGAGCGGGAGTGCCGGGTATCCGTATGCCATCAACGACGCCAGCACCAACACCAGCCTCTTGTACGTGGCTTCGTTCGACGACACGCGCGCGACATACCTGTATCAGCGACCGATCTGGCAGGACGCCGCCGCGCGCGCCGCCTCGACGGCCTATGCCGCGGATCTGAGTCCCGAGGGCAACCTGCGAATCGCGTACATCGCCAAGGCATGCTCGGGCCAGTGCTCGACCACCAGCACCACCTGGCCTGCTGCCCCCAGCACCTCGGAGAAACTCGAGGTCCATACCTTCGACGGCCTGGCCCGCGTCAGCGCGGTTACCACCTACCGATGTCCGGGCGTGAGCACGGCGATCAGCGGCTGCACGGGTTCCACCGCGCTGGCAACTACGGCGCGCCAGGCGTCCAACGCCGCCGCCAAGGTCGATAACTTCATCGACCCACTGGCCGGGGGAGAGATCGCCTGGAGCCAGACGGCTGAGCAGTACGCCGCCTCCATGCGCGACTCGGGTGGATACAACGCCGACCTGTATCGCACCTTCTATCGCTACGACGACCATTACCAGGTCACGGACACCATCGCGCCGACCTTCGACCGCACCCCGGACTACCGCGACTCCGTCCTGCAAACCACGTCGGTAACCGACCTGTGGCGCCTGGATGACACCGGCTCGACCGCGGTCGACGCGGTGTACAGCGGCCGCAATGGAACCCTGGCCGGGACCATCACCAAGAGCCAGAGCGGCGCACTGCTCCAGGACTCCGACACATCGATGAGCTTCAACGGGTCAAACGCCCGCATCACCAGCTCAGCTGGGGTGAGCAGCAGTGCCTACACCCTGGAAGCCTGGGTCCGCCTGAACACGACGACGGGGCAGACCGGCAAGGGCATCCTCGGACGATGGGCCAGCGGCACGGGCGCACTGCTCTATCTGAATGGCTCGGGCGCCTTTGGTCTGGTCCATAACGGGACCTATGTCCAGACCAGCATCAAGCCTACCGCCGGACGCTGGTATCACGTGGCGGCGACGTGGGATGGTTCGGTGGGCAAGGTCTTCGTGGATGGTCAGTTGGCCGCACTGGGCGCCGCCAGCGGCGCCACAGGGGCCGGGGCCAATACCTTCGAGATCGGCAGCTACAGCAACGGCACCTCATCGACGTTCATCAACGCCCGCATCGACGAGCCGGCCGTGTATGCGGCCGCCCTGGATGACAACCGCATCGCCGCTCATTACCAGGCCGGACTGGCCATGACTCTCCAAGACGCCGAGACCCTCTACGACGGCGAGGGCCATCCCATTCAGAGCGACAACAACTACCAGGTCAACGGCGGGTTCGAGTCCGGGATGTTCGGCTACGAGTACGGCAACGGAGCCTCGGTGTACGTGGCTACCTCGCCCACGGACGGCCTCGTGCAGGACGGCTTCGCCTCACTCAAGATCACGGGTTCCGCCTACATCCGCCAGGACAGCCAGCTGGTCCCGGGACAGACCTTCCGATTCCAGACCGGCGTGCGGACCGACGGCGGTGGCAGCACTCGCGGAACCATCAGCGTCTACTACTGGAGCACCGCCAGTGGGAGCTGGGCCACGCTGACCCAGATCGACTACACCAGCGCGACCTGGGCCACCAAGGCCTGGGATTTCACGCTGCCCCTAGCCAGCGATGGCCGGGTGCGGATCAGCTTCTGGAACACGGCCCAGACTGGCACCGCGTACTTCGATGACACCCTGCTGGTAACTCGCTGGACCGCCACCTCCTACACCGGTAACGGACTGCCCAGCGACCAGCGGACCTTCCAGCCGGGCAGCGCCACGGCTGCCAGTTACGACAGCCACAGCGACTATGCCGCGAACACCTACTACCCCCCGATCTTCGCCACCAAGACCACGGAGAACTACGTCGACGGCACCTGGTCGTCCTCGACGCCGGACGTCGATGTGTGGACGACCGCCACCTACGACCGATGGGGCCGGATTACCGGCACTGGCGACCTGGATGGGATGAACACCACCACGACCTACGCTGCGAACCAGACCGACGTCGCCAGCACTGCCGATGGCCTGACAAACACCACCAGTTACCTCTACGACGCTGCCGGGAATCTCACTTCCAGCACGGCACCGGCCGGCGAAGTGACGAGCACGACCTATAACCTGCGACACCCGCTCCTCACGACCGCGCCGGACGGCACGATCAGCTCCCAGGTCTGGAACGGGTACGACGAAATGACGTCGTCGATTGCCAACTACGTGAATGGCACGCCATCTGGCTCATCGGCGATCGATGACATCACCACCAGTTACACCTACGACGCCTACGGCAACCAGACCCGCTCGATCGCTGATGACGGGACCTTCGGAGGTGCCATCAAGCAGCAGAGCGACACGACCTACGACCTGCTCGGAAACGTGGTGGCAACCACGGTCCACACCGGCGCAGGCTCGGGCGGGACAGCCCGCACCACGACCAACCATTTCGCCACAACCACCGACCAAATTGCCGGCGGCACCTCCACCGCGGCGAAGGCCACGGCGGTCCAAGGACCCGTTGTTGGATGGGTCTCCTGCGGTGACGGCACCAGCGCGTGCACCTCGGCCAGCGGCATCGACATGAATGGCACCGCCTGGTCGACGACAACCGTCACCAGCGTGGCCACCAACAGCACGGCCCTGTCGGTCGTCGACCGCAACCTAGCAGGGCAAACCGTTCGCACCATCGCCAACTACGCGGCCGGCGGCGGCAGCACTGCCGACCAGAACGTGGCCACCAGCGCCACCTTCGATGTGCTCGGTGAGCCGCTAAGCAGCACCGATGCCGCTGGCCGACGCACGAGCAGCATCTACGATGCCGTCGGGCGCGTCACCCAGATCTCCTTCAGTGACACTGTCGGCGCCAACATCTCCAAGCAGAAGACGGTCTATACCGCCGCAGGCCGGGTCGATCGAGTCAGCGATCTAAGTGACGCCTATGCCACCGACGCCAACCTGACCTGGACCAAGACCCAATACGACGGCGCCGGGCGAGCCATTCGGACCCTGGCCCACTACGACATTGGCGGCTACTTCCGGGACGACCTCGAGACGTTCGAGGTGGGCAGCAGCGGCTGGTCCGCGGCAGCGAGTGGCTACTTCACCACCTCGGCCGCATCTTCCGGGCTGGACAGCGACTACCACACCACCGGTCCAAAGTCCGGCCAGAACCGGCTGCGGGTCACCACCAGCGCCAGTGGGACCACCTCCGGAGGCTGGCTGGATCTGTCGGGCCAGACATTCCAGTCGGGACGCACCTACCACCTGCATGCCGACGTTATCGGCTGGTCCGGGAACACGCTCACTGCGCTGCTGGGTGTCGACGCGTCAGGCGGCAACAACGCTTCCACCCAGTTGGCCACCAACGGGCAGTGGCAGCAGATCGACCTGGACTGGACGCCCTCCAGCACGGTCAGCAGTAATGTGCACCTGGCCGTTCGGCGGGACGCCGCCGGCACCATGAACTTCTACCTCGACAACGTGCAGATCTGGGACACCGCCTACCCCGACCGCAACATCCCCAGCGAGACGGCATTCGACGCCGACGGTCGGATCACGGCCAGCGTGATGCCTCCGTCGCAGCCCGGAGCCGAACCGATGGTCACCACCACCGCCTACGATCCCGCGGGTCGGGCGGTGAGCGTGAGCGTCAATGCCACCGATACCTACAGCCACCGGATCGAATCCGATGGGCAGTCCAACGGGCTGGTCAGCTACTGGCCGCTGGACGAACGCGCCGGATCCACCGCGGCCGACAAGAAGGGCCCCAATACGGGTACCTACCAAGGTGGCGTTCGCCTCGGTCAGGCGGGTGCGCCCGATGAGGCGCGCACCAGCGTGAGCTTTGACGGAAGCACTGGTCAGGCCAGCGTTCCCGATAGCAGCAGCCTCGACATCTCCTCGAACCTGAGCATCGAATTCTGGGCCCGCAGCGACGGCCTGCTGGATGGAAGCCTGCCGGGAAGCACCTGGTATGGCGGTGTCTACAAGTCCGGCGCCTATGGCCTGGGCTGGACAACTTGGCTGGCCGGGGGCGGCTGGCAGTTCAAGATCACGTCCGGCGGATCCAGCTACGCGGTGGGCAGCGGCGTCATGGTGGTCCAGCCCGGGCGCTGGTACCACGTCGTCGGCACCTACGACCAGAGCGTCATGAGCCTCTATGTCGATGGAGTCCTGGTCGGCTCCAACTCCATCGGTGCCAAGACCATCGATAACAGCAGCGCCGCCCTGTCGATCGGCAACATGAGTGGCTACTGGGCAGGGGCCCTGGACGAGGTGGGGCTGTATAACGCGGCACTCTCGTCGACCGCAGTGGGAACCCACTACGCGGCCGGTCGCGAGACGACGACCGACACCCGCTTGACCACCCGCACGACCTACGACGCCCTGGGGCGTCCGATCCTCAGCAGCGATCCGCGCGGGCTGCGCACCAAGTTCGACCTGGACCACCTGGGGCGAACCATGGCAACCTGGGCCGACTACGAAGACGGTGCGACTGGGGCCGGGGACGACCTCAAGGCCACCTTCGCCTATGACGCGCTCGGCGAGCAACTGGGAACGTGCAGCCCGGAGGCCGTGGTGGCCGGCTGCGACCCATCGAACCCGGGCAATGCCGCGGCGTGGACCTACACCTACGACGCCATGGGCCACCAGGCGAGCCAGGTCCCGCCCACCAACCTCAGCGCGGCGGCAATGGACAGCACCAGCTGGACGTACGATGCGGCCGGAGGCCTGACCACAACCTGTTCCTACTCGGCCGGCGGCTCGTGCAGCACCAACGTCCATCGACATGTCGACGACACCTACGACGCCATGGGCCGGGTGTTGACCGAGAAGACGTACGCCGGCTCTGGAACCGGGTCCCTGCAACTATCAACCACCACGACCTACACCGTGGATGGCAACCCGAGCAGCGTCCATGCCGACTACTCGGGTGCTGGCGAGGCCAACCCCGCCGACACCACCTACACGTACGACAGCATGGGTCGCCCGGACCAGGTGAAGATCGGCGCCACGGTGCAGACCGACTACAACTGGAACACGGACAGCACCCTGGCAACTCGCGTCGATGGTGCGGCCGGCGCCCTGGGGACCACCTCCTTCGGCTACGACTGGGCCAAGCGGGTCAGCTCGGTGGCCAACGCCACCCTGGTCTCGGGCAGCCTGGGCACCACCTGGAACCTGGACGGCACCCTGGCCGGCCGCAGCTGGCCCAACGGCGAGTCCGCGTCCTTCAGCTACGACGCGGCCAAGCGGGCCACCGGCGCCACCTACGCCTCGGCAGGCTCCTTCGGCCAGACCTATGACCGCGACGGCAACGTCACCTCGGACTCCCGCAGCCTGACCGGGGTCACCGGCGACGCCGGAACAGGCACCCAGTCCTTCACCTACGACGGCCTCAACCGGCTGACCGCCAGCAGCGGGCTGGCGACCAGCGTCGGCTACGCCTATGACCGTGACGGCAACCGCACCAGCGTCTCGGCCGGCTCGTCGACCACGACCTCCACCTACGACCGCAGCGGGGAGCTCCTGAGCCTGACCGATGCCAACGGCTCGGTCCAGTACGCCTACGACGCCCGCGGCAACCTGACCCAGGCCGGGGTGGCCTTCAACCAGGTCACCACCTACGCCTACGACCTCGGCGACCGGCTGACCAGCCTGGCCGGCCCTTCCTCGCCGACCGCCGCCTTCACCTTCGACGCCACGGGGCGCTTCGCGACCCGGGTCGTGTCAGGCAGCACCGATACCTACACCTACCTCGGCTCGTCCGAGACGGTGGCCGCCATCAGCACGGGTGGGGTGCTGACCGCCAGCCTGCTCGATCCGTCGGGATCACGCCTGGCCAACACCAACACCAGCAGTGGAGTGGCGGCCTACACCCTGCCCGACCTGCACGCTGATGTTGCCGCCGCCGAGCTGACCAGTGCGACCACGCTGTCGGATGCCTTCCGCTACGACGGCTACGGCCAGACCGCCGCGGCCTGGCCGACCGGCACCAGCAGTGGACCCGCCCAGCCCTACCGCTACCAGGGCCGCCTGGACATAAGCCCCGATGCTAGCCAGCCGCTCTACGACCTCGGCGCCCGCTTCTACCAGCCCTCGCTGGGGGTCTTCACCCAGCTGGACTCGGTGGCCGGTTCTGCCCAGGACACCCTGAGCCTCAACCGCTACCTGTATGCCGAGGCCAACCCGGCCACCCTCATCGACCCGGATGGGCATATCGCGATGAGCGGAGCCGGGGTCGACACCTCGGGGACCTGGAGCCTGGCCACCGCGCGGGTTGTGCAGAACATGGTGGCCCAGCACGCCGCCCAACGGGCTGCCCAGGCGAAGGCCCAGCCCAAGCAGGGGTCGGGCTTCAACCTGTTTGGGGCCATCGGCACCGCCTGGAACGCGACCGGGGGACACGCGGTGAATGCGGCCCAGCACGTGGTCGGCGGGGTCGCCTCCGTCGTCACCTCGAGCACTTTCCTGGACTCCGCCAAGTCGTTCGCCATCAACGCCGCCATCGGGGTTGGCGTCGGTCTGGCGGCGGGAGCCGTCTGCGTCGGCACCGTCGGCGTCGGGTGCGCGGTGGTCGGTGCTGGGCTGCTGACCTACGGGACCGTGTCCACCAGCGCAACCCTTCTTGACAGCACCGTCTCTGCCCACGACAAGTGGGTGAGCGCGGCCGGCTTCGCCGGAGGATTCCTGGGTGGTGGGCTGGGCTACCGAGGTGGTACGGCTATCCGCGCTTCGATCAACGAAGGTCTCGGAGGTGCTGCGACCCAAGCGGCACCTGGCGTGCCGGCCCAACTGTTGCGGGGGCAAGATTGGGAATCTCAGCAGCTGGCGCAGCTTGGTGCCCCTAAGAACTCGGAGGTCTTCCGCCCAACTCCGCAGCAGATTGACAGCGCGGCATTCCGGACCATCGTTGGTGAGGCGAAGTACACACTAGGAGGAAGGCCCGTAGGCACGATTGTTGATTCACCTGGTCTCGAGTTGAAGGCTGGCTCATCGGCGCTTGGATCTTCGTATCAACTGCGGCTGCAAACGTACCGCGCCTTGCTTCAGGGCGAACCTCTTACCATTCGCACCACGAGGCCAATCGTGCCGTCCTTCCAGACATACCTGACGCGATGGGGTGTAACTGTCAATGGTGCTCCGTAGCGACAAGCGTGACACACGCGGTGTCCGCCCGGATGCCGTCATCGGCGGCACTTGGTACCTGTTGAAAAAGGTGTCTCACATTCGCCTGACGGGGCAAATCCGTCTCCTCACCGCCATGGCACATGATGTAGGGGCAACGGTCGAGGTCCGCGTGCCCAAGGGCTGCACAAGCTCCGGCCCATTGGTGAAGTTCGTCACCGCACACGCCCGAAATATCCGGATCGAGTACGTCTGACCGTGGGACTCTATCTCTGCGTGTTCGACAGTGAAGTCGATGACCACGAGTTGCTGGGCATCGACGCGGGGGGCTACGACGACTTCAACGCCTTTCGACAGGCGGTCGCCGAGCACCTTGAAGGTGGATCTTGGGGTAGCCGATTCCCCGTCCTGATGGCCCACGTCGATTCCGACGGGATATGGGCTCCCGACGACTTGGGTGCATTGCGGAGCGAACTCCTGTTGATCGCGAAGGGCCTAAGTCAGGAACCGCCTCACCCGCCCCAGGGTGGATGGCAGTTTGAGGTCATCCGCGAGAAGGGACTTCGTCCGACGACCCTAGGTGAGTCATTCTTCGACGTCGACGGAAGACCGTTGCCAGACGCACTCCTCGAACTCGTCGAGGTCGCGATTCGGTCCGGACGATCAATCTGGTTCCAATAGGCGTTGTCCATGAGCCGCGGCCATCGCCTCGGTGCCGATCGTCGCGTCGGCTAAGGTGCCGCCATCAGCACGGGTGGGGTGCTGACCGCCAGCCTGCTCGATCCGTCGGGATCGCGCCTGGCCAACGCCGATCTCTCCAGCGGAGTGGCCGCCTTCAGCCTGCCCGACCTGCACGGCGATGTTGCCGCCGCCGAGCTCACCAGCGGCACGAACCTGGCCGATGCCTTCCGCTACGACGGCTACGGGCAGACCATCGCCACCGGAGGCGCCGGTGGTGGACCGACCCAGCCCTACCGCTACCAGGGCCGCCTGGACATCAGTCCGGATGCCAGCCAGCCGGTCTACGACCTCGGCGCCCGCTTCTACCAGCCCTCGCTGGGGTCTTTACCCAGCTCGACGCGGTCTCAGGCTCGGCCCAGGACACCCTGAGCCTCAACCGCTACCTGTATGCCGAGGCCAACCCGGCCACCCTCATCGACCCGGATGGACATATGGCCATGAGCGGAGCCGGGGTCGACACCTCGGGGACCTGGAGCCTGGCCACCGCGCGGGTGGTGCAGAACATGGTGGCCACCCACGCCCTCCAACGGGCTGCAAAGGCCAAGCCCCAGCCCAAGCAGGGGTCGGGCTTCAACCTCCTCGGCTTCCTCGGCACCGCTGGCAAGGTGGCATGGGGGGTTACCACCCGTCAGGTCAGCCACGTCCTCGAGCTCCCAGGGGCGGCGGTCAGCCTGGCGTGGCGCACCCCGGGCGCCATCGCCGCGGCGCCAGGAGCCATCGCCGACGCTGCGCGCAACCCCGGCAGGGCTTGGAACACGGTGAGCACCGGCGCCATCGTGGGCTTCCGCGACTGGACGACCAGCATGCACGACAACCTGGTGAGCGGTGACCCCGACCGCATCGCCGCCGGGATCAGCGGCTCCATCGACGTCGCCTGGCTGGCGACTGGCGTGGCCGGCGCCGGCAAGGCGGCCGCCAGCCGGGTGAGCGGCGCGTTCAGATCAGGAACTGAGGCGGGGGCAGCGGACATCTCCGCTGCCGTTACGGATCAGCTCCGAACGACGGCAGTTCATGGCAATTCGCTCGCCAGTACACGACTGACTACCCTATACCGGCTAAACGATGTTGACGGTAACCTCCTCAAGTGGGGGATCACCAGCCAGGTAAATCCGCTCAGACGGTACAGTCGATCATTCCTCAGCGACAAGCAGATGATTCCGATGCTGCAAGGTACGCGGTCCGAGATCGCCCGTATAGAGCGATTCCTCACCGAGCGCGTCGGCGGACCGCTGAATCTTGAGCCGTGGGCAGGGAGTCAGTACGGTAGTCAGATGGACTTAGTGACGCGCATCTTGGAGTCGGCAGGCCAATGAGTGCAGAAGTTCCGAAGCTCCTTTCTATCGGGATCAACAGCGGAGGTATCTCGCCCGCTAATCGACCAATCCACGACGGCCTCGCTGAGGTCCAACGCCGCGTCGTCCGGGAACGAGCGCGTTTCCCGAATGAGGGTGTCCGTCTCAATGTCGTGTTTGATATTCCAGGTCCGTTCTTCAGCCCCGACTACACAGGGGTTCACGTCGCCCGTTTCGATCGGCGGAAGGACCACATTCTCGTCATCGCCGCCGTTCCAGAAGGGTTGATGGCTGCGGACGTCGAATCCTACGCGGCAGGAGTCCTCAGCGAGGCCGTCATGGAGGCAAAGGCTCATCTCGCTCGCGCCGGCCAGCATCGAAGCTTGGAGTGCGCAGAGCGACTGGTTCACGAGCTGACGGTCGCCGCCGACGCATGACCTCGACCCCGGACGCGTCGATAGTCATGCTTGCGACGCAGGGGACCTGCGGGCATGCAGTTGGAGTGCGCACGCTCCCTCCCGGTCACGCCTGGCCAACACCAACACCAGCAGTGGAGTGGCGGCCTACACCCTGCCCGACCTGCACGCTGATGTTGCCGCCGCCGAGCTGACCAGTGCGACCACGCTGTCGGATGCCTTCCGCTACGACGGCTACGGCCAGACCGCCGCGGCCTGGCCGACCGGCACCAGCAGTGGACCCGCCCAGCCCTACCGCTACCAGGGCCGCCTGGACATAAGCCCCGATGCTAGCCAGCCGGTCTACGACCTCGGCGCCCGCTTCTATCAACCCTCGGTCGGGGTCTTCACCCAGCTCGACGCGGTCTCAGGCTCGGCCCAGGACACCCTGAGCCTCAACCGCTACCTGTATGCCGAGGCCAACCCTGCCACCCTCATCGATCCCGACGGGCACATGGCGATCAGCGGTACCGACGCATCGACAAGCTACCGGGCCTACGTGACCGTCACGCCCAGCGGAAAGCGGATCCTGCACACCATCTCGCCAGTGAAGCCGGCATCACCGAAGTCGACAAGGTCGCCCAAGTCCGCGAGCAACGCGGTTGAACAGGCCGCCGATTCATCCATTGTGTTCCTAGAGAAGGTAATGGAGAGGGCCGGCGAGAATTACCTCGAGAAGGCGGCCGCCCAGAGTTGGTGGCGGCCGCTCTCGAAGGCAGGGTCCTGGCTCGTCGGCAAGAGCCTTCAGGTTGGCGGATCCGCGCTTGGCATGGCGGGTTCGGCCTTCAGCGTGGGCACCGGCGTGGCGGACGAGTGGAACAGCGAGGCTGACAATCCCGGCATGGCGCTTGACACTCCTATTGGCCGCATCGAATGGCAGCGTGGGCTCAGATCGGCCACGGTCGGCCTCTTGAAGACGGTGATTGGCGGCGGCGCGGCTAGCCTGAGTGCCGCCGGATGCGGCGCCCTCACTGAAAACCCCTTAGCTGCCGGAGGCTGTGGCGTGGGAGGATGGATCGTCGGCAGCGATGTCGGAGTGCGCGCGGGCCACTTCGCCACCTGGCTGGAGGATCGCGCAATCGACCTCGTGCATGGCGCGGTGACGTATCTCACCACACCCCCATCCGGCCCATCACCACTGGATCCGTACAACTATGTCTGTCAGATGACCCATACCTGCCCTGACGTATCCAATGTCTCGTGAGCACGAATATTGACCCCCGTTCTGATAATTGTCATGGGGCTGGCGCTCATGGTGGAGGGGACTGCCTACCTGACTGGACGTCTCAGACCTAAGTCGAGGAGCTTTCAGAATCCAAAAGCTCCAATCTGGTGGCGAAACGCGCCCTCCGTATTCCTTCCCGGCGGCTTGACGCTCGTCCTCGCAGGAGTGGCCAACCTGGCATTCCTCGCCCGTGACTCGCTTCCCTTGGTGGTGAGCTACTTCCTTGGGGTGGCCCTGTTGGCAAGCGGAGTCGTGACCTTGCGTTGGGCATTCAGGCCCCCATGGTGGCTAAAACCATCATGGCTTCGAGGACAGGAGTCCCCGGATGAGCGAGACCGCATGCAGCGCTCGATGGATGCGACCACGGGTTGGCTGCTGGGTCGTGGCACGGCTGCGGTCCTGGCAATCCTGGTTCTGCTGGGGGTCCTGATCGGCGTCCTGCAACTCTTCGGTGGGATTCACTAGACGCTCGCGAGTCTGACGACACCGGGGCGCGAGGGATACCCGGGATTGTCCCCAAGCACCATGCTGTCACGTTCGGCAGTCAAGGCTCCCGAGGTTCAACCGTTCGCACCACCACATGGTGAGTGACGGCGACGAGCCGCTCTGACGCGGTCGACGGCGTCGCGGGCGCGCGCTCCCTTCAAGGCCCGCCGACACTCGACGCAGTACCGCTGAACAGGTGAGGTTTGTGCGACGACCTGGTGGCATTCGGCGCACTCGATGCGCGCGACCTTCAGCCACTCCCGGTTGCGCACAGGGTGGGGGAGCGAGATCTCGCTCGAGGCCTCGCCTCGGGAACGCAGTAAGTGGCCGGCTCCGGCCCGCCGGAGCCAGCTACTTGGCGGTAGCATGTTTTTCGCGGCGAATCTGAGCACGAATTCGGCGAGATTCCCGGTCCGGGACGCGGGGATCGTTTGCAGGTTCGATCCGGCTTGAATGAGATGTCGAGCGCGCCGACACCGCGATGTGCCAACCTCGAAGCTATTGCGCGTGACCTGGAGTCGCCTGGCAACTTCCCGGACGCGCACGCCAACTGCGCAATGCTTCCGTGCGCACCCCTTCAGGCCGTCCAAGGACACACGGCTCCAACTCGGCCGGAGACGATTGGAGCGGTAGCACCGCTTGCATGTCGAGAAACGTTGAGCCGCATGCTACGCGATGGCATCACGCGCCGCAGTTGAGGTGCGGCGGTGCCGATGAGATCGCGACAGAACTTGCGACTCGGCTCGTCCTCTGATTTCGTAATGGCACTCGCTAGACGGAGCTACGGAGCCAGGACGTCCCTAGGTCAGCCGCCCCCACGGGAGCCTGCGCATGCCTCACCGTGCGGGGTCATTGCCTTTCGATGGAGACGACTTCGCCGTTCGCGTTGAGGCAGAAGTGAGTCTAGTTCTTGGCGACCGGGCCCAAGAGACTTGGGGTCATGTCACGATTGACCGGACTGCTAGGCTTGCCGGGAGGGGAGGGCGAAGTCGCCCGCGGCACTCGCCCAGGGGCCGCACGGAGGGATGGGGGTCGATGATTCAGCGCAGTCACGCCGGCGCTGACAGGCGTCGTCGTCAACGTGGCGCGCTCGGTTGCCTCGCTGCGGTGGCGTTTGCCGCCACGATATTCCTCACTGCGTGTGCGGCCAGTCGGCCCGGGACGATCGTCGACCCCGAGGTGTCGGGCGTCGTGACGAGCGTCAGTCCGATTGTGGGCAGCACCTCCGCCGTGACGGTCGACGGCAGACAGATCGAGATCGACCTCGAGGGCCGGAAGGTGATGCGCCTCTACAGCGACGCGCATCTGGACGGAGTCCTCCTGTACGGCGCGAACCCTCGCCCGTGGTACATCGGCACCGCTCCGCCAGACGACGACTGCTACTTCTTCGGTAGTACCGCCGCCTTCGACGATCCCGACACGGTGATCTTCGTCTTCTCGGAACTCGGCGGAGTTGGGATCCGCATTCCGAAAGCGGCGGGCTTTGATCCAGGCCCCGCGCTCAGTCGTCAGGGTGACACCGCGGGTCAGTACGTGAGCCTCGGCGGTCCGCCGCCGTTCTGCCTTGACGCCCAGGGGCGCGTTACCCGCGCGCTTGGTGGCCCACCGCAGCCCACGTCATCGCCATAGAAGGAAGGGGGACAAATGGCTCGCCGGATTCTCGTTGTCGCGTCCGTGGCGGCACTGCTGCTGCAAGTGCCGAGCCAAGCATCAGCCGGAGGCCCTGGCACGCTGGCCGCCGGCAAGGCTGACCCCAGCCTCGTGCAGCCTGGCACACCGTCGGCCACGACCCTGGCTGATCCGGTGCACACAACCTTCCAGCAGGGCGATGTGTTCGTGGGGGCCGGCGACGGCAAGGTCGAGTGGCGGCTGTCCGACGGCACGCTGAACATGATCCTCGACACCGGTGCCGCGGGCTCCGAGACGACGGGGATGGCCTTTGACGAGGACGGCAACCTGTACGTCACCGCCTTCCAAGACAACAACGTCTACAAGTTCAACCGCGATGGGACGTACCTGGGCACCTGGGGATACGGGTACAACGCGCATCCCGAATCGATCGTGTTCGACGCCGACGGCTACTCGTACATCGGTCAAGCCGACGGCTCTCGAGACGTTCTCAAGTTCAACCTGCTCGGCGACGTCTCGGCCGACCTCGATCCCGCCACCGGGCCGCGTGGCACTGACTGGATTGACCTCAAGAGCGACCAGTGCAGCCTGCTCTACACCTCGGAGGGGCGGGTCATCAGGCAGTTCGACGTCTGCACCAACGCCCAGTTGGCGGATTGGACGACGCTGTCCGGCAGTGGGACCACCTATGCGCTACGGCTCATCGGCGACGACTCCGTGCTCGTCGCCGATTGGGACGACATTGTCTGGATCCGCGCTGACGGCTCGGTGATTCGCACCTTCGATGCGCCCGGTGAGAACGCCTGGTTCGCCATGAACCTCGACCCAGACGGCGCTTCGTTCTGGAGCGCAGACTACTACACCGGGGAGGTCTTCCGTTTCGACCTGACCAGCGGCCAGGTCATGAGCACGTTCCAGTCGACCGGACAGGCCCATGGTTTGGCCGTCTTCGGCGAGTTTCACGCCGGCACCGTCCGCGACTGCAGTGCCGAGGACCTCTCGGGTCAGTCTGGCGAGATCGACCCCGACCCCGATCCCGCAAATGGCGAGCGGGTGACCGTCGTCTACGACTGGCACATGCTGGCCCCACTCGTCGGCGAGGCGGACGGCATGGCCCAAGCGGTCAAGGATCGCGCCGAGCGGACGCTCGACGAGTACGGCAGCCAGGGTGTCGATAATCAACCTGGGCTGGGCCTGCCCACGCCGGCCGCGCTGCGCATCGAGATCCGCTGTCGAACCGAACCGATTGACGCGATTGGGCTCACGTCGGAGCCGGGTAAGGTGCAGCTGAGGGCGGAGAACATTCGCAACTGGCTGGCCCAAGGGGCCCGCGACGGCTTCCCGGCTGGAGGTGGGTGGGATGCCGCCGGCGCTCCCTGGAAGAGCCTGGTTGACCACGAGCTCTTCCACGCAGTGCAGTGGGAGTCGGGTTTCAACCCGGTCATCGAAGAGGCCAACTTCAATCAGACCGAGATCGAGAGCCCGGCCGTCTTGGCCCAGGACCTGCTGGCCGATGTCGACGACCTAGACCTGGCGTCCACCGACCAGTCGTACCTCTCCTGGGTCAAGTTGTTTGCCGACCAACGTCCGTCAATTGATGCACCGGGATCGCTGCTCGGTTTGGTCTTCGGCGATGGGCGCGCACCGTACGAGGCGGCGTCGATCCTGCAGTACTGGGCCGAGCGCCACGGGCCGCAGAATCCCGACGTCGATCTCGAGCATCGGGCTATCGCCTTCCTACAAGCCCTCATGGCTGCTCCGTACAGCCACCAGACCACCGACTTCGCTGCCACCCTCGGCTACAACTACCAGACGCACGACTACCGCTACGCCGATCTGGTGGGCGCCCTGCGCGACTACTACCTCACCCACTACGCCCTGAACCGGGCGATCAACGTCTCGGCCACGCAGAATGCCGCCTATGCCTTGCTCGACGCCAAGACTGGCCACGGCCTGACTCCGGGCGACCCGGCGCCGAGCCAGGCTTCGTATCCGTCCTTTGATGTGACAGGCCGCCAGCTGCAGACCACCGACAGCCCGTGGAGTCTCCCGGTGAAGCAGTGGAGCGGTGACGTGTACGAGCTCCGCTTCCCGGCCGGCACGACCCACCTTGAGCTGCACCTTGACAGCTCCTTCAGCACCGGGCGGTTCGCGATTGGCCTAGTGCCGGTTAACGAAGCCAATGAGTTCGTCATCGACCCCACCCTGCTGCGGGGTGGCCCGCGCTCGTTCGTCCCCATGGACGTGACCCTCCCGGTGGTCGGCGTTGATCACGTTGCGCTCGTCTTGGTGCACGGCATCGATCCACCAGGCGACGAGCTCAGCTCGTCCGGCGACGGGACCACCACCCTCGACCTCACCGCTGTGGCCAAATCCGGGCAGCCAGGCATCGACTTCCTCCCGCCATCGACCCACGAGCTGCGCAACCCGCTCGCCGGGCCGATCGAGGTCAACCTCGTCCCCACCCTGGGCGGGCAGGCGCTCGGCGCCGGCCTGCCGCGCAACGCCTTCCGCCTGACCGTGAATGGCCTGAACGCCACCATCCGCAGCGCCGACTACCGCGACGGCGCCTACCACCTGGTCGCCTGGGCACCCGCCAGCCTTCAGGCCGGCACCTACCCGATGACCCTGGCTTTCGCCGAGCAGCAGTTCTCGGTGCCTGGTGGAATGGTCATTGATCAGGCCGCGCCACCCATCTGGGCGCGGATCAGCGCCGGCACCACCGCGGCGCTGGGCCAGGGTCAGACCTCCACGGCGAGCGCGCCGATCACCGCCGGGGCGGGCGCGGCAACCTTCCACACCGTCTGGAGCGGATCGAGCTTCGATTTGACGCTGACCAGCCCCAGCGGCCGGGTCATCGCCTCCGACTCGACCGATCCCGACGTGACGGTCACGCGCACGGCGACGAGCCTCGACATCTCGATTGCGGCGCCGGAGGTGGGGACGTGGCAGTTCACCATCGCCGGCACCGACGTTCCCAACCCCGAGCCGGTCGATTTCGAGGTGACCGAGGCCGATGCCCCGCTGACGGGCTCGCTGTCCGTCGCCAGCCAGGGCCTGGCAGGCCTCCCCATTGAGGTGCACTTCGCGTTCAATGCCGCGGCCGATGGGTTGGCCGACGCCACGGCGATGGCCACTGTGACCGACCCCGCCGGTGTGAGCCGACGGTTCACACTTTGCGACGACGGCGCCAGCGCCGACGCCGATGCTAACGACGGGGTGTTCGGCGGCCAGCTGTGGGCGACCGACCTGGCCGGCACGTACAGAGTCGACGTGGTGGCGAGCGCGACGACCGAGGGCGGCGCTCCGGTGCAGCGGGCAGCCTCCGCGACAGTGACCCTCGGAACCAAGGTGGACTCCGACGGCGACGGGGTCGCCGACGCCGCGGAGCCGCTCTTCGGCCTCGATCCGCAGGATCCGGCAGACGGGGAGACCGACCAAGACGGCGATGGCCTGACGGTCGCACAGGAGTTGTCGGCCGGCAGCGACCCTGCCAGCTGGGACACCGATCGCGGCGGCGAGAACGACGCCTCCGAGCTCGACGCCGGGCGCGAAGTCGCCTTCGCCGGTGACGACGCGGCGACCGAAACGGTTGCCATGGGCGCCGCCGCGGAGGACGGCAACATCGTCTCCGTCACGGTCAGCACCGCCTCAGGCAACGGCTCCGTCCACCTTTATCGGCTGTCCGGCTCCATCAAGACCGACCTCGGGCTCTACCCAGGCTCGGGTGCGACATTCGAGGACGGACCGCTCGCCGATGGCGAATACACCTACGTAGCGCTGCCGGTCGCGGCAGGAGGCGCAGTCGGCGTGCCGTTCGTGGTGGGACCGGTCAGCGTCGCGGCTGACGTGACACCGCCGATCGTCCGGATCACCCTCAACCAGGGCAGCTGGGAGGCAGACAATCCGAACGTCAGCGTCACGTTCACCGATCTGAGCGAGCCAATCGCCGACATGCGGCTGGCCCGCAGCGAGGACGATCTGGCTTCTGCACCATGGATCCCGTTCTCCCCTTACGCGTCGATCACAGTACCCTCGGACCTTGGTCAGCACTTCGTGTACGCGCAGGTCCGCGACACAGCCGGGAACGAGTCCCGCGTCGCGAGCAGCTTCGTGTTCCTCATCGACGACATCCCGCCGATTTCTCAGGCGGGACCGCTTGATGCTCAGTATTCAACCCCGACCATCGGCGTGCCGTACACCGCCAGCGACGATCTGTCGGGCGTTGCATCCGTCGCGCTCTGGTGGCGGTACAGCACCGACGGCGGCGCGACGTGGACGGGCTGGACTGAAGGGTCTTCGGGCTCTTCGTCGCCGATCAGCTTCACCTTCCCATCAGGACCCGGCGACTACGAGTTCTACACGATCGCTGCGGATGCGTCGGGCAACGTCGAGCCCGCACCATCAAGTGCTGACGCGGGTACGAGCTATGTGACGGCCTCGACGCTCGTAATGTCTGGCCAGACGACCATCACCGGCGGTTCCTGCGGGATCATCCAGGGCGGTTCCGTATCGCCTGACTCGCTGAACCAATGCATCTCCCTTGGCGTATCCGGAGAAGCTCAGGCATCGGCGGCCATCGAAACCGTGGACCTCCGAGTCTACGGCTACAAGGCATCAGGCTCGACGCTGCTGGCCGATTGGGCGGTCGCCCAGCCTTGGGACGGCGCCTACGACTCGCCTGACGAGTCCTTCTACGCCCTGTACAGCTTCGATGACGGAGGGTGGGACTCGTTCATAGTCGACGCGCGTGTATTCGCGGGCGGCGTCGAGACCGACGCGACCATTACGGTCCCTATCGACCGCACCCCGCCTCCGGACACCACACCACCGACTTCGAGCATCAACTCATTGCCGGCAAGCACTCGGGATAGCCTCATCAGCCTCAGCGGCTATGCATCGGACAATTCCCCGGGCGGTACGCTCAGCATCAGTATCAGGTATCGGTTCCGTGTATCGACTCGGGACGCATGGGGCGGCTGGACAACGAGCGCCACATTGTCCGAGGAGCCCAACCCCGCGCAATTCTCGTCGCCGTTCACCTTCCCGGACGGGAAGGGGTACTACGAGTTCTACTCGATTGCCACGGACATGGCGGGGAATGAGGAGTCGCCACCGCCAGCGGCAGACGCAACCATCCAGAAGAAATGATGTCCCGCGCTCGTCGTTGATCGGAATGCCCGGCAGGTGTCGGTTGGGGAGATCGTTGACAGCGGAGAGCCCCGCTGCACGGTGGAGGCCGACGCCGTGATGTCGTCTGCCATGCTGTCCACGATGTCTCCGAGAGATCACCATGGTAGAGGCCGAAGTCCTCGCGAACCTTCCGCCCCACGTCCCGGTTGCCGCAGCGGATAGGTGCCTGAGAGGGGGCATTGAAACATCTCATACGTCTCAGCCGCGTTCTCATGTGTCTCATGCGTGTACTCCTTGAACGCATGGAACAGGAGCCATAAGGGTTCACCAGGAATCCGGTATGCGGTAGCACGTCGCGCGCATCGCCGGGTCGACCCAACTCTCGTCAGGAACCGGATCGCCGCCGGGCCATGGCGCGCTGGCTGCGCGCTCGCTTGAGTCTTGAGGTGCAGTCGGCACAGTGACGCTGAACCGGCGACCGGCGCTCAACGATCTGATGGCAGCGCCCGCACTCGAGTGGTTCGACCTTCAGCCACTCGCGCGAGCGACTGGGGCGGGGGAGTGAGATCTCGCTCGAGGTCTCGCCGCGCGAACGCAGTAAGTGGCCGGCTCCGGCCCGCCGGAGCCACTTGCCCCATTGTTACGGATTACGGAACATTGGCGCATGTCTTGGGAGGAACTGCTGGCGGCGGCGGCCGCGCAGCACGGCTACTTCACGACCGCCCAGGCGGCTGAGCATGGCATCAGCCGGCGGGCGCTGACCTGGCGCGCGCAGACCGGCTCAGCGGATCGGATCGCTCACGGGCTGTATCGGCTGCCGCACTGGCCGATCGGTGCTGACGACGAGCTGTACGCCCTGCAGGCCCTCGCGCCGTACGGGACCTACAGCCACGACACGGCGCTGACCCTGCTCGCCCTGACGGACATCATCCCGTCGACCATCCACTTCACCATCCCGGAGACGTCGCGACTCAGATCGCGTCCAGGCGTCACGCTGCACCGCTCGCGCCACGCTGCGATGACCGACCGGACCCTCCGGGACGGCCTATGGCTGAGCACCGCACGTCGAGCCCTGCTGGACGCCGCCCGCGAGGGTACCGATCCCGATCAGCTGGTCTCGGCCGCCCGTGATGCCCGAGCACGGGCGATGCTCACCCCGGACGATCTCGACGAACTCCGTCGGCACGCGCCGTTCGCGGGTGCCGGCCTAGTCTCGGCAGCACCCCTAATGGGCCAGGCTCTCCCGAACGGTGGTGATCACACGTTCCCACGGTGCCTTGTCCACGCTTGAGCGACGTGCTCACACAGCGCCGCAGGCGATGGGCATGCCTCAGTTGCAGCAACTGCAGGCCGGAGAACCGGAACGATCCGGATGGACCTTGACGTCAGTATCACCCGTGATACACTCACGCCATGGATAGGGTGACCATTCGCGAGCTGCGCAACCATGGCGGAAACGTGGTCGACCGGGTCGAAGCGGGGGAGCGCGTGACGGTGACCCGTGACGGCCGCCCGGTCGCCGAGCTCCGACCCCTGCGTGCGCGGGGGATCGCAGCCGCGAGGCTCCTCGAGCGCTGGCGACGCCTGCCGGCGGTCGAGGCTGACGCCCTCCGCCGCGACATCGACGCTGCCCTCGATCAATCACTGTGAGCGATCCCGAGGGCCTCCTGGACACCAGCGCACTGCTGACGCTCCGCCGTCTGCAGGATGCGTCCGCCCTTCCCGATGTCGCGCTGATCTCTGCCATCACCCTGGCGGAGCTCTCCATCGGACCCCTGGTGGCCACCGACGACGCGGAGCGTGCCCGTCGCCTGGCCCACGTCCAGCAGGCCGAGGCCGACTTCGATCCCATCCCGTTTGATGCCGCTGCCGCCCGGGCCTTCGGGATCGTTGCCTCGGCATACCGACAATCAGGACGCAAGCCGGCCGCCCGTGCCTTCGACGCGCTGATCGCCGCCACCGCCACCGCCAACGGCCTGCCGCTCTACACGGCGAATCCCGTCGACTTCGCAGGGATCGACGATCTGGTGGTGCGAGCCATCCCCCCGCCGGACCCCGCAGCGTGAGGCCCCATCGCGATGTCATCGGCATCGGCCTCGAGCTCGTTCCTTCCCTAACCTGTCTGTGCGAACCAGCGATCCGCGCCGATCAGCGTCCAGCTGAGCGTTCGTGAACGGACGCTAAGGTCGGTGATGGCGGTTCGACTCCCCTTGCACCTCCGACCTCAGCGTCCGGTATGAGGCGTCCCGTGGTCAGGGTGGGCGTTGGTGATGTGGTCGAGCTGCTCGGGCGCGAGTGACGGAATTGCGGCTGCGGGCTCGCTTCAGTCCCGCCCGGCAGCCTGGACAATGTCGCTGGACCGGCGATCTCCGCTCGACGACTTGATGGCAGCGGCGGCACTCGAGCAGGGCGACCTTCAGCCACTCGCGCGAGCGGGTGGGCGGGGAGCGGGATCTCGCTGGTAGACTCGCCTCGCGAACGCAGTACGTGGCCGGCTCCCGCCCGCCGGAGCGAGCCTGGTCGGGCCTAGGCTCCACGATGTGTCATCAGGCACCTGCCGAGCGTGAGGCGATCCGACCGGTTCGCCCAGGGCAGGGAGCCGCGGCTCCTGGAGCGTGACGAGATGATCGACGATGCTCGGCTGCTCGAGGTCGACGGGATCTCGAAGCGATACGGCGACATCGTCGCGCTCGAGAACCTCGCCTTCGACGTTCGCGCCGGAGAGCTGTTCGGCTTCGTCGGCCGCAACGGCGCCGGAAAGACCACGACGATGCGGATCATCCTGGGCGTGCTGGCGGCCGATGCCGGCCAGGTTCGGTGGGGTGGCGCTCCTCTGGACTTCGCGACCCGGCGCCGGATCGGCTACATGCCCGAGGAGCGCGGCCTCTATCCGAAGATGCGGCTGATCGAGCAGCTGGCCTACCTGGGCGAGCTCCATGGCATGCCCGATGCCGACGCGCAGCGCGCGGGCTCGGACTGGCTGGAGCGTTTCGGTCTTGCCGACCGCCGCAATGACGAGCTCCAGTCCCTGAGCCACGGCAACCAGCAGCGCATGCAGCTGGCTGCCGCCCTGGTCTGCGACCCGGACATCCTGGTGCTCGACGAGCCGTTCAGCGGGCTCGACCCGGTCGCCCTCGACGTGATGACCGGCGTCATCCGCGAGCGGGCGGATGGCGGGGCGGCCGTGATCTTCTCGAGCCACGAGCTCGACCTCGTGGAGCGCATCTGCGACCGGGTTGGCATCCTCGACCGCCACAAGATGGTGGCGGTCGGCACGGTCGCCGCGCTTCGGGTTGGTGGCCCGCGTCGCCTGTGGGTGGATGTGCCGATGGCGGCGCCAGGCTGGGCGGCGTCGGTGCCCGGGGTCACCGAGGTTCGGACCGATGGCAGCCGCACGCTCCTCGAGATGGCGCCCGGGACCGACGACCAGGTGGTCCTCGACGCGGCGCTCCAGACCGGGCCCGTCCACGAGTTCCGGCCGGCTGATGCGAGCCTCACTGACGTGTTCCGGGACGCGATCGGCGAGACGAGATCATGACGAGGCCCCGAAGTGCGAGGCAGCGCGGCCTGCCCGCCGTCGTCCTGGTGACGCGGCGCGAGATGCTCGTCCGCCTGCGCTCGCGCGTCTTCATCGGCGGCACGATCGCGATGGTTGCCCTGGTCGTGATCGGCCTCGTCGGCTTCTCCCTCCTGGGCGGCCGCACCACGGCGGTGCGGGTCGGCTTCGGCGGCGGATCGCAGGCGCTCGAGCAGACCTTCAGTGCATCGGCGACCGCGCTGCGCCAGCCGGTCACGGTCAGCAACGTGGCCGACGAGGCTGCGGGCAGGGCCCAGGTGTCCGCCGGAGCACTCGATGTGCTGGTAACTGGGTCCGCGACCTCGCCGACCGCCGTCGTGCAGAAGACCGTCCCCTCCCTGGTGCAAGCCGCGCTGGAACGGGCGGTGCTGGCCGCCGGCCTCGCGGCGGCCGGCCTGTCCCCGACGGGCCTGGCGTCGGTGATGAGCGGGGCGCAGGTCCGGGTGGAGGCCCTCCAGCCGGCGAAACCGGGGCTGACCCAGGAGCGGGTCGTGGGCCTGGCGGTCGGCATCCTGCTCTGGATCGCGCTCGGCCTCTGGGGGAACCAGGTGGCCCAAGGCGTGGTCGAGGAGAAGGCCACCCGGATCATGGAGATCCTGCTTGCCACCGTCCCGCCCAGCGAGCTGCTCGCGGGCAAGGTCGCGGGGATCGGCCTGATCGGCCTGGTGCAGCTTGGGATCGTGGCGACGGCGGCGCTGATCGCCAACGCCGCCACCCACGTCGTGACCACGCCGGCGCTCGAGGTGGGTGCCGTCCTGGGCTACATCCTGTGGTTCCTGCTTGGCTTCCTGTTCTACGCGACGGCCTACGCAACGCTGGCCGCGCTCGTGTCGCGGCCGGAGGAGGTGCAGGGCGCCGTTGCCCCCTTCTCGCTCTTCCAGATCGCCGCCTATCTGCTCGCCTACCTCTACCTGGCCAACCCGGCCAGCCCGCTCGTGGCGATCGCCTCGGTGCTGCCCCCGTTCGCGCCGATCCTCATGGCCGTACGCATCTCGGGGGGCGACGTGCCGGCCTGGCAGTTCGCACTCGCGCTCGTTCTCATCGTCGCGGCCATCGCCGGGCTCATCTGGCTGGCCGGTCGTGTGTACGCCAACTCGGCCATGCGCATCGGGTCCCGGGTGCGGTTCATTGATGCGTTCCGCGGTTGACGACCGCGGTTCGTGAGTCGTGCCGGCCCTTCGGGGCCGGCCAGATCGGAGGTATACGATGCCGAATCGTGTCAGGGCTCATCCGTTCCTCACCCTGCTGACGGTGGCCTCGGCAATTCTCATCGTGGTCGGGCGGGTGAACCGCGAGCAGTGGTGGGGCACCTGGATCTTCGTCGCCGGGATCGCGGTGCTCGTGATCGCCGGCCTCCTCTTCCTCCTGAGGAGGTGATCGAAGAGAACGCCGGCTCGGCCGGGCGCGGAGCGGCTCCTCCCGGGGAGGGCAGGCGACGTGCAGGTGGGCTTGCCCTCTGCCTCGGGGTCCACGGGAACCGAAGCGCGGCGATCGGCGTCCTTCACAGGTGAGCGTCAGGGCCGATGCAACCATCAGGCGCGGCGTGGCGCTGATCCTGCTCGTTTGTGCAACGGCCTGTACCCCCGCTTCGCAGACCGGCACCACGACCTCGATCCCGGTCGGCGGCACGGTCTCCGCGTCGCCGGTGTGCCCCATCGTCCGCAATCCCCCGGATCCGGCCTGCTCTCCTCGTCCGGTGCGTGGAGCGGTGATCGTGGTGCTCGGTGAGAACGGCCGCGAGGTGACCCGCGGTACGTCGGGAGCCGATGGGGGATTCAGGCTGAACCTGCCGCCGGGCACGTACCGGGTTGTCCCGCAGCCGGTCGAGGGTCTCATCGGAGCGCCATCGGCGACCGACCTTGCCGTTGAGGCCGGGAGCCAGCCGCCCGACCTGGTCATCGTGTACGACACGGGAATCCGCTGAGCGCGCGCATTCGATAGGACCGGGCGGCCGGGACTAACACGCGGGGGACTAGTCCGTTAGTACCAAGGAGCCGGGGCTCTGTGTTAGCGGGCAACCGCTAGGGCAGCCACAGAGACCCCGGCATCAGTCTGTCCGGGCCTCGGGCTGGAGCATGCCTGTCGCCCCGCGGAACGGTCGTTCAGTCGGGACGCCGCGTGGGCTCCCAGTCGGGATCGACCGGGGCGGTGGGCCCCACGTCATTCGCGGTCGGCAGGAGGATCGCCCCGTACAGGCCCATGGCGATCCCGAAGATCGCGAGCATCGTCGCGCCGGCCATGTCGTAGCTCAGGAACCAGTACGACACGGCGACGACCAGGATGCCTATGGGCACGACGATGAAGCGCTTGAACATCGGCAGCGATTCTACTCGAACGGGGACGGGCCGCCCCGGGCGGACCCCCCGCGAGATCCGCAACCACGATCTGCGCACATCTGCGTAAAGCTGCACATACGTTGCTTCACACGATCCAGCCGCAGTCGGTTCGGTGCACGGACGGCGTTTCCCCGATGGGCCGCAGCCCGCTGATGGGCGCGTGCCCCCTGACCAGCGGCGGCCCGCCCGGCGTCTCGCCGGTCGCCTCGAGGGTGCCCCGCCGAACGGACGGGTCGGCGACGCCCGGCGCCGTCTCGGATGCCTCCGGGATGGGTACGATGGAGCCGGGGAGCTCCGCGGTCGCGGGTTCCTCGCGTGCGGTGACGACCGACCCGTCCGGGTAGCTCAGCCACAGGCCGCGCATGCGGGCGATGAAGTGCTCCGGCATCCCCGGGACCAGGAAATCCACCTGGCCGTGGGCGCTTCGCCGATAGCCGCGCGGGCGCTCGTCGGCCTGGACGCGGTCCACGAACGGTCGGGCCAGGAGCTCACGGATGGCCACCGCGACGTTCTCCTCGGTATCGACCGTCGTGGTGCCACGGCTGAAGGTCGCATGCCCAATCACCTGCGGCACGTCGGCGCCGGCGGGGGTCTTCAGGACCTCGTAGGCGATCCGATCCGCGGTGCGCGGGTCTGCGGCACGGTTGATCACGCCCGGAGAATAGCAGGGGAGCGGGGCGGTTCGGCGCCCAGCGGCGCACGTCCAGGGCGGCCCAAAACGGACCGCCGCTCGGCTATCATCGGGGCATGAGCAGCGCCACCGTCGAAGAGCAGCCGTACCGGGAGATGGTCACGGCCCAGGAGGACGAGCAGATCGATCGCTGGGCTGCGGACCTGTTCGTCGATTTCGCCAAGCGGATGGGGGTCGGCACCGCGATTGCCGCCTTCTGCCGTGTCTCCGACCTTGATCAGCGGGGGTTCCAGCGTGCCTTCCTGGTTGGCGGAGGCCCGGACCACGTCGTGGGCATCGACACCGCCGGACAGCTGGCAGCCCCCATCTTCGAACTGCCGCGAGCGATCGCCGGGCTCCGCAGAATCGACCCCGACGCGCGGCAGCGCCTGATCGACTTCCTCGTCGACCAGCGCGAGGTGATGTCCTACACGCCCTGACGGTCCATGCGCCGCGGCCGGCTACTCCTCGATGCCGGACCGCAGGATCGCGATGGCGTTCTCGAGCTTCAGGCGGGTGATCGTCAGGTACTTCGCGAGGTTAGCCCGGTTGCCATCGGGGATCTGCTCGATGACGTCGGGGTGACGCAGCAGGTCAACGAGCTCGTCGACCGCTCCCGCGAGCTTGCCCTTCGTGTCCATCAGGGCATCGTCAGCGTGTCGGGCGGCGGCCACCGCCCCGGCCGTGGTGCGAGAGCGCCTTCGCCGGGTGGGCACCGGTTCGTCGCCCTCCTCGGCGCCACCGCCGGTCATGAGGCGCAGCTTGGCGAGCGTGAGGTCGCCGGCGGCCACGCGTTTGGCCAGCCGCCGCCGCACCCGATCGTCCGTGATGCGCATCAGCTCGTACGCGTGGCTGATGGTGTCTTTGCGCACGGACACCAGCTCCCGCACCTCGGGTGGTGCATCGGCCAGCCGCAGCCGGTTCTCGACGTACCCCTTGTCCTTGCCGATCTTCTGGGCAAGCTGCCGGACTGAGTAGCCCAGGTCGGTCATCTTGCGGTACATCGCGGCCTCCTCCAGCGGCGAGACGTCCTCGCGCTGCAGGTTCTCGATGATCGACACTTCGAGCGCCGTCTGCTCGTCGAACTCGACGACGATGGCCGGGATGGTCGAGCGCTCGGCAAGCCGCGAGGCGCGCCAGCGACGTTCGCCGGCGATCAGCTCGAACTGGCTGCCGACCGGTCGGACCAGGATCGGCTGGAGGACGCCATGCTCGCGGATGCTGGCGGCCAGCTCGGTGAGCGAGTCCTCTTCATAGGAGAGCCGCGGCTGCGCGGGGTTGGGAAGGATACGGTCGATGCCGACCTCGCGGATCTGCGCGCGCGTCGCGCGCGACTCGATGAGCGAGACGACGCCTGGGCCGAGGTCCATCGCAGCCGCCTCGTCGAACAGCCGATGGATGTTTTCCCTGAATGCCGGACGCTTGCTAGCCAAGTTCAACGACCTCCCGTGCAAAGTCGCGGAAGGCACGCGCGGCATTCGAGTTTGTGGCGTATTCGGTCACCGGCTTCCCGGTCAGCGGTGCCTCGCCAAGCTTTACCGTGTTCTTGATCATGGTGTTGAAGACACGATGGTCGCCCAGCTCGCGCAGGTTCTCGAGCATCTCCCGGGCAAGGACGGTGCGGCCGTCGAAGAACGTCGCAAGGAGCCCCATGATCTCGAGGTCATGGTTCAGCTTCAGCTTGATCGTGTTGATCACCTTGATGAGCGCGGTCAGTCCCTTGATGGCGTAGTACTGGGTCTGCACCGGGATGATGACGCGGCTGCTTGCCACGAGGGCGTTGATGGTCAGCAGTCCGAGGGTCGGTGGACAGTCGATGATGATGACGTCGTACGTGGTCTCCGGCCAGCCCTCGAGCGCATCGCGAAGCACCATCTCGCGACCGATGGCGGTGAACAGCTCGACCTCCGTCGACGCGAGCTCAAGCGTCGATGGCGCGACGTCCAGGCCGTCCATCTGCGTCTGCCGCACGACCGCCTCGAGCGGCGCTCGATCCTCCGAGAGAACGTTTCCCATGGACTGCCGTACGTCGGAGAGCGATATCCCAAGACCCACGGTCAGGTTCGCCTGCGGGTCCATGTCGACGCAGAGCACCCGATATCCCAGCTCGGCCAGGGCGCCGCCGAGGTTGATCGAGGTGGTCGTCTTTCCGACGCCACCCTTCTGGTTCGCAATGGCAATCACCTTGGTCAACGCAATACCTACATACGGCTCGGCTGGCAGGAGAGGGCCGCGACTGCGGTGACGCCGATGATACGCGCGGCGACGCTGGTCGGTCCATGGAAGTTATCCACAAGCTGCCCGCGAGCCGTTGTCTTTGTGCAAAGACGAGCGCCTATACTCGAACTTGTCCACCAGCATCGACGGGCCCATAGCTCAGTGGTCAGAGCATCCGGCTCATAACCGGCTGGTCGCAGGTTCGATCCCTGCTGGGCCCACAACGCATCGTGAGAGGAGACTCGTGTCGACGGCGGACAAGCATGCGCGTCTGGAGGGCCTGCGTCGCGCGGCGCTCCTGGGTGGAGGCGAGCGCCGCATCGAGCAGCAGCACGCTCGGGGAAAGCTGACCGCGCGGGAACGCGTGGACCTTCTCCTCGACGAGAGTTCCTTCTCAGAGCTGGACGCCCTCGTGACGCATCGCGCAACCGACTTCGGCATCGATTCGCAGCGCTACCTGGGCGACGGCGTCGTGACGGGGTTCGGCCGAATCGACGGACGGCTCGTGTTCGTCTACGCGCAGGACTTCACCGTGTTCGGTGGGTCGCTGTCGGAAGCCCACGCCGAGAAGATCTGCAAGGTGATGGATCTCGCGATGGAGGCGGGGGCACCAATCATCGGCCTGTCGGATTCGGGAGGCGCGCGCATCCAGGAAGGGGTCGTCAGTCTGGGCGGCTATGCCGATATCTTCCTGCGCAACACCCTGGCCAGCGGGGTGGTTCCCCAGATCTCGCTGATCCTCGGGCCGTGCGCCGGCGGCGCGGTCTATTCGCCGGCGATCACCGACTTCACGATCATGACCGAGGGAACCAGCTACATGTTCGTCACCGGGCCGAACGTCGTGAAGGCCGTGACCCACGAGGAGATCGACTTCGAGGGTCTCGGCGGCGCGCGGGTGCACAACGAGATGAGCGGGGTGGCCCAGTTCCTGTCTCCCGGCGAGCCGCAGGCGATTGCGCTCGCGCGGTCGCTCATCGCGTACCTGCCGCAGAACAACGTGGATGCCGCACCCAGGGCACGGAACTGGCAAGCTCCCGTCATCGATGGCGCCGCGCTGGACGCCGTCATCCCGGACTCGCCGCAGCGCTCGTACGACATGCATGCCGTGATCCGGGGCATCGTCGATGGGTCGTCCTTCCTCGAGGTCCATGCCCACTTCGCGCGGAATGTCATCTGCGGCTTCGCGCGCATCGAGGGACGGAGCATCGGCATCGTGGCCCAGCAGCCGGAGGTGCTGGCCGGGGTTCTCGACATCGACGCCTCCGATAAGGCCGCACGATTCGTCCGGACCTGCGACGCGTTCAACGTGCCGCTCGTGACCCTCGTCGATGTCCCCGGTTTCCTGCCAGGGGTGGACCAGGAGCACCGCGGCATCATCCGGCATGGGGCGAAGCTGCTGTATGCATACTGCGAGGCGACGGTGCCCAAGCTGACGGTCATCACGCGCAAGGCGTATGGGGGCGCCTACGACGTGATGAGCAGCAAGCACGTCCGCGGCGACCTCAACTACGCCTGGCCCACGGCCGAGATCGCGGTCATGGGTGTCGAGGGAGCTGTGAACATCATCTTCCGCGACCGCATCGAGCAGGCCGACGACCCGGAGGCGGAACGGGCCCGGCTGGTGCTCGAGTACGAGGAGCGCTTCGCCAACCCGTACGTGGCCGCGGCACGTGGCTACGTCGACGAGGTGATCCTCCCATCGGAAACGCGCGCGCGCCTGGCCGGCGGGCTCGCGATGCTCGAAGGCAAGCGGCAGCCGCTTCCCAGCAAGAAGCACGGCAACATTCCGCTGTGAGCGACCGACTGTCCGTGCGCAAAGACAGGGGTCGCTCGCCCCGAGGCTCGTGACGCCGCCGTTCCGCAGGATCCTGATCGCGAACCGGGGCGAGATCGCAATCCGGATCATCCGCGCCTGCCGGGAGCTGGGGATCGAGAGCGTCGCCGTGTACTCCGACGTCGATGTCGACGCGCTCCACGCCGAGATGGCTGATGTCGCTGTGGAGATCGGACCGCGCCGCGCCGCCGATTCGTATCTCAACATCGCGGCCGTGGTGGATGCTGCGCGCCGCAGCGGTGCGCAGGCTGTTCACCCAGGCTACGGGTTCCTGTCGGAGAACGCCTCGTTCGCGCACGCCGTCCTCGATGCCGGGCTGGTCTGGATCGGCCCCCCGCCGGAGGCGCAGGCCGCGCTCGGCAACAAGCTTGCCGCGAGGCGATCCGTGGCGGCCGCCGGAGTCCCCATCGTTCCCGGCCTGGTCGTGCCGCTCGATGCCGGCTCGGAGCCGGATCTCGCGACTGTCGGCTACCCGGCCATGCTCAAGGCCGCTGCCGGCGGGGGCGGTCGTGGTATGCGGCGCATCGAGCGGGCCGCAGATCTGACCGACGTCCTCGCCGCGGCGCAGCGCGAGGCCGCGGCCGCGTTCGGCGACGGCACGGTGTACGTGGAGCGCCTGGTGAGCCCGGCTCGCCACGTGGAGGTGCAGCTGCTGGGCGATGGGCACGGTCACCTCGTCTGCCTGGGGGAGCGGGACTGCTCCATCCAGCGACGCCACCAGAAGCTCGTGGAGGAGACCCCGTCACCGGCGGTCACGCCCAGGCTCCGGGAGGCACTGTTCGATAGCGCGCGCCGGGTGGCCGGCACCGTCCCGTTCAGCAACGCGGCGACCGTCGAGTTCCTGGTCGACGCCGAAGGGCACCACTACTTCCTGGAGATGAACACCCGCTTGCAGGTCGAGCACGGTGTGACCGAGCTCACCACAGGGATCGACATCGTCGCCTGGCAGATCAGGATCGCCGCGGGCGAGCCCCTGTCGAGCGAGGTGCTCGAGGTCCAGCCGCGCGGGCACGCGATCGAGGTTCGCGTCTATGCCGAGGATCCGTATGCCGGATTCAACCCGGTCGGTGGCGCCGTCGGCGCCTGGCGCCTGCCGTCTGGGCCCGGGGTCCGGGTCGATGCCGCGGTCAAGCCCGGCCTCCAGCTGACCCCCGAGTACGACCCGCTCCTCGCGAAGCTGATGGTCCATGCCGCGGACCGTCCCGCCGCGGTTGATCGTCTGCGGCGCGCGCTCGACGAGATGGTGGTCGGTGGCCTGCAGACGGACTTGGGCTTCCACCGCTGGCTCGTCGAGGAGCCGTCGTTCGTGTCGGGGGACTACGACACCGGACTGATCGGCGAGCGATGGGGTACCGGACCGCAGATCGGGGCGGAGGAAGCCGGCCTGGCCGCCTTCGCGGCGACGGAGGGTCGGGCTCCGCGGGGGGCTGAGCCAGCCGCCCGAGGCGGACCGCGGATGAGCGAGGGTGAGTCAGCGTGGGCGCGGATGGCCCGGCGAGAGGCCGTGGGCGAATGACCGACTATGGCGTCGTCGTCGAAGGCGTGCCGGCGCAGCCCGCCGAGGGCTGGCAGCTCACGTGGACCGACCGCGCGACGGGGATCGCCCGCCTCAGCAACGGTACGACGTCGCTGGCGGTCGTCGTCGAGGGTTCGGGGAGCGACTGGTTCGTGACGCTGCGCGGCCGGCGCATCGCGGTGACCGTCCGCACGCGCCGGGAGCGCCTGCTTGCCGAGGCAGAGGTCGCGTCACGGTCGGCAGGAGGACCCACCGAGGTGAAGGCCACATTGCCCGGGCTCGTGGTGGCGATCGAGGTCGAGGAGGGGAGCGAGGTCGACCAGGATCAGCCGCTGCTCACCCTCGAGGCAATGAAGATGCAGAACGAGGTGCGCGCACCCCGGGCCGGGCGGATCGCGGCCATCGCGGTGAGCGCCGGCCAGGCTGTTGCCACCGGGCAGTTCCTGATCCGGATCGAGTAGGCGCCCCCCGGGACGTCAGAGGCGGGGCCCGGTTGCCATGCGTCCGAGCAGCGCGACGGCCACTGCCACGAGCGCGGCGAGCACGAGATCGAAGAGGAGGGAGACCTGGAACCCGAATAGCTCCGTGCTCGGCCCAACCTCGATCTGCAGGCGGTGGCCGGACACGTACAGGGCGGCGAACGCGGCGATGATCGGCAGGAGCGGACCCAGCGGGATCCGCGATCCCACGAGCCACCAGGCGAGGAGCCCGGCAACGATCGCTGCGGTGGTGAATACGGCGAGGACGCCAAACGCGGCGGCAGGCATGCGCAAACTACCTTCCCGGTAATGGGGCGAGTGGGGCTTCGTGAGTCTGCCACGTCGTTGGCGTCGGTACAATCGGCCCCTCATGCCCAACCACGACGTGACCCCGCCGCCGATGCACGACAGGACGAGCTCCGGCCTGGAGATCGCGACCGTCTACGATCGAGCACCCGCGCAGGGCCCCGGCGACCCGGGGACCTTCCCGTTCACGCGGGGGATCCGAAGCGAGGGATACCGCGCCCGGGCCTGGACGATGCGCCAGTACGCGGGCTTCGGCTCGGCCGAGGAGACCAACCAGCGCTTCCGCTACCTCCTGGCATCGGGCCAGACCGGGCTGTCGGTGGCGTTCGACCTGCCCACCCAGATCGGCTACGACAGTGACGACCCCATGGCGGCTGGCGAGGTCGGTCGAGTCGGCGTCCCCATCGACTCCGTCGCCGACATGGAGATCCTCCTCGACGGTATCGGCCTCGACCGGGTGAGCACCTCGATGACCATCAATGCCACGGCGGCCATCCTGCTCGCCCTCTACGAGGCGGTTGGTCGTCGTCAGGGCGTCGCGCCGGATCGCCTGCGCGGCACCATCCAGAACGACATCCTCAAGGAGTACATCGCGCGCGGGACGTACATCTTCCCGCCCGAGCCCTCGATGCGTCTGGTGACCGACACGTTCGCCTACTGCCGCACCGAGCTCCCATCGTTCAACACGATCAGCATCTCCGGCTACCACATGCGCGAGGCCGGCTCCACCGCGGCGCAGGAGGTGGCCTTCACGATCGCGAATGCGATGGCCTATGCCGATGCGGCCCTGGCCGCGGGCCTCGCGTTCGACGAGTTCGCGCCGCGCCTTTCCTTCTTCTTCGCCGCGCACAACGACCTGCTCGAGGAGGTCGCGAAGTTCCGCGTCGCCCGCCGGGTCTGGGCAACCATCGCGCGCGACCGGTACGGCGCCCGCGACCCGCGGTCGATGGCCATGCGTTTTCACGTGCAGACCGGGGGCTCGACCCTGACGGCGCAGCAACCCGACGTGAACGTGGTGCGCACGACCGTCCAGGCACTCGCCGCCGTCCTGGGAGGCGCCCAGAGCGTGCACACCAACGCCTTCGACGAGGCGCTGGGGCTGCCCACCCCGGAAACGGCCCGCCTTGCGCTTCGAACTCAACAAGTGTTGGCTTACGAGTCCGGAATGGCCGCGCCGGTCGACCCCCTCGGGGGCTCGTACTACGTGGAGGCGCTCACCGACGGCCTCGAGGAGCGCATCCGAGCGGAGCTGGCCGCCATCGAGGAGCGCGGCGGGACGCTGACCGCGCTCGCAGCGGGATACCAGCAGGGCGAGATCGCCGATGCCGCGTACGATTTCCAGCGCGCGGTGGAGCGGCGCGAGCAGATCGTGGTGGGCGTCAACGCCTTCACCGAAGGAGAAGCGCAGCGGCCCGCGCCGCAGCACATCGACCGGGAAGCGGAGGAGCGGCAGGTCGCGCGCACGCGCGCGCTTCGCGCTGGTCGCGACGCGGCGTCGGCGAACGAGGCGCTCGGCGCGCTCCGCGAGGCGGCGACCGGGACGGAGAACCTGCTGCCGCGGATCCGGACCTGTGTCGAGGCCAGCGTCACCCTCGGCGAGATCGCCGGGGTGCTGCGCGCCGTGTGGGGCGAGTACCGCGCATGAGCATCCGACTCGGTCCCGTCGATCACGTCGCCGTCGTCGTCCGTTCGCTCGCGGCGTCGGTCCCGCGCTACCGCGCGCTCTTCGGTCTCGAGCCGCTCGGCGAGCCGATCCTCATGGAGGCCCAGGGGGTGCGACTCGTCTTCCTGTCCAGCGGCCCCGAGCCGGCGGCCCGGATCGAGCTCATCGAGCCCGTGGGCCCGGAGAGCGGGGTGGCCCACTTTCTGGCCGCAAGGGGCGAGGGCCTCCATCATGTCTGCCTGCGGAGCGACGACCTGCCGGGTGACCTGGCCGCACTGGCGGCCACCGAGGCGGAGCTGATCGACGCCACGCCACGCCCCGGAGCGGACGGGGCGGTGGCCTTCGTCCACCCCCGCACGCTCAACGGCGTGCTCTGGGAGCTGCTCCAGCCGGACTGAGCGCCCGACGGATCAGCCGCGGACGCCTGCCGCGCGCAGAAGCTGCGGGATGTGCGACGGCGAGTCCGCGACGGCGATCCCGGCGGCCTCGAGCGCCTGCCGCTTGGACTCGGCGGTTCCCGAACCGCCCGAGATGATGGCGCCGGCGTGGCCCATCCGACGGCCGGGGGGAGCCGTGCGCCCCGCGATGAAGGCCGCCATCGGCTTGCGAACCTCGCGCGCGACGAACGCGGCCGCGTTCTCCTCCTCCTCGCCGCCGATCTCGCCGATCATCACGATCGCCTCCGTCTCCGGATCGGCGTTGAAGGCCTCAAGAACGTCGGTGAAGTTCGTGCCGACGATGGGGTCGCCGCCGATTCCGACGCAGGTCGACTGCCCCATGCCGGCATCGGTCATGGCCTGCACGACCTCGTAGGTGAGCGTGCCGGAGCGGCTGACGAGCCCCACCGATCCGGGACGGTGGATGTCGTTGGGGATGATGCCCACCTTCGCCCCGTCCCCGACACTGGTCAGGCCGGGGCAGTTGGGTCCAATCAGCCGGGTGCCCTTCCCCTGGAGCACGTGGTAGACGCGAAGCATGTCGAGGGCCGGGATGTTCTCCGTGATGCACACGACGAGGCCGATGCCCGCATTCGCGGCCTCCAGGATGGCGTCCGGGGCTGCCGCCGCCGGCACGAAGATGCAGCTCGTGTTGGCGCCCGTCTCGCGGACCGCATCGGCGACGGTGTCGAAGACCGGGACCTGGCCGTCCAGGGCGGTCTGGCCGCCCTTTCCGGGCGTCATGCCTGCCACGATGCTGGTCCCGAACTCGAGCATCGCGCGGGAGTGGAATTCGCCCTCGCGCCCGGTGATGCCCTGGACAACGAGGCGCGTCTCTCGGTTCACCAGGATGCTCATGCCACACCTCCCGCCGCCGCTGCGGCGACGACCGCCTTGGCTGCCGCGTCGTCGAGCGACTCGGCGGTGATCAGCCTGGCCTCCGCGAGGATTGGTGCGGCCTCGGCCGAGTTGGTGCCCACGATGCGGACCACCATCGGCACCTCCCGCGTGAGCGCGGCACGGGCCTCGACGATGCCACGGGCAACCTCGTCGCCGCGGGTGATGCCCCCGAAGATGTTGATGAGGATGGCCTTCACGTTGGGATCGTCGAGGATGATGCGGAAGGCGGCGGAGACCTTGTCCGCCTTGGCACCGCCGCCGATGTCCAGGAAGTTGGCCGGCTCGCCGCCGGCGAGCTTCACGAGGTCCATGGTGGTCATGGCCAGTCCGGCGCCGTTCACCATGCAGCCGATGGTGCCGTCGAGCTTGATGAAGTTGATGCCCGCCTCGCGCGCCGCGATCTCGGAGGGCTCCTCCTCGTTCAGGTCGCGCATGGCCTCGAGATCGGGATGGCGGGGGAGCGCCGAGTCGTCAAGCACGATCTTCGCGTCCAGGGCCAGCAGTCGCGCGTCGGTGGTCACCACCAGCGGATTGATCTCGGCGAGGTCGGCATCGGAGGCGACGAACGCCTCGTACAGGCCGCGCAGCACCGCGCGGAAGTCGTTGCGCAACTCGGCAGGGATGCCCAGAAAGAAGGATGCCCGCCGGACGTTGTGCTCCTGGAGCCCGATAAGGGGATGCAGCGGTAGGCGCAGGATCGCATCGGGATTGGTGCGCGCGGTCTCCTCGATCTCGACCCCGCCCTCCGCGCTGGCGATGACCGTGATCGCCTTCGCGGCCCGGTCCAGGATCAGTCCCAGGTAGTACTCCTTGGCGATCTCAGCGGCGGGCGCGACCAGCACGGTGCGGACGGTGATGCCCTTGATCTCCATCCCCAGGATGGCGGCCGCCTTCTCCCGTGCCTCGTCAGGTGTCTGGGCGAGCTTCACGCCGCCGGCCTTGCCGCGCCCTCCAACGAGGACCTGGGCCTTGACCACCACCGGACCGCCGATCCGTTCCGCGGCCGTACGCGCCTCTTCCGGCGTGGTAGCCGTCTCGCCCGCAAGGAGCGGCACGCCGTGGCGGTCGAGGATCTCCTTCGACCGGTATTCCTGGAGCTTCATGCATTCTCCTGCGACGTCTCATCAGGTGCCGCGGCGCACGCGCTCAACCGGGGCTGCAGCCGCGGGCGGGAACCTCCAGATTGTACCGGGCTTCAGCTCCTGGCTTTCTCTGAAGCGGCCGATGTCATCGGTCTTTAGAAGACTTGAGGACTCCGTCCGCAGCCGATGCCGGGCTGGACCGGATCGTCCTAGACTGCGCCGCGTATGCCGGCGCTTTGACCGGCGACGATGGAAAGGAACGTCCAGACCGTGAGCTACGCCGTCACCCTGATCCCCGGCGACGGGATCGGCCCCGAGCTGTCAGACGCGACACGCGTCGTGCTGGAGGCGACCGGTATCGAGTTCGACTGGGACGTCCAGCAGGCAGGCGAGGCGACCATCGCCACGGAGGGCACGCCGTTGCCCGAGCGGGTGGTAGAGAGCATCCGGCGTAACGGCGTGGCCATCAAGGGGCCAATCACGACGCCGGTGGGATCCGGGTTTCGCAGTGTGAACGTCGGCCTTCGACAGGCGCTGGAGCTCTACGCCAACGTCCGGCCCGCCCGGAGCATGCAGGGCGTGCGGACCCGGTACGAAAACGTCGACCTCATCATCGTCCGCGAGAACACGGAGGACCTGTACGCCGGGATCGAGCACCGCGTGGGTCCGGACGCCGCCGAGAGCATCAAGATCATCACCAGGGCCGCCAGCCAGCGCATCGCGCGCTACGCGTTCGAGTACGCCGTGCGGAACAGCCGTTCCAAGGTGACCGCCGTGCACAAGGCGAACATCATGAAGCTCTCCGACGGTCTCTTCCTGGAGAGCTGCCAGCAGGTGGCCGCGGAGTACGACGGGCGCATCGCGTTCGAGGACCGCATCGTCGACAACATGTGCATGCAGCTGGTCCAGAAGCCGGAGCTGTACGACGTCATGGTCCTGCCGAACCTCTATGGCGACATCGTGAGCGACCTGTGTGCCGGTCTGGTGGGTGGCCTGGGCGTGGCGCCCGGCGCGAACATCGGTGAGAAGGCCGCGGTCTTCGAGCCCGTGCACGGCTCGGCACCCAAGTACGCCGGCCAGGACCGGGCCAACCCGACGGCGTTGATCCTGTCAGCCGGCCTGATGCTCCGCCACCTGGGGGAGGTCGCGGCCGCCGACGCCGTCGAGACCGCCGTGCGCGACGTGATCGCCGAGGGGCGGACGGTCACGCAGGACCTGGGTGGCACGGCCGGGACGCGAGCGTTCGGCGAGGCCGTTGCCGCACGAGTTCGAGCGGCCTAGGCCCGGCAGTCGCGCTAGAATCGGACGGCCGCAGCCGCTCCGACGAATCCGCCGACGCCGCGCTCCGGCCGGTGTTCCACGATGGAAAGGGGATGATCTGGGCGGGATGTTCCGGTACCGCGTTTCCTGGTCCCAGCTGGCATGGTTCGGCCATCGGCTCTCCGGCATCGGAGTGCTCATCTTCCTGTTCCTGCACATCGTCGAGACGGCAACCGTTTCCTGGCCGAGTGTCTACGACTGGACGCAGACCCTCTACCACAACCCGCCCATGAAGCTCCTCGAGGTGCTGCTCATGGCGGCGCTCGTCTATCACTCGCTCAACGGGCTGCGGGTGATCGCCATGGACTTCTGGCCAAGGCTGACGGTCCACTACCGGGCGCTGACCTATGCCGTTGTCACCACGACGGTGGTTGCGATGGTCCCTCTTGGCCTGATCATGATGACCCCGTATCTCCCCTGGGGGCATGCATGAGCCGCGAGCGGACGATCTACCTGTCGGGGACGAACCCCTCGCGGGCCGCGAAGCTGCGCCCGGAGAACCCCGGCTTCGAGCGGTTCATGTGGTACTTCATGCGGATCAGCGGCGTGCTCCTCGTGTTCCTGGCCCTGGGTCACATGATCATCATGCACGTCGTCACCGAGATCACCGGACAGGAGGTCAACTTCGCCTTCGTCACCAGCCGCTGGGGATCGCCGTTCTGGCGGATCTACGACCTGCTCCTGCTCCTCCTCGCCCTGGTCCACGGGGTCAATGGCGCGCGGATCGTGATCGGCGACCTCGTCCACCGCGGCGGGTGGCGGAGCTTCCTCCTCATCGGCCTGGGCGCCTTCACGCTGGTCTGGCTGCTGCTCGGCATCTTCGTGATCATTGCCTTCAACCCCGATACGGCCCCGCCGGGACTCAGCCCCCTGAGCCTGCTCCCCGGCGTGGGCGGGGGGTTCTAGACCGATGGTCAAGGCAGCACGGTACGAGCCACCCCCCGGCATGAACCTGCATGAGCTCGACGCGGTGGTCATCGGGGCAGGAGGCGCGGGGCTCTACGCCGCCCTTGAGCTGAAGCGCGACCTGGGTCCCACGGCCAGGGTCGCCGTGATCAGCAAGCTGTACCCATCCCGCTCGCACACCGGTGCTGCCCAGGGCGGCGTCTGCGCGGCGCTCGGCAACACGGAGGAGGACCACTGGGAGTGGCACTGGTTCGACACCGTGAAGGGCGGCGATTATCTCGTCGACCAGGACGCGGCCGAGGTCATGTGCCATGACGCGATCGAGACGATCATCAACCTCGAGCACCTGGGAATGCCGTTCGATCGGACCCCGGAGGGGCTGATCGATCAGCGCCGGTTCGGCGGCCATACCCGCAACTACGGGGAGGCGCCGGTCCGGCGCAGCTGCTTCGCGGCCGATCGCACCGGACACGCCATCCTCTACACCCTCTACCAGCAGTGCATCCACCACGAGATCACGTTCTTCGACGAGTTTCAGATGCTCGACCTGCTCATGCCGCAGGGACCGGACGGGCCGGTGGCCGGAGTCGTCGCCCTCGAGCTGTCGACGTCGGAGGTCCACGTCTTCCGGGCGAGGGCCGTGCTCTTCGCGACGGGTGGCTACGGCAAGCTGTTCAAGGTCACCACCAACGCGCACACCCTCACGGGGGACGGGATGGCCATCGCCTACCGCCATGGCCTGCCACTCGAGGACCTGGAGTTCTACCAGTTCCACCCGACCGGGATGTATCGCCTGGGATTCCTGCTCTCGGAGGCCATGCGCGGCGAGGGCGGCATCCTCCTCAACAATGAGGGGGAGCGCTTCATGGAGCGCTACGCGCCCACCATGAAGGATCTCGCCAGCCGCGACGTGGTCAGCCGCTCCATCTACCTGGAGATCGCCGAGGGACGAGGAATCGGCGGCAAGGACTATGTCCATCTCGACGTGCGCCACCTGGGTGACGAGGTCCTCAACAAGAAGCTTCCCGACATGACCGGGTTCATCAAGACCTATTTCGGCCTGGACCCGTTGCACGACCTGGTGCCCATCCAGCCCACCGCGCACTACGCGATGGGCGGCATCCCGACTGATGTCGATGGCCGCGTGCTCGGAGCGCTCACCGATGACGGAAGGCAGGCCGTCGTGCCCGGGTTCTACGCGGCGGGGGAGTGTGCCTGCGTCAGCGTCCACGGGGGCAATCGCCTGGGAACCAACTCGCTCCTCGATCTGCTGGTCTTCGGGCGTCGCGCCGGCATCGCCATGGCGCAGTACCTCCGCACGGCCCCCGTGCCGGAACCGGACTCCGCGGCAGACGCGACCGCGCGCGCCGAGGTCGCGGCCCTCATGGACTCCGTGGATGGGGAGCGGCCGGCGGTGATTCGCGAGGCCCTGCAGGCCATCATGTTCGACAGGTGCGGCGTGTTCCGAACCGAGGAGTTCCTGACCGAGGCGCGCGACGTGGTGGCTGGCCTGCGCGAGCGGGCGAAGCACCTCCACGTCGAGGACAAGGGTTGTCGGTACAACACGGATCTCGTCGACGCCCTCGAGCTGGGCTACCTGCTCGATATTGCCGAGGCCACCGTCGCGTCCGCCCTGGCGCGAACGGAGAGTCGCGGCGCGCACGCGCGCGAGGACCATCCCGAGCGCGACGACGTGACCTGGCTCAAGCACTCACTGGCCTTCCGCGACGCGCAGGGCGGCCAGCCGTCGCTCGGCTACAAGCCGGTGACCATCACGAAGTTCCAGCCGAAGCCGCGGGTGTACTGACCGAGCCCATGGAGATCCAGCTGCGGATCCGCCGCTTCAATCCCGAGCTCGACCGGGCTCCCCATTGGGAGGAGTACCGCGTCGAGGCAGAGCCGTCCGACCGCGTCCTGGACCTGCTCCAGCAGGTGAAGTGGTACCAGGATGGCACCCTCACCTTCCGGCGCTCGTGCGGCCACGGGGTCTGCGGATCCGACGCCATGCTCATCAACGGGCGGAATCGGCTCGCCTGCGAGTACCTCGTCAAGGACGCGGGGCGCAAGGTTACCGTGGAGGCGCTGCGCGGCCTGCCGGTCGTGAAGGACCTCCTCGTCGACCAGACCGGCTTCTGGGAGAAGTACCGCGCGGCCATGCCGTACCTCGTCAACGACGAGGTCCCGGAGGATGGCAAGGAACGCCGCCAGTCGCAGGCCGATCGGTCGAAGTACGAGGACACCTCACGCTGCATCACCTGCGGGGCCTGCACGACCGGCTGCCCCGTCTTCTGGACCAACAGCGACTACATCGGCCCGGCGGCGATCGTGAACGCCCACCGGTTCATCTTCGACACCCGCGACCATGCTCACGAGGAGCGGCTCGAGCTGATGGCGGATGCGGACGGTGTCTGGCGGTGCCGTACGGTCTTCAACTGTGTCGAGGCATGCCCGCGCGGGATCAACATCACGCGCGCCATCCTGGAGGTGACGCAGGCGATCCAGGGCGGACGTGGCTGAGACCGCCGGCAGCCGGCGCCTGCTGATCTACACCGACGGTGCCGCCCGCGGCAATCCGGGGCCGGCCGGGCTGGGAGCCATCCTCCGCGACGCGCAGACCGGCGAAACCGTCGCCGAGCTCGCGACCTACCTGGGAATCCGCACCAACAACTATGCGGAGTGGACGGCGGTCGAGGATGCGCTGGCGGAAGCCCTGCGCCTGGGTGCGACGCACGTCGACCTGCGCATGGATTCCCAGCTGGTGGCGAGGCAGATCAGCGGCCGCTACCGGGTCAAGCATGCCGACCTCAAGCCCATTCACGCCCGGGTGATGGCCATGCTCGGCCGGCTGCAGGGCTACAGCGTCGGGCACGTCCCGAGGGAGCTGAACAAGGACGCCGATCGGCTCAGCAACGTGGCCATCGACCAGCCCCGAGCGGTGCGCTGAACCCGGGGGTGCGGTCGCGTACAATGCGGCTCCCTGGAGGCGGCCGGACGGCTGCGGGCGCGATCGTCGAAAGGCGGCGCTCGAGGAAAGTCCGAGCTCCACAGAGCAGGCTCGCGGGTAACGCCCGTCCGCCGTGAGGCGAGGACCAGCGCCACAGTGACGATGCCCGCGCAAGCGGGAGTGAAACGCGGCAAGCTCGAGCCGGAGCAAGACCGAATAGGAGGGCGAAACCCGGCGTTCGCGCCGGAGCAGGCTGCTCGTCCAGCCCTCGGGTAGGTCGCACAGATGGATGGCCGTCTCCGAGCCGATGGCGACATCGGTCCGGGACAGAACTCGGCTTACAGGCCGCGCTCCAGGGGCTTTCCCTCAGTCCTCGTCCGCGCGCCAGACGGTGGTCGCGGTGCAGGCGTTGCAGATGGCCCGCGCCTCATCCATCGTTCCCAGAGGGAGCGGATGATCGCGGCCGCCCAGCAGGCAGTCGACCTGGACGCGGGCACCGGTCCGGTCCGGAAGAATCGACACGTGGCGCACGCTGCAGCGACGGATCCGCCCTCCGCGCGGGATCGGCGGTCGTTGATGCCGTTCGATCGGATCGAGTGCCACAGGTCATGCTCCAACCGGCTGCGGTGCCAAACGACACCACGCCATCGGTAGGGTACGGACCGGCGGCACTGAATCTCAATGGCGCATTCGTACCCCTGCGGTCACCCCGCAGCGGGCATCGCACATGCCTCGGGTGGGACGCTAGACTCACATCCTGCCGGCGCTGCGCTTCATGACTGCGGCTCCGGCGGGTCGGAAGGAGGGCCCGTGTTCGGTCGCCGCAGGCGCAAGGAGGAGGCGGAGGAGTCCGCCCGCGAAGCCGAGCGCCGAGCGTTGTTCGCCGAGCTGGCGAAGCGACCGGAGTCCGTCTGCCCGTTCCTGGGCCTTGCCGATGCTCGGGCCGAGTACCGGCCCGAACCCAACGGCGGGCATCGCTGCTACGCGTTCGGTGATCCTGCCCCGCTCTCCGATGAGCAGCAGCGCCACGTGTGCCTGGAGCGCGGGTACTCGAACTGCCCCCGCTACCTGCGCGGTGTGCTGGTCATTCCCAGCGAGGAGCTCGAGGCGCTCCGACGGCCGCAGGCTCCCGCTCCGCCTCCGCCGCCACGGCCCGCGCCCGCATCCGGCGGTGGCGGTGGCCGTGGCCGTGGACTGGCGCTGGTTGGCGTCCTGCTGATCCTGGTCGCGGCGGTCGGCGTCGGCGGCTGGTACCTCCTGGGCAACCGGGGCAACGGTATCGCGGACAACCCCACGAGCTCCCCGACGGCCACGCCCGCCGCCACCCAGTCAACCGCGCCCGCAGAGACTCCCATCGCGACGCCCGTGGCGACCCCTTCGGCGTCGGCCAGCCGGGCACCGACTCCGACTCCGGAGCCGACACCGGAAGCCAGTGACCGGTTCGACCACTACGAGGTGGGCGTTGGCCCAACGCGCTACACGCTCTTCACCGTCGATCCGCAGAAGGGGATCACCGGGTCTCGGGGCATCACCTTCGGCGCCTTCTCCCGCGCGCCGGTGCAGCCGTTCAAGGCCGCCAACGGCCTCGTCTACTGGCAGACCAGCGAGGGCGACCTGACGGGCTACGCCTACGTGTACGGTCAGTCGGGCGACTTCCAGCTGCGCGAGGTCTTCCTCACCCCGCAGGGCGCGCGGCGCGTCGTGCTCATGACCGCCGCGCAGGCCACGACCCTCCCGGCAGCGACACCCGCTCCGCGCTGACCCGGCCGCCCCTGGGCGGGCATCCGTTCGCGGACTAGCGCCGACCTCCGGCGCCCCCGGTACGAAGGTCCCACGATCGCTGCGCCGATTTCCCTTGACGGGCAGCGCCTGCCCTGTAGAATGGCGGCCTGTGGGTCCAAATGGGGCCAAATGGGGAAGAGTGGTGGATCCCACGCATGGCGCAGGCACCTTTTCTCACCGGTGAGTTCCGACACGCGCTCGACGACCGCGGACGCGTCGCGATCCCGTCGCGCTTTCGTGCCCGTCTCGCCGAGGGGGCGACGCTGGCACGGTGGCTCGATCGCTGCCTGGGCGTCTTTCCCGCCGAGGAGTGGAACGTCCTGGCCGAGAAGATCCGTGCCCTGCCCATGACCAACCCCAACGCGCGCGAGTTCGCGCGCTTCATGTCCTCCGGCGCGGTGGACGTGGAGCTCGATCGCCAGGGGCGTCTGCTCGTCCCGTCGTACCTGCGCGACTACGCCGCGCTGAACGAGGGCGAGGTCGTCGTGGTGGGGGCGCTGAACCGCCTCGAGATCTGGGCTCCATCGGCATGGCAGCCGTACCGGACCCGGATCGAGGACGCGCCGGAGGAGCTGGCCGCTCACCTGGCCGAGCTCGGGATCTAGGGCGCGCAACGCCATGACGCACGTTGCGCAGACCCCATTCATGCGTCTCCGGGCCGATCGGCCCGCCATCCGACCTGAGAGGTGCGGTCCATGGGAGAAGGGCACCTGCCGGTCCTCGTCGAGGAGGTTCTCGCCCTGCTCGACGTGCGGACGGGTAGCTCCGTGGCCGACTGCACGGTCGGAGGCGGTGGGCACGCCGAGCGGCTTCTGGAGACGACGTCACCGCATGGTCGCCTGCTCGGCCTCGACGCCGATCGGGCGGCCATCGCGGAGGCGTCACGCCACCTGGCGCGGTTCGGCGACCGCGTCGAGCTGCGCCAGGCCAACTTCTCGTCCATCCTCGACGAGGCCGCCACGACGGGCTTCCTGCCGCTCGACGCCGTCCTCTTCGACCTGGGCCTCTCGAGCTACCAGCTTGCCGATCCCGCGCGAGGCTTCAGCTTCGGGTCCGAATCGGCCCCGGACATGAGATTCGATGAAGAAGCAGGACTCTCCGCCCTCGACCTCATCGACGCGACCTCGGAACGAGAGCTCGCCGGAATCATCGCGACGTTTGGTGAGGAACGCCGTGCAGGCCGCATCGCGAAGGCGATCCTGGCGGCGCGCCAGGAAGGTCGCCTCGTGAGTGCCGCCGACCTGGCCGCCGTGGTCGCGTCCGCGGTCGGGCGGCGGGGGCCCGCCGACGCACGCCGCATCCACCCAGCAACGCGCACCTTCCAGGCCTTGCGCATCGCGGTCAACCGGGAGATGGAGGTCCTTGGGGCGGGGCTCGCCGGGGCGCTGGCCGCACTCCGCCCGGGCGGCCGCCTGGCGGTCATCAGCTACCACTCCGGCGAGGACCGCATCGTCAAGCGCTTCATCGCGCGCGAGGGCCGTGACTGCATCGAGGATCCGTTGCCGCCGGTCTGCACCTGCGGCCACCGGGCGCAGCTGCGCCCGATCACCAAGGGCGCCGCGACGCCGACCGAAGCCGAGGTCGGCCGAAACCGCCGAGCCCGCAGCGCACGGCTGCGGGTGGCCGAGAAGCTCGCCCCGCTGGGCGCGTGAGAGGAGGCATCATGAGCCGAGGGAAACCACGACACCAGGCAAGCCGACGGCGCACGTACAGCGTGCGGCAGCGCGAGCTCCGCGACCGCCGCACGCGGGCCATTACCGAGGACCGTCGCTGGCTCGAGGAGAGCGTGGCGTTCGAGATCGAGGAGGGGCTTGACTTCGAGTCGCCGACCTCGTGGGGGGTCAGGCTGCACGGCCGCCCCACGGCCGCCTGATCCATGGCGGTCATCGGCGCACGTCCCGCCACGGGCATCGGCGTCCTCGGTCGCCGCTCGCGGCAGCGGCCGGTCCCCGGTCCACGGGGGCCGCGCGTGCGTCACGTGGGTGCCCTGCGCCAGCGACGGCAGGCCAGCGTTGCCGGGCTGCTGGCCACGATCGTCGCCGCGGCGGGGCTCGCATTCTTCTATCTGTCGCAATCGAGCCACGTAGCCGCGGTCGGCTACCAGATCGACAGCCTGCAGTCCCGGATCGCGACCCTGAAGGCCGAGCAGCAGCAGCTCGTGCTCCAGATCGGAACCGCCCGCGCCCCGTCGGAGGTCCTGAACAAGGCAGGCACGGACCTGAAGCTTGTCCCCTTGCCGCAGTCGGCGGTCACGTTCGCCATCCCAAGCAGTGGCGCAGCCGGCGCCAGCTCATCGCCAGACACCACCCACTGAGCCGGGCGTCCACCCGGACGCTCGATGGAGACGCGCATGCTCGCCAGGACCGATAGTCGGGGTCGCGCCCTCTTCCTCCTGGTGGTGATGGCCCTGATCGCCACCGTGATCGGCGGACGCCTGGCCTGGTGGCACGTGGCCCAGCACGACCGGCTTGCTGCCATGGCGGCGGACCAGCTGGCCCAGCGCGAGGAGATCCCCGCCGAGCGCGGCGAGATCCGCGACTCACGCGGCGTCCTGCTGGCCACATCGGTCCAGGTCTTCTCCATCTATGCCACCCCGCCACAGGTGACCGACAAGGAGAGCGAGGCCGCCATCCTCGCCAACGTGCTGTCAATGCCGGCCACCGACATGCTCGACCTGTTCACGAGCGGAAAGGCGTGGGTATGGCTGGAGCGCCGCGTGGATTCGAAGGTCTCCGACCGGGTCAGAGCCCTGGGGCTGCCCGGGATCGGCCTGCTCCCCGAGACGCGTCGCGTCTATCCGACCGCCGGCGCCGCACCGGGCTCCACCCTGGCATCCCAGCTGCTCGGCTACGTCAACGTGGACGGCACCGGCCAATATGGCGTCGAGGGCGCGGAGAACGCCCTCCTGACCGGCACCCCGGGGGCGGTCGTCGCCCAGGAGGACGTGGCGGGGCGCCAGATCGCCGACTCGGTGACGTCTGCCCAGGCCCCGGTGAATGGCGCGGATCTGACGCTCACCATCGATGCCGGCCTGCAGCATCTCCTCGAGGAGCGGATGTACCAGAGCTATGCGAAGAACCTGGCGCACGGGGCCACCGGCATCATCATGGACGTCCATTCCGGCGCAATCCTGGCCATGGCCACCTTCCCGGCCTACGACGCGAACCAGTACAGCGCCACCGATCCGACCCTCTTCGACAACCCGGCGGTTGCCCATCCGTACGAGCCGGGGTCGGTCATGAAAGCCTTCACGATCGCCGCGGCCCTCGATGCCGGGGCGATCACGACCCAGACCACGGTCGTCGACGACAACAACCTGCGCCTGCGCGGGGTCCGGATCCAGAACGCCGACCGCTATGACTGGCCGTACGGCCACGGAAAGATCACGGCCCAGCAGGTGCTCCAGCTGTCGAACAACAACGGTGCCGCCCGCATCGGCCTGAAGCTGGGCGGTGAGAAGCTCTACCAGGCCTTCCGGCGCTACGGCTTCGGTCAGCCGACGGGCATCGACATCGCCGGCGAGGTGGGCGGCACGCTCTGGGACCCGGCCAGTCCCAACGCGTCGGGTGACCTGACCACCGCCCAGAACGCGTTCGGTCAGGGGCTCACCGTCACGGCCGTCCAGCTCGTCGCCGGGTACGCCGCGATCGCGAACGGCGGTGTCATGGTCACGCCGCACGTGATCGCCGGGTGGACCGACGCGAACGGCACCTACCACCCCACCGCGCGCCCGGAGGGCGAGCGGATCATGAAGCAGCAGACCGCTTCGACGGTGGTGCGGCTCCTGACGGGGGCCATCGACGGCGGGATCGCCAAGGCTGCCTCGGTGCCCGGATACGGCATCGCCGGGAAGACCGGTACGGCGCAGATCGCCGGTCCGGTGAAGGTCCGCGACGCGAGCGGCAAGCTCGTGACGCGAACCGAGTACATCGAAGGCTGGATCGACTCCTCGTTCATCGGTGTCTACCCCGCCAGCAACCCGCAGCTCGTCACGCTCATCCTCCTCCACCGCCCGTCGACCTGGGGTCGCTACCAGATGGTCGAGCGGCCGGAGGCGGTCTTCCACGACCTTGCGCCGCAGATCCTCGACTACCTGGCCATCCCGCCCGACCGGCCGACCACTCCGGTCGCCGCCCGATGAGCGCTGCCCGACGACCAGGCGCAACCCTCCACGCGACGGAGGGGCTGGTAGACTCCGCGGGAATCTCCGCAGGGTGTCGCGTGCCTCCGACGATCCGCATCGAGGACCTCCTCGCCGTCACCGGCGGCCGCCTTGTCAGCCCGAGCCGCGTCGAGGACTTCGCCGGGGCAGGCGTCGACTCGCGGGCGGTCGAGCCGGGCGCTCTGTTCGTGGCCCTTCCCGGCGAGCGGGTGGATGGACATCGCTTCGTCTCCGACGCGCTGCGGGCGGGTGCGGTCGCCGCGCTCGTCTCCGCCCCGGTCGAGATTCCGGCGGGCACAGATGCCGCGGTGGTCCGCGTGGGCGACACCCTCGTCGCGCTGCAGGAGCTGGCCGCGTGGTGGCGGTCCCGTTTCGCGGTCCGGGTCGTGGGCGTCACCGGGTCCACCGGCAAGACCCTCGCCAAGGAGACGATCGCCGACGTCCTATCGCGGGGACACCGTGTGCTCCGCAACGAGGGAAATCTCAACTCGGAGACCGGTCTTCCCATGACGCTCCTGCGGCTCGAGCCCGGCGACGAGCTCGCAGTCCTCGAGATGAGCATGTACACGGTCGGCGAGATCGCCCGCCTCGCGGAGATCGCGCGGCCCGAGGTCGGCGTGGTGCTGGCCGTGCACCCGACCCACCTTGAGCGCGCGGGAAGCATCGAGCGGATCGCCCAGGCCAAGGCCGAGCTGCCGCAGGCCCTGCCGCCAGATGGGCTGGCGGTCCTCAACGCCGACGACCCACGGGTGGCGGCCATGCGCGCCGTGACGGCCGCGCCGGTGCGCACCTTCGGGGTCGAGTCCGAGGCGGACGTTCGCGCGACCGATGTCGTCAGCCACGGGGCGCTCGGCACCGAGTTCACGATGCGCACTCCGTGGGGTGAGCGCCGGATCCGGAGCGGCACTCCCGGCCGGCACCTGGTGCCGCATGCCCTTGCCGCGGCGGCCGTCGCGGAGCACTTCGCGCTGCCCCTCGACGAGGTGGCCGCCGCCCTGGCGATCGGCAGCAGCGCTCCGCACCGGATGATGGTCACCGAGACCGCCAGCGGGGCAACGCTGGTGGATGACACGTACAACGCCTCGCCGGTGAGCGTGCGCGCGGCACTCGCCTTCCTCGCGGAGACGCCCGTGCCGACGGGGCGCCGACGCCTCGCCGTGCTGGGCGACATGCTCGAGCTCGGGCCCGAGGAGGAGCGGCTCCACCTCGAGATCGGCGCGGAGGCCGCATCGCGGCTCGACGCGCTCGTGGCGGTGGGTCCGCGCGGCCGCTGGATCGCGGCTGCCGCTCGCTCGGCTGGGCTGGCTTCGGTCCTGACCGCCGATGACGCGGACGACGCGGCGCGTGTCGTGGAGCGCGACCTCGCTCCCGGCGTCGGCGACCTGCTCCTGGTGAAGGGCTCCCGGGGCGTGGAGCTGGATCGGGTCGTGGAAGCGCTCATCGGGGCAGGGAGCCGCCGCTGATGCTGGCCATCGTCGTCGGCCTGCTGCTGGCCTTCGGGGGAGTGGTCGCGCTCGCGCCGGTCTACATCGGCCTCCTGCAGCGACTGGGCTTCGGCAAGCAGATCCGGGTCGAGGGCCCGGAGGGCCATTTCGGCAAGGCCGGCACGCCCACCATGGGCGGCATGCTCATGATCGTGGTGGTCATGTTCCTGGCCATGGCCATGCGCATCGAGGACGTCAGCACGCTGACGCCCATGCTGACCCTGGTCGGCGTGGGGATTCTTGGAGCCATCGACGACTACGTGAATGCCCAGACCGGCATCGGCATGCGAGGACGCTACAAGCTGATCTGGCAGACGCTGGTGGCGCTGCTGGCGGCGTGGTACATCCAGCGTCACTTCCTCATCAACGAGATCAACGTCCCGCTCGTTGGCGACGTGGGCATCCTGCCCATCCTCTTCATCCTCTTCGTGGCGTTCGTCATCGTCGCGATGAGCAATGGTGTGAACCTGACCGACGGCCTGGACGGGCTGGCCGGCGGGGTGCTCATCTTCAGCTTCGTGGCGTACCTGCTCATCGCGCTGGTCGCCGTCCCGGGGAAGGAGTCGCAGCCGCACCTGGCCGTCTTCTGCGCGCTGATCATCGGTGCCCTGATGGGATTCCTGTGGTTCAACGTCCACCCCGCGCAGATCTTCATGGGAGACTCGGGCGCCCTGGGCCTGGGAGCCACCCTGGCGGTGGTGGCGACGATCACCACCCAGCTGCTGCTGCTGGCCGTGATCGGTGTCGTCTTCCTGGCGGTCACCCTGTCGGTCGTCCTGCAGGTCGGCTCGTTCAAGCTTCGCGGCCGGCGGATCTTCCGCATGGCGCCGCTCCAGCACCATTTCGAGCTGATCGGCTGGGCGGAGGAGAAGATCACCGTCCGCTTCTGGATCGTCTCCGCCCTGGCGGGCCTCCTGGGCTTCAGCCTCTTCCTGGCGACGGTGAACGGGCTGTAGGTGGACCGATGATGACCGCCCGCCAGCCTGTCCGTTCGCGCGCCGACCTGGTCGGCCGTCGCGTGATGGTGCTTGGCCTGGCCCGATCGGGCGTCGCGGCCGCCCGCTACCTGGCCGATGCCGGCGCGGCGGTCACCGCCTACGACCGACGATCACCCGACGAGCTCGCCGCCGCCGCCGCCTCGCTCGCCGGCCGGCAGGTCGAGCTGGCCCTGGGGATCACCCCCGGCGAGGCAGCCGGGCTGGTCGCGGCGGCCGATCTGCTCGTAACCAGCCCGTCGATCTCCGCGCGCTTCCCGACCACCGACGCGTGGCTGCGCGAGGCGCTCGCCGCGGCCGAGTCCGGCGGGGTCGAGCTCGTGAGCGAGGTGGAGCTCTTCCTCCGCCTGACCCGGGCACAGATCCTGGCGGTGACCGGGACGAAGGGCAAGACCACGACCACCGCGCTGCTTGGCGCCATCCTCGCGGAGGCAGGGGTGCCCCACGTGGTGGGCGGCAACATCGGGCAGCCGCTCGTCGAGAGCGCGGACGACCTCGACGCCGCGACGTGGGCGGTCCTCGAGCTCTCCGAGCTCCAGCTGCCGACAATCTCACGCGGGGCCCGGGTGGCGGTCTACACGAACATCCTGGCGGATCACCTCGATCGCCACGGGACGGTGGATGCCTATCGCGCGGTGAAGGCGCGCCTGGCGCAGCTCACGGTGGCGCAGGGCGGGGCGCTGATCCTCAATGCCGACGACCCAGGCTGCCGGGCCCTGGCGGAATCGCTGGAGGGCGGCGAGATCCATTGGTACCTCGGAGCGGACGAACGGCGCGAGGCCTGGGAGGCCGATGGCTGGCTCCACCTCGGTCCGGATCGGCTCATGCCGGTGGCCGACGTGCCGCTGCCCGGTGCCCACCTGCGCGCCGATGTCCTCGCCGCGGCGCTCGGAGCTCGCCGGGCCGGCGTCGGTACGCCTGCCATCGCGCAGGCGATCCGGGCCTTCCGGGGCGTGCCGCACCGGCTCGAGACGCTGGGATCCCGGGACGGGGTGCGCTGGGTCAACGACTCGCAGGCGACGATCCCGGCCGCCGCAACGGCCGCCCTGGATGCTTTCGGCGCCGCCCCGCTGGTGGTCATCGCCGGAGGGAAGGACAAGGGCCTCGACTACGGAGAGCTCGCGGATCGCATCGCGGCGCGCTGCCGGGCCGCCATCCTCCTGGGAGAGACCGCGCCGGAGCTGGCCAGGCTGGTCGGGGACCGCCGCCCCGTGCGACGAGCCGGCTCCATGGACGAGGCCGTGGCGATCGCCGCCGAGATCGCGCGTCCCGGGGATGTCGTGCTCCTATCGCCGGCGGCCGCGAGCTTCGACATGTTCACCGACTACGCGGCCCGCGGAGAGGCCTTCCGCGCGGCCGCCATTGCCATTGGCGTGACAGCGGCCGACGCGGGAGACGAGGAACGATGACCGCGGGTGCCGTGGCCGCCGCCTCCGCGCGCCGCCGGCGGGACCGGAGCGGCGTGCAGCGCGACCGCCATCAGCCGTCGTATCCGCTCCTGGTGGCGGTCATCGGGCTCGTGGCCGCCGGCGTGGTGATGGTCTACTCCGCCTCCTCGGTGCGGGCCTACTTCTCGTCCGACGATCCGTCGATGTACGGGATCCAGCAGCTCATCTGGGCCGGCCTCGGGGTCGGGGCCATGATCCTTGCCAGTCGCATCGACTTCCGATGGCTGCGGTACATGGCGATCCCGGCCTACGTGCTGACCATGGCCCTGCTCGTCGCGGTGCTCATCCCGGGGATCGGCACGTCGGTCGCGGGCTCTCGGCGCTGGATCGTCCTGCCGGGCATGGGCGGGTTCCAGCCCGCCGAGCTGGCCAAGCTGGCGATCGTCCTCTACCTAGCCCACTGGCTTGACCGGCGCGGGGCGACGGCCGGCAGCTTCTGGAACGGGCTCGTGCCGTTCAGCCTGCTCGTCGCACCGGCGTTCCTGCTCATCTCGCTCGAGCCCGATCTCGGGACGGCGGGCGTGTTCGTCGTGGCCGCGCTATCGGTCTTCTTCATGGCCGGCGCCAACCTCCTGTACCTGGGCGCCATCGGCTCGGCCGTGGTTGCAGCGGCCGTCTTGATGATCACGAGCACGCCGTACCAGCTCCAGCGCGTGGAGAACTTCCTGGATCCCTTCCGCGACCCGCTGCACACCGGCTACAACGCCGTGCAGGCGCTCATGGCGCTCGCCCTGGGCGGGGTGACCGGGCTGGGCCTGGGCGCGTCCCGCCAGAAGTTCCTCTACCTGCCCGCGCCATCCACGGACTTCATCTTCGCGATCATCGGCGAGGAGTGGGGGCTGGTCGGGACGCTCGTCGTCGTCGCCCTCTTCCTGGTCATCGCCTACCAGGGCTACAAGATCGCGATCCATGCGCCGGACACGTTCTCCGGCCTCCTCGCCTGCGGCCTCACGACCTGGCTCGTCGTCCAGGCTTTCGTCAACATGGCCGTGGTGACCGCCCTCGCGCCGGTCACCGGGATTCCGCTGCCGTTCATCAGCTACGGCGGCTCGGCGCTCACCATCAACCTCGTGGCCGTGGGGATCCTGCTCTCCATCAGCCGCGAGACCACGCAGTCAGGATCCTTGCTCGATGCGGTGTTCGGTGTCGGGCGGCGGGACCGGCGGGCACATCTACCCCGCGCTGGCCGTCGCACGGGCTCTGCGCGACGCGCAGCCCGACCTTGAGCTGAGCTACATCGGCGGAGTTCGCGGCCTGGAGCGCAGGCTCGTGGGCGACGCCGGCGTGCTGCCATACCACCAATTGGTGGTGCGCTCGCTGCGCACAGCCGGCCGCGACGTGCACGTCGTGCTGGACCCGCTGCGGGTCGCCGCAAGCGTCCCGCAGGCCTGGCTCCTTCTCGGCCGGCTCCGGCCGGCCGCGATCTTCAGCACCGGTGGCTACCTTGCCATGCCGCTGGTGGTCGCCGCGCGAGCACGGGGCATTCCCACCCTGGTCTGGGAGGGCAACGTGATCGCGGGGCGCTCGACGCGCGCCGTCGGCAGGGTCGCCACGCGGGTGGCGGTCTCCTTCCCGCCCACCCTCGCCGCGTTTCCCGGGCGCTCGTTCGTGTCCGGCACCCCCATTCGCTCGTTCGAGGGGGTCGATCGCGCGGCGGCGCGTGCAGCGCTGGGCGTCGAGGCGGATGATCGGCTCATGCTCGTCTTCGGAGGCTCCCAGGCGGTCACCACCCTGAACCGCGCGGTGGAAGGCGCCCTGCCGTCGCTGGTCGGCGAATGGCGGATCCTGCACGTGGCCGGCGCCACCGGGCTCGCCGATGCGCAGCGGGCGAGGGACGGACTGGCCGAGCGCCTGCGTGATCGCTACCGACCGGAGGCCTTCATCGCCGACGGAATGGGGCCTGCTCTCGTCGCGGCGGACCTGGTCGTGGGACGCGCGGGATCGTCCACCTGCGCCGAGGTGGCCGCCACCGGCACGCCATCGATCCTAGTGCCCTATCCACACGCCGGCGCGCACCAGGACGCGAACGCGAGCTGGCTTGGCGACCAGGGCGCGGCGGTCGTCATTGCGGACCATGCCCTGTCGGCCGAACGACTCGTGGCGGAGGCTCGACGCCTGCGCGACGACACGGTGCGGCTCTCGATGGCCGACGCCGCGCGCCGGCTCGGGCGTCCCCACGCGGCCGAGGCCCTCGCGGCGGAGCTGCTCGCGATGGCCACCGGTGCGGCGCTCCCGTCCGAAACCGGGACGGCCGCATGAGCAGCCGAACAGGCGGGGAGCTCGCCCGACTCGATGCGCTGGCCGCGGAGCGGGAGATCGCGCTCGAACGGGACGCCCCGCTGGCGCCGTTCACAACGCTCCGGGTCGGAGGTCCGGCAGATCGACTGCTCGTGGCCCGCGACCGGTCCACGCTCCTCGCGGGCCTGCGGCTCGCGCGCGACGCGGGCGCACCGTGCTTTGTGCTCGGCAACGGCAGCGACCTCGTGGTCGCGGATGCCGGGGTGCGTGGCCTGGTGCTGCGCAACCGGGCCCGGTCGGTGACGGTCGAGGGCACGACCGTCGACGCCGACGCGGGCGCGGCGATGGCCATGCTGGTGAAGCGCTGCGTGGGTGCCGGCCTGGAAGGGCTCGAGTTCGGCATCAGCATCCCCGGCACGCTCGGCGGGGCGGTCTGGGCCAACGCGGGCGCCCACGGTCGCGAGATGCGCGACGTGGTCATCAGCGTCGAATCGTGGAGCGCGGCGGCCGACGAGACGGTGAGCAACGGGGCGAAGGCCTGCGCCTTCGCATACCGGGAGTCGCGGTTCAAGCACAGCGGCGAGACGGTGATTGCAGCGACGCTCCGGCTCCAGCGCGGCGACCCCGCGGCCGTCGCGGCACGCGTGGCGGAGCATCAGGCCCAGCGCCTGGCAACGCAGCCGCTGGCGGACCAGAACGCGGGGAGCGTCTTCCGCAACCCGCCGGGCGACTTCGCGGGGCGTCTCGCCGACGCAGCCGGCCTCAAGGGATTCCGGATCGGCACCGCGAGCGTGAGCACGAAGCACGCGAACTTCATCGTCAGCGACCGCGGCGGGACAGCAGCGGACGTCCGCGCCGTCGGCGAGCACGTCCGACGGCTGGTCGCGGACCGCTTCGGCGTAGCACTCCAGTACGAGATCGAGTTCGTCGGCGACTGGTCGGCACCGGAGGAGCAGCCATGACCCTGCCCGATTCGTCCCGCCTCCGGGTGGGCGTCTTTGCCGGCGGACGCTCCGCCGAGCACGAGGTGAGCATCAGCTCGGCCGAGGCGGTGCTGCGTGCCATCGACAGGACGCGCTTCACGCCGTATCTGATCTACATCGATCGTGACGGCCGATGGCATCTGCCCGCCGGTCCGGCGCCCGAGCTCGGCGAGAGCTCCCTGGCGGCCCTGCTCGGCGCCGAGACGCCCACGACACAGGTCGCGCGCCTGCGGGCGGGGGCAGGGCTGCCGGTATCGACCGGGGGAGGCAGCGGCGCGCTCGAGTCGCGAAACGCCCTGCGGTCGCTCGCCGAGGCGATCGACATCGCATTCCTCGTCGTCCACGGTCCGTTCGGCGAGGACGGGACCCTGCAGGGCTTCCTGGAGATGGCGGGCATCCCATACACCGGGGCCGGGGTGCTGGCCAGCGCGGTGGCGATGGACAAGATCGTCTTCAAGGACCTGATGCGGGGTCATGGCCTGCCGGTGCTCGACTATGCGTGGTTCCGTCGGTCGGCCTGGCGCTCCTCGACGGAGCGGGTGCTGCGCGACGCCCTGGCCGCGACGGGGGAGCGGTGCGTCGTGAAGCCCGCCCGCCTCGGGAGCAGCGTGGGCATGACCCTGGTCCACGGGGAGGACGAGCTGCCGGCGGCGCTCGACGAGGCGTTCCGCTTCGATTCCAAGGCGATCGTCGAGCGCTATCTGCCGCACGCGCGCGAGCTCGAATGCGGTGTCCTTGGCAACGAGGAGCCGATCGTCTTCGAGCCCGGCGAGGTGCGCAGCCACCACGAGTGGTACGACTACGAGTCGAAGTACGTGGAAGGCATGGCGGATGTCGATGCCAGGGCGGACGTCGACGGCGCGCTCGCCGCGCGCGTCAAGGATCTGGCGCTGGCCGCCTACCGTGCCGTGGACGCGGCGGGCCTCGCGCGCGTGGACTTCCTCGTCAACCCCGACGGCGCGTACATCAGCGAGATGAACACGCTACCCGGTTTCACCGCGACGAGCATGTACCCCCGCCAGGCTGAGCTTGCCGGCATCGGGTTCGGTGAGCTGATCGCGCGCCTCGTCGACCTTGGGCTCGCGGCCTCCGCCGCCGAGGAGTCGCGGGCCGGCGGGGCAGGGGACCCGGCGTGAAGGTCAAGCGCGGCACCGGCGCCCAACCTCGCCCGCTGCCGAGCCAATCGCGTCCGTCATCCGGTTCGCGGGGAGCTGGCCGCCGCGCCCCTGCGCCTTCGACTCGTCCGCGACGGGGCGCGGCGCATGCCCGGAAAGGCGGAACCCGCCTGCGCATGCCCCGGTTCTCCCGCGGAGCGTCCGGCGGAAGGATCCTTGCCGCCCTCCTGGCGCTCGCCTTCGCCGGCGGCCTGCTCTTCTGTGTCAACGGACCGTGGCTCCGCGTCTCGTCGATCGCGTGGGCGGGGACCCGCTACACCTCGGCGGACCGCCTGACGGCGGTCCTCGACCCGGTGCGTGGCGAGAGCCTGCTTGCCGTGGACTCCGCGTCGCTCGCCGAACGCCTCGCCACGCTCCCGGCCGTTGCGTCGGCCCGGGTCGAGACGCGCTTCCCGAACGGCGTTTCGGTCCAGGTCGTCGAGAAGGAGCCGGCCAGCGTGTGGCGGACTCCGGCCGTCCAGCTGGTGGTCGGCAGCGACGGAACCGTCTTCGGCGAGGTGGCCCTGAGCGCCACGCTGCCGTCGGATCTGGCGAGCCTCCCGTACATCATCGACCAGCGCCAGGCATCACGGAACATCATCATCGGCGACCGGATCCCGGCCGACGTGATGGCCACCGCGCTCCAGCTGGAGCGGGTCGCTCCGGCGGCGATGGGGTCGTCCGCGAAGGGGTTCTCGGTCGTGCTCGACGACACCTGCGGCTACACCCTGCGGCCGCGTCCATCGGGCACCTGGCAGGCCGTCTTCGGGCTGTACGGCCTCGACATTGGCGATGCCGCCGCGGTCGACACGCGCATCGCCGCCCAGGTCGCGGCGGTTAGGACCCTGTTTGCCGCGCACCGCGAGAACACGGTGGGCTGGGTGGATGCCCGCAACCCGGGGAAGGTATATTGGCGGGCGAACGGCCCGGGTGGCTCGGACGCATGCTGACGTCGGCCCGCGGTCCCCATCCTGCGGCTATCGGTACCCTCCCTGATGTGGCTTCCCCTGATCGGCCTCGCGGTCGGAGTCGCGCTCGGGCTCATCTTCGGCGTCAACGTCAGCCCCGACCTGGCGCGCTACAGCGCGGTCGGGATCCTGGCCGGCCTCGACTCGGTCCTGGGCGCCATCCGCGCTCAGCTCGACGCGCACTACGACAACCGCGTCTTCCTTTCCGGATTCGTGACGAACGCGCTCGTCGCGGTCCTGCTGACCTTCGTCGGCGATCGACTGGGAATCGACCTGTACCTGGTCGCCCTGTTCGCGTTCGGCCTGCGCATCTTCCAAAACGTGGCGCTCATCCGGCGCCACTTCCTGTAAGGTCGATTCATCTGGGCGCCCCTCGCCGGGCGCACGTCAGGAGGTAGCTTGGACAGGGAAACGGTCCTGGTCGGAATCGACGCCGGCACGACCAAGGTGACGACCCTCATCGGCGAGGTCGGTCGGACGGGCGACGTCAACATCATCGGCTACGGCATCGGCCCGTCGGTCGGGATGAAGAAGGGGATGGTCGCCAACATCGACCAGACGGTGAACTCGGTTGCGCAGAGCATCGAGAAGGCGGAGCGCCTCTCCGGCTACAAGATCAGCTCGGCGTTCGTCGCGGTCGGCGGCAGCCACATCACCAGCCAGAACAGCCGTGGCGTGGTCGCGGTCTCCGGTCACAAGCGCGAGGTCAGCCGCGAGGACGTCGCCCGGGCGACCGACGCCGCCAAGGCGATCCAGGTCCCCTCCAACCGCGAGCTCCTCCACGTCATTCCACGCGGCTTCATCGTGGACGGCCAGGACGGGATCAAGGATCCGCTGGGAATGAGCGCCGTGCGCCTCGAGGTCGAGACCCATATCGTCGCCGGGGCGGCGACCTCCGTCCAGAACCTGTCCAAGTGCATCACCCAGGCGAGTATCCAGATCGACGAGCTCGTGATCAGCTCCCTCGCCGCGGCCGAGGCGGTGCTCACCGACACGGAGAAGGACCTGGGGGTCCTCGTCGCGGACATCGGTGGCGGCACCACGGACATCGCGATCTTCGTGGACGGCGCGGTGTACCACTCCGCGGTCCTGCCGGTGGGCGGCATCAACGTCACCAACGACGTGGCCATTGGCCTGCGCACCAGCCTGAACCTCGCGGAGGAGATCAAGATCAAGCACGGGACGGCCAACCTCGCCGAGGTCCAGCCCGAGGAGCTGCTCAACGTCGCGGTCCTCGGCGAGGATGGCGGCCAGACCATTCAGCGCCGCCGTCTCTCCGAGATCATCGAGGCCCGGATGGGCGAGATCTTCTCGCTGATCGCCGAGGAGGTGAAGCGCTCGGGCCACGCCGGGATGCTGCCCGCGGGCGCGGTGCTGACCGGTGGCGGGGCGCGGCTGGGGGGTGCGGCAGAGCTGGCGCGCGAGGTGCTGAACATGCCGGTCCGCATCGGTGCCCCCCAGGGCGTGGGCGGCCTCATGGACCAGCTCTCCAACCCCGCCTTCTCGACCCCCATCGGCCTGCTCCTGTGGGGCGCCGATCACCTGGGCGAGGAGCCCATCGGCTATGCCACCAACTCGTCGTTCTCCGGTGGCATGGGCCGGGTCGTCGACTGGCTGCGAGGACTCTTCCCGGGCTGATCCACGCCCATCCGGTGTACAGACCGGCGACCCGTCCACCGCGCGTTGGCGGAGTGTGGATAACTTCCCGCGTGGCTGTGGAAAAATCCCCAGCGAGCATCGCAGCGGCTCGCTATCATCGGACAAACCCGCGCGAGACGGGTCGATACCACCACACCCGCGCAGGAGATCTCGAATGCCGCTCCGTTCAGACGCAGAACACTTCGCATTGATCAAGGTCATCGGCGTCGGCGGCGGCGGCTCCAACGCCGTGAACCGGATGATCCGCGCCGAGATGATGGGCGTCGAGTTCATTGCGGTGAACACCGACGCGCAGGCCCTCCTCCAGAGCGACGCACCCCACAAGATCCGCATCGGCGACAAGCTGACTCGCGGGCTGGGGGCCGGTGCCGATCCGGGTGTCGGGCAGCGCGCCGCCGAGGAGGATTCCGAGAAGATCTACGAGGCGCTCAAGGACGCCGACATGATCTTCATCACCGCCGGCATGGGCGGTGGCACCGGATCCGGGGCAGCCCCGGTCATCGCGGAGATCGCCAAGGACCTCGGAGCGCTCACCGTGGGCGTCATCACCAAGCCGTTCTCCTTCGAGGGGGTCCGCCGCAAGCTCGTCGCCGAGCAGTACTCCGAGGGGCTCAAGGAGAAGGTCGACACCCTGATCACCATCCCGAACGACCGGCTGCGCGAGGTGGTCGACAAGAAGACGTCGATCCTGGACGCCTTCCGTGTGGTGGACGACGTCCTGCGCCAGGGCGTGCAGGGCATCAGCGACCTGATCACCGTGCCGGGCCTCATCAACCTGGACTTCGCCGACGTGAAGACGATCATGCGCGACGCCGGCAGCTCGATGATGGGGATCGGCACCGCAACCGGCGAAAACCGGGCCGTCGAGGCCGCGCGGGCGGCCGTCATGAGCCCGCTCCTCGAGGTGAACATCCAGGGCGCCCGCGGCATCCTCTTCAACGTCACCGGCGGGAGCGATCTCGGCCTCTTCGAGGTGAACGAGGCGGCCGAGGTGATCAAGGAGGCCGCCGATCCGGAGGCGAACATCATCTTCGGCACCGTCATCGACGACCGGATGCGCGACGAGGTGAAGGTGACCGTCATCGCCACCGGGTTCGATGCCGCCAAGAAGGTGCGTCAGCCCGGTCGTGGAGCGGCCGCCGATGCGTCGAGCGGGATGGAGGCATCCCTCGACGAGCGGAGCCGCGAGATCCTCGCCGAGATCGAGCGGGAACGGGCGGAGCGCGCCTCGCTTGAGGAGCAGATGGGGCAGGAGTCGCCGTTCGCGCGGACCCCGCAGGCCGAGCCGCGGGAGTCGCACGTGACGGAACGCCAGCCGCTCCCGGTGCGTCCCGCTGTCGAGCGGCCCTCGTACGGCGAGACCGATCTCGACATCCCGAGCTTCCTGCGCCGCAAGGGGGACTAGGCCGCGGGTCGGCCCCGCAGACGTCCCATGCTGCCGGTGGATGAGCCGTCCCTTGACGAGGTGCGGCTGCGTGAGCGCATAGCCGCGCTGGAGCGGCGCCTTCGGTCTCGCGCGGAGGCCGCCGGGCGCGATCCCGGCGCCTTCCGGCTCGTGGCGGTCACGAAGGGTTTCGGGGTCGATGTCGTCCACCTCGCCGTTCGTGCCGGGCTGACGCGCCTGGGAGAGAACCGGGTGCAGGAGGCCCTGCCCAAGGTCGCGGCCGAGCCGGCGGCCGAATGGCACCTCATCGGCCACCTGCAGTCGAACAAGGTCCGTCGCGCGGTGGAGGCGTTCGGCTGGATCCACTCCGTCCACGAGCCGTCCCTCCTGGATCGCATCGAGGCCCTGGCGCACGACGCGGACGCGACGCCGCGCCTGCTGCTGCAGGTGAACCTCAGTGGCGAGGCCACGAAGTCCGGCTGGGATGCCGAGCGCTTCGCCGATGACCTGCGCCCCGGGAGCGACCTCGTCGCAGCGCTGGGGCGCCTGCGGCATGCCCGGGTGCAGGGGCTGATGACGATCGCGCCATTCGGCGCCACGGGGGACGAGGCGCGTGCCATCTTCCGCCGGCTGCGCGAGCTCCGGGATCGGCTCGAACAGCTTGTCGGCACCCGGTTGCCGGAGCTGTCGATGGGCATGTCGGCCGATGCCGAGGCCGGAGTCGCCGAGGGGGCAACCCTGGTTCGCATCGGCACCGCGCTCTTTGGACCGCGTCCGGCCTGAGGTGGCGGGCGGCCGAGCCGCCGATAGGCGCTGGTATCCTTGGCTCGAGATGAGCCAGGTTGTGGCGTCCTTCGTGACGCTGTTGAGCGCCGTCTACTCGATCCTGATCCTGCTCCGGGTGGTGCTGAGCTGGACGAGCCCGATGGGCGGGGGCCCGTTCACCGCATTCGTGTACCAGGTCACCGAGCCGGTCCTGGCGCCCATCAGGCGACTGCTGCCGCCCATGGGCGGGCTCGACTGGTCGCCCTTCGTCGCGCTGCTGCTCCTGAGCGTGGTCGTGCGGCTCTTCGCTCGATTCTGATGGCCATGGGCGCTCCCGAAGCCATCGTGGGCATTCACGTTGCACCACGAGCCGCACGCGATGAGGTCGGTCCCCTCATTGATGGCGTGCTGCAGGTGCGCGTCACGCGGCCGGCCGCGGACGGCGAGGCGAACCGCGCCCTGGTCCGGGTGCTCGCCGCAGCGCTGGACCTCCCGCCGTCGGACCTGGTGATCGTCGCCGGATCACGGTCCCGCCACAAGCGGGTCCGGGTCGTGGGCCTGGACCTCGCCGGGGTGGCGCAGCGGTTGGAGCGGAAGGACCGGTGATCGGAGCGGCGATTGCCGGTCCGAGCTCGGCACGGCTATACTGCGGCTCCCCTCGTGGGCGATTGGCTCAGCTGGTTAGAGCGCACGGTTCACATCCGTGAGGTCACTGGTTCGAATCCAGTATCGCCCACCAGCCACACCCTCCCGCGAGCGAGGCCAGTCATGCCCCCCGCGCTCCCGCGCGGCAACTCGGCGCCCCCGGACGGGATCCGGACCATGTTCGACCGGATCGCGCCGATCTATGACCTCATGAACACCGTGATGACCGCCGGCCTCGACGAACGCTGGCGGCACGCCGCGGTGATAGCCGCCGGGGTGCGGCCGGGCGACCGGGCGCTGGACGTGGCGTGCGGGACGGGGCGCCTCACCGAGGCGCTGGCCGGAGCCGTGCGGCCCCGCGGCGAGGCGGTGGGCGTGGACGTCTCCCGGGGCATGCTCCGGCGCGCGTCGGCCCGGGCTGCTCGTGCAGACCATAGGGACGGTATCCCCGCCTTTCGGGAGGCCGACGCACTGGCCCTTCCCTTCGATGACGGCAGCTTCGACGCGGCGACGATCGGTTTCGGCCTGCGGAACCTGCCCGACTACGCCGCCGGCCTGCGCGAGATGGCACGCGTCGTGCGGCCGGGTGGCCGAGTCGTGATCCTGGAGATTGCCATCCCGGAGCGAGGCATCCCGCGCGTCCTGTTCGAGACCTGGTTCCGCAGGATCGTGCCCGTCCTCGGACGCGTGGCGGGCCGGTCGTCGGCGTACCGCTACCTGCCCCGGAGCCTCCTCGCCTACCCGCCGCCTGCGGCCGTCGCAGCCCTGATGGAAGGGGTGGGGCTCGAGCGGATCCGATGGCGCCGGCTGCCGTCCCGGATGGCGACGCTGCACGTCGGAGAGCGGCCCGCCACGTGAGCGGCGAGCCGTCCCTCACGGTGGCGATCTTCGGCGAGTCCTACCTCCCGTACCTGTCCGGCGTCACGGTCGCCACCGAGGCACTCGCGCGAGGGCTCGAGGCAGCCGGGCACCGCGTCCTCCTCGCCGTCCCGCGTCCCGCAGGTTCGGCGCAGCCGACGGGCGGGGGAGCGACCGGCCCGGACCCCGAGATGGTGTGGCTGCCGTCCTACCAGGGGCCACCCCCCGCGCCTCCCGACTACCGGATGCCGTGGCCCGTTCCCTCCACGCCCCTCGCGCGCGTGCGCACGGCGCGTCCAGACGTCGTCCACGCACAGTCTCCGTTCGTGTCGGGGCTGATGGCGCGACACGTGGCCCGCACGGTGGGGGCGCCGCTCGTCTTCACGCACCACACCCGGTTCGCCGACTACCGGCACTACCTCGGGCCGCTCGCCGGCCCGGGGTGGGCCCTCATGGAGGCGTACCTGGGCGCCTTCCGGGCCGGCTGCGCCGCCCTCGTGGCGCCGGCTGCCGACCTGGCCGTCGAGCTCGACGCCGCCGTCGCGACGCGGCGCGGGGCGCGTCGGCCCATCGTCCGCGCGATTCCGACCGGGATCGATCTCGAGACCCTCCGCGATCTCGCGCCGGTCGATCCGCGCCGATTGGCCGGCTGGCCCGCTGACACGGTCGTCGCCGTCTCGGTGGGCCGCCTGGCGCGCGAGAAGAGCACCGACCTGCTGCTCGACGCCTTCGCGGACGCGGCCCGGAGCGACTCCCGCCTGCGCCTTGCGCTCGTCGGGGACGGACCGCTGCGCGACGAGATCGAGCGGCGGGTTGCGGGGCGGGACCTGCGAGACCGTGTGCTGCTCACGGGCCGCCTGCCACGCCTCGAGGCACTCGCCGTTGCCGCCGGCGCCGACCTCTTCTGCTTCGCCTCGCGCACCGAGACGCAGGGGCTGGTCCTTGCGGAGGCACTGGCGGTGGGCCTTCCGGTCTGCACCCTCGAGGGCCCTGGCGTGCGCGATTCGATCCGCGACGGCGTGGACGGCGTGGTGGTCGCCAGGAGGCCCGGACGCTCCGCTGCACTCCTCGCCGCGGCGATGCTCGCCCTTGCCGAGGACCCGGCCCGTAGGGCCGCGATGGCCACCGCCGCGCGGGACGGAGCGGAGCGATTCGCGTCCGCGTCGCGCATCGCCGAGATGGTCGCGCTGTATCGGACCCTGATCGTCCACCCGCGCTGACGAAGGATCCGGTTGCAGGTGGAATGGCGCCGCGTACAATGCTCGCCATGCGAGTGAGTCTGACGGCCCGCCTCGTTTCCCACCCGTCCATCGACTTCGGAGCCGGGCGCCGCAGCCCGCGCCGGGCCCGCCTGGGGCTGCCCATGGGAACCACGATCTATCACCGGCCACGCCGTCAGTTCGCAACGGTGACCGCCCTTCGTTCACAGACCAGCCGCTACAGCTTCCCAGCGGTCGGCCGGGTCGGTCGCGTCGGGTCGCGCCGGCAGGTCCCGCCCCTCGGGCTTCCGCGCGCGCACCGCGGCTGACGCGGGCGTGGCCCCGCTCCGGAACGCGCGCGCAACATCGGCCGGGGGAGTCGTCCACCGGGCTGTTGACGACCACCGGGAGATCCTCCTCGTCCACCGCCGCGCGCCGCGCCTGTGGGCTCTGCCCAAGGGCACTCCGGATGCCGGGGAAACCATCACCGAAACGGCGCTCCGCGAGGTCCGCGAAGAGACGGGTATCGAGGTCGAGGCGGAGGAGCCTCTGGGCGCGATCACCTATTTCTTCGTGCGCGAGCGGACGCGCTTCCACAAGACGGTGCACTTCTTCCTGATGCGACCGGTCGGTGGGAGCATCGGGCTGCATGATCACGAATTCGACGAGGTGCGCTGGTTCCAGCTGGAGGAGGCCCCGCAGATCATGACCCATGCCACCGAACGGGAGGTCGTCGAGCGTGCCGCGCTCCTCCTCGCGGAGCGCGTGCAGGCGGCGACCAGCGCATGAGCGCCGCCATCGCCCCGCTGCGCAGGACGCCGCTCTACGAGATTCACCTCGCGCTCGGCGCGCGCATGGTCCCCTTCGCCGGCTGGGAGATGCCGGTCCAGTACCACTCGATCCTCGACGAGCACCGGACCGTTCGCAGTGCCGTGGGCCTCTTCGATCTCAGCCACATGGGCGAGCTGCACGTGTCCGGTCCGCAGGGTCTGGACTTTCTGCGCCACGCCGTGATCTCCGATCCGGGCGCTCTTGCGCCCGGACAGGCCCAGTACTCGATGCTCTGCACCGCGGACGGCGGCATCGTCGACGACCTCATCATCTATCGCGTCGACGACGGGTACCTCGTCGTCTGCAATGCCGCGAACCGCGAGGCCGATGTCGCTCACCTGCGGGGTCTCTTGGCGTCGACGGGCATGGACGCGGTCCTTGACGACCGCAGCGACCGCACCGCGCTTGTGGCACCCCAGGGCCCGCGCGCCGCGGAGCTCCTCAAGACCCTGACGGATGCCGACATCGACGGGCTCGGCTACTACCACTGCACCCCGGGCGTGGTTGCCGGGATCGCCTGCCTCATCGCGCGCACCGGCTACACCGGCGAGGACGGCTTCGAGCTGTTCTGCGACCCTGCCGATGCCGCGAACCTGTGGCATGCCGTCCACGACGCCGGCGCGCCCTTCGGCCTCAAGCCCTGCGGCCTGGGCAGCCGGGACACGTTGCGGCTGGAGGCCGGGATGCCGCTGTACGGCAACGAGCTCGACCGCGGGACGAACCCGTACGAAGCGAACATGGGCCGGGTCGTCAAGCTCGGGAAGGGTCCCTTCCACGGGAGCGAAGCGCTGCGGCGGATCCACGACGCAGGCCCGGAACGGCGGTTGGTGGGCCTGGTGATGCGCGACAACGCGATCCCGCGCCACGGATACCCGGTTCGCTGCGACGGCGTCGAGGTCGGGATGGTGACCAGCGGCACCGCGTCGGCAACCCTGGGCGAGAAGATCGCCATGGCCTACCTCCCGGTGGGGCGGGCCACCATCGGCGCGGAGGTGGAGGTCGTCATCCGCGAACGCCCGTACCGCGCCGAGCAGGTAGCGTTACCCTTCTACAGGAGGCCGCGCTGAGCGGCGTCCTGCCGGCGGCCGCAAGCCCCCGGCGGCGCCATCGGCCACAGCCGCGCGCAGCACACAAGCAGGAGGTCCGGTGAGCTATCCCCCAGGGCTTCGGTACACGAAGGAGCACGAGTGGGTGCGGGTCGATGGGACGAGCGCCACCATCGGCATCACCAGCTTCGCCGCCGACGAGCTCGGTGACATCGTGTTCGTCGAGCTGCCGGCGGTTGGCACCACGCTGAAGCAGTTTTCGGGCTTTGGCGTCGTGGAGAGCGTGAAGGCCGTGAGCGACCTGTTCGCGCCGGTCTCCGGCACCGTCATCGCCGTGAACGAGCGGCTCGGCGACGAGCCCGAGCTTCTCAACAGCGACGCGTTCGGCGACGGCTGGATCGCGACCGTCGAGCTGGCCGACCCGGGCGAGCTCGAGTCGCTGCTCGATGCCGATGCCTACACCGCGCTGACCAGCTGACGGTCCCCTCGTCATGGCCTACAGCCCGCACACCGGCGCCGATCGGGCGACGATGCTGGACGCCATCGGCGTGGCGACCATTGATGCGCTCTTCGCCGACATCCCCGCCGCGGTCGCCCCGCGCTCCTTCGGGATCCCGGAGCCGCTCACCGAGCAGGCGGTCCGCGCAGAGCTGACGCGCCTCGCCGATCGCAACCGGCTGCCCGACGTGAGCTTCCTGGGCGCCGGGGCATACCGACACCTGGTCCCGGCGGTCGTGAACGAGGTGATCGGCCGCAGCGAGTTCGCCACCGCATACACCCCCTACCAGCCCGAGGTCAGCCAGGGCACCCTGCAGAGCATCTACGAGTTCCAGTCCCTCGTCTGCGAGCTGACCGGCATGGAGGTCGCCACCGCCAGCCACTACGACGGGGCCACGGCCACCGCCGAGGCCGCGCTGATGGCCTGCCGCCTCACCCATCGTGACAGGGTGGCGGTCGCCACGGCCGTGAACCCGCAGGTGCGCCGGGTCCTCGAGACCTACTGCTCGGGCCCCGGCATCGAGGTCGTCGAGATCCCTGCCGACCTGGGCCCCGACGGCAGCGGGCTGACCCCGATCGACGCGGTCGAGCGCCTGGTGGGGGACGACGTCGCCTGCCTGGTGGTGCAGCAGCCGAACTTCTTCGGTGGCGTCGAGCCCATGGCGGCGCTGGGCGGCGCGACGCACGCAGCCGGCGCCCAGTTCGTGGCGTACGTCGAGCCGACCTCCCTGGCGGTGCTGGCGTCGCCGGGCAGCTACGGCGCGGACATCGTCACCGCCGAGGGCCAGCCGCTGGGGATCCCGCTCTCGTTCGGCGGTCCGTACGTTGGCCTGATGGCCGCGCCCATGGCCTCCGTGCGTCAGATGCCCGGCCGGCTGGTTGGCGCGACGCACGACGGATCCGGACGGCTCGGGTACGTCCTCACCCTCCAGGCCCGAGAGCAGCACATCCGCCGCGAGAAGGCGGCAAGCAACATCTGCACCAACCAGGCGCTGTGCGCCCTTGCCGCCGCCACGTACCTGTCCGCTGTCGGACCCGACGGGCTCCGCGAGGTCGCGGAGCTGTCGATGGTCCAGGCACGCCACCTGGCGGCGGCCGTCGAGGCTGCCGGTCTCGGTCAGCGGCGCTTCGGCGCGCCCTATCTCGCGGAGGTCGTGATCCGGATCCCGGACGCCGAACGTCGGCATGACGCCCTCCTCGAGCGCGGCATCCTGGCCGGCCTCGTCCTCGAGCCGCACTACCCGCAGCTGAACGACTGCCTGTTGCTGGCCGCAACGGAGCTGACGACCGATGACGAGATCGCCCGGCTCCTGCGCGGTCTCGAGGAGGCGGCATGAGCGTCACGCAGCGTCCGGGGGCGCCGGCGGGTGCCCCGAGGTCGCCGGACGGATCCGGCCGCGGCGCGGCGTTCATATCGCCCGATGCCAGTGCCCCGCTCATCGTGGTGGAGCCGCTGCTCTTCGAGCGCTCGAGACCGGGCCGGCGTGCGGTGCGCTTTCCGGCGCCATCGGCGGAGGCGCTCCGCGCAGCGGCAGGTCAGCCGGCCATTCCGGCGGAGGCACGCTGCGCCGTGGCCCCGCGCCTTCCCGAGGTGAGCGAGCTGGAGCTGCTGCGTCACTTCAACCGGCTGAGCCACCTGAACCACGCCATTGACCTAGACTTCTATCCGCTCGGGTCGTGCACGATGAAGTACAACCCGAAGGTGAACGAGTGGGCGGCCGGCCTTCCGGGCCTCGCCGGCTCGCACCCGCTCGATCCGGCCACCATGAGCCAGGGCAGCCTCGAGCTGCAGTGGCTGCTCGCCGAGCTTCTGCGCGAGGTGAGCGGCATGGCCGCCATCTCGCTTCAGCCGGCGGCCGGCGCGCACGGCGAGCTGACCGGGATGCTCATGACCCGCGCGTACCATCGTGCCCGGGGCGAGGGCGAGCAGCGGACGACGGTCCTCGTGCCGGACAGCGCCCATGGCACGAATCCGGCAACCGCCTCCATGGTTGGCTACACCACGGTCACCATCCCCTCCAACGAGCGGGGCGGCATGGACCTCGGCGCGCTCCGAGCCGCCCTCGGCCCGCAGGTGGCGGCGCTGATGATCACCAACCCGTCCACGCTGGGGATCTTCGAGGATCAGATCGACCAGGTGGTCGAGGCCGTCCATGCCGCGGGCGCCATCGCCTACATGGACGGCGCGAACCTGAACGCCATCCTCGGGCGGTTCCGGCCCGGTGACGCAGGATTCGACGTCATGCACTTCAACCTGCACAAGACCTTCTCGACCCCGCACGGGGGCGGGGGACCGGGTGCCGGCCCGGTGGGCGTCAGCGAGCGCCTCGCGCCGTTCCTGCCCACGCCCATGCCGCTCCTGGTGGCCGGAGACGCCGACGAGGTGCTGCGGAATGCATGGGCCGGTCGATCGACACCGGGCGCGCGGTTCGCGCTCGAGGAGCCCGACGCGCGGCCGTCCGCCATCGGCAAGGTACGGGCCTTCACCGGGAACTTCGGCATGCACGTCCGCGCGTATACCTACATCCGCTCGAACGGAGCGGCCGGCCTGCGTGAGATCAGCGACGATGCGGTGCTCGCCGCGAACTACCTCCGGGTCCGCCTGGCCGATGCGTACGACCTGCCATACGACAGGATCTGCAAGCACGAGGTGGTCTTCTCCGGCCGGCGCCAGAAGCACGAGCACGGCGTCTCGACCCTGGACATCGCGAAAGCGATCCTGGACCACGGGATCCATCCGCCCACGATCTACTTCCCGCTCATCGTCGAGGAGGCGCTGATGATCGAGCCGACCGAGACGGAGAGCCTCGAGACGCTCGACCGGTTCGTGGATGTGATGCACCAGATCGCGGACATGGCAGCCTCCGACCCGGCCGCGCTGAAGGCCGCTCCCGTCACGACCCCGGTGGGCCGCCTCGACGAGGCGGGCGCTGCTCGCCACCCGAACCTGCGGTACGCGTTCGCGTCAGCCACCGGTGGCCGGGATGAACCCGCGTGAAACGCACGGCGTACTATGGGTAGCGATCGGCGCATCTGAACACGGGGTGCCAGTGGGAACGACGCAGCCGGATGGCCTCGTCGAGCGGATCCAGTCGGGGGACCTGGAGGCGTTCGAGGAGTTCTTCAACCGATACAAGCGGCCGGTGTACACCACCGCGCTGGCGATCACCCGTGACCCGTTCCTCGCCGAGGAGATCCTGCAGGATTGCTTCGTCAAGGCCTATCGCGTCCGAGAACGGCTTCGGACCGACGTATCCCCCCTCCCATGGCTGCAGCGCGTGTGCACCAACCTGTGCTACTCGCGGGTTACCCGCCGCCGCGCCACCATGGAGCCTCTCACCGCGCTGATCACGAACCTCGTCACCGACCTCACCTCGCGCCCGGAGCAGGTCGTGGAGTCGCGGGAGATCATCCAGGTCCTGCAGCGCGGAATCGACGCGCTGCCGCCCAAGCAGCAGACCGCCATCATCCTGTACTACCTGCACGGCTACTCGCTGGCGGAGTCGGCCGAGATCGCCGAGTGCAACGTCGGGACCATGAAGTCCCGCCTGCACTACGCGCTCAAGGCCCTTCGCGCCCAGCTCCCGATCGAGCGCCGCGCCTCCGCGAATGCGGACTCGAGGCTGGCGTCGCATGAGCTGCCATAGGATCAGCCGGGAGCTGATCGAGCGCTTCCGATTCGGCGAAGAGCTCGACTCCCGGTCCGCGCCCCACCTGGCGCACCTCGTCGAATGCTCGGCCTGCCGGGACGAGGTCGGGCTCGACCGTGCACTGGTCCTCCAGCTGCAGCGGGCGCTGCGAGCGCGGATCGCCGGCCTGGACCCGTCGCCGCGGGCCTTCAACGCGGTGCGCATTCGCGCCCTCGCCCAGGACGAGCCGGTCGGCTGGCGCTCACGTCTCTTCCGCCTCGCACGGCTCGTGCCGGCCGGCGCCGCCATGGCGCTCATGCTGACAGCGGTGATCAACGCGGCCGGGGACAACCGGCCGACCCTGCTCCAGGCCAGGACGGTCGCCTGGCCGGGCGTCATGGAGCGCGCCGACAACGACCCGCTGACCCCCCACGAGGCGGAATGGTGGGTGCTGCACCAGCCACCGCCGCCCATCCCGCCCCCCGCCACCGGCGTGATGCCCTCGGTCGATCCAGCGACCCAGAGCTCATCGGCCAACCTGCCGAGGCCCCCGACGGGCCTGACCGAGTGAGCCGAGGCTCCCGGCGATCGACGCGGGCGCCCGTGTTGATCGTTGCTGCGGCGATGCTGCTGGGAGCGTGCGCGGCACCGGGCTCGCAGACCTCGATCGAGCCGGGCAGCACCCCTTCCGTGGCCATCTCGCCCAACGCGTCGACCGCGACCGGCGTGCCAGTCTTCATGGAGAGCGTGGTCCCACCCGCACCCGGGCCGGTCAAGCCGTTCCGCGGCGAGATGGATCAGCAGGTCTTCATCGTGGACGGCAGGATCAGCATGTTCTTCGAGCTCAAGAACGTGGGGGAGGAGCCGGTCACCTTCCTGAACACGCTCTACGACTATGAGCCGACGCAGCTCTACACGCCTGCGGTGCGGCTCGAGTGGAAGCAGGGCGGGAACGCGGTGTACACGCGCGCCGGCCGGTTCTTTCCGAGTCCCGCCATTGTTCAGCCCGGGACGTCCGCGGTGTACATCATGGGTGGCCAGCCGGTGACCGGCGCCGGCACGCCGGCCGACCTGGTGACCCACATCAAGTACTGCCCCACCCGCGGAATGGACGACGTGCCGGGAATCCCGTTGGCGATCTCCGATCTGGCCTGGACCGCCGACGGGGCGGACTCGGTCACGGTGAGCGGAACGCTCTCCGAGACGACGGGCACGCAACGCAACAAGCCCCCAACCGTTGGCGTGGCCTTCTTCGACGCCAGCGACCATCTCGTCGGGGCGGTGGTCTCGACGGCGGGTGGCGGACCGGTGCCCGCCAACGGCAGGCAGGCGTTCTCGCTCTCGGGGTCCGGCATCGACGCTCAGGCCATCGCGCGCGCGCAGGCCTACGCCTTCATCCCGTGAGCGCAGGAGCAACCCGTCCGGGTTCCGATTGAACCTTTCCGCCAGGGCCCGGGTAGCACTTGTGACCCGCCTCAGCGACTGGAGCGCTGATGCTTTCTTGACGTTACCTTATGCTCCGGACAATCATTGGCAGGCCCTACGCCCGGCGGGGCGCCTGCTGGCGCCTGCGTTCATGTCTTCGGAGCTGCCTTCGGGGCAGGGCCGGGCGCTATCGGACGGGTTGGGCGCTTCGCAGGTAGGAGAGGAGGTCACACCGCGATCATCGCGCTGACGTCATGACGACGGTCGTCCGCGGACGCCCCTGACGGCGCGCGTGGCGGATTGAACCGATCCCGCCGCTCCTCGCGGCGGTCCCTTTGACGCCGTACCGGCGAAAGGACGAGGTGTATGTGGATTAAGAAGAGCTTTGGAGTCCTGGTCGCGTTGATGATCGTGCTCGCGGCGTGCAGCACGAACAACAACAGCGGGGGATCGAGCCAGTCATCGGCGCCTTCGGCGACGGCGACGACGGCGATGGATCCCAACCAGGTGCTCCACGTTGACATGGGCGGCGAGCCGCCGTCGCAGGACCCGACCCAGGCGACCGACAGCGCGTCGATCACCGTCCTGCGCAACACGACCGCCACGCTTGTCTACTTCGACAAGCAGCTCAACGTCATCCCGTGGCTGGCTTCCAGCTGGGACATCAGCCCTGACGGGCAGACCATCACCTTCCACCTGCGAGACAACATCAAGTACTCCAACGGCGATCCGATCGTCGCTGGCGACTTCGTCTACAGCTGGAAGCGCCTGATCGATCCGCGCAACGCCGCGGGCTACAGCTACATCATGGCCGACGTCGTCGAGGGCTCTGAGCTGCTCGGCGTGGACGTCAAGACCACCTCGGATGCCGATATCAACGCCATGCTCGACAAGTTCGGCGTCTCGGCACCCGACGACAAGACCTTCGTGGTCAAGCTCGCCCATCCCGCCGCCTACTTCGTCTACATCGCGACCCTGTACGGCACCGTGCCGCTCGAGAAGAAGTGGGTCGAGACCAAGGACTTCACCGAGGCCGCCAACTGGGTCGGCTCGGGTCCCATGACGCTCAAGGACTGGCAGCACAACTCGAAGATCGTGCTGGTTCCGAACCCGAACTGGAATCCGGACATCAGCAAGGACTTCGGTGGGGCACCGACCATCAAGGAAGTCGACTACGCCATGATCACGGATCCGTCCGCGAGCCTGGCGGCCTACGAGGCGAATGAGCTCGACATCGCGGGTGTTCCCTCCCAGGAGGTCTCCCGCATCCAGAACGACCCGACGCTGAGCCAGCAGGTGCTTTCCGGAGCGACCCTCTCGATCACCTACTTCGGCTTCGACGTCAAGCAGGCGAAGAGCCCGTTCACCAAGAGCATCAAGCTCCGACAGGCCTTCAACGAGGCGATCGACAAGAAGACCATGATGGCGACCGCGTTCAGCGGCATCGGCGTCGTGGCCGACTCGCTCGTCCCGCCGGGCATGCCGGGCCACCAGGACACGGTCTTCTATCCGTTTGACCTGACCAAGGCCAAGGCCGACTTCGATGCCGGCCTGCAGGAAGCGGGCGTCGCAAGTGCCAGCGACCTCAAGCTCCAGATCGGGTACAACACCGGCGCCAACTGGGAGAACAAGGTCGACTTCATGGTCGAAGCCTGGCGGACCGCCTTCGGCGTCTCCGTCGAGCCCGTCGGCCTGGAGTGGGGTGCGTATCTCGACCGGCTGTCGAAGGACCCGTTCACGATCTTCCGTCTCGGATGGGGCGCGGACTACCCGCACCCGAACAACTTCCTGACGGACCTGATCAGCTGCACGTCGGCGAACAACAACATGGGCTACTGCAACAAGGACGTTGATGCGCTCCTGGCGCAGGCAGCCACCAAGTCGACGCTCGACGAGCAGGTTCCCCTGTACAACCAGGCGCAGGAGATGGTCATGGCCGATGCCCCGATCATCCCGGTCCGCTTCGGACAGCGCTTCGGTCTCATCAAGCCGTGGGTCCAGAACCTGAACCCGACGGCGCAGGACTCCCAGATCTCTGGTGAGAACTTCTTCGCCTGGGTGAGCATCGCCGCCCACTGAGGAAGGACGGACCCCGCTGAGGGGTCAAGCCACGAGTCGGGTGGACCGGTCCGCCGGTCCACCCGACGGCCACAGCCGCCGCGAGCGCCTTGCGACGTCTGTGGCCGTCGGATACACGGGAACCCCCAGGCATAGGAGAGCAACGTGGTCGGCTACATCATCCGGCGAGTGCTTTGGATCATCCCGGTCCTGTTCGTTGTGTCGGTGATCACCTTCACCCTCATGCACGCGGCGCCGGGTGGCCCGTGGGCGCGCGAGAAGAAGCTGCCGCAGGCGACCATCGACCATCTCAACGAGAAGTACGGGCTGGACGACCCGATCCCGGTCCAGTACCTGCGCTGGGTAGGTGGCCTCGTGACCGGCGACCTCGGCCCCTCGTACAAGTACCTGGATCGCAGCGTGAACGACATCGTGGCCGACGGTATCGGGATCACGACCCAGCTCGGACTCCAGGCGTTCCTGCTCTCCGTCATCGTCGGGATACCTCTGGGGGTGATCGCGGCGTTACGCCACAACGGCTGGCCCGATTACGTGGCCACCTTCATCAGCGTGCTCGGGATCTGCACGCCGAGCTTCGTGGGCGCCATCCTCCTGCTCGTGATCTTCAGCGTGACCCTGCGCTGGTTCCCGACCTTCGGCTGGACCGATCCATCGCACTGGGTGCTGCCCACGGTTGCCCTGGCGTTGCTCCCCATTGCCCAGATCGCGCGCTACACGCGGGCGAGCATGCTCGAGGTCACCCGGAAGGACTACGTCCGGACGGCGCAGAGCAAGGGTCTCAAGGAGCGGACCGTGGTCATCGTCCACATGATCCGCAACGCGCTGATCCCGGTGATCACCATCCTGGGGCCAATCCTGGCCTTCCTGATCACCGGCAGCTTCATCATCGAGACCATCTTCTCGATCCCGGGCATTGGCAAGTACTACGTCACCAGCATCGGCCAGCGTGACTACGGGGTCATCATGGCCATGACCATGCTGTACGCTGCGGCGATCGCGGTCATGAACCTGGTCGTGGACGTCCTGTACGCCTACATCGACCCGCGGATCCGGTACAGCTAGGAGGCCCGGGAGCAATGGCAAACCAGACGCAGGCCCTCGAGGCCCCCGGCGCCCTCACCAGCAAGCCAGCGAGCCTGTGGGGCGACGCGTGGGGACGGCTCCGGAAGAACAAGCTCGCGCTGATCGGCGGGTTCGTGGTGCTGTTCCTGCTGTTCATCGCCATCTTCGGGCCGTACCTGACGCCGTATGACTACCGGACCCAGGACTTCACGAGCCTCGCGAAGAACAACTACCAGGTGATCCCGCCGTTCAAGCTCGGCCATCTCCTGGGCACCGACGAGCTGGGCCGTGATCTCCTGAGCCGCCTCATGGACGGGGCGCGGATCAGCATGACGGTGGCGGTCGTGGTCCAGATCGTGGTGCTCCTCATCGGGCTCCCCGTCGGCGCCGCCGCCGGCTGGTTCGGCGGCCGGGTCGATACCGCGCTCATGCGCTTCACCGATGTCGTCTACGCCTTCCCGGACCTGCTCTTCATCATCCTCCTGTCGGTCTCCTTCCGCGAGACCTTCTTCGGTAAGGCGATGGATGGGTTGCTCCTGGTGTTCGTGGCCATCGGCCTGGTGAGCTGGGTGACCATGGCGCGGCTCGTCCGCGGCCAGCTCCTCTCCCTCAAGGAACAGGAGTACGTGGAGGCGGCCAAGGCCATCGGGGTCAGCGACTTCAGGATCGTGAGCCGGCACCTGCTGCCCAATGCCATCGGGCCGGTCATCGTGGCGGTCACCCTGGGCATCCCGGGGGCGATCCTGGCGGAGGCGACCCTGGCCTTCATCGGCATCGGCGTCCAGGCCCCGCGCGCCTCGTGGGGCAGCCTGGTCGCTGCGGGAGAGGCGTACATCCGCTCGCAGCCGCACCTGGTCGTGTTCCCGGCCATCGCCATTGCCCTTGCCCTGGTGAGCTTCACCTTCCTGGGCGATGGCCTGCGCGATGCACTCGATCCCAAGCTGAAGGGAAAGCAGTAACTTGACCGTGTCTGACGATCAGAGCCGGGCGGGCAGCCCGGTCCTCACCGAGCTGCCCGAAGACGTCAGCGTCGAGACCGAGGAGGGACGTCGCCTGGCGGAGTCGCTCCAGGACAGCCGTCGGCATGCCCGCAAGCTCCTGGAGGTCCGCAACCTCTCGACGCAGTTCTTCACACGGGACGGCACCGTGCACGCCGTGGACGAGGTCAGCTTCGAGCTCGACTACGGCGAGACCCTAGGTATCGTCGGCGAGTCCGGCTGCGGGAAGAGCGTCACGGCCCTCTCCCTGACCCGTCTCGTGCCGAACCCGCCCGGCAAGATCGTGTCCGGCGAGATCATCCTCGACGGGATCAACATCCTCAAGCTCTCCAACGAGGAGATGCGCCGGCTGCGCGGCAAGAAGATCGGCTTCATCTTCCAGGACCCCATGACCAGCCTGAACCCGACCCTCACGATCGGGTTCCAGATCGCCGAGTCGGCACGTGTCCACCTGGACCTGTCGAAGAAGGCGGCGGACGATCGCGCCGTGGAGCTGCTCAGCAAGGTGGGCATCCCGAGGGCTCGCGACCGCATGCGCGACTACCCGCACCAGTTCTCGGGCGGCATGCGGCAGCGGGTGATGATCGCCATCGCCCTGGCCTGCGACCCCATGCTCCTGCTCGCGGACGAGCCCACCACGGCGCTGGATGTGACGATCCAGGCCCAGATCCTGGAGCTCATCAAGTCGCTCTCTTCGGAGTTCGGGACCGCGGTGATCCTCATCACCCACGACCTGGGGATCGCAGCCGGCATGTGCAACCGGATCAACGTCATGTACGCCGGGCGGATCGTGGAGACCGGCGAGGTGGACGACATCTTCGAGAAGCCGCGAATGCCGTACGCCTGGGGCCTCCTGGAGTCGCTGCCGCGCCTCGACGAGGAGAAGCACGCTCGACTGCGGACGATCGAAGGGCTGCCTCCCGACCTCATCAACCCCGGGCCGGAATGCCGCTTCTCACCCCGCTGTCGCTACGCGCGCGACACGTGCCGGGAGCGCGAGCCGGCGCTCTCGGAGCGCGAGGGCGCAGGCCACCTGGCCCGCTGCTTCGGCACGGAGCCCGGGGGGTGGATCCAGTGACGGCGAACGCCACGGGCGACCACGAGAACCTGGTCGAGGTCGAGAACCTCAAGGTCCACTTCCCGATCACTGCGGGAATCTTCCAGCGCGAGATCGGCCGGGTGCGGGCGGTGGACGACATCAGCTTCGAGATCCGCAAGGGCGAGACGTTCGGCCTCGTGGGGGAGTCCGGTTGCGGGAAGAGCACCACCGGCCGGGCCGTGATCCGGCTGCGCAACCCGACCGAAGGGACGGTTCGCTTCGACGGCCGGGACCTGATCACGCTGAACCGCAACGAGCTGCGCGCCATGCGTCGCCGAATGCAGATCATCTTCCAGGACCCGTACTCGAGCCTCAATCCGCGCATGACGGTCGGCTCGATCATCTCCGAGCCCATCGAGACCCACAACCTGGTGCCGGCCAAGGGCCGCAGCGACCGGGTCAAGGAGCTGCTGCGGCTCGTGGGTCTCAACCCGAACTACACGAACCGGTACCCGCACGAGTTCTCGGGTGGCCAGCGCCAGCGCATTGGGGTGGCCCGTGCCCTCGCGGTGGAGCCGGAGTTCATCGTCTGCGACGAGCCGATCTCGGCGCTCGACGTCTCGATCCAGGCGCAGGTGCTGAACCTGCTGATCGAGCTGCGCGAGCAGTTCGGCCTCACGTACCTGTTCATCGCCCATGACCTTTCGGTGGTCCGGCACATCAGCGATCGGGTGGGGGTGATGTACCTGGGCAAGCTGGTCGAGATCGGCCCGCCCAGCCGGATCTACGAGACGCCGGCTCACCCGTACACCCGCGCGCTCCTCTCGGCGGTCCCCATCCCCGACCCGAAGGCCGAGCGACGCCGAAAGCGGGTGATCCTCACCGGTGACGTCCCGTCGCCGGCCAATCCTCCGAGCGGATGCCGTTTCCACACCCGCTGCTGGCTCTACGAACGGCTGGGACGCCCCGAGAACTGCCGCACCGATGACCCGGAGCTGCGGATGGTGGGCGGCGACCATCGGGCTGCGTGCCACTATGCAGAGGAAGCGCTCAAGAGCGACGTGGGCGTGGCCCAGGTCGTGGTCGGATCGCCGGTCCCGGAGCTCAATGCGACCGCTGCGGCCATGGCCGCGCGGGAAGCATCGGACCGTGACGACGCTGGACGAACAAGCGGAAGGCAGGCTGCTGCGGAGCCCGCCGAACCGGAGCCCTCGCGAACGGGAGAGGAGTAGCGCGCAGCAGGGGATATCGGTGGGTGGCAGGCACTGGTAAGGTGGCCACCCCAATTGACGTCAGGCGTCGAAGGCGCGGCTCGATCCACGGCCGGCGCGACGAGGAAACTTCGAATCGATTAGCGGAGGGTTACCGAATGCGGAAATGGAGATCGTTCTCCATGGTCATCGCTCTCGGCCTCGTCCTCGCCGCCTGCGGCGGGACCGGCCAGAGCGCATCACCATCGACACAGGCGAGCGCATCCGAGCCGGCGATGAGCGAGACGCCGTTCTCGGCAATGAGCTATCCGGAGACGGCGGTCGATTGCACGGCCAATGGCTACACCGGGGAGTTCAAGCAGATCAAGTCGCTCGACGCGAACACCGTCGAGTTCGACCTGTGCTACCCGGACGGCTCGTTCCTGTCCAAGGTCGCCTTCACGGCGTTCCAGATCCAGGACTCGGACTACCTGAACCAGGCCATGGCCAACCACCTGATTCTGGCCAAGCCGGTCGGGACCGGTCCGTACATGCTGGAGAGCTGGTCGCGTGGTGACAGCATCACGCTGGTCGCCAACCCCAACTACACCGGCGACAACGCGCCCAAGGTCAACAAGGTCGTCTTCAAGTGGAGCGACCAGGCGGCACAGCGGCTCGTCGAGCTGCAGTCGGGCACGGTCGACGGCATCGATAACCCCGGCACCGATGACATCGCCGCCATCAAGGCCGATTCGAACCTCGCGCTCTACGCGCGCGCCGGCCTGAACGTCTTCTACCTGGGGATGAACAACAACCCCAAGGTCACCGGCTTCGACAACAGCAAGAACCCGTTCAAGAACGAGAAGGTTCGCCAGGCGCTGGCGATGGGTATCGACCGGCAGCGGATCGTGACCAACTTCTACCCCGAGGGTTCGACGGTCGCCGACTACTTCACGCCATGCGAGATCAAGTACGGCTGCGTGGGTGACAAGTGGTACGACTTTAACGCGGCGCAGGCGAAGCAGCTGCTCACCGACGCCGGCTATCCGAACGGCTTCAGCACCACGATCGCGCTGCGCGACGTGGTCCGTGGCTACCTCCCGGATCCGACCTCCGTCGCCCAGGAGATCCAGACCCAGCTGAAGAACAACCTGAACATCTCCGCCACGATCGACGTGCAGGAGTCGGGGGCCTTCCTCGACAACGCGAGCGCCGGCCTGCTGACCGGCCTGCACATGCTGGGCTGGGGAGCGGACTATCCCGACCAGACCGACTTCGTGGACTATCACTTCGGGCAGGGCGCATCAGATCAGTTCGGTGACAAGTTCCCCGACCTGGTCGACGCCATCAAGAAGGGCGCCCAGTCGTCCGACGATGCGACCCGGCAGGCCGCCTACGTCGACGTCAACAACCTGATCAAGCAGCACGTTCCGATGATCCCGATCGCGCACGGCGCCTCAGCGACGGCCTTCCAGGCCGACGTCGAGGGCGCGTACGCGGCCCCGCTCACCGACGAGCGCTTCTACGTCATGAAGCCGGGTGACCGGGACCAGCTGGTGTGGATGCAGAACGCCGAGCCGATCAGCCTCTACTGTGGAGACGAGACCGACGGCGAGACCTTCCGTATCTGCGAGCAGATCAACCAGGGCCTGTACACGTACAAGATCGGCGGGACCGACCCGATTCCCGAGCTTGCGACGGAGTGCACGGCGAGCACGGACAACCTGACCTGGACCTGCAAGCTCAAGGAGGGCGTCAAGTTCTCCAACGGCGCCACGTTCGACGCGAACGACGTCGTGAACTCGTACGCCCTGCAGTGGGATCTCAAGAACCCGCTGCACATCGGACGAACGGCGGCTTTCGACTACTGGAGCGCCCTGTGGGGTGGCTTCCTGAACGCGGAGCCCGCCTCCTGAGGGGCTACCCGAGTAGTACCCTCTAGCACTGCTCGGAGGGGCGTCGTCCCGTCGGGACGACGCCCCTCCGCTTTCCAAGCCAGCTGACGACGGGCGATGCTGCGTTTCATCCTTCGACGCCTGCTCCTCGCGATACCCGTTCTGTTCGGGGTGATCTTCGTTGTCTTCGCCCTGTCCAGGCTGATCCCCGGTGATCCGTGCCGGGCGCAGCTCGGCGAGAAGGCGACCCCGGCCGTGTGCGAGGCGTTCATCCACCGCTACGGCTTCGACCAGCCGATCCCGGTCCAGTTCGGCGTCTACCTGGGCAACCTGGCGCAGGGCGACTTCGGAACCTCGATCAAGTACGGGCGACCGGTGACGACCGTCCTCTGGGAGCGGCTGCCGGTGACCGTCGAGCTGACGGTCATGGCTCTCGTCTTTGCCACCATCGTGGGGATCCTGCTGGGCGTCCTGTCCGCGGCACGACGCAACTCGATCTATGACGTCGTCACGATGCTCTTCGCCAACATCGGCATCTCGATCCCGGTCTTCGTGCTGGGTCTCGTGCTGGCCTGGCTCTTCGGCGTCGTCCTCCGCGACTCGCCGATCTCGCTGCCGCCATCCGGGCGATTCACGGCCGGGATCGTACCGGTGCCGCTCACGGTGGCCTGGGGCCTGACCGGCCTGCAGGGTCCGCTGCGCGCGTTCGCGGACTTCGTGTCGAACACCGCGATCCTCAACGCGCTGCTCACCGCGCAGTGGAAGGTCCTGGGTGACGCCCTGCGGCACATGATCCTGCCCGCCCTGGCACTGGGCACCATTCCACTCGCGATCATCGCGCGCATGACGCGCTCCTCGCTCCTCGACGTGCTGGGTCTCGACTACATCCGCACAGCCCGCGCGAAGGGGCTCTCCGAGCGCCTGGTGATCCTCCGGCACGGGCTGCGCAATGCGCTCCTGCCGGTGGTGACCGTCATCGGCCTCTCCCTGGGCGGCCTGCTGTCGGGCGCCGTCCTGACGGAGACGATCTTCAACCTCGCCGGAGTCGGGCGCACCCTGGTGGACGCCATCACCGGCCGTGACTACCCGGTCATCCAGGGCATGACCCTGGTGACGGCGGTCATGTACCTGATCATCAACCTCGTGGTGGACGTGAGCTACGCCTACCTCGACCCACGCATCAGGCTGAGCTGACCCGTGGCCACCAGCACGCCCACCATCGAGCAGGCCGAGGAGCTCCTGAACGCGCGCCCGGCGAACCTGTGGCGCGACACGCTCCGCAACATCCTTTCCCAGCGTTCCGCCCAGGTGGGCCTGGTGCTGCTGGGGATCGTGGTGGCGATGGCCCTCTTCGCGCCGCTCATCGCGCCGTACGACCCAATCAAGAGCGTCCTGGATCTCGGGGAGACGCGGATCACGGGGGCCGTTCGCAATGCGCCGCCGTGCATCCACCTGCTCGGATGCTCCGCGGACAAGGCGGAGCACCTCCTGGGCCTCGACTCGAACCTTCGTGACGAGTTCAGCCGCGTGATCTACGGCTCCCAGATCAGCCTGCGGGTGGGCTTCCTCACTGTTGGCCTGGCGATCATCGTGGGCACCATCCTGGGCGCCATCGCTGGTTTCGCCGGTGGCTGGACGGACAACATCATCATGCGCCTGATGGACGTCCTGCTGGCCTTCCCGGCCCTCGTGCTGGCCATCGCGATCGTCGTGGTCCTCGGACCGGGCCTGATCAACGCCCAGTACGCGATCGCCATCGTCGCCATCCCGGTCTACGCCCGCGTCATGCGGGCATCGGTCCTGTCCATCAAGGAGCGGGACTTCGTCACCGCGTCGCGAGCGCTGGGCGAGTCGTCCATCGGGATCCTGTGGCGGCGGATCCTGCCCAATGCCCTGACACCGCTCATCGTGCAGGGCACGCTGGGCATCGCGGGCGCCATCCTCGACGTGGCGGCGCTGTCCTTCATCGGTCTCGGCGCCCAGTATCCGCAGGCCGAGTGGGGATCCATGATCGGCTCGGCGCGGAACGTGGTCTTCGTCGCGCCGTGGCTGGTGATGGGACCCGGCGCCATGATCGCGGTCACCGTGCTTGGCTTCAACCTGCTCGGCGACGGACTGCGGGACGCGCTGGACCCGAGGTTGAACCGATGACCATCACCGAGCTCTCCGAGCCGCCACGCGTGGTCGGGAGACCCGGGGATCGCCTGCTCGAGGTGCGGGACCTGCGAACCAGCTTCGAGACGCGCGACGGCGTCGTGCGGGCCGTCACCGGCATCGACTTCCACGTCGACCGCGGGGAGATCCTGGGCCTGGTGGGTGAGTCCGGCTGTGGGAAGAGCGTGACCAGCCTCTCGCTGCTGCGCCTCATCGCTCCGCCCGGCCGCATCGAGGCGGGCGAGGTCGTGTTCGACGGGCAGGACCTGATGACCCTCAAGTCGAAGGAGATGCGCGCCCTGCGCGGCGATCGGATCAGCATGATCTTCCAGCAGCCGACGAGCAGCCTGAACCCGGTCTTCAACGTGGGCATGCAGCTGCGCGAGGTGCTGGAGCTCCACCGCAACATGAAGCGCAAGGCAGCGGACGATCGGGCCGCCGAGCTCCTCCGGATGGTCGGAATCCCGGATCCGATGCGTCGCCTCTCCGCGTTTCCCCATTCGCTCTCGGGCGGGATGGCACAGCGGGTCATGATCGCCATGGCCCTCGCCTGCGAGCCCGAGCTGCTCATCGCCGACGAGCCGACGACCGCGCTGGACGTCACGATCCAGGCCCAGATCCTGGACCTGATGCGCGCGCTCCAGCACGAGACCGGGACCGCCATCATCCTGATCACCCACGACCTCGGCGTGGTCGCCGAGATGGCCGACCGGGTGGCGGTCATGTATGCCGGCGAGATCGTGGAGCAGGCGGACGTCACCTCCCTGTTCGCGAGGCCGCAGCATCCGTACACCCAGGGCCTCATCGGCTCCGTCCCGACCCTGGGCGTCCAGAAGGAGGAGCTGACGACGATCCCCGGTTCGGTGCCCAACCTGATCGACCTGCCCGAGGCCTGCCGCTTCGCGCCGCGCTGCGTCGCCCGCGTCGAGCGGAACGTGCCGCACTGCGATGAGATCCACCCGGAGCTGCGCGAGGCCCGTGACGGACACGAGGTGCGCTGCTGGATGTACCACGAGCCGGACGGTACGCTCCGATGACGCCCACCACGCGCGCCGACGGGCCGTTGGTCCAGGTCGAGCACCTGACCGAGTACTTCCCCATCACCGGCGGGATCCTGCAGCGCCGCCGGGGGGACGTGAAGGCGGTCGACGACGTGAGCTTCACCATCCAGCGCGGCGAGACGCTGGGCCTCGTCGGCGAGTCGGGCTGCGGAAAGACGACGATCGGCAGGCTCCTGCTGCGTCTCCTCGACCCCACCGGTGGTTCGATCACCTTCGACGGCCAGGAGATCAGCTCCCTGCGCGGCGCGGCGCTCAAGCCGTTCCGCCGGCGGATGCAGATCATCTTCCAGGACCCGTTCGCCTCGCTCGACCCGCGGGCTCCCATCGGATCCTCGATCGGAGAGGGGCTGCGGATCCACGGCATCGGCTCGGTGGCGGAGCGGCGCGACCGCGTCGCACGAATGATGCAGCTGGTCGGATTGCAGTCGTACCACGCGAGGCGCTACCCCCACGAGTTCTCCGGCGGGCAGCGCCAGCGGATCGGGATCGCGCGGGCGCTCGTCCTGGAGCCCGACCTGCTCGTCTGCGACGAGCCGGTCAGCGCGCTCGATGTCTCGATCCAGGCGCAGGTCCTCAACCTCCTTCGCCAGCTGCAGCGCGACCTGGGCCTCACCTACCTGTTCGTCGCCCACAACATGGGCGTCGTCGAGCACATCAGCGACCGGGTGGCGGTCATGTACCTGGGAACGCTGGCCGAGATCGCCCCACGGGAACGGATCTATGCGACGCCGCAGCACCCGTACACCATCGCGCTGCTCTCCGCCGTGCCGGTGGCGGACCCGGGGGCGCGAGCGCGGCAGCGGCGCATCATCCTGCTTGGCGACGTCCCGTCGCCGGTCAACCCGCCCTCGGGCTGCCGCTTCCACACGCGCTGCTGGCTGCGCCAGCAGCTGGGCAATCCCGAGCGCTGCGTCACCGAGCGACCGGTGGTCCGCGAGCTTCACCCCGAGCACGGCGTCGCCTGCCACTACGCCGAGGAGCTCGCGGAGCCGACACGCCGGGAGCAGCTGGTCAGCGCGGCCGCCTCCGTCAGCTCAGCGCGCACGGTGGGGGACGAGGAGTCGGTGTCTCCGCCGCCGATGCCGCCCGCTCAACGGCCGGGCGAGTTCCCGAGCGTCGACAATGCGTCGGACGAGGAGGCCGCTGCTCGGCTAGGCTGACCGCGTGCAGTACCGCGTCGCCCTCGCCCAGATCGCCCCGCGCCTCGGCGACCTCGCGGGGAACCTCGACCTCGTCGCAACCCGGGCCGCGGAGAGCGCCGCCGGGGGAGCCGATCTGGTCGTCTTCCCGGAGCTCGCGCTGACCGGGTACCTCCTCTCCGACCTCGTGCCGGAGGTGGCCATGCGGGCCGACGACCCTCGCCTGCTGGCCTTGGGGGCCGACCTGCCCGAAACCAGCGTGGCGGTGGGCTTCGTGGAGGAGACGCGGGCGCATCGGTACTGCAACTCCGTGGCCCTGCTGCGGGGCGGCGAGCTGCTGGGCCTGCACCGCAAGGTCTATCTGCCCACCTACGGCCTCTTCGACGAGTCACGGTTCACGCACCCCGGGCACCAGATCCGGACCACCGACGTGGGCGATCCGCTGCGACGCATCGGCCTCAGCGTCTGCGAGGACTTCTGGCATCCCTTCGTGCCCATGCTCCAGGCCCAGGACGGCGCGCTGCTCCTCGTGAACGTGGCCGCCGGACCGGCGCGCGCTCCCGGGAGCGAGGCGGGGCTGGCGGCGGTTGCCGGGTGGCACCGCATGCAGGAGACGTATGCGCTGCTCGGGACCGTGGCCGTCGCCTTCTGCAACCGCGTCGGCAACGAGGAGGGGCTGACCTTCTGGGGCGGATCGCGCCTCCTGGGTCCCGACGGGACGGTCATCGTCGAGGCCCCCCTCTACGAGGAGGCGGTCGTCACCGGCATCCTCGAGACGGACGACCTGCGCATGCAGCGCTACGCGCTGCCACTGGTGGCCGACGAGCGCCTGGAGCTCGTGCGTCGCGAGATCGACCGGATCATCGCGGAACGTGCCGAGCTGCCCCCGCCGGCCGATGAGGACGGCGGCGACAGTCCGGGACCACGCGGGTGACCACGACCGCCGGCCCCGGAGGGATCGCCGGGCCGGCCAGCGGCGCACCCCTGCCGCAGATCGACCCCGCGGTCACCACCGACGTGATCGTCGCCTTCATCCGCTCCGAGCTCGCCCGGGCGGGCTTCGAGCGTCTCGTGCTAGGGCTCTCCGGTGGGGTGGACTCCGCGACCGTCGCCTACCTGTCCGCCCGCGCGGTCGGGGCCGACAACCTCCTCGCGGTGCGGATGCCGTATCGCACCAGCTCGCCGGAGTCCGAGACGGACGCCATGCGGGTCGTCGATGCCCTGGGCTGCCGGACCGAGCGGGTCGACATCACCCCCATGGTGGAGCCCATGCTCGCGCTCGTCGGGGCCGCGGACGCCCCGGACCTGCAGGTCCGCCGGGGGAACGTGATGGCCCGCCAGAGGATGATAGTGCTCTACGACCGATCGGCCGCGTTTGACGCCCTGGTGGTCGGGACCTCGAACAAGACCGAGGCGCTGCTTGGCTACGGGACGCTCTACGGTGACATGGCGTGCGCCCTCGCGCCCATCGGGGACCTGTACAAGACCCAGCTGCGCGCGGTGGCGCAGCATCTCGGTGTGCCGCCGCGGATCGTGGCCAAGCCGCCCTCGGCCGACCTGTGGCCCGGACAGACCGACGAGGGAGAGCTGGGGCGCTCGTATGCGGACCTGGATCGGGCGCTCTTCGCACTCGTCGATCGGCGCTGGACGGTGGATCGCTGCGTGGCGGGAGGCCTTGACCGCGACCTCGTCGAATGGGTCGCCGGTCGCGTGGCTCGCATGGAGTACAAGCGCCAGACGCCGCCGGTCGCCAAGGTCAGCCTGCGTACGCCCGGGATCGACCACCTGTACCCGCGCCGTCGCCCCGGATCCCGTCGGTAAGCCGTTGCACACCGAGCGGTAAGCGCTCGTCCCTAGCCTCCTGCCCGAGCGGCCGACTCGCCCGGTGCGCTCGCAGCCCGGGATGCGGGCAGGAGGTTCATTCCATGAACAAGGTGCTGCTGGTCGGTCGACTGACGAGGGATCCGGAGCTGCGGTCGTTGCCGAGTGGCAAGCCGCTCGCGACCTTCGTGGTGGCCACGAACGAGTTCCGCGGCGGAGGCGGCGAGCGAACCGAGTATCACAACGTCGTCGCCTGGGACCGCCTGGCGGAGATCTGCGGCCAGTTCCTTTCGAAGGGCCAGATGGTCGACATCGAGGGCCGGCTCCAGACGCGGCAGTGGGACGACGACGCCGGGATTCGCCACTGGAAGACCGAGGTGGTGGCGGCCTCGCTGGAGATGCTCTCCGGGCGCGGGAAGAAGGACTATGCCCGTGAGGTCCAGGCCGCGGCGGGTGCCGACGGTGCGGACGCCGGCACAGCCCAAACGGAGGGCGGCGAGGACGGCTCCGGAGAGGAGGAGCTCGCCATCGCCATGTGACCCGATGGTGTGGCGGGACCACCACCAGTGGTCCCGCCCGATCAGCAAGGAGTCTTCGACTCAGCGGCGCGCCGGGGACCTGACGCGTCCGTCGAGACAGGGTGGCCGGATCCTGCTGGCGTTCCCGGCGAACCGTCCGAACGGACAGGAGGATCACCCATGCGACATCTCTCGAGGCCCGTGAGCCTGGCCACCGGCGTCATGCTCGTCGCCACCCTGGCGGGCCCCGCGCTCGCGAGCACGCCCGCCACACCCAACGTGCGACCGTCGGCGCCGGCAGGATCGATTCACCGGCTGGTGACTCGACCCCTCGCCCTCGACGACGCGGAATGCGCCGCGCTGGCCGCGAACAGCGACGCTCCCGGCCGCACCCGGCGCCCGACCGCAACATGCTCGGCGACCATCACCCTGGAGGTCTCCGCCACCCGCCTGGCTCCCATCGCGGACGGCTCCCTCGTCACGCAGGGCGGCTCGAGGTGCAGCACCACCTGGGTGATCACCAGCGAGCGCGCCACGGTCCAGAGCATCTTCGGAGGGTTCTTCTGGTCGGCGAGCGCCAACGCCACCGGCTACGGCGACAGCTGCGGTCGGGTGATGTGGACCTCGGTAACCTGCGACCAGCACGGAATCGGCTACGCGGTGCGCATCGACTGGTGCGGGGCGTATCCGGGGCGCTGGACGTGGTACGGGTACACGTCCACGAACTTCGGGTTGAACATCACCGTGTCCGCGGTCGCAAATGGCACGCCCATCGCCTGGACGCACGGGGCGCGCAACGGGTTCAACCCGTACACGGGAAGCCAGTACGGCTTCTTCTACTGGTGATGCCATGAAGCGCCTTCAGGTCATCCTGGCCATCGCCGCCCTGGTCGTGCTCCTGCTGGCACTCGGCGCGTTCGGGGCGACCGGCAGCTCATCACTGTCGGGGCAACCAACAGTGACGCATTCGCTCGGCCTGCCCGGTCAGTGACCGGGCAGGGACGGTCAGGTGGCGGCGGCAGCGCTTCGGCGGCGCGGCTCCACGGCCGGTTTCTCGTCCCGAGGCGGATAGGCGTCGTTGAGGTACGCGTCGATCGCCGTGGCCGCGCGCTTTCCGTCGCCCATGGCCAGGATCACGGTCGCCGCGCCGCGCACGATGTCGCCGCCCGCGAAGACGCCCGGCATGGAGGTCATGCCGTGTGGGTCGGTCTGGAGGTAGCCACGGTCATTGACGACGAGGTCGGGAGCACTGGCGGTGAGCAACGGATTGCTGCGGGTGCCGATCGCGACCACCACCATGTCGCAGGGAAGCTCGAACTCCGAGCCCGGGATCGGCTCAGGCCGACGGCGGCCCGAGGAATCGGGCTCGCCGAGGGTCATCTCGACGCAGCGCAGGCCGGTGACCCAGCCCTGCTCGTCGCCGATCACTTCGACCGGCGCGACCTGGAACTTGAAATCGATGCCCTCTGCCTCCGCGTGGTGGACCTCTTCGGCACGCGCGGGGAGCTCCTCGCGTCCGCGCCGGTACACGATCGTCGACTGGGTGGCGCCCATGCGTCGTGCGGTGCGCACCGAGTCCATGGCCACGTTCCCGCCACCCACGACGGCGACGCGGCGCCCATGGAGGATCGGCGTGTCCGCTTCCTCGTTCCAGGCGCCCATCAGGTTGACCCGGGTGAGGTACTCGTTCGCGGAGTAGACGCCCTTGAGGTTCTCGCCGGGGACGCCCATGAAGACCGGCAGGCCCGCGCCCACGGCCACGAAGATGGCGTCGAACTGCCCGCGCAGCTCTGGCAGGGTGAAGGTCTTGCCAATGATGGCATTCGGCTCGATCTTGACGCCGGCCTCCTTGAGACGGTCGACCTCGGCCTGGACGATGTCCTTGGGCAGCCGGAACTCGGGGATGCCGTAGATCAGGACCCCGCCGGCGGCATGGAAGGCCTCGAAGATGGTCACCTCGTGGCCGCGGTGGACCAGCTCACCAGCCGCGGTCAGCCCGGCCGGACCCGAGCCGATCACCGCCACGGACTTCCGGGTGCGCGTCGCGGTGGCGTGCTCGAGCTGATCGGCGTGGGCTTGGGCCCAGTCCGCCACGTACCGCTCCAGGTAGCCGATGGCGACGGGCTTGCCGGTCTTGCCCCGCAGGCAGACGAGCTCGCACTGGGTCTCCTGCGGGCAGACGCGCCCGGTGACGCAGGGCAGCGCGTTATCGGCCAGCAGCGAGTTGGCAGCCGCCGCGACGTCGCCGTCGCGCAGGAAGCGGATGAAGCGAGGAATGTTGACCGATACGGGGCAGCCCGCGATGCAGTATTCCTTGGGGCACTCCAGGCAGCGTTGAGCCTCCAGGAGGGCGAGCTGATACGTCAGCCCCTCGTTCACCTCGGCGAAGTTGACCGCGCGCAGCTTGGGATCCTGCTCCGGCATGACGACCCGGTCGATCGCCATCCTCTCCTTCTTGGTGAGGGGTGGTTGCTGCTCGGTCATGAGCCCGCCTTCGCCGCCACGATGGCCTCCTGGTCGGACTCGGCCCGGCAGGCCTCGCGCTTGGCCAGGGCCTCCTGCTCGAAGGTCCGGTAGGTGCTCAGGCGGTCCGAGAGCGCCTTGAAGTCCACCTGGTGGCCGTCGAACTCCGGCCCGTCCACGCACGCGTAGCGCGTTTCGCCGCCGATGGTGACGCGACAGCCGCCGCACATTCCGGTCCCGTCGAGCATGATCGCGTTGAGGGAGACCGTTGTGGGCACGCCGTACGGCCGGGTGAGCTCCGAGACGGCGCGCATCATGGGCACCGGGCCTACCGCGTACACCGCGTCGACCCCGCCCGCCTCGATGGCGTCCTTGAGCGCCTCGGTCACGAAGCCGGGCCTTCCGTAGCTGCCGTCGTCGGTGCAGGGAAGCACCTCGCCGGCGCGACCCAGCTCCTCCTCCATGATCACCCACTCGCGGGAGCGCCCACCCACGATCGAGGTGACCCGAACGCCACGGCGCTTCAGTTCCTGGGCGATGGGCAGGATCACGGCAGTGCCCACGCCGCCGCCAACGCACACCGCGTGGCCGGCCGCGAGCAGCTCGGTGGGGCTGCCGAGCGGTCCGGCGACATCGGTGATCGCCTCGCCCGGCTCCAGCTCGACGAGGTCGTAGGTGCTCTTGCCGACCGACTGGATGACCAGGCTTATCGTGCCCGCCTCGGGATCCGCGTCGGCGATGGTCAGCGGGATTCGCTCGGCACCGGGGCCTCGCCGAACGATCACGAACTGGCCGGGGCGCCGAATCTGGGCGATCCGGGGCGCGTCGACGACCAGGCGCCAGACGTTCGGTGAGAGATGGTGCTTCGCTCGGATGACGTGCATATGGGCTCCCATGCATCGCGGTTCGACCCGCAACCATGGTGCCGCCTCGACATATGCGCACTCATGCACCAGAGCGCACCTGTTTGGCGTGCCGAAGGTCACAGTTCGAGGGGCCAGCCTGACCGCCCGAACCGGGATGGGCGTCCGCCGGCGAGCTAGGAGCTGGCCTCGACGGCAGGAACCGCGGTCTTGCCCTTCGGCCAGTAGAGCTCCTTCTTGACATGAAACTCGGGGAATCCGGACGCCATGAGAATGCCCTCGACGTTGAGGATCATCTCGGGATTCCCGCAGATGTAGACGACGGTTCGCTCCGGGCGCAGCCCCATGTCGTGGCAGACCGCCTCCACGATCGTCTCAACGCGTCCCGTCCGGCCCGTCCAGCTCGCATTCCTCGGGTCGTTGGGCCGGGAGACGGTTGGTATGTAGCGGACCGGATACGTTCCGTCAGCCTCCCAGCCGCGCAGGAGCTCCGCGTAGCCGAGCTCGTTGGCGTACGAGCAGCCGTGGAGCAGCACGGTCTGCCGCGGTGCGCCCGCCGCCAGGGACTCGCGCATCATGGCCAGGAAGGGCGCGATGCCGGTCCCGGTGGAGACGAACAGGTGCGTCCGGTCATCGTCGGGCTCGAGCATGAACTTGCCCTTGGGCCCGATCATCCGCATCCGGTGCCCGATGGGCAGCCGCCAGAGCAGGGTCGTGAAGCGCAGGATGGGGACCAGCTTCACGTAGAACTCGTAGCCCTCGGTCCCCGCATCGCGCGGGGGCGAGGCGACCGAATACGGCCTCTGGACGATCTTCCCGTCCGCGTAGACGCCGATGGTCATGTACTGGCCGGGCTCGAACGGCGTGGCCTCGTCGTCGAAGCGAACCCAGAAGTAGCCCAGGTCCTCGGTCTCGTCGACGCGGCGAATCAGGGTCGCGTTGTAGGTGGGGTGATCGGCCTCGATGGCTCGTGCGTCAGCGTCATGGTCGTTCATCTTCGGATCCAAGTGTAGCCGCGGTCCGGGTAGAATCGGCGCCCGACCATGCGAGACCCAGACCGCTTCTACCTGACCACGGCGATCTTCTATCCGAGCCCTCGGCCACCGCTCCATTCCCTCTTCGAGGTGATCGGCGCGGACGTCCTGGCGCGGTACCACCGGCTGCTCGGCGACGACACCCGTTTCCTGACCGGCATGGACGAGCACTCGGCCCAGGTCGAGCCCCTCGCTCGCGAGCACGGCACTGATCCGCGCTCCCTCGTCGATGCCTGGGCTCCCGCGTGGCGGGAACGTTTCGACCGCTTCGCCATCAGCTACGACCGCTTCATCCGCACCACCGATGCGGACCACGTGCGGGCCTCGACCGAGATGGTGCGCCGGGCTCGCGCCAACGGGGACATCTACAAGGGCGTGTACTCCGGCTGGTACTGCCCCGGAGACAACGAGTTCAAGACCGATTCGCAGCTTGTCGACGGCCACTGCCCGGATCACCCGACCCTCGAGCTGGAGTGGCTCGAGGAGGAGAACTACTTCTTCCGCCTCTCTGCCTACCAGGAACGACTCGAGACCCTCTACCGCGAGAACCCGTCGTTCTGCGAGCCGGAGCATTTCCGGAACGAGGTGCTCGCCTGGCTCCGCGAGGGGCTGCGCGACTTCAGCATCAGCCGGGCCGGGGGCAGCTGGGGGATCCCGTTCCCGGACGATCCCGAGCACCGGATCTATGTCTGGTTCGACGCGTTGACCAACTACGTCACCGGCGCCGGCTTTCCCGACGACGCGGAGATGTTCGCCCGCTGGTGGCCGGCCGACGTGCACGTCATCGGCAAGAACATCACCCGCTTCCATTGCCTCTACTGGCCCGCGATGCTGATGAGCGCCGGCCTGCCTTTGCCCCGGGCGGTGTTCGCGCACGGCTTCATGCTCCTGCGCGGCGAGAAGATGTCGAAGACGCGCGGCAACGTCCTGGATCCCGACGAGGCGGTGGACCTCTTCGGGGTGGACGGCACGCGCTATCTCGTGCTGCGCGAGATCCCGTTCGACCGCGACGGCGACATCAGCGTGGAAGGGCTCATCCGTCGCTACAACGCGGACCTCGCCAACGACCTGGGCAATCTCGTGAACCGGACCGTGAGCATGAGCGCCCGTTACGCCGATGGCGCCCTGCCGACGGTGGCGTCCGCGACCCAGCCAGCCGATCTCGAGCTTCGAGCGGCGGCCGAACGGACGGTCGCCGCCTATCACGGCGCGATGCGCGCCCTGCACTTCGACGAGGCGCTCGCGGCGATCATGGAGCTCACCCGAGCAGGCAACGGCTACGCGGAGTCGCAGGCTCCGTGGAGCCTGAACCGCGCGGGCGAGCAGGACCGGGTACGCGAGGTCCTCTCCGCGATGGCGGAGACCTGCCGGATCCTGGGCCACCTCGTGGCACCCTTCACGCCTGCCGCATCGGCGCGCCTCGCCACCCAGCTGGGCGTTTCCCAGCCGTATGACGCACGCGGCGCCGGCGGCCCCGGGCTCGCCGCGCTCCTGGCCTGGGGCGGCGGTCCGGACGGTTGGCAGACGGGCAACGCCGAGCCGCTCTTCCCGCGCACGGAGCTGCCGGTGGTGGAGGAGGCCGCGCCCTGAGCCGGCGCCGCGGTCCGCGACATCTTCCGGGGATCGTCGACTCGCACGGGCATCTGCAGCATCCCGCCTTCGACGAGGACCGTGCCGCGGTCCTCGAGCGGGCACGCACGGCCGGCTTCACGCGCATCGTCGTCCCCGGCTGGGATCGAACCTCATCCGAGGCCGCGGTGGAGCTCGCCGCGCGGCATGCCGACCTCCTGGTGCCCGCGGTCGGCATCCATCCGCACCATGCCGAGGAGGCGACGGAGACCGACTGGGCCGTCATCGAAGCCCTGGCCACGGAGGCGAGCGTCCGTGCGATCGGCGAGATCGGCCTCGACTTCTTCCGTCTGCTCGCCCCCGCCGAGGCCCAGCGGGAGGCGCTGGCACGCCAGCTCGAGATGGCCGCGACTGCGGGCAAGCCGGTGCTGATCCACGATCGCGATGCGCACGACGAGGTCGAGCAGCTCCTCATCGACTGGGCCGGTCCGGCCGGTCGGCCGCTGCGCGGCGTCCTGCATTGCTTCTCCGGGGACGGAGCCATGGCCAGGCGTCTTGCAGCCGGGGGATACCTCGTCTCATTCGCCCTGCCGCTGACGTTCCGCTCCGCCACGGGGCCTCGCGAGGCGGCCGCGGCGTTGGCTCCCGAGTCGATCCTCGTTGAGACGGACGCGCCGTGGCTGGGTCCGGGCCCAGACCGGCGGAATGAGCCGATCACCGCGCTCCGCGTCGCGGCCGAGGTGGCTCGGCTGCGTGGGAGCGACCCCGAGACGGTGGCCCGCACGGTGGCTGCGGCGCTCGACCGCCTCCTGTTCGACGGGGCGGGGGACGCTGGCACGCAACGTGCATGAGCGTGGATCGAACGAGGATGCGCGCGTCGTCGCGGTCATGAGCCCACATGCAGGGAGGACTGCCGAACCATGAGCCAGGTGAACGTCAACACGCCGGGGGGCGGACCGGAGCCGGTCGAAACCGGTACGGGGTACGGCTTCATCGTCGGAATTCTCGTCGCCATCGTGGTCATCGTTCTCCTCGCGTACTTCCTGCTGCTCAACCCGGGCAACACGAATGACACGACGAACAGCGGTGGCGCGGGGAACTCGGGGGGGCAGCCGGCGGTGACCCCCGGTCCCAGCGCCTGGCACCTGGTTGACCTCGGCTGACGAGTCGGGGCGGCGCCTGCCGCTCCGCGTACGGATCGCCAGGCAGGTCCGGTCTCCCGCCTTCCCGCATCGCGCGCGGGGCGTGACGTGAGACCCAATCCGAACGGCATCGGCCCAGGGCCGATGCCGTTCGTGTGTCCCCTGCAGGTCAACGGTCCCTCCGGTTGACAAGCGTCGGCGGCAGCCGCTACTCTCATTAGCACTCTCCGTGGTCGAGTGCCAGAACGGTCGCATGGGCCGGTGGCCTCCCGCGTGAGACTCGGCACAGATGATCGGCATAGCGCACCTGCGACATGATTTGAGGAGGCACCACGCACAGATGGCCAAAAAGGTAGCCGGAGCGACGAAGCTCAAGCCCCTGGGCGATCGGCTCGTCATCAAGCCCACGCCGCGCGAAGAGACGACGAAGAGCGGCATCGTGCTGCCGGACACCGCGAAGGAGCGCCCGCAGGAGGGCACCGTCCTGGCGGCCGGACCGGGCCGCATCCTGGACGACGGGTCCCGCGAGGCGATGGACGTCTCCGTGGGCCAGAAGATCCTGTTCCAGAAGTACGCCGGCACGGAGTTCAAGCTGGACGAAGAGGAGCTCCTGATCCTCTCCCAGAAGGACGTCCTGGCCGTCATCGAGTAGTCGTCCCGGGTCGCCTGAGGCGAGTTCCGCGGATTGCTAAGGAGGAAACACACACCCGTGGCGAAGCAGCTGCTATTTGATGAGGAGGCGCGTCGAGCGCTCAAGCGCGGCGTGGACAAGATGGCCGAGGCCGTCAAGGTCACGCTTGGCCCCCGCGGCCGGTACGCGATCCTGGACAAGAAGTTCGGTGCCCCGACGATGACGAACGACGGCGTCACGATCGCGCGCGACATCGAGCTCGAAGATCCCTACGAGAACATGGGGGCCCAGCTCCTCGAGGAGGTCGCCGCCAAGACGAACGACGTCGCGGGCGACGGCACCACGACGAGCATCGTGCTGGCCCAGGCGATCATCACCGAAGGGCTCAAGAACGTGACCGCCGGCGCCAACCCAATGGGGCTGAAGCGCGGGATCGAGCGCGGCGTGGCTGCGGTGGTCGAGGAGATCAAGACCCTCACCAAGCCGGTCGACAGCCGGGACGACATCGCCCACATCGCCTCCATCAGCGCGCGCGACACCGATATCGGCAACACCATCGCCGAGGTGATGGAGAAGGTCGGCAAGGACGGTGTGGTCACCGTCGAGGAAGGGCAGGGCCTGAAGCTCGAGATCGAGTACGTCGAGGGGATGCAGCTCGACCGCGGCTACGTCAGCGCCTACATGGTCACCTCGAACGACGGCGGTCGCATGGAGGCCACCCTCGACAACACGTACCTGCTCGTCACCGACAAGAAGATCAGCGCCGTTGCCGACATCCTGCCGGCGCTCGAGAAGGTCGTCTCGCAGGGGCGTCCGCTCCTGATCGTCGCCGAGGACGTGGACGGGGAGGCGCTCGCCACCCTGGTGGTGAACAAGCTGAAGGGCACGCTGAACGTCCTCGCGGTGAAGGCGCCGGGCTTCGGCGATCGCCGCAAGGCGATGCTCGAGGACATCGCGATCCTGACCGGGGCCCGCGTGATCAGCGAGGAGGTCGGGCGGAAGCTCGACAGCGTCCAGCTCGAGGATCTCGGGCAGGCTCGCCGGGTGACCGCCACCAAGGACACCACCACCATCATCGATGGGAAGGGCGCCGAGGACGCGATCAAGGCCCGCATCGGCCAGATCAAGCTCCAGATCGAGGACACCACGAGTGACTTCGACCGGGAGAAGCTCCAGGAGCGCCTGGCGAAGCTCTCCGGCGGCGTCGCCGTCCTGAAGGTCGGCGCGGCCACGGAGGTCGAGCTCAAGGAGAAGAAGCACCGCATCGAGGATGCCCTCTCGGCCGCTCGTGCAGGGATCGAGGAGGGGATGGTCGCCGGTGGCGGCTCCGTCCTGGTCCATGCCGTCCCCGCGCTCGACAAGGTCGAGGCGCTGGGCGATGAGGCGGTCGGCGTGAACATCCTGCGCCGTGCGCTCGAAGAGCCGCTTCGCCAGATCGCGGCGAACGCCGGCCAGGAGGGCTCCGTCGTGGTCGACGCGGTCCGCAAGATGAAGCCCGGCCACGGGTACGATGCCCAGAAGGGCGAGTACACCGATATGTTCGCGGCCGGCATCATCGACCCGGCCAAGGTGACGCGCTCCGCGCTGGAGAACGCTGCGTCCGTCGCGGCGCTGCTCCTGACGACGGAGACGATCATCACCGACCTCCCCGAGAAGGACAAGGCCCAGATGCCGGGCATGCCGCCCGGCGGCATGGACTACTAGTCCTCGACCCGGAACCGATAGGCCCCGGCGGGCGTCTCCCGCCGGGGCCTTCTGCTGCCCGCCGGCCCCTGCTGTGGTGCGATGATCTGGCGCGCGCGGGGCCCGGCCGCTGATCGGCCGGCGGCGGCCGTCAGTGGAGGCGCGGATCGATGATGGAGCCTGTCGACCGCGAGGCACACGCGCTCGGTGGGCTCGTGGCGCTCTCTGTCGCGGCCTGGCTCGCCTACGTCGGCGTGCTCATGCTCCTGCGGGGAGGGACGGTCACCCCGGACCTCGTGCTGACCGTCGTGGCGCTCATCGCCATCGCCGCGCTCGCTGATCGCCCGGTCCTGCGCGAGCTCCTGCCGTTCCCGCTCATCGCGCTCACGTGGGAGGCGATGCGCGGGCTCTCCGCCGACCTCGTGGCGCGTGCCCACGCCGCGGACATCGTCAGGCTGGAACGCTCGCTCTTCGGCGGGGTGAGCGGCGGGAGAACACCGAGCGAATCCCTCCAGGCGGCATTCCATTCGGTGGGGACCATCAATCCCCTGGACGTGGTCATGACCGTGGTCTACCTCGGCCATTTCGTGGCACCGGTCGTCATCGGCGTCGTCCTCTGGCGGCTCGACCGCTCGGTCTACTACCGGTATGCCATGGCCATGGTCCTGATCGCGCTGGCCGGGTACGGCACGCAGCTGGTCTTCCCGGTGGCACCTCCGCGGCTCGCCTTCGAGTTCGGCGCGCCGCTCGCCGTCCACGACATCGCCGCGCAGGTCCTCGATGCCTTCCGCTTCGTGCCGTTCGCCGCCTGGGGCTACGGCAACCTGTCGGGCAACGAGCTGGCGGCATTCCCGTCGCTCCATGCCGCCTTCCCCCTGGTCGGGGCGTTCTTCCTGGCGCGCGTGAGTCGCCGCGCGACATGGATCGCCATCGCGTGGTCGGCCGTGGTCTGGTTCGCGATCGTCTACCTGGCGCAGCACTACCTCGTCGACGCCCTTGCCGGCCTGGGGTACGCCGCTGTCGTCTGCGCGGTCACGGGCCACGCCTCGTTCGAGGCGGTCACGCGTCGCCTGGCCACGATCCCGCTGCCCGGTGTCGCCACCCGAGCCGATTGAGTGCGTCGCCTTCCCGATTCGACGACCCGGACGTCAGTCGGGCGTCGACGTTTGCCGGGGCGCGCCCGGCGTTCCTCACGGGGCGGGCCGGACCGCGCGGATGTGCAGAAACAGGGGGAGGCGCTGCCATCGATCGCCGGCCGGCGCGCTCGAATCGGGGATTTCCGCCAGCCGCTCGATGACCATCCCGGCCGCGGCCAGGCCGTCGGCATAAACCTGCAGCGGCCGATGCTCTGACACGAACGTCATCCGCAGCCCGTCACGCTCGAACGTGTCGCGCGTGCGACGACGCTCGAAGTAGCTCCCGCGGATCACGAATGGCGCGTCCGCCGTGCGCTCGGTGAAGGTCCCGGCGGAATTGATGGGATGGACGATCGCCATGGCGAGGTGCCCCCCGGGGACCAGCACCCGGGCCGCCTCGCCCAGGGCCGTCTCGAGCTCGTCGACGTCCTGGTACGACATGAATGCCACGACCAGCGCGATCGATCCGTCCGGCACCGGGAGGCGTGCGGCATCGGCCTCGAGGTATCTGCCGTTCGGATCGGCCTCGCGGGCGGCCGCCAGCAGCGTTGGCGACGCGTCGATGCCGATCATCTCGTACCCGCGATCTCGCAGGTCGCGCGTCAGCCGGCCCTCGCCGCAGCCGACATCCAGGGTCGGACCTGCCGGGGCCGGCAGCAGCGGGAGGAACCGGTCGCGGTGGAAACGCCAGTAGCTATCGTGCTGCGGGGCGCGGGCCCATGCGATCCAGTTTCCGGCCTCGGCCTCCCACGCCTTCCGCAGGCTCATGTCCGCCGCGCTCCCCAGCGCTCGTAGTGAACGGTCTCGCTGACCGGGCGCCGCGCGGTGCCGCGTGCGGCCTTCCGCTTGCGGCCCGTCGCGTTGGGCGTGCCGATGGCGATGGCCGTTCGGACCTTGTGCTCGGATGGGACGCGGAGCAGCTCCTTGACGGCTGCCTCGCCCGCCACGAGCCAGGCCATCCCGCACCCCAGGCCGTGGGCGGTCGCGGCCAGCATGATCCGCTCCGCGATGCGGCCTTCATCGAACGCATCGGTGATGCGCCGCTCGCCCGGCATCACGACGACGACTGCTAGGGGTGCAGCGGCAATGTGGCCCGCGCTGGGGCTTGCCTCGCTGAGCTGTCGCAGAGTCCCCGGGTCGGTGACCACAATGAGCTGCCATTCTTGCTGGTTCTGGGAGCTGCCCGTCCAGCGTGCAACCTCGAGGATGTCGTCGAGGACCTCGGGCGCCACCGGGGCGGGATCGAAGGAGCGGACCTGTCGCAGGGTTCTGAGGAATCGGGTTCGGTCAGTCGCAGCGGTATCGGTCATCGTCCGATCGTAGCCCCCGGGGTCCGTGTTGCGTCGTGATTCGGTCCGCATGGCACTGTCGCGCACCGGGCGCGGGCCCATGCTGGCCTCCGGAGCCGCATGAGACCACCGTCATGACCATCACCGCGCCGCCCGAGATGGAGTTCGAGCATCCACAGCACTGGGAGGATCTCCACGCCGCCTCGGCGGACCACGTTCGCTTCGTTTACGTTCCGTACCGCCGATATCTCAGCCTCGACGGGGTCGCGCGACCGGGCTCGGAAGCCTTCCAGGCCGCGATCGGGACCCTCTACGCCGTCGGGTACACGCTGCACTTCGCCCTGAAATCTCGCGGCGTCAACGCGCCGGTCGGAGTGCTCGAGGGCGTCTACTGGATCGACCAGCCCGGACCCATCCCGCTCGAGCGCTTCGCGGCCACCCGGGACACGCCAATGCGCTGGAGGCTGCTGCTGGTGGCACCCGAGGAGGCCACCGAGGAGGAGATCGACGGGGCAAGGGCGGAGGTCGCCCGTCGCGGCACCGCACCCGAAGCGCTGCTGGCGCAGCTTGCGTGCCGTGGCTGGCTGGAAGGTGAATGTGCCCAGGTCCTGCATGTCGGGTCCTACGATGCGGAATATCCGACCGAGGTGCGCGTGCACGCGGCAATGGCGGGGGCCGGGCTGCGGCCGCGGGGCTGCCACCACGAGATCTACCTGAGCTCGCCCTCCGCGCCACCCGAGCGCACCCGCACGATCATCAGGCAGCCGGTCGAGGAGATCGCCTGGTAGCTCGACCCGCGTCGGCAGATCATGACGGAATATGGCAGGTTCGGCGTTCACACTGTCGGCATAGCCGACAGAGCGAGGATGAGCCGAACCATGTACTCAAGCGAGCTGTTCCACCTGATGGCCGACGAGCGCGAGCGCGAGGTCCGTCACCTGCTGAAGGTGCGGGCCCTGCTCGCCGGCCCTTGCCGCGATCGCTCGACCATCGCGGCGCCACCCCGTGAGCGCAGGGCGCGCGGCCGATGAGCGGTTGCACCCACCGCTAGGTCGAAGCGCCATGACGAGCCAGCGAGCCGCGGGCCAGGTCACCGACCTCGGTTCGCAGTTCGGCTGGCTCGACGACCTCCAAGGCCCCCCCCATCCCGACCAGGCGCGCCGCCGCGTCGCGTGGCCAGTCCACGGAGAGTCGCAGCCGCTGCCAGCCCTCGGGATCGCCCTCGTTCGGGAGCTGCTCGGCCCCGTCGACGGCACCACCCCCCACCAGCGTGGCCAGGAGCCCGAGCTGTTCCGGATCCACGCGGATGATGACCTCGATACGGGGAAGGTCACGCTCGTACGCGGCCGTCGAGGCGGCCCAGTAACCGGCCAGATCGAAGCCGGGCGGGCGCTCGAACCGTTCGTCAAGCGCCTCGGCGTACTCGATCCTTGACACGCGATACGTGCGCGGGGCGCCATCGCGGAGAGCGACGAGGTACCACACGCCGCTCTTGAGGACCACGCCCAGCGGGTCCAGGATCCGATCCGGCTCCGCCGTTGGCTTGAGGTATCGCACGCGCAGCCGGCGCTGGCTCCAGACCGCCTGGGCCACGGTTGCCAGCTGCGGGGTCTGGTCGGCACTGCGAAACCAGCCGGGTGCGTCGAGGTGGAAGCGCTCACGGATCCGCCCCGCGCGCGACCGGAGCTCCGTGGGCAGGGCGGCAAGCAGCTTGAGCTGTGCCGTGGCGAGCACGGTACCCAGCCCGAGATCGGCGGCAGGGCCCGGCATGCCGGCCAGGAAGACGGCGCCGGCCTCGTCCATGGTCAGGCCGGTCAGCCGGGTGCGATAGCCGTCGATCAGCTGGTAGCCCCCGGCCGGGCCGCGATCCCCGTACAGCGGGACGCCCGCCTCGGAGAGGGAGTCGACATCGCGGTAGATGGTCCGGATCGACACCTCGAGCTCCGTGGCGAGCTCGCGGGCGGTCATCCGCCCGCGTGTCTGGAGGAGGAGCAGGATGGAGAGGAGCCGGCTCGATCTCACGGCTCCATGGTAGGCCGTGATCGTGCCAGCAGATGGCAGGAATGATCGCGCGACGGAAACGCTCCTGGCTGATCGCCTCCCGCCCACCGGGTCCCGTGGCCGCCTGCATCCGCGGCGCGATCCTGCCGCGCGCCGCCGGAGCCCGGGGAGACGGCTAGAATCGGTGGGCCGATGCCCGCCAAGCGCCAGCCCGCCGCCCCTTCCCACTCCCCAACGCACGCCCCGAGCGCGGCGGATGCCGCCCGTGCCGAGCGCCTGGAGGCCGTTCTTGCGCGCCTCAACCCGCCCCAGCGGGAGGCGGTCGCGCACATCAAGGGGCCGCTCCTCATCCTCGCCGGCGCGGGCAGCGGCAAGACGCGGGTGCTCGCCCATCGCGTCGCGTACCTCATCGCGGCCGGCTTCAAGCCGTGGCAGATCCTGGCGGTCACCTTCACGAACAAGGCGGCCAACGAGATGCGCGAGCGGATCGCCGGCCTCATCGGCGAGGAGGCGGCCCGCGAGGCGACCATCGGGACCTTCCACGCCGTCTGCGCCCGCATCCTGCGGCGAGATGGCAACGCCATGGGCCTGACGCGGAGCTTCACGATCTACGACCGCGCCGACCAGGTCGCGTTGGTGAAGCAGGTCCTGCGCGGGCTGGACCTCGACGAGAAACGCTTCAGCCCCAACGGAATGCTGGCGTGGATCGGTCAGCGCAAGGACGAGCTGGCCGATGTCGCCACCGCACGCCGGCAGGCGGCGAACTTCTACGAGGAGACCGCTGCCCGCGTCTACGACGCCTACCAGTCTCAGCTTGCGGAGGACGACGCGGTCGACTTCGACGACCTGCTCATGCGGGTGGTGGTCCTCTTCGAGCAGCATCCCGACGTCCTCGCGAAGTACCAGGCCCGATGGCAGCAGGTCCTCGTCGACGAATACCAGGACACGAACCGCGCGCAGTACCTGATCTGCCGACACCTGGCCACGAAGCACCACAACCTGGCCGTCGTGGGCGACGACGACCAGAGCATCTACTCGTGGCGCGGCGCGGACCTGCGCAACATCCTGGATTTCGAGACCGACTACCCCGATGCGCACGTCGTGAAGCTGGAGCAGAACTACCGCTCCACACAGACCATCCTGGATGCCGCTCACGCGGTCGTCAGCCGCAACGAGGGACGCAAGGAGAAGAAGCTCTGGACCGACCGCGGGTCCGGGACGAGCATCACCGTCTTCGACGCGTACAACGAGTACGAGGAGGCCGAGTTCGTCGCCCGGCAGGTCGAGCGCCTGACCGGCGGAGCGGCGAGCGGTTCCATGACCCGCCTGCTCACGAGCCGGGCCGATGACGACGACGGTGCCCTGCGCTACGGCGAGATCGCCATCACGTATCGCATCAATGCCCAGAGCCGGGTCCTGGAGGAGGCGTTCATGCGCTTCGGGATCCCGTACCAGCTCGTGGGCGGCACCCGCTTCTACGAGCGGCGCGAGGTGAAGGACGTGCTGGGCTACGTCCGCCTGGCCCGCAACCCCGCGGACCGAGTGGCCCTGGAGCGGGTCATCAACGTTCCGGCGCGCGGCATCGGCGACAAGACGGTCGCGGAGCTGCGGGCCTGGGCCGAGTCGCACGCGGTCACGCTGTGGGCCGCGGTCGAGGCCGCGGGAGAGAACCCGAACCTGGCACCGCGCGCCCGCGCGTCACTGGCGTCCTTCGTCGCGATCATGCGGCCGTTGATGGAGCTGGCCGGGAACACTGCCCCCTCGGCCGTCTTCGACGCGGCGCTGGAGCGCTCCGGGTTGCGCGAGGCGGTGAACGATGGGTCCGACGAGGGGACGGATCGCTGGGCGAACGTCATGGAGCTGCGCAACCACGCCGCGGAGTTCGACGAGATCGCCCCGCCGGAGGGGCTGGGGCGATTCCTCGAGGAGGTCGCCCTGGTCAGCGACCAGGACACGCTGGAGGACAGGCCCGACCGGGTCACCCTGATCACCCTGCACGCCGCGAAAGGGCTCGAGTTCCCGGTCGTCTTCATCGTCGGTCTCGAGGAGGGCCTGCTCCCGCACCGCCGCGCGCTCGAGGACGAGCGGGAGCTCGAGGAGGAGCGGCGCCTGGCGTACGTGGGCATGACCCGGGCCAAGGATCGGCTGTACCTGATCCACGCGCACCACCGCTCCACCTGGGGCGTGGGGGCCATGAGCGAGCCCTCCCGGTTCCTCGCGGAGCTGCCGGAGGAGCTCCTCTCGGCGGAGCGGACCAGCGCGCCGTCGCGCCGGGGATGGGGCGAGCGCCGAGGGGTGGACGACGACGGGGGCTGGCTGCCCGGCGGCTACCGGGCGCGGCGCTCTCCGCGAAACGAGCCCCTGCGGCCGGTGAGCCTCCCGGACCTGTCGGCACCGCCCGTCAGCCGAGCGGGTCGGGCGCTCGACGCCGCTCGTGACCGGGTGGCGAACGCCGGGTATTCCGCATCCGAGGTGGACCTGGGAGCGGGGACCTTCGGCGCGGGCTCGCCGGCTCCCGGTGCCGGTGAGGCGGTCGAGGTGGCATGGCGGGCCGGCGACCGGGTGCGGCATCGGCGGTTCGGCGAGGGGATCGTCGTCTCCTCGCGGATCGTCAAGGGCGACGAGGAGGTCACGGTCGCGTTCGTCGGCCAGGGCGTGAAGCGCCTGATCGCCACGTACGCGGGACTCGAGCGGGAGTAGGCTCAGGGCGATAGCGACAGGCCGAGGAGGCGAGGATGGCAGAGACCCAGGTGACCCCCGACGATCTTGTGGCGGAGCTCGTCACCGCGCGCGACGCTTTCCGCGCCGTGCTCGCCACCCTCGACATCCCGCAGCGCAGCGCGGAGGAGCTGGTCGGCGACTGGGGGATCCGCGAGATCGTCGCGCACCTGGGGTACTGGGCCGGGCATGCCGCCGAAGCGCTGCACCACGCCGAGCAGCGACGAACCGACGAGTTCGGCGAGGCGGAGCTGGACGTCGAGGAGCGCAACGCCGTCGTGGCGCGGGTCGCCCGTGAGGGCGATCTGGCCACGGCAAGCGCGCGGGAGGAGGCCGCGTACGAGGCGCTCCTCGACCGGGTGCGCCGCGTAGACCCGGCCTGGCTCGACGAGCGAGTGGGGTATGGGGACAGCATCCTGCAGGTGATCCGCGACGACGGGGCCGACCACTATCGCGGCCACGCCGCGGAGATCCTCGCCGTGCTGCCCGGCCGCAGCCTCGCGGACGCCTGATCATGAGCGCCGACCGGCGGGACGCTCTGATCGCCGATCTCGATCACGCCCGGGAGGCCTTTCGGGCGGCGCTCGCCGACGTGGATGCCGACCTTGCGACGACGCCGGGAATCGTTGGAGCCTGGAGCGCACGCGACCTCGCCGTGCACGTGGCCTTCTGGGCCGAGCACGGTACGGCGGCCCTGGCGCTGGCGACCTCCGGCCGGGGCGCGGAGTTCGACTACGACACGGGTCAAACCGATGCCATGAACGCCGAGCTCGTCGCCGATGCGGCCCGCATCAGCCCGACGGCGGCCGCGGAGCGCGAGGAGACGGCGTTCGCGGCGTTCCGGGCCGCGCTTGCCGGCCTCGATCCGCCACTGCTCGACCTGGCGCTCGGGAACGGTGACATCGTCGAACGGGTGGTTCGATACGACGGGCCGGACCACTATGCCGAGCACGCGGCCCACCTGCGCGCCTGGTTCACCGACGAGCCGGAAGCGGACGGCGGGTAGGCGCGCTGCACGGACCGTAGAATCGACGGTGCATGGCCGAGCAGACCGCCGACCCCGCGACACGCGCCGCGCAGCTGCGCGGCGCCCTCGAGGAGGCGAACTACCACTACTACGTCCTCGATGCCCCGACCATGGAGGACCGGGAGTGGGACCGCCTGCTTCGTGAGCTCACGGAACTCGAGGCCGCGCACCCCGAGCTCGTGACCCCCGACTCGCCCACGCAGCGCGTGGGCATTGCGCCCCAGGCCGGGTTCGCCGAGGTGCGCCACCGCTTCCCCATGCTGTCGCTCGGCAACGCGTTCAGCCATGAGGAGCTGCGGGAGTTCGACGCGCGGGTTCGGCGCGGCCTCGGCCGCGCCGACGAGGACCCGGCAGTCCGCTACGTGTGCGAGCTGAAGATCGACGGACTGGCGATCTCGCTGCGATACGAGGGCCGCAATTTCGTGCTTGGCGCGACCCGCGGTGACGGCACGAGCGGCGAGGACGTGACCGCCAATCTGCGCACCGTGCGCGCCATCCCGCTGCGCCTTCGCGAGGAGCCTCCCGGCGACACGCTCGAGGTGCGCGGCGAGGTCTACATGCCGCGGGGTGCCTTCGCGCAGCTCAACGAGCAGCTCGAGGAGGCGGGAAAGCCGCTCTACGCCAACGCGCGGAACACGGCCGCCGGAACGCTGCGCCAGAAGGACCCTGGAGTGACGGCCGGCCGGAAGCTGTCCGTGTGGTGCTACCAGCTGGTGGGCGCCCAGGGGCTCGAGACGCACTGGGCGTCGCTGGAGCTCGTCAAGCGCCTGGGCTTCCCGGTGAACCCGAACATCCGCCGGGTCGAAGGGATCGACGACGTAATCGCGTACGTCGAGGAATGGGGAGAGGCCCGACACAACCTCGACTATGAGACCGATGGCATCGTCATCAAGGTCGACTCGCTCGCCGAGCAGGAGCGGCTGGGGTTCCTCTCGCGCTCGCCGCGCTGGGCGACCGCGTACAAGTTCCCCGCACAGCAGGTCACGACGAAGCTCGAGGCGATCGATGTCTACGTTGGGCGAACCGGCGCGTTGACGCCGGTGGCGCACGTCACCCCCGTCTTCGTGGGCGGCACCACCGTCCGCAACGCCACGCTGCACAACATCGACGAGATCCGGCGCAAGGACCTGCGCGTGGGCGACACCGTGGTCCTGCAGCGCGCCGGCGACGTGATCCCGGAGGTGGTGGGGCCGGTCGCAGAGGCGCGCGACGGGTCGGAGCGGGAGTGGCAGATGCCGGACCGCTGCCCGGTCTGCGACACGCCGGCGGAGCGCGAGGAGGGCGGCGTCGTGTGGCGCTGCCCGAACCCGTGGTGCCCGGCGCAGCGGGTCGGTGGCCTGCTGCACTTCACCGGACGCGGGGGCATGGACATCGAGGGGGCCGGATATGCCGTCGTCATCCAGCTCGTCGACCGGCAGCTGGTGCGCGAACCGGCGGATTTCTTCCGTCTCGCCGTCGAGACGCTGGAGGGCCTGGACCGATTCGCCCGCCGGAGCGCGGAGAACCTGCACGTGGCGATCCAGGCGGCGCGGCGACGTCCCCTGGCCCGCATCATCAACGGCCTCGGCATCCGCCACGTCGGGGGGCAGACGGCCATCGACCTTGCCGCCTGGATCGCCCGTGAGACCCCGCGCGGCGAGGACGAGCCCCAGGACGGGTGGACCGCGCGCGCCGTGGCCCGCCTCGAGAACGCCACGGCCGAGGAGCTCACCGCGGTGCCAGGGATCGGCGGGGTGGTGGGCGAGGCGATCGCGGGCTACTTCGCGCACGAGCACACCCGGGACACGCTTCGACACCTCCTGGAGGCAGGGGTCGTCGCCGAGGCGCCGGCACCCGGCGCCGCCGCGAATGCCCAGGGGGCCACGGGTCCCCTGGGCGGAAAGACGCTCGTCGTGACCGGCACGCTCGGCGGCTTCAGCCGCGAGCAGGCGGAGGAGGCGATCCGGGCCGCCGGCGGCCACGCGGCCGGATCGGTCAGCGCGCAGACGGACTACCTCGTCGCCGGGGAGAAGGCCGGCAGCAAGCTGGCGAAGGCGGAGCGGCTCGGCGTCGCGGTCCTCGACGAGGACGCGTTCCGACGCCTGCTGGCGGGGGAGGATCCGGCAGGCTAGCGATGGCCGTGGGCCATCCGCAGCGCCTCGGGGAGCCGGCGGAGGCGCCACATGGCGACGATGCCGAGCACCGGGCCAATGGCGAGCACCGCGAACGCGATCCGCCAGCCGGTCGCGTCCCCCGGGTCGATGAGGCCCACCGCGAAGATCGTCACCGACGTCAGGAGGAAACCGGCCGCCGTCTGCAGGGTCAGCGCCGACCCGGCCGTGCCCGGCGGGGCAAGTTCGCTGACGGCGGTCGAGAACTGCGCCGAGTCGGCCACGACCGTGACCCCCCAGACCAGGGCGGCCGCCAGGACCAGCCAGGCCGGCGCGCCGAACGTGACCCCGGTCACGACAGCGCTCGTTCCGGAGAGTGCCATGGCGGCCATGGTCAGGGCCGTCCGTCCCAGGCGATCGGCGAGGGCCCCGGCCACGATGCAGCCGATTCCGCCGGAGGCCACGACCGCGAAGGTCCCCAGGCTGACCGCCGCCGGCCCGACGTCACCGCGCACCGCGAGCGAGGCTGCCAGGAACGCCGGGATCCAGCTCCACATCGCATAGAGCTCCCACATGTGCCCCAGGTAACCGAGCGTGGCCAGGAGCACGGCCCGCTCGCGCAGCGCCGCGCGCGCCACGGCCGGGCTGAACCGTGCGGCGGGCACCGTGTACGGCCCCTCCCGGACCCCGATCGCCGCAAGCACCGCGCCGGCCAGGGCGACCGCGCTCGCGGCCAGGATGACGGTCTGCCAGTCGAGCGCGGCGAGCGCGCCGGCGGCCCGCAGCAGGTAGGGGAGCGCGGATCCGACGGTGATGGCGCCGATCAGCGTCCCGACGGCCAGCCCTCGTCCGTGGCGAAACCATCCCGAAAGGACCTTCATGCCGACCGGATAGACGGCAGCCACGCCGGCCCCGGTGAGCGCCCGCCAGGGCAGCCCGGCCAGGGGACCGTCGGCAAACAGCGCGAAGGCTGCCGTCGAGAGCGCCGCCACGGCGGCACCGGCGGCGATGAGGACCCGCGCCGGAACCACGTCCGGAGCCCCGACGGCAGCCAGGGCCACGGCGCCTGCGGCGAAGCCCAGCTGGACGGCGATCGTCTGGCCGGCGAGGGCCAGGCCGGAGACGCCCCATTCGAGCCCGATGGCGGGGGCCACCGCGGCCGTGCTGAACCAGGTACCGAGTGCACACAGCACGACGACCGCGAGCAGGGCGAGCTGCGCCCAGCGATCGGCGCTCTCCGCGGTATCCGTGGAGACAGTCATGACGCCGGGCTCCGTGGTCCGCATGGGATCAGCGGACCTCGGCGGGCGTGTGGTCACCCTCGGCCAGGAATGCCTCGACGAGCGCGTCGTATCCGGGGAACGACGCACGCACCGTGTGCCCCGACTCCGGATCGAGCACGAACCGGGACCCGGAGATCGCGTCGGCCACCTGCCCAGACCGATCGGCAGGCACGACCTGGTCGCGCCCGCCCGCGAGCACCAGGACCGGCACTCCGATCTCGTCGAGGCGGTGCGTGACGAAGGACGAAGGATCCAGGGTGGCGCGGAGCTCCGCGATGAAGCGCTCAGGGGTCGAGGGGCGCGGTTGCAGCCGTGCCGCGGCCGTGAACGAATCGGATCCCTCGCCACCGGTCGCCGGACGCATCTGCAGGGCGAACCCGGCGAAGAGGCGTCCCCAGTCGTGCGACTCGGCAAGGACGATCCAGCGGCCCAGCCGCTCCGCCATGGCGGAGCGCGCGGGTGTCTCCGACGCAGCCGAGACGAGCACCAGGCGGGAGACGAGCTCGGGATGGTCCACCGCCAGCCACAGGGCGATTCGCCCTCCGCCGGACTCGGCCTCCAGAGCGACCGGGTGCGGCAGCGCGTCGAGGGTCCGGGCCACCGCGTCCGCGATGACCCGCGGATGCAGCAGCAGCGGGGCCTCGCGGGGGTCGTCGGGCAGTGGGCGGCCCATGACCGTTACCGTGCGGCGCCGCGCGCGACCCTGCCAGCGTCGCGCCATGACGTGCTCCGTGCGCTCCAGCGGCCGCAGGCCCAGCTCCACCCCGCCGAGGACGAGGAGCGGCGTCCCGGAGCCGCCGGCCAGCTCGAGCAGCTCGAGGCGGCCGCCCTCGATGGGGACGGATCGAACCTGCGGCGGCGCGGGCTGCTCGGACATCGGCCGGTGCATCGTAGCCTGCTAGCATCGGCGCATGATCACGCGAGCCGATGTCGAGCACGTGGCGGTCCTCGCGCGCCTGGGCCTGGACGATGCCGAGGTGGTGCGCATGGTGACCCAGCTCAACTCGATCTTCGAGGCGGTCGGCGTCCTGGCCGACGTGGACACGTCCATGGTCGGGCCTACGGCGCAGGTCATCCCGCTCGAGAACGTCATGCGCGACGACATCGCCCGGCCCGGGCTGTCTCGCGACGCGGCCCTGGCCAACGTGCCGCTCCGCGACGGCGACCACGTGCGCGTGCCGGTCGTCCTGGAAGAGGGTCGCTGACTCGTGGCCGGCACGGATACGGGCTCCCTCCCGCTCGGTGACCGCAGCATCGGCGAGGTCGCAGCGCTCCTCGAACGCCGGGACGTGACCTCCGTGGACCTCACCCGCGCCTGCCTCGAGCGCATCGCGCGCGATGGCGGGCGACTGAACACATTCCTCTCCGTGCGTGAGGAGGGCGCCCTGACGGACGCGGCGGCCGCCGATCGGGCACGGGCGAACGGCGATCCTCGACCACTGCTCGGGGTGCCCTACGCGCTCAAGGACATCTTCGTCACGCGTGCCCTGGACGACGACGGCGTGCCACTCGCCGATGGGTTGCCCACGACCGCCGGGTCCCGGATCCTGGAGGGCTATCGCTCGCCGTACGGCTCCTCCGCCGAAGAGCGGCTGCACGCCGCGGGTGCCGTGCTTCTGGGCAAGACGAACTGCGATGAGTTCGCCATGGGCTCCTCGAACGAGAACTCGGCGTATGGACCGGTCCTCAACCCGTGGGACGAGACCACCGTGCCGGGCGGCTCCTCGGGTGGCTCCGCCGCCGCAGTCGCCGGCGGCCAGGCGTTTTTCGCACTGGGCACCGATACCGGCGGGAGCATCCGGCAGCCCGCATCCCTGAGCGGCATCGTCGGCATGAAGCCCACGTATGGGCGGGTGAGCCGCTACGGCATGGTCGCCTTCGCGAGCAGCCTCGACCAGTGCGGCCCTCTCGTCCGCTCGGTCCGTGACTGTGCCGTGGTGCTCGGTGCCGTCGCCGGCCACGACCCGCGCGACTCGACGAGCGTCGACGTGCCCGTCCCTGACTACGTCGCGGCCCTCGACGGCGAGATCGGCGGCATGCGCCTGGGCGTGCCCCGCGAGTACTTCGTCCCCGGGATGGAACCGGGTGTCGAGCGCGCGGTGCGCGCCGCGATCGACGTCCTGGCGGGTCTGGGTGCCGAGATCGTCGAGGTCTCGCTGCCCTCGACGGACAAGGGGCTGGCCACGTACTACATCATCGGCCCGGCCGAGGCGAGCGCGAACCTGGCCCGCTACGACGGGGTGAAGTTCGGGCCTTCCGCGGGCGACGACGATCTGCTGCGGAACTACCTGCGCACGCGCGGCGACGGCTTCGGGCCGGAGGTGAAGCGCCGGATCATGCTCGGCACGTACGCCCTCTCGGCGGGCTACTACGATGCCTACTACGTGAAGGCCCAGCAGGTCCGCACGCTCATCAAGGCGGAGTTCGACAGGGTCCTCGCCGATGTGGATGCCCTCCTGGCCCCCACCTCGCCGAGCGTGGCGTTCAAGGTCGGGGCCAAGGTCGACGACCCGCTGCTCATGTACCTCAATGACGCCTGCACGCTGCCCGTGAATATCGCCGGGCTGCCCGGGATCAGCGTGCCGTGCGGCCTCTCCGAGGGTCTGCCCGTGGGCTTCCAGATCATCGGCCGCGCCTTCGACGAGCCCATGGTGCTCCGGGTCGCAGCGGCGTACGAAGCCGCCGCCGGGTTCGACCGCCTCCGACCAGCGACCGCGCGTGGCTGAGCGCTGCGTCTTCTGCGCCATCGCCGCCGGCGAGGCTCCGGCCGAGGTCGTTCACGAGGACTCACGCACCATGGCGTTCCTCGACATTGCGCCGCTGGCGCATGGGCACGTGCTCGTCATCCCGCGCCGGCACGTGGCCGATCTCTGGGATCTCCCATCGGAGCTGGCCGGTCCATTGATGGAGACGACCGTTCGCATGGCCGATGCCGTCAGGACCGCGTTCCGTCCGGGCGGGATCAACCTCTTCCACAGCACCGGGGCGGTGGCAGGACAGTCGGTCTTCCACGTCCACCTGCACGTGGTGCCCCGCTGGCCGGGCGACCGGTTCCGTCCGCCCATCGTCCCGGATCGATCGCCGGATCCGGAGCTGGCCGCCACGGCGGCGCGGATCCGGGCGGTGCTCGACGTGGGTCGCTGAGCGAGGCGGCCGGGCTTCTCAATCGATGCGCAGGAAGGCGCCGACGATCGCTGCCGCGAGCGCCGCGGTCCCGGCGATCATGACCAGCCGGATCCCGTCGCGCACGCGCGAGCGCCCGGTCACCGACGCGGTCCAGGTCCCCAGGCCGAACAGCGCGAGGATCGAGATGCCCACGCAGACGGCCATGGCCGGCAGGAGCGGCAGAACCAGGAAGGGAACCAGCGGGACGAGCCCGGCGATCATGCCGGCCCCGAAGGTGACTGCCCCGGCCTGGAACGGGGTCAACCTGGGCCGTGCCGGCGCGTCGCGCGGAGGTCCGAGCGCGGACTCGCGGGCGGCCTGGGCGTCGAGGTCGCGGTCCGCCTGGGTGCCCGTGTACAGGACGCCGCCCATCGAGATCGCCTCGGCGATGCCCGCTGCGAGCCCGGCGAGAGCCACCATGTCGGCCCGGCCGGCGCCCACCGCGACGCCCAGGACAACCGCCAGCACGTTGGTCAGGTTGTCCTGTGCGCCCATCAGCACCTCGCGGAGCAGGGCGCGCTCGACGCTCCGCCGGGTCATCGCGACAGCGGTTGTCCCCGGGGAGCTGGAGCGCGGGGTCGCGGTATCGGTGAGGACGTTCATAACCCTTTGTGTACGTCGCGAGGTGGCATGCGGGGAGGGCCGGATGGACCCTGATCGCGGGGCGAAGGGGCCCCGGCGTCCGTGACCGGGCGAGACCCGACCCGCAGCCCGGTTGAACCCGTTTCCCCCTCGGCCTGGCTCAGAAGAACGGAACCACAGCACGAGGAGCTCACGTGGCCTACGTCATCGCAGCACCCTGCGTCGACCAGAACGACCAGTCGTGCGTCGCCGTCTGTCCGGTCGACTGCATCACCGCGGAACCCGGGGTGGACCGAAAGTTCTATATCGATCCGGAGGTGTGCATCGACTGCGGGGCGTGCGCGAACGCCTGCCCGAACGAGGCCATTCTCCACGACGACCAGCTGCCCACCGCATGGTCGGCCTTCGCGTGGGTTGATGCGGCGTGGTATCGCGATCCCGATGCGGCACGATCGGTCGTGGACCGGCTCGTGCCCGCCATCTGATGACGATGCCCTTCGCGCCGGTGGGCAGCCTGCCGCCTCTGCCGGCCCGGGCCACCCGGACCGGGTCCATGCCGAACGCGACCCTGACCGCCGTGGTCGAGCTCACGGAATCCGTGCGGCGTCTGCGCCTGCGACCCGATGACCGTGTCCCTGCGTTCACGCCGGGGCAGTACTTTGCCATTGGTCTCGACTGCCGGGGACGCCTGGCGCAGCGGCCGTACTCCGCTGCATCGGCCGCGGGTGAGGGAGTGGAGCTCGAGTTCCTCGTGCGTCACGTGCCGGCCGGCCTCCTCACCCCGCAGCTCTGGCGGCTGCGCCCGGGGGCACGCCTGCGCATCGGCCGTCCGAAGGGCCTCTTCACGCTGGTGCCAGACGACACGCGGACGCACCTGTTCGTTGCCACTGGAACCGGCATCGCACCCCTCATCTCCATGATCGCGTCTCTGTGTGCCACGCCTCGTCCCCCGCGCATCGTCGCGGTGCAGGGCGCGTCGAGACCCGACGAGATCGCGTACGGCGACCGGCTCGGGCGGCTCGGGTCAGGCGTCACATACCTCCCTGCGGTGTCACGGCCCGACGCCGCGGTGCGCGCCGGCTGGGCGGGCGCCGTGGGCCGCCTGCAGTCGCTCCTGGCCGACCGTTGGGCAGCGCTCGGCCTGGAGGCACGAACCACGGTGGCCTACCTGTGCGGCAACCCCGGCATGATTGGCGCCACCCGTAGCCTCCTGCTGGAGATGGGTCTGCCTCCGGGTGCGATCCGGTCCGAGGAGTTCTGGACGGGCTTGGAGACCGGTACCGCACGGTCCTGAGTCCCATCGCCCATTGGTACCGTTGGCCACCTCGAGCTCGCCTGACAGACTTCCTCCATCGGTCAGGGTCGGGGATACCGGCACGAAGGCCGTCGCAGGAAGAGACCTCCGGGGGTACCCCAGTGACAACGCTTGCATGGCGGCGACACACCGATGTCGAGGAGAAGCCGGAGCCACCGGTCCACGAGACGCCGGTCTGGCCCGTGCTCGCCGAGCTCGAGATCATCACGGCGGATCGCAGGATCCGCGGGTGGATCGCCCCCGAGGGCGAGCGCACCAGCGACTGGATGAACCGCGGTGCCGAGGTCGAGCTGATCGGGTCCGTAGAGGTCGCCCTTGGCGAGCCACAGGCCGCCTCCCTGCCGGAGCCGGCGACGGGTGCGAGCCGTGCCCGGTTCGCCGGGGATGAGATCCTGTTCGCGGTTCCACCGGCGCTGCCCCTCGGTCGGCACCTGCGTCTCCATCGGCGCGTTCACGGCATCCACTTCGAGATCGGGCCATACGAGGTCCACGGGCGAATCCACGTGCGACCCGGCGCGCAGGTGGGGGACTACCTCCTCCGTTCGGGCCGGGTCTTCGTCCCCATCACCGAGGTCGACCTGGTGCGCCACGATGAGCCTGCCTTCCGCAGCCGGCTGCCGGTCCTCATCGTGAATGCCCGGCACGTGACCCGCCTGTACTCCGGTGAGACGCACGACGCAGTGTCAGCGGCGGTGGCGGGAGCGCTGCCGTCCCGGGAGCCTGTTCCGCCCCCCGCGCCGCCTTCCCCGGAACCGGGGCAGGGTGCGGTCGATCCCGACGAGGACCCGGAACCGGTGCGCGGCACCACCCACCAGGCGCTCGCCGAGCTCGCCGCTCTCCGCGAGGATGGGCTGATCACGGTGCGCGAGTACCGGGCGAAGCGATCGGAGATCCTCAGCAGGCTCTGATCCGTCCCCGGGGATCGTCCGGGCGCCATCGGGCTATCCTGTCCCCGAGCGATGCCCGAGATCAGCCACGTCCGCCTTGCCGTTCCCGCGCAGGGGGTCCTGAACAGGATCCTCCGCGAGGGCGGCGCGCAGCTCTTCCCGCAGTGGCTCTACGCCGAGCCGGGCCAGGAGCCGCGCATCCTGTGGTGGGGACTGCGTGGTGCGCCGCTCTTCCCGGAGCTGCGCGACAGCATCGGAGCGGGGCTGCTACCGCGCCCGGTCGACGACTGGACCGAGGCGCCGCGCGGGCTCGTGCTCGCCACCCTCGACCTGGACCGCGCTGCGGCGGATCTCGCCCCGCTCGTCGGCGACGCATGGCACGACGCCGGGACGGACGAGGTGCTCGGCGCGCAGTGCCGCCGGATCATGCTCGAGCGGAGCGTCCTGGTGATCGCCCAGCCGACGACCGAAGCGTACGTGGCCGGGTGCCTCGCGCGCTATGGCGAAGGGCCGGTCGCCGTCTCCCTGGACGGCAGCCCGGACGCCGGCCGGAGCGTGCTGCGGAACCCGGTGAACGACGGGCCGGCGACGTACGTCCGCATTGGGCCTGGCGCGGCGCCCATGCTGATCTTCCTGCCTCCGCAGACGGGCCGATGACCCACGTCGATGACCTCGCCGCCTACACGGCACGGATCGGGACCATGCGCGACCGACGGGAGGCCGGCCTGCGCGACCCGGAGGGCTGGTTGAGCCTCGTCGGCCTGCATTGGCTCGGCGGTGGCCCAACGACCTTCGGATCGGACCCCGCCAGCGGGATCGTGCTGGCCGCCGAAGGCGGCTCGTTGCCGCCGAGGGCCGGGACGTTGACGGTCGATGATGGAGTCGTGCACCTGCACCCGGCGCCGGATGCTGGCCTGACCGTGGATGGCGCACCGGCCCCTGAAGACCTTGCTCTCGTCGACGACACGGCAGACGACGGCCCAACGATCATTGCCCTCGGGTCGTTGCGCTTCCACGTCATCCGCCGCGGGGAGGGACGGCTAGCGGTGCGGGTGAAGGACGTCGCGGCTCGCGCCCTCCGCGCGTTCGCGGGCATCGACTGCTACCCGGTCGATCCGGCCTGGCAGCTGACGGGACGCCTGGACTCCGCCGAGCCCGGCTCGACGCTGGTGGTGCCGGACATCGTGGGCGACCTCGTCTCCGAGCCGACGCCGGGCGACGTGGAGCTGGAGATCGCCGGGCAACGCCATCGGCTCCACGCCCTCGAATCCATGCCGGGGCACCTCTGGCTCGTGTTCGCGGACCCGACGAACGGGAGCGGGACCTACCCGGGCGGCCGATTCCTGGTGACCGGGCCGGTCCAGGCGGACGGCAGCGTCGAGGTCGACTTCAACCTGGCATACAACCCGCCGTGCGTCTTCTCGCCGTTCGCGACCTGCCCCCTGCCGCCGGCAGGGAACCGGTTGCCGCTGCGGGTCGAGGCCGGGGAGCGGCTCCCCAGGGGCGGTACACTCCACCGGTGAGCATCACCCGCCGCTCCTCGGACGCATTCCTGGCCGAGCGCGTCCGAACGCTTGCGCCCTCCGGCATCCGGCGCTTCTTTGACATGCTCGCCGAGATGCGCGACGTGATCAGCCTGACCATCGGCGAACCTGATTTCACGACGCCGGAGCCCATCACCCGGGCCGCGATCGAGAGCCTGGAGCGCGGGGAGACGCACTACACCGCCAACGGCGGCGTCATCGAGCTCCGGGAGCTGATCAGCGAGAACCTGCGACGGCGTTACGGCGTCGACTACGAGCCGCGAGCGGAGCTGATCATCACCGTAGGCGCCTCGGAGGCGGTTGACGCCTCGCTGCGGGCCATTCTCGATCCCGGGGACGAGGTGATCTACCACGAGCCGTGCTTCGTCGCGTACGCGCCCTGCATCCAGCTTGCCGGCGGGGTGCCGGTCCGTATCGGCACCTCGGACGCCTCGAGCTTCGAGATCAGCGCAGAGCAGATCGAGGCGGCCATCACGCCGCGGACCAAGGCCATCTTCCTGGGGTACCCGAACAACCCGACCGGCGCGGTGCTCTCCCGCGACCAGCTCGCGGCCATCGCCGACGTCGCGGATCGACATGACCTGCTGGTCATCTCCGACGAGATCTACGATCGCCTCGTGTACGGCGACCACGCCCACACCGCCTTCAGCAGCCTTCCGGGAATGCGTGAGCGAACGATCCTGATCGGTGGCTTTTCGAAGGCCTACGCGATGACCGGCTGGCGGATCGGCTACGTCGCGGCACCGGCGGGCCTCATGACCGGGATCGCCAAGGTCCACCAGTACGGGATCATGTGTGCGCCGACATCGGCGCAGTTCGCGGCCATCGAGGCGCTCCGCATCGGCGAGCCGTTCGTGCAGTCCATGCACGACGAGTACGACCGCCGCCGCCGCCTCATGACCGACCGGCTGAACCGGATGGGGCTCCTCTGCTTCGAGCCGAAGGGCGCCTTCTACTGCTTCCCCAACGTGACCGATGCCACCGGCCTGGACGAGGAGACCTTCGCCCAGCGCCTCCTGGCCGAGGAGCGGGTGGCCGTGGTGCCGGGCACGGCGTTCGGCCCATCGGGGGCCGGGCACGTGCGGGCGTGCTACGCGACCGCGTACGAGGAGATCGTGGAGGCGATGGACCGCATGGAGGCATTCGTCCGCCGCTGCCGGGCCTAGCCGGGTCGGCCCCGCCCGCGCCTCGCACCGAGCCGGTCAGCCCAAGCGGGCGTCCGCGAGAACGTCGAGCACGAGTCGCGTGAACCGCTCAGGCTGTTCCAGGTTCACCATGTGTGCCACTCCCTCGAAGAGCTCGAGACGAGCGTTCGGGATGTCGCGTGCCAGGCGGCGGGACGACTCCACCGTGGCCGACTCGTCGAGGTCCCCGACCATGACCAGGGTCGGGACCGTGATCTCGCCAAGCCGGTGCACCGCGGGTGGGTCCAATCGGTCCGGCTGGGGCTCCTCCGAGCCGTGGTCCCGGTAGCTCTCGGCAATCCAGGCGTGGACCTGCTCCCTGATTGCCGAGGGGACGCGATCCGCGGGCTGGCGTGGCCCGTCCACCCAGAACGCGGTCTCGGTGTCGACGATCCAGTCCCAGTCTCTCGCGTCATAGCGGCGGTCGTACTCGTCCCAGAGCGCCTGCTCGTCTGCCGGTGGCTCAACGTCGAACCCGCCCAGTCCCGAGGCGACCGCGATCAGCGCGGTGACCCGGTCAGGGTGGTCGAGCGTGAAGTCGATGGCGATGGACCCGCCGCGTGAGGTGCCGAGCACGGCCGTCCGTTCGACCCCCAGGTGGTCGAGGAGGGCCGCGAGGTCCCCGCGGTTCGAGAACGGGACATCCCCGGTCGTGGTCCTGCCGAATCCCCGGGTGTCGTAGCGGATCACCCGAAACCGGTCGGAGAAGTGCGGCACCTGCGCGTCCCACTGTCGCAGGTTCGCAACGCCGGCATGGATGAGGGTCAAGGCCGGGCCCGTGCCGTCGACCTCGTAGTAGAGGCTGCCGCCGTTGTACTCGAAGGATCCGCTCTCAGTCATGCGCGGATGCTAGCCGCCATACCTGCCAGCCCGCGACAGGGATCGGTGAACCGTGCTCAGGATGCACGCTCGACGCAGGCGCGGGCGAAGGCCAGGAGCGCGGGCAGCGACCGATCCGTGGGGTCCGGGGTCTCGCTCGTCGCCGACAGCTCGATCTTGGGATCCTCCGCCACGAGCCGCCAGATGGATTGCATCTTCTCGTAGACCGGATCGAATTGGGCATCGGTCTGGAGCCGCAGACCCTTCACGCTGTGCCAGCGCGTGAGCCCGCCGCGCAGGAACCAGACCGCGTCGGCGTCCGTGCTGTTCGGCCCCCAGCTGAAATCGAGCAGGCCCATGTCGGTCGCCACCAGGATGCGCTGCCGCCCGTTGTCGTGGACGGTCACATGCGCCGCCAGCTCGTGGGCGTCGAGCTCGCCGAGCTGGTGCGCGATGAGCGCGCGAGCCCGACCGATGCCGTCCCATTCACCGATCTTCATGGCGCGCAGGATAGCGGGTCGCCGTCGTCGCCGGTGGCGCCGGTACAATCGGGCCATGGCCGTGAGCACCCGTTACGAGACGATCATCGGGATCGAGGTCCACGCCCAGCTGCGGACCGCCTCGAAGATGTTCTGCTCCTGCCCGACGTCGGCGCCCGTGGGGGAAGCGGACGAGCCGAACACCCGGGTCTGCCCCGTCTGCATGGCCCTGCCGGGAACGCTGCCGGTCATCAACCGCCGCGCCGTCGAGCTCGTGATCCTGACCGGCCTCGCGCTGGGATGCCACGTGGAGACCGAGGCCGTCCGCTTCGAGCGCAAGAACTACTTCTACCCCGATCTCCCGAAGGGCTACCAGATCAGTCAGTACGCGCTGCCGCTCGCGAGTCGCGGACGGCTGGCCGTGCCGGTCGCCTCCGAGGATGCGGAGGTGATGGTGGGTATCACCCGCGCCCACCTCGAGGAGGACACCGCCCGCCTCATGCACGGCGGCCGGGGCTATACGCTCGTCGACTTCAACCGAGCCGGGATCCCGCTCATGGAGATCGTCACGGAGCCGGAAATCCGGTCGCCGGCACAGGCGCGCGCCTACGGGGAGACGCTGCGTGACATCCTCCGCTACATCGGTGCGTCGAACGCCGACATGGAGGCGGGGAGCATGCGCATCGAGGGGAACGTCTCGATTCGGCCGGTGGGGTCCGACATGTTCGGGACCAAGGTGGAGGTCAAGAACCTCAACTCGTTCCGGTCGCTGGAACGGGCCATGGAGTTTGAGGTCGATCGCCACACCGCGGCGCTCGACCGGGGCCAGCGCCTCTTCCAGGAGACGCGCGGCTGGGACGAGACGAACGGGCACACCATCCCGCAGCGCTCAAAGGAGGAGGCGAACGACTACCGGTACTTCCCCGAACCCGACCTCCCTCCGCTGCGACCCTCCCAGGCATGGGTCGACGAGATTCACCGCGGGCTCCCGGAGCTGCCGGCGGCGCGCCGCGAGCGATTGGAGCGCGAGCTGGGCCTGTCGCCGTACGACGCGGGCGTCCTCACCGCCGACGTGGCCCTGGCGGACTACTTCGAGGATGCGGTCGCTGCCGGAGCGAGCGCCGCAGGAACGGCGAACTGGGTCACCGGCGAGTTCTCGCGGCTCCTCAACCAGCATGCCGCAGAGGGGCTCCGAGCCTCCGGTGTGGCTCTCCCCCCTGCGCGCTTCGCGGAGCTCGTTGCAGACGTCGAGGCGGGCAGGGTCTCAGGCACGAACGCCAAGGCGGTCCTCTCCCGCGTCTTCGAATCGGGCGAGTCACCGCGGGCCGTCATCGAGGCCGAGGGCCTGTCCCAGGTGAGCGACAGCGGCTACATCGCCGACGCGGTGGCTGCGGTCATCGGCGAGCACGCCTCGCAGGTGGCGGAGTTTCGCGGCGGCAAGCAGCAGATCTACGGGTTCCTGGTGGGGCAGGTGATGAAACGCACCGCCGGCCGTGCCGACGCGAAGCTGGTCAACGCCGAGCTCCGGCGCCAGCTGGCAGAGGAGGATACGGAGACGTGACCACACAGACGGGCGAGCAGGCCCGTGAGGAGATCCGGCGCTGGTGGGACGAGGACGCCCATGTCTACGACGACGTTCCGAACCACGCACTCTCCGACCCCGTCGAGGCGGCCGCCTGGCGTGCCGCCCTGCTGCGGCTGCTGCCGCCGCCCGGGGCGCGCGTGCTCGATGCCGGTGCGGGCACCGGCGCGATCTCCCTCCTGCTGGCGGAGCTCGGCTACCAGGTCACGGCCCTGGATCTCTCGGAGCAGATGCTCGACCGCGCGCGGCGCAAGGCCGAGTCGCGGGGCGTGGAGCTCGCGTTTGTGATCGGCCCGGTCGAGGAGCCTCCTGCCGGTCCCTTCGACGCCGTCGTCGAGCGCCATGTCCTGTGGACGACCCTCGATCCCGGATCCGCGCTTTCCGCCTGGCGGCGCGTGGCCCCCGGTGGTCGGCTGGTCCTGCTCGAAGGGCTCTGGAGCAGCGACAGCGTCGTGGACCGGGCCCGGTCGATGCTCGCAGATCGGGTCCGCGCGGCCCGCGGGGACCATCACGGTGGGCACCACGGTGAGTACGATCCCGAGCTCCTCGATCGGCTCCCGCTCGCGCGACAGCGGTCGCTCCGCCCGCTCCTGCGGTACGTCCACGACGCCGGATGGGGTGCCGTCCGCCTGGAGCGGCTGCGCGACGTCGAGTGGGTGCGCCAGATGGCCGCGGGACAGGTGCTGGGGACCCTCCAGGCAGCGCCGCAGTTCGCGGTCGTCGCCGACGACTGAGCGGGGCTGATCCGGTCCGGAGCGCGCGAGCCCTCCGGCACTGCCGCAGCGCGCAGAGACCGCTGGTGCCGTCAGGAGCCCAGGGAGATCCCCAGGTCGCCGGCCACTGCCCCGCGCAGCGTGGCGAGCGGAAGCGCGCCGTGTCCCAGCAGCGCGTCGTGGAAGGCACGGAGGTCGAACGCGGTACCGAGCGTCGCGGCCGCGTCCGCGCGCAGCCGCCGCAGCTCGAGCTGGCCAACCTTGTAGGCAAGCGCCTGGCCGGGCCAGCCGAGGTATCGGTCCACCTCGTTCGTGATGTTGTTCACGGCAAGCGCCGAATGCTCCGTCATGAAGCCGATGGCAGCCGCCCGTGACCAGCCGAGCGCGTGCATCCCGGTGTCGACGACCAGCCGGCAGGCGCGCCAGGCGTCGTAGCTGAGCATCCCGATTCGATCAAGGTCGGCGGTGTACAGGCCCATCTCGTCGGCGAGGCGCTCCGAGTAGAGGCCCCAGCCTTCGATGAACGCCGTCACCTCGGCGTGGCGGCGGAAGGCGGGAAGTCCGGTGAGCTCCTGGCCTATGGCGATCTGCAGGTGATGCCCCGGCACCGACTCGTGAAACGCGAGCGCCTCAGCCTCGTAGCGCGGGCGGGTTCCCGGCGCCGAGGTGTTCACGTAGTAGCGGCCCCGACGGCCGCCGTCCGCGGCCGGCTCCCGGTAGTACGCCACCGTGGAGTGCTCCTCCTCGTGGGGCGGCATCGCCACGACCTCGCACGGCGTGCGCGGGACCCGACCGAACCACGCGGGGACGGCCGCCTCCGCGGCACGCAGCGATCGCTCGGCGACCGCCATGAGCTCGTCACCGCTGGCGAAGGTCAGCGCGGGGTCGGCGCGCAGCGCGGAAAGCGTGTCGGCGAGACTCGCCGTCCGGAGGACGCGCGCGCCGAGCTCGGCGATCTCAGCGTCGATGCGCTCGATCTCTGCCAGGCCGATGGCGTGAACCTGCGCGGTGGCCAGGTCCGTGGTCGTATGGGCCCGCGCCAGCCCCTCGTATCGGACGACGCCGCCGGCGAGGTTCCCGATCCCGGCATGCGCCTCGTCGCGCGCCCTGGGGAGCGCCTCATCGGCGAGAAATGCCCGGTAGCGGGCAAACGCCGGTCGGATCTCGTAGCTCACGACCTCGATCACCTCGTCGGCGAAGTGGCGGAACGCGGCATCCGACCACTCGGGGTGCGGTGCGCGGGTCGGCTCGCTGAGCGGCCATTCAGGGACGGGTCGATCCAGCGTCTCGTCAATCTGGGCGATCACCCGTCCGACCGGGACGGCGATGGGGGAGAGGCCGTCCCTGAGGCCGGACCGCAATCGGGCAATCGCCTGGTCGAGCCAGGGACCCATGGCACGCCAGCGAGACAGGAGGGCGACGCCATCGGCCTCCGTTCGCATCGGCTGCAGCGACGGGATGTTCAGGAAGCTGACCTGGGGCCCGCTCATGGCGTCAACCGTGTAGGACAGCGGGTCGGCGGCGAGCATCGTTCGATCCGATGCGACGGCATGCTTCAGGGAGGCGAGGGTCAGTCGGTCTTCGCCGGAGAAATTCGCAGGATCCACGGCCCCCACGCGATCGGCAAGGCCAGCCAGGCGGCCGTCCATCGCGTCGCGCTCAGCGTCGCTGACCGGTCCCAGCCGGTCCGAGTAGCGGTGGTCGCCCAGCGCCGTGCCCTGGACCGGGTTTGCGAGCAGGAACGCGTCCCAGTAGTCGTCCGCCAGCTCGGCGAGGTTGCGGTTCGGCATACCGCCATGCTACGCATCGTGCAAGACTGGCGCGTGCCCGACAGGCCCGTGGACCTCCTCGCCTTCGCCCACGAGCTGGCCGACGCGAGCGATCCCATTGCGTTCGGCCACTTCCGCGGCGAGCTGACGGTCACCGCGAAGCGCGACCGGACGCTCGTGACCCAGGCCGATACCGGCGTCGAGGCGCTCCTGCGCGACCGGATCGCAGCGACGTTCCCGACACACGGGGTCCTTGGAGAGGAGCTCGGCAGCGAGGCGGGAGACGGGGAGACGCGATGGATCATCGATCCCATTGACGGGACGCACAACTTCGTCCGCGGGATCCCCATCTGGGCGACGCTTCTGGCGGTGGAGCGTGCCGGCGCGCTGGTTGCGGCGGTTGTTTCGGCCCCGGCGCTGGGCCAGCGCTGGTCGGCCAGCGCGGGCGGCGGGGCGACGACCCGGGCTGCCGAGGGGGAGCGCCCGATCCATGTGTCGGGCATACCGGACCTCGCCTCGGCGCAGATCGTGTTCTCGACCCTGCGCTCGCTGGACGCGGCCGGGCGGGGCGACGGGCTCCGGCGGCTCGTCGCCGAGTCGTGGCGCGACCGCGGCTTCGGCGACTTCTGGGGCTACATGCTTGTTGCCCAGGGGTCGGCGGAGGCGATGGTCGAGGTCGGGCCCACGCTGTGGGATCTGGCCGCGCCGGCGCTCGTGGTGCGCGAAGCGGGAGGGCGAATGACGGATTTCGGCGATGTCCCGTCCTGCACCGGCCCGGAGGTCGTCGCGAGCAACGGCACGCTGCACGCCGCGGTGCTCGCAGCGCTCCGCTGATCGGCAGGCATTGCACGCGTCCGCCCCCGTGGGCGCGGCAACGGTCAGCCGGCGGTGAGGCCCTTGTATCGCAGCCAGGCCGCCGTGCTCGGCGCACGGCCCACGAATGCGGCGACCATGGCGTCCGCGCTCTGCGACCCGTTCGGTTCCAGGATTGCCCGGCGATAGGCCGACCCGACGGCGGGCGACAGGATCCCTTCCTGCTCGAAGCGGCTCCACATGTCGTCGCCGAGGGCCTCGGCCCACAGATACCCGTAGTAGCCCGCGTCGTAGCCGCTCATGAGATGGCCGAAGCTGGCCAGCATGCAGGTGCCCTCCGGGTACGTCAGCCGGGTCACCCGGAAATCGGCGCGCATGATCGCATCGAGGTCGGGATCTGGGGCCCCGGCGTGCAGGTCGAGGTCGATGGTCCCGTAGTAGACCTGGATCGCGGCCTTGAGCCCGGCATTCAGGTTCCGGGCGGCGACCATCCGGGTGACCAGGTCCGCCGGGATCGGCTGCCCGGTCTCATGGTGGCGCGCGAAGCGCGAGAGGACGGCCGGCTCCCAGGTCCAGTGCTCCATGATCTGCGAGGGTGCCTCCACGAAGTCCCACTCCGTCTCGGCGCCCGAGAACCGAGCCGATTGCGCGCGCGTGAGGGACATGTGCAGGATGTGGCCGAATTCGTGGAAGAGCGTCTCCACCTCCTCGTGGCGGAGCAGCGCGGGCCGTCCGCCGCCGGGCGGGGTGACGTTCGCCACGATGGCGCTCACCGGACGCTGGTAGCTCCCGTCGGCCCGTCGGTGCCCGACCACGAGCGGGAACGCGGCCGCGTGCCCGAACTTGTCCGCTCGCGGGAACAGGTCCGTGTAGAAGTGGGCGAGCAGCTCGTCGCTTCCAGCGTCGCGGATCTCGTAGAGCTCCACGCTGGGATGCCAGGCGCGTGGCTCCTCAACGCGCCGGTATCGCAGGCCGAAGACCTCACCGGTGATCGCGAAAAGCCCGTCAAGGACGTGGTCGAGGGGCAGATGCGCGCTCAGGAGGTCCGCGTCGACCCCGAAGGAGTCGCGGCGCTGTCTGAAGTCGCAGAAGCGCCAGTCCCAGGGCCCCACGTCATCGCCATCGCCGCCCCCGGGCAGCAACACCTGCATGGCGGCGACGTCACGAGCGGCGGCCCCTGACAGGGCAGGCAGGATCTCGTCGTAGAACGCACGCACGCGGTCCGGGTGGGCGGCCATCTTCACCTCGAGCGCGTGGTGGGCCCATGACGGCTCGCCGTGGATCTGCGCCATGCGATGGCGGAGGCGGATGGCCTCCTCGAGCAGCGGTCGATTCTCGGCGACCGCCCGGCTCCAGTACCGCTCGTGGAGATCGCGCCGGGCGGCGCGATCGGGCGACTGCTCCAGGAAGGGGACCATGTCGGGCGTGTCGAGACTGACCCGCCAGGTCCCCTCGCGGCTGCCGGGGGCGAGACGCTCCACGTAGGCCACGGGCAGGCCGTCCAGCTGCGCCGGACCAACCTCGATCCCGTCGTCCCACTCGTTGACGTTTCGCCCGAACGCGACCTCCAGCTCCACGAGCCGATCCCGCAGCGACGCGAGCTCCTGGCGGCGCTCCGGCGCGAGCTCGTGCCCGGCCCGGCGGAAGTCGCGCTGCCAGAACTCGAGGAGGCGCCGCTGCTCGCCGTCGAGCGAACCCGCCTCGGGGGTGTCGGCGAAGGCTCGCACGGCCTCGTACAGGTCGCGGCGGAACGCGAGCCCGACCCGCCATTTCGTCAGCCGCTCGTCCGCGGCATGCCCGGCCGCGCGGATCTCCGCATCGGTGCTGACCTGGCCGAGGAACGCGCCGCGTCCGTAGGCGGTCGCCAGGCGGGCCCACGCGAGATCGATCGGTCGCAGGGTGGCATCGAACGATGGGTGGTCCGCCGACGCCGCGGCTGCGTCGATCAGCGCCACCGCCTCTCGAATCCCTTCGTCCGTTTCCGCACCGACGCTGTTCGCAGAGGCGGTCCGGTAGTCGTATGCCATGGCCGCATCCTACGCGAGCCCGGTCCCACCGCGCGTCGAACTGCGGCGACCTCCGAGGCGGACTCCAGGACCGCGATCAGCGCTCCTCGGCGAGGATCCGCTGCGTGGCGCGCTCGGTCGCGGCGGCCATGGCCTCCAACGCGGCGACCAGGGCGTCCTTGGGCAGCGAGAGCTCGTCGTAGATCGTGCGGACCGCCTGTGTGAAGACGGGCATCACGTCGCGCACGATCGCCTCACCGGCGGGAGAGAGGCTGAGAAGGATGCTGCGCCCGTCGTCAGGGTTCGGTCGGCGGATGAGGTGACCGCGCTCCGCCATGGTCCGCACGTAGTCGGCGGCGGTGGTGAGGGGCATCCCGGTCGATCGTGCGAGCTGGGTGGGCGTCAGGCTGCGGGCCATGAAGACCGCGCTGTACACCCCGTACTCGTCGGACCGGATCGGAGCATCGCGCAGCGCGATCGCCAGCAGGGCGCGGACTCGCTGGGTCAGCACGAAGAGGGCGTACACCGCGTTGCGTGGTGCGGGGACCGCCTCCTCGGCTGGCGTCGGGGAGGGGTGCGTTTGGTCGCGGGTCTCGTGCACGCGGTCATTGTGGGCAATCGGTCCGGGATGCGCACCGCGGTGCGGCAGTCGGGGCCGGGCCGACCCATGACGGCAGCCGTCAGCTATCGAGCGCTACGCTTGCGCAATCGCCCCCACAAGGAGGCGTGATTGGCGAGGTGGACGTGGCGACGGCCATAGGCCAGACGTGAAGACCCTCCTGACGGCGGACCAGACGATGGAGATCCTGCGCTCCACGGTGCCGCGCCTCGAGGAGCTCACTTCAGGCATCCCCGCAGGGGACCTTGTGACCGTCACGGACTACGGATGGTCGGTCAGCCAGCAGCTCGCGCACCTGCGCTCGTGCCAGGACATCCTGGGCGGGAACCTGCTACGGATCCTCCGTGAAGACCACCCGGCCTGGAAGGGCCGGTCGCCTCGCAGCAACCAGGACCGGTACATGGACGCCCCGTTCGAGGCCGCCATCGGCGTCTTTCGCGACCAGCGGGCGGGGCTGCTCGAGGTGCTGGAATCCGCGCCGGCCCACGCTTGGGCGCGGACCGCCACCGTGACCGACATGGTTGGTCGGGTCTTCAAGTACACCACCCTCTACTACGGCGACTGGATGGCCCGCCACGAGCGCAGCCACCTGCGGCACATGGCCCGGATTCTGCAGGAGCTCAGCGCGCGATGACCCCGTCGCCCGATCCGCTTCGGGTACCCGACCTGGCCGGCGCTCAACCGACATATCCGCGATGCGGTTGCGGTCCTCACGCCCGAGCAGCTCGGGATCGTGCCGGCCGTCGGCCGGTGGCCGATATGGGCCACCATCGGCCTTACCGCCTGCCAGCGCGTCTTCTTTCCGAGTGGGATCCCGGGCGGGTGCATACGCGTGGATTCGTGCTCGAGCGGGTGTTCAGCCACGACGTGTACCACGCTGCGGAGCTGAACGAGGCCCTCGGTCGCAACGGCCTGCCGCAGATCGAGATCTGGAGCTGACGCCGGTCGGCGATCCCGCGCGCGGTCCGGGGGGCACGCGGTCGATCAGCCGGTCGCCAGCACCTCGCGCAGCGTGGCCGCGAACGCGTCGGGCTTGCCCATGCCGCCGTACTCGCCGCCCAGGAATCCGTCGTGGCCGCCCGGGAAGGTGACGGGCACCTGCCCGAGCCGCTCCGCCACGACGCGGGCGCCCCGCCCAGCGATGGTCGTCGGCGTGTCCTCGCTGACGCCCAGCACCACGCGGGTCGGGGCAGCCCGGAGCGCGTCGAAGTCGTGCTCGTACGCGTTGCAGGTCACGATGTTCTGGCCAAGGAGCGGGTCGGTCCGCGACCCGTCGTCCTCGGTCGGCAGCCCGAACATGGCCGGGTCGGGCGCCGGCCGCTGCGCGTAGTCGGCCGGCAGAGGTCCGTCGAAGCTCACGAGCGCAATGAACTTCGCCATGGCCGGCCCGAAGCCCGCGCGGCGGTAGGTGTCCTGGACGTCGCGGCAGGCGTCGACGACCAGCTCGTGGTCAGGGAGGGCGCTGGACGCGGGGGGCTCGTGCGCGACGAGGGTATGGACATCCTCGGGATGGGCCGCGACCAGCGCAAGGGCGTTCACCGCACCACCGCTGCTGGCGAACAGGTCGACCGGACCACGGTCGACTGCCGCGATCAGCCGATGCAGGTCGTCGGCGTGCTCGTCCGGGGTCGACTCGCCGGTCGGATCTGCCTTCGTGCTGCGCTCCGCGCCTCGCGGGTCGTAGGTGATGACGGTGCGATCGGCAAAATGCGCGGCCAGGGTCACGAATCCCGCCGCTCCCATGGGTGAGCCGATGATCAGCAGTGCCCGTTCCGGGCTACGTTCGCTTCCCCGGAGGTCATACGTGAGGACCGCCCCGGGTACCTCCAGGGTGTGGGTCGTCTTGTCGATGGTCGCGGTCATGTCCTTCTCCTCGGATGTTCGTTCCCGTCCGTTGGACGACGTGTTCGTGCGGGACTCATCGGTTCGTCAGTGCCCGGCCACGACAATCGGAGATGGTCTCGATCCGCCCCGTGATGTATCCGTCGAGCGATACGCTCGCTCCGGTCAGGATCCTGCCCATGTGGCCGTCCCGTCATCCTTGAGCAGCGCCAATATCGCGTCGATCTGGCCGACGGCCTGCTGGAGGCCCTGCTCCATCCCCATGGCCAGGAGCTGCTCCATGGCCTCGACGCTGGGGAAGCGGCTCTCGATGGACATCCGGGTCTGCCCGGCGTCGATGGCTTCGATGGTGACCTCGGCCGACGTGCCCGGAAACTCGTCGTTCGGGGTGCCGTCCGGGTTGGCGAACCCGTCGCGGAACGCGATGCGGCGTGGGGGATCGACCACGTCGACCTCCCAGTAACCGTGAGGCTGGTCCCCCTCAGGCCCGGTCATGTGGTACTCCACTCGACCGCCCGGCCGCAGGTCGTGCGAGGTCACGGTGGCGGGGTACGTCGGCGGTCCCCACCAGCGCTCGAGCTGGCGAGGATCGGCCCACAGCTGCCAGACGCGCTCGGGCGTCGCGGCGAACTCGGCGGTCACGGTCATGGATAGGGCCTTCGGGTCCTTGGTGACGGCGGTGACGGTCATGGCTCGGTCTCCTGCGTGTCGCTGATGAGCGCGGCCATGCGGTCGATCCGCTCACGCCACAGCTCCTCGTACTGGTCGAGCAGGCGCCGTGCCGTACGGAGCCCCTCGACATGGGTGCGGACGACCTTGCGACGGCCAATCCGATGCTTGGTGACGAGCCCGGCGCGCTCCAGGATCGCGACGTGCTTCTGCACGGCGGCAAAGCTGATGGGGTAGTGGGCGGCCAGCTCTGCGACGCCCTCCCGGCCATCGATTGCGCGCCGCACGATATCCCGGCGGGTTGCGTCCGCCAGGGCTCCGAAGACGCGGTCGCGGTCGAGCGGGATCACCATGTAATACAACCATACGGTTGTATGTGGCGCCTGTCAAGGCGGCGCTTCGTTCGCGGTTGCGGACTCGCGGCGCATGGGTCCGGCGTCCGCTCTACCATCGGCCCGTGACCCAGCGATCCGAGATTGCCCGCCCGGACTCCTTCGTCCACCTCCACCTGTCAATAGCTCCGAGTTCGCGCACGAGCTGAATGGCGAAGCAGGCACCTAATCAGCGGCACCCGAGGTGGCGCCGTCGCCCAGGGGTCGGACTGCTTCGCGGCGGATTGCCGGGCGCCCTCAGCGATGGAGCAGCGTCAGGACCGCCAGGACGCGCCGGTTCAGGTCCGGCGACGGCTCTAGGTCGAGCTTTTGGAACACGACCGCGGAGGCGGCTTCCACCGTGCGCTCGCTGATCCCGAGCTCACGCGCGATGCCCGCATTCGAGCGGCCCTCGGCCATCAGGGCAAGGATCTCGCGCTCGCGGCTCGTGAGTCGCGCGAGCGGCGAGTCGGGTCGCCGCCCGCGCATGAGCTGGGCCACGATGGTCGGGTCGATGACGCACTCGCCCTCGGTCACCCGGCGCAGGGCGTCCACGAGCACCGCGATGTTCGCGACGCGTTCCTTGAGCAGGTACCCGAGCCCGCCGGGCTGGTCTGCGAGCAGGCGCTGCGCGTAGCGCGGCTCCACGTACTGGCTGAGCAGCACGACGGCGGTTGACGGGTGCTCGACGCAGATACGCCGCGCGGCCACCAGCCCCTCGTCGCTGTGGGTTGGCGGCATCCGGATGTCGACGATCGCGACGTCGGGCTGCTGGCGGGCAACCAGGGTCAGCAGTCCGTCCGCGTCGCCGGCCTCACCGACGACCTGGACGCCCGCGTCCTCGAGCAAGCGGGCCAGTCCGGACCGGACCAGCATGACGTCGTCGGCAATGACTACGCGCATGGCATCTCCGCGGAGAGGACGACGCCGTTGTTGAAAGGCTCGACGAGAAGGCGACCACCGACGGCGCCGATGCGGTCGGCGAGGTCGACAAGGTCGTCCTGCGCCGGTCCCGCCGTCCCGGCCAACCGCACCCGCAGCTCCAGACTGCCGTCCCGGACCATCGCCGCGATGTCGGCGGAGGACGGGTCCGCGTCGGGCCGGACGCTCGCCAGCGCAGTCGCGACAACCGCGTACGCGGCCACCGCGACGTCGCGCTCTAGGTCGAGCTCCGGAACGTCGAGCGTCGTCGGCACATCGGACATCCGAGCAAGGACCTCCAGAGCAGCCGCGAGACCCTCGGTCGAGATGGTGGCCGGGAAGATGCCGTGGCCCAAGTGGCGGAGACTGGCCAGCGCCTCCTGCAGGGATGCCTCGGCGTGGGACAGCGCCTCGCCACCGTCGACGAGCCGGCTACGGGCGAGGCTGAGCTGGAACGAGGCGCTCACCAAACGCTGCTGGGCACCGTCGTGGAGATCGCGCTCGATCCGCTGGCGCTCCGCGTCGCTAGCGTCCACGATCCGCCGTTGCGACGCGCGCACCTCGCCAAGTCGAGCGCGACTGATCGCCGCCAGGCGCGCGTTCTGGAGGGCCAGCATCGTGGCGGGGGTGAGCGTCGCCAGTACGGCGCTGGCATCGGCACCCTGGGCGACCTCGAGGCGAAGCGCCGGGCCTGCGGGGTCCGAGATTACGACGGCGCGCGCAGGGACGTCGGCGGATCTGAGCTCGGTCCCGGACGAGTCTACCCAGCGGTCTTCGTCCGGGACGGCGAAGGCGACACCGGGGATCGGGCTGTCTCCATCACCCGCGGCAGGGCCGGTGCTCGACAGGCGTTCCACCAGCTCCTGGACCTCGAGGCGCACTCGGCGGGTCGAGGCCATCGCGACGAGAGGGGCCATCCCGACCAGGAGCCCTGCGACCACGTCGGGCAGCACCGCGGCGACGACCGAAGGCGGGTCAGTCCAGGCGACGAGGTGGGCGATCCAGGGCACAGTCAGCACGATTACTGCCAGGGGTGCCGCCCAGCCGACGACGCCGAACGCGCCGCGGCCAGCCCGGACTAGGGCGATCACGGCCAGGACTGCCGAGCCGACGGTCAGGGCGGTCGCGAGCGCGTAGGCCGCCCGGCTCGAGAGGAGCGCCGCCGCGAACGGCTGGAAATCTGCGCAGGTGCGCGCGCAACCCGGGTCGGTGAATGGATCGTAGCCAACGGCATGCACGACAGTCGCCCCCACCGCAAGCCCGTAGATGGCAACCAGTGGAATTGGCGATCTGCCGGCGTCCGACCATCGCAACCCAACCTGCCCGACACCAGCGATGGCGATGGGGGCGATCGCCAGCACGAGCGCCTGGGTAGCCCCGGGAAGCGTGGTCCAGCCTGCCCAGGCCGGCACGAACAGGCCGACCGTGGCCACCGCGAGCCCTACCGCCACCTGCGGCCGATCGGCCGTCGCGATCCATGCGGCGGCGGCCATCGCGAGGCCGGCGAGGAGGCCGAGGATAACCAGCCACGACGGAAGACTCCGCTCGAATGCGGACACCTGGTAGTCGGGCAGCGAGCCCGCCACGGTGAAGAGGACGACGGCCGTCGACGTCGCTGCCGCCGCCGGCCCGACCGCGCCCCTGACGCGCGCCACGAACGGACGGGCCGACGGAAGCGGACGGCTTGCCATGCGTGGCATTGTGCATCGGGGACACGGGCTCAATACCCGTGTTGCCCGCATCGGCAACCGAGGCAACCCGCTGGGAAGGGACCGCATCCACGGGTAGAACGGGCATGTTCAGCCACGCATTCGAGGTCAAGACATGAGCGGTCGATCGGTGGGAAACGTCTTCAGCCTCGCGCTGGTCGCAGCGCTGGTGGGCGGATGCGGGGCAGCGCAGGCGCTTCCGCCGCAGGACAAGGCGGGCGCCGAGACGCTCGTCCTCAAACTGGCGACCGCCGACGTCGTCAACAACAACGGCCAGTCGTTCGGACCGCAGGCGTTCGTCGACAACCTGGAGTCCGTGTCGGGCGGCCGGATCAAGGTGGACGTGACCGGTCACTACGACAACGGGGCCACCGATAGCGAGGTCAAGCTCATCGAGGCGATCGCGTCCGGCGACGTCGACGGCGGCTGGCCATCCACGCGCGCCTTCGCGAACGCCGGGATCCACGGCCTGGAGGCGGTCGAGGCCCCGCTGACAATCACCAGCTACGCCGCCAACAAGGCACTCGTGTCCGGGCCTGTTGCGCAGGAGCTCCTGGCGCAGCTCAAGGGAACCGGGATCGCGGGCCTCGGCCTGGCGGTCGGCCCGCTGCGCCGGCCGTTCGCGGCACAGGCGCCGTTGCTGGGCTCCGATGACTGGCAGGGCGTGAGCTTCCGGTCGTTCAACTCACCGGTCCAGAGCGATGCCATCGAGGCCCTCGGGGCCACGCCATTCACCGCAGGTGAGAACTGGGTGGACGCCGTCTCGGCCGGCACGCTGCGCGGCATCGAGTTCGACATTGCCCAGTACTTGGCGAACGGAGAATCGAGCTTGACTCCGTACGTGACGGCCAACGTGGTCCTGTGGCCCAAGGTCTTCTTGCTCGCCCTCAGCCAGAAACGCTACGACGCCTTGACTGACCAGCAGCGCACCTGGGTCCAGCAGGCGGCGGCAGCTGCGACGCAGGCGTCGGTCGACGCGACTTATGACGAGTCGAGCGTGGCCCAGTCGCTGTGTGGACTGGGCGTCCGGTTCATCGACGCGAGCCCTGCGCAGCTGACGTCGCTGCGAAACGCTGTCGAGCCCGTCATCGACAAGCTCGCGGCGGACCCGGTCAGCGGCCCGATCCTGGCCGGAATCCAGGCCGTCGCCGCCCAGTACCCGCAGGTCGAGGAGCCGGATGTGCCGGCGTCCTGTCGCGACATCGCCTCGAACGTTCCGTCCCCGAGCATCCCGGCGACAGAGTCGTCGTTGCCAAATGGCACCTACCGCATGCAGGTGACGCAGGCCGACGCGAAGCGGCTGGGCGTGCCGATGGAATACGGACCGACGGGCACGTGGACCCTGACGGTCGAGGCGGGTACCTTCGCGCTGAGCTGCAAGTTCATCGACCAGCCCGACATCGACTGCGGTCACAGCCACGCTGATGGCGCAACGGTCGAGGCCGGCCGGCTGCTCGGAACGGGCGACACCGCCTTTTTCGTCGGTGATGTCGACATGCTCCAGAAGGAGAACGGGTGCCTGCTGCCGGTGTCGCAGACGCAGGACGGCCATTGCTTTGTGATCCCCCCGTACTGGTTGGACTGGTCGCTCACCGGCGATCAGTTGATGTTCAGCAACCAGGGCGGCGACCCGGACGGGCTGGAGTACGAGATCGCCCCCTGGACGAGGATCAACTAGGCGGGATCCGCGCACGAAGCGTGGTGCCGGCTCCGGGTGGACTCTCCGTGCGGAGCCGGCCTCCGAAGTCAGCGAGGCGATCGGCCAGCCCGCGCAGTCCGGAGCCGGACACCTGGGCGCCGCCGATCCCATCATCGACGATGGTGATCACCAAGTCGCCATGATCGCGTCGGAGGTCGATCGAGATGCGGGTCGCGCCCGCGTGCTTGATCGCGTTCGCGAGAGCCTCCGAGCAGACGTAGAACAGGGCGGTCTCACGCTGCGGGTCGGCGATCGCGTCGGCCGCCGTGGTCACCGACACGGGGATCGGGCACCGTTCCGCAAGCTGCGCGATGGCCCCGGCCAGGCGGCCGTCGCCCAACGTGGCGGGCGGGACGCCGGCGGTCAGTGCCAGGATCTCGGCTGCCGAGGCGTGGAGCTCGCGGCCGGCAATCTCGAGCGCCTCCCGGGCATCGTCGCCGCCGTGAGCCAGATCGATGCGGCGAACCTCGCTGGCAGCCGCCTCGATCGGGCGCACGACCTCGTCAAGCAGACGCGCCGCCGTCACGGCCCGCTGGCGGTCAGTTGCGGCGATGAGCCGTCCCCGGGCGGCCCCGAGCTCGGCCAGCTGGGCGCGCTGCGCGGCGTGGAAGCGTTCGTTGCGGGCGGTGAGGCGGATGGCCTCGACCACGGCAGCGGCGATCACCGGGTCATCCATTGCGGCCGTCTCGCTGTAAGAGAGCGCGGCCAGGCGCTCGCCACCGTCATCGACGGCAACCAGCGGCGTGCCGCCGTCCAGCTCGACGACTGACCCGTCCGGCCGGACGTACCCGCGGACGCCCGCATCCCAACGGTGGATCTGCAGGTAAGGATTACCAAGCGTGTCTGCTAGCAGGATGCCGAGGCCGTCGAGGCCGACGACGCGCTGGTCGCCCAGCAGCCGGTCGGCGAGCATGGCCCGCTCCCGGATGACCGCCCAGCTCGCAACCGGGAAGCCGATGGCGATGGCGAGCAGCACCAGCTCGTTCGCGAGTTGCCAGAACTGAGGGTCGAATGAGTGCGGCAGGCTCGTCTCGACCAGCCACGATCCACCGAGCTCCAGGACGATTGCCGCCGAGGCTGCGAACGGAAACGAGGCCGCGACCAGCTCCCACCGTCTACCCGCCCAGGCGGAGGCCGCAACGGTCGCGAACAGCCCGGCCCAGACCGTCTTGACGGGAACGACCACCAGGGACACGAGCGGGAGTGTGACGAGGATCCAGTCTCGGGCGCTCCTCGGGCGGCCGCTCGGGAACGTAGCGAGGGCGATCACCAGCACGCCGAGGTAGGCCAGGTAGGCAGCGGGCACGATGGACCCGATCAGCCACACGAGCCCGACCGCGGCGAACAGGGCCGGACACCGCCAGGGCCCGGGGGCGAGGGCGGCCCCCGTGACGAAGGCCAGCCCCACCGCGAGGTCCGCGACGGTCGCGACGGGTCCGATACCGCCCGGGGCGAGGTCAGCGCGCGCCGCCAGGAACGCCAGCGCGACCGTCACGAGCGCGGCCGCCCCCCATCCCCCCGGCCGAAGCCAGGGCCGGTGCACGTCGCCCGGTGAACTCGCCATCCGGATGTCGATAGTCGACAGGCGGTTGCCTGTCAAGGTCGGTCATCCACCCAGCGAACCGTCGCCCACGGCGGACCGGGGCGACACCGTGCTACCCCGGTCTGCGCCCGAGCCAGCGCCGTTGGCGAACGCGGTCGCGCTGCCTACGGTGAAGCACAAGACCCGGACATTGGCTGTACCGGGCAGAGTGGTTGAGGTGCTCAGATGAACGGTCGACTGATCCGCGGCCGGGTTGCCGTGCTTGCAATCGCCACGTTATGGGTGGCCTCAGCGATGCCATCCGTGGTTGCGGCGGCCGGCCCCGCCGGGTCGATGTGGGATCAGGCGGCGCAACGCGCCATCATTCTCGCCCATCGCTCTTCATCGGCACGGCTGATGGGGGACCTGCGAAGCCACGCGCCCGCGGGCCACCGAGCCCATTCGGCGCGCGCGGCGCTCCTTCCTGCCAGCGGCGCGACCCTCTGCGTCGGGAATGGCTTGGGTTGCCTCCCGACGATCCAGGCCGCGCTCGACGCGGCGCATGACGGCGACACCATCCGCCTCGGTCGCGGCACCTTCGCCGGTGGCATCACGATCACGAAGAGCGTCCGCCTGCTAGGCAGCGGGGCGAACTCGACCGTCATCAAGGGCGGCGGCTCCGTCATCACGATCGGCGAGTTCGGCGCGGACGTCGAGCCGACCGTGACGATCACCGGCGTGACGATCACCGGCGGCTTCGCCCAGTCCAGCCCGGAGTCGATGCCGTTCTTCGACCAGGAGGGCGTCTTCGCCCTCGGCGGTGGGGTGGAGATGCCGCCCAACGCCGACTTCAGCGGCGGCGCTGACGTCACGATCACGAACAGCTTGATCACCGGTAACCGGGTTGCCCCGTCGCAGACCGTGCCATCGGGTCTCGCGACCTGCCCGGGCGGTTCCTGCCCGTTCGCGCTCGCCGCCGCCGGTGGCATCGACAGCTGGGGGACGCTGACGCTCGTCAACTCCACGGTCAGCCACAACCAGGTCGGCGCCGCGTCCGGTCCGGCCAGCCTGGCGAGCGACGCCGAGGCTGGCGGGATCAAGAGCTGGCTGGGTGCCCTGACCCTGGTCCGCAGCTCGGTTGACGATAACGTCGTCCTCGCGGCCGGGCCGAACGGTCGCTACGCCGACGCGGGCGGAGTCTTCGTCGAGGGCGGCTCCCTGTCGATGGTCGGCAGCTCGGTCAGCCGCAACTCGGCGTCCCTGGCGGCGTCGCTGCCCGACTCCGTCGACATGCTGGCGATCGCCGGCGGCATCCACATCGGTGGCGACGTCTCCGCCACGATCCGCAATGGCAGGTTCATTGGCAACGCGGTGAGCATGACCAACACGGTCGGCTACGCGACGGCCTTCTCGGGTGGCCTCCACGCGGACGCCGACATCACGGCCAGAGGCATCGTCGTCAGCAACAACACGGTCACCGCGTCCGCGACCGGGTTCGCCAGCGCCGATTCTGGCGCCGGGGAGATGGGGGCCACCTTCAGCGGGGCCATCATCAGCGGCAACAGCGTCGCGGCCACGGCGACGAACGGCTGGGCGATCGCGCTCGCGGGCGCCTCGATCTACCGGGGCTCGCTGGACAGGAGCATCGTGACCGATAACCGCGTCAGCGCGAAGAGTCCCAATGGCGGCGTCTGGGTTGTCGGCGGCGCCCTGGTGGGCGACTGGGGCGGCATCTCGCTCGCCAACTCCACGGTCACTCGGAACACGGCCCGTGGCGACGGGCTCGAAGGCAGCGTCCAGGGTGGCGGCATCTTCGACGCCGTGACCGACGGTCCTCCAGGAGGCCCGCTGAACCTGACCCGGACCAGCGTGACCTGGAACACGGCTAGCGGCAGCGCTGGCGTCGCCGTCGAGGGCGGCGGCATCTACACCGACAACGTGGTCACGTCGATCAACAGCGTGATCGCGCACAACCGGCCCGACCAGTGCGTCGGGTGCTGAACGACCCAGCAACCATGGAGGTGCCGTCGGCCGGTTGATCGACGGCAAGCCCGCGACAACCGACGTCTTCATGGCCGGGCCGCACAGTGGGTCACTCGACCTGCTGAACGGCCCGGCCGTTCCTCGAGCTCCGGGTCGATAGGAGAACGCCGCCGAACCCGCACCGGGCTACCATGGACGTCCAGTGACCACCGCTCCCGACGGCCAGTTCGTCCATCTCCACGTCCATTCGGAGTTCAGCCTCCTCGACGGCCTCTCGCGGATCGGGGAGATGACACGGCACGCAGCCAATAGCGGGATGCCCGCGCTGGCGCTCACCGACCACGGGGCGATGTACGGGGCGATCCCGTTTTACCAGGCGGCCACGGCGGCCGGGATCAAGCCGATCATCGGGGTCGAGACCTACGTCGCGCCGCGCCGCCACACGGACAAGGAGCCGCGGATCGACGCGAACCCGTACCACATGGTGCTGCTGGCGAAGGACCTGACCGGGTACCGCAACCTGATGACGCTCATCACCCGGGCGCACCTGGATGGGTACTACTACCGGCCGCGCATCGACAAGGAGCTGCTGGCCCAGCACAGCGAAGGCCTGGTCGGCCTGTCGGGCTGCCTCTCGGGTGAGCTGCTTCGGCGCCTTGGCGAGGGTGACGAGGCGGCTGCCATGCGGGCGGCCGACGAGTATCGGTCCATCCTGGGCGACGGCAACTACTTCGTCGAGGTCCAGGACCACGGGGTTCCGGACCAGGTCCGGCTGCACCCCCAGCTGGTGGAGCTGGCGCGTCGCATGAACCTGCCCCTGGTCGCCACCAACGACACGCACTACACCGTGCCGGAGCAGCACGACGCCCACGACCTGCTGCTCTGCATCCAGACCGGCGCCAACCTCGATACCCCGGGCCGAATGCACTTCGACACGAACGAGTTCTACCTGAAGACCCCGGCCGAGATGCGCAGCCGCTTCAACCGCGAGCTGCCCGACGCCATGGACAACACGCTGCGGATCGCAGAGATGGTCGACCTGCGCCTCGAGTTCGACCAGCTGCGCCTCCCGCACTTCCCGGTGCCCCAGGGCGAGACCGCGACGACCTGGCTGCGCAAGGAATGCGAACGCGGCCTGGCGGCACGCTACGGGGATCCGATTCCGGAGGCGGTGCGCCATCGGTTCGAGTACGAGCTGGGGATCATCGACCGGATGGGGTACTCCGCCTACTTCCTCATCGTGGCCGATTTCACCCGTTTCGCCCGCGAGCAGGAGATCATGACCACCTGCCGGGGGAGCGCGCCGGGCAGCATCGTGACCTACTCGCTGGGGATCACGCCCGTCGACCCGCTCGAGTACGGGCTGCCCTTCGAGCGCTTCCTCAACCCCGACCGGGTGACGATGCCGGATATCGACATCGACTTCCAGGACTCGCGCCGCGACGAGGTGATTCGCTACGTCACCGACAAGTACGGCGACGATCGGGTGGCGCAGATCATCACCTTCGGGACGCTAGGCGCCAAGGCCGCCATTCGCGACGTGGGGCGGGCCATGAGCCTCACCTACGCGGAGGCGGACCGGGTCGCCAAGGCGGTCCCCAACGAGCTGAACATCAGCCTCGACCGCGCCATCGAGACCTCGCCCCAGCTCCGCGAGCTGATCGCCGGGGACGATCGCGTGGACAAGCTGATCACGATCGCCAAGCAGCTGGAGGGGGTCTCGCGTCACGCCTCGACCCATGCGGCGGGGATCGTCATCAGCCGTGAGCCGCTGACCGACATCATGCCCCTCCAGCGTGCGACGGACGGCCGCACGACCATGACCCAGTTCGAGATGCACGCCTGCGAGGCGCTGGGCCTCCTCAAGTTCGACTTCCTGGGGCTCATCAACCTCACGATCCTGGCCGACGCGGTGCAGCTCATCGCGAAGCACCGCGGGGTGACCATCGACGTCGACAACCTGCCGCTCGACGACACCAGGACCTTCGAGCTCCTCTCCACGGGCGAGACGACGGGCGTCTTCCAGCTGGAGGGCGCCGGGATGCGCCGTTACGTGAAGGAGCTCAAGCCGACCGAGGTCCGGGACCTGGCCGCCATGGTGGCCCTCTTCCGCCCGGGACCCATGGCGAACATCCCGAGCTACATCCGTCGCAAGCACGGCGAGGAGGCGGTGACGTACCTCCACCCGTCGCTGGAGCCGGCGCTCCGCGACACGTACGGGATCTTCGTCTACCAGGAAGACATCATGACCGCCGCCATCGCCATGGCCGACTACACCGGCCCCGAGGCGGACAACCTGTGCTACGCCATCCGCAAGAAGAAGGAGAAGGTCCTTCACGAGCACGAGGCCAAGTTCAAGGCCGGAGCCAAGCGCAAGGGAATCAGCCCGGCCATCGTCGACCAGGTCTTCGCCGCCTTCGAGCCGTTCGCCCGGTACGGGTTCAACAAGGCCCACGCCACCTGCTACGGGCTGATCGCCTACCAGACCGCCTACCTCAAGGCCAACTACCCGGTCGAGTTCATGACGGCGGTGCTGAACGGCTTCCGCGGACGCGCCGAAAAGGTCGCCGGCGTGGTAGCCGAGTGTCGTCGGCTGGGGATCGACGTCCGCCCGCCGGACGTGCAGCGCTCGCAGGCGCTCTTCACCGTCGAGACCGATGCCGCCGGGGTCCCCGAAGCCATCCGCTTCGGCCTGGTGGCGGTCAAGAACGTGGGCGAGGGCGCCATCGAGTCGATCGTGGCCGCGCGGGAAGGACGCTCGGAGTTCTCGGATGAGACGGGGGCGTTCCTGTCGCTGGATGACCTGGCGCGACGCGTGGACCTGCGTACCGTGAACAAGCGCGTGCTCGAATCGCTCATCAAGGCGGGAGCGCTACGCAGCCTGGGCGGCGCCGGCAGCCTCCTCGACCGCCTGGATGTGGCCCTCGACACCGCGGCGCGGCATCAGCGTGACGTGGCCGCCGGGCAGGGGACCCTCTTCGATCTGTTTGCCGGGCCGGCTGCGGCAACGCCCGCAGCGCTCGGGGACGGGACGCCATCGGTCCTGGACGGGGACGAGATTCCGCAGCGCGAGCGGCTGCGCTGGGAGAAGGAGCTGCTGGGCCTGTACCTGACCGAGCACCCCCTCGGCGAGATCACAGCCGTGCTGCCGGACTACGTCACCGCCTACTCCGGTGACCTGTCGGAGGAGGACGACCAGGCGCGCGTGACCCTGGGCGGGATCCTGCAGGGCGTCCGTCGTGTGATCACTCGGGCAGGTTCGACGATGCTGGTGGCCAACCTCGAGGACCTGCAGGGAACCGTGGAGGTCGTGGTCTTTCCCAAGGTCTTCGCGGAGACGGCGAACAGCTGGGCGGAGGACGCCGTGGTCCTGGTGAGCGGCCGTGTCGACCATCGCGATGACGAAGCCAAGCTCCTCTGCGAGGCGGTCCATGCCTGGGACGACGCGGTGCGGATGGGCCCCGTGGCCTTCTCCGCGGAACGGGACCGGCTGCTGCGCGGTCGGGGTCGCGGCGGGTGGGGTGGCAACCGTCCGGGCGGCAACGGCAACGGCGGCACCGGATCCACTACTCCAAATCGGCCCACGGTCGCAGTAGCCATGGTGCAGCCGTCCACCGAGCCTGTCGCGATTGGAGCGGTCGTCAGCCCGGTCAAGTCGGGCGCCATGCCCGATCCGTCGCACGCGGGCGTCGGCAGCGAAGCCCGGTCGAGCGCCATGCTCCGCGAGGACGAGCCTCCAGCACCGGCGGAGGCCGTACCGCTGCAGGCCACTCCGAGCGGGGCTGCCACCATCGAGGTGGCGTTCGAGTCCGGCGCACCCATGGAACGGCTGCTCCCCGCGATCGAAGCGGTGACCGAGCTGCTGCGCGGCCATCCCGGGTCGCTGCCCGTGCTGCTCGAGGTCCCGGTCGCCGGCGCCAGGCGCCAGATCCGCCTGCCGGGCCGGGTCGCATGGGACGAGCGCCTGGGCGACGACGTGCGTCGCGCGACGGACCTGCCCGTAGCGGTGGCCCTGCGCGCGGTCCCAACCGAGTCCTGAACCGGCTGGTATCCTCGGCATCGTGGCAACCCCGACCTCACGCTCACGGAAGCGTGCCGCACCTGACCGGGACGCGCCGCCCAGGGCGGCGCCCGCGGGCGACGAGCTGGATGCGGCGATCATTCGTTTCCTGCGTCGCACGCCCAACCGCGTCGCGGACCTGTCGCCGCTGGCAGCGGAGCTTGGTGTCGAGCCGTTCGCGATGCAGCTCGCGGTCGAACGGCTCCACCGGCGTCGGCTGCTGAATGCACCGTTCATCGAGCCGGGCACCGCCGGGGGAGCGGAGCTGACCGAGCAGGGCAATCGCTGGCTCATCGAGCGCGAGGGAGGCAAGCCGGCGGATCTTCCCGCAACGCTGAAGCCCGCGAAGAAGCGGGTCCGCGCTGAGGCGCAGGCCGCACGCCTGCCGCGTGCCCAGGTCTACGGGGTCAAGCGGTAGCCAGGGCACTCCGGCGTCTGCGCGAGATGTGGCAGACCGCGGTTCATAGGATCTTCGAGAGGAAAGCCTTCGTCCGTTCGTGCTGCGGGTTGGAGAAGATTTCGTCCGGTTCGCCCTCCTCGACGATCTGGCCGTCATCCATGAAGATCACCCGATCAGCCGCTTCGTGCGCGAACCCCATCTCGTGGCTGACGACCACCATCGTCATGCCCTCGTGCGCGAGCTCGGCCATCACCGCCAGCACTTCACCGATCATCTCCGGATCGAGCGCGGATGTCGGTTCATCGAAGAGCATGAGGGCCGGTTTCATCGCCAGGGCTCGCGCGATGGCCACCCGCTGTTGCTGCCCACCCGAGAGCTGCGATGGGTACGCGTCCGTCTTCGCCCCGAGGCCCACGCGCTCGAGCAGCGCCTCGGCGGTCGAGCGCGCCTCTGTCTCCGGAATGCCACGCACGCGAATCGGCGCTTCCATGATGTTCTGCAGGGCGGTCAGGTGCGGGAACAGGTTGAAGCGCTGGAAGACCATCCCGATCTCTCGGCGCTGCCGGGCAATATTGCGCTCTCGGTCCTCGACGAGCTTTCCGTTCACCTCCCGGTAGCCGATCAGGTTTCCGTTGACCTGGATTCGCCCGGACTGGATCTTCTCGAGGTGGTTGATGCACCGCAGGAACGTGGTCTTCCCGGACCCCGACGCACCGATGACCAGGACGGTCTCACGCTGCTTCACGGTCAGGCTTATACCCTTGAGGACGTGGAGGCGGCCGAAATACTTGTGGACGTCGGTCGCCTCCACGACGAGACCCGTCCCGGTGGCGGGCCCACCGATGACCTGGAGAATGTCGTGCGGAACGGCGGTAACGTCCTTCACGCGCCGGCCTCGCCCTGACGGCCGCGGCCCATCCCCAGCAGCCGCGATCCCCAGCTGGGGCCCGCGGTGCCGGCGCCGGGCGCTCCGCGCCCCAGCCGCCGCTCGATCCAGGCCTGGACGAAGCCCCACAGGGTGGTCAGAAGCAGGAACCAGATTGCGCAGGCGAGGTACATCTCGAACGGCTGGAAGTTGTTGCCCTGCTTGATGACGAACGTGTTGTAGAGCTCCTGCACCCCGAGCACGAACAGGAGCGACGTCGTCTTGAGCATGTTGTTGAACTCGTTGCCGAGGGGCGGCACGATCACGCGGGCGGCCTGCGGCAGCACGATGCGTCGCATGCCCTGCCCGTACGTCATGCCCAGTGACTTCGCGGCTTCCATCTGTCCCGGGTCGATGGAGATGATGCCCGCCCGGACGATCTCGCTCATGTACGCACCTTCGTTGAGGCCGAGAGCGAATATGCCGGCCTGGATGTCCCCGGGAAGCGTGATCCCGAACAGGGACAGCGCCGGCCAGTTGTAGATGTGCGCGACGCTGAGTCCATAGAAGAAGAAGACCAGCTGAACAAGGAGGGGGGTCCCCCGGAAGACCCAGATGTAGAACCCGGCGAGAAGCCGGAACGGGGTGAACCGCGAGAGACGACCGAGTGCGCCGAACACGCCGAGGATGACCCCGATGACCTGGCTGACGATGGAGATCGAGATCGTCAGCCAGAGTCCGCTGAGGATCAGCTTGTCCGGTTCGAAGATCTGGCTGGTGAAGACTCCCCAGTCGAAGGCGAAGTGCTGCGCACCCTGTGGCGTCGCGCAGCCTGCGAGGCCGATTGCGAGAAGGAGCGCCCCGGCCGGCAGCAGGACCGGCCGGGACGCTCGAGCCATCAGGACGCGCCGAGCGCCGCCCATGGTCTCGCTCTACGACGTCTTGTTGAGCTGGCCGACGACATCGGCGGTGATGGCCCCGGACTCGACGCCGTACTTCGTGAGGATCGACGTATAGGTGCCGTCGTTGATCATCGAAACGAGCGCCGCCTGAACGGCCTGCTCGAGCGCCTTGTGATCGGGGAGGACACTGATGCCCTCGAGCGCAACGTCAAGCGTGACGCCGGAAAGCTCGAAGAGGTCCGGCTTCTGGACGGTGTAGTAGCCGGCGACCGGCGAGTCCGCGAAGTAGGCGTCCACCTGGCCGCTCTGCAACGCCAGGAGAGCGTCGGAGTCCTTCCCGAAGGTCTTGAGCGTGATGGCTCCCTCTCCCTTGGCCGTGCAGCCGGCGGAGAGGCCCTGCCCCGAGTAGTCGCCGGTGCCGTTGATGTAGTCGGCCTCGGTCGTTCCCGTCTCGGCGCCAATCGTCTTCCCGCAGATGTCATCCGTGGTCTTGATGTTCTTGGGATTGCCCTTCGCAACCACGAACGCCTGCCCGGCCTGGAAGAACGGGATCATGTCGACCTGCTTCACGCGGTCGGGGGTGATGTTCTGGGCGCTGATGATCACGTCGCATTTGCCGCCCTGAAGGGCCGCGATGATCGTGTCGAAGACCGAGTTCTGCACCTGCGCCGTCAGCCCGATACGCTTCGCGATCTCCTGGCCGATCTCGATGTCCGAGCCGATGGGATTCCCGTTGTCGTCGAAGTACTCCTGCGGCGGATACGGGATATCCGAGCAGATGACGAGCTTGTCCGGGAAGAGCAGCTGGTCGGCCGAGACGCTGGCGACCGCGCTGGGCGCCGCTGACTCGGATGCCATGGCGGACTCCGATGCCATCGCGGACTCGCTGGCCATGGCTGATGCACTGGGGCTGGCGCCGCCATTCGAACAGGCAGCGAGGATCAGGACGGCAACGATTCCCCCGATCGCGCCCTTCCTCGGGAAGCTGAACATGTCCGTCCTCCGTTGGGCCTCTCACGCGGGCCGTGGTGCGTGGGCTAGGTGTCGTGAAGCACGCAATGTACCGGGCCGGGCAACCGCCTGTCGAGGGAATCGTGGCCCTTGACGCGTGGCAGCGGTGATGGAAGGCCGTTGCGGCGCCGCTACACTCGCCGCCATGAAGACGCCCGAACCGCTCGCGCGGGCCTCCACGCTGCCTTCGCGCAACTACCTCGACGCGGAGCTCTACCGGCGCGAGGTCGAGCGGGTCTTCGGCCGAACCTGGCAGCTCGTCGCGCGCAGGGACGAGCTCGCGCGGCCGGGCGACTTCGTGCCGGTCACGGTGGTTGACGAGCCGATCGTCATCACCCGTGCGACCGACGGCCCGCTGCGCGCCTTCTACAACGTGTGCCGCCATCGCGCGGGGCAGGTGGCGCTCACCCGCGGCAACCGCAAGAGCCTGCAGTGCCGCTACCACGGCTGGACGTACGGCCTGGACGGGACCCTGCGCGCCTGCCCGGAGATGGAGGAGACGGAGGACTTCCGCAAGGAGGACTTCGGCCTCGCCCCCGTTCGCGTGGACACGTGGGGCCCGTTCGTCTTCGTCTGCCTGGACCCGCAGGCGCCGAGCCTGGGCGAGGTGATGGGGGCCATCGGTCAGGAGGTCGCCGATGCGGGCTACGATGTCGACGCGATGCGCCTGGTGGAACGGCGCGAGTACGTCATCGAGTGCAACTGGAAGGTCTACGTCGACAACTACCTGGAGGGCTACCACCTCCCGATCGCGCACCCGCAGCTGTTCCGCGAGCTCGACTACGACGCCTACCGCGTCGAGGAGTTCCGCTATTACTCCAAGCAGCATGCGCCGATCCGGGAGCTGCGGCCCGGGGAGGAGCTGGGACGCGACCGGCGCTACCTGCGGATGCCCGGGCAGGAGGAGAGCGCGCTCTACTACTGGCTCTTCCCGAACACGATGTTCAACATCTACCAGGACAACATGAGCTCCAACGTGATCCTGCCGCTGGGTGTGGACCGAACCCTCACGATCTTCGAGTGGTTCTTCGCCGATCCGGGGACGGGGCCGGGATGGGAGTCGATGCAGCAGACGATCGCCTTTTCCGACGAGATCCAGCAGGAGGACATCGTCATCTGCGAGCAGGTCCAGCGGGGGTTGCGGTCGCGCTCGTATGACACCGGCCGGTTCTCGGCCGCCCGTGAGAACGGCGTCTACCACTTCCAGAACCTGGTCCGGGAGTTCCTCGGGGAGTAGGGCGCGGGGTGGCTGGGTCCGCCTGGCCGCCGTCGATGCTCTAGGCATCGTTACGACGATCGAACGCCGGCTCGATCGTCATTCCGCGGCTGCGAGCAGCAGCACGACAACCGGGGCGCCGATCTCGGTCCTTCGATGGTCGCAGCGCTGCCATGCGGAACCGCGGGCCTGCCGGAACGGGGGGCGCTACGCTTCGCGGCATGACCGAGCAGGCGTATCCCGTCCGTCGCGACGGCAGGCTGACCGTGGCCCTCGTCTCCGAGGTCTTCTGGGAGCCCGATGGCCCGGCCCGCCTGGAGGAGCGCCTGTCCGAGGCGGTCCGGCGGGGGGCGGACCTGGCGGTCCTGCCCGAGATGCCCCTGAACGCCTGGCGTCCGGCCAGCCGCGAGGCGGTCGACGACGACGCCGAGACCGAGGGCGGGCCCCGGACCCGGGTGATGGCCGGTGCGGCGAATGGGGCGGGCATCGGCGTCGTGGGCGGCATCATCCACCGGGACCCGGCAACGGGCCGCCGGACCAGCCGGGCGCTCGTCTTCTCGCCGAACGGCGGCATCGTCGCCCGGTACGAGAAGCTGCACCTTCCCGAGGAGCCGGGCTTCTGGGAGACGAGCCACTACGAGCCGGGTGACGAGCCGCCCCATCGGATCGACGATTTCGGCGTGCCCTTCGGCGTCCAGGTCTGCTCCGACACCAACAGGCCCGAGGGAACGCACCTCCTCGGGGCCCAGGGCGCGATGGCGGTCCTCATCCCGAGGGCGAGCGAGGAGCGCACGTACCAGCGCTGGAAGACGGTCTTTCGCGCCAATGCGGTGACGAGCTGCCTGTACGTCCTCTCCGTGAACCGACCCTTCCCGGAGGCCGGCGTGGGGATCGGCGGACCGTCCGTCGCGGTGGATCCTGCCGGGGACGTGCTGCTGGAGACAACCGACACCGTCGGCCTCGTCACGCTGGACGGCGCGGTGGTGCGTCGCGCCCGGGCCGACTACCCCGGCCACCTCCCGGTGCGAGCACCGCTGTATGCCGATGCGTGGGCCGAGGTGGCCGGACGGGACGGGTAGGGCGAGCCCTGCCTAGTTCGCGCTGAGCGAGAACTGGCCCTGGGCGATGAGGCTGTCGCCCTTGTAGATGCGCATCACGAACGTTCCGCCAGCGCCCCAGTCGCGCAGCAGGCTGTTCGTGCTCACCACGAAGCCGAAGTTCTTGGCGGTGGCGCTGACGTTGACGGGGTAGCGCGTCTGGACCGGCGTCTCTGTGCCGTCCTCCGCGACGCGGACCACCGTCTCATAGAGCTTCGAGACGCCAAAGGCCGCCTTGGCGGCGACGGCATGGGCGAAGTAGCTGTTCGGGCCGAAGGTGTCCGTCTTGCCGGTCACCTGCTTGGAGGAGTTGAGGCCCGTGCCGAAGCTGACCGTCGCGGGAAGGGCGGGCGTCGGCGACGCGCTCTCGACCGGGGCCCCCGACGGCGAGAAGACCGGAGCCGCGGACGGCGAGAAGCTTGGGACAGGGGAGGGCGTCGGGGAGCTCGACACCCCGACGGTCGGCTTCGTTGGATTCAGGGCCGAGAAGAACAGGCCAAGGACGATGGCCAGGACGATCGAGCCGACCGCGGCACCGATGGACAGGAGCGACGCCTGGTCCGTGGGGAAGGGCCGCTCGGGCTTGCCCACCGAGCGAGCCAGGCCCCGACGCAGCGAGAACCCGCAGTTCCGGCAGACCTGGGCCCAACCGGGATTCGGACGCCCGCAGTTCGGACAGTCGATGGTCTCGCCGAGGTCGTCGAGCATCAGGCCGGGTCATCCTCCGAGGATCGCCAGGACGAGGAGATCGCCACGACCGCCAGGTCGCCGCGACGATGGGTCAGCGCGCGTCAGCCTAGCATGCAGTGGGCCGCCGACGGTGAGAACGCCGACGGCCCGGTGGCCGTCCGCGCAACCGGTCGGCCGCGGCAGATCGTACGGCATTTGCGACGCTGCGGTCTCATCCGGCGCCGGGCCCCCGCTACCGTAGCGAGGCGATCACGACAAGGCCGATGAGGATGACCGTTGCTGCGACGAGCCCAAGCCGTACGACCCGGGACTGTCGAACCCACCAGTCGGATGCCCGCGAGAGCAGGACATACACGCCACGCGGCGCTTGCAGGTCGAAGCCGCAGCTGCTGCAGAATGCCGCGCGAGCGGCGAGCGGCGCGCCGCACCGCGGGCAGGTTGGGCGGTCCTCCGGCTGGTCCATCGCCACGAGGGTATACCCCGGCGCTTCGGGCCTGCTCGGTGTCCAAAGGGCTCGCCGCCGGCGCGGACGCGCCAGGCGGTCGGTTGCGACCAGGTATGGTGCCGGAGGTGGGACTTGAACCCACACGAGCTTGCGCTCATCGGTGTTTGAGACCGACGCGTCTGCCGATTCCGCCACTCCGGCAGCGGGGGATGTGATTATAGGAAGCCGATGGCGGAGCCAGATCGTTCCCAGCCTGTGACCCGGGCGCAGCCGCTCGACGATGAGGCCGCGGTTGTCGCCCGCGCGATCGCCGGCGACCGATCTGCATTCGCCCGCCTGGCGGAGCACTACCAGTCCGCCTGCTATGGCCTCGCGCTGCGGCTGACGGGCAATCCAGACGCCGCCTTCGACGCAACCCAGGACGCGCTGATCCACGCCTACGATGGGATTGGCGGCTATCGCGGCGGGATCTTCCGCTCCTGGCTGCTGCGGATTACCGCCAACGCGAGCTACGACATCCTGCGCCGGGCGCAGCGTCGCCCGACGACGACCCTGCCGAACCCCGAGGAAGGGGAGCGGGAGCTCGCCGACGCGGGCGCACCGAATCCCTACGAGTCGGCGCGGCGCGGCGAGCTGTACAAGCACCTCGAGATCGCTCTGCGCGACCTTCCCGATGATCAGCGAGTCGCGGTGGTCCTGTGCGACGTCTACGGCATGGACTACGGGGAGGTGGCGAGCATGACCAGCTCGCCCATCGGGACGGTAAAGTCGCGAATCCACCGGGGGCGGTTGCGCCTGCGCGATCTCCTTGGTCCGCACCGGGAACTCTTCGAGCCCTGAGGGCGTCTGAGCCGATGACCATGCACCACGACCACCACCCAGGCGACGAGCGACTGGCGGCCTTCGCCGATGCCCTCGCCGATGAGCCCATGGACCGCGCACTCGCCGAGCACGTGGCGGCCTGTGGTGCCTGCCGGGCCACCGTCGACGAGCTGCGCTCGCTGCAGACCGCGCTGGCCGAGCTGTCTGACATCGCCCCGCCGCGGCCGCTGCGGCTCGTACCTCCGGTGCTCGAGCCGGCCTCCGGAACGGGCTGGGTCTTCCTCCTGCGTCGGTTCACCGCGCCGGCCATGGCCCTCGCGGCGATCCTGATCGTGGTGGGTGCGGTGGGCAGCGCCGCCCAGTTCGGGGCGACGGCGGCCAGCGGCGCCGCGCCCGCCGACATGCGTGGCGGTGCCGAGCAGATGCCGGCGGCCGCGTCGGCGGGTTACCCGGCATCGTCATCGGGGAATGACTACCAGGCGCTGACGCCCAGCGCCGCCGAGACGCCGGTTCCTGGGGCGGTGAGCGGTGGAGACACCCACAAGAGGCTCGATGTCGGGCAGACGAGCGGAGGGCCTGGATCGGGGGTGCCGTACGGCTGGCTCCTGGGCTTCGGCGTCGTGCTGCTCGCCGGCGCCTTCCTCGCCCGCGGCGCGCTCTCGGGGCGCGACCGGGACGCCAGCGCTTAGCCGATCCGGCCGGCGACGACCGCGGCGAGGAGCAGGAGCAGGATCAGGACCGCCACCAGGATCGCGGCCAGCCCGGTGTCCCGGAACGTTCGCTCGAGGGGCTCTATGCCGGGAGGTCGGCGCGTCGGCGGCACATTGATCTCGCCGGGCGCCCTCCGCGTGCGGGGAGCGGAGCGCGTCTCCTCGGCGGTCGCGCGCCAGGATGCCCAGGTGCGCGTCGTGGTCGGCTCGTCGGCGGGTGCGGGCCGCGGCGGAGCAACCCAGTGGCCCCGCGAGCCGACGCCCCCCGCCGGGTGATCAAGGTCGTACGCGGCCCGTCGCGTTGGGTTCGAGAGCAGATGCCATGCGTCGTTGATGGTTCGCATCCGGGCGGTCACGTCCTCGCCGGGATGGAGGTCCGGGTGGTAGCGCTTCGCAAGCCGCCGATGGGCGCGAGCCACCTGGAGCGGCGTAGCCTCGCGCGGCACGCCGAGCACGGCGTAGGGATCGTGTCGCGGACGCTCAGGCATCTGCCCGGATTCTACGGCGCAGCGAAGGGCATCGATGATGGTCCGTGCCGCCCGGCGGGCGAGCCGGGCGCCGCCATCGGTCTAGACTCCTCGGCGTCATGCAGGAGCGCCGCCGACCCATCCTGATGCTGATCGACGGGCCGAGCCTCGTCTATCGCGGCTACTTCGCACTCCCGCCGCTCACGACTTCCGACGGGACGCTCGTGAACGCCGCCTTCGGCTTTCTGCAGATCGTGCTGCGCGGCATGGCGGACCTCAAGCCGGACTTCGCGATCGTCACCTTCGATCTGGGAAGGCCCCAGTTCCGGTTCAGCGCCTACCCCGAGTACAAGGCCGGGCGCCCGTCCATGCCCGACGACCTCCGGTCCCAGTTCCCGGTCGTCAGGGAGCTGTGCCAGATGATGGGGATGCCCATCCGTGAGCTCGAGGGGTTCGAGGCGGACGACGTGATCGGCTCGCTGGCCCAGCGCGCGACGAGCAAGGACGTCGACACGATGATCGTATCCGGGGACCTCGACGGGCTGCAGCTGGTCAACGACCACGTCCGCCTGCTGACGACCCGCATGGGGGTCGCCGCGACCGTCATCTACGACATCGGCAAGGTCAACGACCGCTACGGGCTGCGGCCCGACCAGATGCTCGACTACAAGGCCCTCAAGGGAGACACCTCGGACAACATCCCCGGCGTCCCGGGGGTGGGCGAGAAGACCGCCATCTCGCTTCTCCAGCAGTTCGGATCACTCGACGCGATCTACGAGCATCTCGACGAGGTGAAGGGGAAGCTGCGGGAGCGGCTCGCGGAGCACCGCGAGTCGGCGTTCCTGTCGCGCCAGATCGGCCGGATCGTCACCGACCTCCCGGTGGAGCTGGACCTCGAGTCGGCGCGGACCGGACGGTACGACCGGCGCGCGGTCGCGCAGCGCTTCCGTGAGCTGGAGTTCCGCTCGCTCATCGATCGGCTTCCTCCCTCGAGCATCGCCCCCAGCGGGCCGGAGGCCGCGGATCGCGAGACGGGGGGCGGTCTGCAGCTCTCGCTCGACCTCCTGGGCGGGGCCGCGGTGTCCGATGGCGCACCCGGGCCGGACGACGGCTCCTCGCCGCCACAGGCCCCGGACCCCCTCGTCGACCCCGGCGGTGCCATCGAGCACGTGGACCCGCGCATCGTGCGTTCCACGGCCGATCTCACGGACCTGGACCACTGGCTGGCGGCCAGCGCCGAGGTCGTGGGCCTCGGCTGGGCCATGGGTTCCGGGAGGCCCCTCGAGCGTCGGCTGCTGGGGATCGCCATGGCCGGCGCCCACGGTGTGGCGTGGTACCTGCCCTGGGACGACGATGCGAGGGCGGATGACTCCCTCCCGGCCTGGTTTGGCCGGGACGATCGCCCGCTCGTGGGCCACGACCTCAAGCAGCTCCTCGTTTCGCTGGGCTTCCGCGGCATGATGCTCCGCGGCCCCACCGTCGACACGCTCGTGGCGGGCTACATGCTCAACCCATCGCTCCGGTCGCAGACGATCGACGACGTCGCGGCCACGCGCTTCGCCGCCGAGCTGCCGCCGCGACCCACCGTGGCCGAGACGGGTGCCGAGGAGCGATCCGTCGCACGGCGGGCCGCCGCGGAGGCGCTCACCGCGCTGCTCGTCCGGCCCGCGCTGGAATCCGAGCTCGCCGAGGCAGGCCTCGCGAACCTGTTTCGGGAGGTGGAGATGCCCCTCCTGCCGGTTCTCGCCAGGATGGAGCTGGCGGGCATCGCGATCGACCGCGAGGCGCTGAACGCCATGGCGGTGGAGTTCGGCGAGCAGCTCGCGGGCTTGGAGGACCGGATCTACACCGCGGTCGGCCACCCCTTCAACATCGGCTCACCCAAGCAGCTGGAGCAGATCCTCTTCCACGAGCTGGCGCTGCCGGCCACCAAGCGGACCCGCACCGGGTACTCGACCGACGCATCGGTCCTCGAGGATCTCCGCGAGCAGCACGAGGTGGTCGGGCTCATCCTGGAGCATCGCCAGATCGCCAAGCTCAAGTCGACGTACGTCGATGCGCTGCCGCTGCTCATCGGCGAGGACGGGCGGCTCCACACGACCTATCAGCAGGCCGTGGCGGCGACCGGGCGGCTTTCGAGCATCGACCCGAACCTCCAGAACATCCCCGTCCGCACGGCGCTGGGCCGGCGCATCCGGCACGCCTTCGTGGCACCGCCGGGGAAGCTGCTCCTTGCCGGCGACTACTCGCAGCAGGAGCTTCGCATCCTGGCCCACGTGTCCGGGGACGCGGGCCTCAAGGCGGACTTTGCCTCGCACGCCGACATCCACCTCGCGGCCGCGGCACGCGTCCTGGGCCTGGCGCCGGACCAGGTGGGACCCAAGGAGCGCAGCGTGGCAAAGATGATCAACTACGGGATCGCGTACGGCCTCTCCGACTTCGGCTTGGCAGATCGCCTGAAGATTCCGCGCGAGGAGGCGCAGAAGTTCATCGCCGACTACTTCGAGGCCTACCCGGGAATCCGTCGCTACACCGTCGAGATCCGGATGCTGGCGCGCGACCAGGGCTTCGTGACCACCCTCCTGGGACGCCGCCGCTACCTGCCGGAGCTGACCGCGCGCAACGCCGCCCTCCGTTCGGCGGGCGAGCGGATGGCCATCAACATGCCCATCCAGGGAACCGCCGCGGATGGGATGAAGATCGCCATGATCCGCCTCGACGAGGCGCTGCGCGACCAGGGCCTGCGCTCCCGCATGCTCCTGCAGGTCCACGACGAGCTCGTCTTCGAGACCGATGAGGAGGAGCTGTTCCGCCTTGCCTCCCTGGCCCGCGAGATCATGGAGAGCGCACTCCCGCTCGACGTCCCGCTCGAGGTCGACCTGAAGGTGGGGACCAGCTGGGAGCAGATGGACCGCCTGAAGCAGGCCGATGGCGGCTGGCAACGCGTCGAGCGAGCGCCGGCGCCGGAGCCGGACGACGTCGCCATCGCCGAGCTCGGCGCCTGAATCTCGGCCTCGACGATCGCTGATGCCCGAGCTTCCCGAGGTCGAGACCGTCGCCCGTGACCTCCAGCGATGGGTCGCCGGCGCCACGATCGTCGAGGTCGAGGTCCGCTGGGAACGAACCATTGCGCATCCCCTGCCGGCGAGCCGGTTCGCAGCAGAACTTCGTGGTACCCGCATCCGCCGCGTTGGACGCCGGGCGAAGAGCGTCCTGCTGCACCTCGAGGACGGGCGGGTCATGACGGTGGCCCTGCGCATGACCGGCGCGCTCATCGTGGCGGCCCCGGGGACGCCCGACGATCCGTATGCGCGGGTCGTGTTCCACCTCGCCGACGGCCGGCAGCTTCGGTATCGAGACGTTCGCAAGTTCGGGCGGATCGGGCTCTTCGTCGGCGGTGGGCTCCGGTCGCGCTCGGCCGGCCGATTGCGTCGGGTCGCGGAGGGCGGCGCGGGGTACCGGGTGGGCGACCACTTCGCCCGCCACGGGCCGGAACCGCTGGCGAGGAGCTTCACCGTGGATCGGTTCACGCGTCGCCTCGCGGGCCGCTCGGCGCGCCTGAAATCCCTGCTCCTCGACCAGTCCTTCATCGCGGGGGTCGGCAACATCTACGCCGACGAGGCGCTGTGGCTCGCACGGCTCAACCCCCTGCGAGCCGCGGACACCCTGTCCCCGGACGAGATCCGGCGACTGCATCGGGCCGTGCGTCGCGTCCTTCGCGAGGGGATCGCCAACCGTGGCGCGAGCTTCAGCGACTACGTGGGGGCCGATGGCGAGCCGGGGGACAACGCGGGGCGCCTGGCGGTCTACCAGCGCACCGGCGCCCCGTGCCTGCGCTGCGGCCGGCCGATCCGGCGGATCGTGGTCGGGCAGCGCAGCACGCACTACTGCCCACGCTGCCAGCCTGTCGACGATGGCACTGGTCGGGCATCATCGTGACCATGAAAGTGATCGGTCTCACCGGGAACATCGGCTGCGGCAAAAGCACCGTCGCCGGCATGCTCCGCGAGCTGGGTGCCGCCCACATCGACGCGGACGCCATCGCGCGGGAGATCCGGCAGAACGACGGCGAGGCCCGTGCGGCGATCGAGCGGCGCTTTGGAACGCTCGACGCGCGCGAGCTCGGCCGGGTCGTCTTCAGCGACGCCGATGCGCTTCGCGCCCTCGAGGCGATCATCCATCCCCCGGTGCGCGACGCCGTCCGCAGCCGCCTCGCCGAGCTCGAGGCGGCCGGGGCTCCGGCGGCGGCGGTCGAGGTGATCAAGCTGCTCGAGTCCCCGCTGCACGACGCGTGCGACGAGACCTGGGTCGTGCGCTGCGAGGAGGCCGATGCAATCGCCCGCCTGGCGATCAGCCGTCATCTCAGCGAGGCGGAGGCCCGGGCACGAATGGCAAACCAGTCGCCGCAGTCGGTGAAGATTGCCGCCGCCGACGTGGTGATCGACGGCTCGGCCCCGCTCGAGGAGACGCGACGCCAGGTCACCGCCGCCTACGAGGCACTGCTGGCCAGCTGACGACCACGGCGCCGGCCACCGGGCCGGCGCCGTCTCGCGTCGTTGCTTCGGACCGGCTGCTCAGGGTGTCGCCTGGTTGGCACCGACCTGTGGCGCCTCCGGATAGGGGAACCGGAACTCGTTGATGAGGCTGTCGATCGTCGAGCCCGTGGTCTTGGCGACCCGGTCGTCCTGGTCGGGACGGAGGGCCATGGTGAACTGGCCGCCGGCGGCCTGGAGCTCGGCGATCTGCTCCGCCGTGGTCAGGTCGGCCCGGAGGATGTAGATCGAGCCGTTCCGGGCCAGGATCACCATGCTCTGCAGCGTCACCTTGGTGGAAGGGCCGGGGACGAACTTCGCCTGCGTCTGCGCGGCCTGCCCTGCGGGCTGGCCAAGCTCCGGGTTGAGGGCCATGGTGACGATGAGGTCGACCCGCTGGCCGGCCTGCAGCGTCCCGGCCACGGCGCGGTCGTCCGGGACGGTGACCGATACCGCGCGGAGATTGGGCCCGGTCGGGTCGTACTGCTGACCAGGATCCAGGATCGAGAACGCCTGCCCCGAGGTGTTCGATGCGAGAAGGTTCCTGGTGAGGAGCTCTCCGCTCGAAATCGTGACGCCGCTGATGCGGCCGAGCACGTCGTCGATGCGGGTGAATGCCTGCTCGTTGGTCGCGTCGGCCGGAACCGTGCGCATCACCACGTCGCCGTCCTCGATGGGCTTGCGACTGGCGATGTCGCGAGCGGCGACCACCACGCTGCGCATCTCGACCTGCCCCGTGTCGTTCACGCCCGAGAAGCGAAGGGCGACAAAGACCACCCCGCCCACGATGAGCGCGATGATCACGCCAACCGCGATATAGAGCTTCGAGCGTTTCCTGTTCTTGTCCGAGTATTCGAGTTCCACGACGCGAGGTCTCCTTAGGGTTGGCGGATCACCAGGGGATCAGGCGCGCCCGCTGGGCGCGACGAAGGGATGCATCGGCGGGATCGGGCGAAACGCCGGAGACCGCCTGGACGCTGATCGAGTTGGCGCTGACATCGGTCACCTCGAAGACGGCGAAGCCGATGATGTCCACGTACGAGCCGCTGCTTGCGCTGGTCGCCACGGTGAAGGTGACGGGCTGGACATGGACGACCGGCTGCCCGGCGCCGGTCGTGCCGTAGCCGCGCACGTTGAAGCGGTAGCAGCCGGCAGCCAGCCCGGTCGTCTCAACGGACAGCGTGGCCGACGGGGGAGGAGCCTTCGCCGAGCTGGGCGACACGGAGGTGCTGCTGAGCGTGATCTGGCCCGCGCCGATGCTCGCCGGGTGGAAGCTGCAGTCTGTGAACGAGCCGGCGTCGGCAGCCAGCGTGACCTGGCTTCCGGCCCAGGTCCCGGTTCCGGTCTTGTCGGTCGAGAGATAGAGGTCCATGGAAACGGTGCCGCCAGGGGTCGCGGTGCTGCCGCTGACCGTCGAATTCTGGAAGCTGAAGTCCTGGGTGACACCGCCGACCATGACCGGCACCGGGTAGCGACGCGCCTGGAAGTACGGGTTGCCCGAATGCCCCTCGATCCACACGGTGTAGATGCCCGGCGAAACGGCGTTCGTCTGGAGGTTGCTCATCGTGACCCGCGTGCCGTTCTTCGCCGGGATGAACACGTCGGTTGACCAGATCGGCATGTTCATCTGACCGGCGCTCGGCGGGTCATTCGTGGGCGGGTCGGCCCGGATGATGTCCCACTCGGGATGGCCGATGTCGTCCGCGCCGGTATCCCCGTGGAGGTGGAGCGTCACGGTTGAGTTGAACGCATCGTTTCGGCTGACCGTGAACGGGAAGGACGGGCCCGCGACCGTCTGCGTGCCGCCAATGGTGATGGCGCCGGGGGGCGAGATCGAGAAGTCCGGGATCTGCATGACCGTGCCGTTGTAGAGCGCGAGCAGGATCCGGTCGCCGATGGCGAATCGCTGCTTGAAGTTGCCCACCACCATCGAAGTGTCGTTGCCGCTCAGCACGGCAACCTGGTCGTTCGGGTCGGCCGGGCTCGTAACGGAAGGGAACGTGGGCCCGTCGTAGCCGTTGATGATGTAGTCGCCCTCCTTGTTCTTGAGGGTGTTCACGCTCGCCCCGGAGGTGACGCCGTTGTAGTACAGCCGCGACGTGGTGGACTCGAAGTTGCGGACGTCGAGGGCCACGAATCCGCGGAACGAGCTGTCGTTGGAAGCCTTGGAATTGGGGCCGTACAGGTCGAACAGGGGCCCAGGGTCAGACTCGGAGGCCGGCACGCGGCCGTCATAGCCGAGGGGGCTGGTGGGGTCGACCTCATTAGCCCCCGAGGTGCCGTCCGTCGCGACCGTGTCCCGGAAGCCGTTGCCCGGGCCCGGCGCATTGAGGTACCGACGGGCGACGAGAGGCAGGGCCGGGGAGCCCTGCAGGGCGCACCGTGCATGGGCGCTCGTCGCCATGGACTGCACGCCGACCACCTTGCCGAGCGTCGTTCCCAGGGTGGAGCGGATCGCGACCCGGACGCTGGTCCCGCTGATGAGGACGCCGCTGGCCAGGTGGCTCGGGTCACCGGCGTGGCCGTCGTCGTACACGAGCGAGTCCGAGATCGTCGCGGTTGCGCCCGCCGGCGAGTGCTCGAGGTTCACGCGCGCCGTCTGGCGGGCGTCCGCCGCCGCGGCGTTGTCCGACGCGCCGTCGATGAGCGCGCGGCAGGCGGCCAGGGCGGCCGCGTCGGCCGCGGTCTGGATATGCCGATGCTCCGCCGACTGGCGACCCACGTCGATCGCGAGGCCGGCGAAGGCGAGGAGGATCACGAGCATGATCGCGACCATCACGAGGACCTGGCCCTGGGCGTCGCGTCGCCGACGCAGGCTGCGAGGCATCAGTTGACGACCATGGTGGCGGTCACGCGCTGCACGAACCGTCCATTCGAGTCGTGGGCGAGGATGTCGCCCAGGAACGGGACGATGATGTCGGACCGGTAGGTGAAGGTGACCTGCATCAGGCAGCCCTCCCGGGTGTCCGGGACGCAGGTGGTGGTCGTGTCGGCGGTGTCCGGACAGGGGCTCGACGAGGTGGCCACGTCGGCGCAGTACGAGATCGACAGGTCCCCGTTCACCTGGGCCTCGCCGCTCGTCGTGGAGCAGGAGCCGCCGCTGGTGGTGGCGCTGAAATGGGGCGCGGCCGGCGTCAGGAGGCCGAACGCATCGGTCGCGGCGGCGAGCACCTCCGCACAGCGATGCCCGTCGTTCCAGGCCTTGTCGTGGTTGCGGTCGTAGAGGTAGATCGTGCCGGCGCGGGCACCCTCGCGGGTCGCGTTCGTGAGCGTCACATTGGTGGCGAAGAGCAGGCCGAACTGGACGATGCCCACGACGAGGAGCAGGAGCGGCAGGAGCACCGCGACGAACTCCACCAGGGCCTGGCCCCGATCGCGTGCCGGTCGCCGGGATGAGCGCAGCAGGCCCCGCAAGCCGCCGCTCGCCGGACCCGGACGCCAAGCGGGACGCTCGGGCACATTCATTGGTCCATCCCATCTTGGGTTCGACTATTCCTGACCGATATAGGCCGTTAAGGCACCCGAGAATCGGTACCGATGGCGTCCGCTAGAATCCAGGGGCCCCGCAGTGCGCCCGCCGAGGTCCCCTTCATGCCCGACTTCAAGGTCAACGCCCCGTACGAGCCGACCGGCGATCAGCCGACCGCGATCACCGGACTGGTCGGTGGCATCGGCGATGGGCTGAAGCACCAGGTGCTCCTGGGCGCCACGGGCACGGGCAAGACGTACACGGCGGCGAAGGTCATCGAGGCCGTCCAGAAGCCCACCCTCGTCATGGCGCACAACAAGACGCTCGCCGCGCAGCTCTACCAGGAGTTCAAGGAGTTCTTCCCGGACAACGCGGTCGAGTACTTCGTCAGCTACTACGACTACTTCCAGCCGGAGGCATACCTGCCGAGGTCGGACACGTACATCGAGAAGGATTCGTCACGCAACGACGAGATCGACCGGCTGCGCCACAACGCCACGCGCGCGCTTTTCGAGCGGCGGGACGTGATCATCATCGCGTCGGTCAGCTGCATCTACGGCATCGGCGCACCGGTCGACTACGGCTCGACCGTGCTCACCCTCAAGGTCGGGGGCCGATATCGACGCGACGGCGTCCTCCGCCACCTCGTCGACCTCCAGTACCAGCGCAACGACATGCAGCTGGCCAGGTCACGCTTCCGGGTGCGCGGCGACGTCCTGGAGTTCAGCCCCGTGTCGGGCGACTACATCGTCCGCGTCGACTTCTTCGGCGACGAGATCGAGCGGATCGTGGAGGTTGACGACCTGACCGGCGAGGTGCTCGCCGAGCGTCGCGAGGTGAACATCTACCCCGCGTCGCACTACGTCACCCCGCGGGACAAGCTCCTGGCCGCGATCGACAACATCGACGTCGAGATGGAGGAGCGCACACGGCAGCTGGCGAACGAGGGGCGCGAGCTCGAGGCGGCCCGCCTTCGCCAGCGGACCCTGTTCGACCTCGAGATGATGCGCGAGGTCGGGTTCTGCTCGGGGATCGAGAACTACTCCCGCCACCTCGCGGGGCGCGAGGCTGGGTCCCGGCCCTGGACCCTTATCGACTACTTCCCGACCGACTTCCTGCTCGTGGTGGACGAGAGCCACATCACGATTCCGCAGGTCCACGGGATGTACAAGAACGACCGGACCCGCAAGGAGATCCTCGTCGACTTCGGGTTCCGCCTCCCGTCGGCGCTCGACAACCGGCCGCTCACCTTCGAGGAGTTCGAGGACCACATGAACCAGGTGGTCTACATGAGCGCTACCCCCGGCCCCTACGAGACGCAACGCGCCCAGCGCGTCGTGGAGCAGTTCATCCGGCCCACGGGCGTCGTCGACCCGATGATCAGCGTCCGCCCGACCGGCGGCCAGATCGACGACCTGATCGCGGAGATCCGCGAGACGGTTGCGCGCGGAGAGCGGGTGCTGGTGACCACGCTGACCAAGAAGATGGCGGAGGACCTGGCGGACTACTTGGCCGAGCTGGGAATCAAGGTCCAGTGGCTGCACTCGGAGGTCGACACCCTCGAGCGGGTCGAGATCCTCCGCGACCTGCGCCTGGGCGTGTACGACGTGCTGGTCGGGATCAACCTCCTGCGCGAGGGGCTCGACCTGCCGGAGGTGACCCTGGTTGCGATCCTGGACGCGGACAAGGAGGGGTTCCTGCGCTCCGGTGGCTCGCTGATCCAGGTGATCGGCCGGGCCGCCCGCAACATCGGCGGCCGGGTCATCATGTACGCGGACCGGACCACGGACTCCATGCGAGCCGCCATGGACGAGACGGATCGCCGGCGGGCGAAGCAGGTCGCCTACAACACCGAGCACGGGATCATCCCGGAGACGATCACGAAGGCGATCCGCGACATCAACGACGGCCTGCGCCGGGTCGCGGAGCAGCGTGCCACCCTCACCGTGGAGAGCACCGAGCCGGCGGAGCTCGCGGCCATGATGGGTCGCCTCGAGGCGCAGATGAAGGAGGCCGCTCGCAACCTGGAGTTCGAGCGCGCCGCCGCACTCCGCGACGAGGTTCTCCAGCTGCGACGACTGCGGGCGGAGCTGGCCGCCGCGCCGGGCACCATCCCGGCCGACGTCTACGCCGAGATCGCCGGGCCCGAACGCGCAGGGGCCGATGGCGCGGGAGGGCCGCGCCCGCGGCGGGAGGTCTTCAGCGTATCCGCGCGACCGAACGTGATCGCCGCGGGCAGCCGTCGGCGCCCGCCACGACGGCGACGCCCGTGAGCCCGGGGCGGCTGCGAGGGGCGGGCTGATGGCCGGAACCATGCCGCATGCCATCTTCATCGAGACCGGGGTCGACGACGGCGCGACCGTGGCGGCGTACGCCGCCGAGCTGCCGGGATGTGCCACGTTCGCCGGCGATCCCGACCAGGCCGCGGCCGAGATGCCTCGCCGCGTGATCCGATTCACCGAGTGGCTGCGCGAGCAGGGCGAGGAGTCGCCCACCTTCGTGGGTGACAACTGGTACGAGGTCGAGCGCGGAAGCGCCGGCGCCGGGCCGGGGGCGCGGGCCGCCTTCACCCTCGACGAGCTGCCACCATCGGGGGAGGAGTGGAGTCGCTGGCTTCGCTGGATGGAGCTCGCCCGCGAGGACCTGGCCTCCGCCCTCGACGCGGCGCCGCCCGCGATTGCTGCGCCGGTTGCCGCAGCCATCGCGGCGCAGGATGAGGCGTTCGTCGAGAGCCTGGGCGGCGAGGCGGCGCCAACCGCCGCCGCGGACCCGCTGGATCGCTGCTACGCAGCCCGGGACGCGCTCACCGACGCGCTCGAGCGCGTCGGTGCGGGAGGCGAGGGCGTGCGCCGGGTCCTCCGCCTGGCCATTGCCGACGACCTGCGCGCGGTCGGCCGGCTCCGGGGAGGCGGAGACTGACCGGGACCGGCTCCCCCGGCGCGCCGGTTCGTGATGAGGCGATCCGCGCTGCGCTCCCCAAGCGCGTGCGGCACACCGGTCCATGGCCGCTCGGCGCGCCCCGACGAGCCCGCCCCGGCTCCGCGCTCCGCGCCCTGCAGGATGGGATGCCGCGCTGCTCCGACGGGACGGCGGCCGTCCTCTCCGGCGACGGCAGCGAGCGCGCCATGCTCGTGGGACAGGCGCCGGGATGGCGGGAGATCGCGACCGGCCTGCCCTTCGCCCACGACGCGGGACGCCGGCTCGTCGGCTGGCTCTCCCTGGCCGGCGTGGGCCTCGACGACTTCCGGGAGCGGTGGTACGTGACCTCGGTGGGGAAGTGCTACCCGGGGCGCCGGCCCGGCGCATCGGTCGACTCGCCTCCGTCGCGAAGCGATATCGAGCGTTGGTCGCCGCTCCTCCACGACGAGATCCGGCTCGTCGGACCGCGGCTCGTCGTTCTGGTCGGCGGGCTGGCACACCGGTTCGCATTCGGCGAGGCGGCACGTCTCGACGACCTCGTCGGACGTCGTCTGACCTGGGACCGCAGCCCGGGCGCGGAGATCATCTGCCTCCCGCATCCCTCCGGGGCATCCACCTGGCTGAACGAACCCCGACGCGCCGAGCTGTGGCGTCGGGGCATGGCCCTGCTTTCCGCGGGCTGGGCCGGGCTCGCCGGCGGTGCCTGATGGTGAGCGCTGACACGCGGCGGCCAGGCGTCTCCCCGGTGGAGGAGCAGGAATCGCCGGATGGCGGCATCGGCCCGCTCGCCGATGGCGGCTACCCGGTGCCGGAGGCTCCCACGGACCCGGGCTCGACGCGCGAGCGCTGGATCTGGACCGCCATCGTCGTTGGCACGGGCCTGCTCATCTTCGGGCTCATGGTCTTCGGTGGCTTCGGCGGAGTTCGTCCCGACCTCCAGCAGGTCTCCGTGGAGGACGTTCTCACCTCGACCCAGCTCCCGGCCGAGCGCTTCGGCTCGAACGAGATCCGCATCACGGGCTGGTTCGCGCAGATCACCGCCGGCTGCAGCGGCGACACCGGGGGCGCCGATGCCGCTGCTTCCTGGCTGCAGGCGACCTGCCCGGTGCGCGTCCTGCTCCCGGCGAAACCAGGCGGCGTCATCAGCCAGGGCGTCCTGCTGCGCGATGGCCTGCGCCTGGCGGCCCCCGACGGCAAGCCATTTCCGCCGCAGGCGCCGGCAGGATCGGGGACGGCCGGCCTCGAGCAGCTCGTCTTCGTCGGCCACTTCGATGATCCGACCGCAGGGTCGTGCGTCCCGTCCCGTGTCACGCAATGCCGGAACACGTTCGTCGTCACCGAGTACTCGGGGCAGATTCGATGATCGGGCGAATCGAACAGGCGTTCACATTGGTCTGCTAGGATAACGCGATGCCCTCGGACAAGATCGTCGTGCGCGGCGCGCGCGAGCACAACCTCAAGAACATCGACGTCGAGATGCCGCGCGACCGGCTGATCGTGATCACCGGGCTCTCCGGTTCGGGTAAGTCGAGCCTCGCCTTCGACACGATCTATGCCGAGGGCCAGCGACGCTACGTGGAGTCGCTCTCCGCCTACGCCCGGCAGTTCCTCGGCCAGATGGAGAAGCCCGATGTCGACCAGATCGACGGGCTCTCGCCGGCGATCAGCATCGACCAGAAGGGCGCTTCGCGGAACCCGCGGTCGACGGTGGGCACCGTGACGGAGATCTACGACCACCTGCGCCTCCTCTTCGCCCGCATCGGGCGCATGCATTGCCCCATCTGCGGCCGTGAGATCACGCGCCAGACGGTGGAGCAGATGGTCGACCAGCTCTACAACCTTCCCGAGGGAACGCGCCTGATGGTCATGGCGCCGCTCGTCCGAGACCGGAAGGGCGAGCACGAGAAGGTGCTGGCAGGGGCCAAGCAGGCGGGCTTCGTCCGCGTCAGGGTCGACGGCGAGCTGCGCGACCTCGACGAGGAGATCAGCCTCGACAAGAAGTACAAGCACAGCATCGACGTGGTCGTCGACCGCCTGGCGATCCGCCACGGCGCGCCCGGTGATCCCGATGGCGAGCGACCCGATGCCTCCCGCATGGCGGATTCCATCGAGACCGCGCTGCGCCTCGCGGACGGGACCCTGCTGGTCAACTTCCCGGACGAGGGGCCCGGCGGGACGGATCGGCTCTTCAGCGAGCGGTACGCCTGCCCGGAACACGGCGGGAGCTTCGAGGAGCCTGCCCCGCGCAACTTCAGCTTCAACTCGCCGCACGGTGCGTGCCCCGACTGCACGGGGCTCGGCAGCCGCCTGGAGATCGATCCCGACATGGTCCTGCCGAATCGGGATCTTTCCATCCGCGAAGGCGCTGTCCTGCCGTGGCGACGGATGGCGATCACCGACTCGTGGTTCAGCAAGATCATCGAGTCGGTCGCGACCCACTATGGATTCCGGACCGACGTGCCCGTCCGCGAGCTCCCCGAGTTCGCGCGCGAGATCCTCCTGCGCGGCAACAAGGGCGAGCGCGTCAGCGTCCTGTACACGACCCGGCAGGGCGCCCAGCACACCTTCAGCACGACCTTCGAGGGCGTCGTGCCGAACCTCGAGCGGCGGTATCGCGAGACGGGCTCGGAGATGATCAAGACCGAGATCGAGCGGTACATGACCAACCGGCCCTGCCCCACCTGCGGCGGCATGCGGCTCAAGCCGGAGGTGCTCGCGATCACCGTCGGCGGGAAGAACGTCATCGAGACGACGCAGCTCTCGGTGACCGATGCCCTCCGTTGGTACGAGCGGCTGCCGAATCGGCTGACCGACCGCGAGAACCAGATCGCGCGGCAGGTCCTCAAGGAGATCCGCGCCCGGCTGGGCTTCCTGGTGGACGTGGGCCTCGACTACCTGACCCTCGACCGGGCGAGCGGGACGCTCTCGGGTGGCGAGGCGCAGCGCATCCGGCTGGCGACCCAGATCGGGTCCTCGCTGATGGGCGTGCTCTACATCCTGGACGAGCCGTCGATCGGCCTGCACCAGCGCGACAACGACCGCCTGATCGGGACCCTCGTCCGGCTGCGTGACCTCGGGAACACCCTCATCGTCGTCGAGCACGACGAGGAAACCATCCGGGCGGCGGACTGGGTCATCGACATCGGTCCGCGAGCAGGGGAGCACGGCGGCGAGCTCATCCACTCCGGGCCCCTGGACGGGCTCCTCACCAGTGCGCGATCGATCACCGGTGCATACCTGCGCGGGGAGCGCGCAATCCCGGTGCCGCCGCGCCGCCGCGAGGGGAACGGCGACTGGCTCACCGTTCGCGGTGCCCGGGAGAACAACCTGCAGGGAATCGACGTCGGATTCCCGCTGGGCCGGTTCGTGGCGGTCACCGGCGTGTCCGGATCCGGGAAGTCGAGCCTGGTCGCGCAGATCCTGTACCCCGCCCTTGCCCAGGTGATCTGGGGTTCGCGGGAGCCCGCGGGCAAGCACGACGGGATCGACGGCATCGGTGCCATCGACAAGGTCATCGAGATCGACCAGAGCCCCATCGGCCGCACGCCGCGGTCGAACCCGGCCACGTACACCGGCCTGTGGACCCCCATGCGCGAGCTCCTCGCGGCCGTGCCGGAGTCGCGACTTCGCGGCTACAAGCCCGGGCGTTTCAGCTTCAACGTCAAGGGTGGTCGCTGCGAGGCATGCCAGGGCGATGGGATCGTGCAGATCGAGATGCACTTCCTGCCCGACGTGTACGTCGCGTGCGAGGTCTGCAAGGGGAAGCGCTACAACCGCGAGACGCTCGAGATCCACTACAAGGGAAAGAACGTCGCGGAGATCCTGGAGATGACCGTGGACGAGGCGCTGGGGTTCTTCGAGGCGGTGCCGGCGATCCGGAACAAGCTCCAGACCCTGCACGACGTGGGAATGGGGTACGTCCATCTCGGGCAGGCGGCCACCACCCTCTCCGGCGGCGAGGCCCAGCGCGTGAAGCTGGCGACGGAGCTTTCGAAGCGCGCGACCGGCAAGACCTTCTACATCCTCGACGAGCCCACGACGGGTCTCCACTTCGACGACGTGTCGCGCCTGCTCAGCGTGCTGGGTCGACTGGCCGATGCCGGCAACACCGTGGTCGTCATCGAGCACAATCTCGATGTCATCAAGACGGCGGACTGGGTCATCGACCTGGGGCCGGAGGGCGGCAACGGCGGAGGCCGCGTCGTGGCGACCGGCACCCCCGAGGAGGTCGCGGCCAATCCCGGCTCCTACACCGGTCGCTACCTGCGAGGCGTCCTCCCCGCCGCCGCAGCGCCCCGTGCCCGTCGACGCTCGCGAAGACGTGAGGCGGTTCCCGCCTAGCGATGGGCGGGGCGCGCCGCCGCTAGAATCGCGGCGCTGCTCAGGGGGTCCTGGCGCTCATCCGGAGGATGGACCGATGCCGGGCGTCCTGGAGACCATGGCCCGGCGACAGCGATGAACGGCTGAGGGATCAGGGTCGTCGCGACCGAGGCTGGTCTGCGGCGACCGCGACGAGGCCCATCTCCTCGAGGAATCGCGAAGGCCGCGCGGGGTCGAAGGCCAGGACAAGGCGCCGGGTCGGGCGGGTTAGCGCGACGTAGGCGAGCCGGCGCTCCTCCTCGACCGCGCGCTGCGGGTCGGCGGCGCCCAGCAGGGCGCGGCGGTTCGGGAATCGCTCCTCCTCGAAGCCGACGATCACGACCGTCGGCCACTCACGTCCCTTGGCGCCGTGGACGGTGACGAGCTCCACGGCCGCATCCGGCACGCGGAGCCGTTGGAGCTGCTCGCGCATGCGCGCGGCCGAGGCGAGGAAGCGATCCAGCGACCGGAATCCGACCGACCAGCCCGCAAACGCGTCGAGGGCGAGTTGCTCGTCGTCGCCGAGATCGTCGGCCTGGTCCACGCGTCGCCACCCCAGGGAGGCGCGCACGGCCTGGATCGCGGCGAACGGGGGGCGATCGGCGGGGAGCCGCCGCAGCGCCTCCAAGAGCCGGGTGACTCCGGGGGAGTCGAGCGGGCCGTTCACCGCGGTCGCATGCGGTATCCCGCGACGCACGAGGGCCAGGATGATGGGCGCCAGCTCGGCCCGGGTGCGGGCGAGGAAACAGGCGCGCTCGCCATCGGCCGTGGAGGCCAGTACCAGCTCGATGAGGCGCTCGGGCCAGTCGATGGCATCGGTCGCCAGGGAGACAAGCGCCGGACCTCGGTCGCCCGGGGCACTCGCCCGTCCCGGTCCGGCCTCGATGCGCTTCGCGAAGCGCTCCACGTTGACGGCAATGAGCCGGGCAGACCGATGGACGACGATCGGAGGACAGCGGTAGTTCGTCGCCAGCTGGACGCGACGTGCCTCTGGGTAGTGGAGCCCGAAGTCGAGGATGCGCCGCACATCGGCGAGGCGCCATGCGTAGATGGTCTGGTCGTCGTCGCCAACCACGAAGAGGTTGCGCTCCGGCTCGGCCAGGACGCGCACCAGCTGGAGCTGCGCGGCGTCCACGTCCTGGAACTCGTCGACGCACACGTGGGTGAAGCGCGCCTGCCAGCGGCGGCGGCTGACCGGGTCGCGCTCGAGCGAGGCGATCGCTTCCACGACGAGGTCGTCGAAGTCGCGGGCACCGCGCGCTGCCAGCAACCGGGCGTACAGGCCGAGGATTGGCAGGGCGATCTCCGGTGGCCGTCTTCCCTCGATCTTGGCCGCGGAGAGCCAGGTGTCCAGCGCGGCGACCCCCGGCAGGTCCGGAGCGTCCGCGGCGCGCCCGACCAGGCATCGGCGGCGAGCGGCGCGCAGGAGCGGCAGACGGTCCGGCACCAGCTCCAGGCGCGGCTGGCGCTCGAGCAGGATCTGGCGGGCCAGCGCATGGAGCGTTCGGACCTCCATGGCCTCGGCTCCGGGGAGCGACGGGGCGAGCCGCTCCGTGATCCTGGCGCGTAGCTCAGCGGCGGCATCGCGGTTGAAGGTCACCACGCAGATGCGCTCGGGCGCCGTTCCCCTCGCCATGAGGTACCCGAGACGCGCCACGAGGGTGGTTGTCTTGCCACTGCCGGCCGGCGCGATGATCTGCGCGGGACCGTCCGGCAGCGTGGCGGCCGCACGTTGCTCCGGATCGAGGCGGCGCAGCATCGCGTCGACCGACGCGGGGAGCGCAACGGGAGCGGGGGCAGCGCGATCGCCTCCGGCGTGCCGAATCGTCGTCATCACCGGAGCGTGACGGGCGTCCCTTACCCTCGCGTTCGAGGACGCTTATCGGCGCGGATCGGGGGTCTGTCCCGTGTCGGCGACGATCCGGCCGACTCGCTATCCTGACGATCCACGGCGGTGCAGGTCAGCACCGGGGGGCGCCGGGAACCAGTACCCGCAGGAGGACCGATCGGCCGGATGACGTCCCGATGATGCGCCGCGACCGCCGCAGGAACCACGCGGTGCCGACGGCGCGTGCGAAACGCATCCGATCCGACGCCGAGCGCGAGGCCGCGATGCGCGCGGCCGACGAGCGTGACCCGTCGCCCTGGGGCGGCTCGCCCGACCGACGCACCGCGACGGCCGTGCTGTCGACCCCCGCCCGCTCCGGGCCACGTCCCCGGAAGCGAACGAGCTTCAAGCGGGTCGCCCTCACCGGAAGCCTGCTGCTGGTTGCGATCGTCGTCCTCGGCTCGGTCCTCCTCTGGCAGCGCGTCAACGCCTTCAACGCCGCGACCTCCAGCCGGGGCACGCTCTCGAGTGCCCTGTTCGGGCCGCTGGGCGGCCACGATCGGGTCAACGTGCTGATGATCGGGTACAGCGGGGATCCGAACCACGGTGGCACGTATCTCGCCGATTCGCTGAACATCCTCTCGGTCGATCCGGGGACGAAGACCACGACGCTGATCCCCATCCCGCGCGACCTGTGGATCCAGGGCCTCCCCGAGATGCCGCACAACGGCAAGGTCAACGAGGCGTTCGCCGATGGATGGGACGCCGGGGGCTGGGAGAACGCGGGCGCCGTGGAGGCGGCGGTCGTCGCGAAGGTCACGGGCGTGCAGATCGATCACTTCATCGCCATCGACTTCGCCGGCCTGAGCGATGTCGTCGACGCGGTGGGCGGGGTCACCGTCACGAACCCGCGGGCGTTCCAGTACACCTGGTGGGAAGGCAACTTCCAGCGCGGCAGCTGGTCCGGCGCATTCAAGGCGGGCCCCATCCACCTGGGCGGGGAGGAGGCCCTCACCTATGCCCGCGCCCGGTACACGAGCGTCCCGGCCGAGTCGAGCGACTTCGCCCGATCCGTTCGGCAGCAGCGGATCATCTCGGCGCTTCGCGAGAACCTCGGGTCCGGGATCGGGTCGCTGGGCCCCGGGCTCGCGGTCATGGACGCGCTGAAGGGCCACCTCCACACGGACCTTTCGGCGTTCGACCTCTTCCTGCTCTCGGGCCACCTCCACGTGGACCGGCGCCTGGAGCTCAAGGAGGACGTGGCCCTGAAGGCGGGTCGCAACGATGCCGGCTCGTACATCCTCTTTCCCGTCGGGGCGGACACCCTTGGCGACTATGCGCCGCTCCGGCGCTTCATCGCCACCGGGCTCGCCAAGCCGATCCCCTCGCCCAGCCCGACGCCAAGCCCCACCCCGGCCAGCTAGCCCGCGTCGTCGTCGCCGCGCCATCGGCCTAGAATCGGACCGTGCCAGCCGCTCCCGACCGCGATCGAGACACGCACCTCCGCGCCATCCTCCGCCAGCTCCCGACCAGCCCCGGCGTCTACCTGATGAAGGGCGCCGATGCCCGCGTGCTGTACGTGGGCAAGGCCGATGTCCTCCGCCACCGCGTCCGCTCCTACTTCGGCAGCAAGGCCGGGCTGGACTCGCGGATCCTGCGGATGGTCGCCGAGGTCGCTGACATCGAGTACATCGTTACCGACACGGTATCGGAGGCCTTTCTCCTCGAAGGGAACCTCATCAAGGAGCATCGGCCGCGGTTCAACATCCGCCTCCGCGACGACAAGAGCTACCCGTTCGTGAAGATCACGCTGGGCGAGGATTTCCCGCGGATCGTGCGAACTCGGAAGCTCGCCCGGGACGGGAGCCGCTACTTCGGGCCGTACGCCTCCGCATCGAGCGTCGACGAGACGCTGAAGCTGCTCCGAAAGATCTTCCCGTTCCGGACCTGCAACCTGGAGATCCCCGAGGGGAAGCGCGTCCTCGAGCGGCCGTGCCTGCTCTACTACATCAACCGCTGCCAGGGACCGTGCATCGAGGCGATCGGCAAGGCCGAGTATCGCGGGGCCATCGACCGGGTGGTCGACTTCCTGGACGGCAAGCAGGAGGGGATCGCGCGCGAGCTGGAGCGCGAGATGGCCGAGGACGCAGAGGCGCTCCGATATGAGGCAGCCGCGGTGGCGCGCGACAAGCTGCGTGCCGTGGAGCGGACGATCGAGCAGCAGAAGATGGCGGCCTATGCGACGACCGAGGAGGACGTGGTGGGGATGGCGCGCGAAGAGGGGGAGGCCTGCCTCCAGCTCTTCGTGATCCGCAACGGGAAGATGATCGGCCGCGAGCATTTCATCGTCGAGAACGCGGCGGCGGCGACCGATGGCGAGGTGCTGGGCTCGTTCCTGCAGCAGTACTACTCGGCGGTGGAGCGGCCGCCCCGCGCGGTGCAGCTGCCGGCCGACCCGGCCGATGCCGACGTCCTCTCAGCATTCCTTGCCGACCGTCGGGGATCCCGGGTCGCCCTGCACGTCCCGGCGCGCGGCGAGAAGCGGCGCCTCGTGGCCCTGGCAACCCAGAACGCGGTGGAGGCGCTCGCCAAGGAGCGCGCAGAGTGGCTGGCGGACGAGGGCAAGCGTGACGAGGCGCTCACCCAGCTGGCGGAGGCGCTGCACCTGGACCGACCGCCCGAGCGGATCGAGTGCTACGACATGAGCAACATCTCCGGGACGAGCGCCGTGGGGAGCATGGTCGTCTTCATCAACGGCCGCCCGGAGCCGCGCGAGTACCGGCGCTTCCGCATCCGCTCCGGCGACACGCCCGACGACTTCCGGATGATGGCCGAGGTCCTCCGCCGCCGGTTCACGCGCGCGGCGCGCCTCCGCGCCGAGACGGGGGCGCTCTCGCTGGCCGCGGTCGGTGCGGACGAGGCGCCCGAGGACGAGCTGGACGAGCCAGGGGCCGATGGCGGCGCGTCCGCAAGCGGGCGCGATGGCGGCTGGGCGTTGCCCGACCTGGTGATCGTCGACGGTGGGAAGGGCCAGCTCTCGGCTGCGGTCGGGGTCATGGACGAGCTGCAGCTGACCGACGTCCCGCTCAGCGGTCTCGCCAAGCGCTTCGAGGAGCTCTACGTTCCCGGCAGGTCGGATCCGATCGTCCTGCCGCGTCGGAGCCAGGGTCTCTACCTGGTCCAGCGCATCCGGGATGAGGCGCATCGGTTTGCGATCACGTACCACCGCCAGGTGCGCGGCAAGCGAGCGCTGCGATCCGAGCTCGATGACGTGCCCGGCATCGGGTCCGGCCGCAAGAAGGCGCTGCTCAAGCGGTTCGGCAGCGTGCGGCGCATCCGTGAGGCGAGCGTCGAGGAGGTCGCCGGCACGCCGGGGATCAGCCGCGAAATCGCGGAGCGGGTGAAGAGCCATCTCGCCCGCGAGGGGATGCTCGCCTGATCGCGTTGCGGGTCGCGACCGGTCGCCCCTATAATCGCGCGGCCCGCCGCGAGGAGCGGCGTGTTCTGTGTCTGCGCCATCGCGTTCGCGATTGGTCGCCCGACTCCGAGCGAAAGGACCAGTTGGCCGAAGCATGACCTGGCGCCGCATCGCCCCGTGGCTGATCATCGTGATCGCCGTCCTGGCCACGTACTACGACCTTCCCCGCAAGACCCTGGGGCTCTACAACACTGCCACGAACTCGAGCACGCTTCCCGCGCCGGGTCTCGGCGGCGACGCGCACACGGTCCTTGGCCTGGACCTCCAGGGCGGGATTCGCGTCACGCTCAAGGTGAACCCCCAGCCCGGCCAGGCAGTGACCGATGACGACGTGAGCGTGGCCCGCAACATCATCGAGCAGCGGGTCGGCGGCCTGGGCGTCAGCGAGCCGCAGGTGAGAACGGAGACGAACGGGTCCGGCGATCGGCTCATCGTGGTCGAGGTGCCGGGCGTCTCGAACGTCGACGAGGTCCGCAAGCTTGTCGGGTCGACCGGCCTGCTGCAGTTCATCGACCCGAAGTCCGAGACGCTCTCCGTGGGGCAGGACATCACGACCCTCCTGCAGCAGGGCAGCATCGGGGTCATCTTCAACGGTGGGGCGATCAACGCGGGGAGCGTCGCGCCCGATTCGCAGAACGGTGTCCTGGGCGTCAGCTTCAGCCTCGACAGCCAGGCGACCACCGATTGGTGCGCCTACACGACCGCGCACGTGAACCAGCCCGGTCCGGTGGCGCTCGACGGCAAGATCATCACCACCCCGAACATCCAGAGCGCAATCTGCCAGGGGACCACGATCATCACCGTGGGGACCGGGACGAGCGCCGAGCAGGAGCGGACGACCCTCTACAACCAGCTGCGTTACGGCGCCCTGCCGGTGGGCCTGCAGGAGGTCGGCTTCGACAACGTCGCCCCGACCCTGGGCCGCGGCTTCCTGACGCAGGCCCTCTTCGCGGGTGGCATCGGCCTCCTCCTCGTGCTGCTCTTCATGATCGGCAGCTACCGGCTGCCGGGGGTGCTCGCCTCGCTGGCCCTCATCTTCTACACGCTCGTGAACTACGGGATCTTCCGGATCATCCCCGTGACGCTGACCCTTGCCGGGGTGGCGGCCTTCATCCTGTCCATCGGCATGGCGGTCGACGCCAACATCCTCATCTTCGAGCGGATGAAGGAGGAGATCCGGGCCGGCAAGACGCTGGGACCGGCCATCGAGGCGGGCTTCAACCGCGCCTGGTCGAGCATCCTCGACTCGAACGTGAGCTCCCTGCTCGTGGCGAGCTGGCTCTACTGGCAGGGGACCACGGTCGTCCGCGGGTTCGCCCTGGTCCTGATCATCGGCGTCCTGATCAGCATGTTCAGCGCCATCACCGTGACCCGCACCATGCTGCGCTGGGTCGTCCGCCGAGAGTGGGGACGTCGCATCGAGCTGTACCACGTGGAGCGCTGACCCATGTATGACATCGTCGGCAAGCGCCGCTGGTACTTCCTGTTCAGCGCCCTCATCACCGTCCCCGGGCTGATCTTCATCGTGCTGGGCGGTCTCAAGCCCACCGTGGACTACACCGGAGGAACGGTCTGGCAGGTCCGCTTCGCCGACCGGCCCGCACCGGCGGAGGTGCAGGCGGCCCTCGTCCAGCTCGACCACCCCGAGGCCACCGTCAGCGCCCTCGCCGACGGGTATCTCTCGATCCGCACGCGTCCCATCGACCTGCTGCCGCCGTCGACCCCGGAGCCGGTGCCGTCGGTGATTCCGAGCGCATCGGCGGCCGCCTCGGCGAGCGCCGCGGCGGCGGCGACGGCGAGCCCGTCGGTCACCCCGGTGCCGAGCCCCGTGGCGAGCGCATCGCCGGTGCCAGTCCCGGCGGGCACCCCCTTCGACACGCTGCGCACGGCCCTCGTGGCACGCTTCGGGGCGGCGGAGACCGCCAGCGCCACCACGGTTGGACCGCTCATCGGCTCGGACCTGATCCGCAGCTCCGCGATCCTGATCATCGTCGGTGAGCTCTTCATCCTCGCCTACCTGTGGTTCCGGTTCGGCTTCCGGTTCGGCACGGCCGCCATCGTGGCGCTGCTCCATGACGTCATCGTCGTCGTGGGCACTTTCGCGATCCTCGGCTACTTCTTCGGGCTGGAGTTCGACGCCCTCTTCGTCACCGCGCTGCTCACGATCATCGGCTTCAGCGTCCACGACACGATCGTGGTCTTCGACCGCATCCGGGAGAACCGCATCCGCCACGCGGGCGAGCCGTTCGGGGCCATCGTCAACCACTCGATCCTGCAGACTCTTGGCCGCTCGATCAGCACCAGCATGACGGTCATCGTGACGCTGACGGCGCTGCTCCTGCTTGGCCCGGTGACCATCCGGACCTTCACCCTGGCGCTGCTCATCGGCGTCATCAGCGGGACCTACTCGTCGATCTTCAACGCAAGCCAGATCCTGGTGGCGTGGTACGAGTGGGACGCTCGCCGGCGGGCCCGCACGGGCAGCGGAAGGCAGGTCCGTCCGCTCAGCCGATAACGGAACCGGCAGCCGGCGATACGCGCTCGCGGCTACCATGGCCTCCGTGATCCCGCCGCGCCTGGAATGGCTCCTCCCGGAGCCGATCGCCCTCCCGCCGGAGCTGCCCGGCTTCGGCGCGCCGGTCGCGACCCTCCTCGCGCGCCGAGGGATCACCGGCCCGGCCGCCCTGGAGCGATTCCTCTCGGCGAGCGCGGCCACCCTGCATCCGATCGAGCTGATGGCCGATGCGGAGCGAGCCCTCGACCGCATCGAAGCGGCCATCGCGGCGGGGGAGCGAATCGCCATCTGGGGTGACTACGACGCGGACGGGATGAGCGCCGTCGCCGTCTGGGTCCTGGCCCTGCGGGCGCTCGGGTCGGACCCGATCCGCCACGTCCCATCCCGGTTGTCGGAGGGCTACGGCCTCTCCGGATCCGGGCTTGCCGCGTTGGCGGATCGCGGCGTCGGGCTCGTCATCACCTGCGACTGCGGCGTCACGAACGTCGCCGAGGTCGAAGTGGCGCGAAGCCTGGGCCTCTCGGTCATCATCACCGATCACCACCTGCCCGGCCCCGCGCTGCCGGACGCCGCGGCGGTCGTCGACCCGCATCGTGCGGACTGTCGCTACCCGGACGAGGACCTGACCGGAGCCGGCCTCTCGTTCCGCCTGGGAACCGCACTGCTCGCGCGCCGCGGGATCGTGGCGGAGGACTTGGCCGCTTTGGCGGCCATCGGCACCGTCGCCGATCTCGCGCCCATGACCGGAGAGTCGCGCACCATCGTCACCCTCGGCGTGCAGCAGCTCGCCGCCACCAATCGCGCGGGACTGCGCGCGCTGCTTGCGCGCTCGGTGAGCGACCCCGGGCAACCCACCGCACGCGACCTCGCGTATGCCATAGCGCCGCGGATCAATGCGGCCGGACGCATCGCGGATGCCGAGCTGGCCATGGGCCTTCTCGTCTCCGATGACCCGGCCGAGGCGGAGCGCCTGGCGGACGAGCTCGAGATCGTCCATCGCCGCCGCCGGGAGCTCACCGCGACGGCACTCGACGAGGCGCGGCAGTGCGTGGCCGGCGCGGGCGTGCCCGACGGCACAGGTCCGCTCGTGATCCGCAACGACGGCTGGGAGCCGGGCCTGATCGGCCTGCTTGCCGGTCGCCTCGCGGACGAGCTGGGCCGGCCCGTGGCGGTGGTCAGCGCCGCCGACCAGGAGCTACGCGGCTCGGTGCGCGGCCCTGCAGACTTCCACGTGGCCGCAGCCCTCGAGGCCTGCGCCGCCCACCTCACCAAGCGTGGCGGGCACGCGGCGGCGGGCGGCTTCAGCCTCGCCGCGGAGGGATGGGATGGGTTCGAGCAGGCGTTCCGGGCACTGCCCCGGCCGTTCCCGGTCGATGCGCCGCCGGGCGGCGAACGACCGGGCAGCCTGACGGTGGACCTGGTGCTGCCCGCCGCGCGCGTGGGATGGCCGCTCGCCGCCGAGCTGGCTCGCCTGCAGCCGTACGGCCCGGGCAACGCGGAACCGGTCCTGGCGGTCACCGGGTTCGTGGTCGGTGACGTGCGACGAGTCGGAGCCACGGATGCACACATCGCATTCCGCATGCGACGCGGGCTGGAGACGGTCGACGCCGTCTGCTTCGGCGCGCCGGCAGACCGGTCGCTTCCGCGGCCGGGGAGCCCGGTGGATCTCGTCGGCACCCTGGAGCGCGATCGCTACCTGGGCATGGATCGGCTCCGCCTCCGTGTCCTCGACTATGCCGATGCCGCTCTCAGCCCGTTGGTGGCGCGTCGCCGGGGTCCTGCCCGCGAGGCCGTGCCCGTGGCCGGGTGAGCAGCTGATGGTCCATCCGGACGGGACGCCGCTCGACCGGCTGCGCGCACGCGTTCGCACGCTGGGCGCCCCGCTCTGCCTGGGGATCGACCCCCATCCGGACCGATTGCCCGAGGAGCTGCCGCGCACCGTTGCGGGCGTCGAGCGCTTCGCGCGGGGACTCATCGAGGCCGCGGCGGAGCAGGCTGCCGCGGTAAAGGTCAATGTCGCGTTCTTCGAGGCATTCGGCTCCGCGGGCCTCGCCGCCCTGGAGCGGGTGCGCGCCGACCTTCCCGCCGACCACTTCCTGATCCTCGACGCCAAGCGGGGCGATATCGGAACCACGGCCGAGCGCCAGGCGGAGGCGCTGCTGGGGCACCTGGAGGCGGATGCGGTGACCCTCTCCCCGTACCTGGGTGCGGATGCGATCGAGCCCTTCCTGGCATGGCCAGACCGGGTCGTCTACGTTCTGGCCCGGACCAGCAACCCGAGCGCGGGTGACCTGCAGGACGTGACGGCGGGCGGCTTGCCGCTCTACCGCCGGGTCGCCCGGTGGGTCGTCGAGCGATGGCCGGAGGCGCGGGTCGGCCTGGTTGCCGGCGCGACCGCGCCCGATGAGCTTCGCGCCCTGCGCGCCGACGTCCCGGATCCGGCCTTCCTGGTGCCCGGCGTCGGAGCCCAGGGTGGCGACATGGCGGCGGCCGTCGCCACGTGCCATGGGCGCCGGGCCCCGGGCGTCGTCGCCCTTTCCCGCGCGATCAGTGGTGCGAGTCGGGGACCCGACTGGCAGGCGGCGGCTGCGTCTGCCGCCGAGCGCCTGCGGGGCGAGATGCGCGGGCTCGGTGCTACACTCGGCCCATAGTCCCGTCCCGCCGAGCCGGGCGGGCCGATCGGATGTACGCGAGGTGCCAACGCAGGCTCATGCCGTTCAACATCGGCCCGGGCGAGTTGATTCTCGTCCTGGTCATCGTTCTGATCCTCTTCGGCCCCGGCAAGCTGCCCGACATCGGGAGCGCGATCGGCAAGGGGGTGCGGGAGTTCCGCAAGGCATCCAGCGACCTCGAGGACTCCATTCGCGGCGAGCCGGCAGCGACGCCGCCAGCGGAGGAGAAGGCAGGCACCCCGTCATCGGGCAGCAACGCGTCGAGTCCGCCGCCGTCCGAACCCAAGTAGCCGACCGGGCGCGGCATTCGCCGCCGCCGGTCAGTTCGCCCGCCTGCGCCTGAGGCCCCGATGACCAACGACGCGACGGCGATGTCGCTGATCGAGCATCTCGAGGAGCTGCGTCGCCGCCTGATCATCATCGTCATCGCCATCGTCCTGGCGGCGATCGCGGGTTTCGTCCTCTCGAAGCCGGTGCTTGACCTCCTGCGACAGCCGCTACCCGCCGGCTACGAGGACGTGTACTTCACGACCGTCGGTGGCGCGTTCGGAGTCCGGGTCAAGATCGCGGTCTTCGTGGGGATCGCCCTCGCCATGCCGGTGATCCTCTATCAGCTCTGGCGCTTCGTGACCCCGGGCTTGACGAAACGGGAGCGACGCGTCGTCTGGCCGCTCATGCTAGCGGCGCTGCTCCTGTTCTCGATCGGCATGGGCGTGGGCTATTTCATCATCCCGTTCGCCCTGACCTTCCTGCTGGGCTTCGCGGAGCCGCACCTGAAGCCCCTCCTGACCATCAACGAGTACATCGGCTTCGTCACCACCATGATGCTGGCCTTCGGCCTCGTGATGGAGTTCCCGATCGTGCTCATCGCGCTCGCGCGGGTCGGGATCCTCTCCTACCGTCGGGTCGCCGCGCAGCGCCGGTTCGTGATCCTGGGGATCGTGATCTTCGCGGTCGTGGTCACGCCCGGCGGCGATCCGTTCTCGCCGTCCGTCCTCTCCGCGGTGATGTACGTCCTGTTCGAGGCGTCGCTCCTCGTGATGCGCTTCGTTCGTCGATGAGCCCCGGCCAGCGCGTCCTGCTGCTGACCGACGCGGCGATGGGGCTGCATGCGGCTCCGGAGCACCCGGAGCGGCCCGAGCGCCTGGCGGCCGTGGTCGACGGCGTTCGCGACGGTTGCGCGCTCGCGGGCGCGCGCCTCGATGAGCACGCTCCGTCCCCCGCGGACGCGGTCGCGATCAGCATGGTCCACGATCCGCAGTACGTCGCGGCCCTCGATGCCTTCGAGGGTGCGGGCGGGGGGTGGGTGGACCCCGACACCTACGTCTCGACCGGGACGATGCGTGCCGCTCGCCTGTCGGCCGGTGCCGCCATCGAGGCTGCGGAGTCCGTGGCCCGTGGCGAGGTGGCTGTGGCGTTCGCCGCGGTGCGGCCGCCCGGCCATCACGCCGCGGCCCGGCGTGCCGGCGGGTTCTGCCTGCTCAACAACGTTGCCATCGCCGCGGAGGCGCTTCTCCGTTCGGGCGCCGCCGAGCGCGTTGCGATCCTGGACTGGGACGTCCACCACGGGGACGGGACCCAGGAGGTCTTCGACCATCATCCGGAGGTCCTCTATGCCTCGACCCACCAGCGCCCGCTTTTCCCCGGGACCGGGGCGCCGGGCGAGCGCGGCCGGGGCGAGGCGCAGGGAACGATGCACAACGTCACCCTGCTCCCCGGCGCGGACGACGTCGCCTTCGTCGACGCCTGGCGTGACCGGCTCCTGCTCGAGGTGGATGCCTTCGAACCGGACGCGATCCTCATCTCGGCCGGGTACGACGGACATCGCGACGATCCCCTGGCCCACCTGTCGCTCACCGCGGCGGGATATGCGCAGGTGGCACGCGCGGTCGGCGCGCTGGCGCGAAGGCACGGGCTGTCGGGAGCGGCGGTCGTGCTCGAGGGAGGCTACGACCTGGCAGCGCTCCGCGCGTCGGTGGCCTCCACGGTTGAGGGCCTGCTGGCGGGTCTGGCCGACGGGGGCGCCTCGGGGGCGATCGGCAGCTCCCCGGCCGGCGCGCCGTGACCGCCCCGCACCACGGCTATACTCGATGCCCACCGCCAACCCAGGGGAGATGAGCGTGCGACGCAGCGCGGGGAGCACAGTCACGGGGCGGGGACGGGCACGTGCCGCCACGACGCCCGCCGGCTCCGCCCGGGCCCGTCGGACGACCGTCGCGGGGGCGATCGCGCCGGAGTCCGAGCGTGAGGGCCTGGTCGTCATCCTCAGCGGTCTCTCCGGCGCGGGGAAGAGCCAGGCCTCGAAGCTGTTCGAAGACCTGGGCTTCGCCTGCATCGACAACCTGCCCACCGACCTTCTCGACGGATTCATCGCCCTGCGCTCCGCGAACCCGGACCGATTCCGGGACGTGGCCCTCGTCCTGGACATCCGCGGCGGCGATCCCGCGCCGGCCATCGCCCGCGCTCGATCCGCTCTTGGTGAGCGTGGCGCGGAGCCCGTGGTCATCTATCTCGAGGCCAGCGACGCGGTCATCGTCAGCCGGTTCGCGGAGACGCGCCATCGGCATCCGCTTCCGTCGCGCGCCGGCGTCCAGGCCTCGATCGCCGAGGAACGGGAGCGCCTTCGGGCGACGCGCGAGCTCGCCGACCACGTCCTCGACACGAGCGGACTGTCGATCGGCCAGCTCAAGGAGCGCCTCCTGGGTCTGGTGCCGAGATATCCCGCCGACGCCGCGCTGCAGATCGAGATCGTCACGTTCGGGTTCAAGTTCGGCATCCCCCTCGAGGCCGACCTCGTCTTCGACGTCCGCTTCCTGAACAACCCGTACTGGATCCCGGACCTCAAGCCGCTCTCCGGGCTGCATGCCTCGGTGCGCGACTTCGTCCTGAGCCAGCCGCGCGCGCGGCGATTCCTCGAGCTCGTGCAGGAGCTCCTCGAGCTCACCGTCCCGGCCTTCCGGGCGGAGGGCAAGAGCAGGCTCATCGTCGCCCTGGGGTGCACCGGCGGCTACCATCGGTCCATCGCGCTCGCCGAGGAGCTGGCCGAGCGCCTCAAGGGCCGGGACGAAACCACCGTGAGCATCTTCCACCGGGAGCTCGAGCGATGAAGCGCCGGCAGCTGCCGCGCTGGCTCTACCCGGGGATGCACCTCAAGCGCTGGCTGCTGCTCGCCTTCCTGGGGATCACGATCCTTGGCCTCGGGGCGGCGATCTTCCTCGTGGACCTGTACCGGCGCTATGGGCTGGACAACGTGTCGATCGTCTTCTGGGTCACGGGCGCCGGCCTCGAACGACCGATCCGGGCCGCGGTGGTCGTCGCGGCCGGGCTGACGATCACCGGCCTCGGCGTGTGGGGACTCATGCGCAGCATCGTCTCGCCGTTCGTGGCGCGCGGGGACAGCGTCCTCGAGGTGCTCTACACGAAGCGCTACCTCGCACGCGGGCCGCGCATCGTGGCGATCGGCGGCGGCACCGGCCTCTCGACGCTGCTCCGCGGGCTGAAGGGGTACAGCGCCAACATCACCGCCGTGGTCGCTGTTGCCGACGACGGGGGGTCGTCGGGTCGCCTGCGGCAGCAGCTCGGCATCGTGCCCCCCGGCGACATCCGGAACTGCATCGCGGCGCTGGCAGACGCGGAGCCGCTGATGACGCAGCTCATGCAGTACCGCTTCCCGCCCGGCTCCGGGCTGGACGATCACGCCTTCGGGAACCTCTTCATCGCCGCCATGACCGCGGTCACCGGCGACTTCGAAGAGGCGGTCCGCGAGTCGAACCGGGTCCTTGCCGTCCGTGGCCAGGTCCTCCCCGCGACCAGCGTGCCGCTCAACCTGTCGGCTCGCCTCGCATCCGGCCGCCGAATCGACGGCCAGGTCGGCGTGGGCACCGCGGAGGAGCCCATTGAGCGGGTCTTCATCGAACCCGCCGATGTGCGGGCCAACCCCGAAGCCCTCGAACGGATCCTCGAGGCGGACATGATCGTGATGGGTCCCGGGAGCCTCTTTTCGAGCGTGCTCCCCAACCTGCTCATCAGCGACATTCGCGATGCGCTGTCGGCGGCGCAGGGGCTGCGGATCTACGTGTGCAACGTGGCGACCCAGCCCGGCGAGACGGCGGCCTTCTCGGCGGCCGAGCACCTCGAGGCGCTCTTTGCCCACATCGGCGAGGGACTGATCGATTACGTGCTCCTGAACCACAACCAGGACGCGCGCCGACCGGAGGGCTGGCAGGGGCAGCCGGTGGTGATCGATGCGCGCAGGCTCGAGGAGCTGCCGGTGGTCGTCGTCGAGGAGGACCTCGTGGACGTCACGAACGCCCACCGTCATGACCCCGCGAAGCTTGCTGCCGCCCTCATGCGGCTGCAGCAGGAGGACCGCGTGGAGCGTCCGCGGCAGCGCCGGATCACCCGGCCGGACGCCCGGGCCAGCTGATCGCCCCGTCAATGCTCGTTGCCAGCGAGGTGAAGGGCGAGCTGGCCCGGATCGTGCCTGCCCGTGCCTGTTGCCGGCGCGCTGAGCTGGCCGGGCTCCTGTGGGCGGACCGCACCATGGGCGGCGTCAGCACGTTCGACCATGCGACGGCGCGCATCGCGGTCCAGCTGGCGACCCTGCTCGGCGTCCAGGTCTCCGGGCCGCACCCCGTCACGCACGCTGCGGGGGCGGGACGGGCGGCACGTGGACGGAGTCGCCACCACCTCGTCGTGGGGCTGGACGAGTCGTCGGTCGGATCGTGGACCTGGGGCACGGCACCGGCCTGTGACCGGCGTGCCTTCCTGCGCGGCGTGCTGCTCGGCGGTGGGTCCATCTCGCTCCCGGCGAACGGTCCGCATGTCGAGTTCGTGTTCCGTGAACGGGAGCGCGCGGCGGAGCTTCTCGCGCGCCTGGCCGCCAGCGACGTCCATGGCGGGCTGCTCGAGCGACGCGGCCGCTGGGTGGCCTACCTGAAGGGGCGCGAGGAGATCGCGACCCTCCTGCAGCTGACCGGCGCGAACCGCGGCCTCCTGGACTTCGAGACGAGCCGGGTCGGTCGGGACGTGCAGAACCGGCTCAATCGCCTCCTGAATGCGGAGGAGGCGAACCTCGCGAGAACCGTCCGCGCGGCCGATCGCCAGATGCAGGCCATCGCGGCGCTCGAACGATCCGGCCGCCTGGGGACCCTCTCCGAAGGGCTCCGGGCTGCTGCGACCGAGCGGCGCCTGCAGCCGGACGCAGACCTTGACACACTGTCCGTCACGCTGGGCGTGAGCCGCTCGGCGGCGAACTACCGCCTGCGGAGGCTCGTCGAGCTGGCCGCAGGCGACGAACACGGTCCAGCCGCGACGCGAGAACCGAAACGGAGGGCGGCATCGTGAACCCCGGACGAACGCCGGTCATCGCCGGCAACTGGAAGATGAACCCGACCAGCCGCGCTGACGCCGTTGGCCTCGCGAGCTCGGTGGCCGATCGCATGGCCGCGCTCGACGCGATCACCGTCGTGTGCCCGCCGACGATCTGGCTCGAGCCGGTCTCGGCGGCGGTCGCCGGCCGCGTGGGCGTGGGTGCCCAGACCATGGCCTCCCAGGAGAAGGGCGCCTTCACCGGCGAGACCTCCCCGCTCATGCTGGCCGATGTCGCCGGCTGGGTGATCCTGGGGCACTCGGAGCGTCGCCAGTACGACGGCGAGACCGACGAGCGCGTTGGCGCCAAGGTCGCGAGCGCGGTGGGGCACGGGCTGCGGCCGATCGCCGCGATCGGGGAGCGGATCGAGCAGCGCGAGGCAGGCAAGACGAGCGCGGTCATTGACCGGCAGCTGCGCGCGGCGCTGGCGGCCCTGTCGCCGATCGCCGGGAGTGGCCTCGCGATCGCCTATGAGCCGATCTGGGCGATCGGCACCGGGAACGCCGCGTCGGGTGACGACGCGCAGGCGGTGGCCGCCCAGATCAGGGCCATCCTCATCGAGGTCGGCGGGGAAGAAGCCGCCGCGCAGGTGCCCATCCTCTACGGCGGCAGCGTGACCGCGGCCAACGCGGCGGAATTCTTCTCCCAGCCCGATGTGGACGGGGCGCTCGTGGGTGGCGCCTCCCTCGATCCGGACGGGTTCGCCGCCATCGGCGCGGCGGCCGTGGCCCAGCGTCCATGAGCGACACGGCGGGCGAGGGCCGGGTACCCCGACCCGTGGTCCTGTGCGTCCTCGATGGGTTCGGGATCAACGATGATCCGGCACGCAACGCGCTCCTCGCGGCGCGCATGCCGACCTGGGACGCCATGTGCGAGCGCTGGCCGGTCAGCCAGCTCGAGGCGGCCGGGACCGCTGTCGGCCTGCCTCCGGGCCAGATGGGCAACTCCGAGGTCGGCCACCTCAACCTTGGCGCGGGTTTCCGTGTGCTCCAGGACCTGCCGCGCATCACCGAGGCCATCGAGACCGGCGAGTTCTTCGACAACCCGGTGCTCCGCGCCGCGGCCGACCACGCCATGGCGCAGGGAACCCGGCTGCACCTCCTGGGCCTGGTCGGTCCCGGCGGGATCCACGCCGTCGATGGCCACATCGAGGCGATGATCGAGCTGGCCCACCGCGCTGGCCTGCCCGCGGAGCGGGTGGTGCTGCATGCCTTCACCGATGGTCGGGACACGCCGCCGCGATCGGCGATCGAGTTCGTTCCCTCCCTGGAGAGCAGAATCGAAGGGAGGGCCATCATCGGCTCAGTCTCCGGCCGCTACTACGCCATGGATCGCGACAAGCGCTGGGAGCGGACCAGGCAGGCCTGGGACGCCCTGGTCCACGGGGAGGGGATCCAGGCTCCCACCGCGACGGCGGCCGTGGAGGCTGCCTATGCGCGCGACGAGAGCGATGAGTTCATCCAGCCCACGCTCGTGGCCGGGGTGCCGTGGATCGGCGATGGAGACGCAGTGGTTCACATGAACTTCCGAGCGGACCGGGCGCGCCAGATGACGCAGGCCCTGGTCCTCGACGACTTCGCCGAATTCGAACGCGGCCGGCGTCCGTCGACGCTCCTGGTCAGCACCCTGACCGAGTACCAGTCGCCGGCCGAGCTCCCGGTGCCGATCGCCTTCCCGCCCCTGGAGATCGACTCGCTGGGCGCCTACCTCGCCCGCCTGGGCAAGCGTCAGCTCCACCTGGCCGAGACCGAGAAGTACGCGCACGTGACGTACTTCTTCAACGGCGGCGTGGAGGCGCCGTTTCCCGGGGAGGAGCGGATCCTCGTCCCGTCGCGGCGCGACGTGCCGACGTATGACCACGCCCCGGAGATGTCCGCGGGGCCGATCACCGACGAGCTCGTCACCGCCATCGGCTCGGGCGGCTTCGACTTCATCGTCGTGAACTACGCGAATCCCGACATGGTGGGCCACACCGGCGTATGGGATGCCACGGTGCGGGCGCTCGAGGTGGTAGACGGGTGCCTTGCGCGCGTGCTGGAGTCGGTGACGGCGGCCGGCGGGGCCCTGCTCGTCACCGGCGATCACGGGAACATCGAGGAGATGCGCGACGAGCAGGGCCGGCCCCAGACCAAGCACACCACCTCGCCTGTGCCCCTGGCGCTCGTCGGCCCAGGGTTCGAGGGGTCGCGACTGGCGGACGGCATGCTGGCCGACGTGGCGCCCACGATCTGCGATCTGCTCGCCATCCCGCCCGGGCCGTCGATGACGGGTCACAGCCTGCTCAGCCGCGAGTGAACGACGTGTCCGCTATACTGCGCCGGCCATGAACCCACTCGTCATCGCCCAGATGATCCTGGCCATCGCGCTGATCGCCGCGGTCCTGCTCCAGCAGCGGGGCACCGGGCTCGGGGGCGCGTTCGGTGGCGAGGTGACCGCGTACCGCAGCCGGCGCGGGATCGAGCGCACGCTCTTCCGCCTGACCGTGGTGCTGGGCATCCTCTTCGTCGTCTTCAGCCTCCTCAACCTGCTGCCCCAGACCTCGGTCTGACGTCCGGCCCGGGGCGCCGTGGGCGGCGTGGCGCTGTGCTATGATCGGCCGCGCTTTGCCGGTGGCGACGCCGACGGAGCGGCGTGCCGAGGTGGCGGAATAGGCAGACGCGCTAGGTTCAGGACCTAGTGACCATTACGGTCGTGTGGGTTCAAGTCCCTCCCTCGGTACCACCTTCTGGCCCAGGTGGCGGAATTGGTATACGCGTACGTTTGAGGGGCGTATGGGGAAACCCATCCGGGTTCAAGTCCCGGCCTGGGCACCAACTCGCAGCACACGAGACCGATGACGCCGCTCCGATGGGGAGCGGCGTTTCCGTATCCAGGTGCTACGCTCGCGGCGGGCGGTTAGCTCAGCTGGTCAGAGCGCCTCGCTTACACCGAGGAGGTCGGGGGTTCGAGCCCCTCACCGCCCACCACCAACCCGGCGGTCGCATGGTTTGACCGTCGCCATTTGGATGCTCCGCTGGTACGATGGTTTCGACCATCCCCGAGCAACATGGAGTTGACCAACACCGATGCCTACCGTCTGGATCGTTCTCATCGTCCTCGCGGTCATCGCGCTCTTCCTCGTCTTCATGTACAACGGGCTCGTCCGCCTGCGGAACATGGTCGACGAGGCATGGAATCAGATCAGCGTGCAGCTCAAGCGGCGGCACGACCTCATCCCGAACCTCGTGAATGCCGTCAAGGGCTACATGGAGTTCGAGCAGGACACCCTCACCAAGGTCATCGATGCGCGGAACGCCGCCGTCAGCGCCCAGGCGGCGGGCCCGTCACAGGCCGGCCAGTCGGCGCAGGCGGAGAACGTGCTGACCGGCGCCCTCCGCCAGCTCTTCGCCCTGGTGGAGAACTACCCCCAGCTCAAGGCGAACGAGAACGTCATGCAGCTCCAGGAGCAGCTGACCACCACGGAGAACCAGATCGGCTTCTCGCGCCAGCATTACAACAGCACGGTCCGGGAGTACAACACCTCGATCCAGACCTTCCCGAACGTCCTGATCGCCGGGATGCTCGGCTTCCGGGGTCGGGACTACTTCCAGATCGCGGAAGAGGATGCCGCCGTTCCGGCCGTCGACCTCAGCCTGAAGGCCTGACCGCGGATCCTTCGTCCATGCAGCGTCGCGCCGCCGCCTGACCGATGAGCTCGTCGGCGGCGTCCACCACTTTCTTTCGCGAGATCAACCGCAACCGGCGCAACAGCTGGGTGCTGGTGGGTGTCGTGGTCGTGGTGCTCGGCCTGCTCGGGGGCGCCATCGGCTACGCGACCGGCTTCGGATGGGTGGGGGTCATCGTGGCGGTGGGCATCGCCACCGCCATGAGCCTGGGCTCCTTCTTCGCGGGCGACAGGCTGGTGCTCGCCTCGTCGGGCGCCAAGGAGGTTCCGGTCGCCAATCCGCCGGACCAGTACCGCCAGCTGGTCAACGTGGTGACCGAGATGAGCCTGGCCTCGGGCATACCCATGCCGCGGGTCTACGTCATCGACGACACGGCGCCGAACGCGTTCGCCACCGGCCGCGACCCCAAGCACGCCTCCATTGCGGCCACCACGGGCCTGCTGCAGAAGATGGATCGCGAGGAGCTCCAGGGCGTCATTGGTCACGAGATGAGCCACGTGCGCAACTTCGACATCCGATTCACGCTGCTGGTCGGCGTGCTCGTCGGATCCATCGCGCTCATATCGGACTGGTTCCTGCGCTACACGTTCTGGTTCGGTGGGGGGCGGCGCCGCGGCAGCAGCTCCGACCGCAGCGGAGGCGGGGGAGGGCTGCAGGTCATCCTGTTCGTGGTCGCCATCGTGCTGGCCATCGTGGCGCCCATCATCGGGCGCATGATCCAGCTGGCCGTGTCGCGGAGCCGCGAGGAGCTGGCCGACGTCAGCAGCGTGGACCTGACCCGCAACCCGGTGGGCCTGGCCCGCGCCCTGCGCACCATCAGCGACGACCCCGAGGTTCTGGAGGTCGCGAACCGCGCCACCCAGCATCTGTACATCGTGAACCCCATCAAGAGCTTCGAGGAACGCTCGAAGTCGATGTGGGACACCCATCCACCCATTGCGGAGCGGATCCGGATCCTGGAGCGGATCGCCGGCCAGATGGGCCAGCCGTTCCCGGCCGGGCTGGACGTCGCGACCCCGGCTGGAACGGGAGGAACGCCCTCCCCGCAGTAGGCCGATGGCGCCTTGCCGCTCGCCGAACGGCTGTGCTATCGTCCTCAGCCGATACGCGACCACGAGCGGGCCGCAGATCCGCGGGATCGAACAGGCGAGCCGAGGTAGCTCAGTTGGTAGAGCACCGCCCTGAAGAGGCGGGTGTCGTCAGTTCGATTCTGACCCTCGGCACCACGCTGGGGCGCGCATCGGCAAACGGGCGGAAGTGGCTCAGTTGGTAGAGCATCACCTTGCCAAGGTGAGGGTCGCGGGTTCGAGTCCCGTCTTCCGCTCCATTTTTCTGCCCGGTGGCTGATGACCTGCTAGCCTCGTGAGACGGATCCGCTGCCCCGTCGTCTAGTGGTAGGACAGCGGACTTTGGATCCGTGAACCGAGGTTCGAATCCTCGCGGGGCAGCCAGTGCGAACGTCGGGGCGACGTGCCCGAGTGGTTAGGGAGCGGTCTGCAAAACCGCGTACACCGGTTCAATTCCGGTCGTCGCCTCCAACATCTGAGCCTGAATCGGGCGTTCTGAGCCGATCGTTGCGACGACCGGCAGCAATACCGGCAGCAACAGACGTACAATCGCGGACGTAGAACGACGCTCCGCCGGGGGAGAGCGGAGCGTCGATACGGAAGTCCTGTTAGGGAGGACGACCGCGATGGCATCGTACCCGACCCGACGCAGCCGGCATCGCTCGGCTGGCGAGGGGAGCATCTATCAGTCGCCCGATGGTGGCTGGCGCGGTGCGATCACCTGGACTGAGCCCGACGGCAGCCGACATCGTCGGCAAGTCCGCGGCCGTACGTCAGCCGAAACCCGCGAGCGCCTTGACCAGCTGCGGGCCAAGCTCCGCACAGGGACCCTCGAACCGGCCGGCGCGGCAACGGTGGGGGAGTACCTCGCCGGATGGCTTGACCGCGAGCGGCAGCGTCTCCGCCCGTCGACCTGGCGCCAGCGCGAGCAGTACGTTCGGTGCTACCTGACGCCCGGCCTTGGGCGTCGACCCCTTGGCAAGCTCATGCCAGCTGACGTCGAGCACCTGACCGCCAGCCTGGTTGAGCGTGGGCTGTCGGCGAGGACTGCGAGCCATGCCCGCATCATCCTCCGGCGGGCGCTTGGGGATGCCCTTCGTGATGGCTTGGTGAATCGGAACGTCGCGGCCCTTGCGCGGCCACCGCGCGTGACGGCGCGGACGATCGAGCCAGGGCGGGACTACCTGACGGCTGCGCAGCTGCGCACGCTGATGACGGCGGCCGCGCTCCATCCCATTGGACCCCTTGTCACCTTGGCCGCCATGACCGGCCTCCGCCAGGGCGAGCTCCTCGGCCTGTCCTGGGACGACGTCGACGTTGACGCCGGGTCCCTAACCGTTCGGCGCGCGCTGGCACGCGCCTGGGGCGGGGGAGTGGAGCTCTCAGCGCCGAAGACGCCAAAGAGTCGCCGAACGATCCAGCTGCCGGCCGTGGCCCGCGCGGCGCTCGAGCGGCAGCGGGATCGTCAGGACACCACACGCATAGCCGCAGACACCGCCTGGCAGGATCGGGACGGCCTGATCTTCACCGACAGTATCGGGCGACCGCTCCACCGGGTTACCGTGCATCGGGCCTTCCATGAACTGCTGCGGGCCGCTGGCCTGCCATCCATACCGTTCCATGGGCTGCGGCACAGCGCGGCCACGGCGCTCCTCACCGCTGGCGTGCCACTCCGCGTCGTGAGCGACCTCCTCGGACACTCAGGCATCGCCATCACCAGTGACTACTACGCCCACGTCGAGCCGGAGCTACGCCGCGAGGCAGCCGAGGCGATGGACAGGGCGATGGCTGGAGCCGGCGCTCGATCACACAACGCACCGCAGGGACGCGCGAAATGAGCCGCGAGGCGGGTCCCGAGGAGACCTATCCATTGGCTCCTGATACCCTCAAGGTCGAGCATGAGCGGGGGGAACACAGCCCAGTTCGCCGGCAGGGCTGTCCGGTGTGTCAGATGGAGGCGGGACGGGCAGCTCGCAAGCGCTCCAGACGTCGCCTGCCACCCGGGATGACTGCGATTGGGGCCAGCACCCCGGCGGGGTTCCTGTATGTCACTCTCTGGCGCGTGTTCGGCGAGGTCACACCGTTCGACATGGAGCTGGCCCGGCAGGCTCCGGACGGGTCGCCCACGGACCCGCACGATCTCGACCTTTCACAGGTCAGTCCGCTTGTCGGAAATGCGGTCGTGACCGTAGCCGCCGCGCATGCCGCCAGAGGCGAGCGGCCGGATCTCGAGACCAACGCCTGGGAGCGCATTGCGCGCGTCGTCTGGCCGACCCTGTCTGCGCAGCAGCGGATGGATCCCGCCGAGATCAGCGCGGCCATCACCCTCATCAGCCCGCGCAGTCGCCGTGCAAGGGCGCGACGCACGCCGCCTCCGCGGCGGGGCCGGGGTCGACCGGCCTGGACACCAAGGCAATTCTGGCTGAACTTGAGAGAGGCCGAGGCCAGCGCGGCCCCTTCCCGTCGCCCGGACGATGTCGCTGCCGAGTTCCGCAGGCTGGATGGCTCGAAGGGAGTCAGCACAGAACATTTCATGCGCCTTCGTGCTCGGTTTGGCGGGGGATCATCCTAAACGGCCCTTCCACCGCGAAACGAATATGAGCCCGTTTTCCGGCATTTAGTCGTCCCTGCGACCATGGTTTCATCGGGCCATGTCCACAGCCCAACGCCGCAGGAACCTATCGCTGAGGATTCCGGATTCCGCGATCGCGAACCTCGCGGAGCTCGCAGACGCTGACTTCCGCTCGCCAGCGCAGGAAGCGGCGATCCTTCTGGTCGCAGCCATTGAGCAGGGAACGCGTCTTCGGCGCCGGCGGCTCGCACGGAGTGAGGCTCGGCCCGTGGACCGCCGGGGGGTTGGCGAGTCATGACCGCGGGCGACGCGATTCACGCCGCCATCGACGAACTCGTGGACGCGTTGTTAGTTGCTCTGCGTACGCAGCAGAAGTCGCCCGCTCCGGTCGATCGTCTTCTAAGCATCAGTGAGGCCGCCGCGACCCTCGGCATCGGACGGACAGCGCTCTATAGCGAGCTCACAACTGGCCACCTGCGGTCCTTCAAGGTGGGGCGCAGGCGGCTGATCCCGGCATCCGCGATCGATGAGTACATCGCTCGCGGCGAGGTAGGTCCAGATGAGCGCTGAGCGAAGGTGGAGGCGGGTCACATGACCCGGCTGGCCAATGCCCTCGATGCGGTCGAGTCCCTGCTCGCTCGCTACGTAGTGTTTCCTTCTGATCATGCCGTGGTCGCCACCGCGCTTTGGGTGGCCCACACCCACGCCGTTGACGCCGCTGAAACCACCCCGTATCTCGCGATCGTGAGCGCGGAGAAGCAGAGCGGCAAGACCAGATTACTGGACGTGCTCGAGCTCGTTGTCCACCGACCATGGCGTCCGATTGAGCCGTCCGACGCGGTCGTCTACTCGATGATCGAGCAGCGCCATCCCACACTGCTTCTCGATGAGGTTGACGCCCTCTTCGGGTCAAGGCTCGCAGCAGCCCAACACGAGGCGCTACGTGGCATTCTGAACGCCTCGAACCGGCGGGGTGCCCGGGTCGCCCGCGTCGAGATGAATGGGCGAGAGCGGCGCCTCGCAGAGTTCGACGCCTTCGGGGCCAAAGGTTTCGCTGGGATCCGGGCCCTGCCAGAAACCCTCCGCGATCGCTCCATCGTGTTGGAGCTCCGCCGGAGAGCACCATCCGAGGTTATCGAACGCTTCCGCCGACGGGATGTGGCTCCGGAAGCTGCGCGTATTCGTGCTGAGCTCGTCGAGGCTATCGGCGAGGTCGAGCTCGCCAGCCTCCGCCCCGACATCCCAGCAGGGCTGGATGACCGTGCAGTCGATGGCTGGGAACCACTCTTGGCCATCGCCGATGCTGCGCGCGGCGAATGGCCAATCAAGGCCCGCCGGGGGGCCATGGCGCTTTCGGGCGCCCGCGCGGCCGATGATCCAAGCCGTGGCGTCAGGCTCCTAAGTGATATTCGCGACATCTTCCAGGGCATCCCCGAAGAGCGGATCCCGAGCGCCGAGCTCGTACGCCAACTGAGTGCTCGCGAGGACTCAGATTGGGGTGACCTTCGCGGGCATGCGCTGACCGCCCAGGGACTCGCTCGACTCCTGAAGCCGTACGGCATACATCCGAACCTATGGCGGATCTCGGGCGAACCGGAGCGGGGGTACGCTCGGTCAGACTTCGAGGACGCTTGGTCTCGCTACCTTGATCCGCTCCCCGCTGACGAGATGGGTGACCGTTACTTCGTTACCGACGACCGAGCAACCCGTAACGACGTAACGAGGGATGCCCACCGAGCGCCGAGCGCAACGGGGGATGGTCCGAAGCCTTGGGCCTCGGACGCGGCACCGAATGGTGCTGAAGAACAGACGACGTGGATGGCATGAGACTTCCCGCCGACGCTCGCTCCCGCGGGCTCAGCCTGACCGCAGACCGGTCTCGCCCGCTTCGTGTCGCCCTCTACGCCCGAGTCAGCACCCGGGATAAGGATCAGGACCCCGAGCTCCAGCTGACCGCGATGCGTGAGTACGTGCAGGCTCGCGGCTGGGACGCGACCGAGTACGTCGATACGGCGGCCGCCGGAGATCTCGCCCATCGCACGGCCTGGACGCGGCTGCTCGATGATGCCCGCCGCCGGCGGATCGACCGGGTCCTGGTTTGGAAGCTGGACCGCGCCTTCCGCTCGACACTCCACGCCTTAGCCACCCTGCGGGACCTCGACTACGTCGGGGTCGGCTTCTCGGCACTGACCCAGCCCGAGCTCGATACCACCAGCGCCACCGGCCGGCTGGTGTTCACCATCCTGGCCGCGGTGGCCGAGATGGAGCGCGAGCTCATCGCGGACCGGGTCCGGGAAGGGATGCGCCAGGCGGCGCGCCGCGGATCCCGCATCGGTCGACCGCCGGTGACCGCGCGTCCTGGCTTCTCCGCCCGCTGGCAGCTCGTACGCCGTGAGATGGCCGAAGCCGGCCTTTCTCGGCGCCAAGCGGCCCGCAGACTGCGGATCGGAACGGCCACGCTGAACCGCCTTCTTGCCGCTAATCCCGTCGCCGACTTCGCGGAGAGCACGCAGTCGTCGGCCACGACATCTACGGACGGCTCCGGCTCGCTCCGGCGCGATGAGGTCAGCCGGTACCGCGGACGCGTCGCCCCAGTCGAGCGGACCGAAGAGGTGGGTTCCGGCCGGATTCGGTCAGTTTCTGGCGAAGGAGTCACCGTCAATGGCAGATGACCTCATGCCGCGAGAGGCGATTCTGGCGGTCCTGTCGGTGGGCCCGGCGAGCACCTCCGAAATCGCGGAGGAGCTTGGGATGCCTGAGCGCAGTATTCGGCGGAACCTCCGCCGTCTGGCGCGCGAGGGGTACGTCTTCTCCCCAGTGCGCGGATGGCACCGACTTACGGCGCTGGGTCGGATCGCCATAGAACCGCGCTGATACCGTTGGCCAAACGATGACGGGGGCGGACCGGGGCTGAGGGATCATGACGTGACGGACGAGTACTTCCTGGAGCCGGCGGCGGCAGATCTAGCGCTGCCCAGGTGGGACGAGAACCCGGTCGACTACTACCGACGCTCTGGTGCACCGGAGGCCCGGGCGGTCCGCGAGTTCTTGAACCGGACTCTCGCCCTCTTCCCCGAGAAGCATGCGCGGAGCCTTGTGGGCAAACTCCGCCAGGATTGGCAGTCCTTCTTCTTCGAGATCATCGTTGGGCGGTATCTCCAGGTTCTCGGGGCTGAGATCGAGCCGAGTGCGAAATACGCCGACGAGACAGACGTGGACTATCGGGCCACATTCCCAGACGGCGTCGTGTCGGTGGAATGTGTGTCCAAGAAGTACAACCGGGCCGCGCACGACCAACGGCGCCGAAACGCGAACATGGTCCAGATGCTCGATGCGGTTGGGCCCCACGCGTGGGCCATCGTCTTCCGCCACCTGCCGGACGCACGCAGTCCTGAGGAGTTCCAGCCGTATGTGGATCAAGCGGCGGCGTTCTATTCGAGTCTACCGACCACTGCGGAAGAAGGCCTGCGCATCCCTTTCCGGTGGGAGGGTGACCGTGGTGAGATGCGGCTCGAGGCCCTCCCGTTCCCACAGGGAACCCGTCCCAATCATTTCGGGCCAGCGATTGCCTGGTATGACGACTCGATCGGCCGTATCAAGGCTGCTCTGATCGATAGCCATAAGCGGCGGCAGGCACGCGCGGCCTTTCCGCCCGTATTCCTAGCTGTCGACTCGCCGTTCATGGGGCCGGACGCCAGCGATTTCGACCAGGCTCTGTTTGGACAGACCGTCGATCACCGTGGTTTTGACATCGCTGAGAGCGTGGGCACGTCATTCAATCCGAACGGGCTGCTGGTAACGGACAAGGCCATTCCGTTCGCGGGGGTCATCGCGTTCCTTGGCATGGGAATGACGGGAGCTCGCGATCCGATCATCTACCTCAACCCGTACCAACGTTGGAGCCTGCCGGCTGCGCTGGCTGCGCACGAGCGCAGGGTGTGGATCTCTGGCATCGAACGCAGACCAGCAGCGAGACCGCCCGTCATCGAGCAGGTCGGCTTCATCCAGTACCCCGCGGATGACGATCCCTAGTCCCCACCAGTCATGAGGACTGCCCCGAAAGGGGAGGCTCCGTGCGGTCGGTTGCAGGTGCTCACGGCCGCCTCGAGAGGGGAGCGCCCCCAAAGGAGGTCTATCCGGGCCGGTGAGGTGGGCCATTGACCGGCCATAGCCAGCTGGTACGCTCGCGATGACCGTTTCGCGGCCCGCCCGGGGGAGAAGAGTCCATGAGTTGGTGGCTGAGCATCGCGTTCGACGGGGTGTATGCCGGGGCCGTGGCCTGGGTGGGCCTCGCCTGCGTCCTGCCCGAGCTGCGGATTCGTGGCGCACGCCGGGCGCTGCTTGCCGTCCTCGCGGCGGGCATCGCCGCACCGCCCGTGGTGGCGGCGCTCTCCGCCGTGGTCGATGTCCGCATCGCGATCGCCGTGTCGGGCCTGCCGGTGCTCGCTGCCTGGATCGTGCCGCAATGGCTCGTGCGTGTTTCAGGTGGGCCCCGACCCTCCCGCAGCGATCTAGCCGAGGTCATGAATGGCGTGCAGCTGGCCAACCAGCATTTCGAGGTCGGCGACATCGATACCTGGCGCCAGGAACTCGCTAAGCTCGACGCGCTCCGCACGCCGGCAACCGAGCGCTACATCGACCTCTGGCAGCGCTATGCCGCGGAGGAGGCCGAACGCCGAGCTGGCTCGCGACAGTCAAGCAGGGAGACTTTGGAAGCCATCCGAAGCACGGCGGGCGAGATGGCAACCAGGGCTTTCGCTCTCCGCCCGAGACTGCTCGGCTTCCTCGTCGTGGTGGCAGTCGTGGTGGCCACCCTGCCCCAGGTTGCCGTCGCTACGCTCCTGCCTCAGGCGTCGGCCGACGCATGTATCCGGGCCACCGCCCTGTTGGGTTCAACGCCGGCCATTGGCGACCAGCCCTCGGATCCACAGACACTCGCGAGCCTGCTGCTGACAGATCCAGGAAGCGCAGCCAGCCTGGTCGATCAAGGCATTCTCGATCTCGATACGCTGGCGGCCAGCCGCCACGACCCGAACTCCCGCCAGGAACTGATCGACGACCACTACCTCACCGGCTATGCACGCACCTGGGAGACGCCCGACGGTCGAGCGATCGATGTTGAAGTCCAGCAGTTCGCCACCGCCTCTGGAGAAGCGGCCTTCGACCGATCCATGGTTAGCCATGCGTGCGCCTACTCGAACACGGCCTTCGAGGTGCCCAGCGGCGGGGTTGGCTTGCAGATCCGGTATGGCACGGGCGATCCCATCCACGAGCAGATCTCCTGGGTGGTGGGTGCGCGTCGCCTGCTCGTGAGCCGTACCTTCCTGGTCACGCCCGCCACACATAGCGTCATCCTGGATCTAGCGGCTCGAACGCGCGCGCTCTCTTAGCGGCGGACGCGGTGGCTTGGCGCTCCGAGAACTGAAATGGGGTCCTTTTGCCCTGGGCGACTCCGACTCCAGACGGGCGTCCCCGTGCGACCGGAACCATGCCCGGACCTGCTAGGTCTGCCTGCGGCGCGCGGCTGTCCTCACGGGAGCCCCTGCCATGTGTGCCCTCCATCGCCGGACACGAACAGCAGCGCCGAACCCGGGTAGGAGTTGCCAGCTGGAACGAGGGTGGCTAGGTCCCCTCCCTGTAGGGTTGCAATCCAGATCATCCACCCGCCGTTGGCAAGTCCGTTCGTGGCAACCTGCTGCCAGGAGGCACCGGCATCAGCAGTCGATAGCAGGGCGAAGGGGTTGTCGACCGGGAGCAGCCAGTGGGCGGCATCGATGGCCGCGAGCCCAGCGCTCGCCTCGACCGGCCGGTCCGAAGCGAGCGTCCAGGTGGCCCCGCTGTCCGTGGTTTGGAAGATCCTCGTGTGTGAGCCATCGGGCTCGGCGATCGTGACCGCCACCACGCCCGACTGTGGGCTGAGGAAAACCGGCGGTCCGGCCAGGTAGACCATCGGACCACCTTCCTGGTGCGGTGCAATGCCAGGGAGCGCGACCTCGGCCCAGGTCTGACCGCGATCGCGGCTCACTTCGAGCACGGGGTGGACGACCGGGCCGGCCTCCTCCTCCGCACCCGACCACAGGGTCGAGGCATCGCTGACGGTGAACTCCGAGCCAAGGTTCGGCACCGACCCGACCTGCGTCCAGGTCCGTCCGCCATCTGAGGTGCTGAGGACCCTGCTGATCCCGTCGCTGAAGCGCTGCTCGGCGGCGAGCAGGTACCCGTGCTGGGCATCGACGAACGAGAGCACCGGCGCGTGCGAGGCAAAGTTGCCGGGCACCGTCGTCGATCGCCACGACGCGCCGCCATCGGCAGTCTGCCAGACGACGTAGCGGAGTACGTCTGTGGGCGAACCGGTGACGTCCGTGCTGCCCGCTCCGATACTCACCAGCCAGGCACGGGAGGCGTCGAAAGCTGTTGCGGCCATCACCTTGGTCGCCTCAACCGGCAAGGGATGCTCCTGCCAGGACGCGATCGCATCCGCGGCGACCCGCCAGCTCGAGCCGCGGATGGCCCACACGCTGCCATCGGCTCGGCCGGCTCCTGCGAGGTACAGCGCGTCACCCATGGCGGGACTGGCGGTTGGGGCGGGTGTGGGCGCTGGTGTCGCGGCTGGCGTCAGCCCAAAGGAGCCGAGCCAGATGGTGGTGGTGAATCGGGTGGAAGGGGTGGTTGTGGTCGTCACCAGCACGACACCCTCCGGACCGAGGGCGGCGACGGCCCCCGCCCTGTTCAGCGGCGGCAGCCCACCGGTCTGGGGCACCTGCTGCCAATGCTGCGCATCACTCGACAGCCAAGCGCCATGCGTCGCGCTGCTGGACTGCGTACCGAGGGCCAGGATGCGTGACCCATCCGACACAAGCACAGGACCGTTGTCGCCCCATCCGAACGGGATCACGCCGCCCTCCCCACGCCATGCGGATCCGTCAGCGGTCACGGAAACAACGGCGCCGAGGCGTTGCAGCGAGACGCTGAGCGCGCCCGCCGCACTGCTCAGGAGGGTCGCCCCGACCGACTGTGCCCCGGCGGCTGCATGCCACGTCCGCCCATCGGTTGAATACCAGGCGGCCGGGCCTGCGACCGATCCATCCGGCGCCTGCCGGTAGCCAACAGTGACATAGGTGCCCCCGGTGACGACCACATTCGTCGGCACCACCCCTGGGAACGCTGCGGAGAACTGCGACGCCGCTTCCCAGCTCCTGCCGTCGGGTGAGGTCCAGATCGTTCCCTTCCCTGCACCGTTGGCGGGAGCCTGTGCTCCGACCGCCACAATGCCCGCCGGACCGGAAACTACGTCGCTGAACGCCACGCGCCCAAAGGCGGCGAGGTCCGCATCGGGCAGGCGATCCCACGTTCTCCCGTCGGGTGAGGTCCACATCCGCAGAGCCATGGCTGGATTGCAGCCGAACACGCCGCCGGCGCACTCGCTGTCGAGGCGGTTCGAGCTCCCCACGATCAACAGCCCGTCAGGGATGCGCACGATCTGCTGCAACAGGCTATCGGCGAACACCGGATCCGCATCATGGCGCTGCCAGGTCCGCCCGTCCGACGAGTACCACCAGGCCGCGTGGTCGGCATTCTGTGCATTGCCGACCAAGACGTACCCGCCGTCGTAGGCGATTGCGCTCATCACGGTATCGCCATCGGCGAGGGCGTCGCCGCCGGTACTCGCGACGCTGCCCCAGGCGATGCCGGCGATGGCGGCTGCGGACGCCGATGGCGATGGCGATGGCGACGTGGCCTGAGGGCCCGGGTTGCGCGGAACAAGCGCGAATAGCAGCGCGGCTGCCACCACGAGCACCGGCAGCGATGCGAGCCACACCAGGCGGAACCCGCGCCTTGGACGGCGCGCCTCGGCGTCGGCTGGCAGTCGCTCCAGGAAGGCGCGCAGGGTCTCTGGCGCTTCCGGCAGACGTTCGCCGCGCAGCGCGTCCTGGAGGCGTCGCTGGAGGTCGTCGCTCATGACACGGTGTCCGCTGCCGCCGACTCGCCCAGCTCGACCTCCAGCCGCCGGAGGGCGTGGTGCAGGCGCGACTTCACGGTGCCCACCGGCCAGCCGGTGCGTTCCGCGACAGCATCCAGGGTCAGATCGGCCCAGTAATGAAGGATGACAACGATGCGCTGGTCGCGATCGAGGATCGCGAGGGCTCGGGTCGCCTCGTCGCGGTCGAGGAAGAGGTCGAACGGGTCACGGATCGCAGCATCCCGGGCGACCTCCAGCTCCACGAACCGCACTCTGCGGCGACGGCGGAGACGATCCCGGCAACCGTTGACCAGGATGCGGTCGAACCACGCGGCAAAGCCGGCAAGGTCCCGGAGCGTTGCGCGTCGGTGCCAGGCTCGCACGAGAGCGTCCTGGACGGCATCCTCCGCCTCCGTTCGGTCGGCGAGCAGCAGCCCAGCCAATCGATAAGCGCGGTCCAACCCATGGCGGGCAAGCCGCAGGAAGCGCTCGGTGACCTCGTCCTCGGTCCTCGTTGTGAGCGCTCCCTCCGTGAACCAGCGACTGGCAATCGTTGCGTACATCCCGATTGTTCCAGACGAGCGAAGGGCCGGAACTGTTCTCGGCGCAGCCACTCCAGGAGCGATTCCCGAAAGGACCTCTTTTTGGGCCGAGCTCCGAGCAACGCTTCTTGAGCGCCGATCGGGCCTGCGGAGCGGCCGCCTTTTCGGACCGAGTCTCAGTTGCTCGGTAACGTCATCACAGGCAGTGGCAGCTCCACGTTCCCGCCGAGCATCGCCGCGCTGAAGTCCGGGGGTGGCGTAGGCGCTCCGCCGATGCCCCGGTACATCAAGAACCAGCCGGCGGGTAGCTCAGCGCCAGCAAACTGCTGCTCGGCTAGCCCGACATCGGTGTAGGCCGGCTTGAAGGTGGCGGAGAACTCCGAAGTGCGGCTGCGATCTGTCAGGTCAATGGCCGTTACGGTCCAGGTACCGGCTTCGTATACAACCCCCTCACCAAGGACGAGCGGTCCATGCGGGCCGGAGATCAACTGCTTAGGCGCGAATGGAGCATCCTGGCCGCCGAGCGGCCAATGGTCGCCGGTGCGCAGGTCCACCACGAACCCGTCGCACTCGGCTTCGCCGCAGGTGTTGCCGCCGATGAGCAGGTCCCCGGTAATGCCGGTGAGGGATCCGTCGAAGAAGAAGTCTGTGAGATGGAGCGGCGGCGCGGCGCCATCGGGTCGCACCGCGTACAGCTCGCAACTGGTGGTTGGGCAGCTGAGCAGAACGACCCAGCCGCCATCGGCGGAGACGACCAAGTGTGGAAGATACCTGCTGCTGGCCGTGACCGAGCCGAGGCGATCCGGGTTGATGAGCAGCCGCGGCTCGCCGCCATCGGTCGCAATCGAGAAGACGCCGGAAGGCTGCCCCGTCTGGCGGTCGGCCTCGAGGAAATAGGCGGTCTGCCCCGATGGGTCGAGGGCAAGCTGAGCGATGAGGTCGGTGGTCTGCATTGGCTGGCGCTCTGTGCCCGTCAAGGCATTCACGGCGTGGAGGGTCGCCCACTGACCGTCGTCGGTAACGTAGACCACCAGACCACCGGCTGGGCCCGCCGGCTGCGGGGTCATGGGCATGCCGAGTGGGCCGAGGGTGGTGCGGGGCAGGCTGATCGACCGCGTCACCGTCCCGTCGAGCGTGCCAAGCCGCAGCGTGCTGTCGGTCATCGTGATTGGCGTCCAGAGCGTCCAGAACGCCTCGTGCGCCAGGTCAGGGGTAGTGGGTACGGTCGCGGCCGACCGCGCCACCGTGGGCCAGGTCGGTGGGGCCGTCGATTCCGGCGTTGCCGCCGGGCTGCCCGCGCCCGACGGCGCAGATGAGCCGCTCGGCGCCGGTCCGACAGGGGTGGGCTTCGGCGGGAAAACGCCCGCGAGGACCGCGACGGCCACAAGCAAGACGACCACCGAGGCGGCAGCGACGGTCGGGAGCATCCAGGTTGGCTGCAGCCGAGCGACCCATGTCCGACGCTGGGGGGTGTGGCGCACTTTGGCCATGCCGCGCGCCAGGAGACCAGCGGGCGCCTCGCGAACGGCCCGTGCCTGAAGACGCTCGCGCACCTCGGCCTCGAACCGATCCTGAGCAGTCATGCCGCACCTCCCTGGCGAGCGAAGTCGCCCTCGGCATCGAGAGCATTGCGCAGGGCGGCTTCCGCGCGGGACAGACGTGACTTGGCGGTGCCGAGGCGGATGCCCAGCGCGTTAGCGACCTCCGGCACCGAGTGGCCGAGGTAGTGGCGGAGGACGATCACCGCGCGATGGTCAGGACTGAGCCGGTCGAACGCGCGATCGACGGCGTCGAGCTCGGCGACTGCCGCGGCCGGATCACCACTCACGGCGGCATCCGGATCCAGCTCGAGCTCGGCGCGGGCGTGTCGGCTCCGACGGGCCAGGTCCAGGCAGGCGTGGACCAGCACTCGGTGCAGCCAGCCGGCGAAGCGGTCCGGGTCGCGCAGCGTTGGCAGGTCCCGCCAGGCGCGCAACATCGTCTCCTGCACCGCGTCCTCCGCCAGCACGGGGTCATGAAGGATCAGGCGGGCGGCCGCGTACAGACGATCGAGCCGGGCGGCGATCAGGTCCTCAAAGGCCAGCTCGTCGCCGCTTCGCGCTCGGAGGACCAATTCCCGCTCCACGTCGGTTCCCCCGCCTACTCTCTACTCAGTCAGGCGCACCGAACCGTCGATTCGTTCCCGCGCCGGTGCCCTACTGTGCGCGGCAGGCTATCGCCCCCGAAGTGCCGTGGAGCCTTCGCAATGCGGGCCAACTGGCATTGTGCCGAGGGGCTGGCCGCAATCGCAGTCCGGCCGAATCAGTGGCGGCATCAACGCCGGCAGCAACAGGGGCGGACCACGGCGGTCAAAAGGTCGACCTGACCGGCCGATCTGAGCGTGGCGACGACGCCAACGGACGTCCGCGGACGGTATGGCCATCCCTGCAAAACCGCGTACACCGGTTCAATTCCGGTCGTCGCCTCCATCGTCTGAGCCCGGCATCGACGGACATCCAGCCCCCTGTCATCCAGCGCTACACTCTCGTCCGAGGCTCCAGGCGCATCGGACGGCTCGCCTTCACACGCTCCTTGAGCGGGACGAAGTCATCAGGCGCTTTCAGCGACCCGAGGAGCGCGCCGGTGGCTGATCGCACACTCGAAATCGACGCGATCTCCAAGCGCTACGGAAGCACCCCTGCCGTGCAGGAGCTCAGCTTCGAGGTCAGGGCCGGTGAGCTCGTCGGCTTCGTGGGGCGCAACGGGGCGGGCAAGACCACCACCATGCGCGTCGTGCTGGGAGTGCTCGAGCCGGACGCGGGTGAGGTGCGCTGGGCCGGGACCCGCCTCGACGTCGAGGCACGCCGGCAGATCGGCTACATGCCGGAGGAGCGCGGTCTCTACCCAAAGATGCGCGTGGCCGAGCAGCTGGCCTACCTTGGTGCGCTCCACGACATGACCGATGCCGACGCGCTGAGCGCCGCCGCGCACTGGTTGGAGCGCTTCGAGCTGGGTGAGCGCCGCAACGACGAGCTCCAGGCGCTCAGCCTGGGGAACCAGCAGCGGGTCCAGCTGGCCGCCGCTCTCGTCTTCTCGCCGGACATGCTCGTGCTCGACGAGCCCTTTGCCGGGCTCGACCCGGTGGCGGTGGACGTCATGAGCGTGGTGCTCCGCGAGCAGGCCGATGCCGGCCTCCCCGTGATCTTCTCCAGCCACGAGCTCGAGCTCGTCGAACGGATCTGCGACCGGGTCGGGATCATCGACCGCGGCCGGATGGTCGCCTGCGGCACGGTCGACGAGCTGCGCTCCGGCGGCCGCGAACGCCTGTGGCTCGACGTGCCAGGCGCCCCTGCAGACTGGGACGTCGGCGTGCCTGGCGCCCGGGTCGTGCAGGCCGATGGCTCGCGCCGGCTCCTCGAGCTCGACGACGGGGTGGACGACCAGGCCATCCTCCAGGCCGCACTGGTGACTGGGCCGGTTCGCGAGTTCGAACGAGCGCAGCCCTCCCTGGGCGAGCTCTTTCGCTCGGTCATCGAGGAGAGTGCGCTATGAGCGCAGCACGCCGCAGGCGGCCGACGATCCTTCTCGTTGCCCGCCGCGAGGTCCTCGTCCGGGTCCGGTCGCCCGTCTTCGCGGGAACGACCGTCGGCATGGTGGCCGCGGTCCTCATCGCGATCTCCATCGCATCGCACTTCGTCGGCAGCCCTCCCGCGGTGCAGGTGGGCTTCGCCGGCGGATCCCAGGCCCTCGAGCAGGGCTTCACGGCGAACGCGGAGTACCTCGGCGCAACGGTGGCGGTCAGCGACGTGGCCGATGAGGCGACGGGCCGGGCCGAAGTCATCGACGGGACTCTTGATGCCTTGGTGTCCGGGTCGGCGACCTCTCCGATGGTCGTGGTCAAGGATGCGGCTCCGGCCTCGATCGATTCCGCCGTCTGGTTGGCTGCGGAGGCGGTCCGTCTCAGCGAGGCCGGACTTTCACCGGCAGCCATCACCTCGACGATGGTCGCCGTGCCCGTTGAGAGTCTGCAGCCGAGCGACCCCCAGTCCACGCAGAACGTCATCGGCGCCCTCGCGACCGCAATCCTGCTCTTCGTGTCGCTCAGCGCATACGGAAACTTCGTCGCGCAGGGCGTCATCGAGGAGAAGTCGACGCGGATGATGGAGATCATGCTGGCCACGGTCCGGCCGAGCCAGCTCCTGGCCGGCAAGGTCATCGGCATCGGTCTGGTCGGCTTCGCCCAGATGGCCTGCGTGGGCGTGGCAGCCGTCGTCATCGTCGCGCTCACCCATTTCGCATCGATCCCCGCGCTGGGGGTGGCCACCATCCTTGGCGACCTTCTCTGGTTCGTGCTCGGCTTCCTGCTGTATGCCACCGGCTATGCAGCATTCGCCTCGCTCGTGTCACGCCAGGAGGAGGCCGCCGCCGCCGCCGCGCCCATCACGGTTCTGCTCTCGGGCGCGTACATCCTCATGTTCTTCGCCCTGCCGGATCCGGCCGCCCCATGGGTCGCGGTCATCTCCTTCCTTCCGCCGCTGTCTCCGATCTTCATGGCCATCCGAATGGCGAGTGGCAATCTGCCGCTCTGGCAGCTGGCGCTCGCCGTCGCGCTGACCGCAGCGAGCATCGCCGGGCTCACGTCGCTCGCCGGCCGCATCTACGCCAACGCGGCCCTTCATAGCGGCAAGCGCATGCAGTTCCTGGAGGCCTTCCGCGGCCGATAGAGGCGTCGGCAGGCGGCCCCGGGCCGCCGGAGTGCGTCACCTGAGGGGTGAGCAATCGAACACCGACCAGCAGATATCGTTCCGTATGCGCTGGTCGTCCAGCACCAGCTCGCGAATCGCCACGGGGAGCTGGTCACGCTGCCAGTGGCACTCGAGCCGCCCCGCACCGTCACCCTCTCCCGGCGGCGCAGCAGCACGCGCGGCCTTGATCGCATAGGCGGCCGCCCCCAGTTCGTGCGCGGCGACGTGGGCGACCGCCGCGGCCTGGGCCGCAGCGTAGGCAGCGTGCCGGGCCGCACCGCGAAGGTCCCTGGCCGCGGCGTCGGCATGGCCGGCCGCCGTGCGAGCCTGGGTCATGGTTACCTCCCCGCGCGCCCAGGCCCGTCCGAGCTCGATGGCGTGGCGAGGACGGACGTCGCCCGGCCGTGCCCGCTCGAAGAGGTCCAGGACGTGCTCCGCGCATTCGGCCGCCCAGACCGCCAGCCGGCGGTGATCGTCATCCGTGAGGCTGCCGCCCCGCCGGAGGGTGATGAGCCTCGGGTCGCGGACGTCACTCAGGATCATCGCGCCATTCTCCCTCTGCCAGCAGCCAAGGGCCGCAAGGGACGTTCAGTCTCGCCGGCGGACCTTCGCCAACCCCTGGCCGAGCGGCTGTCGGGAGGCGGGCGGTATCATCGGCGACGTGGACCGCGACGATTTGGTACGTCTGCGGCGCGCCCGGGATCAGATGGATCGCGAGTACGCGCGCCCGCTCGATGTTGAGCAGCTGGCGCGCACGGCCTGCATGTCGTCCGGGCATTTCTCGCGCAGCTTCCGCGCGGCATATGGCGAGAGCCCGTACAGCTACCTCATGACCCGGCGCATCGAGCGTGCTATGACCCTCCTGCGGCGCGGCGACCGTTCGGTCACCGAGGTCTGCTTCGAGGTTGGCTGCTCCTCGCTGGGGACCTTCAGCACGAGATTCACGGAACTCCTCGGCGAGACCCCGAGCGCCTACAAAGCACGAGACCACTCGTGGTCCGAACCGCTGCCGGCCTGCCTGGTGAAGGCTGCGCTGCGACCGGTCAGGAATCGAGAAGCGGCATCGCCTGAAGGCGGATAGCATCGACATCATGGACGTGAAGCTGCAGAACTGCTTTCTTTCGGTGGACGATCATGAGAAGGCGATCGCGTTCTACCGCGACGCACTTGGCTGGGAGGTGCGCAACGACGTCAGCGCCTATGGCATGCGCTGGACCACGATGGGCCCGGCGTCGCAGCCGGGCGTAAGCGTCGTGCTCCAGCCGCCCGCCGCCGACCCCGGCATCTCCGCTTCCGACCGCCAGATGCTCAGCGATCTGCTTGCGAAGGGCCTTCTCGGAGGCCTGGTGCTCGCGACCGGTGACGTCGACGCCGCGTTCGACCATGTGCTGGGAACCGGCGCCGAGGTGATCCAGGAGCCGATGGACCAGCCCTACGGCGTGCGCGACTGCGCCTTCCGCGACCCTGCGGGGAACCATATCCGGATCAGCCAGCCGCGCTGATGGCGGCATCCCAGCCCGAGCCCGGAACAGCCGGCGACACCCACGATCGCATCCGGATCCATGGGGCTCGCGAAAATAACCTCAAGGACATCAGCCTGGAGATCCCTAAGCGCCGGCTGATCGTGTTCACCGGCGTCTCGGGATCCGGCAAGAGCTCGCTGGTCTTCGCGACCATCGCCGCGGAGTCGCAGCGGCTCATCAACGAGACCTATCCCGCCTTCGTCCAGGGCTTCATGCCCGCGCTGTCGCGGCCAGAGGTCGACCTGCTCGAGGGGCTGACCACCGCCATCGTCGTCGACCAGGAGCGGATGGGCGGCAACCCACGCTCCACGGTAGGCACCGCAACCGATGCGAACGCCCTGCTCCGCGTCCTCTTCAGCCGCATTGCGCAGCCGCACATCGGCTCCGCGCGGGCGTTCGCCTTCAACATTCCCTCGGTCCGGGCAAGCGGCGAGATCACCGTCGAACGCGGCGGCAGCGGGAAGACCACGACACGAGCCTTCAGCATCACCGGTGGAATGTGCCCGCGCTGCGATGGCCTGGGGTCGGTGACCGATGTCGACCTGTCAGCGCTCTTCGACGAGGCGAAATCCCTCGCGGAGGGCGCGCTCACGATCCCGGGCTACACCCCCGGCGGCTGGGCGGTGCGGATGTACACCGAGTCCGGCTTCGTCGACCCCGACAAGCCGATCCGCGACTTCACCGAGCAGGAGCGCAACGACTTCCTGTACCGCGAGCCGTCCAAGGTGAAGTTCAACGGGATCAACATCACCTACGAGGGCCTGGTGCCCAGGCTCCAGAAGGCCCTGTTCTCCAAGGAGATCGGCTCGCTGCAGCCGCACCATCGCACCTTCGTGGAACGCGCGGTGACCTTCACCACCTGCCCGGAGTGCGGCGGCACCCGGCTCAGCGCGGCCGCCCGGTCGTCGAAGGTCGGTGGGATCAGCATCGCCGATGCGTGCGCGATGGAGATCAGGGACCTGGCCGAGTGGGTGCGAGGGCTCGACGAACCCGCGGTGGCGCCGCTGCTGGCAGGGCTGCGGCAGACGCTCGACTCGTTCGTGGAGATCGGTCTCGGCTATCTCTCGCTCGACCGGTCGTCCGGGACGCTCTCGGGCGGTGAGGCACAGCGGGTCAAGATGATCCGCCATATCGGCTCATCGCTCACCGACGTCACCTACGTCTTCGACGAGCCCACCACGGGCCTGCACCCCCATGACGTCGAGCGCACGAACCGGTTGCTGCTGCAGCTGCGTGACAAGGGCAACACGGTGCTGGTGATCGAGCACGAACCGGAGGTGATCGCGATCGCCGACCACGTGGTCGACCTGGGTCCGGGCGCGGGCTCCGACGGGGGAGAGGTGTGCTTCGAGGGCTCGGTCGAGGACCTCCGGGCCAGCGACACGCTCACCGGCCGCCATCTCGGGGACCGGGCCGGCCTGAAGGCGGGGACCCGCACGCCGACCGGTCGCGTGGAGATTCGCAACGCCACCCTGCACAACCTGGAGGACGTGAGCGTGGACGTTCCCCTGGGCGTGCTCTGCGTGGTCACCGGCGTGGCCGGATCCGGCAAGAGCTCGCTGATCCACGGGTCGATGCCGAGCGGCGCCGGAGTGGTCGCGGTCGACCAGGCGCCCATCCGCGGGTCGCGACGCAGCAACCCGGCAACGTACACCGGGCTGCTGGATCCGATCCGGACGGCGTTCGCGAAGGCGAACGGCGTGAAGCCCGCGCTCTTCAGCGCGAACTCCGCCGGCGCCTGCCCGGCCTGCAACGGCAATGGCGTCATCTACACCGAGCTGGGATTCATGGAGACCGTGGAGACCGTCTGCGAGGAGTGCGAGGGCAAGCGGTTCGATGCCAGCGTGCTGGAGTACAAGCTCGGCGGCCGGGACATCAGCGAGGTGCTCGCCATGTCGGTCACCGAGGCGCTTGCCTTCTTCGGCGGCGGCGAGGTGAAGACGCCCGCGGCCCGGACGACCCTGGCCAGGATGGCCGACGTCGGGCTCGGGTACCTCACCATCGGCCAGCCGCTGACGACGCTGTCGGGCGGCGAGCGGCAGCGGCTCAAGCTGGCCATCCAGATGGGCAGCGACGGTGGGATCTACGTGCTCGACGAGCCGACCTCCGGCCTGCACCTGGCGGACGTCGAGCAGCTCCTGGGCCTTTTGGACCGCCTCGTGGACGGCGGCAAGTCGGTGATCGTCATCGAGCACCACCTGGCGGTGATGGCCCACGCCGACTGGATCATCGATCTCGGCCCCGGCGCAGGCCATGACGGTGGGCGCGTCGTCTTCGCCGGCCCGCCCGCGCAGCTGGTCGCCGAGCGCGGGACGCCCACCGGCGACGCACTCGCCGCGTACGTTCGGAACGCATGAGCGAGGCAGGTTCCGCATCTCCGCTACTGTGTGCCGGTGATCGACCGCCTCCGGCGCTGGTTTCGCCGCATTGGGATGGGAGAACGTCGCTGGATTCCCGAACCTGACGAACGCCATCGGCACACCACGCTTGTTCGCGACCGCTTGCCCGCCAGTGGCGCGCACGGTGTCCCGCCCGACGAGGGGCGAACGGCGCCGGCGCCGGCCGATCCCACGGATTCCGTCATCCCCCCGAGCTGATGGGCTAGGCTGGGGCTCGACCCGGGCGTGTCCGGGACGCCCAATCCGTGCCGGAGTGGCGAAACGGCAGACGCGGCCGGCTTAAACCCGGCGGTCCCGCAAGGGGCGTGGGGGTTCGAATCCCTCCTCCGGCACCACCGTCAGCGACGGCCGAACAGGCCCTTGCGCTGCGCGGTGGGCGCCGAGTTCGCGGGCTGGGCACTGATCCCGAGAATGTTCTGGGCCACCGAGCGCAGGGCGACGGCGGCCGGAGAAGCGGGACGGCTGATGACGAGCGGCACCCCCTCGTTCACGGCACGGATCATCTCCACCTCGGTGTAGGGGATCTCCGCCGCAGGGCGGGCGCGGAGCAGGTTCTCGATGTCCCGCGTCTTGAGCAGCTCCTTGGGAAAGATGTGGTTGACGACGAACTCGGTGCGGGCCCGAAGGGTCGCGGTCTCGGCGAGGTATCCGAGCATCAGGCTCGTGGCCCGCAGCGCGGCGATCTCGGGAAAGATGACGAACAGGTGGGTGTCCGCCTGCTCGAGCATCCACAGGATCCGCGGATCGAGTGCCGTACCGCAGTCGACGACGATGACGTCGAACCGTGGCCGCAGGAGGTCGAAGATCCTGGCCAGCTCGTCGACGCCGATGCGCGCCTCGGCGTCGGGGATGGACGGCGCAGCGAGAACCGCAAGACCGGAGCTGTGGCTCGTCAGGTAGGACACGGCCAGCTCCGCATCGGCCAGGGCCTGCTCGTCACCCGCCAATCCGGCGATGTCGAAGCGCGGGGTCAGGTTGAGGTGCGTGGCGACCTGGCCGAACTGGAGATCGAGGTCCACGAGCAGGACCCGCTGGGTCGGGAATCCGGACCCCGCGTGCTCCCCCCCGGCGAGCAGGACCGCGGTGTTCACCGCGAGGGTTGTGGTCCCCACGCCGCCCTTCGGGGAGAAGAGGGTGACGAGGTGTCCCGCGGCCGTCCCGCGCTCCATGTCCGGACGTATGCGGCCGGAACGGATCAGCAGGGCCTGGACCCGCGCATCCAGCTCGCGGTGAGCCCACCCGGCCGGCAGGACGTCGTCTGCGCCGGCCTCAAGGAAGGCGATCCGCGCCTCGACGTCACCGGCGGGCGCCACCACCAGGCAGGGTGTCGGAACGGTGGAGGCGTTGCGGATGGAGCCGATGGCGCCCGTCACCGAGAGCCCATCTGCCACGACGAGGTCGAAGCTCGCATCGCGCAGCGCGGCCACAGCATCGGCCGGAGTCCGCACCGTGCTCACCGGATACCCGGAGGCCGTGAGTTCCTGCTCGAGCTTCGTGCGCAGCTCACCCGGCGGTGAGCAGAGGAGGATCGGGTTGCCTGCCATACCGTCCTTCGTCGTTTTGGGCAGCGCGGGGTGGGCCGAGTATACGGGCCTCCGGAGTCGCGCGTTGCCCGAAGCCCTGGGCTTCGACTATACTTCCGGCGCGCCTCCGAACGCGGAGGCGGTTGTGTTGTTTGGCTCCTTTCTGCCGCATCGGCCACGCCCGTGATCGAGTGCCGCAGTCCCATAGAGAGGAGGCGTTCGGCTTATGCGCCGATACGAGCTCATGCTCCTGCTTCGTCCCGACCTCGAGGACGACAAGCTGCAGTCCGCTGTCGAGAAGGTGACCCGCGCCATCGTGAACGGCGGCGGGAGCCTCTCCAAGGTCTCGCCCTGGGGGAAGCGCCGACTGGCGTACCCGATCCAGCACCTGCGCGAGGCGAGCTATTTCCTCATCCACTTCGATATCGAGCCGGGCGCTGTCCGCGAGATCGAACGCGGGATGCTGATCAGCGAGGAGATCCTGCGGCACCTGGTGACCGTCATCGAGGATCGAGGGCCGGCGCTCGAGGAGACCGAGGCGGCGGCAGGTGAAGGCGAAGAGGCAGCCGGCGGCGAGGCCGACGGGGAACCGACGACCCCCGACGAGCCGAAGGCATCCGGGGAGGCGCCCAGCGTTCCAGCCGAGGAGGACTCGGGCGACGAGCCGGCGGCGGCCGCCACCGGGGACGAGTCGCGTGAGCCGGCGGCTGCATCGACGGAGGGCTGAGCCATGACCCTGAACAAGATGATGATCATCGGCAACCTCGGCGCCGATCCCGAGCTGCGGTACACGCCCAGCGGCAAGGCGGTGACCAACCTGCGCGTGGCCGTCAACAGCAACCGCCGCGGCCCGGACGGCGAGTGGGTCGAGGAGACCCTCTGGCTGCGCGTCGAGGTCTGGGACCAGGCCGCGGAGCGGGCGGCGGAGCAGCTGCGCAAGGGAAACAAGGTCTATGCCGAGGGCGAGCTCCGCGCACGAGAGTACGAGGGCAACGACGGCCAGAAGCGCACGAGCCTGGAGCTCCGCTTCGCCCGCGTCGTCAACCTCGAGCGCCGGAGCCGAGACGAGGGCGAAGGTGCCGGCGGGGGCTTCGGCGAGAGCCCGTCCGGCGCGGGTGGCACCCCTCCGGCAGCGCGGCCTCGAGGAGCCGCCCCCGGGCCAGCCGGTGACGAGCCCTTCGTCGACGTGGACGACATTCCATTCTGAGCACTGAGGAAGAGCAAGACGCATGGCAAGCCCACGATCCCGTCGAGAGACGGCGGACTACTACCGCGATCGGCGCCGACGCAAGGTCTGCAACTTCTGCGTCGACAAGGCGGAGAGCATCGACTACAAGGAGGTCAACCGCCTCCGACGCTACCTCTCCGAGCGGGCGAAGATCGAGCCGCGCAGGAAGACGGGCACCTGTGCCCGTCACCAGCGGATGCTGACCGTGGCGCTCAAGCGCGCCCGGCAGGTCGCGCTGCTCCCGTACGCCCCGCAGCACCTGCGCCCATAGCCAGCCGCTGCCGTCGGCCGTCCACCGCGGTGGCGGCCGCGTTGTCCTGCAACCGGGAGGCGTGACGTGGATGTCGTCCTGCTCATCGGCTCGCTTGCGCTCATCCTGTTCGGCGCCGAGCTGTTCACGAACGGCATCGAGTGGTTCGGGCACAAGCTGAACCTGGCCGAGGGGGCCGTGGGCAGCGTCCTGGCCGCCGTCGCCACGGCGATGCCGGAGACCCTGATCCCGCTCATCGCCATCGTGGGACCGATCGTCTTCGGGGGCGGGACGCCGCACGCAGCCGAGGTGGGCGTGGGTGCCATCCTGGGAGCGCCCTTCATGCTCTCCACGCTCGCGATGTTCGTCACGGGGGCGGGAGTCCTGGCCTTCTCGCGGCGCGGGCGACGATCGACAGACCTGCGGGTCAACGTCCGGATCCTGGGGCGCGACGTGGGCTTCTTCATCGTGGCCTACGCCCTCGCCATCGGCACGGCATTCCTCCCCGAACCAGTCCATTGGTTGAAGTGGCCGATCGCAGGTCTCCTGCTGGTCCTCTACGCCGTCTACGTTCAAGCGCACTTCGCGGAGGAGGGCGCGGACACCGACGCCGCGGACCTCAACCGGCTGCACCTGACCCGTCTGCCCGGCATGCAGGGCCCACGCTTCATGGACATCGACCTGCTACCGGGCGAGGTCGACGACTGGGAGGCGGCGGAGGGCTCGCCCCGCCTGCGGATCATCGTCGTCCAGGTCATCGTGGCCCTGGCCGCCATCATCATCGGGGCCCAGGTCTTCGTCGGCGCGGTCGAGCACCTCTCCACGGTCGTCGGGCTGGACCCGCGGATCCTCGCCCTGGTCATTGCTCCCATCGCCACGGAGCTGCCGGAGAAGGCGAACTCGATCCTCTGGGTTCGCACCGGCAAGGACACGCTGGCCATGGGCAACATCACCGGCGCCATGGTCTTCCAGAGCTGCATCCCCACCGTGCTGGGCCTCGTCTTCACCGACTGGGTCTTCAGCCCCGGGAGCGCCCTCTCGTTCGCGTCGGCCGGTGCGGCCTTCCTGGCGACCTTCGTGATCTTCGGCGTCATGGTTCGGGTCCGTCGCCTGAGCGCCTGGCTGCTGCTCGTGGGTGGCCCGATCTATGCAACGTACATCGTCGCCGCGCTCATGCTGCCGGTGCCGATCGCCGCGGGCCACTGATTCCGCAAGGGTCCGGCCGCGAGGCCAAGGCGTGGCGAGTCGACGGCTATACTGAAACGGCCGCAAGCTGGCGCGCGCGGTTGACGCGGGCCCGGCCCATGAGGAGAGCACGTTGCTGAAGCAAGCCACACCCACTCCCGCCGCCGGGCTGGAGAGCACCCCCGACCTGTGGGCGTTCTTCCGCGGCGGGTTCGTCCCGCTCCGCGACGCGAACATCAGCGTCATGACCCATGCGCTGAACTACGGCACCGCCGTTTTCGAGGGAATTCGCGCCTACTGGAACGCCGACCACGGGCAGCTCTACGCGCTCGACCTGCTCCCGCACTTCCAGCGCATCGTTCGCTCTGCCCGCGTCCTCTACATGGCCGTGCCCTATACGCCCGAGCAGATGGCCGATGCCACGCTCGAGCTTCTCCGGCGCGACGGGCTGCAGGAGGACGTCTACGTGCGGCCCCTGATCTACAAGTCGAGCGAGCTCATCGGCGTCAGGCTCCACAACCTCGACGCGGATTTCACGATCTTCGCCATCCCGTTCGGGAAGTACATCGACACCGAAACGGGCGTGCGCGCCCAGGTGAGCAGCTGGCGCCGGACCGATGACAACGCCATCCCGGCACGCAGCAAAATCACCGGCGCCTACGTCAACTCGGCGCTGGCCAAGAGCGAGGCGCAGCTGAACGGCTTCGATGAGGCGATCGTCCTGACCCAGGACGGCCACGTCAGCGAGGGGAGCGCGGAGAACCTGTTCATCGTGCGCGACGGAATGCTCATCACGCCTCCGGTCAGCGACAACGTCCTTGAGGGCATCACCCGGCGCCGGCTCATGTCGGTCGCCAACGACATGGGCGTCTCCGTGATCGAACGCTCCATCGACCGCACCGAGCTCTACACTGCCGACGAGATCTTCCTCTGCGGCACCGGTGCCCAGGTGTCACCCGTTATCGAGGTCGATCGGCGCACGGTGGGAGACGGGAGCCCCGGACCGCTCACCAGCCGGCTGTCGCATACGTACTTCGACGCGGTGCGCGGAAAGCTCGACGCGTATCGCTCCTGGCTGACGCCGGTCTACTAGGCAGCATCGCGACCGTCCGGCCGGGCGGCCGCCCGGCCGGAGATCCGAATGGTCGAGGATACGCAGGCAGATCGGTACCGTTGGCTCCAGCGCCTGCTGGAGATCGTTCCCGGCCTGATCAGCTGGGCGATCATCCTGGGCCCCATCTGGCTCAGCTTCAGCTATCCGTGGCTGGTCGCCTACTTCGTCCTGACCTTCGACTTCTACATGCTCTGCCGCTCCCTGTGGCTCGCGGTCACCGTCGTGATCGGCTATCGGCGCGTGCGTGCGGTCGAGGCGACGGACTGGATGTCCCGGCTCCAGGCCGGTGACTACGCGACGTCGGCGGACACCCGCGCCATCCCGCCGGATGGTCAGCCATCCGTGCCGGACTGGCGCTCCTACACGCAGCTGGCCCTGATTCCGACCTACACCGAGTCGCTCGAGAAGCTGCGCGAGACCGTGCGGGCCCTGGCGGCTGCCGAGTGGCCGAAGGAACGGAAGATCTGCGCGATCATCACCCGCGAGACGGACGAGGAGGGGATCGCCAACGTCGCCGCTCTTCGGCAGGAGTACGGCGACGCCTTCGCAGACTTCATCCACATCCGGGACCCGTTGGAGCCCGGCATCGTGGTGGGCAAGAGCAGCGCCATGGCCTGGGGTGGCCGCTACCTGTATCGACTCCTGGTGCGCGAACGGGGCATGGATCCGAGCCGGATCCTGATCACCGACCTCGACGCGGACTTCCGCGTGCACCCGAAATACTTCAGCTACCTTGCCTGGACGCACGTGGGCGACCCGAACCGCGAGACGCAGCTGTACCAGCCCATCCCGTACTTCCACAACAACATCTGGGAGGCACCGATCCTGCTGCGGCTCTTCGCGGGGATGCTCACGCAGCTCCAGCTGTGGCGGAACGTGATGCCGGAGAAGCTCGTGAGCTTCTCGAGCTACTCGACGACGCTTCGGGTCGTGCACGAGGTGGGCTACTGGGCCACCGACGCCATCCCCGAGGACAGCCGCTTCTACTGGAAGAGCTACTTCCGCTACGGCGACCGGTTCCGGGCGGTGCCGCTCTTCATTCCCATCTACGGTGACGCGGTTCGTGCGCGGACCTACTGGCGCTCGATGATGGTCCAGTACACCCAGGCGAGGCGCTGGGCGTGGGGCGTCACCGACATCCCGTTCGTGGTGCAGAACGCCTTCCACCATCCCGAGATCTCGCTCTTCTCGCGGGTCTGGCGCATCGTGAACCTCTTCTGGGAGCACATCAGCTGGGCCATAGGCCCGTTCGTCATCACCTTCGGGGCGCTGATCCCGCTCGTCCTCAACCCGGCCTTCGGCCAGACCATCCTGGGGCAGAACCTGCCGCTCTTCGCGAGTACCATGCTGTCGCTGGCCTTCGTGGCCCTCATCGTGATGATCTACGTCGAGCACGCGATCGTGCCGCCGCGTCCCGCGTCCTGGGGGCCGGTCACGCGTGCCATCAGCTACCTGCAGTGGCTGGGCCTGCCGATCATCGGCATCCTGTTCAGCAACCTCCCGGCCCTTGATGCCCAGACCCGCCTGCTGACCGGCCGGTACCTCGAGTACCGCGTCACGGAGAAGGCCTGAGCGCATGGCAGACGATCCGATCGCCATCGCCCGGGTAGGCCTTGCCCGCAGCCTCTCCCGGATCCTGCTGCTGCCCGGGGTGCTCCTTGCGATCGCGGCAGCCGCGGTGGCCGGAGGGTTCGTCGTGCCGATGGGGGCGGATCTGGCGCTCTGGGTGGGGGCAGGGCTCCTGGTGGGGGTTGCCGTCGTTGTCGCCATCATCCCGCTGACCCTGCGGCTGGAGGTCGAGGTGGGCGGCCTGCGTGTCCGATGGCTGGCCGGGAGTCGCCGGTACCGCCTCGTTCCCGGCGCTGTCACCCGCGCGACCATGGCGGGCACCGGCCAGGGCGCGATCCGCACCCGGTTCGGGTTCGTGGGCTGGGCGTACGGTGGCGCGGTCCTGCGCGGCGAGGAGCGCATCTCCATCGTCCGGCTGGCGCCGACCTCGACCGTGATCCTCGTGCCAACCGACCACGGACGGCTGGCCATTGCCGCCGCGTCCGAGCCGGAGCTCCTCGAGGCCCTGGGAGCGGCCGCGCGCGTGCAGCAGCGCCTGGACGAGGTGAGCGGCCGTCTCCTGGCGGTGCTTCCGGGGGACGTCGGATCGGCGCAGCGCGAGCCGCCAGCGGATGCCGGGCGCCCGCAGGAGGACGGCGGATGGCACGCGGACGCATCCCCGGCGGCCGGTCCACGGATCCTGACCGGGATCGAGCGGGCGAGGCTGGAGGCCGAGCTTGCCGCGGCGCGCCAGGCCGCGCTGGAGGCGGCCGAGGCGGAGCGCCGTTCGATCGTCGAGGCGCGGATGGCGGGGGATGCGCTCGAGGTGGAGGGGCGCCGCGAGGAGCCGAGGGTGGTCCGCGAGCCGGACGAGGAGGCCGAGGTCCCGTGGACAGCGCCGGGGCCCGCGCGCCGGCGAGCACGGGCAACCTGGACGCGCCCAGAGTGGGCCACGGACGCGCGCCTGCGGGTCCTGGTGGCCATCGCCTGGGCCTTCGTGCCGCTCACCGCATCGTTGGCGGCGTACCTCGTTGCGGGCGGTGACGCGGCGATCGCCAGCGCCGACAGCACGGCACGGCTGGAGGCGCTCGCGCTGGTGGCATGCGGTCCCCTCACCGCGCTGGGGATCCTCGCCGCTCGCGCCTGGTGGCCCCGGCTCACGGGCCTGATCACGGTGACCTCGCTCTCTGCCCTGGTGCTCCTTGGCCGCGCCGTGATCGGGTGATCGCCGGACCAGCGAATTGACAAGCGCCGCGCCGCGCTGCCACGATCCGCCGACACAGGACAAGACGGCTGCGACGGAGCCACCGCTCCCGTCGGTACGAGCCATCAGCGAGCCCGGACGGTGAGAGCGGGCGGCATCGCGACGGCGTGCGATCCCTCCTGAGCCGGAGGCGCCAAGCGCGGGGCGGCATTGGCCGCCGCACGTGGGTAACGTCTCCCGGGTCACGCCTCCCGATACCAGGGGCGGCGCCATCGGTCAGGCCGAGTGCGGCTGACTCGTGGCGGCAGAGCGGGCCGGGGCGGCGACAGGACGCCATCGGTCAAGCGCGGGTGGTACCGCGGGATTGCGTCACGGCGCTCCCGTCCCGGCATCGGGACGGGTTTTTTCATGGCCGATGGGCCCCGAAGCGAACAGGAGGAGCGGTGTTCAGGCCGGTCAGTCCAAAGCTCGACGTTCCGGCGCTGGAACGGGAGCAGCAGGCGCGCTGGCGCGAGCGCGACACCATGGCGCGCTACCTCGCGCGTAACGAGAGCGCGGAGCGCCGCTTCTCGTTCCTGGACGGACCCATCACCGCCAACAACCCGATGGGTGTGCATCACGCCTGGGGACGTACGTACAAGGACCTCTACCAGCGCTACCACACGATGCTCGGCGAGCGGCAGCGCTACCAGAACGGGTTCGACGCGCAGGGCCTCTGGATCGAGGTCGAGGTGGAGCGCGAGCTGGGCTTCAACAACAAGCGGCAGATCGAAGAGTTCGGGATCGACCGTTTCGTGGAGCTGTGCAAGGCGCGGGTCGACCGCTTCGTCGGCATCCAGACCCAGCAGAGCAAGCGGCTCGGGATGTGGATGGACTGGGACCACAGCTACATCACGAACTCCGAGGAGAACAACTACGCGATCTGGGCCTTCCTGGCGGAGTGCCATCGGCGTGGGCTCGTGTACAAGGGCCACGACGTCATGCCCTGGTGCCCCCGCTGCGGGACCGGCCTCTCGAACATGGAGATCGCCACCGAGGGCTACCGCGAGCTCAGCCACCTGTCGCTCACGATCCGGCTGCCCATCACGACCCCCGGCCACGAGGGTGAGGACCTGCTGGTCTGGACCACGACCCCGTGGACCCTGTCGTCGAACGTCGCGGCCGTCGTGCACCCGGACCTGACCTACCAGCTCGTGGAGGGGCGCGACGGGCGGCGCTGGTGGGTCTCCTCCGGCTCCCGCGCGCGGGTCGCCGGCGCCGCGCCGGTGCTGCAGTCGGTGAACGGCGCGCAGCTGGTCGGGCTCAGCTACCGTGGACCGTTCGACGATCTCCCGGTGCAGGCCGGCGTGGAGCACCGGGTCATCGACTGGAACGAGGTCTCCGACGAGGAGGGGACCGGGATCGTCCACATCGCCCCGGGATGCGGCCAGGAGGACTTCGCGCTGGCGAAGGCCTTCGGGCTGGCGGTGCTGGACCCGATCGACCAGTTCGGCATCTTCCGGGACGGGTACGGCTGGCAGACGGGCCGCTTCGCCGGAGCGACAGAGGACCCGGCCGAGGACATCGCCGGAGACGTGGCCGCCGACCTCGAACGCCGTGGGCTGCTCGTTGCGAAGGAGCACTACCGTCACAGCTACCCGGTCTGCTGGCGCTGCGGCACCCAGCTCGTCTTCCGACTGGTCGACGAGTGGTTCATCCGCATGGACCCGCTGCGCGAGCCCATCGCCCAGGTCACGCGCCAGATCGCGTGGCTTCCCGAGGGGGTGGGGCTCGAGGAGCGCGAGCTCGACTGGCTGCGGAACATGGGCGACTGGATGATCAGCAAGAAGCGCTACTACGGCCTTGCGCTGCCGATCTGGGTGTGCGGTGACTGCGAGGCATGGGAGGTCATTGGCGGACGCGACGAGCTTCAGGCGCGCGCGGTCTCCGGCTGGGAGGCGTTCGAGGGCCACTCGCCGCATCGCCCGTGGGTCGACGGCGTCGAGATCGCCTGTGCGAGCTGTGGTGGCCGAGCCCGCCGGATCTCCGACGTGGGGAACCCGTGGCTCGACGCCGGGATCGTGGGATTCTCGACGCTCCGCTGGACCACGGACCCCGACTATTGGCGCGCCTGGTTCCCGGCCGACTTCATCACCGAGTCCTTCCCGGGCCAGTTCCGGAACTGGTTCTATGCCCTGCTCACGATGTCGACCGTGCTGGCCGACGAGCCGATGACCCGGACCCTGTTCGGGTACGCGCTCATGCGCGACGAGCACGGCGAGGAGATGCACAAGAGCAAGGGCAACGCGATCCCCTTCGACGAGGCGGCCGATGGCATTGGCACCGACGTGATGCGCTGGATGTTCATGGCCCAGAACCCGGCGAGCAACCTGAACTTCGGCTACGGGCCAGGGCACGAGGTGGTGCGGCGTTTCTTCCTGCCGCTGTGGAACACGTACGCGTTCCTCGTGACCTATGCCCGCCTTGACGGCTGGGTGCCCGGACCGGCCGGGGCCGATAGCGTCCGGGAGGCACGGAGCCTCATGGACCGATGGGTCCTGTCCCGCCTGGACGGGGTGGTCGGCGAGGTGCGGGCGGCGCTGGACGCGTACGACGCGCTGCGGGCGACCCGGGCTATCGAGCGCTTCGTCGAGGACCTTTCGAACTGGTACGTCCGGCGCAACCGCCGGCGCTTCTGGAAGGGTGAGCTCGACGACGACAAGCGGGCCGCCTACGCCACGCTGCACGCCGTCCTGGTGGGGGTGACCCGCCTGATCGCGCCGATCGTGCCGCACCTGGCCGATGCGATCTGGGAGAACCTGGTCCATGCGGTCGACCCGGCCTCGGCGGACTCGGTCCATCTCGCCGACTTTCCGAGCACGGAGACGGGGCGCCGCGACGTGGTGCTGGAGGAGGCGGTCGAGCGCGCACGTGCCGTCGCGGCGCTGGGGCACTCGGCGCGAGCCGCGTCCGGCGTCCGGGTGCGACAGCCCCTGGCTGCCCTCCGCGTCCGGCGAGCCGGGGGCGGTGCCGCCCTGTCGGCCGACCCCCGTACCGACGTGGAGCTCACGGCCCATGTGCTCGACGAGCTGAACGTGAAATCCATCGACGCGATCCCCGACGCCTCCACCCTCGTCGAGCGGACGCTCCGGCCGCTGCTTCCGGTCCTCGGTCCGCGCCGCGGTTCGGCGGTGGGCGGGGTGATGGCGGCTGCCCGTGCCGGGGACTGGTCACAGCTCCCTGACGGACGGATCGAGGCCGGCGGCCTGGTGCTGGAGCCGGACGAGTTCGAGCTCATCGCTCGCGCCCGGCCGGGACACGCCGTGGCCGAGGAGGGGGACCTGCTCGTCGCCCTCGACACCACGCTGACCCCCGAGCTGGAGGCGGAGGGCATGGCCCGCGAGATCGCCCATCGGCTCCAGGGCATGCGGCGCGACGCCGGCTACGACATCAGCGATCGCGTGGAGATCGCCGTCGCCGGCGACCCGGACCTCCTCGAAGCGCTTGGCGCCCATCGCGCCTGGCTCGCGGACGAGCTGCTGGCGACCTCGATCCAGATCGGACCCAACGCGCAGCTGGCCAACCCGGACCGCACCGAATCGGCCGAGGTCGGGGACGGGCGCCTCGACCTGTCCATCAGGCGCTCGGTGTAGGCTCTCCTGCACATGAGCGAGACCCGACCGACCCGCGGCCGAACCGGCGAGATCGCGACGCTCCTCGGTGTCGCCGGAGCGATTCTGCTCGCGGACCAGGCAAGCAAGGCCGTGGTCGCCGCAAGACTCGCCCTGGGCGAGCATGTGGACCTCCTCGGAACCGTGGTGCAGATCTGGCACGCGGAGAACAACGGGGCCGCGTTCAGCCTCTTCCAGGGCGGCCTGCCGCTCTTCCTCGCGGTCAGCGTCGTGGCCCTGGGCCTGGTCGCCTACTTCGCGTGGTCATTGCGGGACCGGAGCCTGCTGGTCTTCGCGCTGCTTGGCCTCCTGCTCGGGGGCACGCTGGGGAACCTCGTGGACCGCCTCGCGCGCGGGGGACGCGTGATCGATTTCCTGTCGGTCGGCATCGGCACCCTTCGCTGGCCAACCTTCAACGTCGCGGACAGCTCCCTGGACATCGGGATCGTGGGCCTGGTGGCCTTCCTGTGGTGGGTCGACCGACGCGAGGCTCGCTCGAGGAGGCACGCGGACGGCGGCGGAACGCTGCCGGCTCCCCAGGCCGGGCCGGGCGAGTCGAGCCGAGGCGGGGGAGCGGGGTGACGGACCGGGCGGTCTCCGCGCGAACGATGAGCGGTCCGGCCGTGCCGGGCCGCTTTGATCTGTCCGTGGCGGCAGTGGCCGGGATCAGTCGCGCCCATGCCCAGCGACTCATCGGGGACGGTCGCGCGCTGGTCGACGGCGGTCGCGCCCGTTCCAGCGATCGGCTGCGGGGCGGAGAGCAGATCAGCGTTGAGCTGAGCGCGCCGCCCGACCCGACCCTGGTGCCCGAGGCGATCCCGCTCACCGTCGCGTACGAGGACGACGCCATGCTCATCGTCGACAAGCCGGCGGGCATGGTCGTCCATCCCAGCGCCGGGCACGCCACCGGGACGCTGGTCCACGCCCTCCTGGGTCGTGCCCGCGCGCGCGGGCAGTCGCTCGGGTCGGTGGCGGGGGTAGCACGGCCGGGCATCGTCCATCGGCTCGACAAGGACACGTCGGGGCTCCTCATGGTGGCCAAGACGGACGCGGCGCAGGCCAGCCTCATGCGGCAGCTTGGTGACCGGTCGATCGAGAAGACGTACCTGGCCCTCGTCCGTGGGGAGCCGTCGGCGCATCGCGGACGCATCGAAGCGCCGGTCGGCCGCGACCCACGCGACCGCCAGCGGATGGCGGTCGTCGCTGCGGGGCGGGATGCCGTGACCGAGTACGAGATCCTTGCCACCGGGGCCGGCCTAACCCTCCTCGAGCTTCGGCCGCGGACCGGCCGCACCCACCAGATCCGCGCACATCTTGCCTACCTGCACCTCCCGATCGTCGGTGACCTCCGCTACGGAGGCGGCACCGGGCCGGGCGGCCTTGCGCGGCAGTTTCTGCACGCCGCGCGGCTCGTCCTGCAGCACCCTGACGACGGCCGGGTGCTCCGTGCGTGGAGCGAGCTGGCCCCGGACCTGCGCGACGCGCTCGACGCGGCCGGACTCCGGGCGACGGACCTGCCTGTCGGCGTGGGGTCGTCCACCGACGGCGAGGCGGTGGTTCGGTGACGAGCGAGCTGCAGGAGCCGACCGAGAAGCGGATGACCTTCCCGAACCCGCTGCTGGTCGTGGTCTCGGGCCCGTCCGGCGTGGGCAAGAGCACCATCGTGGCCGAGCTGGCCCGGGACCATCCGCAGGTCGTGCCCATCGTCACGGCCACGACCCGGCCGCGCCGCTCCGGCGAGATCGACGACGTGCATTACCACTTCCTGGAGACCGCGGAGTTCGACGCGCTGCGGGGCGATGGTGGCCTCCTGGAGTCGGCAAACGTGCACGGCTACTGGTACGGCACCCCGGTCCAGCAGGTGCGCGGCATCCTGGCCGCCGGGCGTGACGCGATCCTGACCATCGATCCCCAGGGTGCGCGCTCGGTTCGCCAGCTCGTTCCCGATGCCCTGCTCATCTTCGTGATGCCGCCCTCGCTCGAGGACCTCGACGCGCGGCTGACCGCGCGAGGATCGGAGTCGGCCGAGTCGCTCGCCATCCGGCGTCGCAACGCCCAGCGCGAGATGGCCTCCTCGGAGGACTACGACTACGTGATCGTGAACGAAACGGACCGTCCCGGGGAGGCCGCGGAGCGGATCTGGGAGATCATCCAGGCGGAGGCACGTCGTGAGCCGCCGCGCCGTCCCCAGGTCTGAGGCTGGCGATCGGGTCGTCCGGGTAGCGGTCGACGCCATCGCCGATCGGCCCGAGCGTACGTTCAGCTACCGGCTGCCGGCGGAGATGGGTGCACCCCGGCCGGGATCGCTGCTGCTCGTGCCGTACGGCCGCCGCGAGGCACTCGGCTATCTCGTCGAGGGACCGCTCGCCGCCGCAGCGGTCGATCCCGAGGACAAGGACCTTCGGGACGTGGCGGCCGTCGTCTCCGAGCCGATGCTCACGCCGGACCTGCTCGAGGTCGCCCGCCGCATCGCTGAGTACTACCGGGCCCCGATCGGCACGACCATCGCGGCCATGCTGCCGCCTGGGCTGGAGTCGCGGTTGCGACGCCGCTGGCGCATCACGGACCCGTCGCCGCTGCCCCCGGGGGTCGCCGAGACCGCGGAGCGCGACGCGGACGGGCTTCTCGACGAGCGCGAGCTGTTGCGCTTCGGCCCTGTGCGCGGCGCATCCACCTGGCTGGATGGCCTGCGCCGCCGAGGCGCGCTCACCGCGGTCTGGTCGCTCGAGGCACCTGAGCTCCGCGCGCGCCGCATCCGCACCATTCGTCGGCTTCCCGTCGACGGAGATCCTCCGCGCCGCGCTCCCGTCCAGCGGACGATCCTCGACACGCTCGGCGACGGTGTCGAGGACCTGCCCACCCTCGCCGCTCGAATGGGGGTGGCGCCGACCGCCCTCCTGGGGCCGGCGCGCCGCCTCGAAGCTCGTGGTCGCGTGGTGCTGGGCTGGCGCGATGCGCTGCGGGACCCGCTGGCTCATCGGGCCGCCGGTCCGCCCCTGCGCGAGGAGCTGGCCGGGGAGCAGCGCACGGCGCTCGCGGCGATCGAGGCGCTGCCGGCAGGGAGCGAGCTCCTGCTCGAGGGGGTGGCGGCATCGGGCAAGACGGAGGTCTACCTGGCGGCCATCGAGGCGACCCTCGCCGCCGGCCGGTCTGCCCTTGTCCTCGTCCCCGAGGTGGCGCTCATCCCCCAGCTCGGCGACCGGCTCACCGCGCTCGTCGGCGGCGAGCTGGTCGTGATGCACTCGGGGCTCTCCGCGGGGGAGCGCCACGACTCATGGTGGCGCGTGCTGCGGGGCGAGGCGCGGGTCGTCCTGGGGACGCGCATGGCGGCCTTCGCGCCCCTGGTCGGCCTGGGGCTGATCGTGGTCGACGAGGAGCACGAGGGTGCATACAAGGCCGATAGGACGCCGCGCTACGACGCGCGCTGGGTCGTCCGCGAGCGGGCCAGGCTCAGCGACGCGCGGCTCGTCATGGGCAGCGCGACGCCAGACCTCGTGACCCTGGCAAGCGTCCGCGGCGGTCACGTGGAGCGGGCGAAGCTCGTGGAACGGCGCGTCGGCCGAGCACCGACCGTCGAGATCGTCGACATGCGCGCCGAGCTTGCGACGGGCAACCGCTCGGTCCTCTCCCATCCGTTGGCCGAGGCGATCACCGGCCTCGGCGAGGGCCGGGGACAGGGGATCCTGCTCATCAACCGCCGGGGGGCGGCCACCTTCGTCCTGTGCCGCGACTGCGGGGAGAGTCTGCGCTGCCCCGACTGCGACCTGCCGTACGTCTTCCACCTCTCGGGCGGCCAGCTGCGCTGCCACCACTGCGGCCGGAGCGCTCCGGTGCCGGAGCGCTGTCCGCAGTGCGGGTCGAGGCGCATCCGCTACTTCGGCGCGGGCACGCAGCGGGTCGAGGCGGAGCTCCGCGCTCGCTTCCCGCGCCTGCGCGTGGAACGCCTGGACAGCGACGCCCTTGCCGAGCGTCGGGCCTTCGAGTCGGTGTACGACGACTTCCGCGAAGGCCGGACGGACGTCCTGGTCGGCACGCAGCTCGCGGCGAAGGGCCTGGACCTGCCCGACGTCGTGCTGGCTGCCGTGGTGGCGGCCGACGTCACCCTGAACCTCCCCGACTATCGGGCCGCCGAGCGCACGTTCCAGCTGCTTGCCCAGGTCGCCGGCAGGGCCGGGCGCGGCCCGCGGCCGGGACGGGTGATCTTCCAGACCTACGCGCCCGACCACTTCGCGATCCGTGCAGCCGCGAGCCTCGACGTGGACCGGTTCGCAGACGAGGAGCTGGGGCGCCGACGGATGCTGGGCTACCCACCATCGGGCCATCTCGCCCGGCTCCTCGTGGCAAATCCGGACCGGGCGCGGGCAGAGGGTCGCGGTCGCGCCGCCGCCGAGGCGGTCGCGGTGCGAGGCGTCGAGATCCTGGGCCCGTTGCCCGCCTACGTCCCGCGACGCGCAGGGCGCTGGCGGATGCAGGTGATCATCCGGGCCGGGGAGCTGGCCGCCCGCGCCGCGGCTCTCGAGCGCGTCCCGGCCGGGGTGGCGGTGGACGTCGATCCCGAGGCGCTGCTCTGATCCATCGGTACAATGACGCCATGGTGATTCGCCGCATCCTCACCGCCGAGGAGCCCATCCTTCACGAGAAGACGAAGAAGGTGTCCACCTTCGACGCATCGCTGCACCGGCTCCTCGACGACATGCTCGAGACGATGCGCGATGCGCCGGGCATCGGGCTGGCGGCGAACCAGGTCGGCGTGCCCCTGCGGGTCGCGGTCATCGAGCTCGAGGACCACATCACGGAGCTCGTGAACCCCCAGATCGTCAAGGCCTCGGGCGAGATCGTCGACTGGGAGGGCTGCCTCTCCATCCCGGGCTTCGTGGCCGAGGTCACGCGCGCGGCGAAGGTGACCGTCAAGGCGCAGGATCGCAACGGGAAGGCGTTCCGGGTCAAGGGCGAGGAGCTCTTCGCTCGAGCGCTGCAGCACGAGATCGACCACCTCAACGGCGTGCTGTACATCGATCACCTCGAGTCGCTCGAAGAGCTCGTCCGCGTCAGCGAGCACCCGAGCGAGGTGGAGGAAGGGCAGACCGCGGGCATCTAGTGGCCACCATCGGCCGCATTGCCTTCCTCGGAACCGGATCATTCGCCATCCCCCTGCTCGCCCGCCTGGCGGAGATCACGGACGACCTGCTCGTCATCTCGGCGCCCGACCGGCCCGCCGGGCGTCGCCTCCAGCCGCGACCCTCGCCGGTCGCCGCCCTTGCGCGTGAGCAGGGCATGACCCTGGTCACCCCGGCACGGCTTCGCTCCGACGAGGGCCGCGAGGCGCTGCGCGCGTTCGCCCCCGACGGGCTCCTGCTGGCCGCCTACGGCCAGCTCGTCCCCGCCAACATCCTGGCCATGGCCGAGCGCCTGCCGCTCAACGTGCACCCGTCACTGCTTCCACGGCACCGCGGAGCCGCGCCGGTCGCGGGCACGATCCTCGCCGGTGACACGGAGGCGGGGGTGACGCTCATGGTCATGACCCCGGAGCTCGATGCCGGCCCCATCGTCGCCCAATGGGGGGTGCCACTCGAGGGACGCGAGGAGGCGCCGGTCCTCGAGGCGCGCCTCGCCGAGCTCGCCGCCCGGGAGGTGCCGCCCCTGTTGGAGCGCTGGCGTGACGGCACGCTGGCGTCCGATCCGCAGGACGGGTCGATGGCCACGATGGTCCGCGCCTTCACCCGCGCCGACGGTTGGATCGACTGGACGGCCGACGCGACCCACATCGACCGCCAGGTGCGAGCGCTGCAGCCATGGCCGGGAGCCTGGACGACCGTGGACGGGAGGCGCCTGCACGTCCGGCGCGCGAACCCGCTTCCCGGCGTCGCCGATCTGCCGCCGGGCGCCCTGCTGCCCGGTGACGCGCCGCGGGTCGCGTGCGGCTCCGGCGCGCTGGCGTTGCAGCTGGTGCAGCCGGAAGGCCGCGCGGGGATGCCCGCCGCGGACTGGCGACGCGGGCTCCAGCGCGACCACGTTCTGCTCGGTGCCGTCCGCCCCTGACCCGGCGGACGTGCCCTGGGCGCCTTCATCCAACCGCAAGGGAGTCCCGGTATACTCGCCCCACTTCCCTCCAGGAGGTGGAAGGACCGACATGTTCTTTGGCAGCTTCGGAATCTACATCCTGCTCGTCCTGCTCCCGAGCCTGGCGCTCACCGGATGGGCGGCGTTTCGCGTCCGGTCGACGTACGCCAAGTGGTCGAAGGTGGATTCGGGCATCGCGATGGACCCATTCGACTTCGCCCGCCGGCTGCTGGACCGCCAGGGTCTCACCGACGTTCGCATCGAGCCGACACCGGGCCAGCTCACCGACCACTACGACCCGCGGGGGAAGGTGCTGCGCGTCTCGCAGGCGGTGGCGGGCACGGCCCAGCTGGGCTCGTACGATCCGCGCCGCGCGGCGGTCGCCATGCCGGCGCGGGGCGCTCCGCGGCTCTCCGTGGCTTCCGCGGCGGTGATCGCGCACGAAGTGGGCCATGCGCTCCAGGATCGCGAGCGCGATCCGTGGATGACCGTGCGGATGGCCATCGTCCCCGCCGTGCAGTTCGGCTCCGGCGTGGCGCCCTGGCTCATCATCGGCGGGCTGTGGATGAATCTGCTCGGCCTGGCCTGGGTCGGTCTCATTGCCTTCGGGGCGGCCGTGGTCTTCACGTTCGTGACGCTGCCGGTCGAGATCGGCGCATCCGGTAAGGCGCTCGCGTTCGTCTCGAGCCTCGGCATGGTGGGGGAGCGCGAGACCGGTGCGCGCGACGTCCTCAAGGCGGCGGCCTGGACGTACGTGGCGGCGGCCCTCACGGCCCTCTTGACCTTCCTGTACTACCTCATGCTGATCATGGGGCGTCGTGACTGAGCTGACCCTTGTCGGGCCGCGCCCGACGATCAGTGACGTCGCGCCGGAGCAGCTCGCCGCGTGGCTCGCCGCCCGCGGCGAGCCCGGATACCGGGTGCGGCAGGTGCTGACCGGGATCCATCGCCCCGATGTGGTCGGCTTCGAGGACCTGACGGACCTTCCGCTCGCCCTGCGCGAGGCGCTCGCGGGCGACTTCCGCTTCTCCGCGATCGGCGCCACCCATGTCATCGGGGCCGATGGCGGCCTGACCGCCAAGGCCGTTCACGAGCTGCACGACGGCCAGCGCGTGGAGTCGGTCCTCATGCGGACTCCCGCGCACGGCCGCAGCGCGGAGCGCACCACGATCTGCATCTCCAGCCAGGCGGGGTGCGCGGTCGGCTGCCCCTTCTGCGCGACGGGACAGGCCGGCTTCGGGCGTCAGCTCACCCCGAGCGAGATCGTCGACCAGGTGCTGCACTGGCACCGGGCGCCGTGGTTGGCGCTGGGTCGCGACTGGCGGCCCGTCGAGCACACGGGCCACTACAACATCGTGTTCATGGGGATGGGCGAGCCCCTTGCCAACGCGAACCGGGTCTTCGAGGCGGTCCGGCTGCTCAATGACCCAGGGCGGCTGGGGGTCGGGGCCCGGCACATCACCGTCTCCACCTCGGGCGTCATCCCCGGCATCGATCGCATGGTCGAGGAGCTCCCCCAGGTCAACCTCGCCATCAGCCTCCATGCGCCCACCGACGCGCTGCGCGACGAGCTCGTCCCGCTCAACCACAAGTGGAAGGTGGCCGAGCTGATCGGTGCCGGGCGTCGCTTCGCGGAGCGGACCGGGCGACGGGTCAGCCTCGAGTACGTGATGATCGACGGGCTCAACGACACGCCGGAGCTCGCGACGATCCTGGGCGAGGTTGCCGCCGGGTGGCTGAGCCACGTGAACCTCATCCCCCTCAACCCGACCCCCGGCTCGCCATGGAGCGGCTCGTCCCGCGCGCGGATCGACGCCTTCGCCGCGATCGTGCGCTCCCGCGGGGTCCCCCTCACCGTTCGCGACACCCGCGGGCGCGAGATCGAGGCTGCCTGCGGGCAGCTGCATGCCCAGCTGGCGGGCCGGGAGCTGCCGCGGCCGGAGGTGGCCACCTTTGCCGGGGTGCCGGTGGCCGCCGAATGACGCGACCCCCGCAGATCAGCGCAAGCATCCTCAACGCCGACTTCGGCGCGCTCGGTGCCGAGGTGGAGCGCGCCTCGAACGGTGGGGTGGATTCGATCCACCTTGACGTGATGGACGGGCATTTCGTGCCGAACCTGACCATGGGGCCCGTGGTGGTCGAGGCGCTACGACCGCGGACGCCGCTTCCCTTCCACAGCCACCTCATGATCAGCCAGCCGCTCCGTTTCGTCGAGGCCTTTGCCAACGCCGGGAGCGACCTCATCGTGTTCCACGTGGAGGCCGAGGACGAGCCGTCCGCGGTGATCGACCGCATCCATCGGACCGGCCGGGGGGCCGGTCTGGCCCTCAACCCGGAGACGCCCGCGGAGGCGGCTCATCCCTATCTCGAGGAGATCGACCTGCTGCTCGTCATGACCGTTCATCCCGGATTCGGCGGACAGGCGTTCATCGCCGACGTCCTGCCCAAGCTCACCGCACTCCGTGCCGAGGCGGAGCGACGATCCCTGGACCTGCCCCTCGGCGTCGACGGCGGCGTCAACGAGGACTCGATTGGTGCCGCGTACCACGCCGGTGGGGACCAGCTGGTCGTTGGGTCGGGCCTGTACCGTCACGACGGCGACCTGCACGGCGTGATCGACGAGCTGCGCGCGATGGCCCTGCGCGGCTCGGGCCGGCCGTCCGTCGCCGGGGAGGCATCGGCATGAGCGGTCTCCGGATCGTGCGCGGATCAGCGATCCTGCTCGCCCTCGCCCTGGTCCTGGCAGCCTGTGGGGAGAACGGGGTGCCGTTCGGCGGATCGCCCACGCCGGCGCAGCCGCGCCAGGTCACCCTGCACGCGGTGACGACCACCGATGGCGCGCCGGTGCCCGGAGCCACCGTGACCGATGGCGGCGTGACCGCGACCACCGACGAGCAGGGCCAGGCGACGATCATGGTCATGCGCGGCACGAAGGTCTCCGTCACGGCGGTGGGCCACGACGATGGGACGGCCACGGTTCCCGACGACGGTGACCTGACGGTCAAGCTCCGCCCGAACACGGTGAGCGGGACGGTGACCGACGAGGCGGGCAGGCCGGTGAACGGCGTCAAGGTCTTCGTCGACGGCCAGGACACCGTGGTGACGACCGACGACGCCGGCCACTACGCCCTGCCCGGGGTTCCCACCAAGGGGACCCTCATCTACAAGCGCGCCGGCTATCGGCTCACCGAGCTGTCCATCGACGGGTCCACCACACGCGACCTGGCCATGCAGCCGTTCACCGTCCGGGCCCTCTACGCGCCGGCATCGGTCTTCGAGCGGACCGGAGGGCTCGACGCCATGCTCAAGACGATCGCCGACACGGAGATGAACGCGATGGTGATCGACGTGAAGGAGGGGACCGGCAACCTGTACTACGCGACCGATCTGCCGCAGGCCAAAGCCGCCGGTGCCGTCATGTCGTCACCGCTCCTGCATCTCGACACGCTGCTGCCGATGCTCAAGTCGAAGGGGATCTACACCATCGCCCGCATGGTCGTCATGAAGGACGACACGCTGGGCTCCGCGAAGCCGCAGCTCGCCGTCCAGAACGCGAAGACCGGCAAGCCGTGGACCGACTATCGCGGCGACATCTGGCTCGACCCGAACCAGCCGGACGTGGCGAACTACATCGCGTCCATCGCCCGGGACCTCGCGGACAAGGGCTTCGACGAGGTGCAGCTCGACTACGTGCGGTTCTTCAGCGACGGCGACTACAGCACCGCGCAGACGATCCTTCCCAACACCCAGTCGTTCCGGCTGCCGGCCATCCGGCGCCTCTTCCGCATCGTCTCGACCGCGATCGCACCGACCCACGCGTTCCTGGGAGCGGACGTCTTTCCCATCAGCTTCATCGCGGCCGATGACCAGGGGATCGGCCAGCGGCCGGAGGTGATCATGCCGTACGTCGATTACTTCGACCCCATGGTCTATCCCAGCCACTACGCCCCGTATACCTGGGGCTACGCGAACCCCAACGAGCATCCGTACGAGATCATCTCGAAGTCGTTGCAGAAGATGAACCCCGAGGCGAAGGGTCTGCCCATGGTCATTCGACCCTGGATCCAGGACTTCGGGTTCGGCCCCTACCGCGCGTACACCGCAGCCGATATCCACAAGGAGATGAAGGCCCTCGCGGACAACGGCGCCATGGGCTTCATGATCTGGAACGCGGCCGCGCGCTTCACCGTCGGGGCACTCGGACCCCCGCAGCCGGACGAGGCATCCGCGCCGGTGACGAGCGCGGCGCCGGTGCCGGTGACCACGCCGGCACCGTCTGCCACGGCAAGCCCGGTCCCCTCGTCGTCGCCCGCCGCGACCTCGTAGAGCCGGCATGAGGCTCGTCGTCCAGCGGGTCCGCCGCGCGTCGGTCGAGGTGGGCGGCGCCGTCATCGGGGAGATCGGTCCGGGTGCGGTGGTGCTGGCCGGGGTGGGGGAGTCCGATACGCCGGCGATCATCGACGCGATGGCCGAGAAGCTCGTGGGCCTTCGCTACTTCGAGGACGACGCGGGGCGCACGAACCGCGATCTGCGCGAGCGCGACGGATCCCTGCTCGTGGTCAGCCAGTTCACGTTGTACGCGGACCTGCGTCGGGGGCGGCGACCCGGCTTCAGCCACGTCGCAGACCCGGCCGCTGCGGAACTGCTGATCGAACGGTTCGCAACCCGCCTGCGGGCGCTGGGTGCTCGGGTGGAGACCGGACGGTTCCGGGCGGACATGGCGGTAGCGCTGGTGAACGACGGGCCGTTCACCCTGGTCCTGGATTCGGCAACGGACCTCGCCGCCGGCTGACGAATGGGTCTCCGCCGCGAGTCGCGCTCAGACCTTCTGCGCCGTCCTCCGGCACCGTGAGCAGGCCCGGATCCGGAGCTGCCGGCCATCGCGCTGGACGACCATGGGCTGAAGGTTGGGCAGCCAGCGGCGCAGCGCGCGCTTGCGGTTCATTCCGACTGATTGCGGGTTCCAGCCGGTGATCGGCTTCTTCCCGCAGATGTCGCACTCTCGTGCCATGAGCGATCAGGGACTCCATGCATGAGCGAACCGGCCCGCCGGTCGGCGGCGCCGGAACGCGCGGATGGTAGCACGCTACGATCGGGCCATGCAACGCGCCGGACGACCGCCCAGCCCGCCGAGCGCCGGCCCGGGCGGAGCGCGCGCGTGACCTCGACCCGCCGGCCGCAGGCGGACGCGGATCCGCTCGACCTGCCCCTTCGGCGCGCCGTCCCGGAGCTGGGTCGTGGTGCGGCAGCCCTGGGCCGCCTGGGGCTCGCGTCGCCCCGCCAGGCCCTGTTCCATTTCCCGTTCCGCTACGACGACTTCAGCGAGCTGCGGCCGCTGGGCGAGCTCGTGCCGGACGAGAAGCAGTCCGCGCGCGTCCGCGTGACCGACGTGCGCATCGAGCCGGGGTTCGGTCGTCGCCCGCAGCGCGTGACCGCCCAGCTCGCGGATGACACGGGGAGCGCCGAGGCGATCTGGTTCGGGCGACGCTATGTCGAGCGTCGCCTCCGCCCGGGCGACGAGATCGTGGTCAGCGGCAAGGTCACCATGCGCGGGTGGCGGCCGCAGTTCACCTCGCCGGAGTTCAGTCCGGCCGGCGCGGATTCGCTGCACACCGGCCGCGTCGTGCCGGTCTATCCGCTCGCCGCGGGCTTGACCCAGCGGCGCGTCCGCGAGCTGCTGGCGCGCGTCCTGGACCGATGCCTCCCGCTCGTCCGCGATCCGCTGCTCCTCGAGGAGCGCGCAGGGCTACCCACGCTTCCCGATGCGCTGCGGACCGTGCACTTCCCGGGCGAGCTCGTGGACCTCGTCCCGGCGCTCGACCGCCTGGCCCACGACGAGCTGCTTGCCCTCCAGCTGGTGCTTGCGCAGGCCCGCGTGGCGCGAGCCGAGCTCCGGGCGCCGAGCATCCCCGTCGATCCCGCGGAGCTCGCGACGCTGATCGCGGCGCTGCCGTTCACGCTGACAGCCGACCAGCGGCGTGCCGTGGGGGAGGTGACCGCCGACCTGGCGGCCGAGGCGCCCATGCGGCGCCTGCTGCAGGGAGACGTCGGCTCGGGGAAGACCGCGGTCGCTGCGGTTGCGCTGGCCGCCGCCTGCCGCGCGGGATGGCAGGGGGCGCTCATGGCTCCCACCGAGATCCTCGCGCGCCAGCACTTCGCCGGGATCGCTCCGCTCCTCGAAGCGCTCGGGGTTCGTGCCGAGTTCCTGTCGGGGAGCCTGTCCGCCGCGCGCAAGCGCGCGATCCATGCCGCCATCGGCGCCGGCGAGGTCGAGGTCGTGATCGGGACCCACGCGGTCATCAGCGACGCGGTCGTCTTCCGCCGGCTGGCCCTGGCCGTCGTCGACGAGCAGCATCGCTTCGGCGTTGAGCAGCGTGCCGCCCTGCAGGCGAAGGGCGAGCACGGTGAGCCGCACCTGCTGGCCCTCACCGCCACCCCCATCCCGCGCACGCTCGCGCTCACCTTCTACTCGGACCTGTCGATCAGCACCCTTCGCGAGCTGCCCCCGGGCCGGCACCCGATCCGCACCGAGATCCGCGATCGAACCGGCATGCGCCGGATCGAGTCGTTCATCGCATCCGAGGCCGCCGCCGGCAAGCAGTCCTTCGTCGTCGTCCCGCTCGTCGCCGAGAGCGAGGCCATGACGGTTGCCTCGGCGGAGGCGGAGGAGCAGCGCCTGGCGGCGGTCCTGCCCGGCCTCCGCGTTGGCCTGGTCCATGGGCAGCAGAAGGCGGAGCTTCGCGACGCCACGATGGCACGTTTCGCGACCGGCGAGCTGGACGTCCTCGTGGCGACCACCGTCATCGAGGTCGGCATCGACATCCCGAACGCCTCGGTCATGCTCGTGGAGGACGCGGAGCGATTCGGCCTGGCCCAGCTCCACCAGCTCCGTGGGCGCGTGGGTCGGGGGCCGCACCGCTCGTTCTGCATCCTCGTCTCGGATGCCACCGATTCCGTGGCCCGCGAGCGCCTCGAGGTCGTGCGCAGCTCCAGCGACGGTTTCGTGATCGCCGAGGCCGATCTCCGGCTGCGCGGCGCTGGCAACCTGCTGGGGACCCGTCAGAGCGGGCTGCCACCCCTCCGCGTGGCGTCACTGTTCGATCCGCGCCATCTCGCGCTCGCGGAACGGGCGAGGGACCTCGCGGGGCGCCTCGTGACCGCGGACCCGACGCTTGCTTCGCGACCGGGCCTCGTCCGCCTTCGCGACGACTTCGCACCACGTGAGACGGATGACGCGGCCTGACCCGTCCGGCGGGCGCCGGCAGGCCCGGCCCCCGGACGCGGGAGTCCGCGGGTGCGGGTGATCGCCGGCACGGCGGGCGGCCGGACCCTCCGTGCACCGCGCACCACGGCGACGCGGCCCATCACGGACCGGGTCAAGGAGTCGCTCTTCGGCATCCTCGGTGATCGGGTCGCCGGCGCCACGGTCCTGGACCTCTACGCGGGAAGCGGCGCCATTGGCATCGAGGCGCTTTCCCGGGGCGCCGGGACGTGCACGTTCGTCGAGCAGGGCCGCGAGGCCGTTGCCGTCATTCGGCGCAATCTCGAGCTGACCGGGCTGTCGGATCGGGCCTCCCTCGTGGCCGGGCCGGTCGAACGCTTCCTGGCCACCGGCCCTCCGATCTCGCCCGACCTGGTGATGGTCGATCCACCGTTTGCCGAGCATGCTATCCTCGCGCCGCTCCAGGCCCTCGTCCCGCTCCTCGCGCCCCACGCCACGGTCGTGGTCCGCACCTTCTGGCGAACGCCGGTTCCGACCCCAGACGGCATGGGGTTCGTCCGGCAACGACGCTTCGGGGAGACGATGCTGACCTTCCTGCAGCCCATCGACGCGGGGCTCCCGGAGCGCGAAGGAGGCGACGGATGAGCCGAACAGCGGTCTTTCCCGGATCGTTCGACCCCATCACCAACGCGCACCTCGACGTGGCGCGCCGCGCTGCGGGTCTCTTCGACCGTCTCGTCATCGGCGTGCTCGACAATCCGGCAAAGCGCGCCCTGTTCAGCGCCGATGAGCGCGTGGATCTGATTCGCGCCTGCGTCGCGGACCTGGGAGGCCCGGTCACCGTCGAGGCGTTCGAGGGCCTGACCGTCGAATTCGCCAACCGGCACGATGCCGGCTTCGTGGTGCGCGGGTTGCGCGCCGTGAGCGACTTCGAGTTCGAGCTCCAGCTGGCGCACACGAACCGCCGATTGGCGCCCGGGGTCGACACCGTCTTCCTGATGACCACGCTCGAGTTCGGTTACATCTCGTCGACCCTTGCCAAGGAGGTGGCGCGCTTTGGAGGTGACGCGTCCGGAATGGTTCCGCCGCAGGTGCTCGAAGCGCTGAAGGCACGAGCGCCCGTGCGCTGAGCCGCATGGACGCCCGGCTATAATCTGCGGCAACCCGACCCGGGTCCTTCTCCCCGCGTCGCTGGAGGGCGTGACCACGGACATCCTTTTCCTCGTCGAGCGTCTCGAAACCCTCGTGGCCGCCGGCAAGAAGCTTCCCCTCACCAACAACGTCGTGCTCGACCAGTCGGCGGTGCTCGAGCTGATCGACCAGCTCCGCGTCTCGGTGCCCGACGAGGTGCGCCAGGCGAAGCGCATCACCGATGACGCGACCCGCATCACCGAGCGCGCACGCGAGGAGGCAGACCAGGTCTTAGGCCGTGCGCAGGAGCAGGCAGCGCAGATGCTGGAGGAGCGCGAGCTGGTCAAGCTGGCCCAGCAGCGCGCCGGAGAGCTCATCGACCAGGCCAACGGCGAGGCGGTTGAGATTCGCCGCGGTGCTGACGAATATGCGGCCGGCGTCCTCATTCGTCTCGAGGGCGAATGCATCAAGGCCCTGACGAGCATCAAGCGGGGGATCGACATGCTCGACGAGCGGCACCAGAGCAGCCGTCCCGCCGCTGGGGACACCGACCCGGTCGATGCACCCGAGGAGCAGGCCGGCGCCCCTGCCCGACCATGACCGCCGTCAACGTCGCCGGCCTCCTCCACGAGGTGCCGGGGGTGACGCGCGACCTGCGGCTTCGTGACCACTACGTCGCCCTGGGTCCGGACGTCGAGCTGGCGGGTCCCATCGACGGAACGCTGCGGCTTCAGCGTACGAACCGGGGCATCCTGGTTCGCGGTGCCCTTACCGCGCCGCTGCGCCGAACCTGCGCCCGGTGCCTGGACCCGTTCGTCGAGGAGGTCGAGGTTCCCATTGCCGAGGAGTTCCTGCCGACCCTCGACCCGACGACCGGCGAGCCCATGGTTCCGGACGGCGGCGAGGACTCATCGCTCATCGACGAGCACCACGAGATCGACCTGGCCCCGGTCTTCCGTGACGAGCTGAGCCTCACCGAGCCGATGCACCCGCTCTGTCGCCCGGAGTGCCCGGGCCTGTGCAGCGTCTGCGGCGAAAGCCTGTCGGCCGGTCCTCACCAGCACGAGACCGACGAGATCGACCCGCGGCTGGCCGCCCTGGCCCGACTGCTCCCCGACGCCCGCGAGTAGCCGGGGACCGGCGGCTCGTCAGCATCGGCGTGGACGGCTATACTGCGGCGTCCCGAATTCGTCATTGAACAGGAGTTGTTCGCGTGGGCGTTCCCAAGCGAAAGGTTTCGAAGGCGCGCCAGGGCGAGCGCCGTGCGCACCTTGCCCTCAGCCTGCCGCCGCTCGTGGAGTGCGATCACTGCCACGAGCTGAAGCGCGCCCACCACGTCTGTCCGACGTGCGGCTACTACGACGGCCGCGAAGCGGTGTCGGTGGAGACGGTCACCCCGGCTGAGGGGACACGCTGATCCACCCGACCGCCGCCCGCCGGTAGGTACCGATGCGCATCGCGCTGGATGCGATGGGCGGCGACTACGCACCGCGTGAGACCGTGCGGGGCGCCATCGACTACGCCATGGCTCGCAATGACGAGGTGATCCTCGTCGGAGACGTCCCACGCATCGAGCGAGAGATCGCGGAGTACGGAAAGGGCCATCCGACGGGCATCTCCCTCGTCGACGCCCCGGACGTGATCACGATGGGCGATCACCCCGCGGCCGCCCTTCGGTCGAAGAAGCGCGCGTCGGTGGTGGTCGCCACCGAGCTCGTTCGCGATGGCCATGCCGACGCCGTCGTTTCCGCCGGCTCGACCGGCGCGACGATGGCCGCCGCGGTCTTCCGCCTGGGACGCATCGAAGGGATCGACCGCCCGGCGCTGGGCGCCCACCTCGTCACCGCCGAGGGCCCGATCATGCTCCTCGACGTCGGAGCGAACGTGGACTGCGATGCCGATAACCTCCTCCAGTTCGGCGTCATGGGCTCCATCTACGCGGAGCACGTCCTGCACGTGCCGGAGCCGCGCGTGGCGCTGCTGAACATCGGCGAGGAGGCGCAGAAGGGGAATCGGCTGGCGCAGGAGGCAAACCATCGCTTCCACGCGTCGAGCCTGAACTTCGTGGGCAACATCGAGGGCAACGATCTCGTCGCGCATCTCGCCGACGTGGTCGTCTGTGACGGCTTCCTGGGGAACGTGATCCTCAAGTTCTTCGAGGGCCTCACGTCCTACATCTTCCGGTCGGTGCGCGAGGACCTCCAGCAGGGACCGATAGCCCCGATCGCGCTCCTCGCCCTGCGCCCCGGGTTCAACCGCATCCGCCAGCGGTTCGACTACGAGCGGTTCGGCGGAACCCCGCTCCTCGGCGTGCGCGGGGTGAGCATCGTCACCCACGGCCGGGCCAAGGCGCGCATGGTCCGGTTCGCCATGGAGGCCGCCTCGGACGCCGCCGCAGCGCGAATCCCGGACCTGATCGCCCAGTGGATGAAGCGCCATCCGGCTCGCCTTCGCGGCGAGCTGCGGGCGCGGCTGGCTGCACGGCTCGGACGTGCCGAGCGAGACTGAGCCGATGGCGGACGCACGACCGCCGCGCGCCGTCCACCGGCGCTCGGGCCGCCAGCGTCCCGGGAGGATCGCGCGTCGCCTGGCGCTCCTCGCCCTGTTCGAGGAAGAGTTCCGTCCTCGCCAGGCACTCGAGGCACTCGATCGTCTCGCCGCAGAGCGCGGAGCAACGGCAAGCGTCGCCGAGCACGCTCGCGCCATCGTCGGCGGGGTCCTCGAACATCGGGCGGCGCTCGACGCGCAGATCGCCGCACTCGCACCCGCGATCCCCGTTTCGGAGCTCGGCAGGGTCGAGCGCACGATCCTCCGGAGCGCCCTGTACGAGGTGCTATACTCCGCCGCGACCCCGAGCGGGGAGACGATCGAGGACGCCGTTTCTCTCGCCCGGATCTACGCCGGAGACGCGGCCCGGCGCCTCGTGAACGGGGTGCTCGGCAGCGTCGCGCGATCATCGGGTGGAGGAGGTTAGAGTCTGGTGGCCGAAGGCACTACGTTCGAGCGTCTCAAGAAGCTCATCGTCGAGCAGCTCGGCGTCGACGAGGACGAGGTCACGCCCCAGGCGTCGTTCGTTGAGGACCTCAACGCCGACTCGCTGGATCTCGTCGAGCTGATCATGAGCCTCGAAGAGGAGTTCGGCATGGAGATCTCGGACGAGGATGCCGAGAAGATCCAGAAGGTGTCGGACGCCGTCGAGTACATCGAGGAGCACCAGCAGTAGCGAACGCAGCCGATGGCCGATCCATCCGTCGACGAGCTGGGCGAGCGGCTCGGCATCGTTCTGCGAGACCCGGAGGCCATTGCGCAGGCGTTCGTCCATAGCTCGTACTACAACGAGAACCCGAACGCGGCAAACGGTCACAACGAGCGTCTCGAGTTCCTCGGTGACGCCGTCATCGGTCTTGTCGTGAGCCGCCTCCTCTACGAGCGCTACCCCGACGAGGACGAGGGCTTCCTCACCGCACGGCGCGCCGCCCTTGTCAATCGCAACGCACTCGCTGCGCTCGCGCTCGACCTGGGCCTGGACGCGCACCTCCAGCTGGGCCGCGGCGAGGCAGAGGCCGGTGGGGCGACGCGCCCGTCGCTCCTGGCCGCAACCATGGAGGCCCTGGCCGGCGCCATCTTCCTCAGCGAAGGGATCGAGAGCACGCGCGACGTGCTCCGTGGCCTGTTCGCGGCACGGATGGACGGACCGGGCGAGGAATCCGCCCCGCCGAAGTCCGCGAAGAGCCGACTCCAGGAGTGGACGCAGCGATACCGGCATACTAAGCCGTTCTATGCGCTGCTCGCTACGGTCGGGCCACCGCACGACCAGACCTTCACCGTGGCCGCCATGGTGGACGGACGGCAGCTGGCGACGGGCGAGGGCTCCAGCCGGCAACGGGCGGAAGAGCAGGCCGCCGAGCTCGCGCTCGAGATCCTGGGTTCGACGCCGTCGGACGCGGGACCCGACGGCGCGCAGGTCGAAGCGTGACGGTGCGACATCCCGGCGCCAAGCCGTGAGCCGGCTGCGCGAGCTGCGCCTGCACGGCTTCAAGACGTTCGCGGACGCCACGCGCTTCGTCTTCCAGCCCGGGGTGAATGCCGTCATTGGTCCCAACGGCAGCGGCAAGTCGAACATGGCCGACGCGGTTCGCTGGGTGCTTGGGGAGCAGTCGAACCGCTCCCTTCGGACGCGCCGTGCGGACGACGTCATCTTCGCGGGCAGCCAGCAGCGACGGCCGACGGGGATGGCGGAGGTCACCCTAACCCTCGACAACGAGGACGGCTGGCTGCCAATCGAGTTCGCGGAGGTGACGATTGGCAGGCGCTCGTATCGGTCCGGCGAGAACGAATACCTGATCAACGGCGCCCGGGCCCGCCTCCGCGACATCGTGGATCTCCTCGGTGCGGGGCAGCTTGGCGCCAACTCCCTCGTGGTGGTGGGCCAGGGCACCGTCGACGCGGCGCTCTCGCTGCGCCCGGAGGAACGACGGCAGCTCTTCGAGGAGGCCGCGGGAGTCAAGAACCTCCAGGTCCGGAAGAACGAGGCCCTCTCGCGCCTCGCCCGCGCCGGCGACAACCTGACCCGGGTCGCCGATCTCCTGGGCGAGCTTCGCCCCCAGGTCCGGCGACTGGCGCTGCAGGCAAAGCACCAGCAGGAGCATGATGCCCTGCGGACCCGCGGGCGCGCCCTCGTCGCCGTCTCGCACCGCCGACGCGAAGGCGGGCTGCGCGAGGCCCTGGGCGATGCGCGCCGGCGGGCAGCGGCTGCCGAGGCCGCGGCAGAGGCGTTCCGCGCAGACCAGACGGCCGCTCGGGCAGCCCTCGAAGCCGCTGAGGCGCGGTACTGGGAGGCGGACGCGTCGGCTCGCTCCGCGGCCGATGAGCGGGAGCGCACCCGCGAAGCCCTGATCCGGGCGGAGAGCCGGCACGAAGCGCTGCGCGCGCGGCACGCGGAGCTGGAGGCGACGGCCGAGCGTTCGGCGCGCGACCTGGCGGATACGATCGCCGCCCTCGACGCGCCCGTGGAGGTGCTGGAACCCCAGGCGGAACGGGTGCTCGCCGCCGCCGGCGAGGCCGAGCGCGGCTGGCAGGAGGCACTGACGCGGCTGGCCGCGGCCGACCGGGAGCTGCTGGAGGCCGAGGAACAGCTCGCCGAAGCGCGCCGCCGGGACGCGGACCTCATCGCCAGCGAGGCACGCCGGGCGGAAGCCTCGGCAGCGGCGCAGGCCCGTGTCGAGCGTCTCGAGTCGGAGCGGGGTTCGATCGAACTGGAGCTGACCCGCCTACGGGGGGCCATCGAGCCGTCCCGCGAGGCGGCCAACGAGCGCGAGGTCACGGCACGGGCCGCACGGGCCGCGGCGGAGGCGGCACGGACGATCATGGAGGAGACGCGCCGCGTGGCGGACGAGGCGAGGCGCGAGGCGACCATGGCCGCGGAACGGGCGGCGGCGGCGCAGGCCGAGATCGACGCGCTCGACGAGCGCGCCACGATCGGGGCGCGCCTGGGACATCGGCTGATTGCCGAGGGTTGGGCCTCTCTCCTGGACACCCTGGCGGCACCGGATTCCGCATGGGCGGCCATCGAGGCGGTGGTCGGTGGCGAGGTCGGCGATGCGCTGCTCTGGCGGGATGCCAGCCCGGTCGATGCGACGCGCGACGCGCGAGGCACGGCGCGCCTGCTCGACGGAAGGAGCGGGCCGACCACCGCGGAGCGACGGGAGGCCCTCGCAGCGGTCGGGGCACGGCGCACGCTCGCGGAATGGATCGGCTCCGCTGGCGTGCCCGCGCTCTTCTCGCGCGTGGCCGTGGCGCCCGATCTGGACGCGCTCCTCGCCGGGTGGCGATCGCTGCCTTCCGGCTGGTGCGCCGTGACCGATGCGGGAGACCTCGCAGACGGGCGGGGCATCCTGGCCCTGCGGGGACGCGGCGATCCGCCCGGTGGGGCTGCCGCCCGCCAGCAGGCGAGGCGCAGGGACCTCGCCGCGCAGCTCGCCGACCTCGAGCGGACGCACGGCGCGCGCACCGATGCCGCGGCCCACGCGGTGGCCGAGGCGGCAGCGCGCCAGCGACGCCACGCCGAGCTGCGCGATGCTGCGGATGCCGCGGAGACCGACGCACGTCGTGCGGCAGGCGAGCTGGCCGATGCTGAGACCCGGCTGTCGCGAGCCGAGCGGCAGATGGCTGACCTCGGCCCCGCCTTCGACGCTGCGCGCACCGCGGTGGCGGAGCACGCAGCTCCCCATCCCGATCTCGGCAGCATCGACCACGACGCGCTCCAATCGCGCGTCAGCAAGGCCCGGGAGGTGGGAGTGGAGGCTGCCGCAGACCGTGACCAGGCCAGGGCAGCGTGGCAGGCGGCGCGTGCGCGCGCGGAGGCCGTGGAGCAGACGATGGTGGGGACACGCCGACAGCGGGCGGAGCTCGAGGCGCGGCGAACCCAGATCGGCGAGACGCGCGAGGCGGCCAGTGCCGCGTTGGACCGACTCGCAACCGAGCTGACGGGCATCGCGGCCGATGTCGAACGCGCGCAGGCGGCGGATGACGCCGCCGCAGAGCAGCGCCGTATTGCCGATGGCGCCCGCGAGGAGCAGCGCGCGACGCTGCTGCAGCTCGAGCGAAGCCAATCGGGAGCCGGCGGCAGGCTCACCGAGCTGGATCGTGATGCGCAGGGCGCCGCGATCGAGGCGTCGCGGCATGAGGAGGCCCTGGCCGCGCTCGCCAGAGAGCGCGAGGTGGCGCTCGACGCGTTCAGCCCGGTCTCGATCGAGGAGGGAAACGAAGGGGGCATGGAGGCCAGGGCGGGCGCGGACCAGGACGAGGTCCCGGCAGAGCTGGTCGCCGAGGCCGAAGCGTTGGACGACGCGACGCTCGAGTCGGAGCAGCGTCGGGTCCGGCGCACGCTGGCGCAGATCGGATCGGTGAATCCGTTCGCCGTCGAGGAGCACGCAGAGCTCTCGACGAGGCTCGACGACCTCACCTCGCAGGAGGGGGATCTCCGCGCGGCCATCGAGTCGACGACCGAGCTGATCGCACGCCTGGATCGCGAGATCGCCGAGCGGTTCGGGGCGGCGTTCGACGCCATCGGCCAGAAGTTCGACGAGTTCGTCCGCCTCCTGTTCGCCGGTGGGTCCGCGGCCCTGCAGCTCGGGGACGGGGAGGAGGGCGAGGCGCCGGGAGGCATCGAGATCGTGGTGCGGCCCCCGGGAAAGCGCCTGCAGCGGCTGGCGATGCTCTCCGGCGGCGAGCGGGCTCTGACCGGGGTGGCGCTGCTCTTCGCCATGCTGAGCGTGAATCCGGTGCCCTTCTGCATCCTCGACGAGGTGGACGCGGCACTCGACGAGGCGAACATCGGACGGTTCGCCGATGCGCTCCGCCATCTCGCGGCGCAGATCGACTTCGTGGTGATCACGCACAACCGCGCCACCATCGAGGTCGCGGACACGATCTACGGGGTGACCATGACCGATGCCGCCGTGTCCCGGGTGCTCTCCCTTCGCCTATCGGACCTTCCCGTCGAGGTTGGAGCCTGATGTTCTGGCGGCGCCGCGAGCGCGACGAGGACGAAGGGGAGATCCCGGCCAAGGACCCGTCCGCGACCGGGGAGCCGGCAGGCGGCGACGTGGCGCCTGCACCGCCTGCCACCATGGCCCGTCCCGCGCGGGCAGCGGCTGGGCCCGGCGGACTGGGCCTGCGCGCGCGTCCATCGGGGTTCGGCGCTCGCCTGCGGGAGATCCTGGCCGGGGATGCCGCGACCGATGAGACCTGGGACGACGTGGAAGAGGCGCTCATCGCGGCCGACGTGGGCGCCGAGACGACCCTGGCGCTCGTCGATGCCGCGAGGGAACGCTACCGGCTGGCCGGTGGCCGCGGTGGCGGAGAGGTGCGCACCGCGCTTGCCGAGGAGATTCGCGAGCGTCTGGAACGGGCCGGCTCGGGAACCTTCGTGCTGGGTCCTTCGCCATCGGTGATCCTGTTCGTCGGCGTCAACGGGACGGGCAAGACCACGACCATCGCCAAGCTTGCCGCGCGCCTGCAGTCGGACGGGCGGCAGGTGGCGCTTGCAGCCGCCGATACCTTCCGGGCGGCGGCGATCGAGCAGCTCCGGATCTGGGGAGAACGGCTGGGCGTGCCGGTCATCGCGCAGCGCACGGGGGCCGATCCGGGAGCGGTGGCTTTCGACGCGCTTGCCGCCGCCGAGTCCCGGGGTTTGGACGCGGTCCTGATCGATACGGCCGGACGTCTCCAGAACAAGACGCAGCTGATGGCCGAGCTGGCGAAGATCCGTCGCGTCATCGAGCGGCGGATGCCGGACCAACCCAGGCATGTGCTCCTGGTCCTCGACGCGACGACGGGGCAGAACGGGCTCGCCCAGGCCGAGGCGTTCAGCCGGGAGGCCGGGGTGACGGGCATCGTGCTGACCAAGCTCGACGGCACCGCGAAGGGCGGCGTGGCGGTCGCGGTGGCCGATCGGCTTGGCGTCCCGATCGAGTTTGCGGGGGTGGGGGAAGAGCTCGCGGATCTCGCTCCGTTCGATCCCGCCGCGTATGTCGAGTGGCTGCTCGCGGGTTGACGCGAACCGGCGGATCGTTGCCGCCCACCGGACCGGGTAGTAGCATGTGCAGCCGTTTCGCGCCGGTGGCCCCTGGCTGCCGGCGCGCCTGCCGTCACCCCGGCGGCGGCCGTCGCAACAGCTAGCGAGCGTCATGTTCGAATCCCTCTCCAGCCGCCTGCAGGGCGTTGCGGAACGCCTGCGCGGCAAGGCGAAGATCACCGAAGCGGACCTGGATGTCGCGCTGCGGGAGATCCGCCTTGCGCTGCTCGAGGCAGACGTGAACTTCCGGGTCGTGAAGGAGTTCGTGGCGCACGTCCGCGAGCGGGCGCTTGGCACGGAGCTGCTCACCGGCCTGCACCCGGGACAACAGGTCGTCAAGGTCGTGCACGACGAGCTGGTTGCGACCCTGGGCGGCGAACGGCATCACCTCTCGCTGGAGGCGCGCCCGGCGGTGGTGATGCTGGTGGGGCTCCAGGGTTCAGGCAAGACGACGACCGCGGCCAAGCTCGCCGTCCGCCTCCGCAAGGAGGGCCACCGGCCGCTGCTCGTCGCCGCGGACGTCTATCGCCCGGCGGCCGTCGACCAGCTCGTGCAGCTGGGCGACCAGATCGGCGCGGAGGTGCATTCGCGGTCGGTGGGGACCCCGGCGCTGGAGGTCGCACGTTCGGGCCTGGAGACGGCTCGGCAGCGAAACCTGGACGTCGTGCTGCTCGACACCGCCGGGCGGCTCCACGTCGACGAGGCGATGATGGATGAGCTGGTGCGGATCGCCGGTGTCGTCACGCCCGCGGAGACGCTCCTCATCGTGGACGCCATGACCGGGCAGGAGGCGGTGCGCGTCGCCGAGGCATTCCACGCGAGACTTCCCATCACCGGATTGATCCTGACCAAGATGGACGGCGATGCGCGCGGCGGCGCCGCGCTCTCGATCCGGAGCGTGACGGGCCTGCCGATCGCCTTCATCGGTACCGGCGAGCGCCCCGACGGCCTGGAGCCATTCCACCCCGATCGGCTGGCGCAGCGCATCCTGGGAATGGGTGACGTCCTCTCGCTCGTCGAACGCGTGCAGGAGACGGTCGATCGAGACGAGGCGGAGCGGGTCGCCAAGCGGATGATGGAGGCGCGCTTCACACTCGACGACTTCCGCAGCCAGCTCCAGCAGATCAAGAAGATGGGCCCCATCGGCCAGGTGCTGCAGATGATTCCGGGAGCCGGACAGATGGCCGGCGCCGCCCAGCAGGCAGTGGACGCCGGCGAGCTGACACGGATCGAGGCGATCATCGACTCGATGACGCCGCACGAACGTCGCCACCCCGAGGTGATCAAGGCGAGCCGACGTCGTCGGATCGCCGTGGGCAGCGGGACTTCCACGGCCGACGTCAACCGCCTGCTGAAGCAGTTCGGCGAGATGCAGCGCCTCATGCGCTCGCTGGGCAGCGGCCGCATTCCGGGGCCGTTCCGGGGCCTCCTCGGAGGCCGCTAGCCGCGCCATGCACCGCCTCGCCATCGCCCTGACCACGCTGCTGACGCTCATCGGCATCGGCGTCGTGGCCGGCTTCCTCTTCGTGTTCGGACCCACCGTCGACCAGGCGGCCCGCCTGGCCCCGGCGAGCACGCTTGCATACGTGACGGTCTACCTGAGCCCGTCCACTGGCCAGGAGACGAGCCTGGCGGACCTGCTGACACGGTTCCCCGGCTTCTCCGACCGGGCCGCGCTCGGCGACAAGATCGACGAGCTCGTCCAGCAGGGGCTTGCGAGCGAGGGCCTTGACTACCGCGGGGACGTGAAGCCCTGGCTCGGGGAGCAGCTGGCGGTTGCGCTGGTCCGGGGTGCCGACGCCCAGGGGATTGCCGGTGGGGTGCCGGTGGCGTTCATCGCCGTCCGCGACGAGTCCGCAGCGGAGGCAGCGGTCCACCGGATCGCCGAGGCCGACGGAAGCACCTTGCGCACGGAGACCTACGGCGGGTTGACCGTCGAGGTGCTCGCCGGCGGATCGGCTGTCGCCTCGCGGGTGACGATCGTGGACGGCATGCTCGTGGCCACCAACGATGCGAGCACGCTGCATGCGGTCATCGACGCCGCGCAGGGCAAGGCGGCACGCCTGTCGGACGCGGAGGCGTTCCGGCGAGCCATGCGAACACTGCCCTCGGACCGGGTCGCGTCCATGTACCTCGACATCTCCGGGGCCGCGGCGTCGACGGGACAGATCCTGGGCACGAGCGGCTACAGCGCTGCCGGACTGGCGGTCGTCGCCAGGAGCAGTGGCCTGCAGCTGATCGGCAGCGCGCCCTTCAACCCGTCCGCGGCCGACGCGTCGACCAGGGCCAGCTACGCCCTCGCCAGCGAACCGTCGAGCCTTCCCGATTGGATGCCGGCGGACACGGAGGCGGAGCTGGTCTTCTTTGGCGCTCAGCAGGCGTTCAGCAGCGTCGCTACGGAGCTCGGGTCAGTCCCCGGCGGCCAGGATGCGGCCCAGGCACTGACGCAGCTGCGGGCGCTCGCCGCGCTGGGCCTGGGCATTGATCTCGACCGCGACCTCCTGCCCCTCTTCGATCGGGAGACCGCGGTTGCGCTCACCGGCCTCGATGGGAGCACGCCGCATGGGGTGCTCCTCCTGCGCCCCAGCGACGCATCGGCCGCAGCGGGCAACCTGCAGCGTATGACCGATGCGCTCCGCTCGCGGAACGCCGACGTGCGGCAGCTGGACCAGGCGGGCATCACGGTGACGACCCTGGCGATCCCTCAGGTCGGTCAGCTGGCGTATGCGATCAGCGATGGCGTCGTGGTGGCCGGGCTCAGCAGCGACGACGTGGCCGCGGCGCTCGCCGCCCACGCATCGGGGAAGACGCTGGGGGCCTCGGCGGGGTATCGTGCGGCATTCGAGGTTGCCGGCGGGCGGGGCGGCAATGAGCTCTACGTGGAGGGATCCCGGGCTGCAGACATCGTGCTGGGGATCCTTGGCCAGCCCACGGATGCCCTTCCCGCGGACGTCCGCGATATTCTCAGCCACATTGACGCAGTCGCGCTCACGATTCCCGCGCGGCAGAACGAGATCAGAATCTACGCGACGGTGACGGTCCACTAGGCCGCACTGCGCAGGGACACGACACGAGGAAGGCAGGAACGTACCTTTGGCAGTTCGCATCCGGCTGGCCCGAGTAGGGGCCACGAAACGCCCGTCATACCGGGTCGTCGCCATCGACGGCAGGAAGCCCCGCGATGGCCGGGCGCTCGAGATCCTCGGCTTCTATGACCCGCTGACCGAACCCGCGACGGTCCGGCTCGAGGGCGAGCGCATCCGCGAGTGGATCGGAAAGGGCGCCCAGCCCTCCGAGACGGTCGTGAAGCTGCTCCGCCAGGCGGGCCTGGATGCGCACGCGCAGGCTGCCGAGGCCGCGCCGGCGCCCAAGCCTCGGACACGCAAGGCGACCGCCAAGAGCAGCGCCAAGGCGTCCGCGTGAAGGAGTTTCTCGAGTACGTCGCTCGCTCGCTCGTCGACAATCCCGATGCGGTCACCGTCGAGATGGACCAGCAGGGGGACGAGGTGGAGCTGACTCTCGCGGTCGACGAGGCGGACATGGGCCGCGTCATCGGCCGCGACGGTCGCATCGCGAACGCCATCCGCAGCCTGCTGCGGGTGATGGCCAGCCGCGCCGGGGTCCACATCGAGCTGGAGATCGTCGCAAACGACTGAACGCCTCGCGGTCGCCCGCATCATCGGCGCCAAGGGGCTTGCCGGTGCCGTGAAGGTCGAGCCGCTCACCGACTGGCCGGAGCACCTCGACGTCGATGCCGAGGTGTATCTCGAGGGGGAGGAGCAGCCGCGGCGGATACGCCGATCAGAGCGTGGCGGTCGCGTTCCGGCCCTGGTGCTCGACGGAATCGCGTCGAGGGAGGCCGCGGAGGCCGTCATCGGACAGTACCTCGAGGTCGTTCCGCGCGTGCTCCCGGAGGGTCAGTATTACTGGCATCAGCTCGAGGGCCTGGAGGTGCGGGACGAGGCGGGCAGCGCGCTGGGGATCGTGCGCGAAGTGTTCCGCGCCGGCGAAGCCGAGGTCTACGTCATCGAGCGCCCCGGGGGCGGCGAGCTGCTCATCCCCGCCATCCGGGAGGTCGTCCGCTCCATCGATCTGGACGCACGGTGCATGATCGTTCGGTACGAGGTCGAGGAGACCGGCTGAACCCGATGCGAATCGACGTCGTCACCCTGTTTCCCGAGCTGTTCGTCACGCCACTCGAGACCAGCGTGATCGGCCGCGCCCGCGAGCGCGGCCTCCTCGACGTTGCGCTGCACGACCTCCGCGAGCACGGCCTCGGCCGCCATCGGTCCGTCGACGACTACCCGTACGGCGGCGGCGCGGGCATGGTGCTGCGACCGGAGCCGCTGTTCGCCGCCATCGAGCCGCTGAGGGCGTCCGGTGCCACGGTCGTGCTCCTCGACCCCGCAGGGGAGCGCCTCAACGACGCCCTCGCTCGCGAGCTCGCCCATGTGTCGCACCTTGCGCTGGTGTGCGGCCGATACGAGGGTGTTGACGAGCGCGCCCGGGGGCTCGCCGATCGCGAGGTGAGCATCGGGGACTACGTCCTCACCGGGGGCGAGCTCCCCGCGCTGGTCCTCATCGATGCCGTGGTGCGCCTTGTGCCCGGTGTGATCGAGGCCGAGTCCCACGAGGAGGACTCGTTCGCAACCGGGCTCCTCGAACACCCGCAGTACACCAGGCCGGAGGAGTTTCGCGGGCTGCGGGTCCCGCCCGTCCTCCTCTCGGGGGACCACGGCGCGGTTCGTCGCTGGCGTCGGGCGGAGGCGCTACGACGCACCCGGGAGCGACGTCCGGACCTGCTCGACCGCGCCCCGTTGACCCCCGCGGACCGCGATCAGCTGAGGCGGGAGCGGTCGGAGGACGGTGAGTGACCGCGCTTGCCCGGCGCAAGGGGCCGCTGCTATACTCCGCCGGTCGCGGCCGCTGCAGGCGGTCGCGTTTGTGTGTCGCATCGCGCGCGCCCGCATCCGATAAGCCGTGGCGCATTCCGCAGTAACGAGGACTCCCGACAATGAACGCCATCGCCGATCTCGAGCGCGAGCAGCTTCGCACCGACCTGCCGGCCATCGCCCCCGGTGACACGGTCCGCGTCTCGGTCAAGGTCGTTGAGGGCAACCGCGAGCGGGTGCAGGTCTTCGAGGGAACCGTCATGCGCATGCGCGGCGGCGGCCTGAACCAGTCGATCACGGTTCGCCGCATCGCGAGCGGCGTGGGAGTGGAGCGGACCTTCATGATCCACGCGCCGCGCGTCGAGAGGATCGAGGTGGTTCGACATGGCGTGGCCCGGCGCAAGCAGCTCACCTTCCTGCGACGCCGCGTCGGCAAGGCCGCCACGCTTCGGGAGCGGCGCGTCAACAGCTGATCGCCGGCCCGCCGGCTCGCGGTCTCAACGGTGACGTCGATGGCACGATCCGGACGAAGGATCAGCAGGCCCCGGGATGCCCACATGCGCCACGAGCGTGAGCTGCGGCTGGCCGGGTTCCGGCGGATCGCCGGCATCGACGAGGTCGGCCGCGGGTCGCTGGCCGGCCCTGTGGTGGCTGCCGCCGTGGTCCTTCCGGAGCGCCATCGGATCAGGGGCATCCGCGACTCCAAGGTGCTCACCCGTCGCCGCCGCGAAGCGCTGTACGAGCTGATCCTCGATCGCGCCGAGGGGGTCGGGCTGGGCGTGATGGAGGTCGAGGTGATCGACCGGGTCAACATCCTCCAGGCGACGAAGCTGGCGATGGGGGAGGCCGTTGGCCGCCTCAGCCCGCCACCCGACCACCTGATGATCGACGCGCTCAGCCTGCCATACGTGGATCTCCCGCAGCGGCCCATCATCGACGGCGACGCCATCAGTGCCTCGATCGCTGCGGCCAGCATCGTTGCCAAGGTGACGCGTGACCGGATCTGCGCGGAGTACGACGCTCGGTATCCCGCGTACGGATTCGCGGTGAACAAGGGCTACGGGACCCGTCGCCATTACGACGCGCTCATGGCCGAAGGCCCGTGTGCCTGGCACCGCAGAACTTTCGCTCCGGTGCGCATGCTGCTCGCCGGCACGCAGCTTCCCCTCGACCTCATCTTCGACGATCTCGCCCTGCTGAGCGAGGAGGAGATCGAGCCGGCCGACGACCCTGCCGATTTCGAGGGCGCGGACGTTCGGGAGGTCGTCGTCGCTCGCTCCTCCTGACCCATCGGCCGCATCTGCTCGCCTTCGCGAAGGAGGCATGGCATGTCCAATCGGCGCCATCAGCTCGGCAGGGATGCGGAGGCCGCCGTGGCACACGGCCTCGAGGCGTCCGGCTGGCGAATCCTGGCCCGTCGATGGCGGGTCCGAGAAGGTGAGATCGACCTCGTCTGCCTCGACCCGTCAGGCGTCCTGGTCGCGGTCGAGGTTCGCGCGCGGAGCTCCGCACGCGCGGGCCACCCCGCCGAATCGTTGCAGGCCGACCATCTCGGACGCCTGCGCCGGGCGCTGGCGAGGTATGGCTCCCTTGAGCCGGTGGGTCACCGGGGCCTGCGCATCGACCTCGTCACGGTGGAGCTGGCGGCGGGCCGATGGCGTGCCGTGCGCATGGCGGGTGTCGACGGATGGTGAAGCGGCTCAGCCGCCCAGCAGCGCCTGGAGGGCGAGGATCGACGCGACATACGGGCGGCTGACGGGCAGGATGCCGTGCACGTCGACTGATCGCTGGCCCTGGTAATACGCGGCGAGGGCGAGGCTGCGGCTGTCGCGGTATCGCCCGAGGTAGTGTGCCAGGAGGGCCACCCCGGCCCGGATGTTCTGCCGGGTGTCTCCCAGGCGAACGGAGGCGTGGAGGATGGAACCGGCGATCCAGTCCCCCGTGGCGGGCAGCAGCTGCATGACGCCGACCGCGCCTGCGCTGCTCACCACGTTCTGCTGCCAGCCTGATTCCTGCCAGGCGACGGCGAGGGCGAGAGCCGGCAGCACGCCAGCATCGCGTGCCTCGGCGACGATGAGGTCCCGAACCGCGGTGCGGGCTGCCATCCGACGGGCGACGTCCGCCGGCAGGTTCGCCGTTGCGGTGCGCGCGGTCGCCGGCGCCTGGCGGTGGTCGGGAATGCGCAGCACCTCGCCGACGCGGATGTAGCTCGCATCGGCAAGGTGGTTGAGCGCGACGATGGCGGCGATGCTCGTCCTGTACTGCGCGGCGATCACCGTCAGGTTCTCGCCCGGTGCGACGCGGTGCGTGACGATGGCCGGCGACGGCGCAACCTTCGGGGCGCTGGCCGGCGCGCGTGCGGCCGGTACGAGGAGTCGCTGGCCCGCAAGGATCCGGTTGGGGTTGGTGATGCCGTTGAGCCGGACGATGGCGTCGACGGTGGTCCCGTAAAGCTGCGCGATGCCGGTCAGCTGCTCGCCGACGCGGACGAGGTGCACGCGCGGCGATGTGCCCGCGGCGGTCGTGGCCTTCCCGCCCGCGGCGGATGGAGGGCCGGCCCCGGCGTCGACGACGAGCCGCTGGCCCGCGTAGATGCGGTTCGGGTCGCTCAGGCCGTTCAGCGCCACGAGCCGCGCGACGCTGGTCCGATGCCGCAGGGCGATCCCGCTGAGCGTGTCGCCGTTCCGGACGACGACCGTGGGTTCGGCCGCGCGGGTGGCGGGTACCAGCTGCGATGCGCCGACGAGCGCAAGGGCGAGAACGCCCGCGGCGGTGGCCAGGGCGACCATTCGGCCGTGCATCGATCCTCCGGGTATGCGTGGGTCGGTGCCCCGATGCTCTCCGGTGCCACGGCGACGGTCAAAGGTACGAAGGGGAGGGGTGCCGGTACCTTCGTACGGGTACGGTGCCTTCTTGTGGCATCCGGTGAGCCTCGCCTGCACGTGCCGCGAGCGACAGACCGGCACGGTGGGGTTCAAGGGTGCCCGTGCTATACTCCCGGCCGGCTCCGCGCCCGTGCGGCCGACGCACCGTGCGGTAGCCGACCCGTCCCATCACACACGCTCGTCGATTCGCTGGATCGAGGTGCCCGTCGCCGGCCGCGACGGGTCGATCCTCCGGAGATGACCACGGGCGGAGGAACAACCGGAGGAATCTCATGACGGCCACCAGCATGAAGCAGCTGCTGGAGGCGGGCGTCCACTTCGGACACCAGACCCGCCGCTGGAATCCCAAGATGCGCGAGTTCATCTTTGCCGAGCGCAACGGGATCCATATCATCGACCTTGCCCAGACCGTCAGCCGCCTCGACGCCGCGCTCGAGTTCGTGCGCAACACGATCCGGCACGGTGACAGCGTCCTGTTCGTGGGCACCAAGAAGCAGGCCCAGGAGGCGATCGCCTTCGAGGCGCAGCGCTCCAGCCAGCACTACGTGAACACGCGCTGGCTCGGCGGCATGCTCACCAACTTCACGACGATCAAGCGCCGAATCCAGCGCCTCGAGGCCCTGGAGGCGCGGCGAGACTCCGGCGAGTTCGAGCGTCTCACGAAGAAGGAGGCCTCGAAGCTCACCGAGGAGATCGCTCGGCTCAACAACGCCCTCGGCGGAATCCGCCGAATGCGGCGTCTTCCCGGCGCCGTCTTCATCGTGGATCCCCACCGCGAGACGATCGCCGTGGCCGAGGCGCGACGCCTCGAGATCCCGATCGTGGCCATGACCGACACGAACTGCGACCCGGACCTCATCGACTGGGTGATCCCGGCCAACGACGACGCCATCCGCTCCGTCAAGCTCATTGCCTCCAGGGTGGCCGATGCGGTCCTCGAGGCGCAGAGCGAGCGACAGGCCCAGCTCGACGAGGAGTTCGAGCAGGCGGAGGCGCTGCCCCCCGTCGATGAGACCACGCTCGCCGATGAGCCGAACTACAGCGCGGCGCTCGCCGCCGGCGAGGCGCTCGTGTTCGAGCCCGAGCCGGAGGAGGACGAGGACGAAGAGCGTCGAGCGCGGGCTCGACGCACGGCTGAGTCCCGTGGCGAGGAGTCAGAGGACGACGAGTCCGGTGAGGAAGCTGAGGAAAAGAGCGACTCGGATAGCGAGTCAGCGTAGGTCCGCAAGCGTGCCCGTGTTGGTGAAGGACCGCACGGGCGAAGTCCCAGGAAGGAACAGATGACCACGACCATCATCAAGGCGGAGGATGTCAAGCAGCTCCGCGAACTGACCGGCGCCGGAATCATGGACTGCAAGCGCGCGCTGACGGACAGTGGCGGCAACCTCGAGCAGGCCACGGCGTGGCTGCGGGAGAAGGGGCTCTCCACCGCCGCGAAGAAGGCTGACCGCGAGGCCCGAGAAGGCATCGTGACCAGCTACATCCACCACGGCAGCCGCCTCGGCGTCCTGCTTGAGCTCAACTGCGAGACGGACTTCGTCGCACGAACCGAGGATTTCCAGCAGCTCGCCCGCGACCTCGCCCTGGCCGTGGCCGGCCACAACCCGGCGTACGTCTCGCGTGAGGCCGTGCCCGCCGAGGTGCTCGACGCGCTTCGCAAGGACTTCGCCGCCGAGGCAGAGGCCGAAGGCAAGCAGGGGAACGTGGTCCCCATGATCGTCGACGGAAAGCTCAACAAGTGGTACGAGACAGCCTGCCTCGTCGACCTTCCGTATCGCGACACCGACCGGAAGATCGGGGACCTGATCACCGAGAAGATCGCCCTGCTCGGCGAGAACATCAAGGTGGCTCGCTTCGCCCGCATGGCGGTTGGCGAGAACGCGGATTGACGGAGGATCGATCGACGGCATGACGGATTCCGCCCCGACCACCGGTCGCTACCACCGGGTACTTCTCAAGCTCTCGGGAGAGGCGCTGATGGGGAGCCGGCAATACGGGGTGGATCCGGAGATCGCGCGCACCATCGCCATGCAGGTGTCCGAGGCGATTGCCGGCGGGTCCGAGGTCGCGATCGTCGTCGGCGGCGGCAACATCTTCCGCGGCATGGCGGCAGCGGCGCGCGGCATGGATCGCGCCACCGGCGACTACATGGGGATGCTGGCCACGGTGATGAACGGCCTCGCGCTGCAGGATGCCCTCGAGCAGGTGGGATGTCCGACGCGGGTCATGAGCGCAATCGCCATGAACGAGATCTGCGAGCCGTACATTCGGCGGCGCGCGATCCGGCACCTCGAGCGGGGACGCGTCATCATCCTGGTGGCGGGCACGGGAAACCCGTACTTCACCACCGACACCGCGGCGACACTGCGCGCGGTCGAAATCGGCGCGGACGTCATCCTCAAGGCGACCCGGGTGGACGGGGTGTACGATGCCGACCCCGAGCTGCACCCCGAGGCGACCCGGTACAGCCAGATCGGCTACACGGATCTGCTCGCGAACCGGCTCGGCGCGCTGGATGCCACGGCGGTCAGCCTGGCGATGGACAACGAGATGCCGATCGTGGTGTTCGACATGACCCGGGAAGGAAACATCGGCCGCGCCATCAGGGGCGAGCAGATCGGGACGCTCATCACAGGGGAGGTGACTCGATGACCCACGAAGCGGTCCTCGCAGTTGAGCCGAAGATGCAGCGCGCCGTCGAGGCCATGGAGCGCGACTTCGCGGGAATCCGCACCGGACGAGCGTCGACTGCGCTGGTGGAGCGGATCACCGTGGACTACTACGGGGCATCCACGCCGCTGAACCAGCTCGCGGGGATCAGTGTCCCGGATCCGCACCTCATCGTCATCCAGCCCTGGGACCGCTCGGTCCTGTCTGCCATCGAGAAGGCGATCACCAAGAGCGATATCGGCATCATGCCCAACGTGGATGGGGCCGTCGTCCGCCTCAACGTGCCGCCGCTGACGGAGGAACGCCGCCGGGAGATGGTCAAGCAGGTGCGGAAGCGCGCGGAGGAGGGACGGGTCGAAGTGCGGCATCACCGCCGCGATGCGGCAGACCAGCTCAAGAAGGCGCTCCGCGAGGGGGAGATCTCGGAGGACGAGGAGCGCCGCGAGCTCGATGGGCTCCAGCGTGTTCACGACCGGTTCATCGAGATGGTCGATGCTCGGAGTGAGCGCAAGGAAGCCGACGTGATGGAGGTCTGACGTCCTGCCTGTCCGTGACCGCCCGCGACATGTCGCGATCATCATGGACGGGAATCGTCGATGGGCGGCGGCCCATGGGCTGCCCAGCATCGCCGGGCACATGCAGGGCGTCGAGGCGATCAAGCCCATCGTCCGCGTCGCGCCCGAGCGAGGGATCGAGGTCCTCAGCCTCTACGTCTTCAGCCAGGAGAACTGGCGGCGCACCGAGGAGGAGGTTGCCGCGCTCTTCGCCCTGATCGATGGGGCTGTGCGGCAGAACACGGACGAGCTGATCGGGGAGGGTGTCGCGGTTCACGTCATCGGGAGGCTCCACGAGGCGCCGGAGGAGATCCAGCGTTCGATCCGAGACGCGGAGGAGCGCACCCGTGGCGGGAGCCGAATGGCACTGAACATCGCGTTCAACTACTCGGGCCGAACCGAGATCATCGATGCGCTGGAGTCGCTGCAGGCGGCCGGTGTCGCTCCGTCGGCGATCGACGAGGAGATGGTGGACGCACACCTCTACACCGCGGGTCAGCCCGACGTCGACCTCCTGATCCGCACCGGCGGCGAGCAGCGGACCAGCAACTTCCTGCTCTGGCAGAGCGCCTACGCCGAGCTCGTCTTCAGCCCGGTACTCTGGCCCGACTTCAGCGAGGTCGACCTCGACGCCGCCCTGGAAGAGTTCGCAAGCCGCCAACGCCGATTCGGCTCGTAGCAACGAGGGACCGATGCTTCGCACGCGCCTGCTGACCGCCGCCATCCTCGCGCCCATCGTGGTGGCCGTGGTCCTCGTCGGCGAGCCGTGGGTGACCATCGTGGTGGCCGTGGTCATCTTCCTTGCGCTGGCCGAGCTCATCAGCCTCCTCGATGCCGGTGGATTCGAACCGCCCCAGATGCTGGCCGTCATCGCCGGCGTCGCGGTCGCGGGAGCGGGGCTGATCGCCGCGAACGCCGACAACGTGTCCGGGCTCCTGGCAGATCTCCTGCGTCTGACCCAGCCGATGGGGTTGGTGGCGGGCGTCTTCGCTGCGACGATCCTGGTGCTCGGGTTCGCGGGCTTCACCCGCGTCGATCCGCGCAAGGGGTTCGTCACCTGGGCGGTCACCAGCTTTGGCACCGCGTACCTGGGGATCCTGGCACCCACCATCGTTCTGGTCGCCCACCTGGCCCCCGCGGGCGGGTCCACCGCCACCGAGATCGGCGCCCTGTCGCTGCGAAGCGGAACGGCGTGGGGCCTGATGCTCATCCTCGTCGTGTGGGGATATGACACCGGGGCCTACCTGACCGGCCGTTGGCTGGGCAGGACCCGGCTGATCGATCACATCAGCCCCTCCAAGACGGTCGAGGGGCTCGCCGGCGGGCTCGTTGCGGCAACGGTCGCAGCGGGGATCGGGGCGTGGATCGTGGGCCTGCCCGCGTGGCATCCGCTCGTGCTCGGCCCCGTGGTCGGCCTGTCGGCGCAGGCGGGGGACCTGGCGGAATCCATGCTGAAGCGGGCCGCCGGGCGCAAGGAGTCGGGGTTCCTGATCCCGGGCCATGGCGGCGTCCTCGACCGCATCGACTCCTTCCTCTTTGCGGCACCCGTGCTGGCCGGCTGGGCACTCCTCGTCGCGGGCTTCGTGGTGTGACCGGCGCGATCACCGGCGTGGCGATCCTGGGGTCGACCGGATCGATCGGAACCCAGACGCTCGCCGTGGTGCGGGCCCTTCCGGAACGGTTCCGGGTCGTGGGCCTCGCCGCCGGACGCGCGACCCCGGGACTCGAGGCCCAGGCCGCGGAATGGCCGGATGCCCGGATCCACTGCCGCGACGACCGGCCGAGCTGGGTTCCGCGAGCGCGCTGGGCGGCCAGCCTCAAGGAGCTGGCGGTCGCCGGGAACGCCGACCTGGTCGTGGTGGCGACGACCGGGATGACCGCTCTTCCCGCTGTCCTCGCCGTCCTCGCCGCCGGTCAGGCGGTCGCGCTCGCGAACAAGGAGACGCTGGTGGCCGGGGGGCACCTGGTCACGGCGCTTCTCGATGGGCTCGAAGGCGACCCGCTGGCGCGGCTTCGACCGGTCGACAGCGAACACTCTGCGATCTGGCAGTGCCTGCAGGGCGAGCGTCGCGAGGATGTCGCCCGCCTGATCCTTACCGCGTCCGGCGGGCCGTTCCTGGACAGGGAGATCGGCGAGCTCGGTCGCGTCAGCCCGGCCGAGGCGCTCGCGCATCCCACCTGGAGGATGGGGGACAAGATCACCATCGACTCGGCGACCATGGTCAACAAGGCGTTCGAGGCGATCGAGGCGCAATGGCTGTATCGGCTTCCGTACTCTAGAATCGCTGCCGTGATCCATCCCCGGAGCGTGGTGCACTCGCTCGTCGAGTTCGTGGACGGCTCCTACAAGGCCCAGCTCGGCTTCCCTGACATGCGACTCCCGATTCAATATGCGCTGACCTACCCGGGACGCCTGGCCTCACCGGTGTCGCCGTCGGACCCCACCGCGTGGGGAACCCTCGAGTTCCGCGAGCTCGATGAGGATCGCTTCCCGGCGTACCGCGTGACCCGCCAGGCTGCGGCCGCGGGCGGGAACCGCGGCACCATTCTTAATGCTGCCGACGAAGTGGCCATCGACGCCTTCCTCGACGGCCGCATCGGCTTCGATCGCATCGCGGGTACGCTTGAAGAGGCCGTCGCGCGCTGGGGCGACGACCGCGAGCCGGATGTCGACGGGATCATGGCCCTGGACGCAGAGGTCCGGGGGAGCCTTCGCCGCTCGCTGGCGACGGCGGGCCGCTGACATGGGTGTCGTGAGCACGATCCTGGCCTTCCTGGTCGTGATCGTCGTCCTTGTCCTGGTGCACGAGCTTGGTCACTTCGTGGCGGCAAAGATATCCGGGATCACCGTCCAGGAGTTCGGCATCGGCTTTCCACCCCGCCTCGCGTCGGTGACCTGGCGCGGAACGCGCTACTCCGTGAACGCCATACCCCTGGGCGGGTTCGTGAAGATGCTCGGGGAGGACGGCGACATCGAGGCCGATCGCATGCGCGAGCGTGGGATGAGCGACACTGCCATCGACCGCGCCATGGCCGGTGCCTTCAACCGCAAGCCGATCTGGGTCAGGATCGCGGTGCTCCTCGCCGGCGTGGCCATGAACGCTCTCCTGGCGATCGTCCTCTTCGCTGCCGCGCTCAGCCTGCCGGCCCCCGCGCAGGTGGGTCCGCTGACCGTCACCTCCATCCAGGCCGGTTCGCCGGCGGTGGGGGTGCTCCAGGCAGGGGACAGGATCGTGGGGGCCGATGGGCAGACGTTCGGGCAGAGAGCAAGCGACTTCCATTTCTCGAGCGACCTCACCGCCTACGTCACCGCGCACGCGGGCAAGCCCGTGACACTCAGCGTGGATCGTGGCTCACGGACGCTTGACGTCACGGTCACGCCGCGGGTCCTGACCGATGCGCAGCGGCAGGAGGGCATCGGCCCGGTGGGCTTCGCGTGGTCCGCGGCCGTCGTCGAGGTCGCGCCGCGGGCGGCGAACCCTGTCGAGGCGGTTGCGCTCGGCGTCCAGCAGACCGGGGAGATCGCGGTCCAGATCCCGGGCGCCCTGGCCAGCACCGTGGCCGGCCTCATCGGGTTGGCGCCCAACACCGGCGATGCGCGAGGCCCGATCGGGATCGCCCAGGTGACCGGCGAGGTGATCCAGGAGCCGCTCGTCACGCAGCTTGCCTTCATGGGCCTGCTCTCGGTCAACCTCGCGGTCCTCAACGTCCTGCCCTTCCCGCCGCTCGACGGGGGACGGATCCTGGTGGTGGTCATCGAGGCGTTCCGTCGCCGCCGGCTGCCGGCGGAGCGGGAGGCGTTGATCTACCTGACCGGTTTCCTCGTGCTCATGGCGCTCGTGATCCTGATCTCGATCCAGGACATCGCCCGGCTGCCGGGGAGCTGACCCTCAGTCGATCCTGACCAGCGGCTCGAGGCCCGAGAGCGGGCCGTCGAGCCTCGCCGCGCCGAGCTGTGGTTCCGGGCCCCGGTCCGCCAGGCGAGCCGCGAACGCGGCATCGAGCTGTTCGACGAGGGCTGGCAGGCTCGAGCGGAGCGCCTCGCCGTACGCCGCGCCGACCTGGTTTGCGAGCGCCAGGTCCCGCTTTGCCGTCGGGGGCGCGAACCGGAAGTGGATCAGCGTGCCCGCGGTGACCGGCTCGAGCTCGATCGTGTGGAGAAGCTTCAGCGGACCGGCCGGCGTGTTCAGGATCGTCCGGTCGGTCACGTAGTCGTATGGACGCCAGTCCAGGATCTCCTCGATCACAGCGTCCTTGCCATGCCGGCAGTGGTTCGCCGAGCCAAGCCCGCGCCGACCGCCCGTGGCGCCCTTGATCGTGACCTTCGTGACCCACGGCTGCCAGGTCATCCGTTGTCCAGGCTTGGTGAGGAACTCCCAGGCGACCTGCGGCGGCACCTTGCTGGGCACCGAGACCGTCAGGATGGACGCGGCTGGGGAGACGAAGACGCGTGCGCGAGCCTCTTCCTCCTCCCAGCGTCGCCCCAGGTCGTGCGCCCACCCCGGCACGTCCCCGATCCGGTCGTAGGTCTCGGTGTGCGCCCGCATGCCGAGCGCGGCCGGATCCAGGTCTGAGACACCGATGCACGCCTGCGTGAAAAGGGCATAGGCGTCCATGCCCAGCGTCTCGACGACCTCGTTCTTGAGGAGCCGATGCACAACGATGACGTCCGACCCGAGGAGCTCCTGGCGCCCAGCGACCCTCTGGAGGATGGCCTCCCCGTGATGGATGACGAACTTGAGGTCGAGATCGGGGATCCGGCTGCAGGCGTTGCACGCGCACGACGTTGCCTGCCTGACGTCCCGGCGGCGACGGCGGAAGCCGAAGTAGCAGCGCTCGACGGTGTCGAGGAGCATGGATCCGTCGATCCGGTCCACGGTCGCGTACGTGAAGGCGGCGTCGCCCTCGAGCTTGGCGAGGCGGAAGTTCGGCCGAAGGGCGGTGACGACCGCGCCGATGAGGTCCGCGAGGATGTCCTGGGCGTGGTCGAGCTCGACATCGGCGAGATAGCCGGTGTACCCGGAGATGTCGGCGATCAGGAAGCAGGTGGGTTGCGCGGTCGATGGCATGGATTCCTCGGCGCAACTATAGGACGCAGATGACCCGGACCAGAGGCATCACGGAGCAGCAACGGACCATTCCGGCCGGGTTCAACGCCGGTGCTCATCGGCCCGCCCGCCCGCCCCGCCCGGTGGCGGGTATGGGTGCTGACTGCTATACTCCGTGCGGTTTCGCCGGCCGTTTCAGCGGACCGAATTCATATCGAGCTGACGAGGGCGTGGGTCGGTTCGCCATCCCACGTCCTGTCTTTTTGTCCCGCGGAGGCATGGAGCGCCGTGAATCGAGACTTCATCGGAGCGCTGCTCCAGCTGAACGCCGAGAAGGGCGTGCCGAAAGAGGTTCTCATCGAGACCCTCGAGCAGGCGATCGAGTCTGCCTATCGGCGGAACGCCGATGCCCCCGAGAACGTGGTCGTCAAGGTCGACCCCGACAGCGGGCAGATCAGCGTCTATCGCGAGTACGACGTGGTGGCGACCCCCGAAGAGGTGGAGGACCCGAACCTCCAGATGATCGTCCAGGACGCGCAGAAGATTGATTCGTCGACCGGAGTCGGCAGCAAGGTCCGGGTGCCCGAGAACGTGACGCAGGCCCAGCTCGGGCGCATCGCGGCGCAGACCGCGGGCCAGGTCTACCGCCAGCGCCTCCGCGAGGCGGAGCGGGACGTCGTCTTCCAGCAATACGCCAGCCGGGAAGGCGAGATCATGACCGGGGTGGTGCACCGCACCACGGAATCCGCCGTCATCCTGGACATGGGCAAGGGCGTCGAGGCGGTCCTCGCCGTCACCGAGCAGCTGCCGGGCGAGCACTATCGCATTGGCCAGCATCTCAAGGCCTACGTTCTCGAGGTGCGCCGCACGACGCGAGGCCCGGTGATCGTGGCAAGCCGCACCCACCGGGGATTCCTTCGCCGGCTGATGGAGATGGAGATTCCCGAGATCTACAACGGCACGGTCGTCATCCGCGGGATCGCGCGCGAGGCAGGGAGCCGCTCGAAGGTCGCCGTCGAGTCGCGGCAGCCCGGGGTGGATGCCAAGGGCGCCGCGGTCGGACAGCGCGGCTCACGGATCCAGGCCATCGTGGCGGAGCTCAACGGCGAGAAGGTCGACGTGGTCCTCTGGCACGAAGACGCGGGCCAGTACGTCGCGGAGGCGCTGTCGCCGGCCGAGGTGCTCAACGTCCGTATCGACGAGGAGCACAAGATCGCCAATGTCGTGGTCCCCGAGCGTCAGCTGAGCCTCGCCATCGGCAAAGAGGGCCAGAATGCCCGGCTCGCCGCGAAGCTCACCGGGTGGCGGATCGACATCCGGTCGGACGCCGGCGTGGCGGCGGCCGCGGGTGGCGACGGGACAGAGCCCGATGCCGCCGAGGCGGAGGCGCCGGCTGATGCCGAAGCGACGACCTGATCACATCCCCATGCGCACCTGTGCGGTCTGCCGCACGGTGCGCGCCAAGCGATCGATGACCCGGGTGGTCCGCGGACCGGACGGCACGATCGCCCTCGATCCGGGCGGTCGGGCCGCCGGCCGGGGAACCTATGTCTGCGACAACCCTGCGTGCCGGGAACCGGCCCGGCTGGCAGAGGGAATCAAACGGGCGCTGGACCTGACGATGGTGCCGGACGCGCTCGAGCTCGAGGAGAAGCATGCCGCCACGTAGATACCGCCCACGCCGTGGGCCCCGCCCGCAGCGCCGCCGCGGGCCGTCCGCCTCGGCCGTCGCCGAGGCAGCCTCGGCCGTGGCCGCGCGCCCGACCGGTCCGGTCGAGCTTCCGTCGTCGATCACCGTCAAGGAGCTGGCCGAAACGCTGGCCGTGAGCCACGCGGACGTCATCAAGGAGCTCATTCGCAACGGCATCTTCGCGACGATCAACCAGGCCATCGACTTCGACACGGCCTCGCTGGTCGCGGGGGAGCTGGGGTTCGAGGCGGTCGAGCGGGGTGCGGCCGAGCGAGCGGCGGCCGAAGCGGCAGGGCCGGTTCAGATCGTGGCGCCCGGATCCGAGGAGGAGGGCGCCGGAAAGCCCGTCCTCTGGACCGAGGACGACGCCGCCGACCTGGTGACGCGAGCGCCCATCGTGACGATCATGGGCCACGTCGACCACGGCAAGACCAGCCTGCTGGACGCGGCACGCAGCACCCGCGTGGCGGCGGGCGAAGCGGGCGGCATCACGCAGCACATCGGAGCCAGCGAGGTCGAGCACAACGGGCGGCGCATCGTCTTCCTCGACACCCCGGGTCATGAGGCGTTCACCGCCATGCGCGCTCGAGGAGCGCAGGTCACTGACATCGCGATCATCGTCGTCGCGGCGGACGACGGCGTGATGCCGCAGACCCGCGAGGCGATCGACCACGTGCGGGCAGCACGGGTGCCGATGATCGTGGCCATCAACAAGGTCGACAAGGCGGACGCGAACCCCGACCGGGTGAAGCAGGAGCTCGCGGACATCGGGGTGCTCATCGAGGAGTACGGCGGCGACGTGATCGCTGTTCCGGTCAGCGCCAAGCAGCGGACCGGGATCGACAGCCTGCTGGAGATGGTTCTGCTCGTCGCGGACCTCCAGGACCTGAAGGCGAACCCCAAGAGAGCCGCCGTAGGAACCATCGTCGAGTCGAAGGTCGAGAAGGGTCGTGGCAACGTGGCGACGGTCCTCGTCCAGAACGGGACCCTGCGCGTCGGCGACGTGGTCACCGTGGGACGCACGTGGGGTCGCGCACGTGCCCTGCAGAATGCCGCCGGCAAGCGGGTCAAGCTGGCCGAGCCGGCCACCGCGGTCGAGATCATCGGGCTCCAGGATCTGCCCGAGGCGGGCGACATCCTGCGCGTCGTCGCCGACGAGAAGACGGCGCGTGATGCCGCCGAGGCCGCGGAGCGCGAGTCGACCTCAGGGGATGGACGCGGCGCGTTCTCGCTGGAGGACATCAGCGCCCAGATCCAGGCCTCGGAGGTCAAGGAGCTGCGGGTCGTGCTGAAGACCGACGTGCAGGGATCGCTTGGCGCGATCCGCAACGCGCTCGAGAAGCTCAACACCAGCGAGGTGCGGATCAACGTCATCCGCGAGTCCGCGGGTGACATCAACGAAAGCGACGTGAACCTCGCCTCTGCCTCGGATGCGGTCGTCATCGGTTTCAACACGAAGCCAGACCCTGGCGCACAGCGGGCGGTCGACGCAACCGGTGTCGACGTTCGGCTCTACGACGTCATCTACAAGCTCACCGACGACATCGGGGCGGCGCTCCAGGGAATGCTCACACCGAAGCTCATCGAGCATGTCGAGGGCCACGCGGAGGTCCGCATGGTGATCAAGGCCGGCAAGGCGGGCAACGTCGCCGGCTCGTACGTCACCGACGGACGGATCGTCCGCGCAGGCGGCTACCGGCTGCTCCGGGGTGGCAAGGTCGCGGCCGAGGGACGCATCGAGTCGCTGAAGCGCTTCAAGGACGACGTCCGCGAGGTGGCCACCGGCTTCGAGTGTGGGATCGGACTCTCCGGCGCACCGGAGCTCGAGGAGGGCGACGTCGTCGAGTGCTTCCAGATGGTCTCCGAGCAGCCCGGCTGACATGACGCCGATGGCGCCTGACGACAGAGCCAAGCGCACGGACCGGCTCGACAGCCAGATCCAGCAGGAGCTGATGCGGCTACTGCAACGCGAGATGAAGGATCCGCGGCTGGGCTTCGCGACCGTGACCCGGGTCGAGACGGCGCGTGATCTCGGGCACGTCACAGCGTGGGTCTCCGTGCTCGGCACCGAAGAGGAACGGGTGGCGACCATGGCCGCCCTGGGCGACGCGACGCCGTGGCTGCGACGCAAGCTCGGGGAACGGATCCGCCTCCGGCACGTGCCGGTCCTGGCCATCCGCCGCGACGACTCGATCGAGCGCGGGGACCGCGTGCTGCAGCTGCTCGCCCAGCTCGAGGAGGAGCGCAGCGAATGAGCACCGCCACGGGCGCCGTCGTCTCAGCCCTGCTCGGGGCACAGCGCGTCACCACCATCTGCCACGAGAACCCCGATGCCGACACGCTGGGTGCGGCACTGGCCGTCGCCACGGCAATGGAACGGCTCGGCAAGCAGGCGGAGGTCGTCTCCGGCGACCCCGTCCCGCCCTTCCTGGCCTTCCTGCCCGGCGTCGAACGCGTTCGCTCCGCGCCGCAGCTCGAGCCGGATGTGGCGGTCGTGCTCGACGCCGGTGACCTCGCGCGAACGGGAAGTGTGGCGCGTGACCACGCGGACTGGCTCGCTCGGGCACGGATCGTCAACATCGACCACCACATCAGCAATCCCGGCTTCGGCGATGCCGTGCTCATCGATTCGGCGGCCGCCGCCACCTGCGAGATGGTCACGCTGCTGCTCCCGGAGCTGGGCATCACCGTGGACGAGGAGCTCGCCACCCTCCTCATGGCCGGAATCGTCCAGGACACGCACACGTTCGCCCACCCGAACGCGACGCCAAGGACGCTGGCCGTCGCATCCGGGCTCGTCGCAGCGGGCGCCCCGCTCTCGTCGATCAACCGGGCGGTGTACGCGGACAAGCCGTTCAACGTGCTTCGCCTGTGGGGCCTGATGCTGGCCGGCATCGCCGAGCGGCGCGATGGTCGCATCGTGCACGCCGCCATGACCCTCGCGCTGCTGGAGGAGACCGGATGCGAGCCCAGCGCGGCCGAGGGGTTCGTGGACCTCCTGGGATCGACCCGCGACGCGGAGATCAACGTCCTCTTCAAGCAGGCGGAGCCCGGCCGGGTCCGAGTCAGCGTGCGGACCCGGGCGCCGGCCGATGCGGTGGCGATCACCCGGCAGTTCGGGGGAGGGGGCCATCCGCGGGCGGCGGGCTGCACGGTCGAGGGAACCCTGGAGACGGCCCAGGAGCGGGTGCTGGATGCCTGTGAGCGCGAGCTCGCAGGGGGCGATACCGGCGATGATCGGGGTCGTTAACCTCGACAAACCGGTCGGACCTACCTCGCACGACATGGTCGGGCTCCTGCGGCGCCTGACGCACATGCGCCGTATCGGGCATGCCGGAACGCTCGACCCGCTTGCCTCGGGGGTGCTGCCGATCCTCATCGGCCCCGCGACGCGATTCAGCCAGGAGCTCACCGGTGGCTCGAAGCGGTATGAGGCGCGCATTCGGCTCGGGTGGCGGTCCGCGACCGACGATGGCGAGGGACCCCTGGAGCAGGACGATGGGCCACTTCCTGGGCCGGCCGCAGCCGGGGACGCCCTTGCCGAGTTCGTCGGCCAGCAGGAGCAGCGACCGCCAGCCTTCTCCGCGCGCAAGCTCGACGGGCAGACCGCCCACCGAGCCGCCCGCGCCGGGGAGCAGCTGGACCTGCCGCCGCGACAGGTCACGATCGAACGGATCGAGCTCCTGGGATGGGAAGAGACCGATGAGGCGCTCGATCTGCGCATCGATCTGCGTTGCGGCCCAGGAACGTACGTCCGGTCGCTGGCCCGGGACCTGGGCGATCGACTGGGCTGTGGGGGTTACCTGGCGGCGCTTCGCAGAACGGAGGCGGCAGGACTCCGCGTGGACACCGCGTTGCCCCCCGATCGCCTCGAAGCGCTCGCCGCCGACGATCGACTCGAGGAGGCGCTCATCCCCGTCATCGATCTGCTGCCGCTGCCGCGTCTGGAGCTGACCGGCGACGAGGCAACCCTGTTTCGGCACGGGTCGGCCCTGCGGCCTCGAATCGAGGCGGCCGGATCCGGGCGACACGCCGTCCTCTCCGAGGGTGCGCTGCTCGGCGTCGGCGACGTTGCGGTGGGGGTGCTGCGGCCGCAGAAGGTCATTGCCGAGGGCGTGTCGTGAGCCCGACGGTCACCACACGTGGCATAGACAGCCTGCCCGACATCGGGCCGGCGGCGGTGTGCATGGGCGTTTTCGACGGCGTGCATCGTGGCCACGTGGCGCTGGCCGGCGTGACGGCGCGTGCGGCACGTGAGCGCGCTGCGCAGAGCGTGGCGCTCGTCTTTGAACCGCACCCCGACGAGGTGGTCCGCCCCGGCACCGTCGTCCGGCGCCTGGCCCCCATCGCCGATAACCTCCGCCGTCTCGCGGAGGCGGGAATCGATCACCCGCTCGTCGTGCGCTTCGATGCCGCCCTCCGGGCCCTGGAGCCCCAGGCCTTCCTCGCGGCGATGTCGCCGTCGCTCGAGCTGCGCGCCCTGGTGATGACCCCGGAATCGGCTTTCGGCCGCAACCGAGCCGGTACCCCGGCCGCCATGCGTGACCTGGGCCCCCGGATGGGCTTCGAGCTCGTGCTGGCCGATGGCATCGTCGAGGAGGATGGGGAGCCCATCTCGTCGGCGCGAGTGCGGGCGGCCCTGGCGGTGGGCGACATTGCCCTTGCGCGTCGTCTGCTGGGTCATTCCCCGCGCATCGACGCGCGCCTCGAAGCGGCGGGTGACGCGACGTTCGCCGTGCGGCTCGACTATCCCGCAGCGCTTCCCGCTCGGGGGCGCTACCGGGTGGGCGTCGCCGGTCCCGACGGACGCCCGTCGCGCTCGGCCGTGCTCGAGGTCGACGACGGGTCCCTCCGGCTGCGCGGGGAGGGACTGGCCGCGGAACCGGTGTCGATCGAGCTTGCCGTCGACGGCTGACGAGGGGGCGGCGGGGGAGTGTACGGAAATCGGACGGGCAACATCCGGGGCTCGGATCTGGTACCATGCGCCGGAAAGTGGAATGTGATTGTGGAGGAATCTGTGCCGCTCGCCAAAGACGCGAAGAGCGCGATCGTCGAGGACTACGCCACCCATGAGGGCGATACCGGATCACCCGAGGTGCAGATCGCGCTTCTCACCGAGCGGATCAAGTCGCTGACTGACCATCTGCGCAGCTTCCCCAACGACAATCACTCGCGCCGCGGCCTGCTCAAGCTGGTCGGGCAGCGACGGCGTCTGCTGGCCTACCTGGTCCGCAACGACGTCGATCGCTACCGCGAAGTGATTGGACGCCTGGGGCTGCGGCGCTAATCGAGCAACTGCGATTCGACCCAGGAGCCTTCGGGCCCTGGGTCTCGCACATCCGGCGCAATGGCGCCATGGGCCGAGCCGCTTCGCGCTCGTGCCGGCACCGCAACGTTGCGTCCCACCCAATCGCCGCGGGCGGCGGCTGAGCCGCACAGATCGGCTCCCGGTCCGCGATTCGGACGCAGCAGAGAATGAACAGACAATCGGAGGAATCAGTGGCAATCAAGGTTGAGGCCGAGATCGGCGGCCAGGGCTTCTCGCTCGAAGCGGGGAAGCTCGCCGAACAGGCCGACGGCGCCGTCATCGTGCGCTACGGCGATTCCGTGGTGCTGGCCACGGCGACCGCCAGCAAGGCGCCCCGCGAGGGCGTCGACTTCTTCCCGCTCACCGTCGACTACGAGGAGCGGATGTACGCCGCGGGCAAGATCCCGGGCGGATTCATCAAGCGCGAGTCGCGCCCGTCCGAGGCGGCCGTCCTGGCCATGCGCCTGACGGACCGGCCGCTGCGCCCGCTCTTCCCCAAGGGCTTCCGCAACGACGTCCAGGTGGTCCTCACCGTCCTCTCTGCGGACCAGGAGAACGACCCGGACATCCTCGCCATCAACGGCGCGTCTGCCGCGTTGTCGATCAGCTCCATCCCCTTCATGGGACCTATCGGCGCCGTGCGGGTTGGTCGCATCGACGGCCAGTTCGTGACGAATCCCACGAACAGCCAGCTTGACGAGAGCGAGCTGGACCTGGTCGTGGCGGGGACCCGTGACGCGGTGATGATGGTCGAGGCGGGAGCGAAGATCCTGCCCGAGACCGTGATGGCGGACGCCATCGCCTACGGCCAGAACGAGCTGCAGAAGAGCATCGAGCTGCAGGACAAGTTGGTCGCGACGGCAGGCAGTCCCAAGAAGATGCCGTTCGTCGGCCCCAAGGCCGACTCCGTCGTCAAGCTGGGGCAGTCGCTGGCGCACGGCGATGCCGAGTTCGTCGTCTTTGACATCGAGACCACGGCCATGAAGCCGGAGAACGGCTACATCGTCGACCTGGCGGCCCTGCGTGTCCGCGGCGGCAAGGTGGTCGATCGCTTCGAGTCGCTCGTCAACCCGGGCCGTGCCATCGTCGGGCACCAGGTCCATGGGCTCTCCGACGCGGACGTCGCGTCCGCGCCGACCGCCGCCGATCTGCTCCCGAAGTTCGCCGAGTGGGTGGGTGAGGCACCGGTCGTTGCCCACAACATCAGCTTCGACCTGCCCTTCGTGCTCCGGCACCTGCCGAACGACGTGAAGTGGGAGCCCAAGGCCGTCTACGACACGCTCGAGCTGGCCTACCAGATCTATCCCGATGCGGGCAGCTGGAAGCTGGGCGATCTGATCCGCTTCGTCTTCGGCCGCGACCATGCCAGCGCACACCGCGCCATGCCCGATGCCGAGGCGACTGCGGAGCTGTTCATCGAGATGATCGACGGGCTCGCCGAGCGGCTCGACGCGGTCCGCGCGGACATCGCCGACGAGATCCGTCGAGGACGGGAGGGCTACAACCGGAGCGAGCAGGGCGACCGGCTGGAGGACATCCGCCGGCGCCATGGCATCGGTTCCGGCCTCATGGACGTTCTCACCAAGGCGACGTCCCGCGAGCTCGTCCTCAGCGAAGACATCCGCATCGACGGCCGCGACACCAAGACGATCCGCCCGATCAGCGTTGAGGTCGGCGTCCTGCCGCGCACGCACGGCTCCGGCCTCTTCACCCGCGGCCAGACCCAGGCGCTCTCCATCGCCACGCTGGGCCCGTCGAGCAACGTCCAGCGCCTCGACACGATCTCCCCGGAGACGGAGAAGCGCTACCTGCACCACTACAACATGCCGCCCTACTCGGTGGGCGAGACGCGACCCATGCGCGGCCCGGGCCGTCGCGAGATCGGGCACGGTGCCCTCGCTGAGCGGGCGCTGATCCCGGTCCTTCCCTCGGCCGAGGAGTTCCCGTACGCGATCCGCGTGGTGTCCGAGGTGGTCAGCTCGAACGGCTCGACCTCCATGGCCTCGACCTGCGGCAGCACGCTGGCGCTCATGGATGCCGGGGTCCCCATCTCCGCGCCGGTCGGCGGCGTGGCCATGGGCCTCATCACCGATGCGGCCACCGGCCGCTACGCGGTCCTCACCGACATCAACGGTAAGGAGGACGCGTACGGTGACATGGACTTCAAGGTGACCGGCACCGCGGAGGGCGTCACCGCGCTCCAGATGGACATCAAGGTCGGCGGAATCACGCCGGAGGTCATGCGTGACGCGCTCGAGCAGGCGCGCATCGGCCGCCTGTTCATCCTGGACAAGATGACGGCGGTGATCAGCGCCAGCCGCAGTGAGCTGTCGCCGTACGCGCCGCGGATCCACACCCTGAAGATCCCCGTCGACAAGATCCGCGACGTCATCGGCGCCGGCGGCAAGGTGATCCGCCAGATCACCGCCGAGACGGGCACCCAGATCAACGTCGAGGATGACGGCACCATCCAGATCGCTGCGGTCTCCGGCGAGTCGGCGGAGAAGGCGATCAAGTGGATCGAGGGCCTGACCCGCGACGTCGAAGTGGGCAAGGAATACCTCGGCAAGGTCACCCGGATCATGAACTTCGGCGCCTTCGTCGAGATCCTGCCCGGCAAGGAGGGGCTGGTCCACATCAGCCAGCTCGCCGACTACCGGGTGCCGCGAGTCGAGGACGTGGTCGCCATCGGCGACGAGCTGATGGTCGTGGTCACCGAGATCGACCGCATGGGCCGCATCAACCTGAGCCGTCGCGCGGCGATGGAGCGGCACATGGCGCGCGCGGGAGCCGCCTCCGACGGCAACGAGGAGTCGTAGCGGCAGCAGGCCAACGGCCCCAACTGAACACGACGGGAGGTCCTTGAACGCAGCCGATGGGCACCGAGGCGCTGCTGGGCGAGGTCGCCACCGAGGTCCGGGGCTGCACGCGGTGTCCGCTGGCAGCCGGCCGGACCCTGGCCGTTCCCGGCGAGGGGAATCCACGCACCGACGTCCTGCTGGTGGGCGAGGGCCCCGGCGGCCGCGAAGATGCCACCGGACGGCCCTTCGTGGGTCCCGCCGGCCAGCTCCTGACGGAGCTGCTAGGCGCCATCGGCTGGGAACGGAAGGATGTCTTCATCACCAACGTCGTGAAATGCCGCCCACCGGGCAACCGCGACCCACAGCCGGACGAGATCAGCGCCTGCGGCGCCTACCTCACCCGGCAGGAGCAGGCGCTCGAGCCGGCGGTGATCGTCACCCTGGGACGGTACTCGCTCCAGCGCTACCTGCCCGGTGCGCGCATCGGCGAGGCCCATGGCCGCCTGCGCCGAGGCGGCGGTCGCTTCGTGTTCCCGATGTACCATCCAGCAGCGGCGCTGCACCAGTCGTCGCTGCGGGAGACGCTCTTCCGGGACATCCGCGGACTGCCGGCCGCATTGCTGGCCGCTCGCCAGGCGATCGAGGAGGAACGCACGGCATCGGTCCAGGCGGAAGCATCACCGGCGGTGTCGGCGCAGCCCGTGGAGCCGAATCACGGTGCGACCGAAACCGTGGACGACGATCAGCTCACCCTCTTCTAACGAGAATGACATGACAGATATCCTGCGCATCATCCCGCTTGGCGGGGTGGGCGAGGTTGGCAAGAACATCACCGTCATCGAGGCGGCCGGGGAGATCCTGGTCGTCGACTGCGGTCTCGCCTTCCCCGAGCCGGAGATGCTCGGGATCGACCTGGTCATCCCGGACGTGACGTACCTCGCGGAGAATCGCGAACGGGTGCGTGGGATCCTCATCACCCACGGGCACGAGGACCATACCGGCGCGCTGCCCTACGTCCTCCCGCTGCTTGCGGGTGTGCCCATCTACGCGACACGGCTGACGGTGGGCCTGATCACGGGCAAGCTCAAGGAGCACAAGCTGCTCGACTCCAGCCCCATCCGCACCATCGAGCCGGGGATGGAGTTCCGGGTTGGCTCCTCCACGGCCAAGGGATTCAGGGTGAACCACTCGATCCCGGACGGGATCGGCTACGTGATCAAGACCCCGGTCGGAACCGTCGTGCACACCGGGGACTTCAAGATAGACCTCACGCCTCCGGACGGACGTCGCGCCGACCTCGGGCTCCTTGCGGAGATCGGCAACGAGGGCGTGGACTTCCTGCTCAGCGACTCGACGCGCGCCGAGAAGGAAGGCTACACGCTCTCGGAGCGGACGGTCGGGGAGTCGCTCACCCAGCTCATCGGCGACGCGCCGGGACGGGTCATCGTCGCGACCTTCGCGAGCAACATCGGCCGCGTGCAGCAGGTCCTCGACGCGGCGGCCGCGTTCGGGCGCCGGATGGTGGTCCTGGGTCGCAGCATGGAGCAGAACTCCGCCATCGCCCTCGATCTGGGATACCTCACCGACCGGGAAGGCACGCTGGCGCGCAAGGACCAGCTCACGAAGCTCCCCGGCGAACAGCTGGTGGTGATGACCACCGGCTCCCAGGGGGAGCCCATGTCCGGCCTGACCCGCATGAGCAATCGCGACCATCGGTCGATCACCATCGAGCCGGGTGACACGGTCATCATCTCTGCCTCGCCCATCCCGGGGAACGAGGAAGCCGTGGCCAAGACCATCGATAACCTCTTCAAGGAGGGCGCGATGGTCCATTACGAGCCGCTCAAGCACTGCCACGTCTCGGGGCATGGGTCGCGCGAGGAGCTCAAGCTGATGCTCTCGCTCGTCCGCCCCCGCAATTTCATCCCGATCCACGGGGAGTACCGGATGCTGGTCCAGCACGGCCTGCTCGCCGAGGACGTGGGGGTCAGCCCGGACGGGATCTTCGTGCTCGAGAACGGGCAGGTCGTGGAGTTCGACGGGACGCGGGCACGGATCGCCGGCAGCGTGACGGCCGGTGCCGTGCTGGTGGACGGCATCGCTGCCATCGACGGGGTCGACGGGGTGATCCTCCGCGACCGACGAGCGCTTGCGGCTGACGGGGTGGTCATGGTTGCCCTCACCGTCGAAGGGGCCACCGGACGGCCGATCAGCGGTCCCGACCTCGTGGGCCGCGGCTTCCTGTCCGACCCGGACGACCCGGTGATGGAGCAGGCGCGCATCTTCCTCGCCGAAGCGCTCGCCCAGCCCCTTGGTGAGGGGCACACGGCCGAGGCCGGGTACCTGAAGGCGAAGATCCGGGACACGCTCTCCCGCTTCTTCTACGAGCGAACGAAGCGCCGGCCGATGATCATGCCGGTGGTGATGGAGGTCTGACGCCCGAGTGAGCACTCGCCGCACGAGCCGCCGTCGCCGCTCCCCGCGACGACGCCGCGCGACGACCACGGTCCGCGTCAGCGGGCGGGTGGCGCGCGAGCTGCTGGCGCTCGTGCTCGTCTTCCTTGCCATCGTCAGCACGATCGCCGTGTTCGCCCCCAACGCCGGGGCGATCGTCCGGCCGTGGCACGACCTGCTGGGGTACCTGCTGGGGTGGGGGATCGCCTTCGCGCCGCCGCTCCTGGCTGGATTCGCCCTGATGCTGTGGATGAAGACCATGCCGGCTGAGCGCTGGATGGCGGCGACCGGCGCAGCGCTCGTGGCACTCGCGCTCCTGGGCGCGTTCCATCTCGCGGCCGGCGGCGGGATCCAGACGGCCGAGCAGTACGAGGGTGGGGGAGTGGTTGGCTACGGGGTGAGCGTCGCACTGCGCGGCGCCCTTGGCGTTCCAGGCGCATGGGCAGTCCTCTCCCTGCTCCTCGTGGTGGGCCTCCTCCTCTACTTCAACATGACCGTCGGCGACCTGGTCGCGGCCTATCTGCAGGAGCGTGAGGAGCGCCGCTCGGCCACGCAGCCGCCGCATCGAGCGGCGGCCGCAACGGTACGGCGGCCGGATGTGGAGCCCGAGCCCGAACCGGAGCGTCCGGGGATCCTGGGGCGCGTGCGCGAAGCGCTCCTCGGCGCGTCGGAGGACGATGAGCCTCCCCTGATCGTTCGGCGCCAGCGACCGCCCGAATCGGCAACGGCGGCTCTCGCGCACCCCGCCGGCGAGCGGGCCGCACTCCCGGCGGCGGTGGCCCCGCGGATCGCGGGCGAGCCCTCGGCCGAAGAGGAGCCTGCCGAGGCGGAGGTGGAGCACCTCGTGGCCGCCGCGGGTGACGGGGTCAGCGATGCCGCGCTGGAGCGGGCGGAGCGGACGTGGGATCTGCCCCCCCTCGAAACGCTCAACGATGCGCCGCCCTCGTCCGCTGCCCAGATGGATCTCACCGCGAAGGGACAGCGCATCCGGGAGACGCTCGCCCATTTCGGCATCGGCGTGAAGGTTGCGCGGATCCAGGAAGGACCGGTGGTCACCCAGTACGCGCTCGACGTGGAGCCGGGGATCAAGCTGTCGCGCATCGAGGGACTCGCGGACAACCTGGCGCTGGCCCTGGCGGCGCGCTCGATCCGGATCCAGGCTCCCATCCCCGGCGAGCCCTTCGTCGGGATCGAGATCCCCAACTCGGCCTTCGACCTGGTCACGCTGAAGGAGGTGCTCGCATCGCCGAACTTCGACGAGATCGGCGCGCGCAGCAAGCTCGCCTTCGCCCTGGGCCAGGACGTGGCCGGGCAGCCGTTCAGCGCCGACCTCGCCAAGATGCCGCATGTGTTGATCGCCGGCGCCACCGGATCGGGAAAGAGCGTGTGCGTCAACGCCATCATCTGCTCGCTGCTGATGCGCGCCGATCCCACCGAGGTGAAGCTGATTCTCGTGGACCCCAAGCGGGTCGAGATGGCGCAGTACAAGGGTCTGCCGCACCTGCTCTGCGAGGTGATCGTGGAGACCGAGAAGGCGGTGAACGCCCTGAAGTGGACGGTGGGCACCATGGAGAGCCGATACCACGAGTTTGCCCAGCGCGGAGTACGGAACATCGCCGGCTACAACGAGGCGCTGCGGCCCGGCGAGCCGCGAATGCCGTACATCGTGGTGGTCATCGACGAGCTCGCGGACCTGATGATGGTCAGCGCCTACGAGGTGGAGGCCACAGTCACCCGGATCGCGCAGCTGGCGCGCGCCACGGGCATCCACCTGGTGGTCGCCACACAGCGGCCATCGGTCCAGGTCATCACCGGCCTGATCAAGGCCAACATCCCCAGCCGAATCGCCTTCGCCATGACGTCCGGGGTGGACAGCCGCACGATCCTGGACACGACCGGCGCCGAAGACCTGCTCGGCCGCGGCGACATGCTGTACCAGCCCATCGACGCGCCACGCGCGGTTCGCCTGCAGGGGGTCCTGGTGACCGATGACGAGATCGAGACGCTGGCCCGGCACTGGCGGGGCCAGGGCGGTCCGCGCTACCGGCCCGAGATCACCGCTCCCAAGCGTGATGGAAAGGGTGGCGGCCGTCCGGGAGACGATGATGCCGACGACGGCGCCGACGCGCTGCTCAGCCAGGCGGTCGACATCGTGCGCCGCTCCGACAAGGCGTCGGCGTCGCTCCTCCAGCGGCGGCTGCGGATCGGGTATGCGCGTGCCGCCCGAATCCTGGACCAGATGGAGGATCGGGGGATCGTGGGGTCCGCGGACGGCAGTCGATTCCGCGAGGTGCTGGTGACGACCGACGGCTGGGGCGGCGAGGCCGAGCCGGACGGGGAGGAGCAGTGACGGAGCCGCTCCACAAGCTCGGCGAGGTGCTGCGCGCGGCACGCGAGGCGAAGGGCGTCGACCTGGCGCGGATCGAGCGAGAGACGAAGATCCGGGTCCGATACCTCACGGCCCTCGAGGAGGGCGAGTACCGCGAGCTGCCGGGGACGGTGTACACGAAGGGCTTCCTCCGGAACTACGGTTCGTACCTGGGGCTCGACCCCGAGTATCTCGTCGACCTGTACCGGCTGGAGACGGCCGGCAACGGGGTCGCAGAACGGCCATCACCCGCGCCGCCGAGGCCCATGAACGTCCGCCGGGCCCGTGCCTTCGTCGTGACGCCGGGGGCCATCGCAGCAGCCCTCCTGACCGTCGTCGTGCTGGCCTTCGTGGGCTACCTGGTCTACGAGTTCGTGACCTTCGCCCGAACGCCGGACCTGCAGCTCACCAGCCCGGCCGGCGACGTGGCCAACTACCACGAGCTGGAGTACACGATCACCGGCACCACCGTGCCGAACGCGCAGGTCACCATCGACGGACCCAGCAGCAGTCGGGACGTCACCGCCGACGCGAACGGCAACTTCACCGTGAGGATGCAGCTTGTCCCCGGCTCGAACGTGTTCACCGTGGTGGCCAACGATCCGGTGACGCACCGTGACTCGCCACAGCAGACGCGGACCATCGACGTGAACCTCTCGAGCGCATCACCGTCCCCGGGTGCCGCGATCGCGCTGACGGGTCCGAAGGACGGTGCGAGCGTGACCGGAGCCGTGACGGCCACCGGCACCGCTCCAGCCGGCACCACGGTCCACGTCGAGGCGACCCTGGGGACCGCGGCGGGACCGGGCTTCTCCATCAAGACCATCTCCGGCCAGACGATCACCGTGCCGACCCTGGCGGCCGGCACAATCGTCACCGGGGACGCGACCGCCGGCCAGGACGGGACCTTCACGGCAACCCTGCAGCTGGCCCCGGGTACCTGGCAGCTGTCGGTGGTACCGGGGGCCGCGGCGCCATCGGGATCCGCCCCGCCGTCCGCGACGCCCGCAGGCTCGCTGGCCCCCGGAGCGTCCGTCAAGGTGACCGTCAAGCCGGCTACCGGCCTGGTCGGTGGGCTGCGCATCGCCGGCGGGCCTTCGTACCTCATCGTGCTGCAGGACAACGTCCCGCTGTCGGGCGTTTCCGGGCACACCCTTGCGGCCGGCAAGTCGGTCTCGCTCAAGGCGAAGAAGACGCTGGTCGTGCGCGCCGGCAACGCCGGCGCGGTCACGGTGACCATCAACGGGATCTCGATGGGCACTATGGGCGGTCCGGGCCAGGTCATCGAGTGGCACGTTCAGGCCACCGGATGAGGCCGGTCGGGCCCTTCGGCACAAGACTCCGCGACGACCAATGTCGGAAGATAGGGCCCTCGACGAACGAGGGAGCGAGGAGCAGATGGCAGGCGATTCCACGTTCGATGTCGTGAGCGAGTTCGACCAGCAGGAGCTGGTCAACGCGCTCGACCAGGTGCGCCGGGAGATCGGCACCCGCTTTGACTTCAAGGGGAGCCGGTGCTCGCTCGAGCTGGGCAAGGACGGGATCACCCTCCTCGCCGATGACGAGTTCCGGGCCAAGGCGGTTCGCGACCTGGTGGAGTCGAAGGCGGTGCGCCGCAACCTGTCGCTCAAGATCTTCGACTGGGGCAGGCTCGAGCCGGCGGCGGGTGGCACGGTGCGGCAGCAGATCGCCCTCAAACGCGGCCTCACCTCGGATCAGGCCAAGGAGATTGCCAAGCTGGTGCGCGAGAAGTTCCCGAAGGTGAAGCCGGTGATCCAGGGCGACGCGGTGCGCGTGTCCGGGAAGAGCCGGGACGAGCTGCAGGCGGTGATCGCGCACCTGCGCGGCCTCGACTACCCCGTCGCCCTGCAGTTCACGAACTACCGATGAGGAGAAGGTACCGATGTCGGTCATGAGAGCTCCCGACGACGTCGCGCTGGCAGGCCTTGCGGCGCAGCTCGGGGAGGTGCTCCGACCGCGCGGCTGGCGGGTGGCGACCGCGGAGTCGTCGACCGGCGGGCTGATCGGTCATGCGATCACCATGATCCCCGGCGCGAGCGAGTACTACGTCGGCGGCGTGATCTGTTACTCGAACCTGGCCAAGGAGCGTGAGCTCGGCGTCGAGCCCACCCTCATCGCCGACTGTGGGGCCGTGAGCTCGGAGGTTGCCTCGGCAATGGCGGAAGGCGTCTGGCACCGCTTCGGAGTGGAGATGGGCATCGCGGTCACCGGTATCGCCGGCCCGGAGGGCGCTGGAGCAGGGAAGCCCATAGGCCTCCATTTCGTGGCGGTCGCCCGGATGGGGCACCCTCCCGTCGTGGAGCGCCACGAGTTCGGCTTCGCGCGTGACGGGAACCGTGGCGCGGCCGCTGCCGCGGCGCTCGAGCTCGCCATCCGGGAGGCGGCGGCCTAGGCCCATGGTGCGGGCCGGCGAGCGGATCCACGTCATCGGCATCGCCGGCTCCGGCGCCGCGGGGGTGGCCCTGCTCGCCCACCGGGCTGGGGCCCGCGTCGACGGCTGCGATCTGGACGCCCCCTCGCCGTACACCGCACCCCTGGAGTCGGCCGGGGTGGCGGTCATCACCGGCCATGACCCGGCCCACCTGACCGGCGTCGACCGGGTGGCGATTACCCCTGCTGTGCGGGCCATGGCCGAGCATGCCGAGCTGGCCGCCGCCGAGGCGGCCGGCCTGCCAGTGGTGCCGTGGCAGGCGCTGCTGGGCGAGATGCAGGGGTCAGCGGGCCACGTGGGTCTCGCGGTGACCGGCACGCACGGGAAGTCGACCACCACGGCCCTGCTCGGGCATCTGCTCATTGCGGCCGGGATGGATCCGACGGTCGAGGTCGGCGCCTTCATCGCGGCCTGGGGTGCCACCGTGCGGGCTGGCGAAGGGGCTCCGTTCGTCGTGGAGGCCGACGAGTTCGGCGACAACTTCCTGCACTATCACCCGGCGGGCGTCATCGTCACGAATGTCGAGATGGATCATCCCGACTACTTCGCCGATCGCGCCGCGGTCCTGGACTCCTTCGAGCGGTTCGTCCGGGGGATGGGGGAGGATCCGCGCCTCGGCGGACGCCTGCTCCTGGTCGCCCATGATGATCCCGGGACGCGAGAGCTGCGCCATCGGCTCACCGGATGGCCCGGACGCATCGTCGGCTACGGTCCGGGCGGCGAGATCGTGGCCGCCGACGTGGAGCTGCTCCCCGAGGTCACGCGCTTCAGCCTCTTGGGCGAACGGTTTGAGATGAGCCTGGCAGGCACGCACAACGTGCTGAACGCCACGGCCGCCCTCGCCCTGGCCCGCGAGGTGGGCGCGCCGCCCGCGGCCCTGGTGGACGGCCTGCGCACATTCCCCGGCGCGGGGCGCCGCATGGAGCTGATCGCCGATACTGCGGGCGTGCGGGTGTATGACGACTACGGCCACCATCCCACCGAGGTGCGCGCCGCGCTGGCGGCGGCCCGCCAGAAGGTGGGCAAGCGCCGGCTGTGGGCCGTCTTCGAGCCGCACATGTATTCGCGCACCGCGCTCTTCCTCGACGAGTTTTCCGCTGCCTTCACCGATGCGGATGAGGTCGTGATCGCGGACATCTTCGCCAGCCGCGACACGGCGGAGGCCATGCGAGCCATCACCGCAGCGGACCTGGCCGATGCCATCGAGCGGGCGACCGGCACACCGGCCATCGCGACCGGTGACATTGCGGCAACCACGACCTACGTGGCCGAGCACCTGCGGGAAGGCGACGCGGTGCTCGTGATGGGCGCCGGGAAGTCGTACCGGATCGCCGGCGGGCTCGGTGACGCGCTCGCCCACGGCGTGGTGACGCGACCCCGTTCGCCGGGGTTCGGAGGGGCGGGCGCATGACCGGCGCGCGCGCGGGAGCCATGAGCCTGGTGCTCGCCCTGGCGGTCGCCATCAGTGAACAGGGGCTCGTCCGCCTCGTGGACGCCTCGGGCGCGAAGGACCAGCCCGCACTGGTCCTCGTCCTCATTCTTGCTGCCTTCCTCGGCGTGCTGACGGCGGTGATCACCCGCATGCTGCGGCTACCCGGTGCCACGGCTCCCACAGCCCTGGTGCTGGGCTGGATCCTGGTGCCCCCGGTGCTGGCCGCGATCCCGAGCGCCGCCACGGACCTGTTCGCGCGGAGCGCCGCGCTCGATGTGAACCAGGCCCTTGCGCTGGCGGTTGCCACCATCGCCGCGGCGGTCACCCTGGGAGTGCCCGGCGAGCGATGAGTCGCGGGTCGACCGCGGCAGCCTGGGTCATGGCTGACAGTGGATGGCGCTGGGCCGTTCTGCCAGGCGTGGTGGTGGGTTCGAGCCTCGTGACCTTCATCCTTCCTCAGCGCGATGGTCCGCTCGCCCTGTTCGAGGCGCTGGCGCCAGTCGTGTACGGCGTCCTGGCGTCGCTTCTGCCGCTGTCTGCCCTGCGGCGGTCACCTGTGCTGGCAATGGCGACGATCGGTGCCCTGGTGTTCGCGTTCGGTGTGTACGGCGCCCCCGCACGCGCCACGCAGAGCGGTGCCGGGCCGGGGCTGACCGTCCTGACCTGGAACCTGCACGGTGGTCCCGCGGGGCAGATGGGATTCGCAGCCGTGAGCGGGCGCGTCGACCCGGACGTGATCATCCTGGAGGAGGCCGCGCTGCGCTCGGGCGACGACGCCCTCATGTCGGCATGGCCCTACCGGTTCGCCCTGCCGCGGGCGGGAACCCCTCCCGGCATGCTGATCCTCAGCAAGCTGCCCTTCGAGTCCCAGGGGGTGCTGAGCGACCCGGCCGCTGCCTGGGACCGGCCGCGGGCTCCATGGATTCGGGTAACCGTGGCGGGCACCGCCATCACCATCGTTGGCGTCCACCTCGAATTCCCGTTGGCCAGCCTGCCGTGTCCGTACTGTCCGGATGCCCGGGACATGCAGGTGGCGGGGGTCGCGGATTTTGCGCGAAGGGTGAGTGCGGCCGGCGACCAGGTGGTGGTCGCAGGCGACTTCAACCTTACCGAGCGCGAGCCAGCGTACCGCGACCTGGCGTCCATCCTGGAAGACGCCGGCGATGCAGCGGGTCCCACGTGGCGCCCAGTGGCGGCCACCTGGATGCCCCCGGTCCTGCGCCTCGACCACGTCTTCGTTTCGCGGGGCCTGGCCATCAGCCGAGCACTCGTCAGCTGCCAGGGAACGCGGAGCGACCACTGCCCGCTGATCGCGACGCTCCGCCTTTCGGGATAGTCTGGCCCCCCGGTGGCGAGCTACCCGGACGCCGTCGGGGGAGTATGGTTCTGTCTGCCGCGCGGGTGCGAAGCGTTCGCCCCGATGATTGCATATGCAAGTATCGGTGTATCATGCTCGCATGCCTGCCGTGACCGTCGAGGACATCACCGTCCTCCCGCGCATTCCGCGACCCGATCCAGCCTCCGCCCGCCAGCGACCCGTGAAGCGCGTCACCGACGCGCCACGCGACTTCGAGGGGGAGGGGTTTCCGGTGCGCCGCGCATTCGCCGGCGTCGACCTGACGGAGATCGACCCGTTCGTGCACATGGACCAGATGGGCGAGGTCGAGTACGCCCCGGGTGAGGCCAAGGGAACGCCCTGGCACCCGCACCGCGGGTTCGAGACGGTGACCTACATGATGGACGGGGTGTTCGAGCACAGCGACTCGAACGGCGGTGGGGGAGTGATCACCAACGGGGACACCCAGTGGATGACCGCCGGCGCCGGCATCCTGCATATCGAGAAGCCGCCGGAGGCGCTCGTGGTCAGCGGGGGACTCTTCCACGGCATTCAGCTCTGGGTGAACCTGCCCCGCGCCCAGAAGTGGGCCGCACCGCGCTACCAGGACCTGCGCGCCAACGAGGTGGCCCTGCTCGCATCGGCCGATGGCGGCGCCCTCCTGCGGGTGATCGCCGGCCAGGTGGGGGACCACAGCGGACCAGGATCGACCTATACGCCCATGACCTTCGTCCACGCCACGATCAGCCCCGGCGCCCGCCTGGAGCTCCCGTGGCGCCCGGACTACAACGCCCTGGTCTACGTGCTCGCCGGGCACGGCACGGTTGGGACCGAGGGCTGGCCGATTCAGGCCGGGCGGCTGGCGGTCTTCGGCCCCGGCGATGCCTTGACCGTCAGCGGAGCGCGGGTCCAGGAGAGCCGCAGCCCGAACCTGGACGTGCTGATCCTGGGCGGACAGCCGATCCGCGAGCCGGTCGCCTGGATGGGCCCGTTCGTCATGAACACCCGCGAGGAGGTCGTCAAGGCGTTCGAGGACTACCGCGCGGGCCGTCTCGGCCAGATCCCGGCCGTGCACAACGCGCCGACCACGGTGGTCGAATCCTGACAGTCGCGCGCCATCGGCCCCGGCATCATGGATGCGTGGAACCGATTCCGGCCGAGGTCCTTCTCGACGAGATTCCGCCCGAGCTGGCCCGCATCGGCGAGCGGATGCGTGGTCTTGTCCGGGAGGTGCTGCCCGATGCGGTCGAGCGAGTGCGACCCGGATGGCGGGTCATCGGCTACGACCTGCCGGCTGGCCGGCGAAAGACGGTCTTCTTCGCCTGGATCCTCCCGCAACAGGAGCACATCCACCTGGGCTTCGTCCACGGCAGCGCGCTGGACGACCCGCACCACCTGCTCCAGGGCCAGCGCGGCGTGAAGTACGCCCGCTGGACGACCTTCGTTCCGGGCGACACGGTTGACGCAACGTCCCTGCGCGCGCTGCTGATCGATGCCGCGTTCGTCGCCGGCCTGCCGCGCGAGGTGCGCAGGCTGGGCCGTTCCGCCCGCGGCGAGTGAGGCGGGCCCCATGACGCAGGCGCACGAAGATCGCTGGGTCCAGTGGCACCGCGCGTACGACGATCCCACGTCGGCCCAGAGCCGGCGCCTGATCGCCGTGCAGGACCAGGTCCGGGCCACGCTCGACACCGCTCCGCCCGGCGTCATCCGCGTGCTGAGCCTGTGTGCTGGAAGGGGTCGGGACCTGCTGGACGTCCTCCGCGTGCATCCGCGCAGGGCAGATGTCGATGCCCGGCTGGTCGAGCTGGACCCGGCGCTGGCCGCCAATGCCCGGGCCGCCGCCGCCCAGGTCGATGGGTCCCGCATCGAGGTAGTCGAGGGTGACGCCGGCACGACCGACGCTTGCCGCGGTGCCGTTCCGGCTGACCTGCTCCTGCTGGCCGGCATCTTCGGGAATGTCCCCGATACCGACATCGAGGGCACCGCTCGGGCGACCTCGATGCTCTGCGCGCGCGGCGGCGTCGTCATCTGGACCCGGAGTCGGCGCGCTCCGGACCGTACCCCGGCCATCCGGAGCTGGTACGCCGCCGCGGGCGTGCAGGAAGAGGTCTTCATTGCGCCGGCAGAGGAGCTCTACTCCGTATACCGAGGGCGATTCACGGCCGATCCGAATCCGGTACGCCCGGGAGAGCGGCTCTTCACCTTCATCTGACCCGGGCCCCGACGGGTGGGGGAGCGGCATCGGCGTGGGGGGCGCGAAATGTGCACGCGGGGCTGCCGGCCGAACGACGATGATCCGACGCGTGCAATCGCCTTCAGCCCGCGTGCGCTCCGTGACAGCCCGAGATCGGTGGGTCGAGCTTCTCCTGTTCGTTGCCGTGGTGGGCCTTGCCGCGGCGGTCCGCGTGATCCAGCTGGCGACACCGCATGATCTCATCTTCGACGAGATCTACTACGCGCAGGACGCGTGCTCGTACCTCGGCTGGGGAGCGAACGTGTGCGGCGTGGCCAGCGAGGTGTCCTGGGTCCATCCGCCGCTCGGCAAGTGGTTCATCGCGGCGGGCATCTGGATCTTCGGGAACAACTCGGTCGGCTGGCGCGTGGCGCCTGCGCTGGCGGGCATCGTCACCGTGGCCCTGGTCTACCTCCTCGCACGTCGCCTGACCGGCTCGCGGCTCGCCGGCCTCGTGGCGTCGGCGGTCGCCGCGCTCGACCCGCTCTCGATCATCTCCTCACGGGTTGCGATGCTCGACGCATTCACGACCTGCGCGGGCGTCGCGCTGCTGCTCTTCGCCGTCGCGGACCGTGACTCGGTGCTGCGGACGGGCGCCGACGCGTCAGACCGCACCTGGCGACGACCGTGGCTCGCGGCAGCCGGGGTGGCGGGCGGAATTGCCGTCGCGACGAAATGGTCGGGCGGTCTCGTCCTGGCGGCTGCCGTCCTGCTCGTGCTTGCCTGGGGCGTCGCCGCCGGCCTCCGGACGGGGCGCTCCATCACCCGTTCGCTGGTCACGGCAGGCCCGACCGTGCTCCTCTGGCTCGTCGTCGTTCCGGGCCTCATCTACACGCTCTCCTACGTGGGTAGGGTGCATGGGCCGATCCTCGCGGTCCCGTGGGCGGAGGACGCCTGGATCCGCCAGTTCCTGCATCGTCAGCTGAGCATGCTGCGGTTTCACGCTGGCCTCGCCGACACGCACCCCTACGCGTCGCCGGCGTGGTCCTGGCTCCTCGACAAGCGGCCGGTGGTCTTCTTCTTCGGGGTCGACGCGGCGGGCCGATACCGGGAGATCCTGGCCGCGGCCAATCCACTGCTGTACGTCCCCGGGTTCGCGGCCGCAGCGGTGGCCGCGGTCCTCGCCGTGCGACGCCGCGGGTGGTGGGACGCCGAGCTCGTCGTGGCGGCAGGCGTGGCAGCTGCGTTTCTCCCGTGGCTGGCGCTCTCCGCGTCCCGGTCGTTCATCTTCCTCTACTACCTTCTGCCGACGGTCCCATTCCTTGCCGTGGCGCTCGGGTGGGCCGCGGCGACGCTCCCGGGTCGAGCCGGCCGCGGCTTCGGCGCCGCAACACTCGTCGTGGCGGTGGCGGTCGCCGCGTTCTGGGCGCCCTTCGTCTACGCCGCGCCGCTCGATTACGCGACGTGGCGAACGCGGATCCTGCTGACCGACTGTGGCCCGCTGCCGCTGACGAACGGGCGGCTGGCGCCAAGGCCGGGCGGGGGAGAACCACCGCCCGGCTGGTGCTGGATCTGAGTGAGCTGGCACCGGACCTGCCATACGTGGGAGCGTGACGACCTCAGCCGCTTCCGTCGCGGCGCTCCGCCTTCCGGTGCGCGCCCTTCGCGCTACATGGGCCAGTCTCCAGCTGTTCTCCGCCGACCAGGGCCTGTCGTGGGGAGGTGCCATCGGCCTGTACCTGTTCCTCTCGGTGCCGCCCCTGATCGTCGCCGGCGTGTATCTCGGAGGCCTGGTGGTGCCGTCCTCGCATGCCGAGCAGTTCGTTGTCGAGCAGGTCGCGAAGTACCTCCCCGCGCAGCAGGACCTCCTGCAGGGGATCGTGACGACCCGGCCGGCCGGGCTCCTCGGCGGCTCAGTGTCACTGGTCCTCCTGCTGGTCAGCGGAAGCCGTGCCTTCGCGGCACTCACGGGGGTGATCAACGTGATCTGGCAGGAGGCCGACGAGCTCACCTTCTGGCGCCGACAGCTGCTGCGCCTCGGGATGCTCGTCGTGTCGGTCGGCCTCCTCCTGCTGTCCGCGGCGGTCGAGGCGGGGATCGGCGCCCTTGCGGACGGAGGTGCCGATCACGGGCAGCTGTGGCTCGCCAGGTGGCAGATCCTGCCCACGCTGCTCCTCGCCGTCTTCCTGTTCATCACCTACAAGGCCCTGCCGCGAGATCCGGTGCGCTGGCACCACGCTGCGGCGGGCGCGGTCGTCGCGACCGTGGGCATCCGTGTGGCGCAGGCCGGCACCGGCTATCTGGCTGCCGCCGGGGCGATGCGGACGCCGTACGGCAACCTGGCCGGCGTCGCCCTCATCGCGACCTGGGCGCTGATCGTCGGCGTGATCGTCGTCTACGGCGCGGTGGTGGCGGCGATGCTCAGCGGCAAGGGCCCGATCGAGGTGGAGCAGGAGGGCCGCACGCCGTGATGCGCGGTGCGCGCCTGACGCAACATAACTTGTATTTGCGGAAGTGCTACGGGGAGCCAGAGCGCCATGGTGGAGCGTGGATGGCCCCCGGGTCCGGGTACCGGGCAACGCCCGGACGAAGGTCCGATTCCGGCGTTGGTCCCGGAGCCATAGGCTCGTTGCCATGGACAGAGGGAACCTCCTGTACCGGTTCGGCTTCCTTGGCGTGGTCGCCGGAATCCTCGCGGTGGTCAGCGGACCGTTCATGGGCGAGCTGGGCGGCATGCTCGCCGGCTACGGCAGCCTGGTGCTGCTGAGCGCGGCGTACCTGTTGGCCGGCCTGGCCATCCGCGACCGCATTCGGCGGCGCGCCCGGACGACGGCGCCGATTCCCGCCTACGGGGGCCAGCGCTAGACGGGTTCGGCCGGTTGATCCGGGCCGGGTTCCGCAAGGGCCCCGGCCGCGCGACGCTGCCTGAGGGCCTCGAAGCCGATGACGGCGGCCGAGACGGCTGCGCCGAGGGCGTGCGCACCCCGGCGCCCATAGGGGATGCGGAGCAGCAGGTCCGCCTGGTCGACGAATGATCGCGTAATCCCCCTGCGCTCCCCGCCGACCAGCAGGAAGGTGCCGCGGAGGAGGTCCGCCTCGTGAATCCAGGTACCGTCGGGGCGCGTCGACGCGCACGCGACCTGCATCCCGGCCGCCCGACAGGCAGCCGCCGCGTCCTCCGGCGTGTCAGCCACCGCGGTGGGCATCAGCTCGGAGGCGCCGGCGGATGCGCGCGCCACCGTCGAGGTGGCCGATTCCCAGGAACGTGGGCGCAGGACGAGGCCATCCGCACCGCAGGCATACAGGGAACGGACCGCCTGTCCGAAGTTGTAGGGGTCCTCGATGCCATCGAGCATGACCACGAAACCGTTTGCGCCGATGTCGCCGAGCAGGTCGGGGAGCACCTGGTAGGTTCGCTCCCCCGCCAGCGCCACGACGCCGCCGTGGGTCTGGCCGGTCACGAGGCCGCGCAGCACGCCGGGAGCCACCCGCCGGATCGGAACCTCGTGCTCGGCCGCGAGGCGCCGCAGGAAGGCGAGGCGCCGATCGCCGGGGGTGACGGCGAGGATCTCGGACACCGGCCGGACACCACCGGTCAGCGCAGCCTCGATGGAGACCCGCCCCTCGAGGACGACGGGAGCGTCGGTGGTTCGCGCAGGCTGTCGAGCAGGCATCGAATCGACCGATCAGCCGGGCCTGCGCCGCGAACCGTCGCTGGGCAGGGCCTCCCCGGCTGCGGTGATCTCGGCGGCGACGGCCTCGGGCAGGTGGCCACTGATCCGCACGCCGCCCTCGGTGTACGCCTCGGAAACCTCGCCGCTCGTACGCGCGCGGCTCACGAGCTCACCGCGCGCGTACGGAATCACCGCGTCGACCGACACCATCTGGGCGCGGAGGGCATCGGCCACGAGGGTGAGGAGCGTGTCGATCCCCTCCCCCGTCGTGGATGAGACGAAGACGGCGTGCTCGGAGGCGGGGGCGGCCGCGTCGCGGAGGTCGGCGTCCAGGAGGTCGATCTTGTTGAAGACCGTGATGCGCGGCGTGCGGCCCGCGCCCAGCTCGTCGAGCACCGACTGGACGGCGGCCTGCTGCGCCATGAAGTCGGGGTCGACCGCGTCCACGACCTCGAGCAGCAGGTCCGCGCGAAGGACCTCCTCTAGCGTGGCGCGGAAGGCATCGACGAGATCATGGGGCAGCTTGTTGATGAATCCCACCGTATCGGTCACCACGACGCGCTTTCCGCTCGGGAGGGTGATCCGGCGGGATGTCGGATCCAGGGTGGCGAAGAGCATGTCGGCAACGTACAGGTCGGCATCGGCCAGGCGGTTGAGGAGGGTGCTCTTGCCGGCGTTCGTGTAGCCCACCAGGGCCACCGTGGCGACCTCGCTGCGTTCGCGCTGGCGGGCGGCGGTTCCGCGCTGGCGCTTGACCTCGGCAAGCTCGCCGCGCAGCTTCCGGATCCGCTCCCGGATGAGGCGCCGGTCCGTCTCCAGCTGGCTCTCGCCCGGTCCGCGCGTCCCGATCCCGCCACCGGTCCGCGACAGGTGCGTCCACAGCCGCGTCAGGCGCGGGAGGTGGTACTCGAGCTGCGCCAGCTCGACCTGGAGCCGGCCTTCGTGGGTTCGTGCATGGCGCGCGAAGATGTCGATGATCAGGGCCGAGCGGTCGAGGACCTTGCAGTCCAGGAGCGTCTCCAGCGAGCGCTGCTGGTGGGGCGTGATCTCGTCGTCCACGATGAGCACGTTGAAATCGCTCGAGGCCTTCTCGTCGACGAGCTCGGCGGCGCGCCCCTTGCCGAAGTACCAGATGGGGTCTGCCTCGGGGCGGCGCTGGAAGGCGCTGCCGACCACGGTGGCCCCGGCGGTCTCGGCGAGCGCGGCGAGCTCCGCCAGGGAACGCGCCACGGGCCACCCATGGTGGCTGTCGAGTCCAATCAGGAAGGCGCGCTCCTCCGGCGTGGTCAGGTCGATCAGGCGGGAGCGGTTCGTCATGTTGCAGCCCGCATGGTAGCCGATGGGGCGATGCGCCCGGCTGGGGCCGGTCGCCGATCGACCGGTACTTTCAGCCTAGTGCGCGTGAGCACCATACCGTGCGATACCTATCCACACCATTTTCGGGGGTAGCTGGAGGCGCCGATGCCCGACGGGCCGGGGACCGATCCGACCGCGACTGGACGAGAGCCCGGGCTGCTGCGCGATCTGAGCGGACGCCTTGGGTTCGTGCTGGCCGGGAGCGCAGTGGTCGCGGTCGTCGCGTACTGGCTGCTCGCCTTCGCAGTCCCCGATCTCGCCCTGCGCGCCGTGCTCGCCACCTCCGTCTCGGTGGGGGCCGCGGGCAGCATGCTGCATCTCACCGTGGTGCGCCCCCTCGTCGCGGACCGAGCCGAGCTCCATGACCGGTACGAGGCGGCCCTCGCGGACGCGCTGACCGATCCGCTGACCGGCATCGGCAACCACCGTGCCTTCCAGGAGGAGCTGGACCGCCAGGTCGAGCAGGCCCACCGCTATGGCGTGCCCGTCTCGCTGATCCTCCTCGACATCGACGAGTTCAAGTCGATCAATGATCGCCACGGTCACGCGGCGGGCGATCGCGCCCTCGCGGACTTCGGCCGCCTGATCCTCTCCAGTCTGCGGCGCGTCGACCGCCCCTACCGTATCGGCGGTGACGAGTTCGCCGTGCTCCTGCCGCACACCGATGCCGAGGGGGCCTGGGTCGTGGGGCGTCGTCTGCTCGCCACGGCGCTCCAGCCGCCGCTGCGCGACCAGGGCGACACGGCCATCTCCTTCTCCGCCGGGGTTTCCACGCTCCCCGAGCTGGGGACCACGCGCGAGCAGCTCTACGCCCAGGCCGACGCGGCGCTGTACGCGGCGAAGCGCGCGGGGCGGACCGATGTCGTGCTCTTCGATCCGGCGGCGACGGCCCTGGAGCCGACGAGCGCCGCCGGTGCCGCGATCGCCGAGGTGATCGCCCGCGGCCAGCTGCGTCCGGTGTACCAGCCGATCGTCGATCTCGACGGGCTGACCGTGCTGGGCCACGAGGGGCTGATCCGTCCCGTTCCCCCGGCGCCCTTCGCCGACCCGGCCGCCCTTTTCGCGGCGGCGGCAGCCAGCGGCCACCTCGTGGCCCTGGACATGACCTGCATCGAGGCGATCGTGGGCGGGGCGGCGGCCCTTCCGGCGAACCAGTTCCTGAGCGTGAACGTCTCGCCGCGCACCGTAGAGGCCCCCGAGTTCAGCGGCGCCGCGTTGCTGAGCATCCTGGCCCGGCACGGATTCCGTCCGGATCGCATCATCCTCGAGCTCACCGAGCGCGAGGAGATAGGCGACGTTGACCGGGTGCGCGCCAAGCTCGAGACCTGCCGGCGCTCCGGCGTCCGGCTTGCCGCCGATGATCTCGGTGCCGGCAACTCGGGGCTCCGGCTCCTCTCGGAGCTGCGCTTCGACGTCCTCAAGGTGGACCTCAGCCTGGTCCAGCGTTCCGCGCCGGGCGCACCGTCGGAGGCCGTGGTGGGCTCGGTGGTCGCATTCGCCGGCCGCACCGGGGCGCTGGTCGTGGGCGAGGGGGTCGAGGACCCGCAGGAGGCGGCACGGCTGGTGGCGCTGGGCGTGGGAGCCGGCCAGGGCTACTTCTTCGGGCGACCGGGACCGTTGCTGGCGGGTGATCCGCTGGTCGGGCTTCCGGCCCCCGGGTCCTCGGTGGAATTCCCGGCGCCCATGGCCGCCTGGCGCCAGTCCATTGGTCTGCCTACCCCCGTCGCGGGCTAGGACGGGCCAGGGCCCACCGCATCACGGCGCGGCGAGGCGCCGAACCAGCTCCACGGCCCCATCGACGAGGCGCGGGTCGTCCGCCGGCCCCTCGCCTGCGGCCAGCCACACGATCCGGGGGTCACGCCGGAACCAGCTGAGCTGTCGCTTCGCATACTGTCGCGTGCGGCGCGCCGTGCGCCCGATTGCCTCGTCGAGGGACCACTCCCCCGCCAGGTGGCCGGCAGCCTCGCGATAGCCGTGGCCCGTCATGGGCGCGAGCTGCGGCCCATAGCCGGCGCCGCCCAGCGCCCGAACCTCGTCGAGGAGCCCCGCGCCGAAGATCGCGGCTGCGCGATCGTCGATGCGCCGGTACAGGACCTCCCGGGGCCGGGTCAGCCCAAGGAGAGCGAGCCGGCCTGCGTAGGGCTCGGTCCGCGGCCGCTCCCCCACTCCGCCGGCCCGGACCCGTTCCAGGGCGCGCAGGACGCGGCGCGGGTTGCGGAGGTCGGTGCGAGCGGCCGCATCGGGGTCGAGGGCGGCGAGGCTCGCTGCCAGGACGGCAAGACCACCCGTTTCGAGCTCGGCCGCGAGTCGCTCGCGGATCTCCGGCGACCACGGCTGCGATGCGAAGTCGAAGCCGTCGACCAGTGCACTCACGTACAGGCCCGTCCCGCCCACGAGGACCGGCCACCTGCCCCGGCCCGCCGCCTCGTCTACGGCTGATCGTGCACGCGCGACCCACTGGGCCACGGTGAACGGCTCGTCGGGGGCCACGAGGTCGAGGAGGTGGTGCTGAACCATCGCCTGATCTGCGCGCGACGGCTTGGCGGTGCCGATATCCATTCCGCGGTACACCTGGCGCGAGTCGGCGACCAGGATCTCCATCGGCAGGCGCCTGGCGAGTGCCATGGCGAGCGCAGACTTGCCCGTCGCCGTGGGACCCACGATGGCAACCAGCGGCGGAGCGACCCGCGTGATCCGGCCGGTGGCCGGCGACATGTGCCTAGCCGACCTCGACGAGCCGCTGGACCTGCACAATCGAGGTGGCTCGCCCGGTGGCCCTGTCGGCCTCGACGACGACCGCGTTCAGGCTGACCGGCCCCTCCCCCACCTCGAAGCGGGTCGGCAGGTGGCGGACGAAGCGCGGCAGCACGGTCTCGATCTTGAAGCCGATGATCGAATCGCGTGGCCCGGTCATCCCGATGTCGCTGATGTAGGCCGTTCCCTTGGGCAGAAGTCGCGCGTCCGCGGTTGGCACGTGGGTGTGCGTGCCGACGACGCCGCTCACCCGGCCATCGAGGTACCAGCCCATGGCGTTCTTCTCCGATGTGATCTCGCAATGGAAGTCCACCAGCCGCACGGGCGGGAGCGGCTCGGCCGCCTCGTCGAGGAGGGCGTCCATGGCGGTGAACGGGGAGTCGAGCTGGTTCATGAAGACCCGGCCCATGACGTTGATGACCGCCACCTCGCCGCCATCGGCCAGGTGGTGGATGAGCCAGCCGCGGCCGGGTACCTCGTGGGGGTAGTTGAGGGGGCGCAGGACCGGACGGTCGTCCTCGAGATAGTCGTAGATCTCGCGCTTGTCCCAGATGTGGTTCCCGCTGGTGATGACGTCGATTCCAGCGCCCAGCAGCTCCTCCGCCAGCGACGGGGTGAGGCCCATCCCGGCCGCCACGTTCTCGCCGTTGGCCACCACGAGGTCCACATCGAGCTCATGGCGCAGGTCCGGAAGGGCGTGCCGCACCGCGAGTCGGCCCGGCTTCCCGATGATGTCGCCGATGAGCAGCGCCCGCACCGTGCCGGTGCGCTCCGTCATCGCGCGAAGTCGACCGCGCGCGTCTCGCGGATCACGGTCACCTTGATCTGGCCCGGGTACTGCAGCTGCTCCTCGATCCGCTTCACGACGTCGCGGGCCAGCCGGCTCGAGGCGACGTCGTCGATCTCCTCGGGCCGCACGATGATCCGGATCTCACGTCCCGCCTGGATGGCGAAGCTGCGCTCCACGCCCGGGAAGCTCTCCGCGATCTGCTGGAGGTCGTCGAGGCGCTTCACGTAGTTGTCGAGGCTCTCGCCGCGCGCCCCGGGTCGGGACGCGCTGATGGCATCGGCGATCTGCACCACGACCGCCTCGATGCTCGCCTGCTCAACCTCCTGGTGGTGGGCGGCGATGGCGTTGCAGACGACCGGGTTGATGCCGTAGCGCTGCGCGATCTCGCCGCCGATGAGCGCGTGGGGACCCTCCACCTCGTGATCGACCGCCTTGCCGATGTCGTGGAGCAGCCCGCCCTTCTTCGACTCGGCGATGTTGGCGCCGATCTCCCCGGCCAGCATGCCCGCCAGGCGCGAGGTCTCGACGCAGTGATCCAGGACGTTCTGTCCGTAGCTGGTCCGGTACTTGAGTCGCCCGATGAGCTTGATGAGCTCAGGGTGGAGCCCGGGGACGCCGGCGTCGTAGGCGGCCTGCTCGCCGGCCTGGCGCATGACGACCTCGATCTCGGCGCGGCACTTGGCGACCGTCTCCTCGATCCGGCCCGGGTGGATGCGCCCGTCGCTGATGAGCTTGGTGAGCGCCATGCGCGCCACCTCGCGGCGGACCGGGTCGAAGCCGGAGAGCACGACCGCCTCGGGCGTGTCGTCGATGATGAGGTCAACGCCGGTCGCCTGCTCCAGCGCCCGGATGTTGCGGCCCTCGCGGCCGATGATCCGGCCCTTCATCTCCTCAGACGGCAGGCTGACGACGGTGACGGTGGCCTCCGAGGTGTGATCGGCTGCCATGCGCTGCATGACGGTGGTCAGGATGCGGCGGGCGCGCTCCTCGCCATCCTCGGTCGCGCGACGCTCGATCTCCCGAACGCGCTGCTGGGCCTCCGCCTCGGCTTCGTCGACGATCTGCCCGATGAGGGTCTGGCGCGCCTCGGTGACCGTCAGTCCGCTGGCTCGTTCGAGGGCGGCGAGCTGCTGGTTGCGCAGGTCTGCGAGCTCCGTGCGTGCCGTCTCGAGATCGGCGAGGCGCGACTCCACCGTGGCCTCCCGGCGTTCGATGGCCTCCACCTTGCGCTCGATGCTCTCCGAGCGGTCGAGGAGCAGACGGTCCTGGCGCTGCAGGTCGGCGCGCTTTTCGCGCGCCTCCTCCTCTGCGGCGCGCTGGAGCTTGAGCGCCTCGTCCTTGCCCTCGAGGACGAGCTCCTTCTGCTTCGCGCGCGCTTCGGCCACGATCCGTTCGGCGTAGGAATCGGCGTGGCGCACCTTGCTGGCGGCGAGCAGTCGGCGGGCGGCGTAGCCAAGCACGGCTCCGATGGTGGCGGCGATCACGGCCACCATCAGTACGAGGATAGTCTCCGGCATCCTGGCTCCCTCCGTCGGTGGAGCCCGAGGTGGGCACTGTCCGCGCCCGCGCATCGCGGGCGTCCACTGTTACTCGTCGGAGCCTGCCAACCCCGCTCGGATGGTTAACAGGCGATCAAATCGCCGCCCGAGTGTACCGCAAGTGCCCGGCCCGCCTCCGCGTCCGCGGTCCCCTGCGCGGCTCGGCGACGGCCGTCGTCCGCGTCAACCGCGGATGAGGCGACCCATCAAGCCGACCATGTCAAGGTCGCGGGGCAGGAAGTCCTGGAGCATGATGCGCTGCACCCCGGCGGCTTCGAGCGCCCGAATTCGTTCCCAGGCCTGGTCGGGGGTACCCATGATCCACCGCGTTCGGCGTTCCGCGAGCCAGGTCTCGGCATCGTCTCCGGCGCCGGTGAACGCGAGCTGCTGGCGGACGCGATCGGCGACCTCGTGCTCTGTCTCGCCAAGCAGCACGCCCACCATCGCCGAGTAGACAAGCGAATCGGGATCGCGACCAATGACCCGGCAGGCATCGCGAACATTGGCGTAGGCGACGGTAACGCGGTCCGGGGTTGCCGACCCGCGGTTGTATTCGTCGGCATAGGTCGCCACGAGTCGCGAAAGGCGCGGACCGCCGTCGCCACCCAGGATGAGGTGCGGGTGCCGGCCGCCGGAATCGGCCGGGCTCGGTCTGAATCGAGCGTCCGCTACCTGCCAGTGCTCGCCGCGATAGCTCCAGCCGTCGGGCTCGGTCCACAGCCCGTGCAGGATGGCCAACGACTCCTCGAGACGGTCGTAGCGCTCGCGCAGCGATGGGAAGGGTATTCCCAGCTCGCGGTGCTCCTGCTCGTTCCAGCCAGCGCCCATCCCGACCTCGATGCGCCCGCCGCTCATCTCGGCGACGGTTCCCACCAGCTTTGCAAAGCTGCCGGGGATCCGGAAGGTCACCGGCGATACCAGGGCTCCGAGCCGGATGCTTCGCGTCTCGCGCGCCAGGCCGGCGAGCGTCGCCCACGCATCCGTGGTCGGAAGGCCGGATTCGCCGGGAAACGAGGTGTAGTGGTCCGAGCGGAAGAAGGCTTCGAGCCCGGCGGCTTCCGCTGCACGAGCAGTCGCCAGGATCTCCGTGTAGCTCAGCCCCTGCTGGGGCTCCGTCATGAGTGCGAATCGCATCACCAGATGGTAGCGGGCCGGCGGTCAGGCGCCGCTGTCTCCTGCATCGTCGTCGTCCGCCGCCGCGCCGCTGTCACGGATCGCAGCGCGTGCCGTCTCCGGATCGAAGCCGCGTCGGACGAGGTACATCCCCAGCCGCTGACGGGCGAGGGCATCCGCCGGGACCGGGCGGCCCCGCAGGTGCTGGAGCAGCGCGACCCCGGCGCGATCGGCCTCGGTCTGCGGAAGGTCGCGGTCCCCGAGAGGGCCCTCCCAGGTCCCCGGCGCGCGTGGCGACTCCTCGGCGCTGCGCATCTCGTCGCGCAGCGCGGCGATGACCTCGCGGTCGACACCATGCTGTCGCAGCTCCGCCTCGAGCATTCGCTGCCCGCGGGGTGCATGCCGGTCCCGCTGCTCGAGCCACCATCGGGCGAAGGCGAAATCATCGATGAGGCCGAGCGTCTCGAGGCGGGTCACGGCGGCTTCGATGACCCCGGGCGCTGCGCCGGCACGACGCAGCCGCCGCGTCACCTCCCAGCGGCTGCGCGGTCGGGTTCCGAGATAGCCGGCCGCGAGCTCGATCGCCGCCTCCGGTCCCGGCGGCTCGCGCGTTGCCCGACGGCCAGGTCGCCGAGGGTCAGCCATCGGCCCGTCGGCACGCGGCCCGGGAGACGCCGTTCGTGGCCGCCGCCTCGTCCGTCATGGAGCGGCGCCTACTCTGCCTCGCTGATCCCCTCGACGCCAACCTCGATCGAGGCGACCTTGCCGCGGATCTCGTCGTCGATCTTCTTCGCGATCTCCGGGTTGGTCTTGAGGAACTCGCGCGCGTTCTCCCGGCCCTGGCCGAGACGCGTATCGCCATAGTTGAACCACGCGCCGGTCTTGGACAGGATCCCGGCGGCGATGCCCACGTCGAGGAGACCGCCCTCGACGCTGATGCCCTCGTTGTACATGATGTCGAACTCCGCCACGCGGAACGGGGAGGCGACCTTGTTCTTCACGACCTTGACCCGGGTGCGCGAGCCGACCGCGTCCGTCCCGGTCTTGAGTGTCTCGATCCGGCGGATGTCCAGCCGCACGCTCGCGTAGAACTTCAGCGCGCGTCCGCCAGGGGTCGTTTCGGGGTTGCCGAACATCACGCCGATCTTCTCGCGGAGCTGATTCGTGAAGACGAGCGCCGTATTCGAGCGGTTGATGGCGCCGGTCAGCTTGCGAAGGGCCTGGCTCATCAGCCGGGCCTGCAGCCCCATGAAGCTGTCCCCCATCTCGCCCTCGATCTCGGCCCGCGGGACGAGCGCCGCGACCGAGTCCACGACGACGACGTCGACCCCGTTGCTCCGGATCAGCGTCTCCGCGATCTCGAGCGCCTGCTCGCCGGTGTCGGGCTGGCTGACCAGGAGGTCGTCGACGTTGACGCCGACGTTCTTGGCGTAGCCCGGGTCGAGCGCGTGCTCGGCGTCGATGAAGGCCGCCACGCCCCCGTTGCGCTGGGCGTTGCCCATGATGTGGTAGGAGAGCGTCGTCTTGCCGCTCGACTCCGGGCCGTAGATCTCGGTGATCCGGCCGCGCGGCACACCGCCCACTCCCAGGGCCAGGTCCAGTGCGACCGAGCCGGTCGGAATGACCTCGACGGCCACGACGCCGCGGTCGCCGAGCCGCATGATGGCCCCGCGGCCGAACTGCTTCTCGATCTGCAGGATGGCGGCATCGACCGCGCGGCCGCGCTCGCCGTTCCGCTCGGGGTTCTTCTGTGCCACCGGGGCATCCATCGTCGTCTGGGGCTCCTTCCCTTTCATGGCTCCCGGCGGGCGCTGGAGGTCACTCGCTCTGCTCGGGCTCGCTGCGTGGCTTGCGCTTCTTCTTGATCAGCTCGACCGACATCGGCGGGGCCTCGTAGGCCGCGGTCGGCAGGTTCTTGGGAGCCTTCTCCTTCGGCTTGCGCTTCTCCTGGTGGCGCGGTCGATCTCGTCCCTTGGCCATTGGTCTGAAGGAACCTCCGATCCGAGCCGGTCGCTGACGTCAAGCCTGCTCGAGCCCCCTTACGGGCCCGTTATCGCCGGCTTTGCCGTCCGCCCCGGCAGTTCCGTATCGCGCCTCGACGGCGTCCCGAAGCGATGCGTACGACCCGTCCGCGAGCGCGGCGCGGATGGTTCGCATCAGGTCAAGAGTATAGGTGAGGTTGTGGACCGTCGCGAGGCGATAGGCGAGCAGCTCGCGGGCCCGGAAGAGGTGTGCGAGGTAGGCCCGGGAGTGGTTGATGCAGGTCTCGCAGGAGCAGGCCGGATCCACGGCCCCCGGGTCTTCCGTGAAGCGCGCGTTACGCAGGTTCAGGCGTCCCTCCGAGGTCCACAGCTGCCCGTTGCGCGCCACCCGGGTCGGCAGCACGCTGTCGAACAGGTCGACACCCCGCTCGATGGCGACGAAGAAGTCCAGCGGCGACCCGACGCCCATCAGGTACCGCGCCCGGGGGTCATCGCCCAGGGCATCGGCCACCGTGTCCAGGGTGGCCGCCATCTGGGACTTCGACTCGCCGACCGACAGCCCGCCGATGGCGATCCCATCGAAGGGAAGCTCCGCGATGGCCGCCACGGACCGTCGTCGGAGCTCGCGGTCGACGCCCCCCTGGACGATGCCGAAGAGGGCCTGGTCGGGGCGGACCCGTGCAGTGAGCGAGCGTCTCGCCCAGCGGTGCGTTCGCTCCATGGCATCACGGACCTCGCCGCCGGGGCGGAAGGGATCGACGAGCTGGTCGAAGGCCATCGCGATGTCGCTTCCCAGCAGCCCCTGGATCTCCAGCGCGCGCTCCGGGGTGAGCCGCTGGGGCGACCCGTCGAGGTGGCTGGCGAACGTGATGCCGTCTTCGTCGATGGTGCCGAGATGGCCAAGGCTGAAGACCTGGAAGCCGCCGGAATCGGTGAGGATGGGGCCGTCCCAGCTCATGAACCGATGCAGGCCGCCCAGGCGCGCGACGCGTTCGGCGCCGGGACGCAGGCTGAGGTGGTACGTGTTGGCCAGGATGACCTGGGCCCCAGCGGCCAGCAGGTCTCCCGGGGACAGGCTCTTGACGGTCGCCTGCGTGCCGACCGGCATGAACTGGGGCGTGTCAACGGCGCCGTGCGGCGTCTCGAGGCGTCCCAGCCTCGCGCGCCCGACGCTCGTTGCCCGGAACGAGAAGCCGATGGGCGGGTCCATGGGGCCCTGAGGATAGGGGCTGGCGGTTCGCGCTGCCGGCGACGGGCGCCCGCGGCTGCCATGGTGCGACGATGGGGCCGATCGGCTACCGTTGGCAGTGGAGGTAATGCGTGCGCCTGTCCGAGTGGCCGCGGATGCCGTTCCTCAGCGATGAGCTTTGCGGCTGGATCAACGAGCACCTCGCCACCCTCGGTATCGAGGAGCTGGCGGTCTACGCCATCGAGGATGGTCGCGATGACGACGGCCGTCGGGTGCTGGTCGCGACCGAGGTCGGCCTCATCGACTACCGATACGGGCCGCGAGCGTCCACGGCTCGATTCGCCATCGCCGGAAGGATCTATCCCTGGCAGGCGGTGCGTGGCGTGGATCTGCGCGTGGAGACCTTCAGGCTCTGGGCGCTGGAGCACCAGACCCGGTGGTCGATGGCCGTCGGGCGTCCCCGCTTCCGCGCGGGGACGGAGGACCCGGACCTGGGACGAGCGCTCGCGGACTTCGCGAAGGTCGCCGTGATCATGGCCGAGCCGTCCGGGTGGCCGCCGCCGGGTGACGAACCTCCCGGGCCGGGCGTGAGTGCCGTCCTCCCCGCCCGCCAGGGTCAGCCGCCGCGCGAGGCGCAGAACGAGGCGGTCAGGGCGGAAGCCACCCCGCCGCCTCTCGAGGGCTGAACGACGCCCAGCGGCTCCCGCGGTGCGGGCTGGCGGCCGAACCTATTCGACCGCGGTCTTCAGGACCACCTTGACGCCACGGATGGTCCCCTGCAGGGCTGCCTTGACGCGCTCCGCAGCCGCCGTGCCGATGCTCGAGGCGGCGCCGACCGCGCCCGTTGCGGCAGCGGCAGCGGCGTCCTCGGCGCTCACCGAGGTTCCCTTGACGACCTCGATCGCGCCTTCCACGGCCCCCACCGCGGCAGCCGTGATGTCGGCACCCACCGCGGACGCCTCCGCGACGGCGCTGCGGCTCGTCTTGCTGATGGCGTCGAGGGTCTCGACGCCCGCTTCGGAGGATCCCCGAACGGCACCCACCACGGCGGCCTTTGCCGCGTTGCCGATGGACGAGGCAGCCTGTGACGCGGCGCTCGCGGTGGTGCTCACCGAGTCTGCGGCGGTAAGGGCCGACAGGCCCACGACATCCCCGACGGTGCGAATCGCACCCTTGGCAGCGCCGACCGCCAGGTCGGCGGCGGCCCCACCGGTGGCCCCGGTCTCCTTGATCGCCCGCTGGATCGCCGAAGCCACGGTCCCCACTGCCGCCTCGGTGATCTCCCCCGTTCCCCGGATGGTGCCGATGATGCTGTCCTTGACCCGTGCTCCGATGTCGCGTTCGTTCAAGAGAACCTCCTGTCGCGGTGGGTTACGTACAACAACGATAGAGGTACGAGGCAAACCAACGGTCGCGGCGGCTCCGAGGCGGACGCTCAGACGACGAGCATTGCGTCACCGAAGCTGAAGAAGCGGTACCCCGCGTCGAGCGCGCTGCGATACGCTTCGAGGAGCAGGTCCCGCGCCGCGTACGGGTCACGGATGCCGGTCCCGTGCTGGACGAAGGCCGTGACCAGCAGAAGGAGCGAGCTGCGGGGCAGGTGGAAGTTGGTCACGAGGGCGTCGACCGCGGTGAACGCGTGGTGCGGCGTGATGTACAGGTCGGTCCAGCCCGTCGGCGCCGTCCCCCGTCGGGACGCGGTCTCCAGGACGCGGACGCTGGTCGTTCCCACCGCCACGATGCGCCCACCGGCGGCGCGCGTGGCATGGATCGCTTCGCGCGTGGCCGCGGGGATCTCGTACCACTCGGTGTGGATGCGGTGCTCGTCCACGAACTCGCCCTCGAGCGGCCGGAACGTATCGAGCCCGACGTGGAGCGTCAGCGAGGCGCGCCGGATGCCGCTGTGGTCGAGTGTCCGCAGCAGCTCCTGCGTGAAATGCAGGCCCGCGGTGGGCGCCGCCGCGGAGCCGGGCGGGCGGGCGTACACCGTCTGGTAGCGATCCGGCGGGCTCGAACGGTCGTGGATGTACGGTGGCAGCGGGGTCTCGCCCGCGGCCGCCATGACCTGCGCGGGATCGCGGGGAAATGCCACCACCCGTGTCCCGTCGCCTGCCCGCTCCCCCACCTCCACCTCGTCACCGCTGGTCAGCCGCAGCATCTCGCCAACGCGAAGCCGACGCGACGGGCGGACCAGGGCCTCCCAGCGATGGTCGCCGAGGTCACGGAGCATGAGGAGCTCAGCTGCGCCGCCTCCGCTTCGTATACCGCGCAGCCGCGCAGGGATCACGCGCGAGTCGTTGACGACGAGCAGGTCGCCGGGTCGCAGCCACTCCCCGATCTCGCGGAACCGCGCGTGACCCAGGCTCGCGACGCCGGTTCGCGAGCGAGCGCGATCGAGGACCAGGAGGCGGGACGCGTCGCGCGGCTCCGCCGGCGTCTGGGCAATCGCCGACGCCGGCAGCGGGTAGTCGAAGTCGTCAACACGGAGCCGCCGCAACGGGCGCCGATCCTGCGAGGGCATCGCCACAAAGACTAGCGCCCGGCCGGAGAGCCCGGCCGGGCGCCGTCGGTCTCGCCGGAGGCCCTACTTGATCAGGAGATTGATCCAGTCCTGCGCGAAGAACACCGCGAACGCCACGGTGACCAGCCACATGAGCCAGTGGATCTGGTCCATCTTGCCGCGCACCACCTTGATTACGACCCAGGTGATGAAGCCTGCGCCGATACCCACGGTGATGTCATACGTCAGCGGCATGAGGATCATGGTCAACAGCGCCGGGAAGCCCTCCTCGATGTCCGCGACGGGGATGTCCTTGACGATGGTGAACATGAGGAAGCCCACCAGCACGAGGGCCGGTGCCGTGGCGACGCCGGGCACGATCCCGGCGATAGGCGAGAGGAAGACAGCCAGCAGGAAGAGGACGCCAGTCACCACGGAGGTGAACCCGGTGCGGCCGCCATCGGCCACGCCGGCAGCGCTCTCGATGTACGTGGTGTTGGAGCTGACGCCCGCGGCGCCACCGGCCACAGCCGCCAGGCTGTCGATCAGCAGGACGCGTCCGACGCCGGGCACGGTCCCGTCTTCCTTCGCCAGGCCGGCCTCAGCGGCGACGCCGGTCACGGTGCCCATCGTGTCGAAGAAGTCGGTGAGCATGATGGCGAAGATCGTCAGGAGCGCGGTGATCAGCGGCAGCTGGCTGAAGACCTGCCCCAGATCGAACTTGCCGAGGGTGTCGAAGCTCGGCGTTGCGATGAGCCCGCCGTCGGGAACCTTGGTGACTCCCACGAGGAGCGCAATGACGGTGGTGAGCAGGATGCTGATGACGAGCGATCCCTTGACCTTCATCACGTAGAGGACGGCCGTGATCAACAGGCCCGCCAGGAACACCCACTGGGCCGGCTCGGTCGGGAAGCGGAAGAAGACGGCCGGCACGCTGCCGTAGGTCGACTCCTGCCCGCCGATGAGGCCACCATTGGCAAAGCCGATGAACAGGATGAACAGGCCGATGCCGACACCGATGGCGCGCTTGAGCGCGATCGGCACGGCGTTCATGATCGCCTCCCGGAGGCCCACGACCACGAAGACCGTGACCGCGAGGCCCTCGAGCACGATCACGCCCATGGCGCCGGCCGGGCTCAGGCCCTTGCCGGTGAGCGTGAAGGCGACGATGGCGTTGATTCCGAGGCCGGCGGCCAGGGCGAACGGGTAGTTGCCCACGACGCCCATGGCGATGGTCATGATGCCGGCGACCAGGGCCGTGCCCGCGGCCAGGGCAACGGCGGTGAATGCCGGGTCCTTGTCGCCGAAGCCGGCGGTGAGGATCGAGCCGTTCACGAAGATGATGTAGGCCATGACCATGAAGGTGGTCAGGCCGGCGCGCGCCTCGGTGGCGAGATCAGTCCCCCGCTCCTTGAACTTGAAAAACGCGGCTATGGCGTCCACTGATCAGGAACCCTCCTACCTGACTGCGGCCGCTCGCTGTGCCGCGTTCCGTTCCGCGGCGCGACCCGCGCGGATCGTACCGCCGGACGCAAGCGGGCAACGCCCGATTTCGCTATCGGCGGGTGAACAGGTTCCAGAGCAGGGTCAGGGCGATCGAAGCGAGGATCATGGTCGTGATCGGGAAGTAGATGCCGCCGTTCTTCCCGGTGATGGCGATGTCCCCGGGCAGGCGGCCGATGGGCAGCCGGACGCCAAGCACGGCGAGCCCGCCGACCACGACGAGCACGATCCCGAGGGCGAGGACGACGCGGCCGATCTCCGGCGACATGGGTGCGCTAGTCGAAGAGGCCGGGTTGCTGGGGCTGGGCCGATGGCGGCGGCGTCAGGCCCAGGTGCTCCCAGGCGCCGGCGGTCAGCTGGCGGCCGCGCGGCGTGCGCGACAGGAGGCCGATCTGCATCAGATACGGCTCAATCACGTCCTCGAGCGTCTCGACGGGCTCGCTGATGGTCGCGGCCATGGTCTGCAGCCCCACCGGGCCTCCACCGTGATGCTCCGCAATGGCCCGCAGCAGCTGGCGATCCATGGCATCCAGGCCGCGATCGTCGATCTCCATCAGGTCCAGGGCGGCATGTGCCAGCTCCAGGGTGACGTGACCGTCGCCGCTCCCGCGCACCTGCGCGAAGTCGCGGACACGCTTGAGTAGCCGGTTCGCGATCCGCGGCGTGCCGCGGCTTCGCTCCGCGACGATGACCGCCGCCTCCGGGGAAAGACCGATGTCCAGGATCCCGGCGCTGCGCCGAACGATCTGCTCCAGCTCCGCCTGCGCGTAGTAGTCGAGCCGATAGGTTGCCCCGAACCGCTCGCGCAGCGGGCCGGTGATGGACCCCACCCGGGTCGTGGCGCCGATGACGGTGATGTGCTCGATCTGGAGCCGGACGGTCTGCGCACCGGGCCCCTTGCCCAGGACGACGTCGAGGGCGAAGTCCTCCATGGCCGGGTAGAGGATCTCCTCCACCGCGTGGCTGAGGCGATGGATCTCGTCGATGAACAGCACGTCTCCCATGCCGAGGCTGGTGAGCACCGCGGCGAGGTCACCGGCGCGCTCGATGGCCGGTCCTGACGTGGTGCGGATCTGGGCCCCCAGCTCGGCGGCGACGATGTTGGCCAGCGTCGTCTTGCCCAGCCCCGGCGGTCCGTAGAGGAGGATGTGGTCGACCGGTTCGGAGCGGTGCCTGGCGGCATCAATGAGGATTGCCAGGTTCTCCTTGACCCGCTCCTGACCGGCGAACTCGTCGAGGCGCCGTGGCCGGACGGTGGACTCAAGGGCCAGCTCCTCCGGCGCGACCTCGGCGGCGGTCACCCGCTCGATGGTCACATCAGCTCCGGGGTGTCGCGCCGGGTCACCGCGGAATCGAACATGTGAACGATTCTACCCGGGGGACACCCTCCGCGGGCGTGCTCATGCGTCGGGGAGATCGATCTCGCGGAGGTCATCGGGGCGGTCCACGTCGACGGCATGGCGCGGCACCGGGACGCGGGTCACCAGCTCGGGGTGAGCGTCGATCAGCGACCGGAGCCCCGCGTCGCCGCGCAGCGCGTCGGTGAGCGGGAACCCGCTCCGCTCGATGAGCACCGGCGGCGAGACGTGTCCCTCGGCGAAGGCCGCCACGATCGGCCGATCCCCCCGCGCCGCGATGACCGCGTGGATGGTGGCGGGCTGGACCGTCGGCTGGTCGCCAAGCAGGATCAGGGCGGCGGACGGTGCCGGCACGGCGCCCAGGCCCAGCCGCAGTGAATGGCTCATCCCCCGCTCCGGATACGGGTTGCGGACCCAGAGCAGCTCGGGATCCGACGAGGCGGGCCGGCTCAACCAGACGGGGGCCACGGCCACCACCGGGCGGAGGCCCGCCGTCCACGCGCGCTCGAGCACGTGCTCGAGCATGGTTCGTCCCTCGAGGAGCGCCAGCTGCTTGGCGCTGCCGAAGCGCCGGGAGCGCCCGGCGGCGAGGACGACGGCGGCGATGGCGCGGGGATCGAATGGTTCGGGCGGCATCGGTCCATATACTGGCCCAAACGCCCACGGAGGATGCCGGCGTGACCAACGGCGACGTCTACGATGCGATCCCCAAGGTCGAGCTGCACTGCCACGTGGAGGGCACCGTCCGGCCCTCGACGGTGCTGGAGCTCGCCCGAAAGAACGGACGCACGCTCTCCACCGACGATCCCACCCAGCTGTACCGATACACCTCCTTGAACTCATTCCTGGCCATCTTCTGGCTGGTCCAGGAGCTCCTCGCCGACCGCGAAGATTGGGCTCGCGCCGCCTACGAGTCGGTGATCGACGGCGCGCTCCACGGACTGCGCTACCGCGAGATGTTCTTCACGCCGGCGCGCCATCTCGCCGCTGGCCAGGACCTGGGCGAGATCGTTGCGGGTCTCTCCGAGGGGATCGAGCGCGCTGAGGCGGAGACCGGCGCGCGCTGCATGCTCGTCTGCGACATCGACCGTGCCTACGGTGGCGCTGCCGGTCTGGAGCTCATCGAGCGCCTGGCCCCGCTGCGTCGCGAGGGGCGAGCGGAACGCGTCATCGGCATGGGGATGGACTCCACCGAGCGCGGCGTCGACCCGCGTGATTACGCCGATGCCTTCCGGCTGGGCCGTTCTGCCGGGCTTCGGCTCACATCGCATGCCGGCGAGGACACCGGCCCTGACAACATCGCGACGGCCCTGGACGCACTGGGGGTCGAACGGATCGACCACGGCCTGGCGATCCTCGAGGACGCCGCCCTCACCCGGCGGGTCGCGGAGGCGCGCATCCCGCTTACGGTCTGTCCGAACTCGAACATCGTCATCGCCAACCGCTATGACCGCCTCGAGGAGCATCCCTTCCACCGCATGCGGCAGGCGGGGCTGCTGGCGACCCTGAACACCGACGACCCGGCCATGACGGACCTGGACCTGGGAAAGGAGTACCGCAGCGTTGCGCACGCGCTGCGGATGCCATGGTCCGAGGTCGAGGCCGTGGCGCTCGACGGGGTAGAGGCAACGTGGCTGGACGACGGGGAGAAGGCCGCTCTGCGGCGCGCGTTCGAGCGCGACCTCGCCGACCTCCGCCCGGCGGACCCCTCGGCGGTGGCGTAGCGCAGACAGCGTCGATGGCTCTGCTCCGGGGCGCTAGCATCCGCAACGTGAGTGCACCGCCACTACCCGCCCGACCGCCGTTCACGCTGCGCGCCGCGCTGCTCACGCCGCTCGCCGCCGGCGGGCATCGCTACGAGCGGGACGCGCGGATCGACGTCGGGGCGGAGGGCAGGCTCGAGGCCGTCGAGCCATGGGACGACCGCGCCGCCACGTCGTCGATCACAGCCGTCGACCTGCGTCCCTGGGTCGTGCTGCCGGGGATGGTGGACCTCCACGCGCACCTGCCCCAGCTCCCGAGCGCCGGGCTGGGGGCCGGGCTGGACCTCCTGACCTGGCTCGACCGATACATCTTCCCGCTGGAGCGAACCTTCGACCGATCCGCCGCCGAGCGATTGGCGCCCGCTGCATACCGCGCCTTCGCGGCTGCGGGAACGACGACCGCCGTCATGTACGGCGCGGTCTACCAGGACAGCCTCGACGTGGCATTCGAGGCGGCCGAGGCCCATGGCATGCGGGCGGTGATCGGCAAGGTGATGATGGATCGCCTTCGCTACGATCCGTCGCTCCCCGAGGCGGTCGTCCTGGAGACGAGCCTTCGGCAGAGCGCCGACCTCATCGCGCGCTGGGACGGGCGCGATGGCGGACGGCTGCGGTATGCGGTCACGCCGCGCTTCGCGGTGAGCTGCTCCGGAGACATGCTCCGCGAGTCGGCGAAGCTGGCGGCGGAGACCGGGACCTACTGGCAGACGCACCTGGCGGAGGACCGTCACGAGTGCACGGAGGTCTACCGGCTCTTCCCCGAGGCCGTCGACTACACCGATGTCTACGACCGCGCCGGCGGCCTGGGACCGCGCAGCATCATGGCCCATGCCATCCACCTCTCCGATCGCGAGATCGCGCGCCTGGCCGAAACCCGCACCCGGATCGCCCACTGCCCGGCCTCGAACCTGTTCCTGGCCAGCGGCACCATGCAGCTGGGGCGCTATCTCGAGGAGGGGCTGGTCGTGGGACTGGGGTCCGACGTGTCCGCGGGCCCGGACCTCTCGCTGTTCGGCGTGATGCGGGCCGGCGCCTACACCCAGAACGGCCTGCGGGCCATGCTCGGGGATCGTCACCCGCCCCTCTCCCCCGTCGAGTGGCTGCGTCGGGGCTCCCTGGGCGGGGCGCAGGCGCTGGGGCTCGAGGAGGTCATCGGCTCGGTCGAGGCCGGGAAGGAGGCGGATCTCATCGCCGTGGATCCCTCGGTGACGCTGCCCGTGACGCATCTCGAGGCGGACGAGGACATGGACCTGGCGAGCCGCCTCATCTTCCGATCGCACCCGGCCATGGTCCGCGCGGCATGGGTGCGCGGCCGGCGCCTGGATGGACCGGCCGTCGCCTGATGGGGCCGGCCGCGGAGCTCCTGATCCGGGGCGGTACCGTGGTGGACGGCAGCGGCGGCGCCGGGTTCCGTGCGGACGTGGCGGTGACCGGGGGGCGAATCCGGCTGCTTCGCGATCCGGCGAGCGCGGCGGAGCTGACCGCGAGGGACGTGCTCGACGCAACCGGCCGCATCGTCGCGCCGGGGTTCATCGACCTGCACAGCCACTCGGGCCTCTGGATCCTGTCGGAGCCCCGGCATGAGCCCAAGGTTCGCCAGGGGGTCACGACCGAGGTCGTCGGCGTGGACGGCAATGCCTACGCCCCCTTTCGCGACGGGCGCGACCTGGAGGCGTTCGTCCGCCTGAACGGCGGCCTGGACGGCCGGCCCGATGTCGCCCTCGACTGGAGTGGCGTGGCGAGCTACCTGGCCCGGTTCGACGCGGGCGTCGCGGTGAACGTGGCCTTCGTGGTGGGCAACAGCGCACTCCGGATCGACGCCGTTGGCTGGGACGACACCCCGGCGACGCCGGCGACGCTCGACCGCATGCGGGTCGTGCTCCGCGAGGCCATGGAGGACGGCGCCTACGGCCTGTCGAGCGGCCTGGACTACCCGCCCGGCTCCTATGCGTCGACCCACGAGCTGGCGGCGCTCACTGCCCAGGCGGCGCGGCTGGGCGGCTTCTATCACACCCACGTGCGCTACCCGCTCGGCGACCGGTTCCTGGACCCGTTCCGGGAGGCGATCGAGATCGGCCGTCGCGGCGGCGGCCCGGTGCACATCACCCATCTCTATCACCGGCCAACCTATCCCGGCGATCCCGAGCAGCTCCTCGGCCTGGTCGACGACGCGCGCGCGGAGGGGCTCGACGTGACGTTCGACATGTACCCGTACGAGTGGGCCGCCACCCGTCTCGCCATCCAGCTTCCGCAATGGACCCAGGCCGGTGGTCCCGACGCGCTGCTCGAGCGCATCTCCGAGCCGGGGATCCGCACTCGGCTGCGCCATGAGATGGCAGCCCGCGGAGCGGCCTACACGAGCGCCGCGGGCTGGAGCGACGTACGCCTGGGCTACTTCTCCGATCCTCGCAACCTGCGCTGGGAGGGGCACACCCTGGCCGAGGTCATGGCCGAAACCGGCGCCGATGCGGTCGACGCAATCTGTGACCTCCTGATCACCGAGGATCTCCGGGTCACCCAGGTGACCTCCGGTCCGGAGACGGACACCCTTCCCCGCTACTTCGCGCATCCGGCGGCCATGATCGGCACCGATTCGACCTTCCTCGGTGCCAGGCCTTCGCCGCGCACGTACGGCTCGTTCCCCCGGGTCCTGGGCGAATTCGTGCGCGAGCGGCAGGCGCTGGGTCTCGAGCAGGCCATCGAGAAGCTCACCGCCGCGCCGGCGGCACGGCTCGGACTGCGCAGCCGCGGCCTCGTCCGCGACGGGATGGTGGCCGACCTCGTCGTCTTCGATGCGGATCGGGTGGCATCCCTCGCGACCATTGACGCCCCGCGGCGCTACCCCGTGGGTATCGATCACGTCGTCGTGAACGGGACTCCCGTGGTCCGCGACGGCGATCACACCGGGGCGCTCCCGGGGCGCTCCCTCCGGAGAGGAGCCGACTGACATGGCAACCGAGTTTCCGGCGGACGGGATGGCGGTGACGGTCCTGCGCGTGGTCACCGACCTGGACCGCGCCGTGCGGTTCTATCGCGACGTGCTGGGCGCGTCGCTGTACCGGGAGTACGGCGGCAGCTCCGCCGTCTTCTCGTTCGCGGGCGCGTGGCTGCTGCTGGTCACCGGCGGCGACCCGACGCCGGACAAGCCGTCCGTGCGCTTTGCGGCGCCATCGGATCCGGACACCGTTTCGACCGAGCTCACGATCCGGGTCCCGGATTGCCGGGCGGCCTACGAGACCCTCCGGGAGCGCGGCGCCGAGTTCCTGACCCCGCCGTACGATTGGGGCCCGGAGATCCGCTGCTTCTTCCGCGATCCCGACGGACATCTGCTCGAGATCAGCGAGGCCCGCTGATGCGGCGTGGACCCGTGCCGGGGAGGGCCGTCCGGGCGCACCGTCCGAGTGCTATCGTCCCGCGGGAGGAGGTGGACAGGCCCAGATGACGACTCGAACCTTGCCGAGCGCCGCGCCCGCGCCGGTGATCGTGCCGCCGGGGGTTTCGACCCCGGGACGGGCGGAACGTGGCCTGCCGCTGCGCCGCGAGGGTCCCGAGAAGCTGACCGGCGTCGCGCTCTACGCGGACGACCTCGTCTTCCCCGGTGCCTGGTTCGGCGCCACGGTCCGCTCGCGGGAGCCGCACGCGCGGCTGCTGGCCATCGAGCTGGACCCGGCCTTCGACTGGGGAGACATCGCGGTCGTCACCGCCGACGACATCCCGGGCGCAAACATCGTGAGCCTCATCAGCGACGACCAGCCGGTGCTGGTGCCGGTGGGCGGGGAGATCCAGCACCGCGAGGAGCCGGTCTGCCTGCTGGCTTCCGCAGACCGCGACCGGCTCCGGGCAGCGCGTCGCCACGTGATCGTGCGCACCGAGCCGCTGCCCCCGGTCTTCGATCCGGCCGAGTCCGACCGCAGCTTCGCAAGCTACCGAATCGCCCGCGGAGACGCGGAGGCTGCGCTGGCTCGCGCCGACCTCGTGGTCGACGGGACGTATCGGGTGGGTCACCAGGAGCAGCTCTACATCGAGAACCAGGCCATGATCGCGGTCCCGCGCGAGGACGGCGGCGTGACGATTCACGGCTCCTGCCAATGCCCGTACTACATCCACAACGCCATGACCCGAGCGCTGGACATGACCGGCGAGCAGGTGGTCGTGGTGCAATCGGAGACCGGCGGTGGCTTCGGCGGCAAGGAGGAGTACCCCTCCATGATCGCCCTCCATGCCGCCCTGCTCTCGCTCAAGGCGCAGCGACCGGTCCGCATGATCTATGACCGGCACGAGGACATCAGCGCAACCACGAAGCGCCATCCGGCGGTCGTGCGTCATCGGACCGGCGTATCCCGCGACGGCGCGCTCCTCGCCCAGGTCGTCGAGGTCCTCATGGACGCGGGTGCCTACTGCACCCTCACCCCCGTCGTCCTGTCGCGCGGCGTCCTCCATGCGGGCGGTCCGTACGCCTGCGATGACGTCCTCATCATCGGGAAGGCGGTGGCCACCAACACGCCGCCGAACGGGGCCTTCCGCGGTTTCGGTGCGCCGCAGGTCGAGTTCGCCGCCGAGATGCAGGTGAACCGGGTCGCCGAGGCGCTGGGCCTGTCGCCGCTCGAGCTGCGCCGGCGCTGGGCCTACCGCGAGGGCATGGTCACACCAACAGGCCAGGTGCTGCGCGAGAGCGTGGCGGCGCACGAGGTGCTCGAGGCCGCGACCGAATCGGCCGGGTACGAGCGGCGGCGTCAGCAGACGGCCCAGGCGCGGGCGCAGCGGACGAGCGGAGCACGGGTTGCCTCCGGCATCGGCCTGGCCATGGCCTGGCACGGCGCGGGCTTCACCGGCGCGGGGGAAGTCCACCTCGCCAGTGTCGCGGCGGTCGAGCTGACCGACGATGCCCGGATCCGGGTCCTCACCGCGGCGACGGAGATGGGCCAGGGCACGAAGACGATCTTCCCGCAGCTCGTGGCGGACGCGCTGGGCGTCGACCCGGACCAGGTCGAGGTGGCGCCGCAGGACACCTCGGTGGTCCCCAACTCCGGGCCCACGGTCGCATCGCGAACGGCCATGATCGTGGGCGGTCTGGTGATCAGGGCCGCGCGCCGGCTGCGGGCCCAGGTCGAGGAGGCGACAGGGGCAGGCTTTGCGGGTGGGTACCGCGATTACGCGCGGGAGCACGGAGGCCTGCGGATAGACGAGCAGTTCAGCCCGTTCGCCGGGGAACCGTTCGACGAGGAGGCGTACACCGGCGATGCCTATCCGTGCTTCGGATGGGCGGCCTGCGTGGCCGAGGTCGACGTGGACCTCGACACCGGCGAGGTCTCCGTGAAGACCGTCACCGCGGCTGACGACGTCGGGCGGGTTATCCACCCGGTCCTCTGCGAGGGGCAGGTGGAGGGTGGCACCCTGCAGGCGGTCGGCTATGCCACCATCGAGGAGATCAAGCTGACCGATGGCGGCTACGTCAACGACCGCCTGGCGACCTACCTGATCCCCACCGCCCTCGACGCGCCCCGGATTCACGCCATCCTGGTCGAGAAGCCGTTCTCCGGCTCGCCCCACGGCGCCAAGGGGGTTGGCGAGCTGCCCATGGACCTGGGGGCCCCGGCGGTGCTCGACGCGATCCATGACGCGACCGGTGCCTGGATCACCGATCTGCCGGCGACGCCGGAACGGATCCTCGCCGCGCTGGCCGGCATCGATCCGCCACCACCTCCCGGCACGAGCGCACCGCGCGCGGCAGGATCGGCATGACCTACCGCCTGACCGTCAACGGCGATCCCGTGGAGATCGAGGCTCCCGGGATGCGGCGCCTGCTCGACGTGCTGCGCGAGGACCTGGGCCTGACCGGGACCAAGGAAGGGTGCGGCGAGGGCGAGTGCGGGGCGTGCTCGATCCTCGTTGACGGCGCCGTCGTGGACTCGTGCCTGGTGCCGCTCTGCCAGGTCGAAGGCGCCGCCGTCCGGACCGTCGAGGACCTGGCCGACGGGACGCAGCTGGACCTCCTGCAGGCCGCCTTCCTGGAGACCGGCGGCGCGCAGTGCGGCATCTGCACACCGGGGATGCTGATGGCCGGCCACGTCTACCTCGACGCCCTGGAGCCCGGCGCGCAGGCGGACGAGGAAGCGATTCGAACTGCCATCGCCGGCAACCTGTGCCGCTGCACCGGCTACACGAAGATCGTGGAGGCAATCGCTCTGGCCGCGGAACGCCGCGGGACGGGCGGGAGCTGAACCGCCGTGCCACGACCCTTCGAACCCGCCGTCGACTCCCCGCGCTCGCTGGCCGAGGCATACGCGCTGCTCGACGGTGCGGAGGATGGACGCGTCCGTCCCATGGCTGGCGGTACCGACCTGATGGTGCAGATCACCGGTGAGCTCGGTGAGCCGCCGGAGCGGGTCGTGGACCTCTGGGGGCTGGACGAGCTGCGCGGGATCGGGGTCATGAGCGGGGCGCTGGAGATCGGGGCCCTGACCACGTACACGGAGCTGCGCCAATCGCCCCTGGTCCGGGAGCATCTGCCGGTCCTCGCCGAGGTCGCGGCCACCATCGGCGCGGCCCAGATCCAGAACCGGGGAACCCTTGGCGGCAACGTCGCCAATGCCTCGCCCGCCGGGGACACGCTCCCGCTCCTGCTGGCCTGCGACGCCGAGATCGACCTCGGCGGCGGCAGGGGTGAACGAACGGTACAGGCCACGGACTTCTTTGCGGGCTACCGGCGCACGGCCCGGGCCGCGGACGAGCTGGTGCTGCGGATTCGGGTCCCCGTTGACGCCGCTCGAGAGGTTCGCTTCCGAAAGATTGGTACGCGCCGCGCGCAGGCGATCAGCAAGGTCGTGATGGCGCTTGCGTGGCGCCGGCAGGGAGCTGGCGCAACCGCAAGCTGGCATGGGGTGCGCCTGGCGCTGGGCTCGGTCGCGGCGGTCCCCATCCGGGCCGGCGCGACGGAGGCCGTCCTGGAGGGCGCCTCCCCCACCTCCGAAACGGCGGACCTCGCCGCGGCCGCGCTCGAGGGGGAGATCCATCCCATCGACGATGTGCGGTCGACGGCGGCGTATCGCCGTGCCGTGGCGGGTCGCGTCCTGCATCGCCTCATCCGCGATGAGGGAGGCTGGTGAAGCGGCCTGCCCGCGACGAGGTGATGGTCTTTTCCGACGCCGAGGCCTTTCGCGCCTGGCTCGAAACGCACCACGCCGATACGACCGAGGTCTGGGTCGGCTACTACCGTAAGGAGGTCCCGAAGACGAGCATCCGCTACCCCGAAGCCGTCGACGAGGCGCTCTGCTTCGGATGGATCGACGGCATCGGCTATCGAGTGGATGACGAGGTCACGACCAACCGTTTCACGCCGCGCCGACCGCGGAGCACCTGGAGCGCGACGAACGTGCGGCGCGTGGGCGAGCTGCAGGCCGCGCGGCGTATGCATCCCGCGGGCCTCGCCGCCTTCAACGCGAGGACGACCGCCAACACCGGCATCTACTCGTACGAGAACCGGCCCGCCGATCTGCCGCCCGCGTACCTCGCCCAGCTCAGGGCTGATGCCGCCGCGTGGGCCTGGTGGCAGGCGCAGACGCCGGGGTACCGGCGAACCGCCACCTGGTGGGTGATCAGCGCCAGGCAGCAGGCGACGCGCGATCGGCGCCTTGCCACGCTCATCGCCGACTGCGCGGCAGGACGAATGATCAAGCCCCTCACCTACGGCCGTCGTCGCCTGGACGAAGCCTGAGCCGGTAAGGTTGTCCGCATGACCGATCTGCCGCCGGGGATCCAGGTCACGCGCCGCGATCTCCCTCACCTCGACGATGTCCTCACATCGGAGGCGCTCGCCTTCGTCGCCCAGCTTCACCGCACGTTCGACCCGCAACGGCAGCAGCTGCTCGCCGCTCGCCATGAGCGTCAGGCAGCGTTCAATGCGGGGGATCTGCCTGACTTCCTTCCCGAATGGGCGGAGATCCGGGGTGACCCGTCGTGGCAGGTCGCCGCCACGCCCCCGGACCTCGCGGACCGCCGGGTGGAGATCACCGGGCCGGCGGAGCCCAAGATGATGATCAACGCGCTCAACTCCGGCGCGAAGGTCTTCATGGCCGATTTCGAGGACGCGCTCTCCCCCACCTGGGAGAACGTGGTCACCGGTCAATGGGCAATCCGCGAGGCGGTGCGCCATCGGCTGGAGTTCGACGCCCCGGACAAGCAGTATCGGCTCAACGACTCGCTGGCAACGCTGGTGGTCCGTCCGCGCGGCTGGCACCTTGACGAGGCCCACGTGCTGGTGGACGGCTCCCCCATCTCGGCAAGCCTCTTCGACCTGGGTCTCGTCCTGTTCCACAACGCCGGGGAGCAGCTCGATCGCGGGTCGGGTCCCTACTTCTACCTGCCCAAGCTGGAGTCGCACACCGAGGCCCAGCTGTGGAACGAGGTTTTCGTGGCCGCCCAGGCCGCGGCGGGGATCCCCCGCGGCTCGATCCGGGCCACCGTCCTGATCGAGACGGTCCTGGCCGCGTTCGAGATGGAGGAGATCCTCTGGGAGCTGCGCGAGCACGCGGCAGGCCTCAACGCCGGTCGCTGGGACTACATCTTCAGCTTCATCAAGAAGTTCGGCTCCCGTGACGACATGGTGCTTCCAGATCGCGGTCAGGTGACCATGGCGGTCCCCTTCATGCGGGCCTACCAGCAGCTCCTGGTCAGGACCTGCCACGCCCGCGGTGCCCACGCCATCGGCGGCATGAGCGCGTTCATCCCGAACCGGCGCGAACCGGAGGTGACAGAGCGCGCCCTGTCAGCCGTGCGCGAGGACAAGGAGCGGGAGGTGGACGACGGCTCGGACGGAACCTGGGTCGCGCACCCCGACCTCGTCCCGGTGGCGCAGGAGGTCTTCGACCGGGTGCTGGGCGACCGGCCGAACCAGAAGGACAAGCAGCGTCCCGACGTGGTGGCGACCCCGCGAGACCTGCTGGACCTGCGCATTCCCGGCGGCCGGGTGACCGAACGCGGCGTGCGGACCAACGTGAGCGTGGGCCTCTCCTACCTCGCCAGCTGGCTGGCCGGCAACGGCGCGGCCGCCATTGGCAACCTGATGGAGGATGCGGCCACCGCCGAGATCAGCCGCTCGCAGCTCTGGCAGTGGCGGACGCACGCTGCCGAGCTCTCCGACGGCAGGCCGATGTCGGCCGATCTCTACGGCACTGTGCGCGACGAGGAGCTTGCGCGGCTTCGCGAAGCCTTCCCGGAGGCGCTCTGGACCGATGCCGCCGCCCTGCTCGACGAGCTCGTGCTGGCTGAGGCCTTCCCCGAGTTCCTGACGCTGCTGGCCTATCCTCGCATCGCGTGAGCTAGTCCGCGTCGACCGAGTCAAGCAGATCCCGGATGGCCTGGACCGTGCGCCAGTTGCGCGCCGTGGCCGGCGTCCCGAGCTCGACGGTCAGCTTCGAGCGGCCCATCCCGTTCGGAAGGTGGGCGTACACCTCTCGGCCGGAGATGTGGACCTCATCCGGCGCGAAGCGATCGGGATGCCAGCGCGCCACCCGCTCCGAATCGGGGTCGTCGACCAGGAAGAAGACGTGGAGCCGCGCCGGGTCGTCCTGGCGGTCTTCGAAGGGATGGTGCGCCGCGATGCGCTCGAGCGCATCGCGGCTGCGCAGGACCACCGGGATCGCGAACCCGAAGTGCGCCTCGAGGGCTGCCTCCAGCTCCGCTGCGATGGTGCCCGCGTCATCTCCACCGGTGAACACCAGGTTTCCGCTCTGCACGTAGGTCGCCACGTTCGCGTACCCCAGCTCCATGGCCAGCGCACGCAGCTCGGACATCGGCACGCGTCGTTGCCCGCCGACGTTGATCCCGCGCAGGAGTGCGGCCCATCCGGTCACGTTGCCCATTGGACCACGGATCGACGGGTGTGGGCCAGGTGTGCGCGCCCGACGGACTCCCTTCGCGGGCATCCTTCCCTACTCGACGATCTCCACGGCATCGCCATCCACGACCCGGTGCGCCCGGCCCACGCGCTGGCCGTCAAAGCGCGCCGACGGCCCCCAGACCCGCGCGCCGCTGAATCGCGTCGCGAGGTCGTGGCGGATCGCATCCGCGACGTCGGCGACCGTTGCGCCGGGCTCCAGGGCAAGCGGCTCCGGCTCGATCCCCTCGGTCGAGCGCAGGTAGACGCGGATCAGGCCGGTCAGGGCCCACACGGCGTTCCGGAACGCCTCGAGGGAGGCGTCGTCGAGCACCGAGACGGTCACCGGCTCGAGGTCCGGGAACGCGGCTCGGAACCGCTCGCGCACGCCGGCCCTGGATGCCTCGTCGGCACGGGTGATGGCCAGGATGGCACGCTTGTCGATGCCCGCCGCGGCCACCTCGTCCCGGACGAGCGCGAGCTCGGACGGGTCGCCATCGGCTCGCTGGCAGTACACGATCGCGTCGGCGGAGCGCAGGACACCCAGCAGCGCCCGGCCCCCGCCGCGGTCCGCGCCCGCACCCGCGATCAGCCCCGGGATCTCCACCAGCTGGACCAGCACCCCGCCGATACGCGCCAGGGCCGGGACCGGGCGCAACGTGGTGAACGGATAGTCTCCGGTCTTGATCTGGATCGCGGAGAGTGCCTGCAGCAGGCTGGACTTGCCGACGTTCGGCGGACCCACCATGGCGATCTGGGCCACCCCCTCACGACGAACGGCGATGGAGTCGCGGTGAACCGCGCGGGCTCGCACCCGGGTCTCGGTGATCTCCGACTGCAGCCACTTGCGCAGATCGGCGTACGGTCCGTTGCGGTAGTCCGGCAGCTCGTCCATGAGCGCCCGGATCTCGCGGGCGCGGTCGCGCCCTTCCTTGCCAATGAGCCGTCGCTTCGCCATCTGGGCGAAGGTGCGATGCGGCATGGGCATCGCCTGGTCCTCCTTGTCTCGATCGGGCGAGACGGCGCGTTGCACGGGCGTCCGGCCCGCGGGTGCACGCGTCGCTGACTCGCCCCTTCCGTTGACGCTTGTCGGATCGGAAGGGGCCGCTCAGCCGTTGCGGTTCGAGGCGAGGCTCAGCCAGGCATCCTGGGTGCTGCGCCCGCGGATGCGGCCGGAGTTGGCGGACATGATCGCTGCAGCCTACATGAGCAGCAGCGCCGCTTCCAGCCGCACGACGACGCCGGGCCAGCTGGTGCCTGCGCCCGGCATGCGTCCCCACCCACCCCGACGCGTCATCCTATGGGGAGGCGTATGCAGAGGGAGGTGGAGATGCGACCACTCGAGATGGGGCTCGTGCTGCCGACGTCCGAGGATGTCGTGACCGGGGAAGCGCGCTCCTGGGACACGCTGCGAGCCATGGCGCTGCGGGCGGAGGAGCTGGGGTTCGACACCGTCTGGGTTCCCGATGAGCTGTACTGGCGCGTTCCGGCCTGGCCCGGTCCACGCGGGTGGTGGGAATGCGTCGCGATCACCGCGGCGGTGGCCGAAGCCACGAGCCGGATCAAGGTCGGGACCTGGACGCTCTCCAACCCGCACCGCAACCCGACCCTCACAGCCAAGATCGTGGACACCCTTGACGAGATCTCCGGCGGCCGGTTGGTCTTTGGTCTGGGGGCCGGCAGCGGCGGCGACGAGATGGCCGCCTTCGGGTATGCGCAGGACCACGTCTTCACGCGTTTCGAGGAGGCCCTGGAACTGATCCTGACCCTGTTGAAGACCGGGCACGCGGATCACGACGGCGCCTACTACCGGGCCGCCGACCTGCAGCTCCGGCCGCGCGGCCCACGCCCTGGAGGGGTGCCGCTCCTCCTTGGCGCCCGTGGGCCGAAGATGATGCGCCTCGCCGCACGGCATGCCGACATCTGGAGCTGGTTCGCCACCGAGAGCAGCCATCCCGACGCGTTTGCGGACGCCCTCGCGGACCTCGACACGGCCTGCGTCGAGGTCGGTCGGGATCCCCGGCGCATCGGGCGCTCCATCGGCGTCTTCGTCGAGCCCACCACCGAGACGGGCACGGCCGAATGGGACCTGGGCGAGCCCATCCGTGGCTCTGCAACCGAGATCGCCGACGAGCTGCGCCGCTTCGCGGCAATGGGCGTGACGAGCGTCGAGGTCATGACCTGGCCGCAGACGGAGGCCGCTGTGGAGGCGCTCGCCCCCGTCCTCGAGGAGCTTGAGCACTCCTGAATCGGGGTTTGTCGCGAGGATCACAATAGGGCTCCATCGCGCCGCGCGCATGGTCCCGCCCACCCGCAGGAGGTGCTGAAATGCCGAAGCAGAAGGCCGAGGCTTCCGCTGCCGCGTCTGCCGGCTCCGCGTCAGGCGCCGACCACGCGGAAGAACCGATCCAGGGCATCAAGACCAAGGTCTACGAGCGGGAGCTGGCGAAGCTCCAGATCGAGCTGGTCAAGATGCAGGAGTGGATTCGCCACGAGGGCCTGCGTCTCGTGCTCATCTTCGAAGGGCGCGATGCGGCCGGGAAGGGTGGCGCCATCAAGCGCATGACCATGAGCCTGAATCCCCGGTACGCGCGGGTTGTGGCCCTGGGCACCCCCACCGAGCGCGAGAAGACCGAGTGGTACTTCCAGCGATACGTCCCACACCTGCCGGCGGCGGGCGAGATGGTCTTCTTCGACCGCAGCTGGTACAACCGCGCCGGCGTCGAGCGGGTGATGGGCTTCTGCACCGAGGAGGAGTACCAGGAGTTCCTGCGCTCGTGCCCGGAGTTCGAGCGGATGCTGGTGCGCTCGGGCATCCGGCTCATCAAGTACTGGTTCAGCGTGAGCGACGAGGAGCAGGAGCGCCGCTTCCAGGCCCGCATCGACGATCCGACCAAGCGCTGGAAGCTCTCCCCCATGGACCTGCAGTCACGGGCGAAGTGGGTGGAGTACTCGAAGGCCAAGGACACGATGTTCGCGTTCACCGACATCAAGCAGGCGCCGTGGTACGTGGTGAACGCCGACAACAAGAAGCGGGCACGACTCAACGTGATCGCCCACCTGCTGAGCCTTGTCCCCTACGCCGACCTCACGCCCAAGAAGATCGTCCTGCCCCCGCGCGAGCTCGACACCGGGTACGTCCGCCCACCCCTGTCGGACCAGAACTTCGTGCCCGAGATCTACTGACCGATGCGCGCACGGGCGCGCTGCAGCGCGCCTTCGATGGTGGACCGATAGTCGCCCTCGTCGAGCTCCGCAAGCGCCGATGCCGCGGCCGCGTACGCGTTCCGGGCATCCTCCAGCCGTCCGAGGTCCTCGAGCGAGCGCGCGAGGTTGAGGTGCAGCGACGGCAGGAAGCCGGTCACCCGCTCGTCGCCGACCGCGATGGCGCGCTCCAGGGCGACGGCATTCCATTCGTAGCGCTCCTCGGCCGACGTCTGGATCCGTGCGACGTAGTGGGCGGCCATGGCCGCCTCGTAGTCGTCCGTGGCCAGCTCCCACGCCCGGCGATAGGCGGCGGCCGCGGCATCAGGCTCGGCGATCTCGCGAGCGGCAGCCTCGCCGAGCAGCCGGACGATGGGATTCCCGGGGTCGATTGCCATCGGCTCAGGCCTTGCGCTGAACCACGGAGAGCACGTTGCCGTGGGGGTCCAGGAACCAGGCCGCCCAGAGGTAGCCCATGTCGGCCACGCCGTCGGTCGTCGTCGGTTCGGGCTCCGTGTACTCCTCGATGCGAACAGCGCGCGAGCGCAGGTCGGCAACGGCCGCGTGGATATCCGGGACGCGCCAGGCCATCTGCGTCTGCGAATCCGTCGTGCCCGTGGTGCTGAGACTCAGCGCCAGGGTCGACTCGCCGCCGCAGCGGAAGATGATCCGATCTGCGTCCTCGTGAAGGACCTCCAGGCCCAGGACGTCGTGGTAGAACTGCCGGCTCACGGACAGATCGAGCGAGAGCAGGATGGGAAAGACCGGGTATTCGCCGAGCATCGGCGGCCTCCTCGACGGCGGATCACGTAGCGGATCCTGACGCTCGACAGTCTGCAGGATTCGGGCGGCATCCGGGGTTCCCAATCGCCGTTCTGCCCAGGTGCGATCCTCAGCGTGACGGCGTGGGACGAGGCAGCGACCCGGGCTTGCAGTGGGACCGTACGGCCGCTATAGTTAACCATGATGTTAAGTGTGGTGCCCCAACGGACCAGCGAGGACCTTGACCTGCTGTTCGGCGCGCTTGCCGATGCCACTCGCAGGGGCATCGTCGAGCGACTCGCAGAGGGTGAGGCGACGGTGACGGAGCTTGCGGCTCCCTATTCCATCAGCCTCCCGGCGATCTCCCGGCACCTCAAGGTGCTCGAGCGCGCGTCCCTCATCACCCGAAGCCACGACGGCCGCTGGCGGTATGCGAGACTCTCCCCGACGTCGCTCGCCAGCGCAACCGAGTGGCTCTCGGCGCAGGAGCGGCTGTGGGCGGGGAGATTCGACCGGCTCGACGACCACCTCGCCGGACTCACCGCACAGCCAGCCGAGACCCCAGCCGACACGAAGACCAAGAGAGGAATGCCATGACCGCGACCACTGCCCCACAGCTGACCCTGGCGCGCATCGTCAACGCACCGCGCGCGCTTGTCTTCCGGGCGTTCACGGACCCCGATCAATTTGCGGCCTGGTGGGGCCCCATCGGCAATTCACTGCCTCGTGACGGGATCGCGTTCGACCTGCGCCCCGGCGGCTACCTGCGATGGAAGGAGTTCTTCCCCGCCGATCCGGCGACGTGGACCCGCGGCAGCATCGACCTCACGGACGTCGTCGACGGTGAGCTGCTCGATGGCATCTTGCACGTCACCGGCCAGCTGCCGGGCGGGTTCGAGCCGTTCGAGACGAGAATGCGAGTCGAGTTCCACGACGAGGCCGATGGACGCACGCGGCTCGAAATCCGCCAGTGGCTGCCTGAGCACCTGGTGTCCCCGACGGAGAACGGCTGGTCCGAGGCGTTGACCAAGCTCGAGGCCGTGCTCGCCGCCTGAGCGCGGCTCTGAGGCGAGGTTCCGCGCTGCGCCGGCCCTGTCACCCGGGCAGGAACCTGGTGCGCGCGGAGTCCTCTGCTCGCTAGCCCACGCCCAGTGCTTCGTATGCCGCGAAGAGCTCGTTCCAGCGGGACTCGGCATGGCGGAGCTTGTGACCGCTGAGGTAGTCGGCCAGGTGCTCGACGTGAATCTGGATCCCCGCTCCGTACGCTGGGAGCAGATTGACTGGCATGCCCCGCACTTCCCAGACCAGCCTCGTCTGGGCGCCCTCGGCAACCAGCCGGGCCTCGTTCACGGTCTGCTCCGGCTGGCCGGGCTTCGGATCGGGATCGCGCATCGTCAACAGCAGGCGCTGCGGGCGCTCGCACGCCTCCACCCGCCCGGTGCGTTCCCCCGCGAGGGTGATGCGCACACGGAACGCTCCCCCCTCGGAAAGCTCGCCCTCCACCTCGCCGTACCAGCGGGCCAGTCGATCCGGATCAGTGAGTGCCCCCCACAGGTCATCGATCCCGGTGTCGAGGCGATGTTCCATCCGCACGACACCCTCGCCATCGACTGCGCGGAGACTCCCCAGCACGGATGCGTCGCCAGTCACGTGGATCCTCCTGCGTTAGTGCGTTCCTGGGTATCGACGAGGCGAAACGTCCGGACGCCGCGTCCCCTGTCAACGCTCAGACGGCAGAGTTGCCGCGAAGTCATCGGACATCTCCTGCGCGGTCAGCCCTCGAGAGACTCCTGATCTTTCTGATCAGTTCACGGGAATCCGTCACCTCCGCGTCTGGGCTGGCCTGCACCTCGCCATCGGTGCCGTCGGTGCCGTCGAGGCCGTCACCGGCGTCATCGCGCTGGCTCTTCGGCATGTATTGGCTGGCAGCGCGGTGGGGGCGGCTGTGCTCGCGGTTTTCGTTCGGCTATGGGGAGTTGACGCTCGCCCGTCGGCAGGCAGATGACTCCTCTCCATCCTCCACAGCTATAGCATCTCGCTCATGCGTGAGCTGCGTACCGGTGTCTGGCATTGGCAATCGCCGCATCCCGACTGGGATGAGGAGCAGTGGTGGCCTGAGCTCGTTTCGTCGTACGCGATCGAGCTGGGCGATGACTTCCTGTTGTTCGACCCGCTCTCGGTTCCCGATGAGCTGCGCGAGCGCGCCACCGCTGTCGTCCTGACCGCGCCATACCACGAGCGGGACGCCCGCCTGCTCGGCCTCCCGCTGCACACGCCGCCGGCAGACACATGGCAGGATTGGGTCGAGAAGTTCGGCGTCGAACCCGAGCGGGTACGCGGCATGGAGAGCGAGGACCTCGCGTGGCTGCGCGCGGGCGAAGGCGAAGGACACTTCCATGGGCCCGGAGCCTGGCCGTTCGGTATCCACGCGTATGCCGGCCGGGAATCCAACGATCTCATCTTCTGGCTGCCCTCGATCAACGCCATCGTCACCGGCGACTCGCTCTCCGACCTCCGCGACGGGCTGGAAATCCAGCTCGGCGGTCGCACGCACGTGACGCGCGACGATGTCGTTCGACGGCTCCGTCCACTGCTCGACCTGCCAATCGAGCTCGTTCTGCCCGCACACGGCCTGCCGACCGATCGCGCGGCGCTCGAGCGCGTGCTTTCCTGAACGCCGCTGAGCGGACAGGCGACTCGCATGGGCGAGTGCTCGGTCATGCCAGGGGGAAGGAGGTCGGTTCAGTCTCTTGGCTTAGGGGGCAAACAGCTTCCAGTGCCCTTCGGAGATGACGTCGACCTTGCCGTCGACAACCTGTATCGCAGTCTGATCGTCGATTGCGTACGCCGGCCCTGGCAAGGCGGCGGCCCACTTCTCCGCGTTGGCCATGGAGTTGTCCGGCAGGTGCTCGTGGTCGAGATGCGGAAACACTCCGAAGTCAACCATTCCCAGCGCTCTGTCGCCACCGGTCGGCGCGGTCCAGCCGACGAACTCCTCGCCGACGTGGGGGGCCATCACCAGGCTCCCTCCGCTCACGCCAACGTACACCGCGCGCAGCGACGGCAAGAGCTCTGCCAGTCCGGACTGCTGCATCCAGTAGGACAGGTACAGGCTCTCGCCGCCTCCCACGAGCAGGGCGTCGGTCTCGCGGAGGATGGGGATCCAGAGCTCCCTGTCGATGCTGGGCAGTGCGGTGAGCTCGAGCACGCCCAGCGACTTCCAGCCCAGCTCGCACAACGGCGTGGCGGCTCGGCCGCTGATCAACTGCCATGCCTTGCCGGGACCGCCAGGAAAGGCGTAGATCGCGGTCGGAATGCAGAGGGCGCTGGACTCGGCGATCGGTTTGCCCAGCAGGCGGACCAGCGCGTTGTGGATGCTCGCGTTCTTGATACCCCCCGACGTGAGTAGAAGCTTCACGCGTTGCCCTCGCTCACAAGTTCGGGGCAACAGTACGCCAGAGGACGCTTGGAAAGGTCGGCATGTTCCCACCAGGGACGCTTGCGGGCGAAGCCGGTGGGGCAGACGGCGCCCGACACCAGAATCCGCGTGTCCGCCAAGCCGGAGCGAGGGCATGGCGAGATCTCAGACCGAGCCGGTGCCGGCGGGCAGTGAAGCCGCCGAAAGGCGGTCCTTTCGGGAATGACCATGGGGGCGTCACCGGCCCGCCAGAGTCTCAGCCGTCTGTCGGAGAGGGCTGATCTGCCTTGCCAGCCGCGAGACGACCTTCGATTCCGGCTTCGAGTGACGGGAGCAGGACCAGGCTCTCCTGCTCATTCGGGTCGGTCCGCGCGAGCACGGCGAACGCTCCAACCTTCCCGGTGTTGACTGGGAGATGCGGGCAGTCGGCCGGGATGTAGAGGTAGTCGCCTGCCGCCATCTCGGTCCGGTGCCGCAGGTCCGGACCATGGAAGACAGACACGCTGCCGGCGACGAGGTAGATGGCTGTCTCGTGGCTGCCATGGAGGTGCACCTTGGCGCGTGCGCCCGGCGGTGTTCTCAGCGTGTGGAGGGACAGGTGCTCCGCCCCGGAGTTCTCGGCGAAGATCCCTTCGCCGTAGGTCAGTCCTTGCTGGCGTTTGTATGTCCGCTGGTTGCGGATCAGGACGGCCTCGCCCGATCCCGCTGGCTCGTGCGCCATGCTCGGTCTCCATTGCGGATTGCTGGGAGGGGATGGTGACATGTGCCAGTGCTCGGTAATGTCACCAGAAGGGCTGCCGGCGCTCCGTTCGGCAGCGAAGCCGGAGGCTGCTAGTAGGGCTGCGGAGACTGGGCTGTCAGCTTGCCCTGGAACAGGCTCACCGGAACAGCGACACGGAACCCATCTGCGAACGTGAAGACCACGTACGCCCGCACGCCCGGCCAGTTGACCTGCGGCGAGATGGGCCGAAAGTCGCCGTAAAGGAACTGAATCCGGGCTATCTCGGCATGAGAGCCTGGCAACTGGGTGCGAGCCAGCGAGACGGCCTCGTGGCAACTGATCGTCGGTGAACCGGACGGCCGCCCTGGATCACACTCGGCGGTCGGGCCCGGGGTACTGCACCCCGCGAGCAATGCCCCGGCGAGGGTTGCCGCGATGACCGAGCGCCAGATCCCCCTCATTCCATCACTCTGGTTTGGTCCCACGCTTCCGTCAAGGGTCAGACCTGGCGGGGGTCCTCTGCGCGGGGCTCGCCTCACGCGAGCGATCGTTCGAGGAATTGGCCGCCGCCCCTTCGACCCACGAAGAGGCCGTCCCTCACCACCGGCCGTCCTCGCTGCACGACCGACCGGATCGCCCCCCGGACGTGCAACCCCTCGAAGGGCGTGAAGTCGGAGCTGTGGTGGAGATCCGCCTGGCGGATGGTCCGCGAGGCGTCCGGATCGAAGAGGACGAGATCCGCGTCGCGACCGACTTCGATCGCACCCTTGGATGCCATGCCGAAGAGGCGCGCGGGCGTCGTCGAGATGAGGTCCACCATCCGCTCGAGCGTGATGAGGCCCTTGGCGACGCCCTCCCCGTACGCGACCGCCAGGAGCGTCTCGATCCCGGGCGCCCCGTTGCTGATCTGCGGGAAGGGCGGCGCGGGCAGCCGCTTGTCCGTGTCGAGCCGGTCCGGCACGTGGTCGGTCGCGATCAGGTCGAGTCCGCCGGCCCGCAGGCCAAGCCACAGCGCCGAGCGGTCTGCGTCCGAGCGGTACGGCGGCGAGATGACGGAGCGGATCAGCTCCGCCTCGTCGTCGGAGTCGTAGCGGTCATCGGTGTAGACCAGGTAGGGCGGGGTCGTCTCGGCGTAGACGGGCCAGCCGCGCGCCTTGGCAGCTGCGACCTCGGCGAGGGCATCGGCGCAGGAGAGGTGGACGATGTAGACCGATGCGCCCGCGGCGCGGGCGAGCGCGATGGCCCGGTGCGTGGCTTCCGCCTCCGCGTAGGGTGGGCGGGTCTCGGCGTGGTAGCGGCAGGCGACATGTCCGGCGTCCACGGCATCGGCGGTCAGGGCGTCGATGATGGTCGCGTTCTCGCAGTGGACCTCGAGCATCCCGCCATGGCGGCCCGCCACCCGGAGGACGTCGAAGAGCCGGTCGTCGCTGAGGCGGAAGTCGTAGATCATGAACGCCTTGAACGTCGGCACCCCGGAGTCGATGAGCGCCGGCAGCTCTCCGGCGGGATCCGGCTGGGACCCGGTGATGACCGATGAGACCGCGTAGTCGACGGCCGACTCCCCGTCCGTCCGCGACCGGAACTCATCGAGGCCCCGCAGGAGCGAGCTCGCGCCCCCCTCGCTGATCCCGGTCCCGGGGTTGTTGAAGGCCAGGAACGTGGTGGTGCCACCGAAGGCCGCCGCCACCGAGTCGTCGAAGAAGCGGTCCGGCCGCTCCCCGGTGGGCAGCCGGGTGTGGGTATGGACGTCCACCGCGCCCGGGAGGACCAGCAGGCCACGAGCATTCATCGTTTCGACGGTGCGATACCGGTTGGCGAGGCCTGCCAAAACGGCCTCGATCCGTCCGTCGGTGATGGCGACGTCGGCCGCAAAGGAGCGGGACGCGGTGACGACAGTGCCGCCCGCGATGACGAGGTCGGTCACGGGCTGCTTCGGCGGCGGAGCCAGTCGTTGAGGCGGTCGCGGACGATGAAGAAGCCAATGACGATCAGGGCAATGGCCAGCAGGCCGAACAGGACCTGGATCACCTTGATGATGACCAGCACGGCCAGGATGGCGACGAGGACGACGAGAATCCAGGCGAGCATCAGGCCAACTCCGTGATTGCGATCTCCTGGGCGCCTTCCCACAGCGTTCGGCGCCCGACCTCGGCCAGCCGTGCCCGCCAGCCCTCGTCCGGGTCCACGGTCGCGAAATGGTTCCCCGCCAGCTGACCCAGCTTCGAGGAGAAGGCACAGGCGCCGTACGGGAAGAGGATCTCGCATTCGGAAAGGTCCCCGGTGTAGATCAGGAGCTCGCCCGGCGCGGGATGTGCGGTGTGGTGTTCGTAGCCCACGCCCACCCGGAGGTCGCCGAACGGGATCCAGGTGGACTCCCCGCTCCAGCGGCAGTGGATCAGCCGGTTGTTGATGGGCAGCAGGCCTCGCACCGCATCCACCGTCCGCGGCGCCTCAGGCTCCCAGCGGGCGGTAAAGTGGAGGTCGCCAACCCGGATCTGCAGCGCACCCATGTGCGGAGGATAGCGTGGCCGACGAGCGCCCGACCATCTCGACCCACGTTCTGGACCTGGAAACGGGCGAGCCGGCGGCCGGATTCCCGGTGGCCCTCTTCCGCCTGGGCGAGGACGGCCAGCCGGAGCTGCTCGCCGAGGCAGAGACCGATGGCGACGGTCGCGTGCGCTCCCTGCTGCGGGCGCCGCTCACCGCGGGCAGCTACCAGCTCATCTTCGACGTCGCCGCCTGGCTCGACACGGAGGACCGGGACGGCTTCTTCGAGAACATGGCGGTGGGCTTCCGGGTCGACGACGCGGAGCGCAGCTACCACGTCCCCCTGCTCCTGACCCCGTTCGGGCTCTCGACCTACCGAGGCAGCTAGCGCGGGCATGGAGGCACTCGTGCTGGGAGGAGTCAAGGTCCGGGATATGACCGCCGGGGATCACCCCTGGGCCGAGCAGCTGCTGGGTGAGGCGGGAGGCGGCGTTCGCACGGTCGCCCGCCTTGGTGAGCTGATCGACCCGTTCCTCCTCGAGGGCCTCGTCGCGGAGCGCGAGGGGCGGCCGATAGGCCTGGCCACGGTCCAGGAGCGCCCCGAGACCGGCCTGGAGGTGGTCACCCTCAACGCGGATCCGCGCGGCGCAGGGGCCGGCACCGCCCTGCTCGAGGTGGCACGGCAGGTGGCCGCGGCAAGCGGCCACCAGCGGCTCTGGCTGGTCACGACCAACGACAACCTGCCCGCGATCCATTTCTACCTGCGGCGGGGGTTCCACGTGGCTCATGTCCACGACGGCGCGGTCGACGGGGACAGCGCCCTCAAGCCGGAGATTCCCGCGGTGAATCCGGAGAACGGGCTTGCCATCCGGGACCTCGTCGAATTCGCGCTCGACCCGACGGCGCAGGCGGCCGGCCGCGTGGCGTTCCCGGAGATATCGGACCTCGATGCGCTGCCGGCGGCGGCCGCGGCGGCGGAGCTCTCTCCGCTCTTCGAGGGAGCTCCGCGATTCCTGGCTCGCCTCGTCGCCGCGCGCCCGTTCGAGACGGACGAGGGACTCGTGGCCACAGCCATCGGGACGGCGCGTGAGCTCCCCGTCGAGGAGGCCGTCGAGCTCGTGGATGCCCATCCTCGCATCGGCGCGAATCCCGATTCCGTCTCGGCCATGAGCCACGCGGAGCAGGGCTACGACGGGACCCAGCCCGAAGGCGAACCGATCTGGGTCGCGGAGGAGCTCGCGGGGCTCAACGACGTCTATGAGGCCCGTTTCGGGTTCCGGTTCGCCGTCTTCGTTGCCGGACGCCCGCGCTCTGCAATCATCCCCCTGATCGAGACTGCGCTGCGCAACGTGCCTGGCGCGGAGCTGCGGCGCGCGGTCGACGACTGCGTCCGCATCGCCGCAGACCGACTGCTTACCCTGCGCGGCGGACCACCACCAGAGCCGGAGGACTGGGCGTGAAGCACGAGATTCGCTATGGCAAGGCCGAGGTCCGCGTGTACCGAACCCGCGGGACGCCGCTGCGCGGGGTGACGCCCATCCGGGAGTCTGCCTTCCGCGGACGCGAGAACGCCCTGATGGCCGCCGAGATCGAGGTGGTCGTCCATGGCGACGCGTTCTGGGAAGCCTATACGGAGGGCGACAACCGGATGGTGGTGGCCACCGACACCATGAAGAACTTCATCACCTCCGCCTCCCTCGAGACGAGCGCCTCGACCCTGGAGGGCTGGATCCACGACGTGGGCAGCCGCTTCCTGGCGACCTACCCGCAGATGGAGTCGGTCACCATGCTCGGCCGCGAGCTGTCGTTCCCCGCGGCCGTGGTTCCCGGCGACGAGCCGGCGTCGTTCGCGCTCTCGGACGTGCTCTTCAGCCGTGACCGATGCGACCATTCCACGGCCCGGATGCACCTTGAACGGGCCGATGGCGACACGATCCGCGTCACGGAGCACGCCTCCGGACGAGCCGGCCTGCAGCTCATCAAGACCACCGGTTCGTCGTTCGCGGCGTTCGCCCGCGACGAGTACACGACGCTCCCCGAGCGCCCGGATCGCCCGCTCTACATCTGGTGCGACGTCGGCTGGTCGTACGCGGATCCGACCGCTTCCCTGGGCGACGACCCGGCACGCTACGTCGCGGGCGAGCAGGTCGCGGACCTGGCTGCCTCGGTCTTCCACGAGTTCGTGAGCCTCTCCATCCAGCACCTGCTGCACGAGGTCGGGCAGCGAATGCTGGAGCGATGGCCGCAGCTGGACAGCGTCAGCTTCGAAGGCCAGAACCGCCTCTGGGACGTGGGCGCCGAGTCCGCCGCCGACGAGCGGGTCCGGGTCTACGTGGATCCCCGCCCGCCCTTCGGGCGCATCGGCCTGGTCCTGCGGCGCGAGTGATCATGGACGAGGCGCAGCGGCAGCGCTTCTCTGCCGTCGCCCACGGGGAGATGGCGATCATGAATCCCCTCTCCCCCGAAACCATCGATCGCGCCGTGGAGGCGGTGGACCTGCCCGCCGGCGCGCGGATCCTGGACCTCGGCTGCGGGAAGGCGGCGCTCCTGGCCCGGGTGGTCGAGCGCTTCGACGCCCTGGGAGTGGGCGTCGAGATGTCACCGCAGCTGATCCCCATCGCGCGGGATCGCGCGTCCCGGCTCGCTGCCGGGACGATGGAGGTCATCGACGGCGACGCGCGCTCGTATTCGTCCGACGAGCCGTTCGACCTCGTCGTGTGCATCGGCCCCGGCTGGAAGCACGCCGGGTTCGGTGCACTGCTGGGATTCCTGGAACCCCACGTCGCACCCGATGGACAGCTGCTCGTGGGTTACGGCTACTGGCGCACGGAGCCCAGCCCCGAGTACCTGACCCTGCTGGGGGCTCGCCGGGACGAGATGACGACCCATGATCTCAACACCATGGCCGGGGTGGACCGGGGCATGCAGCCGCTGTGGAGCGGCTCCGCCACCCAGCAGGACTGGGATCGCTACGAGTTCGGCTACTTTGCGACCGTGGATCGCTGGGCGGCAGCGCATCCGGACGACCCGGACGGCGAAGCGTTCCTGGCGCAGGCGAAGGTCGTGCGGGACCGATACCTGCGCGGTGGCCGGGACTGCCTTGGATTCGGGATCTACCTGTTCCGCGTTCCCTGATCGGGCGACCCGCCCGGACCCAGGACCAGCCGCATGCGAGGGAGGGTGCGGCCGGGAACCACCGCGGAGGGTGATCGCCCGATCTCGTGCCCGCCCATGGCCTCGTAGAACCCGGACGCGAAGGGTTCCGCGTCCCATTCCATCCGGTCCGCTCCCCCATCGCGGGCAACCCGGACGGCATGCTCGAAGAGTGCCCGGCCGTGCCCGTGGCCGATGAATGGCGGCTCGAGCCACAGGTCCTCCAGCTCCGCGCGGCGGCCGTGGAAGCGGACCCGATACCAGCCGACGCGCATGCCGCCGGACTCGCGGACGTGGACCTCGTCCCGCTCGATGTCGGCCGCGTCGAGTGCCAGGAGCGGGTGCACGGCCTCGAGGAAGGCGGCGCTGTAGGGCCAATGCGCCTTGGACCGATGGGCGAGCTCGCGGAGCTCCGCGGCCTCCCCCGGGCGTGCGGGCCGGATGGCGGACTTGCTAGCCGAGCTGCTCGTTGCGGCGCACCCGCTCGGCGAGCGCCTGGAGGACAGCGGTCTGCACCGTCGGGAAATCAGCCATGAGCTGATGGAACTCGCGGTGTGCCACGACGAGGAGTCTCGTGTTCCCCATGGCCCGCGTGGTGGCCGACCGCGGCTTGCCATCGATGAGGGCGATCTCGCCGAGAAACTCGCCCGGCCCCAGCTCCGCGACGGTGCTGCCGGCGATGGCGACGGAGACATGGCCGTCGAGAACGACGAAGAACTCGTGCCCCGACTCGCCCTCGCGGGTCAGTGCCCGGCCGTCGGCGACCTCGATCTCGTCCGCCAGGGTGCCCAGCTCGGTCAGCTCGCGCTTGCCGAGCCCGGCGAAGAGGGGCACAGCTCGCAACCGTTCCAGCTTGTCGTTCTCGGCCATCGCGCGAAAGGATATCGCGACAACGGCGATCCGGACAGGGGGATGACGCGCGATTCAGGTCGCCGTGTGCTCCAGCGGTGGCTGCAGACGGGGCAGCTCGATGGCCGGACAACGGTCCATGACGACGATCAGGCCGGCGCTCCGCGCTCGCTCCGCCGCGAGCTCGTCGATGACGCCAAGCTGCATCCAGACCGCCCGGGCGCCAATCTCGATTGCCTCGTCGACATGGGCTCCTGCCTCCGAGGCACGGCGGAAGATGTCCACGACTTCGATGGGGCGCCCCCGTGCCGCGGCGGCGGACGCGGCAGCCCGCAGGTCCGGGTAGGCCTGCAGCCCCAGGATCGCAGTCTCGCGCGGGTTGACCGGGATCACCTCGTATCCGGACCGCAGGAGGGTGCGCGAGACGCCGTGGCTGGGTCGTGCCGGGTTCGAGGAGCAGCCGACGACCGCCCATGTCCGGGTGCCGCGCAGCACGTCCTCCACATCCCGTGGCTGAGCGAAGGGCTCGAAGCTCATCGTCCCCGGGCGAGCTCCTGGAGGGCGGCCTTGATCCGCGTGTCCAGGGCTCCGTCCCCACCCGCGACCGCCGATGCCGCCCGCCGGGCCTCCGAGAGGGTGTACCCCAGCGACTCGAGTGCCGCGACGACATCGGAATCGGCGCTCGTGCCCCCGCCAGCCGCCAGTCCGGCCGCGTGCACCTTTTCCTTGAGCTCGAGGATGACGCGCTGCGCGGTCTTGCGCCCCACCCCCGAGACCGAGGTGAAGACGTCGACGTCGTCGTTCAGGATGGCGAGCTGCAGCTTGGTGACGGCGTGCGCCGAGGTGATCGCGAGGGCCACGCGGGGCCCGACCTGCGAGACGGTCAGCAGCAGCTCGAAGAAGCCAAGCTCGTCGAGCGTCGCGAAGCCGAAGAGGGCCTGCTGGTCCTCCCGGACCAGGTGGTGGGTGAAGACCGAGGTCTCGGCCCCGGGACGCAGCCTGGCGAGCAGCGACGGACCCGCGACCACGCGGTATCCGACGCCGCCCACCTCCACGAGGGCGAAGTCCGTCCCGAGGTGCGTGACCCGCCCGCGAAGGGAGCCGATCACGACGTCGTCACCAGGCGTGGCTCCGCGCGCGCGCGGTAGAGGCAGCCGATGGCGCAGGCCAGCGCGTCGGTGGCGTCGTCGGCGGCTCCCGTCAGCCGGACGCCCAGCAGCCGCTCCACCATGGTCGCGACCTGGCGCTTGCCCGCGGAGCCGTTGCCGCAGACGGCCTGCTTCACCTCGTTCGGGGTTGGCTCGTCGATCCGCATCCCGGCGTGCGCGCCGACGAGCAGGGCAACCCCTCGCGCCTGGCCCACCGCCATGGCGGTCTGCACGTTGCGCTGGAAGAAGAGGCGCTCAACCGCCATGCGTTCGGGCCGGTACTGCGCCACGAGGGACCGCAGGGCGGCCTCCAGCTCCGCGAGCCGCTCGGCGTCGCTCTGCTGCGGGCCGGTGCGCACGACGCCCGCGTCCAGCATCCGCAGGCGGTTCGCCTCCATGGCGACCACGCCGAACCCGAGGCTGGCGGTGCCGGGATCGATGCCAAGGACGATCACCGCCGTATCGTAGCCGTCGGGGGCGCGGATCAGAGCCCCAGGCGGTCGACGATCTGCCTGCCGAGCGCGTCGGCGAGCACGTGCTGTGCGGCGACCGGCGAGTTCAGGGTCATGGCGATGGTGAACTGCAGCGGCGAGGCCGCCACCGTGAGCGACGTCGTGGTCCCTGCCGGGCAGGCGTCGCAATGGCCGAACCAGGCGACGTCACCAAAGCCGTGGACCTCCGAATCGGGATCGGGCGGCAGGGAGTCCAGGTAGGCCTCGCCGTCCCCGGGACGGATCGGATCCGGGTCGACGATGACGGTGATGGACTGGTTCGCGCCCAGGCCGTAGCGACACCCGCTCCCCGTTCCGAGGGGGGTGTCGACCGGGGTCCGGCCCTCGACGGACAGTCCGGCGTCCGACGCGAGCTGGCCGGGGTCGATCACGGCGCAGGGGTCGACGCTCCCGACGTCGAGCGTCGGGGCGGCGGTCTGCCGGCTCGATGCGAGGCGGGTTGGTGACGGGGAGGCTGGCGCGCCGCAGGCGACGAGTGCCCCGGCCAGGAGGACCGGCAGCAGCGCTCGGGAGGCGCGCTCCATCGGCCCGGTCATGGGTCAGGCCAGGGAGGCTTCGAGCTGCTCCAGGAGCTCGGTGGGGATGTCAAAGTTGGCGTACACGTTCTGCACGTCGTCGAGGTCCTCGAGCCGCTCCACGAACCCCAGTACCGCCCTGGCAGTCTTCTCGTCGCCGATCTCGACCCAGGTCGTGGGCTCCATCGAGAGCTCCGCGGACTCCGCCTCGTACCCGGCCTGCGCAAGGACGGCCCGCACCTGCTCGAGCTGGGTGGGCTCGGTGGTGATCGTGATGGAGCCGCCCTCGGGCGTGCCCACGTCGGTCGCACCCGCGTCGATGGCGGCCAGCGTGACCTCGTCGGGGTCCCGCCCGTTCAGGGGGATGCTGATAAGGCCCCTTTGCTCGAACTGCCAGGCAACCGGGCCGAGCGAGCCGCCGATCTTGTTGAAGGTCGATCGGATCTCGGAGGCGGTGCGATTGCGGTTGTCGGTCATGGTCGCGACGATGACCGCCACGTTGTGCGGGCCGAAGCCCTCGTACGTGATCTCCTCGAACTGCTCGGCGTCGGCGCCGGCCCCGGCGGCCCGCTCGATGGCACGCTTGATGTTGTCCGCGGGCATGGACTCACGCTTGGCCTTGTCCACCGCCATGCGGAGGCGGTAGTTTGCCTCGAGGTCACCCCCACCCTGGCGGGCGGCGGTGATGATCTCGCGCGTGAGCTTGGTGAAGAGCGCGCCTCGCTTCGCGTCGTTGGCGCCCTTCTGTCGCTTGATCTGCGACCACTTGCTGTGGCCGGACATCGGTCCTCCTTCGTGGGCTGCCCGACCAATGCGACCGATGGCGCAGATGATCCGGGCCTCGTGCTCTTCCGGTGAGCCCCGATTCTACCAAGGCTCGGCGCCGGGCCTCGGGGACGGAGCTCGCCGTCCCGGGATTCGGGTCGCTTCCACCCGGTGCGAGAGCCAGTGGCTGGCAGAGACCCGCCGTTCGGCGCACCTATAATGGACCCCATTCCGAGGCCTCAAGGTTCGCCGCCTGGCGGCACTTTCCGACCGATGGGCGGCGCTCGCTTCACAGCGACCACAAGGAGCATTGATGAAGCCCACCTCCCCCGACAAGATTCGGAACGTCGCCCTCATCTCCCACGGTGGCGCCGGCAAGACCAGCCTCGCGGAGGCGATGCTGTTCGATGCCGGCGCGATCCAGCGCCTTGGGAGCGTCGACGCCGGCACGGCGACCCTCGACTGGGATCCCGACGAGCAGAAGCGCCAGCAGAGCGTCAACCTGGCGATCGGCTCGCTCGAGCACGACGGCGTGCGCGTGACCCTGGTTGACACGCCGGGCTACGCGGACTTCCAGGCCGATGTCGTCGAGGCCCTTGCCGCCGTCGACGCGGTGATCGTCGTGGTCGACGCCAGCGCCGGCGTCGAGGTGGGCACCGAGGAGGTCTGGAAGCTTGCCGACCAGCGGAGCCTGCCGCGCTTCGTGTTCGTCAACAAGATGGACCGCGAGAACGCGAACTACGACGCCGTCCTCGATGGCCTGAAGGCCCGCTTCGGGCCCAAGATCGCGCCGGTCTACCTGCCCATCGGGTCGGCGGACGCGTTCCGCGGCTACATCGATGTCATCGAGGAGCATGCCAACGTCTACGAAGGGGGCAAGCACAAGGAGGTGCCCATTCCCCCGGAGATGGAGGGCGTGGAGCACTCGCGTCGCGACGCGCTGGTGGAGGCGGCTGCCGAGGCGAGCGACGAGCTGATGATGAAGTACCTCGAGGGCGAGGAGATCAGCGACGCGGAGATCGGCGCGGCCCTCCACAAGGGCACGCGGGAGGGCTCCGTGGTCCCGGTCTTCGTGGGGTCTGCAGCCAAGAACATCGGCGTGCGCGAGCTCCTCGACATGATCGTGAAGCATGTCCCCTCCCCCGCCGAGGTCGGTTCGCGGGCGAGCGCCGATGGCAAGACGATCAGCGCTGACCCCAAGGGGCCATTCGTCGCGCAGGTCTTCAAGACGACCTCCGACCCGTTCGTGGGCCGGCTCACCTACTTCCGCGTCTTCTCCGGCACCCTGAGCTCGCAGGGGCATCTCTTCAACGCGACCCAAAAGGAAGAGGAGCGCATCGGCAACCTGCTGGCCGTGCTCGGCAAGGAGCAGGAGAACATCCCCCAGGTTGGTCCCGGCGACATCGCTGCGGTTGCCAAGCTCACCAGCACGCAGGCCGGGGACACGCTTGTTGCCGACCGGTCGCAGGCCGTCGAGCTGCCGACCTTCGCATTCCCCGCACCGAGCCTGCAGGTGAGCATCGAGCCGGAGTCCAAGGCCGACCTCGACAAGCTCGGCCAGGCGCTGGGTCGCATGCTCGAGGAGGAGCCGTCGGCGCAGGTGCACCGCCAGGACGGCACCGGTGAGACGGTGCTCACCGCCATGGGCGACGCCCACGTGGACGTGATCGTCGAGCGCCTGAAGCGCAAGTTCGGTGCGTCGGTGAAGACCGGGACCCCGCAGGTTCCCTACCGCGAGTCGATCAGGCGCGGGACGAAGGTCGACAACAAGTTCAAGCGGCAGACCGGCGGCCACGGCCAGTACGGGCACGTGGTGATCGAGTTCGAGCCGCTCGAGACGGGGACCGGCTTCGAGTTTGGAGACCGGATCGTGGGTGGCGTCGTGCCCAAGCAGTACATCCCGGCCGTCGAGAAGGGCCTGCGCGAGGCACTGGACGAGGGGGCGCTGGCCGGCTTCCCCATCGTCGACCTCAAGGCCACGCTGGTCGACGGCTCATACCACACCGTCGACAGCTCGGAGATGGCCTTCAAGATCGCGGCCTCTCAGGCCCTCAAGCGCGCCTTCACCGATGCCGATCCGATCCTGCTGGAGCCCATCCTCGAGATCGAGATCGCGGTGCCCGACGAGTACATGGGCGACGTGATGGGCCAGCTGACCGCCAAGCGCGGGCACGTGCTGGGCATGGATTCTGCGGACGGGATGCAGCGCCTGCGAGCCCAGGTCCCGCAGGCGGAGATGTTCCACTACGCGACGGAGCTGCGGAGCATCACCCAGGGACGAGGACGGTTTACCTGGCACCTCGACCACTACGCGGAGGTTCCGCACAACATCGCTGAGCGGGTGATCACCGATCACCAGGCGAAGGTGGCAACCGGCGACAAGCACTGAGGAGGATGTCATGAGCCCGCGCGCCGCATTCCAGGTCGGAGCCGGTGTCCGGTTCGCACCGGACCCGAGCGGCATGCTGGAACGAGTCGTCGATCACGCCCGGACCGACCCGGCAGTTCACGGCATCGTCCTCCTCGGCTCTCGGGCGCGGACGGATCGCCCGGCCGACGAGTGGTCCGACACGGACCTCCTGCTGGTCGTCAATGACCCGGACGCCTTCCTCGCCGATGCGGGCTGGCCCGCCCGCCTGGGCGCCATGGCCATCACGTTCCTCGAGCAGACGGGGCACGGCCGTCGCGAGCGGCGGGTCCTGTACGTGGACGGCACGGACCTGGACCTGGTGCCCATCAGCGTCGACGAGATCCGGCGCGGCCCCGCCGAGCTGGCCGGGCTCGAGATCCTGCGACGCGGATACCGGATCCTGTTCGATCGCAACGGTCTGCTCGCCGACCTGCCAGCCTGGGTGGCGGACCACCCGATGGACGTCGAGTGGCCGCCGCAGGTTGTGGCCTTCGAGAACCTGGTCTCGGACTTCTGGTACCACGCGGTGTGGACCGCAAGGAAGATGCGGCGCGGTGAGCTGTGGGTCGCCCTCAGCTGCCTGGACGGCTACATGAAGGGACGGCTCCTCACGATCCTCGAGTGGCAGGCCCGCAGCCGGGACGGCACCGACGCCGACCCGTGGTTCGACGGTCGGTTCCTGGAGCGCTGGGCGGATCCGGGGACGGTCGCGAGTTTGCGGGGCGCCTTTGCGCACTACGACGCCGCGGACGTCGCCCGTGGGCTGCGGGCGACCATGGCCCTCTTCCGCCACGAGGCGACCGATCTCGCCATCCGCCTCGAGCTGCCGTACCCGGGCCGTGCGGACGAGGTGGCCACCCAGCTCGTGGAGGAGCTCCTCGGCTGATCGCCGGGTCCTCGGCTCGACCTCCTCAGCGCACCTCGACGGCCGCGAGCGACCGCTTGCCGCGTCGCACGATGAGCCATCTGCCCCCGAGGAGGTCCGCCGGGGTGGGGGTCGCGCCGGCGTCGCTGACCCGGGCATTGTTCAGGTAGACGCCGCCCTCCGCGACTGCCCGCTTGGCCGCACCACGGCTGTCGCACAGCCCCGTCGCCACCAGGAGATCCACGATGGACGGCAGGTCCGCGGACGCGACCTCGCTGCGGGGAAGCTCGGCGGTTGCAGCCGCGAGCGTCTCCGGGTCGAGCGCTGCGAGGTCGCCCTGGCCGAAGAGCGCCCACGAAGCGGCGACGGCGCGCTCTGCCTCCTCGTCGCCGTGGACCAGCGTCGTGAGCTCGCCGGCCAGGGCTCGCTGGGCGGCGCGCTCCTCGGGGTGCTCCCGGGTCGCGCGGTCGAGCCCCTCGATCTCCTCGTGCGATCGGAAGCTGAACGTGCGCATGAGCGAGCTGACGTCGGCATCGGCCTGGTTGAGAAAATGCTGGTAGAAGGCGAACGGGCTGGTCATCTGCGGGTCGAGCCACAGGGCGCCGGACGCCGTCTTGCCGTATTTGGTGCCGTCCGCCTTGGTGATCAGCGGCGTGGCGAGCGCGTGCACGGTCTCGCCCTCGACACGGCGGATCAGCTCGACGCCCGCGGTCAGGTTGCCCCACTGGTCGCTGCCACCGGTCTGCAGCACCGCGCCAAACCGCCGATGCAGCTCGAGGTAGTCGGTTGCCTGCAGGATCTGGTAGCTGAACTCCGTGTAACTGATCCCCTCCCCCTCCAGTCGCGCCTTGACGACCTCGCGATCCAGCATGCGGTTGACGTTCATGTGCTTGCCGATGTCGCGCAGGAAGGTCAGCGCCGGCATGGATCCGGTCCATTCCAGGTTGTTGACCACGCGTGCCGCATTGGCCCCCTCGAAGGAGAGGTGTCGCTCGCACTGGCGACGGATCCGCTCCACCCAGTCCGCCACCAGCTCCTCGGCGTTGAGTGCCCGTTCCTCGCTCTTGCCGCTGGGATCCCCAATCAGCCCCGTGGCGCCCCCGACCACGACGATGGGGTGATGGCCCGCGATCTGAAAGCGACGCATGGTGACCAGCTGGAGCAGGTTGCCGAAGCCGAGGCTGGGAGCGGTGGGATCGAAGCCGCAGTAGAAGGTCATCGGCTGTCCGTCCAGGAGGCGGCGGAGCGCGTCCGGGTCGGTGCTGTGGGCGATCAGGCCGCGCCACGTAAGGTCATCGAAGAGGGAGCCGGTCATGGGCGGTCGAGTATACCCGGCACGCTCCGTGCTACTCTGCGGGCCCGATGACCCGACGCACTCCGCCGCGGCCCTACGGCGCCGCCGCTCCGCGCCGCGCGGCGCGCCCCCGCCGCTCTGGCCCGCCCGCCGCAGTGCCGGCGCTGGTCCTGGGCGCGTTCGCGCTGATGGCCGCGCTCCTTTTCGTGGGCGTCATGGTGGTGTACGCCTCGTACACGACCGGGCTCCCGAACGTGGCGGACGTGGAGAACTTCCAGCTCTCCGAGGGATCGCAGGTCGTCTCCGCCGACGGCGTCGAGCTCGCGACCTTCGCCGCTGAGGAGCGCAGATCGATCAGCTTCGACCAGATCCCGACCGTGATGGTGGATGCGCAGGTCGCCGCCGAGGACGGGACCTTCTGGACGAATCCCTGCGTGGACTTCCGGGGCATCGTCCGGGCATTCCTGCAGAACGTCACCTCCGGTCGCGAAGTGTCCGGCGCCTCGACGATCTGCCAGCAGCTGGTCCGCATGCGTCTGTTCAGCGCTGACCTGCTCGCTGATCCGAGCAGGCAGGTGGAGCGCAAGCTCAAGGAGGCCATCCTGGCGCTGCGCCTCGGCGATCACTACAGCGGCGACGCCGGGAAGCAGAAGATCCTCGAGATGTACATGAACCAGATCTACTACGGCAACAACGCGTACGGGATCTGGGCCGCGGCGAACGCGTACTTCGGCAAGGACATCACCAAGACGGACGCGGCGAACTCGCTCACGCTTGGCGAAGCGGCCATGCTGGCCGGGCTGGTCCGGGCTCCGTCCGCCCTTGATCCCACCAAGGCGGCAGTGCAGCAGACCGATGCCGATGGCAAGACGACCCTCGTCGTTCCCGCCACCGCCGATGCGGTTCGCGTCCAGGGATACGTCCTGGACAACATGCTGGCCGGAGGCTTCATTACCCAGGCGCAGCACGACGCGGCCATGGCGGAGCAGATCGTCCTCGCTCCACCGAAGACGGAGCGGTTCAAGGCGCCGCACTTCGTGTACGCGGTCCGCGCCGCTGCCAACGATCTGCTGGGGGGCGAGCAGCTGCTCGACTCGGGCGGCCTGACCATCACCACCACGCTCGACTACAACGGATACCAGGTCTTCGCGGAGAAATGGGCCGCGATCGCGTACGACATGAATCACATGACGAACGCCCAGCTCCAGACGAAGTACGGCAAGGCGGCCATGGCGTGGATCGGCAAGCTCAACAGGAAGCGCAACATCAACAACGACGCGCTCGTCACCGTGAACTACCGAACCGGCGCCGTCCTCGCGTACGTCGGGAGCGCCAACTACTACGGCGAGGCGAGTCCGGCCTTCCAGCCGAACTACGACGTGGTGGGCACCGCCTACCGCCAGGCCGGCTCCGCCTTCAAGCCCATCACCTACTCCACCGGGTTCGAGCTCAACAAGATCACGCCGGCCACCATGTTCATGGACGTTCGCGGCGACATCGTGAACGGCTACTCCGTCCCCGATGCCGACAACCAGGAGCGGGGCCCCGTCCGCATCCGTGACGCCCTCAAGTACTCGCTCAACATCCCCGCGGTGAAATCCCAACAGGTGATCGGCACGCAGAACGTCGTGGACGAGGCCCAGAAGATGGGGATCAACTGGGATCCCCGCCAGCAGAACGAGGTGGCCGTCCCCTCCCTGACCCTGGGCACCATTGGCGTCCACATGCTCGACCTGGCCGGGGCCTACGGGGCGATTGCCGACGCCGGTGAGCTGGCGAAGCCGTACCTGATCGAGAAGATCACGGATCGGAACGGCACCGTCATCTATGACCACGCGACCGATGGACCCAAACCCGAGCGCGTCCTGTCCGCGCAGGCGGCCTACCTGACGACCGACATCCTCGCCGACAACACCGACCCGCGGGCCAACCCGTGGTGGGGCCCCAGCTTCCAGCTCCCCGGCGGCGATGCCGGACGGCGGCCCGCCACGCTCAAGACCGGCACGACCAACGACTTCCGCGACCTCCAGGCGTTCGGATACCTCGCGCCGAGCAAGGACCCCGCGGACGCCACGGGTGCCATCGTGACCGGGGTCTGGGTTGGGAACAGCGACTTCTCGCCGATCAAGGGCGTCTTCGCCGCGGACGGTCCGACCTTCATCTGGCACGACTACATGGCCGAGGTGGCCGCGCACAACAAGCTGCCGGTCAACGACTTCATCCGGCCCGACGGCATCGTCGAGGTGAAGGTCGATGCCATCAGCGGCCAGCTCCCCGGGCCGAACACGACGAAGACGGTCACCGAGGTGTTCAAGGCCAGCGACGTCCCGACCCAGCAGGACACCACGCACGTCCCGCTGACCATCGAGGCGGCGACCGGCAAGATCTGGCAGCCCGGGTGCGGCGATCAGGTGGGTGCGACGCCGGGGCCCAATGCATCCGCGGGTGCGTCCGCCACTCCGCAACCCACCGCGTCCGGGGCCGGCGGCGGGATCTTCCTGGACCTCTCGGCGTGGAACTCGGATCACGCGACCTGGGTGACCGCCAACAAGAAGTGGATCGACAAGTGGCGCGGCAAGGAGCGGAGCGTGCCGCGCTTCCCGCTCCCGGTCCTGGACGCACCGCTCGCGCCCACCCAGACCTGCGCGCCGGGCCAGGTGCCGACCTCCACCCCGACCCCGACCCCGACCCCGTCGCCCAGCCCCACGCCCGAGGCCACCCTCACGCCCGCGCCGAGCGTCACGCCCACGCCGAAGCCACAGGGACCTCCGACGCCCACCCCCGGGGTGACGCCAACGCCAACGGCGACGCCGACGCCCTAGAGCTCGACGATCGTCGCCCCGTCCCCACCCTCGTCGCGGCGGCCGGGCCGCGTTCCCCGCACGCGCGGGTGCTCCGCGAGTCGCTCCCGGACGGCCCGGCGCAGCGCGCCGGTGCCGGCCCCATGGATGATCGCGACGCTGTCGAGGCCAGCCAGCAGCGCATCGTTGAGGTAGTCGTCCACCCGTTCGAGTGCGGCCGCAACGCGCTCGCCGTGAAGATCCAGGCTGGGTGAGACGCGCGCCGCCGCGCGCCGGCGGAGCTCGTCCGCAGCCGCGTCGCGGGGCGGCGGCCCGCTGACCGGTTCCGGCACCACCTCGACGTCGTCCGCGGGAACGACGAGGCGCGCGCCCTCTGTCTCGAGGGTGAGACGCCCGGTGCGTCCCGACTGCTCGACGATCCTTCCCGTCTGCCCCAGGGTTCGGCTGCGGCCCCAGAGTCCCACCCGTGGCTGCGCGGCCTCCGCGGGTGGTGCCTCGCCGGCGTCGGGCGGAGCGGCCACGACCGCCGTGTCGTTGGCCGCTGCACGCGCCGCGGCCACCCGGCGCTCGATGGCCTCCAGCCCCACCGCCGCGGGGCCGCGCCCGCGCGTGCGGCCGCGGGTCACGTTCTCCAGGCGATGCAGCTCACGCCGCAGCTCCGCAACCTCGCGCTCGGCTCGGGAGAAGAGCTCGTCGGCCGCACGCCGCGCATCGACCAGGATCTCGCCCGCCTCGCGACGGGCGCGCGCAATCCCGGAGCGTGCACGCTCGCGGTCGCCGCGCGCGCGTTCGCGCTCCTCTCGCGCCTGCTGTAGCTCCTCGCCGCGCGCCAGCTCCGCGCGCTGGATGGCGGCCAGCGTCTCCTCCATGGAGAGGTGCTCGGCGGAGAGGCGGCGGCGCGCATCGTCAAGCACATCGGCCGGGAGGCCGAGCCGCTCGGCAATGGCAAAGGCCTGGCTCTTGCCGGGCAGGCCGATGGTCAGCCGGTACGTGGGGCGCAGCGTCGCGACGTCGAACTCGACCGACGCGTTCGTGACGTTCGGGTGCTCGGTGGCGAAGGTCTTGAGCTCGACGTAGTGCGTCGTGGCGGCGATCGTGGCGCCGGCGTCGAGGAGGCGCTCCACGACGGCCATGGCCAGAGCGGAGCCTTCCGTTGGATCGGTGCCGGCGCCGATCTCGTCGAGGAGGACCAGGGTCCCGGGTCCGGAGGCCGCCACGAAGCGGACGACATTGCGGAGGTGGCTCGAGAAGGTGGAGAGGGACTGGGCAATGCTCTGCTCGTCGCCGATGTCGGCCATGATTCGGTCGAAGACCGGCAGGCGAGCCCCGTCTGCGGCGGGGACCCGCAGACCAGCCTGGTGCATGAGTGCCAGGAGTCCCAGGGTCTTGAGGGAGACTGTCTTGCCCCCGGTGTTCGGTCCGGTGATGACCATTGCCCGGTAGCCAAACCGCTCGCCGAGGCGAAGGTCGATGGGGACCGCGCCCATGCCGAGGAGCGGGTGGCGCGCGGAGAGCAGCTCGGTGGCGTCGGGTGAGGCGGCCGGACGCACCCCGTCGAGCTCCGAGCCCAGGCGGGCGCGGGCCATCCACAGGTCGGCACGGGCCAGGGCGTCCAGCGACGCGCGAAGGGCTTCGCCGCGAGCCTCGACCTCGCGCGAGAGCGCGTCGAGGATCCGCTCCACCTCGCGCACCTCGTCCAGCGTGGCCTGGGTCCAGGTGTTGTTCAGCTCGACGACGCTCAACGGCTCGACGAAGAGCGTGGCACCCGACGCGCTCTGGTCGTGGACGATGCCCTTGAGGCGAGCCTTCGCCTCCGCCCGGACCGGGATCACGTAGCGGCCGGCCCGCACCGTGACGATTGCCTCGCCGATGACGTTGGCCAGGTCGGTGGAGCGCAGCATCGCGTTCAGGCGCTCCCGCACCCGATCCTGGGCTGCCCGCAGGCGCTTGCGGATCGCGGCGAGCTCACTCGAGGCGCTGTCGAGGACCTCGCCGGTCTCGTCCACGCTGCGCTCGATCCGTTCGCGCAGCGGCGGCGCGTCGTCGAGCATGTCGCGCACCTCCCCGAGATGGCGGCCGCGCCATGATCCGAGGCGGGCCGCGAAGAGCGCGGTGGCACGAAGGGTGTCGGCCACCTCGAGGAGCTCGGCCGCGGTCAGGCGCCCGCCGCGGCGCGCCCGCTCGAGGGCAGCACGAATGTCACGCGCTCCCCCCACGGTCGCCTGCGCCTGCTCGTCGAGGAGGCGGGCCGCCTCGTCGGTCTGTTCCTGGAGCAGCGCGACGTGTCGGGCATTCGCCACGGGAACCAGCGCCTCGGCAAGCTCGCGCGACGGCGCGAACGCGGTACGAGCCGCGAGTCGCTCGACGATGGCGCCGAACTCCAGGGCGCGCAGGGTGGCCGGAGCTGCGACGGTCCCCGGCGCCGGGGTGCGATCGGGATCAGCGACGGGAGACGTGGGGGTCATTGGTGATCAGGAAGCGATAGGGGCGTTCCGCCCAGGCGCCGGCGTATGCGACGCCGATGCGGGGCCGCCGCGTGACCGAGAGCGGCCGCGGTCCGTCCAGGAGCTGCACGGGGCCTGCAAGCAGGTCGACGCCGTCCAGGGTGCGGTCGATGCCGAAGGCGGCGGCCACGTTGCCCGGGCCCGCGGCAAGACGGACCTCGGGAACGGATGCCCCACGTCGAGCGCGGGCCAGTGCGGCCCCCTCGTCGATCGCGACCGCGCGGATGAGCACCGCCTCGGGTTTGGCGCCCGGTCCGCAGACGACGTTGATGCAGTGATGGATCCCGTAGACCAGGTACACGTACAGGTGACCCGGGGGGCCGAACATGGTCCGCGTCCGTTGGGTGCGGCCTCGGGCGGAGTGGGCCGCGAGGTCCTCCGGGCCGGTGTAGGCCTCCGTCTCGACGATCCGGCCGCCCACCACCCCCGCCTCGCTGCGATGCACCAGCCGCATGCCGAGCAGGTCCGGGGCGACCTCGCGCGCCGATCGATCGAACCAGCGCCGTCGCTCGGTGTCGTCGTGACGCGTCGCGTCCACGGCCCGGGCATCGTCCGGCGCCACCGTGGCGGGATCGGTCACAGCTTCAGGAATTGCGCGATATCGCTCGGGACGAACGGCCGGGCCAGGGTGCCCGCAATGGGGATGACGGTGCGGTTGAAGACGCCCACCAGGACGGAGTCGTTCATCGCCTTGTAGAAGCCCTCGAGCCAACCGGTGTCCGGCAGCCCCGGGCCGCCGGGCAGGGTCGCGGCCCCCTTGAAGAGCGTGTCGAAGACGACCAGCAGCAGCACGATCGAGGTCGCGGCGAACGTGATGCCGAGCAGCGCGCCACCGACCTCGTCGAGCTCCTTCACGATGGGGAGGCGTGTCGTACGGTAGAACATGCGGACGATGAACCATCCCGCCACGGCGAAGCCAACGAACAGGACCACGAAGACCCAGAACTCGCGGACGGCCGGGTCGAACGCGGTCCAGAACGTGGAGAGCGCATCGGTGACCGGGCCCTTCAGCTGGGCGGCGAGGATGAAGGCGACCACGAGGGAGACCCAGCTGAGGACGTAACGGATCAGGCCCTGCTGGAAGCCGAAGAACGCCCCGGCGGCCAGGACGATGATCAGCGCAAAGTCGACCCAGTTGAGACTGCTAATGAAATCGAGCACGGCCAGCCCCTCATGAATGGCGACCCGGACGAGGCAACCGTCGCTCGGGCGGGCGCAGCGTAGCAGGGACCGTCCCGCGGGGACAAGGTGACAATGGTCCGCAGGCTCAGCGGATCTCCGCCCCGAGATGGTGGCGCACCGAGCCGCGGATTCGGTTCATGGCCTTTTCGACCGCCTTTTCGTCGCCGGCCGCCTCCGGCTGGAATCGCAGGGCTATGGCGTACGAGACCCGGCCGGCGCCGATCTGGGCGCCCCGGTATTCGTCGAAGAGGCGGGCGCCGGCCAGGGTAGGTCCCGCCGCCATCCGCACGATCCGCAGCAGCTCGCCGACCGGAAGCGTCTCATCGACGATCACGGCAAGGTCACGATCGGCCGGCTGCGCCGCGGGGATGGCCTTCGCCCGGAGCTCGTGCGGCACCAGGGCCAGGAGCTGCGGAAGGCTGAGCGCCGCCATGACCGGCCGGCCGGGAAGGCCCCACGCTTCGGCTATGGCCGGGTGGAGCTCGCCCACGCTCCCGTACGGCTGACCTGCGGGGTCCACCAGTCGCGCGGCGCGCCCCGGGTGCAGGTGGGGATGGCGTTCGTCCCCAACCTCGGGCGCGTAGGCCGGCAGCGTGGCTCCCAGCGCCTCGTGGAGCGCCTCGAGGATGCCCTTGAGCTCGGCAACGTCGGCGTCAGCCTCGCGCGCGCCAGGCGTCCGCGGGTTCCGAGGTCCCATGAGGGCAATCCCCACGTGCCAGACCTCGTAACGGCCCTTGCCCGCGGTCTCCGCGCCCATGGGTCCGCGCTTGGCCCGTGGATTGTAGTGGTATGTCTTGCCAACCTCGAACAGCCAGGCATCGAGGCGTCGCTGCCGGACGTTCTCGGCCAGCGAGGCGAGGAGGGAGGGATACAGGACCGGGCGCAGGAGCGCGTGCTCTTCGGACAGCGGGTTGGCGACCCGGACGATGTCCGCATCTCCGGCGTCGTACCCGGTGCGGCGCAGGTCCTCCGGACCGATGAGCGCATGGGTGATGGTCTCGTCAAGCTCCAGCCCGGCCAGGATGCGACGGACCCGATGTCGCGGCTCCGACGGATCCGGCCGGAAGGGCGGCAGGACGCTCGTGGGCAACGTGCCCGGAATGCGGTCGTAGCCGTGGGCGCGGGCGATCTCCTCCGCGGCGTCGGCGGCGAGCACGACGTCGAGGCGATGCGGCGGCACGGCTACCGTGACGGCACCCGCTCCTTCGTCCGTGACGGCGAAGCCGAGCGGTTCCAGCAGCTCCTGCACCTCGGGTGCGCGGATCGGGATTCCCAGCAGGCGCTCGGTGCGTGCCAGGTTCACCGACACCCGCACGAGCGGCCGGGGTTCCGGATCGTTGTCGACGATCCCCGCCCCTACCCTCGCGCCCGTGATCTCTGCGATCAGCTGCGCGGCGCGGTCGATGGCGAGTCGCGGAAGGTCCCACCCGATCCCCTTCTCGTGGCGCATGCTGGCCTCCGAGCGCAGGGCCAGACGGCGCGCGGTGTTGCGGATCGTGGGTCCGTGGAAAATGGCCGACTCGAGGATCACCCGAGTCGTGCCCTCCCCCACCTCGGTCCCCTCGCCGCCCATGATCCCGGCGAGTCCTATGGGCCGCGTCCGGTCGGCGATCACGAGCATGCGATCGTCGAGCTCGCGTTCCTCGTGGTCGATGGTGACCAGCCGCTCCCCGGTTCGTGCTCGTCGGACGACGATCGCGCCGCCCGGGATCGTGTCGCCGTCGTAGGCGTGCATCGGCTGACCCAGCTCGTGCATGACGTAGTTCGTCACGTCCACCACCGCGCTGATCGGACGCATCCCCGCGGCAAGAAGGCGGCGCTGCATCCATTCGGGCGAGGATCCGTTGTGGATTCCGTCGAACCAGCGGGCCGTGAAGCGCGGGCAGAGGTCGGGGTCCTCGATCGTGACGTCGACGTGGCCCGCCGCGGGATCGGTCGTCTCCGCGAGGCTGACCGATGGCGTCCGCAGCTCGCCACCGGTGAAGGCGGCGATCTCGCGCGCCAGGCCGACCATCGAAAGCGCGTCTCCACGGTTCGGCTTGACGTCGACGTCAAGGACCACTTCGCCGAAGATCGTGCGCAGGTCGGTGCCCAGCGGGTACTCGTCAGCGGTGCCCAGGATGTGGATCCCGTCGGCATCGGTCCCCAGCTCGAGCTCTCGGGCCGAGCAGAGCATGCCGTTGCTCACCACGCCTCGGATCTTGCTGCGCTCGATGAGCCGGTCACCGGGGAGCACCGCGCCGGGCAGCGCCACAGGGACCAGCTGGCCAACCTCGAGGTTCTGCGCACCGCAGACCACCGCCATGGGCTCGCCGTCCTCCGCGGTGATGACGCGGGTCAGCCACAGCGTGTCCGCGTTCGGATGGCGCTGGACCTCGACCAGGCGACCCACGACGACGTCGCTCCACTCCGCGCCGGTGATCTCGATGGCGCTGACCTCCATCCCGCGCATGGTGAGATGGTCGGCGAGCTCGCGGGGCGAGAGGTCGACGCGGACGTAGTCGCGCAGCCAGGAGAGCGGGACGCGCATGGTCAGCGACCCTCCCTGAACTGCTCGAGGAACCGGAGGTCGCCCCCCATCAGGAGGCGCAGATCGGGAATTCCGTAGCGCAGGAGGGTGATCCGGTCGAGGCCCATGCCGAATGCGTAGCCCTGGAATTCATCCGGGTCGAGTCCCCCGCTGCGCAGCACGAGCGGGTGGACCATGCCGGCACCCAGGACGGTCATCCAGCCAGTTCGCTTGCAGGCCGGGCAGCCGGAGCCGCCGCAGACCAGGCAGGCGATGTCGAAGGCGACCGACGGTTCGGTGAAGGGGTAGTAGCCCGGTCGGAAGCGGGTCGCCGTCTGCCCACCGTAGAGGGCTCGGGCGAACTCCTCGAGCATGCCCTTGAGGTCCGCGAGCGAGGTGCCGCGGTCCACGACCAGGCCCTCCACCTGGAAAAACTCGAAGCTGTGGCTGGCGTCGACCGCCTCGTAGCGGAAGCAGCGTCCGGGCATGATGGCCCGGATGGGCGGGGCGAGGGCCTTCATGGCGCGGATCTGGACCGGGCTGGTGTGCGTGCGCAGGATGGTCCCGTCGTCGGCCGGACGGACGGGGCCGGCCTCCCAGCTCCCGGGCTCGGCGACGTACAGGGTGTCCCACAGGTCGCGCGACGGGTGGTCGGGCGGGATGTTCAGCGCCTCGAAGTTCCACCAGTCATCTTCGATCTCCGGCCCCTCGAAGACCTCGAATCCGAATGCATGGAAGATCTCGCGGAGGTCGCGTTCCACCGTCATCGTGGGATGCAGGTGGCCCAGGCGCACCGGGCGCCCGGGAGCGGTCATGTCGAGGTGCTCTGCATCCAGGCGAGCCGACCGGCTCGCGCCCCGGAGCGCCGCGAGACGATCGCCGATTGCCGACTCCACCGCGCCGCGGACCTCGTTGGCCAGGACGCCGATGGCCGGTCGGTCGGCAGGATCGACCGTTCCCAGGGTGCGGAGGAGACCGGTCAGGGTCCCGGATCGGCCGAGCAGCTCCGTGCGCAACTGCTCGACTGCGGCCTCGTCTGCCGCGGCCTCGATGCCGGCGGTCGCGGCGGCCCGAACCTGCTCGAGGCGGGCCCGAAGCTCGGTCGCGTCCATGGGCTGGTCTCCTGCTTGGTCGGTCGTTGGTGCTGGTGGATTGTCGCGCGAAAACAAACGACCCCGCTCCGCGATTGGAGCAGGGCCGGTGGCCGGCGTCGGGCGACGCCGGCTAGCTGGTAAAGGCGGCCTTGGCGGTTTCGACGATCTTGCCGAAGGCAGCATCATCCCGGACGGCGAGATCCGCGAGCACCTTGCGGTCGACGGCCACGCCTGCGGTCTTGAGGCCCGCGATCAGGCGAGCGTAGGGCAGGCCGTGGGTGCGCGACGCGGCGTTGATACGCTGGATCCAGAGACGACGCATCTGCCGCTTCCGGTTGCGCCGATCCCGGTAGGCATACACGAGGGCGTGGAAGAGCGCCTCGCGCGCGGGACGGACCAGCGTCGATCGCGTGCCGCGCCGACCCGAGGCCTGGGCAAGGAGCCGCTTGTGGCGCTTGTGCGCGGGGACGCCGCGCTTGACTCGTGCCATTTAGGGACCTACTCGTACGGCATGAGGCGCTTCAGCTGGGCCTCATGCACCTTGCTCACGTTTGCCTTGCCCGCGTATCGACGCGTGCGACGGCTGGACTTGATCTCCAGGTGATGACCACGCCACGCCTTGGGCCGGACCCACTTGCCGGATCCGGTCTTCTTGAAGCGCTTGGCCGTCCCCTTGTGGGTCTTCATCTTTGGCACTGTGCTATTGCTCCACGGCTGGCGTTGATGGCTCTTCGGGCGACGCCTGCTGCACGGGCGCCGACGGGGTCATCCCCTTCGCCGCCAGCGCCTCGCCAATCGTCCCGCCACTGCTCTCGGACGATTCGGCCGCCTCGCCGTTCGCCTTTTCGCTCTTCTTCTCGGCGCGCTTGTCGAGCGGCGCCATGACGATGTACATGCTCCGTCCTTCGAGGAGCGGCTGGCGCTCGATGGCCCCGCTCTCGGCGAGCATCTCCGCCGCGCGCTGGAGCAGATCACGCCCGAGGTTCGCGTGCGTCATCTCCCGTCCCCGAAACTGGACCGTCACCTTCACCCGGTCCCCGTCGTCGAGGAACTCGGCCGCCCGGCGGGTCTTGGTCCGCAGGTCGTTGGTGTCGATCTTGACCCGGAGACGGATCTCCTTGAAGGTCTGAGACTTCTGCTTCTTCTTGGCTTCGCGGTCGCGCTTCTGCAGCTCGTACTTGTACTGACCGTAGTCGAGGATCCGGCAGACCGGCGGGGCCGCGGTGGGCGCCACCTCCACGAGGTCGAGCCCCTTCTCCTGTGCCAGGGCAAACGCCTCGGCGGTTGGCATCACACCAAGCTGCTGCCCTTCGTCGTCAATGACCCGCACCTCGCGGATCCGGATCATTTCGTTGACTCTGAGGTCCCGTGCGATCTTCGTCCAGCTCCTTCAACAAACAGGCCACCGGCCGCTAGGGTCGGAGGCCTACATCCAACGCGAAAACGCCGCGAGACTATACCTCGGACCGGCGTGCTCAGTCAACGCGTCGCGACCGTGGACGGGACCGATGGCGCCCTAGGTCGGCCAGTCGAAGAAGACGGCCACCTGCCGTCCATCGGGATCTGCGACGCGGAAGGACCGGCTGCCCTCCCATCGGTCGCCGGATGGTGGCGCGACCAGCGCGAATCCGCGCTGACCGAGCTCCTGCGCCCAGCCGTCCACCTCTGCCGCGGTGTCGACCCGAAATCCGATCTGGATGCCGTCGCGGGTCGCGGTCTCGGCTCGCCGGAACGAGAGCTCGAACCCGCCCAGCTCCAGGTCCACCCCACCATCGTCGCCGGCGCGCAGACGAAAGCCAAAGGCATGCTCGTAGAACTCGGCGCAGCGCATCGGGTTCGTGGAACGGAGCGCCAGCTGGCCCACGCCGCGCATCTTCCTCATGGGTGGTGGCTCAGTCCGCCGGCGCGTTGTCTTCGTACGGCCACAGCTCGCGTCGAGCGTTGCGGCCGGCCAGCTGCTCCACGAACTCGGCGAGGGGCACGCCCTGGCGCGAGCGGCCGGTGCGCAGCCGCGGGCTGACCGCTCCGGCCTCCTGGTCCCGGTCCCCCACCACCAGCATCACGGGGATCTGCTGCTCCTGCGCATCGCGCAGCTTTGCCTGCATCCGCTCCGAGCGATCATCGACCGCCGCGCGAATCCCCGCGGCGGCAAGGGCATCCCGGACGGAAGTCGCGTACTCGATATGCCGATCGGCGATGGGAATGACCACGGCCTGGACCGGGGCCAGCCAGAGCGGAAAGGCGCCCGCGAAATGTTCGACGATCACGCCGACGAAGCGCTCGAAGGTGCCGTAGATGGCGTAGTGGATCATCACCGGGCGCTCGAAGCCGCCCTCGCCGGTGCGGTATTCGAGGTCGAAGCGCTGGGGCAGCTGGTAGTCGAGCTGGACGGTGGCCATCTGCCATTCGCGTCCCAGCGCATCCTCGATGAAGACGTCGATCTTCGGGGCATAGAAGGCCGCGCCACCGGGATCCATCGTGTACGCCAGCGCCTCGGCGTCGAGCGCCTCGCGCAGGCGCCCCTCCGCCATGTCCCAGAACTCGTCGGAGCCCAGCTTCTTGGCCGGTCGTGTGGCGAGTTTGAAGCGCGGCTGGAAGCCGAATGGCTCGTACTGGCGCAGGACGAGGGCGAGCGCGAGGCGCAGCTCGTCGGCGACCTGGTCGTCGCGGCAGAACACGTGGGAGTCGTCCTGCGTCAGCTGACGAACGCGGAACATGCCGGCGAGGGCGCCGGTTCGCTCCTTGCGGAAGAGGGTCGAGTAATCGGCGAAGCGCATGGGTAGATCGCGATAGGAGCGCGATCGCGTCTTGTAGACCAGGATCTCCTGGGGGCAGTTCATGGGCTTGAGGCCGGACGGATGGTCGGAGTCGTCCAGGATGAACATGTTGTCCTGGTACAGCTCCCAGTGGCCGGACTGCTCCCACAGCTCCCTGCGGACGAGGGACGGTGTCCGCACCTCGGCGAAGCCGCCCTCCGTGCGGACCTGCAGCGACCACGCTTCCAGGACGCGCCAGAGCGCCATCCCCTTGGGGTGCCAGAAGGGTGCCGCCGGCGACTCGGGATGGAAGGTGAACAGGTCGAGGTCACGTCCCAGTCGCCGGTGGTCGCGCGCCTTGGCCTGCTCGAGCCTCCAGAGGTACTGATCCAGCTCCTCCTGCGTCTCCCAGACCGTTCCGTAGATGCGCTGGAGCATTGGGCGGTTCTCGTCGCCGCGCCAGTACGCGGCGGCGCTGTTCAGGAGCTTGAAGGGACCCAGGCGTCCGGTCGAGGCCAGGTGCGGGCCGCGGCACAGGTCGCTGAAATCGCCGTGCCGGTAGAAGCTGATGATGCGCGCCTCCTCATCGGGAAGCTCGCGGACGATCTCGACCTTGAACGGCTGGGTCTCCGACTCGAGCCGGGCAAGCGCTGTGGCCCGGTCGAGCTCCGTGCGCTCGAAGGCGAGGTCCGCAGCCACCTGCTCGCCCATCCTGCCCTCGATCGCCTCCAGGTCGGCAGGGGTCAGCGGCCGGGGCAGGTCGAAGTCGTAGTAGAAGCCGTCCCTGATGGCCGGTCCGATGCCCAGCTTCGCGTCGGGAAACAGCCCGAGGACGGCGGACGCCATGATGTGCGCCGCGGAGTGCCGCATCGTGTCGAGCGGCTCGTGGGCGCCCGCATCGAGGAGCTCGTCCGCGGCGGAACGGATCTCGTCAGAGTCGATGGCCATGGTGCCCGCAAGCGTAGCGCATCGGCCCCGTGGGCTCCGGCTGCCTCGTCAGCGTGGGGCGAGGGTCCCAGCGAAGACCTGCCAGGCCAGCGCGGACTTGGCCAGGAGCGACAACGCGATGTACACCGCCTCGCCGAAGAGGTAGTCGCGCCAGGGCCCCACGCGCCGGTACTGGAGCACCATGTTCACGGCAAAGCTGTTGAAGAACACGAAGAGCGACACGAAGATCGCGTAGACGAACGTCGGCGCGGCGACTTCGGACCCGGGGTTCCACAGGTAGATGCCGATGAGGACCCAGGGGACCGCCCCGGTCATCACGCCGAACCAGTAGCTCATCCAGTTCGGCCTGCCGGGCTGCTCGTAATGCTCCATAAGCAGGCCGAACAGAATCATGGCCGCGTTCACCCCGAAGATGGCGCCCAGTGCGGCGACGTCGCTGATCCCCGGGAGCATGGCGATGAGCACGACCATCAGCGACGAGCTCAGGGCGTACTCGATCCAGCGGGCGTAGTTCCGGCCGTGGAGGAGGTTGGACCGATACCACCCGAAGATGCCGGGGCTGGCCACGATGAAATGGGCCGCCGCGGAGAGGAGGAGGAAGCCGGCGATGGCCGGGCCGAACGGCAGCTCGAACAGGGTGGCGTTGCGGACCAGGCCGGATCCCGGTGGTCCGTCCATGAAGGTGGCCGTTACCGGCAGGGCGAAGTCGTTGGCGAGGAGCAGGATGGCGATCGCCTGGGCCAGGTGCAGGAAGCCCATGACGACGTTGTAGGCACGGAGGCGGATGAGGCGACGATCCTGCTGCGCCCCGGCGGCAATGGCCTGATTCATGACTGCGATACGGTATCCCTGCGCGGGTGGATCAGGGAAGGGGTCCGGAGCGATCCACGCGCCCGGCGGTTCGCGCCCTACGGCCTCGGCGAGGGCGCAGGGTAGGTGACCTCTCGAACGAGCGCTCGGTCGATTGGGGCGGTCCCCTGGTCGAGCACCTCGATGCTGCCGTCGGTGTCGCGGCGTTCGAAGCGATAGTCGAGGATGACGCCCACTGACAGGTCCTCGATCCGGATCGTGAACGGGTACGGCGACGGATCGCAGGGCGGCGTGTCGCCTCCGCCGGTTCCACAGAAGACGCGCTGCGGCCTATCGATGGATGCGGGGTTGGTCTGGACGAAGAGGCCGAACGACGCCGTATGCGCGGGCGGCTCGCCAAGGAACAGGTTGAACTGGGCGGTGGCGGGCCCGGTCCTCGATGCGGGTGGCGTCGAGGACGCGGGAGACGTGCTGGGCGATGACGAGGGAGCGAAGCCGCAGGCGGCGAGCATCAGGAGCCCGAGCACCAGGGAGCCGGCAGCAGCACCGCGGCGGCGCCGTCGCATCGGCTCAGACCGCCTTGAACTGCTCGAATGGCTGATGGCAGGCGTCGCAGTGATGGATCGAGCGGCAGAGCGTGGGGCCGAACGGGTTGTCCATCGTCGTGTTGCGCGAGCCGCAGTACGGGCACGGCGTGGTACCCAGCATGGTGACGAGGCCGCTCTGGGGCGGAACGAGCTCGGGTGGCGCGAAGCCGCTCGAGCGCAGCTTCTCGCGTCCCTCGGCGCTGATCCGGTCCGAGGTCCACGGCTCGGCGAAGCTGAGCTCGACGATGACCTCGTCGGCGAGCCGCAGGGCCGTCAGTCGCTCCCCCACCTGTGCGCGCATGACGTCGATCGCCGGACAGCCGACGAAGGTGGGCAGCAGCTCCACCCGCAGCCACTCTCCGCCGTCTGGCTTCTCCTCGAACGCGAAGCCGCGGATGACGCCCAGCTCGACGACGCTGATGGTCGGGATCTCCGGATCGGCGACCTCGTCGAGGGCAGCCCACACGACGGTGTCGCGCGGATCGCGCACCGCTACCACGTCGCCTCCGGATCGGAGCGGGCCACCATCGTGAACTCGCCATGCAGCCAGCGGAAGTCGTCCGTGCGACGGGTGCGACTGTCCGGCGGAGGCTCCAGGTCAGGGTCCGCAGCCGGCAGGCCAAGCGAGTGCAGCGTCTCCCCCACCATCGCGACCCAGCGGCGTCGGAGGGTCGCCATCGGCGCCGGCAGGATCGCGGCATCGGTCAGCGCCGCCTCGCCGATGAGGGGTGCGAAGATCGCCTGCGCATCGGGCCACAGCGTGTCGAGCGACTCGGACAGCCGCTGGCGCGCCGCGGTTCCGCCCTCGGCCAGCCGCTTCATCCAGGCCCCGAGGTGCATCAGGTGGTAGCGCTCTTCGCGCCGCATCTTTGCCGCGAGGCGCGCGAGCGGCTCATACGATGACGCGCTGAGCGCCTCCAGACGCACGGCATCGGCCGTTTCGTACAGGTAGCGGCGGGCGACGGTGAAGGCCCAGTCGGTCCGCGGATGGTTCAGCAGCGCGGCATGCCGATAGGCGTGCGCTTCGCGTCCGAACGCGATCCGGTCCGGGTCGTCGCCGGTCAGCTCGGCCAGGAGCTCGTAGAGTGCCTTGGCGTGGCCGATCTCGTCCTGGCTGATGGAGCTGGTGGCGACATCCTCCTCGAGCATGGGCGCGATGCCGGTCCATTCGGAGTCCCAGAAGCCGATGACGAACTCGTCGTCGGCCACGCTCAGCAGCAGCTCGGCCAGCGCCTCGCGCGGCAGGGATGGGTCAGGGGCAGGCGCCGTCCTCATGCCGGCTCCCCGACTGTCTCCGGCTCATCCTCGCCCGGCGCGGCGCCTGCGCGTGCCTTGGCTGCCTCGAGCTTGTGCTTGATGATGTAGCCGCCCGGGCGCTTGAAGGACCGATCGAATGGCGGCTTGAGCAGGTCCGGGTCGTCGAGCTCCGCGATCTGGTCACGGTCAACCACCCAGAGCCGATGGCTCTCCTGGCGCCGCCCGTAGAACTCGCGCGCGTAGTGCAGCGCCAGCTCCTCGTCGGGTGCCCTGACGTTGCCGGAGTGGATCATGGGATCTCCCTCCGCCTCCTGGCGAAAGACCTCCCATACCCGATCGCCGCTCCCGGACTGCTGCTCCATGCGGGAAGGGTACCGCGCGGTCATGGCGGTCGCCATCCGGATGGGAAACGCTCGAGGTTGACCGGCGGAGGGAGCCGGCGGGTCAGGCGGCGGCGCCGGTTCCCGCGGGCGCCTGGCCCAGGACGGCGTCGCGTACCCACTGGGTCGCCGCGAAGCTCTCGCGGCGGAACGCCAGCCGCTCCTGGGAGCGCGGGCCGTGTCCGGTGACGACCGATCGGAGCTCGTTCCAGTCCGGCTCGGTGTACTGCCAGCGGCCCATCGCCTCGTCGTAGCGCAGCGCCGGATCCGGGATGGTCAGGCCCAGCTCGCGAATGCGCGGCACGTAGATGGTCAGGAACTCCTGCCGCAGCTGCTCGTTGCCCTTGGCCTTGATCTTCCAGATCAGGTCGCGATCCGTCGCCGGGTCGGTTGGCGGGCCGTGCATCTGCATCAGGGGCCCCCACCATCGGTCCAGGGCGTCCTGGACCAGGGCGCGCTGGGCGGTCGAGCCGTTCATCATGGTCAGGACGACATCGCGCCCGTGCATGATGTGGACGCTCTCCTCCCAGCAGATCTTCTTCATGGTGCGCGCGTACGGCGCGTACGAAGAGTCGCGGAGCGCCTGCTGGCTGACGATGGCCGCGGCGTCCACGAGCCAGGCGATGATGCCGACATCGGCCCACGACTCGGTCGGGTAGTGGAAGACGTTGTGGAACTTCGTCTTGCCGGCCATCAGGTCGGCGAGCATCTGCTCGCGCGGCTTCCCCAGGTCCTCCGCGACGCGGTACAGCAGCTGGGCATGGCCCACTTCGTCCTGGATCTTGCTGGTCAGCGCCAGCTTGCGCTTGAGCGTGGGTGCGCGAAGGATCCATTCGCGCTCCGGGAGCACGCCCATCAGCTCGGAGTTGGCGTGCATCTCCACGAACTTGAGGACCGCGGCCCGGTAGTCATCGGGCATGAAGTCGTCCGCCTCGACCCGACCCCCACCCGAGACGCGGGCGTAGAAGGCTTCGGCGCGGGCGGAGTCGTCGATGGTCGCGGTCACGAGGGCACCTCCAACGGGTCTGCTCGTAGGGTAGCGCATGCCCCGCGCCGGTGCCTCAGCGCGGGATCAGCTCCAGCGTCGTGGAGAGCACGCCGTCGGCAACCATCGCCGGCGTCGCCGAATCGCCCGCGTACTTGTCGAGGAAGCCGCGACTGGCCGCCTCGATCCGCTCCTCGTCGGTGGCCACCTGGGCCGTCGCGGCAATGCGCCGGCTTCCGAGCTGCAGCGTGACGGACGAGCGTGAGAGGGCCTCGCGGTACCAGCGAGCCGTGGGGCCGCGGTATGACCGGATCAGTGCGCGGCCCCTGTCGTCCACGACCACCCAGATGATGGTGCTGTGGACCGTGCCCGCGTCCGACGCGGTCTCGATGCGGATCTCGGGCATCTCGCGCAGCAGGGCGCGCAGATCGGTCGGGAATCGATCGGGCATGCGGGAAGCGTAGCAGCCCGGCGCGGATCCACCGGCGTGGCCTGGTTGCGCAGTTAGTCGTGCGGGGCGCGACGCAGGGGCCGATGCCAGCGCTGGTAGGCGCCGTCCGATGGCTCGCCCAGGGCGACCCGGTCACCCTCGGCACCGGCGAGGGCGCTGAGGGGGACGTAGAGGTCCACCGGCACGAGCCCGGAGGTGCGAACGAGGAGATAGTCGGCGAAGACGGCGTCCACGCGCCCGAGGAGACGCCCCTCGGAACCGAAGACGCTGCTGCCCACCGTGACGGCGGGTATCGGACGGGCGTTCATGCCGGGGGTACCGTAGCCGATCCACCGGTGCCCGGCACCGAGGGCGGCGCCGCCACGTCCAGGGCAGCGTGCACGAGCTCGACGCGAACGGGGATGGACCCGAACGGCTCCCCGTCGAGGTGCACCCGGGTCTGGTCGTCCCCCTCGAGGATCACGGAGCGCGCACGGACGAACTCGACCGCGGGATGCGAGACGTGGGCCCCCCGATACATGCCGGGCAGCTGGCGGATCGCCTCGAGGCGGCTGATGTTGCCAACGATGCACAGGTCCAGCCAGCCGTCCGTGACGGTCGCCGCGGGACAGATCTGCATGCCCCCTCCGTAGTACATGCCGTTCGCGAACGCGACGAAGAGGGCGGTTCGCTCGAGACGCCGCTCGCCGTCGGGGGTCTGGAGCACCAGGCGCAGCGTCTGGTTACGGAACCGCTGGAGTTCCCAGAGGGTCGAAAGGAGGTAGCCCAGCCGCCCGCGCTGCCACCGGGAGCGGTGGGCCATGGCCGCCGCGACCTGGGCGTCGAATCCGGCGCCGCCGGCGGCCGCGAAGTACCGCCGGGTGCCGGCAGGCCCTTCCCCGCGGGTGGCCAGGCCCACATCGATTCGGAGCAGGTCGGCCCCCAGTGCCATGGTCAGGGCATCCTCGCCGTGATGCGGGAGACCGAGGCTGCGGGCCAGGTCGTTCCCGCTTCCCCCGGCCAGGATGCCCAGCGAAAGGTTCGAACCGGCCTCCATGATCCCGTTCACGATCTCCTGGACCGTACCGTCGCCCCCGACCGCCACGACGCGGTCATGCCCTGCTGCGGCCGCGTGGAGGGCGATCTCGCGCGCGTGATCGGGTGCCTCTGTCTCCACGAGCCGGGCCGCCGGCGCGGTGGCGTCCAGCCGCCGCCGCAACCACGGTTCAAGGTGGAGCGCCCGGCCGTCACCCGCGACCGGGTTCACGATCAGGAGTGGAGCGGACGACGTCGGCATGCCGCAGATTGTGCACGGCGGCGGGTGCGCGGCGAGCCCCGCTCGGGACGTTCATCCCGGTGGGTCAGGGTCGGATGTCCACGAACGGGACCGGCAGGTCATTCGTTGGAACCGATGGAGCACCGAGCAAGACCCGCCCTCCAGCAAGAGGACATGACCAGCACATGCATCGTCTTCGAATCTACAGCGTGGTCGCCGCGGTGGCGTCACTCGCGCTCACAGCAGGCATCACCACCGCGCACCTGATGCCGGCGGCATCCGATCCGGGCCTCACCACGGCGCGCCAGGCATCGGGACAGGACGTGCCGATGGGCGTCGACGGCTCGTTCACGGACACCACGGCCACCGGGAATACCGCTGACGCGCCCGCCGACACGCACGGATACACCGTGTCGCAGGCGGCGCAGGGCCCGACGCCGAGCGACGGCGGCTGGGCGAACCACGGCGCATACGTCAGTTCCATCGCGACGGGCTGGGGTCAGCAGCACGCGGCTGCCCATCAGAGCAACGCCCCGAGCCCTGAGGAGCTGGCGCAGGCAACGGACGGGCTGTCACACCGTCCCTGAGCGTCCCTGCCTAGGAGATCTGCAGACTGACCTGGTGATAGCCGGTCGCTCCGTTGGGCGCCGGGTCGTGCGGGGTGGCAAGCTGCAGCTCGCCCGTCCCGTCGGTCGCGCGCACCCGGAGCGTGTGGCGGCCTGAGGTGGCCGCCCACCGGTAGACCCACTGCACCCACGTGCTGCCCGAGATGGGCGTTGCCAGATCGGCCGCCTGCCACGCTCCGTCGTCGACCTGCACCTCGACCTTGCCGATGCCGCGGTCCGGGGCCCAGGCCACACCCGCGACCGGAACGGTGCCGGCGCGCGGAGACGAGCCAGCGCGCGGCGTGTCGATGCGCGATGCGGTCTTGATGGGTCCCAGCTTCGACCACCCGAGCGGAACCCAGTAGGCATCGAAGGCCTCGAGCGTCGTCAGCTCGATGTTCGTCAGCCACTTCGTGGCCGACACGTAGCCGTAGAGCCCGGGAACGATGAGCCGCGCCGGGAATCCGTGCGCGGCAGGAAGCGGATCCCCGTTCATGGCAAGCGCAATGAGCGCTTCCCGGTCCGAGTCGGTCAGCCACGCCGTGGGGAACCCGCTCGTCCAGCCGTCGAACGCCCTCCCGACGATCTGCGTCGCGTCGGCATGCACCCCGGCGCGATCGAGCACCTCCCGCAGGCGCACTCCCCGCCAGAGGGCGTTGCCCACGAGGTCACCGCCAACCTCGTTCGAGACGCACTGGATCGTGACGTACTCCTCGTGCAGCGGCATGGCGCGCAGCTCGTCGTACGTGAAGCTCAGCTCGTGGTCGACCATGCCGGTCACGGTGAGGTGCCACGTCGATGCATCAACATGAGGCGTGAGGAGCTGGGTGTCGATTCGGTAGAAGTCATTGTTGGGCGTGACCAGGGGCGAGATCCCCGGTACGTCGAGCCGGGCGGCGGCTGGCACCGGCGGGGCAGTCTCGGCCGGCGCGGGCACGTCCCCGAAGGCGACGGCGGAGGAGCCTCGGTTGGTCAGGAGAACGCGGCCGAGCAGCCCGGCAGCGAGGGCACCGGCGCCGATCCCCATGGTCGTGCCCAGGAAGCGGCGGCGTGACCAGTCCGGCATCTCGGCAACGGGCGCACGGGCAGCCCGCCGCGACGCCAACCTGAGCAGGAAGGAGAGCACCTGCCAGGCGACGATCACCGAGACGGCCAGCGACCCGACCGCGAGAATGCCATCGACCAGCGGGTCCCGGAATGCCGCGACGAGGGCCACCAGGGCCACCACGCCAAAGCCGCCCACCGCCAGGCGGAACCGGAGGTCGCTCCGGTCCTCGTCCCCGCGTCCTGAGCGGGCGAGCATGCCCAGTCCGGCGGAGATCGCCAACGCCACGAGCAGGACCGCCAGGCTGAGGACCAGCTTGTCGTTCTTCCCCAGCAACCCAACCAGGGCCTGCTCCGCGCCGGGCGGCTGAAGGGCGATGACGAGCGACCCCATCTCCGCGACCGGGGACGGCGCACCGTCAAAGAGTCCCGCCAGCAGCTCGGCGGCGCCCAGGGCGGCGCCTCCGGCGACGAGCCCGGCCATGGCTCCGGCGAGACGGGAGGGTCGATGCATGGGCGCATTCAACCCGTTTCGTGTGACGGCCGTGTGAAAGATGGGCGAAGGCGATGCGGCGCGCGTATCGTCAGTGGATGCCGCCACGCATCGTTCTCGCCCCCGGCGCATCCGGGTCGGTCGCCGCTCTTGCCCCGCAGCTCCGTGGCCTCCGGGCGCGCGGCCTGGAGGCGCGCGCGATCACGTTGCCGCGCGGCCTCGCCCAACGCGCCGTCCCCGTCTATCGCGCGGCCGTGCTCGAGCCGGACGCCACCATCATCGGTGGCCATTCCTTCGGTGGGCGGGTGGCCAGCCTGCTCGCCGCGGATGAGCCGGTGGCCGGGCTGCTCCTCCTCTCGTATCCGCTTCACCGACCGGGCCACCCGGAGGGATGGGACGAGCGCACGGCGCACTGGGATCGCATCGGCTGTCCGGTGCTGCTGCTCTCGGGGGAATCGGATCCCTTCGCGCGAATCGACCTGCTTCGGAAGGCCGCGGCACGCCTCCGCGATGCACAGCTGATCACCTATCCGCGGGTACGCCACGGTCTGTCACCGGTGCTGGGGGACGCGATGGACGCAATTGCAGCGTGGGCCTCTGCGTTCGACGGCTAGCCCCCACGCCCGCGGTGCGCCGGTTCGGTCCCACCCTCTACACTCGGACGGCATGACGACGGCCGGTTCGATCCCCTGTCCGAGCTGTGGGAGGTCGGTCCCTGATCGGTACCGGCGCTGCGGCTACTGCGCCACGGTCCTCGATCCCGCTCGCGCGCCGGGGGAGATTCGCCGGACGGCGACCATCGTCACCTCTGACCTGAAGGGCTCCACCAGCCTTGGCGAGCGCCTCGATCCCGAGTCCCTCCGCGAGCTGCTCACCCGCTACTTCGACGAGATGCGCCTGGTCTTCGAATCGTATGGCGGCACGATCGAGAAGATCATCGGCGATGCCATCGTGGCTGCCTTCGGCCTGCCGACCCGTCGGGACGACGATCCGCTGCGGGCGGTCGCGGCGGCCGCCGAGAGCCTGCGGACGCTGAGCGCGCTCAACGAGCAGTTCGAGCGCGCCTACGGGGTGCGGCTCGAGAATCGGACCGGCATCGCGAGCGGCGAGGTGGTCGTCGGGGAGGCGAGCGAAGGGCAGCACGTGCTGACCGGGGACACCGTCCGGATCGCGACGGTCATGGAGCAGAATTCGCCTCCGATGGAGGTGCTGCTGGCGGCCTCGACCTACGAGCTCGTCGCCGACCAGGTCGAGGTGGAGTCCCTGCCGGGTGTCGCCGTCAAGGGTGTCGCGGCTCCGCTCGACGGCTATCGGCTGGTCTCCCTCTCGAGCGAGGCCGAGGAACACCTCCGGGCCGGTGCTGCTCAGACCGCCACGGACGCTCGAATCTGCCCCAACTGTGGCGAGGATAACCTGCCCGCCTTCACGACCTGCGGTACCTGCGGCGGCGCGCTCGATCGAGCCGCCCCCGCCGCCGAACGACGCAAGACCGTCACGCTCGTCTTCGCCGATCCACGCCCCACCACGACGACCGGCGAGCGGCCCAGTCCCGAGGCGCTCCGGGCCGTGATGTCAAGCTACTTCGAAACGGTCCATCCGATCCTCGAGCGCCACGGGGGCACGGTCGAGAAGTTCATCGGCGACGCGATGATGGCCGTCTTCGGACTGCCGGTCCTCCACGAGGATGACGCCCTGCGCGCCACGCGGGCCGCGCTCGAGATGCAGCAGGCCCTGCCGGATCTGAACGCCGCGCTCGAGGCAGCGTGGGGCGTCACGCTCGAGACCCACATCGGCGTCAACACCGGCGAAGTCATCGCGGGAGATGCCAGCCTCGGGCAGCGCCTGGTCACCGGAGACGCCGTCAACACCGCCGCGCGGCTCGAGCAGGCCGCGGGGGCCCGAGAGGTGCTTCTCGGTGGTCTCACCTTTCGCCTCGCACGCGACCAGATCGAGGCCGACGAGGTCGAGCCGCTCACCCTGAAGGGCAAGGCCGAGCCGGTTCCGGCCTACCGCCTGCGATCGGTGGCCACCGTGGACCAGGCCGTCCGGCGTCGCAACGAAGGGCCGATGGTCGGCCGCGAGAAGGAGCTGGCGGCGTTGACGGAGCTGTATGCCCGCGCCGTGGACCAGGGCTCCTGCGAGCTGGCCGCGGTTGTGGGTGACGCGGGAGTCGGCAAATCACGCCTCATCGCCGAGTTCACCTCCGGGACGGCTCCCGCCGCGCATGTCATTCGGGGCAAATGCCTGCCGTACGGTGACGGCATCACGTTCTGGCCTCTGCGCGAGGCTGCGCGCGACGCCGCCGGCATCGGCGTCGACGAAGGCGCCGCATCGGCGCTCGAGAAGCTGCGGGCCACGATCGAGACCGACGAGGTCGTGGACCGCCTCGCGTCGGTGATGGGCCTGTCAACGACGCCGTACCCGGTCCCGGAGATCCAGTGGGGTGCCCGGAAGTTCCTGGAGCACCTGGGCGGCCGCAGGCCGGTGGTCATGATCGTCGAGGACATCCACTGGGCCGAGACCACGTTCCTCGAGCTCCTGCAGAGCCTCGTGACGAGCGTCGAGCATGCCCCGGTCCTGCTCCTGTGCACCAGCCGCCACGAGCTCCTCGACCGCGATCCGGATTGGGGGCTGGCCGATGGCGCCGTCCGGCTCGTCCTGCGGCCGCTGACCGACTCCGATGCCGGTCTGGTGGTGGCTGGTCTGCTGGGCGGCACCGGCCTTCCGGAAGGAATCCGGCAGCGCATCGTGGATGCCTCGGCCGGCAATCCCCTGTTCGTCGAGCAGCTTCTGTCCATGCTCATCGACAACGGCTCTCTGCGCCAGACCGACGGGCGCTGGGAGCAGGTCCGCGACCTCGCCGCGCTCGATGTCCCGCCCACCATCCAGGCCCTGCTGGCCGCCCGCCTCGACCTGCTGGAGGCGCCGGAGCGGGCTGTGATCGAGCCCGCATCGGTCATCGGCCAGACCTTCGCGCAGGCAGCCGTGTCCGAGCTGGTCAGGTCGGACCAGTCACCCGACGTGCCGGAGCGCCTGCTGGCGATCGCGCGCCGTGAGCTCATCGCCTCCAGCCCCGGCACCGCCGGTGACGAGGCGGCCTACCGGTTCGCGCACATCCTGGTGCGCGATGCCGCGTACAACGGTCTCCTCAAGCGCGCGCGTGCCGAATTCCACGAGCGCTTCGTGGACTGGGCCGAGGAGCTCAACCGCCGCCAGGGCAGGGCCGGTCACGAGTTCGAGGAGATCCACGGCTATCACCTCGAACAGGCGTACCGCTATCTCAGCGATCTGGGCACCATCGACGAGCACGCACGGCGTGTGGGCATTCGCGCCTCCGAGAAGCTGGCCAGCGCGGGGCGCCGCGCCCAGGCTCGTGGAGACATGCCGGCGGCGGTCAGCCTGCTCCGCCGTGCAGCCGCCACACGGTCGCGCCTTGACCCGGGTCGCCTGTCGCTCCTCCCGGACCTGGGAGAGGCGCTCATGGAAGCCGGCGAGTTTGACGATGCGGACAACATCCTTCGCGAGGCAGCGGCTGCCGGCGCCGAGACCAAGAACGAAACCCTCAGCGCCCAGGCGAACCTGGTTCGGCTGCTGGTCCAGTCCTATTCGGGCGAGAGCGACGACTGGAGCGGACGCGTTGCCGAGGAGGTGGAGCGCGCACTTCCGATCTTCGAGCGCGCGGACGATGTGGCCGGAATGATGCAAGCATGGCGCTTGCGTGCCGGACTCAACGGCACGGCCGGGCGCTACGCGGAGGCCGCGCTGGCGCAGGAGGAGGTGATCCGCTACGTCGCGCGCACGGGAAACCGCCGAGCCGAGACTCGGGCCGCAGCCGGCCTGTCGATCTCTCTGCTGTACGGGCCGACACCGGTGCCCGAGGCCATCCGCCGCTGCGACGAGCTCGTCCGACGCACGAGCTCCGACCGGCGGACGGTGGCGCTCATGGACGCCCAGCTTGCGCAGTTGCACGCGATGCTCGGGGAGTTCGACACGGCGCGGCGCCTTTATCGTGAAACGAAGGCGACCCTGGACGACCTCGGCGTCCGTGTCCTTGCCGACTCGACGTCAATCGACTCTTCGCGGGTCGAGATCCTGGCCCAGGATTACCCCGCCGCGGAGCACGAGCTGCGTCGGGACCACGAGGCCCTGAGCGCAATTGGCGAACGCTTCCTGCTGTCCACGATCGATGGCCTCCTTGCAAGAGTTCTCGAGGCCCAGGGGAATCTCGACGAGGCCGAGGAGGTGACCCACGCCGCGGAGGATATCGCGGCCGAAGACGACGTGGACGCCCAGGCCATCTGGCGCGGCGTGCGGGCACGGATCCTGGCACGCCGTGGACGCGTGGGCGAGGCTCTGGAACTGGCAAACCAGGCGGTTGCCCTGCGCAACACGACCGACTCCCCCATCCTCCGCGCGGAGGCACTCATCGACCTCGCGGAGGTTCAGCTCGCCTCCGCCGATCCGGCTGCATGCACCGTCGCCTTGGACCGTGCGCTCGCCCTGGTGAAGGCGAAGGGCGACCTCGTGACGTCCGGGCGGCTCCGCGCCCGACGCGCGGCGATCACGGCCGCCTCAGCCGGCTGAGCCCGGCGATGCCGAACGCCGGGGCTGCCTGCCCCGGCGTTCGGACGAGTTATTGCGCCACCGCGGGTCAATAGCCGCGGTAGTTGCCATTCGTGTAGGTCCAGATGGTGATCGTTGTCGTCGTGCCGTTGTCATGCTCGATCAGGCACGGTGCGTTGCTGGGGTTCGTCGGCGAGTCGCAAATGTCGCCCCCCTCATTTGCCTCCTCGCCGTTCAGCTGCTCGTAGCCGCCGCTGTCAAGGGCGTGGATGACGTTGACCTCGTTATAGGCGGGGGGACCGTCGTCCTCGTTGTCGGGCGTGATCAGCGAGTGGTCGATGGTGAGCGTGATCGGGAAGGGGGCCCCGTACGTCTGACCGTTGCCCACGTTCACGTTGGACCACTGGCCGATGCAGCTCAGGTGCAGCTGCGCGCACCAATCAGTACCGGCGATGGTATTGGTCTGCTGCAGAGCAACGACGATGTTCGAACCGGACGGGGCGGTGACGTTCGTCGATTGCTGCGTGCCCCCAGTGCTCAACTGCTGGCCACCGGAGAGGAATGCGAAGGCGCCGGCAAGGCTCGCATCGCTGGTCAAGGTTGTGGTTGCCGACACGGTCTGCGCATCGACGATCCACCGCCCGGTGACTGCCTCACCGACCCGAATGGTCATGCTCGTGCCGCTCGATGGCGTCTTGTAGGCGACCGTGACACCAGCCTGACCCCCCGGTGCAACCGGGCCGATGTCGCACAGGAACGCTCGTGCGGCGCAGGTCCCCTGATCCGGCACGGCCTGCCCGAACGACGCGCCGCGCGGGGTCGTCGCTGCGAGAACGACATGATTGAAGGCAACGGCTGAGTTGTTGGTCACCACGACACGGTACGCGGCGTCCGAACCCTTGAGGACGATGGATGGCAGCGGGGTGACGGTCACGCCGGACGGATGGGTGTAGGCAGACGTCGTCCCGGCGAGCGTTCCCGCAAGCAGAGCGCCAGCGACGCCACTGACAACGAGCGCGCGGCGGATGCGATGGATGTGCATGCTCGGCAACCTCAGTTAAGGGGCAGGAAGCGGGCCGGAGCCACCCCAGCGTTCGGTGCGGGGACTCGGTGACCCGGATGTGGGGGCCATGGGCTCAGGGGGATCAGTTGAGAATCCTGAGGCAATCTCCCTTTCAGCGACGTGCTCGGGGCTCCCGACAGATTGAGCCGCGCGGCGCCCCATCCGCTGGAGCATGCGTGAGTGTAGCCGAGCACCAGGACGAAGGTAAGGGTGGCCGCCTGCCCGGGTTAGTACCTGTGGCGCGATCTGTGGTGCATACACGCACCACGGTGGCGACGGCAGCGCCCCATCTGACATGATCCGCGGCGTGGATGGTTGGCCAGCTGGCATCGCCGGTGCAAGCGCGGGGCTGCTGCTCGTTGCCGTGGTGTTGTGGGACATCTTCCAGACGGTGGTTCTCCCGCGTCCCGCCCACACCCGGATTCGGCTGGCGCGGACGCTCATTCGCCTGAGCTGGCCCCTCTGGCGGCGGAGGGCCGTACGGAAGGTCACGAACGTCGACCAGGAGAAGATCCTGGGCTCGTACGCGCCGGCGGTCGTGGTGATCCTGCTGATGACCTGGATCGCCCTCATGATCCTGGGTTTCGGGCTGATCCTCTACGCACTGCGCGGCGAGCTCACACCCAGCCCCGACTTCGGCGGCGCCCTGTACTTCGCCGGGGAATCGGTCCTCACCATCGGCTTCGGGGACTTCAGCGCGACCGGCGGCCTCTCGCGGCTGGCGGCGGTGGTTGGCGGGGGCCTGGGCCTGGGCGTCCTCGCCCTGGGCATCACGTACCTGTTCAGCCTGTACGCCTCGTTCCAGCGGCGCGAGACGCTCGTGGTCCGCCTGGAGCCGCGGGCCGGTGCCCCGCCGTCGGGGGTGGCCCTCCTGGAAGCCTATGGTGCCCAGGACATGCGGGCGGCGCTGCCGGCCTTCTTCCTTGAATGGGAGGTGTGGGCAGCCGAGGTGCTCGACACGCACGTGGCGTATCCCATCCTCCCCTACTTCCGCTCCTCCCACGACAACGCGTCGTGGGTCTCCGCGCTTGGGGCGGTGCTCGATGCAGCCGCTCTCGTCCTGACCTGCGTGGAGGACGGCCCGACCGGGGAGGCGACCATGGTCCAGCGCATCGGTGGACACGTCGTCGAGGACCTGTCGAACTTCTTCGGTTGGGAGCAGGTTCGGCTGGCCCTCGTCGAGCGGGGCGAGTTCGACGAGGCCCGCACCCGGTTGGCAGCCGCAGGCTGGTCGTTGCGCGAGGCCGATGCGGCGTGGGCCCGCTTCGTGATGCTCCGTTCAGGCTATGCGGCCCGCCTCAACGAGATGGCCCTCTTCTGGGTCACGCCTCCGGCGCTGTGGATCGGCGACCGGGGCGCGGTCCGACACCTTCCCGCTGCGCCACCCTGAGCCCGGAGCCTCCCCGTAGGGGCCGTAGCCGCGGGTCCCCGGCGGTCCCCACGCGCAACCCCGCTGGGCGGCATATCCATCGCATGGCGGACCGGGGGTACGTGGAGGGCGGCGCGTCGTAGGCCCGGTGACCCGTCGGGCGAAACGGACAGCGACTGGGGCGGGAACCGCCGGCCCCGCGCGAGTCAGATATCCCGCGGGGCGGCACAAGGCGAAGGGCGCCCGAGGCGATAAGCGGTCGCGAACCGGGCCGTAACGGTCTCCGCGGACGCTGGTGCCGATGTCCAGGCCATCCGAACGTGTCCTGCTCGGCCGCCGCCGGGGCGAGAGGCTGCGCCGGGAGCTGGGCACCGAGCTGCGACTCGCACGCCGGTCGGCGGGGTTGAGCATCGCCAGCGTCGCCGCGGCGTCGGGATGCTCGGCGGCCGAGGTCTGGCGGATCGAGCACGCGGCCGCGTCGTGGGTCTCGATTCAGCGAGCCGCCGTCATCGGCTCCGTGCTTGGGCTCGATCTCACGATGCGGTGCTTCCCCGCCGGGTCGCCGCTGCGTGACGCCGCTCACCTGGCGCTCATCAGCCGGCTCCGCCCGCACGTCGCCGCGTGGCACGCCAGCCTGGAGGTTCCGCTTCCGATCCTCGGGGATCGGCGCTCCATCGACGTGGTGCTTTCGTCGGTCGCGGGCAGGATTGGGGTCGAGGCCGAGACGGCGCTGGTGGACATCCAGGCACTGCTGCGCGAGATGCAGCGCAAGCAACGCGATGCGGGCCTGGATCGCATGGTTCTCCTCGTCCTGCGGTCCAGGCGAAACCGCCTTGCCCTGCGCAGTGCCACGACCGCAATGGCCGATGCATTCCCGGTGCCGGCGCGCGCGGTCCTTGGTGCCCTGCGATCCGGTCGGCTCCCGTCGGGAAATGGCATCGTGAGCCTTTGACAGGAGCCGTACCCGTGCCGTGACGCGGCACATCCGGCCCACGAGCGGCCCTTCCAGCCCCGGGACGGCTGCGAACCGCGCCCGTCGTTCCGCCCGACGGATCAAGCGCTCCGCGAGCCCGGGCCCGGAGTGCCTCGTGCGTCAGAAATCCCGCGGGGCGGCGGGGCGGCGGGGCGGGAGGAGCCGGGAGGGCCGGCGCGGGAGGTGCGTGCGTCAGAGGCGCTGCACGAGCCGGAAGCGCTCCGCGATGATGAGGGTGTCGTCGGTGACGTGCCAGTCGGGGTCTCCCAGCCAGGCACGCGTCTCGTCCGCGTAGTCGTGCCAGAAGCGCTCGTGGGCCTCGCGCCAATCCGCCACGGCGGCGAAGCCCTCACCCTCGTCGTGGGCGAACGACTCGTCGACGTCGCCCACCCGGATGGCGCGCGCCTCGAGTATCTCGATGATCGCAACCGGCCGCAGGTCCGAGTCGATCACGACCTGCCGCTCCCCCGGCTGCGCGATGGCGTCGCCCTCCCGCTCGTAGTCGCTCAACAGGCCGGAGGTGGCCGTCTTCTCGCCGCGCAGGATGGCCGCGATCAGCTCCTCGCGCAGCGGACCCGGGAAGGCGAATTCCACGACCGCCAGCCCGTCGATCTCCCGGGGCGCTTGGTCGGTCATGGGCCGATTGTCGCCGATGGCGCCTCCGCCACGAGCTCGCGCGCGCGGTCGATGGTCGCAAGCGCCGCATCGCGTTCCCGTCTCCCCAGCCCGCAGGAGGTCGCGACATCGACCCGCCGTCCCACGAGGGACTCGATGAGCGCCAGGGTCTCCTGCTGCTCTGCCAGGGGCCGCGATTCGTGGACGAAGCCGGCGATGAACCGGGTCTGCGACGGAAGCCGCAGCCCACGCAACGGAGTGTAGAACGCGGCCCCATCGGCGGTCGCGGGCGAGGGTGGGGGCAGGATGGCGGCCGCGAACGGGGCATGGATGAACTCGAGGCTGCGACCCGGCGGCCAGGCGTGCGCGATGGCGTTGGCGAGCCCCACGAGCGGGGTGACGTCCTTGAGCCGCGCCAGCGCCCGGTGATTCATGTCGCCGACGCAGAGGTGAATCCCGAAGCGCGTGCCGTCCGGCGAACGCGCAGCGAGAGCGGCAACTCCCCCACCCAGCCAGTGCGCCACGAGCGGCTGGAGCGGGCCCGGGAATCGCGCGACAAAGACCAGCTCCGCCGGGATCTCGAGCTGGAAGACAACGTCCGGGCGCCCCGAAGCCTCTCGTCCCGCCAGCGACTGGATCTGCCGTATCTCAGCCAGCGTTGCATCGGCGAACGGGCGGCGATGACGGAACGGCCCGGTGGGGCCGAAGACGAAGAGGGCCATGTCGAAGTCCCCGGGGATCCCCACCTGGAAGGCGAGGTCGCCGGCGCCGGGGACGCCCGCCTCGACCGCGGCCGCACGCCGCCGTACGAACGCGGGATAGGCGGCCTCGAACGGTGCCACGTGCCGGAGGTCCAGCGAGCCGGCACTCAGCCGGTGGCCTTTGCGCAGGCGGAAGACCGGGGTGCGGTCATAGGCGGACCAGTCGCCCTCCCTGGCGACCTCGAGGTCCGGGTGCGCCCGCAGCGCCTCGATGATGTGGATGATCCAGTTGCGGCGATCACCGGTCTCGCCGTCGGGGACGCTGTGCAGGTGCCCGCCCAGGCGGTCGAAGGCGATATCGATGGCCTCGTCGGCATCGGTGAAGGGGGTGCTGCCCACGAGGTGGGCGGCGCGGGTGGCCATGGTGGTCCTCCATCGGGTCTGTCGCAGGAGAAGCAGGACAGTCGGCGGCGCTCCGCCGCGGGATGGAGGTGGACCGATGTCGGCCGGTCTACGAACCCTCACCCGAGCAGCGGGGCCGCCCGGGCATCGCCATCGTGGACCAGTGGGGGTTCCAGCGGGTCATGGTGCGCCGCAGCGTAGCACCCGTGGCAAGGGCGCCGCCCGCGCGTGTCGATTCGGCGGTGCGCCGTTCGTCGAGTGCACGAAGAGGCCGGGACAGAGCTCCGGCAATCGACCAGCCCACAGGAGGCACACGGCAATGGCGAACGAGGTCATCCACGTCGAGGTCACCGGGAGCGACGGAGAACGGCTCCAGCGTTTCTTCCGCGAAGTCTTCGGTTGGGAGATCGACACGAACAACCCGGGCGGCTACGGCATGTACCGCGGCGCGAACGGGATCACCGGAGGGTTCGGCGCCGCGCCGGAGGGACGGCCCGGCGGCGTCACCTTCTACGTGACGTCGGACGACGCGCAGGCAACGCTGGACCGCGTCGAGGCTGCGGGCGGCCGCGTCCTCATGCCGCCCACCGAGGTGGCGCCCGACACCATCGTCGCGCTCTTCGCCGACCCGGAGGGCCACGTCATCGGCCTGATGTAGTCGCCCCATGGGTACCAGTCCCATTTCGTCTCTTGCGCCGTCGGGCGGCGTTCCGCAGACTCACGGGGAGACGCTCCGGAGGATTGGTCTTGCCTGCTGACCCATTCGCGACCCAGCCCGTGGCCACCGGCCTGCTGCTGGCAGCCCTTGCCCTGGCCACCTACCTGTACGGTGCCCTGCTCCGACGGCGCCATGCCCATGAGCGAGCCCTGGAAACGAGCCTGCACGCCATCGTGGACAACTACGGGCGCTCCGGCCTTCCCTAGGACCCGGATCGTCGTGTCCCGGTAACCGGGGCGTCATCGCGTCGTCACACCCCCGCGGCATCCTCGGCGGATGACGAGCACGAGGAACCCGCGATGACTGCGAATCCGCGCCGCGCCCTGCGCCTGCTGGGCGCGGTGACCCTTCCGGTCGCCATCGCGCTGGCCGCCTGCCAGCCCGCCGGCGCCACCGCCTCCCCCTCCGAAGCGATGATGGACCACTCGGCATCACCCTCGGAGGCGATGATGGAAGAGACCGCCTCCCCCTCCGAAGCGATGATGGACCACTCGGCATCACCCTCGGAGGCGATGATGGAAGAGACGGCATCGCCATCGTGAACCGCCGAGCAGCCGCCACGGAGTAGCCGCCGCGCATGGGCCTGGTCCTTGTTTTCGCGTTCGTGGCCGGGGTGCTGACCATCCTGTCGCCCTGCACACTCCCGGTCGTCCCGCTGCTGCTCGGGAGCGCGAGCGCCGGCGGCCGGCGTCGCGTCGCCGGCCTGCTCCTCGGGTTCTCGGCGATGTTCGTGGCCGTCACCGTCGTGCTGGCATCGACCCTTGCGGCTGCCGGTCTCACCACCGACCGGCTCCGCCTGGCGAGTGCGCTTCTCCTTGGCGCCTTCGGCGCGGTCCTCCTGGTGCCCGCCCTGGGTCGGTGGGTCGAGATGCGCACCGGATCCCTGGCCCGACTGGGAACGACGCTCGCGGGCGCCGCGCCTCCCGGCGCAACGAGCCGCTCCGGATTCGCGGGCGGGGTCGTGATGGGCGCCGCCATCGGCCTGGTGTGGGCGCCCTGCGTTGGCCCCATCATGGCCGGCGTCATCGCCGTGGCCATCACCTCCGGGCCGTCGCTCCAGGCCCTGGCCATTGCCCTCGCCTACGTCGCGGGCGCAGCGATCCCGCTGGCGCTGGTCGCCGGCGCGGGGCGCGCGGCGGTCCAGGCGCTCGGCGGGCCGGAGCGGCGGGGGCGGCTTCAGCGAATCTTCGGGGCGGCCATGGTCGTCGTCGCGCTCGTCGTGGCCAGCGGCCTCGACGTTCCGCTGCAGGCGTCGGTGAGCAACCTCCTGCCTGATGGATGGGGCTCGGCACTCCTGGCGGTCGAGCAGCAACCGGCGGTGCAGGACGAGCTGGGCCAGCTGGGATCCGACGCCGGCGTCGCGATTGGCCCCACCACGGACGCCGACGGCAACCCGCTGCCAACGCCCGTGGCCTCCTCGCTGCCCGGGTCGGTCGGCCTGCAGGACCTGGGTCCGGCGCCTGAACTGACCGGAATCACCGACTGGATCAACTCCGACCCGCTGACCCTCGCCTCCCTGCGTGGCAAGGTCGTCCTCGTCCAGTTCTGGACCTTCGCCTGCATCAACTGCATCCACGTCCAGCCGTACGTGAAGGCCTGGTATGACCGATATGCCGCGGACGGCTTCGTGGTCATTGGCGTGCACACGCCCGAGCTCAGTTTCGAGCGCGAGATCGCCAACGTCCGCAGGGCGGTCGCCGATGACGGCGTTCGTTTCCCCGTCGCCTTCGATCCCGCGTACGCCACCTGGAATGCCTACCACAACAGCTACTGGCCGGCGTTCTACTTCCTGGACAAGCAGGGTCACATCCGGCATACCCACTGGGGCGAGGGTGATTACGCCGGCTCCGAGCAGGTGATCCGCCAGCTGCTGGCCGCTCCTGCCTGACCCGCCTCGGCCGGGGAGGCTACAGGGCGTACTCCGGTTCGGGGGCCTCGTGGCTTTGCTTCGCAACGAGGGCGGTGGAGATCCGCGCTGGAAGCAGCGACCCACGCGGCACCATCGAAGGCCCTGAGTACGGTCGCGCCTGGCGCATGTTCGGCACCGATGCCGACGAGGACAGCGTGCTGGCATGGTACCGGGCCGCCTACGAAGCCGACGGCTGGGAGCCGGATCGCTATGCGTTTTGCACGATGACCGATGGCAACGGCACGGAGCCTGGTTGGCGGAAGGGTGATCTGCGGATCGCCGTCGGGTTCATCGACCGTGACTGGGTTGTCCACCTGACACCCAGCTGGGAACCGAAACTGGCCGGTCACGCGACGATCTACGAGACGATCATCTTCTACGAACCGCCGAGGGCGAGCCCGTCGGTCTAACGGCGCCTTCGCCTCGCCCGGAGCCGGCATCGCGTCGGCATATCTTGACGGCGGGGCTACGATCATCTCTCAACCAAACGTTCGTTTGGCACGCACGAGATGGAGCGCCGCGACCGGCCCATGACCACCATCACCCGTCCTCGCGAGACCGAGCTGTGGGCCGCCGCCACCCGCCTCTTCCGACAGCGTGGCTACCACGCGACCTCGATGCAGGACCTCGCCGAGGCGCTGGGCATGAACCGCGGCAGCCTCTATCACTACATCGCCTCGAAGGACGACCTGCTGTGGTCGATCCTGGACCGGACCTTCGACCTCCTCGAGGAGCGAGTGGTGGGGCTGCTCGGCGGTGACGCTCCTCCGCTGGACCGCCTGACGGGCGCGATACACGCCCATCTGCGCATCGCGGCCGACCACGCGGACGAGATGAGCCTGATCCAGATCGAGCTCCGGTCGTTGAGCCCGGAACGCCGCTCGCTGCTCATCGAGCGACGCGACGCGTACGAGGCTGCCTGGCGCCGGACCATTGGCGAGGCAGTTGCCGGCGGTTCCGTTCGCGATGTGGACGTGCGCCTGGCCGGCATCGGCATCCTTTCGGTCTGCAACTGGTTCACGCAGTGGTACCGGCCGGGGGGCGCGCTCGCGGTGGACGAGATCGCCGATGCCTTCGTGAGCCTGTTCGTCCAGGGCCTCGCGCCACGGGTGGATGCCGGATGAGCCAGATTGCGCGTCTGCGCAGCGTCGCCGTCCTGGGTGCCGGGACCATGGGAGCCCAGATTGCGGCGCTGCTGGCCGGGAACGGCGTGCGGGTGAGCCTCCTCGACCTCGATGCCGATGTCGCCCGCGCCGGGCTGGACCGCGCGGCCAGGCTGCGCCCGACGCCGTTCTACCTGCCGTCGGATCGCCGCAACATCCGGACGAACGGCCTTGACGACCTCGCCGATGCCGTCACCCACGCCGACTGGGTGGTGGAGGCCATCGTGGAGCAGCTCGAGCCCAAGCGCGAGCTGCTCGCCCGCGTCGAGGAGGCGGTCGCCGAACGGGATCGACCACCCATCGTCTCGACCAACACCAGCGGAATCTCGATCAGCGCCCTCCTCGCCGGCCGCGGCGAGGCGTTCCGGCGGCGGTTCCTGGGCACCCATTTCTTCAATCCGCCGCGCTACACCCGGCTGCTGGAGCTCATCCCGGTTGGCGGCACCGACCCCGCGGTGGTCGACCAGATGGCCGACATCGGCTCACGCCTTCTGGGCAAGGGCACCGTGGTGGCCCGCGATACGCCCGCGTTCATCGCCAACCGGCTGGGAGTCCACGGCCTGATGGTCAGCCTGCAGCTCGCCCAGGAGCTGGGTCTGGGCCCCGACGAGGTCGACGAGCTGACAGGAACCCTGATTGGCCGTCCGAAGAGCGCCACCTTCCGCACCCTGGACCTGGTGGGAATCGACGTGGCCGTGGCGGTCGCGGACCACTGCCACGCGGATCTCGCCGACGACCCGCGACGAGACGATTTCTCCGTGCCGCCCCTCCTGCGCTCGCTCATGGAGCGCGGTGCGCTGGGCGAGAAGACCGGGGCCGGTTTCTTCCGCAAGGAGAAGGGCGAGATCCTGGCGCTGGACTTCGCGAGTGGTGACTACCGGCCGCGGCGTCGGGTCGAGTCGGGCGCGGTGGCGATGGCCCGCAACGAGCAGGACCTGCCGCGCCGCATGGCAATCCTGCTCAACGCGCAGGACACCGCCGGGGAGTTCCTGCGGCGGACCTTCAGTGCATCGCTGGGCTATGCCGTCGCCACGGGGCCGCAGATCGCGGATGACGCCCGCAGCATCGACAACGCCATGCGCTGGGGATTCGGGTGGGAGCTCGGACCGCTGCAGCTGGTCGACGCGCTCGGCACGGAGCTGCGCACAGCCCTTCTCGGCGAGGCCGCCGGCGCGGCACCGGTCACGTACTACGCCAACGGCTCCGGCTGGAGCTTCACCGACGGCGAGCTGCGGCCGGTGCCCGCACGCCCGGGTGCGCTCGACGTACCGGACGCCCGGGACCGCGCCGCCGCCGCCGGCCTGCCGACATCCGCATCGGCCTCGATGCGGGAGCTGCCGGACGGCATCCTGGGCCTGGAGCTGCACGGCAAGCTCAACATCATCGGCCCCGAGACGATCAGCATGGTGCGACGGGCCGTGGAGCTGGCCGTGGACCACTACGACGGGCTGGTGATCGGCACCGATGCTGCAGACTTCTCCGCCGGCGCCAACCTGGCCCTCATGCTGATCGAGGCCGAGGAGGGCGAATGGGACGAGCTGGACCGGGCGATCCGCGCCTTCCAGGCCGCGACCGGTGCGATCCGCCACTCCCCCATCCCGGTCGTCGTGGCGCCGCGAGGCCGAACGCTGGGCGGCGGCACGGAGTTCGTGCTGGCCGCGGATCGAGCCCAGGCGCTGATGGAGACGTACATCGGCCTGGTGGAGGTGGGCGTCGGGCTCATCCCGGCCGGCGGCGGCTCGACGGCCATGGCACGCCGGGCCGCCGAGCAGCTTCCCCAGCGCGCACACGCGGACCTCTTCCCCATCTTCCAGCACGTGTTCACGGGCATCGCCACGGCCCGCGTGGCCATGGGAGCGCCGGACGCTCGCGACTACCTCCTCCTGCGTGACTGCGATCCGCTGACTGCGGACCCGGACCGCCAATGGACCGATGCCGCCCGCACCGCCCGCGACCTCGCCGCCGCCGGCTACCGCGCCCCGGGCGAGACCCGCATCGCGGTGCTGGGTCGCCGGGGCATCGCTGCGGCCGAGTCGCTCACCTACAACCAGCTCGTCGCCCGCCAGATGAGCGAGCACGACCGGCTGATCACCCTGGAGTTGGCACGGGTCATGAGCGGCGGCGACGTCGCGGAGGGAACCGCGGTCGGCGAGAACCACCTGCTGGGCCTTGAACGGGAAGCCTTTCTGCGTTTGCTTGGCGAACGGCTCACCCGGGACCGCATCCGGCACACGCTCAAGACCGGCAAGCCGCTGCGCAACTGAAGGAGAACGAGTCATGCGTGACGCCGTCATCGTCTCGGCGGCCCGGACGGCGGTCGGCAAGGCGCCGCGCGGCACGCTGCGCGAGACGCCTCCCGAGGAGCTGGCCATGGCCGCCATCCGCGCGGCCCTCGAGCGTGCTCCCGGCTTCGATCCCGCTGAGGTCGAGGACCTGGTCCTGGGCTGCGCCATGCCGGAGGGTGCCCAGGGGCTGAACATCGCGCGGCAGGTGGCCCTGGGCGCCGGCCTGCCCGTCAGCGCCAGTGCCATGACCATCAACCGCTTCTGCGCCTCGGGCCTGCAGGCACTGGCGCTCGCCACCCAGTCCGTCCAGGCGGGCGTCCACGACGTGGTGATGGCCGGCGGGATGGAGTCCATGAGCTTCGTGCCCATGATCGGCCATCGGTTCACGCCCGACCCGCTCCTCGCTGATACCCGACCGCAGGTCTACCTGTCCATGGGGCTCACCGCGGAGAACGTGTCGGAACGATTCGGCGTGAGCCGCGAGGACCAGGATGCGTGGGGCCTTCGCTCGCACCAGCGCGCGTCTGCGGCGCAACGGGAGGGCCGGTTCCGTGACGAGATCACGCCGGTCGCCGCTCGGATCACCGAGGTGGATGCGGATGGGCGGCCATCCGCACGCGAGGCTGCCTTCGACGCCGACGAGGGGATCCGCCACGACTCCGATGCCGCCAGGATGGCGGCCCTGCGCCCCGTCTTCGCCACCCGCGGCACAGTGACCGCCGGCAACTCCAGCCAGATGAGCGACGGTGCGGCCGCACTGCTGGTGATGACCGGCGAACGCGCCGCGGCGCTGGGACTGGAGCCGCTCGGGCGACTCGTGAGCTTCGCGACCGCCGGGGTCGAGCCCGCGATCATGGGGATCGGTCCCGTGGATGCTGTGCCCCGGGCGCTTCGCAAGGCGGGCCTTGCGCTCGATGACATCGCGATCACCGAGCTCAACGAGGCGTTCGCCGCGCAGGTCGTGGCCGTGGTCCGCCAGCTGGGGCTCAACGAGGAGACCACCAACGTCAACGGCGGGGCCATTGCCCTCGGCCATCCCCTGGGCGCGACCGGCGCCAAGCTGACCGTGCAGGCGCTCGCCGAGCTGGCGCGGCGCGGCGCGAAGTACGGCCTGGTGACCATGTGCGTGGGAGGCGGGCAGGGCGCTGCGGGCGTCATCGAGTGGCTCGGCGGGCGCCAGCCCGCGCGGGCAGAGGAGGCGGCATGACCACGGAGACCCGGACACCCGCGCAGGCCGCGAGGGGCGGGACCTTCCTGACCGGTCCGGCGCCTGCGGCAGGCGTCTTCACCCCCGAACAGCTCTCCGACGAGCACCGCGCGATCCGCGATGCGGTCGGCGCCTTCGTCGAGAAGGAGGTCCTCCCCCGCCGTGATGCCGTCGAGGGGACGGGCGGCAAGGACTACGCCGTCCACCGGGCCCTCCTGGAGCGGCTCGGTCGTGACGGGTACCTGGGGATCGACGTCCCGGAGGCCTACGGCGGTGCCGGGCTGGACCGCATCAGCTCCCTCGTGGTCAACGAAGCCATGGCCGGCGCGGGCTCGTTCGCCGTCACGTACGCGGCGCACACCGGGATCGGGACGCTGCCCACCGTGTTCTTCGGGACCAATGAGCAGAAGGAGCGGTATCTCCCCGGTCTGGCCGATGGCACGATCGTGGGCGCCTATGCCCTCACCGAGCCGGGCGCCGGGTCCGACGCCATGGGGATCCGAACCCGGGCGACCCGCGAGCCGGACGGCTCCTGGCGCCTGGACGGCGCGAAGCAGTTCATCACCAACGCCGCCTTCGCCGATCTCTTCACCGTGTACGCCAAGATCGACGGCGAGCAGTTCACGGCCTTCCTCGTCGAGCGCGACACACCTGGCCTGACCATTGGGCGCGAGGAGGAGAAGATGGGCCTCCACGGCGCCTCGACCTGCCCGGTCACCCTGGACGGGGTCGTGGTTCCGGCCGGCAACCTCCTGGGCGAGCCGGGAAAGGGCCACCGGGTCGCCTTCAACGTCCTGAACGTCGGCCGGTTCAAGCTGGGCGCGGCCTGCCTGGGCGGGATGCGCCCGGCACTCGCGGTGGCCACGCGGTATGCGAAGGACCGATCCGCGTTCGGCCGCAAGCTGGCGGATTTTCCGCTCATGGGGGCCAAGCTGGCCGGGATCGCGGCGCGCACCTACGCGGTCGAATCGTCCGTGTACCGCATCGCGGGGCTCCTGGAGGGAAGCCTCGCGGCAGCAGAGGACGCCGCCTCGCCCGATGCCGTCCGCAGCGCGCTCGAGGAGTACGCCGTCGAGTGCAGCGTGGCCAAGGTCCTCGCCAGCGAGGAGCTGGGCGCGGTCGTGGACGAGGTGGTCCAGATCCACGGCGGGTACGGCTACATCGAGGAGTACCCCGCGGCGGGCTTCTACCGCGACGCACGGATCCATCGCATCTGGGAGGGCACCAGCGAGATCAACCGCCTCCTCATCCCGGGGACGCTGCTGAAGCGGGCGATGACCGGTCGGCTGGATCTGCTGGGTCCCGCGCAGCGCTCGTCCGATCTCCTGATGGGCGGCGAGCTGCCCGCCTTCGATGGGGCGTTTGCCGCGGAGGACGCGGCCGTATTCGCCACGCGTACCGTCACCCTGCTCCTCGCAGGCGCGGCCGTGCAGCGCCATGCGACGGCCCTCGAAGAGCAGCAGGAGCTGCTTGCCGGCCTCGCGGACCTGGCCATCGACCTGTTCGCGATGGAGAGCAGCGTGGAGCGAGCCCGCCAGGCGGCGAGCGCCGGCGGGGCATTGGCATCTGTGCACGCGGATCTCGCGCGGCTGATCGTGGCGGACCGGCTGGGTGCCGTCGAGCGCCGCGCAAAGGGCCTGGCCGCGTCGGTGGCCAGCGGGGACGAGGCACGCACCCTGGTCGCTGGCATTCGGCGCATCCTCCGCGCCGATCCGGTGGATGTCATTGGCGTTGCCCGGCGGATCGCCGCCGCGGTGGTGGAGCGCGGAGGGTATCCGGTCTAGCGAGCGAGGCGACCATGACTGCCAGCCCAACAACGATGCAGCCTGCCAGGGCGGATCGGCCGTGGCTGGCCCACTACGAGGCCGGCGTCCCGGCGGAGATCCAGGTCCCCGAGCTGACCGTGGACGGCCTGCTGCGCCGGGCGGCGGAGCAGCATCCGGGGCGGACCGCGCTCGTCTTCTTCGGTGCGAGGACCAGCTATCGGCAGCTCGATGCCGCGGTGGACCGCTTCGCCCACGTCCTGCACGGGATGGGGATTGGGCATGGCGATCGGGTCAGCCTGCATCTGCCGACCTCGCCGGCCTTCGTGATCGCCTTCATGGGAGCCCTGCGCGCCGGCGCGGTGGTGGTGTCGATGTCGCCGCTCTACGTCGAGCGCGAGCTTGGCATCCTGTTCGAGCAGACCCGGCCAAGCGTCGCGGTGGTCCTGGACGCCCTGGTCCCACGCCTCCGGCGCCTCAGCGGGGACCCTGGCGTGCCGGACCGGATGATCGTGACCGGAATCCAGGACTCGTTGCCCATCCCGCTGCGCTGGCTGTACCCGATCAAGGCGCGGCGCGACGGGACCTGGCATCCGTTGCCGCACACCCCGGAGACGCCGAACCTGTTCCGTCTGCTGGCCGAGGCACCGTCCGGGCCGTTCGTCTCCGCCGCGGCGCCGGACGACATCGCAGTCCTGCAACCGACCGGCGGCACGACCGGCACCCCCAAGGCCGCCATGCTCACCCACCGCAACCTCGTGGCGAACGCCGAGCAGGTCTCCGTGTGGTTCCCCGGCGCGGACGAGTTCCCGGTGGTGTTGGCCGCGCTCCCGTTCTTCCACATCTATGGACTGACCGTGGACCTCGACTACGCGATGCTGCGTGCCGGGACCTTGATCCTGCTCCCCCGCTTCGATCCGCACCAGGTCTTCGCCGCCATCGCGAAGCATCGACCCAGCCTCTTTCCCGGCGCCCCGATCATGTACCAGACCCTCGCCAACCACCCGGACGCGGCGAAGTACGACCTCAAGAGCATTCGCGCCTGCATCAGCGGCGCGGCGCCGCTCGCACCGGAGGTGCAGAACGGATTCGAGGCGGCAACCGGCGGCCGGGTGGTCGAGGGCTATGGGCTCACGGAGGCTGCGCCGGTCACGCACTGCAACCCGGTGATGGGCGAACGGCGCAATGGAACCATTGGCCTGCCGTTCCCCGGCACGGAGGCGCGCGTGGTCCGTCCCGGAGGCGGCGAACCCCTCCCGGTGGGCGAGGTCGGCGAGCTGGAGGTGCGCGGTCCCCAGGTGATGAGCGGCTACTGGGAGCGTCCGGAGGAAACGGCCGCGGTCCTGCGCGACGGCTGGCTGTGCACCGGGGACATGGCTCGTATGTCGCCCGACGGGTACTTCACCATCGTCGACCGCAAGAAGGACCTCGTCATCGTGGGAGGCATGAACGTCTATCCCCGAGAGGTCGAGGAAGTGCTGCTCAGCCATCCGGCGGTCCGCGAAGCGGCCGTCATCGGCGTGGCGGAGGAGCGGCACGGGGAGGTGCCCCGCGCCTTCGTGGTCCTCAACCCGGGAGCATCGGTGACATCCGAAGCGCTCGTGAAGCACTGCGAGGGGAACCTGGCACGGTTCAAGGTGCCACGCACGATCGAGTTCCGGGCCGAGCTCCCCAAGACCATGATCGGAAAGGTGCTCCGCCGGGACCTGCGCGCGGAGGTGGAGCGCGAAGGCGCGAACGACGACCGACGGTAGACGCCATTGGTCCCTCCTGGACGCGGCTGCGATGATGAGTGGCCGCAAACCCGAGGAGGAAGGATCCATGGCCGAGCATCCGAACGCGGCCCTTGTGCGCCGTTCCATTGATGCCATGAACAAGGGCGACGCCGATGCCATCACCGCTGCGTTGGCGCCCGACGTCGAATGGCACGAGATCGGCCGGGATGACGCCATCCACGGCCTCCAGGCGCTGGGCGAGCGCTACAGCCAGGGAACTGCCGACTTCACGATCACCGGGACCATCCACGACGTCGTGGCCAACGACGACCACGTGGTGGCCCTGGTCGAGGCGGAGGCGGATCGCAACGGGAAGCACCTGTCCTACCGGACCGCGGAGATATTCCACGTGAAGGACGGCAGGATCACCGCCCGATGGGCCTTCTCGGACGACACCGCCGCCATCAACGCCTTCTTCGCCTGACCAACCCGGGTCGCGGCCGATGTCGGGCCCGCTGCCCCCTGCTCCAGCAGCCGAAGGCCGCGGGAGCGATAATCGGCGCGTGGCCCTCTCCGATACCGAGCAGACCAGCGGGGAGATCGGCAAGCCCACCGAGACCCCATGGGTCCAGACGCTTGGCGGCAGTGCGCTGGACCCGCGCGTCCAGCCGCAATGCTCGCTCGTGGTCCAGATGCGGCGGGTCACCGGTTCGCTGGTCGGGCGGTCGAGCGAGCTGGCCACCATCACCAAGGAGCTCAAAGAGGCGGCGGATCGGCTCTGTGCGCTGACCCTGGAGGGTGAGCCCGGTGTCGGCAAGACGCGCCTCCTGCTGGCCGCGGCCGAGATGGCGGCCAGCTCCGGCTTCACGGTTGTCGCGGTCACCGCCGACGAGGAGATACGCGGGCCCTTCCTGCTGGCGCAGAGCATCTTCGCGGCGCCGGCCCTGCGGGACGTCATCGGCGGCACCCCGGCCGACGAGGCCGTCCAGCGCGTCATCGAGGCCATCTCCGGGCGGAGCGAGCCGGGCCTCGAGACGCTGGGTGCCGACTCGAAGGTTCTGCGCGCCTTCGACCTGGCCGGCATGGCCCTAGGTTCGGTGGCATCGCAGCGACCGCTTGCCCTCCTGATCGACGATGCGCAGTGGGCCGATGCCGACACCCTGCGCCTCCTGCGCTACGTCGTCCGCGCCGATGCCGACCGTCCGATCTTCCTGCTGCTCACCATTCGGCCTGACGAGTTCGCCACGGTCACGGAGGCCGTGAACTTCGTCGCGGACATGGAGCGGATGGGCCTGGTGCACCGCATGCGCCCGGGCCGCTTCAGCCAGCTGGAGAGCGGCGAGCTGGCGCGCCAGGTCCTGGGCGGCAGCATCGACCCCGCCTCGGGGGCCGCCATCCACAGCCAGTCGGAGGGCGTGCCGTTCATCATCGAGGAGCTGGTCCGCACCTACCGCGAGGCCGGGATGATCCAGCAGATCGACGGCGCCTGGACGCTGGGTCGCAACGCGGCGAAGCTCGTCCCCTCCGCGGTGCGGACCCTCATCGCGCGGCGCTCTGCCCGCCTGCCCGCCGAGACGCGTTCGATCCTTTCCGACGCCGCGGTCCTGGGGCGCAGCTTCAGCCTGCGTGACCTGCGCGAGATTCGCTCCCGCCTGGACGGGGCGACCGACGCCCCTGGCGCCCTGGCCGATGCGCTGGCCCCCGCGACCGCGGCAGGTCTCCTCCTCCGGCATGCCGAGGGAGCGCCCGCCGACTACACGTTCACCCATGAGCAGGTCCGCGAGTTCGCCACCAGCGAGCTGTCGCAGGCACGCCGGCGCGCGGTGCATCGAACCATCGTCGATCTGCTCCTCGAGGCCGGCGAGCCCACGCCGGCTGCGCTTCCCCTCATTGCCCATCACGCGCTCGCAGGGGGCGACGCGGAACGCGCGGCGCGCCTCTCCATCGATGCCGCCCACGCGGCTCTGCAGGCCAATGCCCCCGAGGAGGCACTGCGCCTCGTGGTCCAGGCCCTCCCCAACGTGGCCAGCTCGCAGGACCGCCGCCAGCTCCTGGTCGCCCGTGACGACGCCTACGCCAGCCTGCGCAATGCGGAGGATCGCCTGGAGGGCCTGGCCGAGCTGGCCGCCCTGGCGGAGGCCATGGGCGAGCCGGCCCTGGAGCTCGACGTGCAGCTGCGGCGGGCGGCGGCCCTCCGTCTTGCCCACGACGAGGAGGGGGCCGCAGACCTCGCGCGGCGCGTGCAGGCCCGGGCGGCACAGCACGATGACGCCCGATCCGAGCTGCGCGCCGCCCTGGAGCTGGGCCAGGCGCTCATGCGCTCGGCGCTGGGTGAGTCCTTCGGGGCATCGGCGGTCGAGGTCGACCTGGATGGCGCTGAGGCGGCCTACCGGGCGGCGATCGCCCTGGCCGAGCGGCTCGGTGATCAGCGGAGCCTGGCGGGCGCCCTGCGTGAGCTGGCCATGATCCTGCTCTCGCGCATTCGAGCCTGGTTCGTGGGGCAGGTCCAGACCGGGGAGGTCATGGCCCTCAGCCAGCGCGTCCTTGCCGGAGAGGCCGTCGACGCGGTGCTGTCGACCACGGTGGTCGCGCCCCAGGTCGTCGAGACCACTGCGTGCCTGGAGCGCGCACTGGCCATCTACGAGGAGCTGGGCGACCGGACCGGCGTGATGTCCACGGTCATCGCCATGGCCTACGTGAACTACGCGCCCACCATCCACATCAGCTCGTCGGCCCGGCATCTCGAGGAGATCCGGCGGGTGACCTCCCGCCTCTCGGACCTGGTCACGGAGAGCGAGCGTGCCCGCCAGGAGCTCCAGATGCTGTATGGCGTCCACGTCTACGCCCGGGCCAAGGTGGTCCCCGACCTGATGATCGCGCGCGGGGTTGAGGCGCACCGCATGGCCCGCCTCCTCGGCGATCGCTCCATCGAGTTCCTCGCCGCCGGCGGGGTGGCCATGAGCCACCTGGATCTTGGCGAGCAGTCCGATGCGGAGGAATGGGTGAGCCGCGCCGCGACGGCTGCGGCCGCCTCCCCCACCCCACTGCGTGCGCGACAGCTCGCCCGGTGGCGCGGCCTGTGCAGCACCGCCGCGCGGAACGCCGAGGGCCTGCGCGAGCACCTGGGGCAGGCGGTGCAGATGGCGACCGACACGGGCCGGCCGGCGGCTCGCTGCGAGGCGCTCTCAGAGCTGGCGCTGGCCGCAGCGCGCCTGGGTGCCGCCAGCGGCGACGAGGGCCTTCTGGACCTGGGCGAGCGTTCCGCGCACGAGGGGCTCGAGCTGATCGGGGTCCTTCCCGGCCACGCGCCGTGGGGCGCCCGATCCCAGGCCGCCCTCGCAGCGGTTGCCCTGGCGCGAGGCGAGCGCGAACGAGCAGCGGCCGCCGGAGGAACCGCGATCCAGGCGCTCCAGGAGGCGCTCCAGGAGGACAGCAACCTCGACATCCTGCTTCCCGCGGCACGGGCCGTCCTGGCCGGTGGGCCCCCGGAGGCACAGCAGATGACCCGATGGTGGCTGCAGATGACCCTCTCACGGATCGCCCAGGGCGTCGTCGACGACGAGGTGCGCGTCCGCTGGCTCCGGGGCCCCGTGGGTGGCGAGCTCGCGGAGCTCGCCGGACCCATGGACGAGCCGGCTCCCGCGCCCGCCGGCGCGAATGGCGGCGAGGTCGGCGCGCTGGACCCCGCCGACCGGGAGCTCCTGCGGCTGCTCACCCAGGGGAGCACCAACCGGGAGATCGCCGAGCAGCTGGCACTCGACGAGAACGAGGTCGCCCAGCGACTCGCCAGGCTACTGGCCGCCATCGGCGCATCCACCCGGGCGCAGGCCACCTCGCTCGCCTTCCGCAGCGTGGCCCGGTCATGAGGGAGCGCGGCGCATGCTGAAGGCGCGCGTGGACCGGCACAAGTGCATTGGGGCCGGCAACTGCATCACCATCGCGCCCACCGCCTTCGACTGGCTCAAGGGAGACTTCGGCAAGGCCGATGTCGTCGGACCGGGGAGCGTGGAGGAAGAGCTGCTGCGCACTGCCGCGGACGCCTGCCCCACCGCCGCGATCATCATCGAGGACGTCGAGGAGCTGCTGCCCTGGCAGCTGCGCGGCAAGGCGGGACCGTCGCGGCGGGTGCTGAAGACCTTCATGTTCACCGACATCGTTGGCTCGACGAACCTCGTCGAGGCCCTGGGCGACGAGGCCTGGGAGACGCTCCTGCGCTGGCACGACAACACGCTGCGCGAGATCTTCGCCGCGCATTCGGGCGAGGAGGTCTCTTCCACCGGGGACGGCTTCTTCGTGGGCTTCGACTCCCCGGATCTGGCACTGGCCACGGCCGTGGCCGTCCAGCAGCGCCTGGCAGAGCATCGCGCCAAGAACGGGTTCGCGCCTCAGGTCCGGATCGGGATCCATGTCTCCGACGCGACCCAGGCCGGTGGCTCGTTCAGCGGGAAGGGCGTCCACGAGGCGGCACGGATTGCCGCCCTCGCCTCCGGGGGCGAGATCCTCGCCAGCGTCGCCACCGTGGCCGACACCGCCATCCCCACCTCGGCGCCCCGCAGCGTGATGCTGAAGGGCCTCTCCGAGCCCGTGGACGTCGTCGCGGTGGAGTGGCGCTAGGACCTGCCCGCCGGCCGCCGCCCGCCGCTCCCACGACCGCTTGACTCTTACGTTACGTAAGGGTGCATAGTGCCGCCCATGAACGAATCGGCGGGGGCGAACAGTCTCAGGGTGGGTGCCGTGGCCCGCATGGCGGGCATCACGGTGCGGACCCTGCACCATTACGACCAGATCGGGCTGCTCCGGCCGGCCGGGCGCTCGGATGCGGGCTATCGGCGCTATACCGATGCCGACCTCGAGCGCCTGCAGCAGATCCTCTTCTATCGGGAGCTGGGGTTCGCCCTCGACGAGATCGAGCAGGTCATGGCCCGCGGAGCCGCCAGCCCGCTGCTCCACCTTCGGCGGCAGCACGCCCTGCTGCTCGACCGGATCACACGACTCAGGCGGATGGCCACGGCCGTCGAGAAGGCAATGGAGGCACGAACCATGGGAATCTCACTCACCCCCGAGGAGCGGCTCGAGGTCTTCGGCGACTTCGACCCCGAAGAGCATGCGGCCGAGGTGCAGGAGCGCTGGGGCGACTCGGACGCGTACCGCGAGTCGCAGCGCCGCGCAGCGCGCTACACGAAGGCTGACTGGGCCCGGATCCGCGACGAGATGGCGGCGATCACGGAGCGTGCCGCCGCGGCGCTGCGGTCCGGACTGCCTGCCGACGCAACGGAGGCGATGGACGCCGTCGAGGCGCATCGGCTGCAGATCAGCCGCGACTTCTATCCGTGCTCGCACGAGATCCATGTCGGCCTGGCCGAGATGTACGTCGCAGATCCGCGGTTCACGGCAACGTACGAGAAGGTTGCGCCGGGCCTGGCGCAGTACGTCCACGACGCGATCCTGGCCAACGCCGCCCGCCATCCCTGACGGGCTCGCCCCGCAGGAACCCGGGCAACGAGGCGGGTGTTGCACGCCCGCAACCAACCCTCCTCCGAACGGGACAACCATGCCGGTTCGGCGGACGTGCGGTTACCGGCCCGGAACGATTTGGGTCAGGCGGGATCGGCGTAGCGCCAGGCGGATCGATACTCCCGGACGCAGCCGTAGCAGGTGCCGCCGTCCCACGGCTGGCGCGGGTGCCCGCAGGCATAGACCGATGTCGCGCGTTCGCGGGGCGGGAACGACGGCCGGGCGCCCACGCCCACGGCCACCGGCGCGACAGCGCGGGCGGGCGCGGCGGTGCTGGAGGCCGACAGGGGCGCGAGCGTGCGAGCATGGAGGGAGCGCGCGAACCGGGCGAAAGACGTATCGAGACCGCCCGTACGGAGCAGTGCTGCCCAGGCGCGAAAGGCGGGCGAGGTATCGGCGCGCTGCCAGACCTCGAGCAGGGGCTTCTCCCCGTCCTCGAGGACATGGAGCAGGTCGCGCCACACGGCTTCGCGCTCCGGTTCAAGCATGGTCCTGCGGCGAACGCGCAGCGGGAGGTCGGCCGTATCGGCGAGGCCGTCGACGCGATCGATGAGCTGCGCATCCCCAACCGTGACCGGCTCCACCCAGACGGCAACCACGTCGTCGAGAGGCAGGGATCTGCGCGCGTTCAGCGCCAGCTCCACGCTCCGGGCCCGCGGCCGGTCGAGCGCCACGGCCAGGTCATGTCCGATCCGTGTTCGCTCGCTCCACGGGAATGCGTCCGAGGCGGGCCGCAGGAAGCACCGGTCCAGGTCGCCGGGATCCGAGAGCAGGTCGGTCGTCGCGTCGAAATCAGGGGCCGAGAACGGGCGCAGCGCGATCTGCACCGTCGCGGCGCGCTCGAGCACCCGGGGATGGAGCTGAAGGGTGATGGGACCCCGGAGGTTGGGCAGCATCCGCCAGCCGCGGGCGAACCCCTGGCCGACGTCATCGAGGTCCAGCAGGACGCGCTCCGGCTCGACGTGTGCGCGCTCGATCGGATCCGTCTCGTCCGCGGCGGAGGCCTGGCCGGCGCGTTGGAGCTCAGCCGGGGAGCCGACACCCGCCAGGCGCAGGTAGCCGGCGAAATCGGTCAGGCCGCAGGCATGCCACAGCGACGCCTCGCGCGCGCGCAGGGCGGCCACCATCGTCGCGACCTGGTTCGGACCGAACGAGTTCCCTCTCATGGGCGTGCGGCAGCGTAGGTGCCACGCCCCGCGGTGGTCGATGTGACGGAAGTCCTAGGCGTGGGTCGGCTTGGCGAACCCACCGCGCACAAACCGGCCGACATGGAGCACGATGCGCGACATGGACAAGCCCATCGTCCCCCGTTCCCGCACCGCCGAGGCCACGACCGCGGGGGAGGCACCGCGGTGACGCACGAGTACACCGTTCTCACCGGTGGCGTCGTCCTCCCCGGCGGGGGCGCACCGCCGGCGACGGCCATCGCCTGGGCGGGTGACACGATCCTGGCCATGGGTGCGGACGCCGAGGTCCGCGCGATCTCGCGTGGCGACTCGCACTTCGTGGACCTCCGCGGTGCGGCGGTCATCCCGCGCGCGCCGGGCGCCGAGCCGGCGTGGCCCACCACCGCGACGCTCGAGGTGGGAGGTCCGGCAGACCTCGCCGTGCTGAGCAGGGATCCGCGACTGGCGCCGCACGATCCGCCGGAGGAGCTCGCCGTGTTCCGCGCCGGGCGGCTGGCCGCCGGTTCTCTCGCCGGAGCGGCGCAGGCCCGAACCGCGCCGGCCGAGCGCGACCCGGGCTAGTCCTCCGCCGGGAGAGGAGCGGGCTCGGCCCGCATGGGGCCAGCGGTCACGGGCGCGCCCTCGCCCATCCGACCTGCCGGCATGATGAGCAGGACGAACAGGGCCGCGGCGAGCGTCGCGACGATCCCGATCCCGAAGGTCGCGGCGGTCGCCAGGGAGAAGGCCTGGTGGATGGCGGAGACCATGGCGCCGATGAACGGCTGAACCTGGGCACGGGCTGCCTCCGGCACCTGGGCCAGGATGGCGGCGCCCAGGTCACCCACGCCCTGGATGTTGCCGAGGGTCGCGCTGCCGCCCGACCCGAAGCCGCTGGCCACCTGCTGCGGAACGCCGCTCGCGGCCATCTGGCGCGGAACCTCCGTGCTGAACGTGGTGGCGAATGCCGATCCCACGATCGCCAGGCCGACCGTGCCGCCCACCTGCTGGAAGAGCGTCAGGCTCGACGTGGCGGTGCCCAGCTCGCGCACCGGCACGGCGTTCTGCACCACCAGGGTGAAGACGGCAAAGGCCGGTCCCACGCCCAGGCCGGTCACGAGCATCCAGAGCCAGACCAGCGGCGCCGGCGAGTCGGGGCGCAGGTTGGTCAGCAGGAAGAGGCCAACCGCGGTGGTGACCAGGGCGGCGACGATGAGCGTCTTGTAACGGCCGGTGCGTGCCACGAGCTGCCCGGAGGCGATGGCGGCCACGATCAGGCCCAGCAGGAGCGGGAGGATCTGGTAGCCGGCCTCCGTCGCGGATGATCCCTCCACGACCTGGTACCAGCGAGGCAGGAAGACCACCGCCGCGAAGAAGCCCATGGCGACCAGGAAGAAGGCGACGACGCTGGCGGTGAAGGCACGGATCCGGAAGAGCTCCAGCGGGAGGATTGGCTCCCTGGCCCGCGACTCGATCCAGACGAACGCCGCCAGGAAGAGTGCGCCAACTGCGATCAGGCCGCCCACGGCCGGATCGGTCCAGTCGCCCGCCTGCTTGTTCGTGAAGCCGATGAGCACCGGCACCAGGGCCGCGACGAGGAGCGAGGCGCCCAGGTAGTCGATGTGGCGGTCCGCGTCGACCTCGTGGTGGGTGGGCAGGGTGCGCCAGATGACGAACAGGCTGATGGCGCCCAGGGGCACGTTGACGTAGAAGACCCAGTGCCAGCCGACCGTGTCGGTGATGATCCCGCCAATGGCCGGGCCAATGAGGCTGGAGAGCCCGAAGACCGCACCAAAGAAGCCCTGGTACTTGCCGCGCTCCGAGGGCGCGAAGATGTCACCAATGATGGCGAGCGCCACCGGGAAGAGCGCGCCCGCACCCAGGCCCTGGATCCCGCGGAAGGCGATGAACTGCCACATCGACCCGGACAGGCCCGAGAGGATGGACCCGAACAGGAAGACGGTCACGCCGAAGAGGAAGATCGGTCGCCGACCGTAGATGTCGGAGAGCTTCCCGTACATCGGCCCGCTGATGGTGGCCGTCAGCAGGTAGCTCGTGAAGGCCCAGGTGTAGACGTCGTTCCCGTGCAGGTCGGTGACGATCCTGGGCAGGGCGGTGCCTACCACGGTCTGGTCCAGCGCCGCCAGGAAGATGCCCAGCAGCACGGCCACCAGGATCTCCATCCGCGTCCGATGGGGCAGCTCGATGGGGGCTCGGTCGTAGGGCGCGGCGCTGTGCGTCGCGGCAGGGTTGGTCGCGGTCATGGAATCTGCTCGGTCCTTGTTCGGGTTGGGCGGCGCAGCGTCGCGGCTGCTGCCAACGAGTGCGCGCGGAAGTCTACCGCGGATTCGTCAAGAGGTCGTTCCCCTGATCCTGCAGTGCGTTCCTGCCACCTGCTGGCGCGAATCGTCCGTCCCGGCGGCCCGGATCCTCCGCATGGTTAGCCACACGAGCCTTACGACGCCCGGCGCGGTCTCCAATGGTCATTTGGTTACCGATTCGAGCCGGGTGACCCTCGAACCGCCAGCCAGGGCCGCCCAGAGCTCCGCCGGCGGTCACAGGGTTCGCCACGCTAACCGCGCGCGGGTCCCCCACCCGGCGGTGGGCGCGAATCCATCGACGGGACGAGCGGGATCGCGCAGAATGTGCCGCACGTTCGCCGCCGGCGGACGGCAGCAGTCCGAGGGGACCCCGCGTTGGCGCTGACCAGCACCGCCCCGGATCCGAACCCATGACGAAACCTTCCCCGTCCGCCGAGCTGGCTGCAGCACGGAAACGGATCGCGGAGCTCGAGGCGCGCGAGGCCGCGCACGAGCGCGCCGCCCAGGTGCAGGCGGCGTTGTATCGCATCGCCGAAACCGCCGCATCGGCTCAGGACCTGCCGACCTTCTACGCCACCGTGCACGAGATCGTGGGCGGCCTCATGTACGCGGACAACTTCTACATCGCGCTCTACGACGCCGAGCGCGAGCGCATGAACTACCCGTACTTCGTCGACACGTACGACTCGGACGTGCCCGATCCCAACGCGTGGGAGCCGTTCGGCGTGGGGCAGGCCCGGGGTGTCACCGCCTACGCCCTGCGCAGGGACCAGCCATTGCTCATCGATCCGGCCGAGTATCAGCGCCTCCTGGAGGCCGGCGAGATCGAGACCCTGGGCGTCGTCAAAGACGAGAGCCAATGGTTGGGCGTGCCACTGCGCGCCGAGGGGAGGACTCTGGGTCTGCTGGTGGTCCAGAGCTACTCCGCCGACCACCGCTACACCGATGCGGACAAGGACCTGCTGGTGTTCGTTGCCCAGCACGTCGCCTCCGCGCTGACGCGCGCCCGGGCCCTCAAGGAGACGCGCGAGCGGAACGCCGAGCTGGCGATCGTGAACGAGGTCGGCCTGGCGCTGGCGAAGCAGCTGGATTTCAGCGCCGTGATCAACCTTGTCGGCGACCGGATCCGCGAGATCTTCGCGGTCGACACGGGGAACATCGGCCTCTACGACGAGGCAGCTTCCACGATCCAGCTCCCCTACTCCATGGACCAGGGCCGGCGGCTGGAGATGATCTCGCGACCGTTCGGGACCGGGCTGATGTCGGAGGTGATCAGCACCCGGGCGCCACTGCGTCTCAACACGAACGCCGAGGCGGAGGCGCATGGAGCCTTCATCTACGGATCCGACGAAGCGGAGTCCTGGCTCGGCGTCCCCATCCTTGCCGGTGATCGCGTTCTGGGCGCCATCGGCCTGGAGCGAGCCGCCCAGCACGCCTTCAGCGAGTCCGACGAGCGCCTGCTCTCCACGCTCGCCGCCAGCATGGGCGTCGCGCTCGAGAACGCGCGCCTCTTCGACGAGACCAAGCGGCTCCTGGCCGAGACCGAGCAGCGCAACGCCGAGCTGGCGGTCATCAACGAGATCGGTGCAGCGCTGGCGAAGCAGCTGGATTTCGATGCGATCACCGAGCTCGTCGGAGAGCGGGTGCGGGCCATCTTCTCCGCGTCGTCCGTGTTCGTGGCCCTCTACGACGAGGCGTCCGGCGTCATCCGCTTCCCGTACGAGATCGGCGAGGGCCAGCGGATGCACACCGAGCCCATGCCGCTCAACGAGGGTCTGACCTCGCAGGTCATCCGCTCCCGGACGTCGTTGCGGCTGGGGTCCACCGCGGAGTCGAGCGCCGCGGGAGGCATCAGCGTGGGAGATGCCTTCACGGAGTCGTGGGTCGGGGTGCCGATCCTCAGCGCCGGCCGCGTCATTGGCGTGATTGGCCTCGAAAGCCCGCAGGTCAACGCCTACACGGAGGCCGACGAGCGGCTGCTCGCAACGCTCGCCTCGAGCATGGGCGTGGCCCTGGAGAACGCGCGTCTGTTCGGTGAGACGAAGCGCCTCCTGGCCGAGACCGATGCGCGCGCCAACGAGCTCGCGGTCATCAACGAGATCGGTGCGGCCCTGGCGCGGCAGCTCGATTTCAACGCCATCATCGAGCTCGTCGGCGACCGCGTCTCTCAGATACTCCGCTCCAGGGACGTGTCCATCGCCATCCACGACCCGGCGACAGACCTCATCAGCTTCCCGTACCAGACGGAGGACGGCAAGCACTTCGTCGATGAACCGATTCCCCTGGGGGCTGGGATCACCTCGCGGATCATCCAGACCAGGGAACCCCTCCGGATTGGTACGGCAGCCGAGGCCGATCTCCTGGGTGCTCACTGGACGGGGAACACCGCCGAGCGCAAGGACTCGTATCTCGGCGTTCCCATCCCCGCCAGCGACCGCGTGCTGGGAGTCGTCTCGGTGGTTGCCAGCGCCCCGAACGCCTTCTCGGATGCCGACGAACGCCTGATCTCGACCCTCGCCACCTCGATGGGCGTTGCGCTGGAGAACGCGCGCTTGTTCGGCGAGACGAAGCGCCTCCTCGCGGAGACGGACGAGCGTGCGGCCGAGCTGGCCATCATCAACAGCGTCCAGCAGGGCCTCGCGGCAAACCTGGACATGCAGGCCATGTACGACCTGGTGGGTGACAAGATCCAGGAGATCTTCGATGCGCAGGTGGTCGACATCGGCATCCTCGACAGGGACGCCAACGCGATCCAGTTCACGTACACCATCGAGCGTGGGGTGCGCTTCCCGAACGAGACCATGGCCGTCATCGGGCCCCGCCGCCACGTCCTTGAGACCCGCGAGCCACTCGTCTTCAACGAGGACCTGCTGAACCAGGTCCGGCAGTACGGGCAGGAGGGCGTGGTGTCCGGCGAGCTGCCGCAGTCGGCGGTCTACGCGCCGCTCATCAGCGGCGGCGAGGCGCGCGGCGTCATCAGCCTCCAGAACCTCGACCGCGAGCACGCGTTCTCGGATGCCGACGTCCGGCTCCTGATGACCCTTGCCAGCAGCCTGGCGGTCGCGCTCGACAATGCGCGGCTCTTCGGTGAGACGAGGCGCCTTCTGGGCGAGACGGACGAGCGTGCCGCCGAGCTGGCGATCATGAACAGCGTCCAGCAAGGCCTTGCCCAGAACCTGGACATGCAGGCGATGTACGAGCTCGTCGGGGACAAGATCCAGGAGATCTTCGACTCCCAGGTGGTCGACATCGGCATCTTCGACCTCGAGGCAGGGGTGGTCCGCTATCCATACACCATCGAGCGCGGCGTCCGGTTCCCGGACCTGCCCACCCCGCTGGCCATGGCCGACCTGTCGCGCGAGATGCTCGCGACCGGCAGCGCCATCCTGATCAACGACGTCCCGGCCTGGGAGGCCGAGCGCGAACGTTCGGGCGTTGTCCAGGGAGAGCCGCCCCTCTCGGTCCTTATGGTCCCCATCACCTCTGCCGGCACCATCACCGGGCGGATCTCCCTCCAGAACCTCGACCGCAGGAATGCCTTCAGCCAGGCCGATCTCCGGCTTCTCTCGACCCTGGCCGCCAGCCTGTCCGTGGCGCTCGACAACGCCCGGCTCTTCGACGAGACGAACCGGCGCGCGGCCGAGCTCGCCATCGTCAACGACCTGCAGCGTGCGCTCGCATCGCAGGTCGACGTGCAGGCCATGTACGAGCTGGTGGGCGAGCGGGCGAACGACGTCTTCGACACGCACGTCGTGGACATCGCCGTCTTCGACCAGGCCGCTGGGACGATGCGGTTCCCCTTCAGCGTCGAACGCGGCAGCCGGTTCCCGGACGAAGTGCGGCCCATCATGGGCTTCCGCAAGCACGTCCTCGAGAGCCGCATGCCCCTGCTCATCAGCGAGAAGCTGCGCGAGATCGGCGCCCAGTACGGGCAGGGAGCGCAGATCAAGGGAGAACCGGCGAAGTCGGCCCTCTTCGTGCCGCTCCTCGTTGGCGAGGAGGTGGCCGGCGTCATCAGCCTCCAGAACCTCGACCGGGAGCATGCATTCACGGACCGCGACCTCTCCCTGCTGACGACCCTGGCCGCCAGCCTCTCCGTGGCGCTGCGGACCGGGCGCCTGATCGACGAGACCCGCGCGCGCGTGGCGGAGCTGGCGACCATCAACTCGGTGGGCGAGGCGCTGACCGCGCAGGTCGAGATCGCTCCCCTGCTCGAGGTGGTTGGCGACAAGCTGCGCGACGCCTTCGGGGCCGATATCGCCTTCATCGCGCTGCTGGACGAGGCGGCGGGCCTCATCCGCTTCCCGTACTACGTCGAAGCCGGAGCCCGGGAGCCGCAGGAGCCCATGGCCCTTGGCGAAGGCCTCAGCTCGCAGATCATCACCACCCGTGAGCCAATCCTCGCCAACCGCGCAGCGGAGCTCGAGCACGCCCCGCTGGTCGGCACCCGTCCGCGCTCGTTCCTGGGCGTGCCCATCGTGGTCGGCGAGCGCGCCATCGGCGTCATCAGCGTCCAGAGCACCACCCAGGAGGGTCGCTTCCAGGAGTCCGATGCCCGCCTGCTGTCGACCATTGCCGCGAACGTGGGGGTCGCCGTCCAGAACGCCCGGCTGTATGACGAGACCCGGCAGCGCGCGGACCAGATGGCGGCCCTGGCCGACGTGAGCCGCGAGATCTCCGCCACGCTGGAGCGTTCCGCGGTGCTGCACATGATCGCGGAGCGCGCGAAGACGCTGCTGCGGGGCGACTCCAGCGTCGTGTACCTGCGCACCGACGACCCCGACGTCTTCCGCGCGGAGGTCGCCATTGGACAGCTGGCGGATGCCGTCCAGGGATTCCCGCTCCTGCGCGGGACGGGGATCATGGGCGCCATCATCGAGTCCGGCCGCGCCGAGGTCGTGAACGACGCCCGCAACGACCCGCGCGCCCAGACCATCCCCGGCACGGAGGACGACGAGGAGGACCGCCTCATGGCGGCACCGCTCATCGTCCGCGGCGAGGTGAGCGGCATGCTCGCGGTCTGGCGGTCCGTTGGCGTCGAGGACTTCAGCGAGCTGGACCTCAGCTTCCTGGTGGGCCTCTCGCAGCAGGCCGCCATCGCGGTGCAGAACGCCGCGCTCTTCGAGGACACCCTCGAGGCCCGCCAGGCCGCCGAGCAGGCGAACGAGGCCAAGAGCTCGTTCCTGGCGGCCATGAGCCACGAGATCCGGACCCCGTTGAACGCGGTGATCGGGATGAGCGGACTGCTCGTCGACACGCCGCTCAACGAGGAGCAGCACGACTACGCGGAGACCATCCGCACCTCCGGAGACGCGCTGCTGACCATCATCAACGACGTCCTGGACTTCTCGAAGATCGAGGCGGGCCGCGTGGAGCTCGAGGCGCGACCGTACGTTCTCCGCGAGGCCGTCGAGGCGTCGCTCGACATCCTGGCGCCCACGGCGGCCAAGAAGGGCCTGGAGCTGGTCTACGCCATCGACGAGGACCTGCCAACGGTCCTCGTCGGCGACGCCGGCCGCCTGCGCCAGGTGGTCCTGAACCTGCTCTCGAACGCGGTGAAGTTCACCGAGCGCGGGGAGGTGCTCGTCACCGTGGCCGGGGCGGAGGTGCGCGCCGCGACCGGTCGTGCCGCGGCGACCTGGGAGATCCGGGTCGACGTGCGGGACACCGGCATCGGGATCCCCGCCGCCGCCATGGATCGGCTCTTCCAGTCCTTCAGCCAGGTGGACGCCTCCATTGCACGCCGGTACGGCGGCACCGGACTGGGCCTGGCCATCAGCCGCCGCCTGGCCGAGCTGATGGACGGCTCCCTGACCGCGGAGAGCAGCGGCAAGGCCGGGGAGGGCAGCACCTTCCACCTGGTGATCCGCAACCCGGTCGGCAGGGCGGACGCCGTGGCCTCCACCCGCGCACCGCGCATCGAGGCGGACCTCGGCGGCAAGACGGTCCTGATCGTGGACGACAATGCCACGAATCGCCGCATCCTCGTCGCCCAGACCGCTCGGTGGGGCATGGTCCCGCGGGAGACGGGCTCCCCCACCGAAGCGCTGGCCTGGCTTGCCGGCGGGGAGCGGTTCGAGGTCATCCTCTCCGACCTGATCATGCCGGAGATGGACGGCCTGGAGCTCGCCGCGCAGGTTCGCGCGTCGAACGGCAAAGGCGTCCCGCCACCGGTCGTGATCCTCTCCTCCATAGGGCTCCGGGAGCGCGACGACGGGAGCGTCGCCGGCTGGCTCGCCAAGCCGGTCAAGCCCTCCGCCCTGCATGACACCATCGCAACCATCCTGCTCGGCGGGGTTGCCACCCAGGCGGCTGCGGTCGCCACCAGCGGGGCCGACGCCGACACCGTCCTCGGGGAGCGGCACCCGCTGCGCATCCTCCTCGCGGAGGACAACGCGGTGAACCAGAAGCTTGCCCTCCGGCTCCTGGCCCAGCTCGGCTACGCAGCCCCGGTGGCAGGGGACGGGCTGCAGGCCATTTCGGCGCTCGAAGGCGGCGACTTCGACGTTGTCCTCATGGACGTCCAGATGCCGGAGCTCGATGGGCTGGAGGCGACCCGCCGCATCCGCGCCCGCTGGCCGGACCGTCCGCTGCGGATCGTGGCCATGACCGCCAACGCCATGGCCGGCGACCGCGAGGCGTGCCTCGCGGCGGGCATGGACGACTACATCAGCAAGCCCATTCGCGTCGCGGAGCTCACCGCGGCGCTCGAGCGGGTGCCGGGCACCGGTCCGACGATTGGCCGGCATCGGACCCGCAAGCAGTCCTCCAGGACCAACGGCAAGAGGAACGCACGTGCCTGACCAAACACCGGTGCTCGACGAGTCCGTCCTGGCCGAGCTGCAGACCTCGACGGGAGACGACGCGGCCTTCGTCCGCGAGCTGATCGACACCTTCCTGGCCGATGTCTCGGTCCAGCTGGACGGCATCGCCGCAGCAGTGCAGGCCAATGATCCCGCTGCCCTCGTCCGGCCGGCGCACACCCTCAAGTCCGGGAGCGCCACCGTGGGTGCCATGCGGCTGGCCGCGGTTGCGCGCGAGCTGGAGTTTGCGGGCAGATCCGGTGCCCTGGACGCCGGCGCGCAGCGCGGCCTGGAGACCGCCCGAGCAGAAGCCGATGCGGCACGCCAGGCCATGGCGGCCTGGCTGGACCGGGAGGTCGGCTGATGGCCAGCGGTATCGCCCTGGTCGTCGACGACTCCCCGGTCAACCGGCTGGTCCTCACCAAGCGCCTCGAGGCGCTGAACCTGGAGGTGCTCCAGGCCGAGAATGGCATGCAGGCCCTGGAGCTGCTGGGCGCCAGGCCCGGCGTGGTGGACGTGGTCCTGCTCGACGTGGTGATGCCCGAGCTCGACGGATACGAGACGCTCGCCGCCATGAAGGGCGACCCTGCCACGCAGCACATCCCGGTGCTGGTGGTCTCCAGCGTCGAGGAGCTGGACTCGGTGGTGCGCTGCATCGAGCTGGGTGCGACCGATTACCTTCCCAAGCCCATCGACCCGCCCATCCTCGCGGCACGCATCAACGCCTCCCTGGCCGCCAAGCGCCTGCACGACGTGCAGCAGGAATCGCTCGAGCGCGAACGGGCGCTGAACAGGACCATCGAGCGGCAGAAGGAGGAGCTGAGCCGATTCCTCTCCCCCCAGATCGCGGCGCTCGTCTCCTCGGCCGAGGGCGAGCAGCTGCTGGCAGGGCATCGGCGGGAGATCACGGTGGTCTTCTGCGACCTGCGCGGCTTCACAACGTTTGCGGAGCAGGCGGACCCCGAGGCGTTGTTCGCCCTCCTCGGGGAGTACCACGGCATGCTGGGGCAGGCGATCATCGAGCACGGCGGCACGCTCGAGCACTTCGCCGGCGACGGCGTGATGGTCTTCTTCAACGACCCCATCGCCCAGGAGGACCATGTCGAGCGCGCGGTCCGCATGGCGGTGACCATGCGCGAACGCTTCGCGGAGCTCGGGGCGCTCTGGCACAAGCGCGGCTACGAGCTGGGGCTGGGTGTGGGGATCGCGGTGGGATACGCCACGCTGGGAAGGATCGGATTCGAGGGGCGGCACGACTACGGCGCCATCGGCAACGTCACGATCCTCGCGTCGCGTCTGTGCAGCCAGGCCCAGGCGGGGCAGATCCTGCTCAGCCCGCGGGCGCAGACCATCATCGAGGAGCTCGTTGAGTCCGAGTCCGTTGGCGAGCTGACCCTGAAGGGGCTGACCCGGCCGGTCCTGGCCAGCAACGTGGTTGCCCTGCGCTGAGGCGCCGCGGCGGCACGGTGGGGCGCGAGCCTGCGCCGGCCGGGTGGTAACCCCATTGCCGGTGTGACCGCCCGGCCACGAGCGGTCGGCGCCGGACGGTTGGCCGGGTAATCCAGCAGACCGCGCAGCCGGTGGGCCTGTCCCTGGGCGGAGACCAGCTCCCGAACGGCGTCTTCGGCGGTCGTTCGGGCAATGCCATGACCGGCCGGGCGTGGGCGGCGCGGGGGCGGGTGGTAACGCCGCGATAAGCGTGCGGTGGGCGTCCCGCGGCAATGATCTGGCATGGCCGCGCGCACGAACCGCGTCGACGAGGCTGGACGGCGGGCCTCATGGCAGCTGGCCGGCCTGGTTCGTGAGCTCCGCGCGGCTCGCGTCAGCGCGGGCCTCAGCCAGGCCACGGTCGCCCGCGCGGTGGGCTGCTCCCGCGAGCTGGTGAAGGCCTGGGAAAGCGGCCGTTCGAGTCCCTCGGTCACGCGGCTCGCCCGCTGGGCGTGCGCAGTCGGGCTGGACGTTCCGCTGCGGACCTATCCCGGTGGATCGCCGCTTCGCGACGCGGGGCAGCTGCGCGCGCTGGGGCGCGCTCGCGCCACCATCGGCGGCGAATGGGCGTGGCGTGCAGAGGTGCCGGTCAGTTCGGACCCGCTGGACCGCCGGGCGGTAGATGCGGTGCTCGAGCTGGACGAGGTGCGCGTCGGCGTGGAGGTCGTTTCCCGGCTCGGCGATGCTCAGGCCGAGGTCCGCCGGGCCATCCTGAAACAGGAGGTCGCACAGCTGGACCGGTTGCTCCTGGTGCTGCCCGATACCCGTCACAACCGGCGCGCCGTGATGGAGGGCGCCGCGACGCTGCGAAGCGCGTTCCCTCTTGCCTCGCGGGCGGTCCTGGCCGCCTTGCGCGCAGGGCGGCTTCCGGGCGCCAATGGAGTGCTGCTCGTCTGATCCGCGTGGCCGCGCCTCGCTGAATTGGTAATCCACGTACCCGCACGACCGCGGGCCGGACACCAGCGCCGTTCTTCCAGGCACGTGGGGGTCGCCCGGGTAACGCCCTGACCCATCTGACCGCCGCGGACCACCCCGCCGGTGCAACCGGCAACCCCATGACCGAAGGAGCCGGTACGGTATCGTGCCGGGATGAGCCGACCCGATCCGAGCTGCTGCCGCCCCAGGTACGCCGTCTTCGACGAGCGCACCGCCCACGAGGAGCTGGAAACGTACCGCCAGGAAGGCCCCGACACCGAGTCGAGCGACCTGGTCGCGGTGCTGGAGCGCCAGGGCCTGGAGGGGGCGACCGCCCTGGACATCGGCTCCGGGGTAGGCACCATCGGCCATGGGCTGGTGGCTGCCGGCGTCACCCACCTGACCGATGTCGACGGGTCCCCGTCCTATCTCGCGGTCGCCCGGGAAGAGGCAGAGCGACGCGGAACGGCGGAGCGCTGGGCGTTCCGCGAGGGAGACTTCGTGGCGCTGGCGGGCGAGATCGGCCCGGCTGACGTCGTGACCCTGGGCCGGGTCCTGTGCTGCTACGCGGACTGGCGCTCGTTGGTCAGCGCCTCGACGGCCCGGGCGCTTCGGCTCTACGGCGTGGTCTACCCGATCAGCCGATGGTGGCTTCGACTGGGGGCCGCCATCGCCAATCCCCTCTTCCGCCTGACCCGCCAGACATCGCGGATCTTCATCCATCCCGACCGCGAGGTGGATGCGGCCATCCGCGCCGCCGGCTTCGAACGCATCCACGCCCGTCGCGGGCTGGTGTGGCAGAGCGCGGCGTACCGGCGGATCGCCGGCGCCTGACGTCCCCGCGGGCCCAACCCGAGCCCAAGCGAGGCCATCCCAGGTACCGCGGGGCTACTCGGTGTCGCGCTGCACCGGGCAAAGGTCCCGAGCGACCCCGGACGGGCTATCGGAGCAGGCCGCCGGGCGCCTAGATTCCCGCCGAACCGTCGCGGCCGATGGCAGACCGGGGGACGTCCGAGCCCCTCCGCCGGCCGCCACGCCGGGGAGGTGCATGCCCTTGACAGGTCGTCGCTAGGTGATGCGGACCTGCCCTGCCGCGGGTCCCGCCAGCCCCCTTCAGCTCCACGCTGATCATCCTTGGAGGAAGACCATGTTCCGAGCGCCTCGTCCTGGGGCCGTGCCGTTCCACTCTCCACTCACGAGCAGGGTGCTTGCTGCGGTGTGCACCGCCGCCGTGACCCTCCTCGCCATGGGGCCGGTCACCGCGCTCGCCGCGACGAGCACCCTTTCGAACCCGACCTCGCTCTCCGGCGACTCGACCCTGACCGCGGTCGGCTTCACCGCCAGCGGCGCGGGGGTCACCGCCACCGGCACCGCGGAGATCACCGTCCACTGGACGCAGCCGGCGTCGCTGGCAACCACCTTCGATCCGAACCTCGTCCGCCAGGGCCGGGCCCTGGATCCGTCTGACGCCTACACCCGGACCGGGTCGGGCGCCATGTCGGTGGACTACACCATCGACAACCTGCAGGTCTCCTGGGACGGCCTCGGCCCGTTCGACCTCGGGAACCCGACGTACACCACCACGGGCAGCTGCGACCTGATGGCCGGCGGGCCTGACTACACCTGCCATCTCGAGAGCGACCAGATCACGCTCCTCGACCCCACCCCGCTCCCCGGCCCCTTCGTCAAGCTGCGGCTGGTGTCCGACGTGACCGTCACGCCGGACGGGATCGCAACCGTGCGGACCGCGTCGTTTGGCGGCGTGGCGGACGGGACCGCGAACCTGTCGCTGGGGGAATCGCCCATCACCGACAACCTCACCATCCCCTGCACCGCCGGCGCCGGTGACGAGATGAGCTACGACCTTGGCTCGGTCTCGGCCACCCCGGGGATCAGCGTCGACAGCGGCCTCGAGTTCGACGTCGGCACCTCGATCCCCAACCCCTTCTTCCCGGTCCCCGACCCGGTGGACCCGGTCATCTACATCACCTTCGCCTCGCCCACCATCGACCTCGGCTCGACCGCGGGTGACGTCACCGTCAGCGGCGCGGGCGCGACGTTCGACATGGGCGCGGTCCAGGCCAACAACATCCCGCCCACGGTCGACGCGGGCGGCCCGTACGCCGGTGCCGAGGGCAGTCCCGTCACGTTCGACGGCTCCGGCTCCTCGTCCATCTGCGGCTTCCCGACCCTCCGTTGGGACTTCTCCGATGGCGGCGTCGCCTTCGGCGCAATGCCCCAGCACACCTTCCAGGGCCCGGGCGTGTTCAGCGGCCTGCTGACCGCCACCGATCCCACGGGTCTCTCCGCCATGACGACCTTCTCCGTGACCATCGCGAACCTGGCACCGGTGGTCGAGGCCGGACCGGACACCACGGCGGCATGGGGGCGCCTCGTTGCGTTCAACGGCAGCGCCACCGATCCAGGGGCCGATGACCAGTCGACCCTGGCCTACGCGTGGACCTTCGGCGATGGGTCCCCGTCCGCGAGTGGCGGTGGAAGCACGTTCCACGCCTACTCGGTCCCAGGTGACTACGTCGCCACCCTGACCGTCTGCGACCGATGGTCCGCCTGTTCCTCCGACACCCGGACGGTCCACGTCCGGAAGCGGACCGTCACCGTGGGCGACCTGGGCGACACCGCCGGGACGTACGACACGCCCGGAGCCCTGAGCGCCTCCCTCGTCGATGAGTTCGGCGAGACGGTGAACGGACGCACCATCGCCTTCTCGGTGGATGGCGCAGCCGCGGGTTCGGCGGTGACGAATGCGTCGGGTACCGCCTCGGTGGCCTACACGCCGCTCGTCGACGCAGGCACGCACGCCACCGGCGCATCGTTCGCCGGCGACAGCCTGTACGAGGCGGGTGCCGGGTCGAGCAGCATCGCCATCGGCGTCAAGGCGACATCGGTGACCTACACCGGTGCGCTTTCGAGCAAGCCGAACAAGACCATCACCCTCAGCGCCGTGCTGAAGGACGCGACCGGCAAGCCGCTTGCCGGCCGGACCATCGTGTTCGTGCTGGGCAGCCAGACGGCGGCCGCGGTCACCGACGCGTCGGGACTGGCCTCCACCGACCTGAAGCTCAAGCAGAAGAACGCGATGTACCTGCTGACCGCCACCTGGACGCCGTTGGGAGCCGATGCGAACCGCTACGCGGGCAGCGCCGACTCCGCGACGTTCAGCCTCCAGGCCAAGTAGCCCACGGGTGGGCGGGCTCGCCGCGAGCTCGCCCACCGCGCACCGCAGGGAGTAGGCTGCGCTGGCAGGGAGGTTTCACGGATGGTGCCATTGGCTCACCCCCGTACGAAGCAGCTCATCGTCGTGCTCCTGGGGATCGCGCTTGTGCTGGCGGCCTGTGTCGCGGGCCCGAATCCCGACGTCGGCACCGCAGCCGCCGGGGGAAGCTCTGCCGGCTTCTGGCTGGGTCTCTGGCACGGCTTCATCGCCCCCATCACCTTCATCGTGTCGCTCTTCACCGAGTCGGTGAGCGTCTACGAGGTCCACAACAGCGGCAACTGGTACGACTTCGGCTTCGTGCTGGGCGCCGGCATCCTGTTCGGTGGCGGCTTCTTTGGCGCCGGGCGCTCCCGGGGGAGCACGCACTAGCGCCGCTTCCCCAATGGCACTGTTCCGGCCCAGGAGCCGCCGCTCAGGGGGTTCCCGCGCCGTTGCAGCCCACCCAGATCACGGGCCGCCAGCCGATTCCCGCGACGTTCACGCTCACCGCGGCGAAGTGAACGTTCTCGATGGGACTCGTCGACGGGGGCAGGCACTCCGGGCGGCCACGATCGTGGAGGCTGCCCCGGCTGTCGGTCCAGGAGCCGTCCATCGGCACGCCGTAGGACCAGCCATCCGCCTCGATGGTGATCGCGCCTTCCGCCGATTGGGCGGTGCCCGTCAGGTACATGACCGTCGACCGGGCGCCCAGGTAGTAGGCCCCGACCACGGCCAACAGCAGGAACACGACGATCACCCGCATCCGTACGTCTGTGCTCATGATCCGGTCCCTCCCTCCGCGGCGCCCTGCCGCTCCATCGCCCACTGTAGGTCGCCAGTCTGCGCTTGACACGATCCCGGAACGTTGACGGCGCCAACATTCCGGTCCGGGTGGTGATCTGGGGACCCGTCCGACCGCCGAAACGTCCCTGACCCGTGCGCAGGGGCCTCTCCGTGGTCACTCGGGTGATCCCATGACCACCACGACCGGGCAGCCGTCAGCCGACGGTCGTACCGGTAATCAGGCCACCATCCGGAGACTCCACCCTCGACGCCGCGAGCGAGAACGACGGGACTCAGGCCCGGGCAACCTGCGGCGAAGGCACCGCTCGCCGGCCGAGCAGGAACCAGGTCTCCATGTCGCCCTTGCCCTTGATGGGCACGCTGCCCCTCGCCTCGCACGCGAACTCGTCGCGGAGCAGCTCGTACGTCGCCTGCGTGATCTGGATCCGGCCCGGCGTGCCCTGCGTCTGCATGCGGCCCGCGGTGTTCACCGCGTCTCCCCACAGGTCATAGAGGAACCGCTTGCGACCAATGACCCCGGCCACCAGGGGTCCCGAGTTGATCCCGATCCGCAGCTCGAAGCCCAGGGATCCCATGGCGCCGGTCGAGCGAACCGCATCGAGCATGTCGAGGGCCAGGAGGGCAACCGCCTGAGCATGGTCGGGACGGGGCGCCGGGATGCCGGCGGCGGCCATGTAGCAGTCGCCGATGGTCTTGATCTTCTCCAGGTCGTAGCGCTCCACCAGCTCGTCGAAGTGACCGAAGAGCTGGTCCAGCATCTCCACGATCTGGGCCGGCGGGAGGTGCTCGGCCAGGGGCGTGAAGTCCACGACATCGGCGAACAGGACCGATGCCGACGTGAAGGAATCCGCGATGGTCCTGGTCTCCGTCTTGAGCTTCTCCGCGATGGAGCGTGGCAGCACGTTGAGGAGCAGGTTCTCGGCGCGCGCCTGCTCGGCGCGCAGGGCGGCCAGCGCGTCCTGCCGCTGGATGGCGAAGACAGCGAGCAGGGTGAAGACGATGGTTCCGCCGACCGTCACGTTGAGGGCCAGCATGATGCTCGTGAACCAGGCCGGCACCGGCGACAGCGGATGCCACAGCTCGCCCGCGATGCCCGAGACCACGAACAGCGCCAGGAATCCCACGAACCAGCGGATGCCGGCCCGCACGCTGTCGAAGACCAGGGCGCCCATGGGGCCCAGGAGGCCCCACAGACCCACACCGCCCGAGGCGAGGAAGCCGCCGATGGGGATCATGGACAGGCACGTGGTGAGCATGATGTCCAGCTGTTCGGCGCGGAGGAGGAGCATCCGGTTCCGGGTGCGGGCGAACGCGAGGATTGCGACGAGGGAGACCGTGAAGTACACGAACGGGAGGTAGCCGAGCGGCGAGCCGAAGGCGAGGTACAGGCTCCCCCACACCAGGGAGACGGGCAGGATGAGCACCGAGATGAGGACCAGCAGCCCGTTGCGCCGCCTGGTCTCCTCGTCGTCCTCCGGCCTGGCGCCAACCGTGGCCAGCCACGCGAAGAGCGCCGCACCCGAGTCGCGCAGAGTGGTCACCGCCGCAGGATACCGCCCCCCGCGCGCCTCCGGCCCCCTCGACCCCCTCGACGCCCCCCCTTCCACGGTGTGGTTGGTAGCCTGATTGCCCATCCGACCGACGACCGTCCGCACAACGGCCGCACGAGGGTCCTCAGCGGTCATTTGGGTCACCCGATCACCACGCTGACCGGGGACCCATCCTCCGGCGGTCGCACGGGTACGTGGGCCGCCACTCCCGCGCGATCAAAACGCTGCCGGACGGCTACGTCTCTGCTGGAGCTCCCCCGGCGCGCAGGAGCCCGGACTCGTAGGCGACCACCACGGCCTGCGCCCGGTTGTGGAGTTCCAGCTTGGCCAGGATTCCCGCGACGTGGGTCTTGACCGTTGCCTCGGAGACGACCAGGGCCTCCGCGATCTCGGCGTTGCTCATGGCGCGGGCCACCAGCCGGAACACCTCGAGCTCCCGCGCGGTCAGCGCGGAGAGGGCCTGGGTGGCGGCGGGCGGCGGCGCATCGGTCCTGGCGTAGCGCTCCACCAGGCGACGGGTGATGGTGGGGGCCAGCAGGGCGTCGCCGGCCATGACGGTGCGAACCGCGGCGACCAGTCGTTCCGGCGAAACGTCCTTGAGCAGGAACCCGCAGGCGCCCACCTGCAGCGCGGCGTACACGTACTCGTCGAGGTCGAAGGTGGTCAGGATGATCACCCGGGGCGCAGCCGCCCCCGGGCCGGCGGATCCCGCCATGATCTGGCGGGTCGCCTCGATGCCGTCCATGCCGGGCATGCGGACGTCCATGAGCACCACGTCCGGCCGATGGCGCCGGACAAGGCGGACTGCCTCCTCGCCCTGGGTGGCCTGCGCAATGACGGTGATATCCGGCTGCGCCTGCAGGATCATCTGCAGCCCGGCGCGCACCAGCTGCTGGTCGTCGGCGACAAGGACGCGCACGGGCTGGTCGGTCATGGCTCGACCTCGCGAAGCGGCAGCCATGCCCGCACCGCCCACCCCCCGCCCAGGCGCGGCCCCGCCTCGAGCTGGCCGCCGGCAAGGGTCGCTCGTTCTCGGAGCCCGGCGAGACCCGCCCCGGCGCCCTGCGATGGCGCGGCATGCCCGGGTCCGGCGTCGAGCACCTCGATGCGCAGCTGCGCTGCTTCGTAGGCAATCTGCACGAGCGTTGCCGCGTGCGCGGCGTAGCGCAGCGCGTTCGTCAGCGCCTCCTGGACGATCCGATAGGCGGTCACATCGACGCTCGGAGCCAGCGGTCGCGTCGCGCCCGACGTTTCCAGGGTGACGGGCAGCCCCGCGTCCCGGACCCGCGCGACAAGCTCGTCGAGGCGATCCAGGCCGGGCTGCGGCGCGAGCCCGCCACCGTCGGCTCCGGCGTCCGCCGCGTCGTCGCCCAGGGCGCCCAGCAGGGTGCGCAGCTCGGCCATGGTCTCGCGGCCGGTCTTCTCCACCGCGCGGAGCGCCGCCTCCGCCTCCTCCGGCGTCTTCTCCATGACCTGGCGCGCGGCACCGGCCTGGATGACCATGACGCTCACGCTGTGGGCCACGACATCATGGAGCTCGCGCGCGACGTGCCGGCGTTCCTCCGCCACCGCCGCGCGCAGGGCGGCCTCGCGCTCGTGGATCTCCTGCCGTGCCGCCTCCGCCCGGGCCACCCGGGCCTCGCGCCGCCCGCGGACCAGGTCCCCGGCCAGCCACGAGGGCAGGAGGACGACGTACGGCAGGGTGATGGCGCTGCGAGCCTCCGCGCCCAACGCCAGCAGACCGGCCATGAGGCAGGCGGCCACCAGGAACGTGACGGCCACGGACCTCGTCCGGTCCGTGGATCGCTCGCCCATGGTGTAGCTCGCCAGCGCCATGGCAGCGACGTACGTCCAGATGCTGGACGCGCCCGTAGCAGTGAGCAGGGTCGCCACTGCCTCCGTGAGGAGCACCGCGGTCGGGGCAACCCGGCGCAGGAGGATCGGCAGGATGACGATCGCCGCGCCGGCGGCCACCATGGGGCGATCGAAGAAATGGGTGGCTCCGGCCAGGATGACCAGCGCGGCCACCGGCAGCACCTCGGGGGCCACGCGGCAGGCGAGCCGCCACGCCGCCAGCCAGGCCGGCGCGCCACGCGGTGGCGCGGTGGGCAGGGCAGGGCCGGACATGCGGGCACTCTAGCCCGCCGTCCGCCGTTGCGCCTCGGCGGGAAGGCGTACCAGCCCTCATCCGATCGGATGAGGCCGCGCGGGAATCAGCCCATCGGCCGAGGATGGTCAGACCGCACGGTGGACGACGAGGATCAACCAGCCCCGCACGCTGGCAGTCGATTCGCAACCCACCCTGGAGGCACCCGTGCCACCCCTCATCGAGCTTCGCGGCGTGACCAAGCGCTACAACGGCTCCGCCCTTCCCGCACTGGACGAGGTGAACCTCGCGATGGAAGCCGGCACCACCACGGCGGTGCTGGGTCCGTCCGGCTGCGGCAAGTCGACCCTGCTCAACCTGATGGGCGCGCTCGACCGTCCCACCACCGGCGAGGTGACCCTGGACGGAACCCGGGTGGACCACCTCTCAGAGGCCGATGCCGCCCGCCTGCGCCGAACCCGGGTCGGCTTCATCTTCCAGTTCTTCCACCTGCTCGACGACCTGACCGTCCTCGACAACATCGCGGTGGGCGCTCAGCTGGCCGGGGTGCCGCGTCGGGACGCTGTGGAGCGTGCCGCGCTGCTCCTGGGGCAGCTGGGCCTGTCCGAGCGGGCTCGTCGCTTCCCCGCGACCCTCAGCGGCGGCGAACGCCAGCGGGTGGCCATTGGTCGCGCGGTGGTGAACCAGCCGGCCGTGCTGCTCGCCGATGAGCCGACGGGCGCCCTGGACAGCCACAACGGGGCGACCGTCCTGGCCCTCCTGGACGACCTGCAGCGCCAGGGCCAGACCGTGGTCCTGGTGACGCACAGCGAGGAGCTGGCAGCCCACCACGCCCAGCGCATCGTCCGCATGATCGACGGCCGGATCGAGGCCGCCTGATGGGGGCGCTGCGGACGACCCTGGGCGCCCACCTGCGACATCGGCGACTGCAGGCGCTCGTCATCGGCCTGGTGCTCTTCCTGTCCACCGCCTCAGCCGCGCTCGCGCTCAACGACGCACTCGAGGCCCAGGCACCGTTCCAGCACGCCTTCGCGCAGGCCAACGGCGCACACCTGGTCATCGACTACGAGACCTCCGTCAGCGACGCCCAGCTGCAGGCCACGACGAGCACCGGCGGCGTCACCGCCAGCGCCGGACCGTGGTTGACCGCCCCGGCGGCACTCACCATCCAGGGGCGATCCGACGGCCCGGACGGGGGCAAGTTCCTCGAGTTCGGGATGATTGCCGACCGCCAGGACCCCGCGGCCGGGGTCGACCGCATGACCCTCAGCGCCGGGCGCTGGTGGCGCACACCTGGCGAGGTGGTCGTGTCCCAGTCGTGGGCCGAGCGACACGATGCGCGCGTTGGCGACAGCGTGGCGGTCCAGGAGGTCATCGCGGCGAAGGGAGGAGGGGGCGGGGGCGCGGTGAAGGTGGCTCCCGGACCGGCACAGCTCCAGGGCCAGGACCTGAGAAGCACGACGCTGGTGATCGTGGGGATCGCCGGCTCGGTCAGCACCCCGCAGATTGCAGCGTGGATGAGCCCTGCCGACCTGGAGGCGGTCAGCGCGCCGGTGGCCCGCTCGGCCCAGATGCTCTACCGCGTCACCCCGTCCGCGACCACCGCGGACCTGGCGACCGCGACGGCGGCCATCACCGGCGCTCTGCCTGCCGGTGCCGTCGACACGGTGACCACCTATCTCTCACTGCAGCACGACGTGGACCGCACGGCCGCGGTCTTCATCCCCATCCTGCTCGCGTTCTCCCTCTTCGGACTGCTTGCCGCCGCGTTCCTGATCGCCAACGCGGTGAGCGGCATCGTCCTCGCCAGCTATCGCCAGATCGGGATCATGAAGTCGGTGGGCTACACGCCCTGGGGCATCACCGGCATCCTGCTGGGCGAGATCCTGCTGCCCGCGGCGGTCGGGACCGTCGCCGGCGTGATCGCCGGGACCATCGCCAGCCTCCCCATCCTGCGGAGCACGGCGCGCTCGTTCGGGCTGCCCGCCGCGACCAGCCTGTCGATCCCCCTCCTGGCGGGGCTCGCCGTGGCCACGCTCGCCGTCGCCGGACTGGCGGCCCTGGGTCCGGCGGTGCGCGCCGGCCGGCTGAGCGCGGTCCAGGCCCTGACCCGCGGCAGCACGCCGTCACCCCGGCATCACTCCGGCTGGGCGGCCCGCCTGCCGCTGCCGCTGTCCGTGGTCCGCGGCATCACCGGCGCCACCGCGCATCCGGGACGGACGCTGATGACCTTCGGGGCACTGACCGTTGGCGTGGCCGCGGTGGTCTTCGCCGTGGGCCTGCAGTCCTCGCTGCGCCTGGTGGCCAGGGACCTCATCCGCGATCAGGCCAGCCCGGTGCGTATCGAGCTCCGGGGCCCCGCATCCGGCGCCGCCTCGATCACGACGGCGATCCGGAACGCGCCAAGCACCGGGCACTGGGTCGCGGTCGGGACGGAGCAGGTCTCCATCCCCCAGCTGGGTCGCGTCACGTATGCCGCGTACGAGGGCGACACGACCTGGATGGGATACCAGCTCATCAGCGGTCGATGGTTCTCGGCACCCGGCGAGGTCGTGGCTCCGGCGAACCTCTTCCGCGCGTCCGGCCTGGCGGTGGGCGATCGAACGACCATCAGCGAGAACGGCAGATCGGTGACCGTCACCCTCGTCGGCGAGATCTTCGACCAGGGCGACGACAGCCAGGACGGACTCGTCCTGCGCGGGAGCTGGGACGACCTGCTGGCGCTGGATCCGGGGCTCACGCCGGACCGATGGGAGGTCCGCCCCGCGGCCGGCGTCAGCGGCAGCGAGTACCTCACCGCGCTGGCGTTTCCCGTCAGCGAAGTCGACGCCGGAACGGTGAGCAACTCGGACGCCAACAGGACGTTCCTGCTGTTCGAGGGTGCGGCATGGCTGATCGCCGTCGTGCTGGTTGCCGTCTCGATCGGCGGGGTCTTCATCACGGTCCTGCTGGAGACGCGCCATCGCGCCCGCGAGATCGCCGTGCTCAAGACGCTCGGGATGACGCCACGCCAGACCATGGCCACCGTGATCGCCGCCGTGCTCCCGGCCGGCCTCGCCGCCGGCGCCGTGGGGGTTCCCGTCGGCCTCGCCTGCCAGCGGGTCGTGATCGGCTTCATGGCCGATGCCGCCGGCCACCTGGGCGTTCCGGAGAGCGTCTTCGCGGTCTTCGGGCCGCTGACCCTGCTGGGCCTCGGTGTGGTGGGGCTGCTCATCGGCGTCGCGGGGTCCCTGGTGCCGGCCCGCCGTGCGGCTGCGTCGCGGATTGCACCCGTCCTGCAGGCCGAATAGCGTGTGCGACGGTGGGTGCGGGGTCCACATGGAGTATGCTTGATGCCTGCCGTCTCCGGCAGACTCGCTTGGTCGATGGGTTCTTCTCGAACCGGCCGCGCGCCGTTGTTTCGTTCGAGAAGAGACCAGAGGAACCATCATGACCAGCGGTACCGTCAAGAAGCTCATCAGTGAGCGCGGCTTCGGCTTCATCACCGCCGAGGACGGCAAGGACTACTTCTTCCACAAGGACGGCCTGTCGAGCTCGCTCGATTTCGACCGCCTCGTGGGCGGCGAGGCCGTGACCTTCGAGGTCGAGGCAGGCCCCAAGGGCCCGCGCGCCATCCAGGTCCAGTCCGCCTAGTCCAACCGGTCACGGTGGCCGGTCGCATGGCCGGCCACCGCGGCTTCATCTCCCATGACCGATGAGTCCCGCCTGCGCAAGGTCCTGCGCCTGCGCGGGTTATGGCGCAGGGGATCCGAGCAGGCTCCCGACGCGCATCGGTCCACAGAGGATCAGGCGGCGCACCGCCGCTCGGATGCCCTCGACTCCAACGATCGGATTCGCGCCGAGGCTCCCAACGACCTCGAGACGCGCCGCCGCGCCGACCAGCTCGAGCGCGAGATCAAGCGCACCCACTGACCGCACCCCCCGCCCGGTAACCAGGTGACCACCGCGACCGCCGGCGAGTCGCTCCGGACCCCTCCGCGGTCGCCCGGGTAAGCCCGTTACCGCGACGACCGGCGAAGGACCCCGCGCGCCCGCCGCGCATCGCGCCAACGGTCGTATGGGTAATCGAGCATAGGGAAGGTCCCGGTCAGGACTCGCCGGAGAGGTCCCGGTCCTCCATCTCCCAGGCATGGTCGAGCACGTGGTACGCGGCGTGGCGGATCACGAACTGGACGGTCCAGTTCCGCGCCGCAACGCCATGCGCGTTGGCCTCGCGGATCGCGGCGCAGAACGCATCGCGGTACGCGCGCAGGGCAACGGGATCTCGCTGCGCTTCGATGGGCGTGTCAAGGCCCACCTTCCGCGCGAAGTCGCTGATCTCCACGTTGTTCACGTGCTCCACGATCCGGTCGCGGTCTCGCCCACCACCCCGCGGCCCCTTGCGCAGCACCGCGGACACCCGCGAGGCAACGTCGTCGAAGTAGGTCCAGCTCGCTCGCAGCAGGGCAATCTTGCGGTCGCAGGCCGCCTCGCTGATCTGCTCCTGCTCGGGTCCGGCTGGCCGCATGGAGAGCCCGTAGAAATCGGTCATGCCAATCCCCTCGATGCGCTCGACCACCACCGGGTCGCCGATGTCGCCGAACTCCTTCGCGAGGCCGGCACGCTCCGCGACCCCGGCGTACCGCGGGCCATACCGGGAGAGCACCTCGATGGCATCGTCTTCCGAGCGCCCGCTCCGCTCCCAGCCCGGCCAGTCGAAGGCCACGGCCACGGCGACGGGCTTCTTCCTGCCCCGCTCGATCATCACGCGGATGGGGTCGCTCACGCGCACATGGTCGCACACGAGGGATGCTCGTCCCGGCGCGACCATCGGCTGCGGTCCGCCCGGCACTGGACCTGGGGCCGCCCAATGGGCTCTACTACGCCGATGGCGACTGCCAACCTTGCCCTGCGCTTCCTGCTGGAGCTCGCAGGATTCGCCGGCGCCGGCTACGCCGTCTACGAGGTGACCAGTGGCGTCCCCTCCATTCCGCGCTGGATCCTGGCCATCGGCGGTGGGCTGGCGGTCATCGGCCTGTGGGGATTCGTCGTGGCTCCACGAAGGCAGAACGGGCTCTCGCAGGCGCGGAAGGACGTCATTGGCACGGTCATCCTGCTGGTCATTGCCGGTGTCGTCTGGGTGGCCGGCCAACCGGGACTGGGCATCGGGTTTGGCGTCCTGCTGATCGTCAACTCGCTGCTGCTCTTCGTGTTCGGCCAGGACGCCCGCGAGCGGTTCGAGGCATGACCAGGGGGCGGATCCCCGTCCAGCGACCAGCCAACGGTCAGGACCCGGCGCCGGTAATCAGCGGACCACAACGACCGCCGTGCAGCGACGCCCGGCTCGCTCCGCGGTCGTATGGGTAACCGCCCTACCCGGACGACGGACGAACGCCCCGAATCGCCGGCCGCGCACGGCATCAACGGTCGTTTGGGCAACCCGGTTACCACCCGCGGGCGAACTCGCGGCCCGTTGGCGGTTCCGGAGCGACGCGCTACGCTCTGCACGGTTATCGGATCACCCCACGAAACTCGGAGAGATGCCTGATGAAGTGGTCGACCCTGGCCGTCGCGGCAGCGGTGGTCCTGCTGCTGCTGGCTGACTTCCTGGCCTTCCACGACCTGTTCGAGCCGCACACCGTCCGCGACTGGCTGATGCTGGCGGGCTCGCTGCTCGCGATCGTGGGCCTGGTCGGCGCGTCCATGGACGGGTTGCGTAGCACCGCGCGCGGCGCCTGACCGGCAGGCGGAGCTGCCCGTGCCACGCGATCCCAACGTTCCCGACGCGTTCGACGTCTGCACCATGGTCCTGCTGCGCAGCGCCCCGGATGCGCCAGCCTTGACCGATGCCGAGCTCAGCGAGCTGCAGGCGCGCCACCTCGCCTATCGCGCCGAACTGGGCCGGCGGGGCGTCCTGGTCGTCAACGGACCGCTCGCCGAGCAGTCGGACCCGCGGATGCGCGGCCTCTCCATCTTCGCCTGCGACCTGGCGGAGGCGGCACGCCTCAGTGATGGGGATCCATCGGTTCAGGCCGGTCGCCTGACGTATGAGCTGTTCGAGTGGTGGATGGGGGCGGGCTCGCTCGCCTTCCCGCGCGCCTCCGGTCCTGTGGGCGAACGGCGGTCCTTGCCGGAGGACTGAGCGCCCCGGCGCCCCGATGGCGGTGTGGCCACCGGGTTCGTGTCAGAAGACCACGAACCGCCCCATCACCCCGAAGGCGCTCAGCAGGCCGATAGCCACCAGCGCCACCACCGCCACCGCGGCGCTCCCCATCCAGGCGCGCCGCTCCCGTCCAGGACCCAGCACCCACCAGGCGATGGCCGCCCACAGCAGCCCCTCGCCAATGAACCACGGTTCGTTGAACAGGAGGTCCTGGAGGTTCGCCGCGTGGCGGTCCACCGTGACCCAGAACCCGGCCGGGTAGGTCAGCTCCAGCCGTCCGGCCAGGCTGAGGAGGTGGGTCACCTCGTCGATGATCCCGTGCATCACGCAGCCCACCGCGATGACCCATCCCACGCCCAGCAGGACGCGCCTCCACGTGCGCCGATGCCAGACCCGGAGGGCCACGACCGGCAGCACGGCGGCGCCGAGCAGCGGCACCACCGCGGAGGCGTTGACGAGGCGCCAGGTACCGTCGTCCACGGGGACGCCAAACATGCCGACCGTGCCGCCCAGCGCGTAGTAGCCGCGGTATGCCGCGTAGAAGAGCGCCCAGCCCGCCGCGACCCAGCTCAGGTGGATCGGAGGCTTGGCCGCGGCCGCAGCGGTTTTGCGCGCCGGCAACCGGACCGGTCGCGCCGATACGACGTCTCCATCCCTGCTCACGCTCCCCTGATGGGCGTGCAATCGGCCTGCCAACCCATGAACCGATCCGGCCGGTGGGCCGCGGCCCGGCTCTGTCAGCCATAGCAGCGTTGTGACGATCGCCGCACCAATATCGCCCCGTCCATGGTCGTGGCGATGCTCATAGCGGCCGGACGACCATCGAGGCATGGTTCGGTGGTCGCAGCGCTGCTCCGAGCATCAGCCCACGGTGTCGCACCCTCCCCCCGGGCCGTCTCGCGGAGGTGATGCTCAGCCGATGAGCCCTGTGACCGGCGCATCCCCTCTCGGCGGTCGTTTGGTCACCCGGTGGTACCCGCATGACCAGGAGCGCCAGCGCGTCGGTCGGGAGGCCCATGGGGTGAGCGAGCCACCAGCGGAGACCGGCAACAGGCCACCGCGCACGAGTCCGAGGCCGCATTCACGCTGAGCCGCGAGGCCCGGGGACATGAGCGAGGATCGCCGTGACGGCTGGCCATGCTGCAACGGGGCCAATCTCGATGGACATCCGGAGCACCTCGACGCGTGGATGGAACACCGCCGGGGCGAGGGACCATTCGCACCCTGACCGCGTTTGCGGTGCGCCCGGTCAACTTCGGGGACCAAAGGATGCCCGTCTCGGTACAGGCGGGCGATTGTCGGTGGCGTCGCCCGGCTCTATACCCTGCGGAGCAGGGGAGGATCGACGCGACATCGACGCCGGCCCGGCGTCCTTCGCCCTCCGTTGCGTGAAGTCCAAAGGAGGGACCCCAGGTGCGATCCGCGATGACGCGCCCACGACCAATGCTCTGGCGGCCAGCGGCAGTGCTGTCCGCCCTGACGCTCACGCTGTGGATGAGCGGCCTTGCGTCAGCCGCCAATCCGGCATCGGCCACCACCACCACCAACCAGGACCTGAGTGTCCAGCTGACCCTCGATACCAGCAACGACCCGGTCTGGCTGGGTACCCCGGTCTCCGCCAGCGCAACCGCGAACCTCGGCGCGGGAGACACCGCCAACGTCGTCTCCGTCGTGGATATCTCCGGCAGCATGGAGAACCCGAGCTTCAACCCCTTCCAGCCCTCCGTGGGCGACTGTGACGGAGATGGCCTCGTCGGAACGGCCCTCGACGCGGCATGTGTTGGTCTCATCGCCCTGAACGACAGCCTGGGCGACGCCAGCAACGTCAGCGTGGGTCTCGTGGCGTTCGCGGACGGAGCCAAGACGGCCGACATGGATCCGGCCGCCGGGAGCCAGGACTTCACCACGCCGCCGAACGTCGATACCGACGGCATCGGCGGACCGGACGCAAACCAGGTCATCCACTCCCTGCAGACGGAGTTCGGCGGGTCCGGCGCCCTGGGCGGCATCGGCCAGTTCACCTCTGACATCACCGCCGGGTTCCCGCTCGCCACCGACTACAACGCGGGCCTGGCAGCCATGAACACCGCCATCGCGGGGCAACCGGCGGACGTCAACACCGCCTTCTTCGTATCCGACGGCACGCCCACTACCTTCAGCACCGGCGCGGGATCTCCGCTGCAGGATGCGATCGACGCCGGAACCGTCATCTATACCTTCGGGATCGGCGGCGGCGCAGCCAACGCCTGCGATGCGGGCCATGCGCTGCGGCAGATCGCCGATGGCACCGGCGGGACCTGTACGGAGGTCGCGGATCCCAGCACGCTCAACACCGTCCTGCCCGCAACCCTCACCAACATCGCCAGCCTCGAGATCAAGGCCAATGGTGTCTCGATGGGGAGCACCAGCGGCTCCGAGCCAGTCTCGATGTCGCTCTCAGGCGTGGACATCACCCCTGGGCTGACGGTTGGCATCAACTCCGTCGAGGCCACCGCCACGGCGGAGGACGGGACGGAGGTCACCGCCGACACGACGCTGGGAGTGATTGACCTCAGCCTCAGCCCGGCAACCGCCACGAACGAGCTGAGCACGACCAGCAGCCACACCGTGACCGCCACGGTCTCCGGTGACCCGACCCAGGTCGCCGGCATCCCGGTGCTCTTCACCGTCACCGGCCAGAATGCGGGCGCAACGGGCGTCTGCAGCCCGGTTTCCTGCCTGACCGATGCCGGCGGCACGGTGACCTTCACCTACTCGGTGCCGGTTGGCCCGAGCAGCCTTGGGACCGATACCATCTCGGCCACGGCCACCATCGCGGCCGGTTCCCAGACCCGGACCGCCACCAAGGACTGGGTCGACACCACCCCACCCATGGCCTCGTGCGACGAGGGCGTCAACCCGGCCGGCCACACGCCGCGCGCCGGCCAGCACTCCCCCGGCCAGAACGAGGACGGGTTCTACTACGTCAACGCCACCGATATCGTGGATCCAAGCGTGCAGCTGTACCTGGTGGACACCGGCTCGGGGACCGTCTTCGGCCCGTTCGACAGCGGCACGGACATCAAGTACATCCAGGCACCCGGCGTGACCCCGAACCAGAAGGCGGGGCCCGGGGCGGTGGACTGGATCATCCAGGGAACCGGTGACGCCGCGGTCTACGCGGTGGACGGCTCCGGCAACGTCTCAGCCACGGCGAGCTGCCTGGTGCCGCCACCTCCCAAGTAAGCCGCTCCCCCACAGCCACAACGGGGCCGCCTCGCCGAGGCGGCCCCGTCCCATGCCCGGCCCCTTCGCGCCCGGCGGAGCTGGATGGGTGCTCAGCGGATGAGCCCTCTGACCGGCGGATCCCCTCTCGGCGGTCGTTTGGCCCCCGGGCGGTACCAGCACGACCGCGGGGCGCCAGCTGGTCGGTCGGGGGGCTCATAGGATGAGCGCCAGCCCCGGCTCGCGACACACAACGTGTCACGAGGGGCACAGACACTCCCCCCATGGAAAGCAGCGTAACCATCCGGGCGGACCGCATCGTCGTCGAGCATCTGGAGCTCCACGACCCGCAGCTGGCCGCCTTCGTCGCGGACCGCGCCCCCAATGAGCGGGCGGGGCTCGTCGAGCGTGCGCTGCGCATCGGCCTGGAGACCATCTGCAACGCCGGCGTCAGCCTCACCACCGATGTCGTGCGCACCGAGTTCGCGCGCCTCAGCGAGCGCCTGGAGCTGACGAACGCGCGGGCTGCCGAGGCGCTGGAGCAGCAGCTGCGCGCCAACTTCGCCGATGGCGACGGCCGCCTGCCCCGCACCCTGGAGGCGTTCCTGGGCGACGAGGGCAAGCTGCGCCGCCTGGTGGGCGAGCTGTTCGACCCCAACCGTCGCGAGGGGGCCATGGGCCAGCTGCGCGAGCTGCTGGGCCGCTACTTCGACGGCGACGCCAGCCAGCTCGCCCGCCTGCTGGACCCGACCCGCGAGGGCTCGCCGCTCCACCAGTTCCGCAACGAGGTGACCGGTGAGTTCCGCGCCCTGCAGGAACGGCTGACCGCGCTGGAGGCGGGCGAGAAGGCCCGCGCCGAGGAGCGTGCCCGGGGCACCGCCAAGGGCGGCGACTTCGAGGACGCGCTCGAGGCACGCCTGGGCGAGCTCGCCCGCGTGCCAGGGCGACCTGCTGGAGCGCACGAACAACGACGCCGGCGACGCGCTGCGCTCCAAGAAGGGCGACTTCGTGCTGGGCATCGATCCCAGCCGGACGCGCGGGGTGGACCTGCGCATCGTCATCGAGGCCAAGGACCGCTCCGTGCCCATGCGCCGCTTCGCCGCCGAGCTGGCCGAGGCCAAGGAGAACCGCCGCGCCCGCGTGGCCCTGGCCGTCTTCACCCCCGCCAGCGCGCCGGCCGGCATCGCGCCGCTGGCCCTCATTGGCTCAGACGTCTACTGCGTGTACGACCCGGAGGCGGACGAGGCCATTGCCCTGGAGGCCGCCGTGCGCCTGGCCCGGGCGCTGGCGCTGGCCAGCCTGCGCGAGTCATCGGTCCAGCTCGACGTGCCGGCCGTGCAGGAGGCCCTGGCCGAGATCATCCGCGGGGTGGGCGAGGTGCAGGGCATGAAGTCCCGCCTGACCTCCATCTCCAAGGCGGCGGGTGAGGTCAGCGACACCCTGGACGGCATGCGGATGGGCGTCCTGCGCGCCGTCAAGGACGTGGAGGCCCAGCTGGAGGTGGTCGACTCCCCTGCCGGGACCAATGCACCCGCGCTGAGCGCCTGAGCCGCCCTAGCCGATGGCGTAGCGCGTCATTCGTCCCCGTCGTCCGGAATTGCCCGGAGAGCGCGATTCACTGATTCCGAGGTGGGAAACCGCTCAGCGACGTCCGGGTCGAGATGGACCACGGCCCCCTGCTCCTGCAGACGCCTACGGTGCCGGCCCCGGCTGCCCCCGCGGAAGTCGTATTCCTCCCGCGGCTCGTCGTCACGCTTCTTCATAGTCAAGTCGTTCGACGGGTGTCGCCCGCCTGGCGAAGATGATTCGGATCTTACTCCCCCGCTCCGTGTAGCCCACCACCAGTAGTCTCCCAGCAGCCGACTGTCCGACGCTTACGAACCGCTCCTCCCGTATCGAGTGATCCGGGTCGTAGATTGTGAGCTCGTTCGGATCGCTGAACACGGAGGCCGCCTCGTCGAAGCCGATGCCGTGCTTCCGCCGATTTCGCTCCGCCTTCCCCGGATCCCAGTCGAACTCCACGGCTCGCACGGTAGGAAGTCAGTGCGTATCGGCGGCTTACGAGACCCTTAAACGGACCAATGCTCGGCGGCGCTGAAGGTCGCACACCCAGTAGGGGTGTCCTTCAGCGCGCTGTGGGAGCGGCTGGCGCGCGTACCTCCAGGCCGGCACCTCGAGCGGCCGCCGCAAGCCGGGCGTCGTAGGTGATGAACTCCGTCAGCTCCTCGCCGATGGCGAGCGCAGAGGCCAGGTGAATGGCGTCCAGCGAGCGCAGCGTGGGCGGCGCAAGCGTGGCAGCCTGCTGCGCAACGCCCTCGTCCAGCTCGACGAGCTCCAGCAGATCGAGGACGGCGCGCAACGCCTCGGCGCCGGCCGCCTCGCTCTCAGGACCGCGGCGCCTGAGGGCACGCGGCACCTCAATGGTCGCCAGCCGGCTGCTGATGAGATGTTCATGCTTGGCGAGGTGCGCCCGCAGCGCCGGGGTCTCGGCCTCGGCCATCGCCAGCTTCACGATCGCGGAGGCGTCCAGGTAGCACGCGCTCACCCGTCGTCCTCGTCGCGCATCTCCTCCAGGATCTCGGACAGCGGGCGCCCGGGGGGCAGCTGAACCGCCGGCGGCAGCTGGTCCATGCTGCCTCTTGCAGGCGTGATCCGACCATCGGCAATCATCCGCCCGATCCGCGACATCGGCTCCCCTTCCAGTGGCGTCAGCCGCGCCACGGGCTCACCCCGCTCGGTGACCTCGTAGGCGCGACCCTCCTCGCGGACGCGCTTCACGTAGACCGACAGGTTCTGGCGGAGCTCCCTGATCCCGACCCTTTCCGACTTCGGCTGCCCGGCGCTCATGACGCACAACTGTAGCACATGCCGACTCCCCAGAGCCCGAGCAGGCCGCTCCAGGTCACACGACCCAGGGCACCGACGCGTTCCGCAGTCCCATAACATGCGCGCTCACGGTATCGAGTGAATCCAGCGCGTCGTGCACGTCAAACCAACATGGCTGCTGTCAGGTGCTGGCTTCAGCTCGGTGATGCGTCCCAGCATTTGTCCACGATCTCGGACGGTTCAGCCTCCACCGACGGGAGGCTGCTCGCGGCGACCTCGTAGTCGCTAAGAGTCAGCAGGGCCTTGTCGTCGACGGTCACGAGGAAGGCACGGAGGTCAGGAATGGGCAGTCTTCCGAGGACGTGACAGTCCAAGTCGTAGACGGTGATCGAGCCGTCCACCGGCGAGAGCCCGTCCGACACGACCGCGACCATGCCGGGCGGCACGAGCGTAACGAGCGCATCGTGCGGATACGGACGAACGTAGACCGCGACGCTAGATGTGTTCCGGACGTAGAGCCAGCTGTCGAAATTGTCTCCGCCGAGCATTCCCGGACAGCCGGTCAGCGTCAGAGCGAGAAGAACCAGGACTCCGATGCGCGCGAACACGGCCTACTTGCGCCGTCGCCCGCGGCGTAGCGGGTAGAAGTTCCAGCGTTCGCCAGTTGATCCCGGCGTGGCTTGCTCCGATCGGACGCGGCCCTCCGATCCTTCGCGGCGCCAGCGAACCATGCGGTCCCGGGCCTTCGGGTCTGAGATGACCGGCCACAGAAGGACGCCAATGATGAACAGGCCGGCGATGACGATGACCCATGTCTCCAACACAGTGCCTCAATTCCAGTCGTCGGCGACGAACCACCAGTGATCGTTGACTTGCCGGAACGCCATCGCCTGTGTCCACGCCTCCGCGTCGACCGGTCCATCGCGGCTGTAAAGGTAGCTCCACGCATCGGCTAACCCGGCGGCGACGTCGAACTGGGCAGCGGTCACTCGACCCTGTTCGTCGTAGGTGATCCACCACGCGAGCCAGACGTTGGTGCCAGCATCCCGGAAGGCTCGCTCGATGCGGTCGAAATCGGCGGAGGCCTGGTCGGTGAAGGGCCGCGCCGGCGGCTCAAACAGGTTGCAGGTGGTCGAGCCATCATCGCCATCGAGCAGGTTGCTGAACGATCCGACTGGGTAGTCGATCATCCGGCACCAGTCCTGATCACGCCAGGTGCCGACCTGCAACTTCTCGAGGGTCGGGAACACTCCCTGCAGGCGGCCCGCGACGCTGGCCATCTCGTCGCTGCTGGGCAGCGCGGCGTTGATGCACCCGGTGAGCGTCGCGGCGAGCAGCACCGCACCGAGAGCCAAGGCGGCGATCCGGGCGAGCATGACGCCACTCTCGATGCCTGCGCGGATGCGAGTCAAGTTCCAGATGGCTCGGATCCGCCTGCCCAAGCTTGCCTGTCTGCGCGGCACCGGCTTGTGCCGAACGGTCGCCGTCGCCCGTACCCGCGCCCTTCCACACAGCTCGCACCTGAGGGTCAGCGGCTCCGGGTGTCCCGCGCATTGCGCGCCCACGACGAAGGCCGGCTGTTCCGACAGCCGGCCTTCGGGTGCAACGGGGAGTTGCCGCCGTCAGCTTGCGCCTGGCGAGGAGACCGTCCCTTCGAAGGAGCCGAAGGTCACGCCCGTGGCGGGATAGAACGTCCGGTCGGTCACGAAGGATCCCGTCGCACCTGCAAACCGGCCGGTTCCACCCGTGATGGTCGCCGTTTCATGGATGCTGAGGACGCCGGGCTGCACCAGGGTTGCCAGTCCGGTGAAATCAGCCGTCAGCGTGTCCCCGTTCGCCGCGGTGAACATGTACGTCCCGGCGCCAACGCGGGTGGCCTGGTTGACGTGATGCGGAACCTCCAGCGTGAAGTGACCCAGGTGCGTTGCGTTGCCACTCGCCTCGATGAGGACCGATGCGAACGGGGGCGCAAGCGGAGTGACCGTCACCGTTCCGTCCAGGCGGCCCCGGAACGGCACCTGGTCGGCCGCGGCTACCGGTCCGGTCATCGCCACGACAAGGGAGAGGACTGCGACCAGTGACAGCTGCAGCCCGAGAGCGCGTTTCATCGATTGATCTCCATGAGGAATGCCGTTTGGCTGAGACTGCGGCCGCAGGCCCCCACCCGGCGTCGTGGAAACCCCTACAACATGGCTCGTCAGCCGGCACGCGTTGTACTGTCAGCGCATGGAGCTTCGGACCGATGCCGCCGAGCTGGTGGGACGCGACGCGGAGCTGGCGGTCGTCAAGCGCAGCCTCGATCTGCTGGAGACCGGTCCGGCCGGCATCGTGGTCCAGGGCGAGGCAGGGATCGGCAAGACCAGCGTCTGGTCGAGCGCCATCGGCATGGCGAGGGAGCGCGGCCTGCGCGTGCTCACCGCACGACCGGTCGAGGCAGAGCTGGCCCTCGGCTATGCCGCCCTGGGCGACCTCCTGCAAGGGGCCGCCGACGAGGTGATTTCCGCGCTTCCGGCGCCGCAGGCTACGGCGTTATCGGCC